>CAWBRJ010000025.1:0-251629 GCA_963790935.1 uncultured Acidobacteriaceae bacterium | reverse complement strand
GCGTAGCGGCTGCGGGGTCCCCTGCGATCCCCCACAGGCCCGCGCACGATAGCCACGCCCACCTCGTCTTTCCCAACCTGCTCGATACCTTCCGCTCCCTCTTATCCATCATCGTCATCGCCCTTTTTGTGCTCACGTTTGTGGTCCAGCCGTTTCGCATCCCCTCTGAATCCATGGAGCGTACTTTGCTGGTAGGCGACTTCCTGCTGGTTAATAAAACCGTCTATGGACCGCCTGGGGCCTGGCACTGGCTGTTGCCCTATGAGCAGCTAAAACGCGACGACGTGATCGTGTTCCACTTCCCCCTAGATGCCAGCGACCATGTGGTCAAGCGGGTGGTGGGCGTTCCGGGCGATCACATTCGTCTGCAAAATGGTGTGGTGTGCATCAACGGGCAAAAACAAAACGAGCCTTTTGCGGTCTTCGAGGGCGCCTATCAGGACAACTTCCGCGATCAGTTTCCCGCCAAGCTTTATACCGACCCTGGCGTAGACACTCATTGGTGGATTCAAATGCGCCACGATGTACAGAACGGCGAATTGGTGGTGCCCCCTGGGCTCTATTTTGTGCTCGGCGACAACCGCAATCACAGCCGCGATAGCCGTTACTGGGGTTTTGTCCCGCGCGCCAATGTCGTGGGCTTGCCTTTCTTCATTTACTTCTCCCTCCATGAACCATCGGCCACCGATGCCAACACTCTGCCGGATGATAGACTCGGACACGAGAAGAGCCCGCTCGACACCGTGATGGACTTCGCACGTTGGAGCCGCATGTTCCGGGTCATTCACTGAGTGAGGGCGACTTTGGCCACAAGCATGGAAGCTACGGAAACCGAGATTAAAACCGAACAGGCAAGGGAAGAGACGCCGCTGGAAGCATTTGCTTCCATCTGTACTGTGCTGGTCATTGGGCTGTTTGCCCTGACGTTCATCTTCCAGAACTTTGAGATTCCGTCGTCGTCCATGGAGAAGACACTGCTGGTGGGCGACCACGTGCTGGTCGACCGTATTACCCTCGCTCCCCGTACCTCGTGGGCTCCCTTCGTTTACTACCGGGAACCCCGTCGCGGCGACATCATCGTATTTTTCAAGCCCGGCGAGCCCGACCTTTACCTGGTAAAACGTGTCATCGGCATCCCTGGCGACCATATCCACCTGCGCAACGGCGTAGTCTTTCTGAACGGGCAGCCGCAGCACGAACCGCAAGCGGCGATGCCGGACTATGGCAACTATTTTCCTTACCGCGATGACTTTCCCGCCGTGCCGCCAACGCAAAGCGGCGATGTAACCCCGACCTGGGCTGCCGAACTGCCGAACTACATTCAGGGTGAGGATCTTGTGGTGCCGCCGGGCCGCTACTTTGCCATGGGCGACAACCGCACCGTCTCCCTCGACGGCCGGTATTGGGGATTCGTGCCCCGAGCCAACATTGTCGGACGCCCATTGTTCGTTTACTGGTCCTTTATCGAACCGGACAACCAGTATGAAAAAGAAGGAGTGGGCGACAAGATTTCGTTTTATACCCACGTGATCCTTCACTTCTTCGATCAGACTCGCTGGCGCCGGACGTTGCATCTGGTCCGTTAGCATGGGTGGCGTACGGAAGCGTCCTTCGCCACGGCGCTGGATCCCTCTGGCTGTGCTGGCGTTGGCGGTCGTGGCTTTTGTGCTGCCGCCGCTGGTCAACATCAATCGCTATCAACACCGGATTGCCAACAGCATCAGCCGCAGCATTGGCCGGCAGGTGCATATCTCTTCCGTGAGGATGAGATTGCTGCCCCTGCCCGGCTTTGAGTTCTCCGATTTTTCCGTAGAAGAAGATCCTCAGTTCGGCTCCGAGCCGATCCTTCACTCCGGCAGCGTGGTCGCTTACTTGCGGCTCTTGTCGCTGTGGCGAGGCCGCTTTGAAGTATCCCGTATTCACTTCGACGACGCCAGTTTGAACCTGGTCCGCAACTCCAGTGGAGGGTGGAATCTGGCTTCGATTCTGCTTCGGGCGGCACAAATTCCCAACGCCCCCACCGGCCAACCATATGCCGGCGGCACGCCCCGTTTTCCCTACATCGAGGCGGAAAACGCACGCGTCAATTTCAAGCAGGGCAGCGAAAAGAAACCGTTGTCGTTCCTGAATTCCGATCTTTCCATTTCGCTCGCTCCTGGGGATGACTGGGAGGTGCACTTTCGCGCGCAACCGGTGCGCACGGATCTGGATCTCGATCTTGCCGATACCGGCGTGCTGCGCATTGACGGCACGCTGCATCGGGCCGCCTGGCTGGGTGCAATGCCGCTGAACTTGAAGATGGAGTGGAGCGGCGTACCCCTGGGCCAGTTAAGCCGGCTCACTCTGGGTCGAGATATTGGTTGGCGCGGTGGGCTTGAGGTCGAAGCCCAGGTGGGGGGCACTGCGGAGTTGGCCCAGATCAACGCCGGCCTCAAGGTCGCCGGACTTCATCGCTCCGAGTACTCTCCAGTCCATCCACTCGACGTCGCGACGACCTGCCGGGCTTCGTTCCGCAAGGAATCGAAATCGCTGGAGGATCTGTCCTGTGCTTCTCCTGTGGGCGACGGCGGGCTTCTGCTCACCGGCTCGATACAGGAGGGCCAGACCCTTCCCCAAGCCGATCTCACCCTGGAAATGAATCGACTTCCCGCTGCTGCGGTGCTCGCCGGGCTACAGCAAGTGCGTAGCAACCTGGGCGCCGGAGTACAGGCCGCCGGTGCGCTGAACGGCAAATTTCATTACACATCGCAGGGTGGGCGGCAGCCTTTGATTGCCGGGGAGGCGGCACTGGCTTCGCTGAGCTTGACCCCTCCCGACGGAGGTAAGCCATTCGTGTTGGCCCCGGTGCGGGTGAAGTGCGAAACTCCGGAGGCTGGCCCTCCAGCGCTCTTGTTGCAGCCAGTGCGGCTGGTGATGGGCGCACCGGCTCCCCTGAGCTTGGACGGCCGGTTTACCCTGGCGGGGTTTGATCTCCATTTGAGCGGACCTACCAACCTGGCCCGGCTGCAGGCTTTCAACAAGTCGTTCGGACTGCTGGGCGCACACAGCACCCGGCCTCCCGCGGTGGGGGCCGCCCCCGTGGTACTCGGCGGCACAGGGACTGCCACTCTGGATCTTAATGTTCGCGGCAAGTGGTTGTTGCCCGTGCTCGACACCGATAATCCCATTGCCTCATCGACGGCGGAAGGCAGCATCGCCATCCGGAATGCCGAGCTGACAACGTCCTATTTGTCCCAGCCGTTGCGAATTGCCTCCGCCCAGGGGATCCTGAGTCCCACGCAGATTGCCTGGACCAATGCGGCGATCGCCTATGGCAAGCTGGAAGCACAGGCAACGTTGGAATATCCGACGCTTTGCACTGGGAGCGCGCCGTGTGTGGGTCATTTTTCCCTCGTCTCCTCGGCCCTTGACCTGGGCGCGCTTCAATCCACGTTGCTCGGCACTGGTCAGGGTGGTGAGCTCCTGCGCCAGCTTCTCAATCGCATCGATCGACGTTCCGTGCACTGGCCTGATCTTGCAGGCACCATCCGGGTGGGCGAGCTCACGACCGGCAAATTGGTGGTGCACGACGCCGTGGGCGCCGTCGACGTCAGCGGAAACTCGATCACCATACGCTCGTTGAACGGCCGTCTGGCGAGTGGAACGATGCATCTTGCGGGCTCGGTGAACGCGTCCGGTGATCAGCCTGAATACAAGCTTGACGTGCAGGTTACCAACGCTTCGCCCAGCGCGTTGGCCACTCTCTTTGAGGAACGCTGGGGAAGCGGTGTGGCCAATTTTTCTGCCCAACTCCGCATGTCGGGCTTCGACACCAAGGAACTCGCAAGCTCTGCGACGGGTTCTGTGCATTGGAATTGGACCAAAGGCAGCCTGCCCGCGGAAACCCCTTTGGTCCACTTCGATCAATGGAGCGCGGATGCCGCCATTGCGGACAGCACGATCACGATTACGCACAGTCTGCTTGCCCGCGGTCAGGAAGCGATTCCGCTCTCGGGCACCATCTCTTTCGACCGTGAACTGGACCTGAGAGGTGGCTCGGCCCCGGATGCCATGTCGATCACTGGTACTCTGCAACACCCCGAAGTGAAAGCCACAGGCGAAACAGTCGAAAACTAGAAACGGGCTTCAGCCTATACGTAAACGATTGAACCAAAGTGGTCCTGAGAGTCTGCGTGTGTGAGAAGTCGGCCCTGGAAGGGCACGGGTTCACCCGTGCCATAAATCACATTGCAATTGACGGCTTTAGCCGCTGGGGTACGTTTGTTCCTGCCTTCTAATTCTCTTAAGCGCTGATAAAAAGATGCCCTCAGGGGCTAAAAGCCCGGAAGCCCCCAACGAATTACGGCACGGCTGAAGCCGTGCCATGCCAGGACCGATTTCTCACGCACCCTCTAAAGGTCGTGAGGGGACGGCCCTCAACCTACTCTGAGGCAGGTTTGTTCGAAATGGCTTGGCGATGCACGCTTGCTTCTACCTCGGGAACCGTACCATCATTCACCGCCACCTCCAGAGGTTGCCCCTGAAGCACAAAGCGATGGCTCACGCTCGATTTTGCCGGGATTCGCAGCCGTTCCGTCACCGTAGCTGTTGCGGATGAAACTGAGACCGGAACCTCCGCCTCAGCGGTACCGTTATTAGCTACATCAACTGAGACAATATAGGAGCCAGGCACGCTCGCCTTATTTGGGTAAATTCCCGCGATCGAAAGATCAGGAAGGCCGCGGTCGTGGTATACCCAATCCTCAAAAAACCACTTGAGATCCTTCCCGCTGGCGCGCTCGAGCACCTGTTCGAAGCCGGTGCCTGCACTATCGGACCCGGGTTGATACGTGCGCAGCGCCCGCCCCAGGGCCTCATCTCCAGTTAAATCCCGCAGCATCCAAAAAACATAAGTCGCTTTGGTGCGGTAGAAAACCGGATCTCGTGCGATCAGCAATGCCTGGGGCTCCGTGGTCAAGCGGCCGGGGTCGCTTGGTTCGGCGAGCGAGAGTGCCCCCCGGCTATTGTCCAATTGCTGAATGGCAACCTCCCGGCCATGGTTCTGCTCCAGCCACAGCGATCCCATGAACGAGGGAACTCCTTCGTCCAGCCAGGTATAGGGAGATCGAAAATAAAGATGGGTCAGCGAATGGATGAGCACGTCAGTCAGCTTTGCCGGCTCTATGTTCTGGACATCGGCAAAGAGGGTGCCGCGGTCTTCGAAAGGAGCGTCGCCATGTTCCGGCAGGTCGACGATATTCAGCGAACCCTGGGGTTCGGCGCCTAGCCAGCGATGGATCAGGGGTGCGACGATGCCAGCCGCGCTCATGTAATTCTGCGCGTTCTCCACATCTTCTGTCCGCGCAAATACCTTCACTCCGTCGCCCTCGCGCGCGGTACGGCTGAGGAGAAACAGGCTGGGTGAAGCAAACCCGAGCCGCGTGGGGGGCAGCGCACAGCTTACGACGCCAGGCACGGAAGCGCTGGCGAGGGACGTAGGCGTCAAATTGAAAGTTTCGCCGTCCAATACGGCCACTGTGGGCGCTTCGCCAAAAAACTCCTCGGTCACTCGCATGCTCACTGTGGCTTGGCTCTGCCGTTGCCGCTCAGCCGCCGCTTCGGTGAAAAATCTGGCTCCGTCGCCCAGTGCCACCGGGAGGGAAGCTACCGGGTACCACGCCACGTTGCCGAGTCCCCTCAACCCGACAAACTCCTCCGAGACGCGATCCCAGTCGGAGGACTCCGCGACGTCCGCCGGGGTGCCGATCTGCTTCAGACGGACCGCGGAAAATGCGGCCGTGCCCTCATAAGTGAGGTCGACGGCCAGGCTTTGTTGCGGTGCGAGAGGCTTTGCCAGCGGAATCACCGCCTCCTGCAACGCCCCGGTGTGGTCGATGTCGCTCTTGACCGGTTGTTGTTGGAAGGTCGCCGGCACATCTGCTACCCGGACATTGGTCCATTGCAAGCTGGAAGATATCTGTAACGCCAGACGGTTCAACGGGGCACCCGAATCATTGCGCACCTGAATGCGTGCCCGCACCGCCATCGCGTGCTCCCGGGGCTGCAAATGAACATCAAGATCGTAGGCCAGGAAGGTGATTGCCTGCCGCTCCGCGTCGGTGGCTGGCGCGCCCGCTGACGTAGTAGGCGTCTTGGCGGGGGTGTCACCCTGGTCAACCGAACGGGAAAGGATCACCTTGCCCGGATGCTCGGCAGGTTCTTCAGGCGGTGAGGATGTCTGTTGCCCTTCAGCGTAAGCAGCCAGCACCAGAGCCGCGACAGCGGCAAACTGCACAAACCTCATGAACCCAAACCCTTCCGCTTCTTCCCTTCAGCGGCTACCGGCACAGACTGACCCTGGTTTCGGTGCTCGTTCCGGCGCTGGCGCGCGGCCTCGTAAAGCACCACCGCGCCGGCAGCACTCACATTCAGCGAGGCCACACGGCCGGCCATCGGAATCCGCAACAGGTGATCGCAGGTGCGCCGGACCAGGTCATGCAGTCCTGCGCCTTCGCGGCCCAGCACCAAAGCGCAGCCTACAGAAAAATCAAACTGGTCGTAGTCCATGGTGCCGCGCTCATCCAGGCCGATGATCCATAGGTCGCGCTTTTTCAGCTCCTCCAGGGTCCGTACCAGGTTCACAACTCGGGCAATCTTCACGTGCTCCGCGGCGCCGGCCGAAGCCTTGACCGCTACCGGGCTGAGCGGCGCCGACCGGCGCTCCGTGACCACCACTCCGTCTACCCCCGCGCCCTCTGCAGTGCGCAGCAGGGCTCCCAGGTTCTGTGGATCTTCCACTCCATCGAGCGCCAGGAACAACCGGTCTCGCTTGTTACCCTTAAGCAGGTCGTCCAGGTCCAGGAACTGCCGTTCCCGCACGATGGCCACCACCCCCTGGTGCGCCTCAGTCCGGGCCAGCTTGGTGAGCTGGTCGCGGGTATCCAGCCTCATCCTTACCCCGGCGTCGCGGCAAGCCTGGATGAGCTTCTCCAGGCGCACGTCCTGCCGCTCGCGGGCAATGCAAATATGGTCAAATTTCCGCGTCCCGGACCGTAAAGCTTCCTCCACGGGATGCAACCCGAACAAAATCTCCATAACCCCGAGTTTAGACTCTGGTGCATCCAATTGGTTTGAGCTGCTGATTCCTATATCCTTGTAGACACCTGGCGTGGTTTCGGAGGAGCATGGCCCTGACCAGGAGAAACTCAGAAATGTGGTCGCTCGCGGCGTCTTTGGAGGGGCTGCGACCGTCTCTCAGGATGACATGCGCATAGCTTCCCTCACCGCGCTCGACCAGGCCCACAGCGAGAACGCTGTTGTTGCCCAGGGCCTCAAGCGCCACGATCCGGAGTTGCTCGATCAACTCATCGTCCAGTATCAGCATCGCCTGCTGCGTTACCTGCTTTACCTCACCGGGAACCGGGAGATGGCAGAAGATATTTTTCAGGAAACCTGGATGCGGGTGCTGAAGCGCGGCGACCAGTTCAACGGCAAGTCACGATTTGATACCTGGTTGTTCACCATCGCCCGCAACCTGGTCATCGACGTGCGCCGGAAGCGCACCATGAGCAGCCTGGAAGCCATGCGCGAACCAGGCGAAGACGGCCGTTCCTTCGACGTGGCCGCTGAGGGTCCCTCCCCCTTTGAGACCTATCAGACAAGCGAGAGTGGACAGCGGGTAGCCGAAGCTTTGCTTACCCTGGAGCCGCTGCACCGCGAAGTGCTTGTCCTCCGCTTCCACGAAGAGTTATCGCTCGAAGAGATCGCACAAGTTACGCATTCCCCCCTTTCCACGGTAAAATCTCGTCTTTACCGCGGCCTCTCTGCTCTCAAACCGCGTATTTTCGCAGCCGAAAAAGCTGCCACTAACGGAGACGCGCGATGAATGTTACTCCGCCCAGGGGCGGGTCTCGCCGCCCCGCAGATTTGGCGCGCTCGATCGCTTGGCCCGACTACGATGCCAACCTCAGGCTGGCCCAAAAGACCCGTCGCGCAGTGCGAGACGAGGTGATCTCGAGTCAGGAACGGCGCGTCCGGCAACTACGGGTGATGGGCCTTGCTCTCTTCGGTTTCCTGTGCCTGATGGTGCTACTGGCGCCGGCCATCTGGAACGGTCTGGAAGATATTCTGGCCGGGGAACATATTCTGGATTTGCCTGCGCAGGTTGCTCTGCTCACCCTGATGCTCTTTCCTGCGATGCTGGCGGCCTTGATCGCATTCTGGAAGGGAAAGCAGGATGTGGAGCACGACCGGGGTGGCTTTGAAAGCTTCCGTTCCATAGAAAAATGATTAGCCCGTCGTCAAACAACGCCCAGAGCACTTCTTCCTTTACCGAAGAGGTCACGCTCATCCCCCGCTGGTCAATCGCAGCGGCTGCCCTGGCGTTTGTTTTCATGCAGTACTTTTTCTGGGTAATCCTGCCCGCCTACCGCCTGAAGCCATCCACAGCTCCTTTCGGCCTGCGCCTCTACTTCGCACTCTCCTGGAGCACTTTGGCGGGGCTCTATATGCTGATGGCGGGTTACGTAAGCCGCGATGCGCCGCGCCGCGCCATGAGCACGCGCTTGTGGGTGCTCATCTGCCTGGTACTGCCAGGCGGAATTGGAGCAGTGCTTTATTTTCTGCTTCGCCAACCAGTTGTTGCGCTGTGCCCCTCGTGTGGGACCAGTATTCATACCGAGTTCCACTTTTGTCCTCAATGTGCTTACCAGGTCTCTGCCTCCTGCGGCAATTGTTACCGCGGTGTACGTGTTACCGACCTCTACTGCGTCTACTGTGGCCATAGTCTGGCCGGGGATAACGTGCCCTCACGCCTGCGTGCCTTTCAATCCTGAGCCCTCATAACATGCCAATGACAGCGCTGATCGTGGACGACGAACGGCTCGCGCGAGAAGAACTCAAATACCTTCTGGATTCCGCCGGTGGAGTCGAAGTCATTGCCCAGGGCCAGAATGGCATTGAGGCAGTCCACCTCATCCGAACCCATCATCCCGACGTGGTGTTTCTGGATGTGCAGATGCCTGGCCTGGACGGCTTCGCTGTGCTCAAAAAGCTACTCGAGCGCGACGAGGCTGACCGCATGCCGCAGATCATTTTTGCTACCGCGTTCGATCAATATGCGGTGCGCGCCTTCGACGTCAACGCCATCGATTACCTGCTTAAGCCATTCGACCGTGCCCGGGTGATGCAGGCCCTTGATCGAGCTCGCCAGCGCTTGCAGGAGGCCCATCAGCTCGACCAGGAACCACCGCCGGATACTGGCGCCTCGCGTCTCGATGCCTTGCTACGCTTGATTGAACAGCAACAGGCGGGCGTGCGTCCCCGCAGCGGAAAGATTATTTTGCAGGCACATAATCGGCTCTTGCTGGCCGACCAGAAAGATATCTGCTTCGCCGCCATTGAAGAGGGCATCATCTCCGTGGTGACGCCTACATTGGAAGGACAATCCAAGTGCAGGACGATTGAAGAGCTGCTGGAGCTGCTGGATCCGGCTCTTTTCTGGAGAGCCCATCGCTCCTTCGTGGTCAACATCAACCACATCAAGGAAGTTGTTCCCTGGTTCAAGAGCAGCTATCAACTGCGCATGGATGATCGCAAGCAGACCGAAATTCCGGTGAGCCGCGCTCAGACCCGTCGCCTGCGCGAACTCTTCAAGCTGTAGCGATCCGTGCCAGCCCTGGACTTTACTCCGGGGGAGCGGGCTTTCAAGCGGATACCGCGGGTAAAGGCGTCTGACCCTCGCTCGGTAGCCGCTTCAAGCCCGCGGGAACGCGCCGGTACACAAAATTTAGGGCTTTACATGGTGCGGAAAAACTCTGTTTTGTATCAGGGCACGGCTGAAGTGTCGTGCCGTAAACGATTGAGAATACGTCGGGCCTCAGAGTCTGCGTGAGAACTCGGGTCTCCTGGAAGGGCACGGCTTCAGCCGTGCCGCAATTTGTTGAGAGCTTCCGGGCTTTATTATAGCCCCTGAGGTACGCTTTTCTGCCCCAACAACGACTTTTTCCGCAGCCTCAATGCCTTGGTGTTGCAGCCATCACCGAAGTTACAATCAAGCGCGTAAAGCAGCCTAGTTGACCTTCGCTGAAGCGGCACGCACTCTGTCCAACTCTGTCAATTGGATGGTCCAGCTGAGTGGGACTTTGATACGTGGAAAACAGACCTTCGAAGTACAGGCCTGATATTCAAGACTTCCGGTGACGTGAAGCTGCGGGTCTTTGGCGAAAATCGCCAGCGTATCCTTGTTCACGACGGCGGCCACGGATGTATCCAGCACCGTCCTGCTGGTATACACGGGCTCGGTTTCATTCGTCTCAGGAAAATGCATCATCTCCGGCTTCGGGTACACCGTCGGTTTCACACTGTAAAGACTGGAAGGGTCGAGGGTAAGCGAGGCCACGATGTAGTGGTCTTTCTCCGCACCCGGGGCATACACGTGAGTGTCGCGATCCGGGGTGATCGACACCACCAGTCGCACCACCTCACCCGGCGTCACTTCTTTATCAGACTGCATGGTTGCCAGCTCGACATGTGGGGAAGGCAGAGTCCTGATAGGCAGGGGAAGCGCGACATCGCCAAAGATGTTCTGGTAGACGTTATTCGCGGTCAGCCGGTTGATGTATCCATCTTCAAAGAATCGTTTTTCGATGATTCCTTGGTTACTGATTAAGTAGTAGCCGGGGACCGGTATGCCCGCTTGCTCGCCTGTGGCCGCGACATTGCGAATTCCGAACGCGTCGATAAGCTTGGACCCTTTGTCAGAAAGAAGCGGGTAGGTGACCGATTTTCGTCGGGAAAACTCAGCCAGCACCTGGGGAGAATCGTAACTAACGCCGGCTACATGGATGCCTTTCGCCGCAAATAGCTTCTGTGCGCGCTCCAGATCGACGAGTTGTCCCTTGCAGAAGGGACACCAGTCCGCAGAACGAAAGAAGAGGAGGAGCAGCCCGTTGGGACCGGTCAGCGTACCGAGGTTCTGCGGCTTGCCGGTTTGGTCAGAAAGCGAAATTTCAGGTGCTTTCACTCCGGGCTGCAAGCCGACGATGGTTTGCGCCAGAGCACTCGATAAAAATACGTTTCCGCAAAGCAAAAACAGAAGCCAGACCTGCTCTTTGATCCTCACTGATTTTTCCTCATGGGCTGTGGTTGGTTTTCTTTGACCCTTTGGCAATCTGCAACAGGGTGCCGTTGTTTCAATAGAAGTGAGTGTAGGTCTCGCTCGCTCTTGCACCTTGCTCACTTGCTGCCGCGGGCAGGCAAAACCAGCCAAGCTCTGCTGCATGGGAGAAGTAAGCCTGGATTTTGGCGGCTTGCAGATCCGGAGTTACCTTGCTGACTTCAAAGGCGCGCTCGATTGCAGTCGCGATCGAATCACCATCTCGAAGGTCGGCGAGCAGCAAGAATTCCTCGCGGTCGATGCGGCGATAATAGACGGAGTCTTCAAAGCGATGCACGGCCAGGTATGTGCTCGACCTGGTCACTTTGGGTAATCTCATCTGAGGACCCTGTCGCCGTTCAGACGCTGCGCTGCTCACGATGTCGATCTCGGGGGTCATTTTGCGGACAGCCAGTACAACCTCATCTACCGGATACTGAAGGTCGAGTAATTGCAGGTGCGGCTGCAGACGCAGGGTCGAGTCGCTTCCTAAGCTGGCGAAGTCCTCCCGGCCCAGGGGCGGCAGGCTTGCTCCGTCGAACGCCTCAATATAGGCCCATTCGAGCCGGGCTACGTCCACTGCCAGAGAGTGTTGAAGACCAGCGAGCGTGGGATAGGATGCGAGCCATGCCGGCAACCTGGCGCCGAGATTCCGCAGGGAAAACGAAGTAGACGGATTTTCACGCAAATAGGCCAGTACCAGAGCGTCGAACACCTCCGGGCCGAGAATTGCGTTGAGGGCAGGGAAGTCCTCCTCTACCGCGGCGATCACGCGAAACCAATACTGGCGGTTGTAAATCTCGAGCCGTTCAAACGAAGTCAAATGAGTATTGGGTTTTATATAGCGAGCGGCAATTTCTGCGGTTTCGAGGCCCTGTTCAGTTGAAGCCTGCATTTCGAAGTCAGGTGTCAAAGGACGCATCACGTCCTGAGACATACGGCGTTGAAGTTCCAGGAGATTCATGCGGACACCTCGTCGAAGCGCTCTTCGGGCTGCGCCGTCAAATAGCGATTCGCTTTGAGCGCTTCCCTATGCACCTCGGCAAAGGAAGGAATGTTGTCGTCCCATTCCAGCAGCGTTGCCGTAGGCCCTACGCGTTCGATTGCGCGAGCGTACATTTTCCACACTGGGTCGAGCACCGGATGATCGTGCGTGTCGAGAGTGTACTTCTCAAATTTGGAGTGGCCCGCGATATGTATCTGGGCGACACGAGTTACGTCGACGCTGTTCACATATTCAAATGGATCGAACCCGTGGTTCTGCGACGAGACATAGATATTGTTTACGTCGAGCAGGATGCCGCAGTCGGCAGCGTGGACGACCTCGTTGAGAAACTCCCACTCAGTCATCTGCGATTCGTGAAATTCGGCGTAGCTGCTGACGTTCTCGACCGCGATGGGAATTTCGAGAAAGTCCTGCACCTGCCGAATCCGCTCTGCGGTGGTTTGCACAGCTTCAAAAGTATAGGGTAGCGGGAGCAGATCGTGCGTGTATCGTCCGTCTACGCTGCCCCAACAAAGGTGGTCCGAAAGCCAGGGCGTCCTCGTGCGCCGGGTTAGTGCCTTGAGTCGTCTAAGGTGCTCGCGATCAAGCGCCTGTGCGGAACCAAAATACATTGAGACGCCGTGCTGAACGACCCTGTACTGCTCCAGAATCTGATCGAGGATCTTTAACGGACGCCCACCATCGACCATGTAATTTTCCGAGATGATTTCAAACCAGTCGACGACCGGCTTCTCAGACAGGATGTGGTTGTAATGTGGGACCCGCAGTCCGATACCGACACCGTAATCGGTAAAGGCGTTGAATCGGTTGGCTGGCATGGTAAGGCTCCTGCGTTTTGACCAAAGAGGAGAAGTGGAGGCTTGTACGATGACAAGCCTCCAACAAACACCGGAATTAGCTGGCCTTGGGAGCAGGAGGAGTGGAGCCGTCGGTGGCGCAGCCGCCCTTACCTTTGCAGCTGTTCTTCCCCGGATCGGGGCCGCCGCCTTGGCCCTTGCAATCGTTCTTACCCTTGCAGGAGTGCTTGGTGGTGTCGGGGGTGGGGTTGCTCTGGGCAATCAAGACACCGGGGTTGGAAGATGCGCTGGCGGTGGGGGTGCCGTTTTGCTGGGCAGGTTGAGCGTTCAGGCGAGCGGTTGTACCGCCGAGCAGACCTGCAAACGCAGCGGCGAGTGCTAGGGTATTTACGGAATGGTTCTTCATAGATGAATACCTTTCTGGTTAGGCCGCGCACCAGGTGCGCTGGACGTTTTGTTTCTGGATTTGATTTGCAGGAGCGAAGCGCGTAGCAGGAACCTTCTCTCTTGCGGTTGTTAGAACAAATGGGAAGCTCGAAGTTACAAGCAAAATGGTTCTTTCTTTCAGGGTGTGAGTTCTTTGTCTGAAAGTCGCGGCGCAGTAATCCCCAGGCGCACACGCGAAAGTGGCGCCGCAGCGTCGAATACGATATGGCCACTCTCTTCCTGAACGCCCAGTTGGTGCCAGAGAAGAGGAAGATCGACGCGGACTGGAGTGTTGCTCCAGTTACGATAAAGATCCTCGAGTACCGAGGTATGAGTTGCCTTATCTCCCACACTTAGTACACGTGTCAAGAGCCAGTTTTTATCGATGGTGCCACCGGCCGCGACCACTGCTCGAAGAGCGTCCTGCAAGCCATACTTATTATTTGTCTGACGGCGTATGTTGACATCAGCAACCAGGCAAAACAAGGCTCCGCCCCAATAGGTACGCCCCCAGGTGTGGGTACGATCGAGGCCTTGATCGGATGATTCCGGCTCGCCATGCCACATACCCCCCAACATCCCGGCCCACACTTGTTCCGGCGGTAGCTGACCCGACTGAGAACGCGCGATCGGCTCAACGTAGGTGGCGACACCTTCTTCCAGCCAGTGCTGTGAATCCGGCAGGGACGCAAGCGCCATGTGAACCAGCTCGTGTGTTACGACCCAATCTGCATCGAGTTCCCGCTGTGCGGTGTGCTGGCCCATGAAGAGCCGGGTCACTGCTGGAAAGCCATCCCTATCTCCCCAGGTCGTTCCGTGCAGAACTCCATGGCCGCCGATTGTGACGGCGATTTGTATGCGCGCTGATGAAACAGGGAACTTTCCATAGTAGGCCGCTACAGCCTGGGCGCTCTGGTTGATTTTGGCGATGATGCTGGCCTTAGGGAGATCGGGCTCTGTGCCCGCAAACTCAATTTGCAGAATTGCCCCGCCTATCTGGAGTGAAGTAACGGAAGTGACCGTCATGAGTGATTCCGCGCCGTGAAGTTTCTCGGGATGTACCGGTAAGACAAGCAGGGGGGCTAAAAGACAGCAACGGCTGAAGAACAGACACCGTTGCTGAATTCGGTCCATGATCTCCTGTCTGCTTTCGCAGCCGAATGTAGGACGTTCCGTGAGCCTATGGGTTACAAGTTTTCTGTTCCGCGGAGAACGTTTGCGGAAAAAGGCAGGCTCTTCTTCTCTGTAACTATTGTGTGTTCCTCTGCCTCTAACGCTGCGATAGGTTTCGCGAAACAGTAGATGTGAGCACCTGTTGGCGCGAAGAAAGAGACACGATGAAACACTTGCTTCGTTACTACTCTCTTGCCGCAGAAAAGATCTCTTATCTGCGGTCGCCGTTTCTGCTTGCTGTGCGCCTTTACTGGGGCTGGCAGTTTGTCCAGACCGGCTGGGGAAAGATGCACAGCATCGCAAAAATCACCGGATTCTTTATGAGCCTTAACATTCCCTTTCCCGCCTTCAATGCCTACTTTGTCTCCGGTCTTGAGTTCTTTGGTGGGCTGCTTTTGATTATTGGCTTTGCTTCGCGTTTTACCGGGCTCCTGCTGGCCTTCAACATGTTTGTCGCGTACTGGACGGCGGATCACGAAGCATTAATTTCCATTTTCTCTAACCCTGGGAAGTTCTATGTGGCCGATCCCTACACCTTTCTCTTTGCGTCCCTGATGGTGCTTATTCTCGGCGCCGGACTGTTTTCAATCGATGCATTGGTCGCTAGGCGTCTGGAAGTGCAGGCCTGAAGTCTATGACGGTAACAATAGAACCCCGGGATGAGGCGCAAATGATCGCTGCCATTCTGGCCGGAGATACCCAGCTTTATCATCAGCTCATTCGGCCTTACGAACGCAGTGTGTACATGATGGCTTTGTCATACATGAAGAATGAGGCCGACGCGGAAGACGTCGCTCAGGAGGCGTTTCTCAAGGCCTTTCACCACCTTGCGAGTTTCCGCTCCGAATCAAAGTTCAGTACCTGGTTGGTGGGCATTGCCCTCAATGAAGCGCGAAGCCGCCTGCGCCGCGACGGAGTCCTGCGTATGGACTCGCTCGATGATACGACTGAAGACGGAGGTCATATCCATCCCGCAATACTGCGCGACTGGCGGGAAGTTCCTTCTGAAGCTTTGGAGCGTAAGGAGGTTCGACAGATGCTGCAAAAGGCGATTACGGGTCTGCCGGAAAAATATCGCGAGGTGTTTATCCTGCGCGACGTAGAAGAGATGGATATCTTTGAAACTGCGGCCGCACTCAGCATAACGGTAGCAAATGTCAAGGTGCGGTTGCATCGTGCGCGGCTGATGCTGCAAAAGCAGTTGAGCCCGCTGCTGAAAAACATCAATCCCAAGAGGAGATGGGTCCCATGGTTTTAAACTGCAAACATGTTTGGGACTGCATCTCCGGGTACCTGGACGATACGTTGCCGCTGGAGATGCGAGAGCTTGTGCAGAATCACCTTGATCACTGCGAGATCTGTTCGGCAATCCTTGACTCAACCCGCAACATCTTGATCCTGACAGCCGACGAGCTGATTTTCCAGTTGCCGGTCGGCTTCAGTGAGCGTCTGCATGCGCGGCTTGATCAGGAAATCACCGGTTAGAGTCCCGCCTACAGATCAGCAAATTCTAGAGCGAGTGGTGAAAGCCTAGATGCAAGTACTCTTCTACGCCGATCAGAATGAGCGTGGCAAGAGACAGAATCAGCTGAGCGAGTTCTGACCGCTTTTGGTGCCGACTCAGCGGTTTTTGCCGCCATTGCGCAGCAGGACGCTTGCGAAGGTGGCGAACATGCATCAGAATGGCGAGATTCAACAGGGAACCGAGCAGGGCGATCACGATCATCGGGACTCGAATTGCGTCCGTATGCAGTCCCACCATCGCGGCGCCCACACCGGTGCTCAGGGCAAGGGACCCGATGCCTATGGCCAGGCGCAGACCATTAATAGCCACGATGGCTCCGCAAATGCTTTGAAGCAACGCGAAAAAGAAGCTGGACCACGCGATCAACCCTTGCTTATGCACCACTTCGTCGGGAACAGCGGGCGTCGTGCTCACGCGGGATTCGATCGGTTCTGAAGGACTAGTCGACATGAAAGCGCTCCGCGCATGTACCTCATCGGTTGCAAATAACTTTATGTGATCCATCTTACGCCTTGACGAATTGCCTGCCCCCGTAACTTTTTGACGCGGGGCCACTCTAAGAGTCACCCGCATGGGAGGACCGTACAACGCATGAACCGCTTTGTTCGAAGAGGAATTCTTGGAGCACTCGCAGGTTCGGCCGCAAGCACACCGTTGATGTTCCTTACCATTGCCAGGGGCGCCGAACTGGCCTTGGCACTGGTCGCCGGCTCAATCTACTCTGCCTGCTACCCGCCTGCGCGAGGCGCTTACGCCGACAACATCATGGCTTCCGCTTCGCTGGGAATTCCGCTCTGGGGTATCACCAGCATCCTCTTGCTCCCCCTGCTTTCCGGCAACCAGATGGCCATGGCCGCAGTGGACATTCAGGCGCAGTTTGCTCCCCTGGTCGGGTGGATACTCTGTGGAGCCTTACTCGGAGCCTTCTTGCAGGCATTCAGTGAGATCGCGGAGACTCTCTACGGCGCCGAGGCTCAACCATCGTCATCGCCTGCCACCAACCTGCCCCGGATTGTCATACTCGGCGGCGGATTCGGGGGCATGAAGGTCGCAGAGTGTCTGGAACAGGAACTAGCCGGCTCGGTATCGATTTCTCTGATAAGTGAAACCAACGCGCTCCTGTTCACCCCCATGCTTGCCGAAGTGGCGGGGAGCAGTCTGGAACCAAGTCATATCAGCGTACCTCTACGTAGCACCCTTCGTTTGACCCACTTCGTGCGCGGCCGAGTCACTGGGGTCGACCTGCAAAAACGAGTGATCGTGCTTGATGGAGCGGGAGCTAATGAACCTCACCGCGAACTGCCCTACGATCACGTGATCTTTGCTCTCGGCGCGGTTTCGAACTATCTAGGCCTCGAGAATGTCGAAAGGCTGGCGTTCGACTTCAAAACCTTGCTGGATGCAATTCGCATAAGAAACCATGTAATCGAAATGTTCGAAAGGGCCGATCGACAAACCGATCCGATGATTCGGCGTCAACTGCTTACGTTCGTGATTGCAGGCGGCGGATTCGCCGGCGTGGAATTGGCCGGAGCGCTCAATGATTTTGCCCACGGCATTTTCCCCGATTATCACAATCTCAATATTGAGGAACTGTGCGTAACCCTGGTTCACTCGCGCGACCGTATCCTGCCTGAGCTTAGCGAAACCCTCGCGACTTATGCCCTAAAGAAAATGAAAGAGCGCGGTGTGGTATTCCGCCTTGGGACCAGGTTGGTCGACGCTCAACCAGGGCTGGTGACTTTGAGCGACGGACAAATTCCAGCCGAGACGCTGGTCTGGACTGCGGGCACTGCGCCCAATCCTCTTATCAAGACTCTCGGTCTGATAACCACTTCTCGCGGAGCGATCGTCGTAGATAGCACTCTCGCGATTGCAGGCCATGCGGGCGCGTGGGCGCTGGGCGATTGTGCCGCCGTCATTGATAGTGAAACAAACAAACCTTGCCCGCCCACTGCGCAATTTGCCCTGAGGGAGGCCACCACCATCGCCAGGAATATCAGCGCGACCCTGAAGGGTTCCCATGTGCGCGATTTTCATTTCCGCTCGCTCGGAGCCCTTTGCGTGGTCGGTCATCAAACCGCGTGCGCTGAGCTGACGGTTCCGTTTGCGCGTGCACGATCCCTGCGATTTTCCGGCCTGCTTGCCTGGCTTATCTGGCGCGGCATCTACGTCTCGAAGTTACCGGGACTCGAGCGTAAGATCCGAGTCCTTATCGCCTGGACGCTGGAGCTCTTTTTCCCTCGAGACATCATTCAAACCATCGAGCTTGGAGGAAAGGATGCTCACTCGTGGCGAAGCTGATCATCGCATTCCAGGTTTTTCTTGTCGGCATCGCCGGTGGGTTACTGCAGGCGAGCATTCTTCACTCGCCGCTGCTCAGTGGTGCTTTGCTGGGCGGAGGATTTGGACTTGCCTTCAGCCTTGTGTTTTCCAAACGGGCATCGGGTGCGGGCGCGGGGTTGATCTGGGGCTTGGGTGCCGCGCTTTTGTTTTGGTTTCTTTTGCTGGCGGCAAGCATGCTGATACTCGGCACCCACGATTCCGCCACAATGCTGGACAATGCTCGCGGCCGCTTTCGGCAATTGGCCGCTTATCTCATCTGCCTGGGAGCGCCAGGCGGGCTTGTCCTGGGAATCCGTGGGGCGTCCTTACAAGACGACTCCAGGCCGCGTTTTCATCGTAGCCGGGCGATCGTAGCCGGCGGCCTGGCCGGAGTTGTCAGTGGCCTCATCTTCGGTCACTGGATGTGGCAAGGAGGATTTTTCCCATTGATTGCCGGCCTCAGTGGCTTTCAGTCGCAGGCCATGCAAGTGGTGCTTCAGTTCTGTGTGGCCTTCACCATTGGCGCCACTTTCGGGTTGCTCTTTCAACGCGACATTCGCGGTTACGGGTCGTGTATGGGTTGGGGTCTGGGCTACACCATTTGTTGGTGGTTCGCCGGTCCGCTCACACTCTTTCCACTTGCGCAGCGGATGCCACTGAACTGGTCGATGGATGCGGCGTCCAACTTGTTTGGAGCGCTGGTGGGGTTCATCCTTTACGGACTCATTCTTGGCATCGTCTATGCCACCTTTGACCGCGCGTGGGTACGCCTGTTCATCGAGTCGGATCCCATCAACCGCGAGCCGGAAGGTCCAGGATTTCGCCTCTTCCGCTCGCTGGAATGGGGCGGCCTGGCGGGACTTGCCGGGGGCATTGTCTCCAGCCCTCTCATGTTCGCAGCCCATGTATTGACCAGTGTTGCCGGTATAGATACTCATTTGTCGGCCGGGAGCGGCCTGTTGGTCCACTTGCTGGTGAGCACTCTGATCGGAATGAGCTACGGTGTACTTTTCCGTGACGAAGCATCGAACCTCGCCATGGCCGGTGCATGGGGCTGGGTATTCGGACTGATCTGGTGGTATGCGGGACCTCTTACTCTGCTTCCGTTAATCCTAACCGGCGAGATAGATTGGAGAGTCACGGCGGCGTCTGCTTTGCTTCCTTCTCTCCTCGGACACCTTATCTACGGTGCATGCACCGGCTTGTTGTTTTACGTATTTGAGCGAACCTACACCAAGAAACAAATGCTCGACCCGCGAATGATTGCCAGGGAACTGCGCCGCCGCCGCCCGATCGGCACCCCAGCCCCAGCCCTGTGGTTCTTCGCTTTGGGCATGGGCGTCGTCATCCCCCTCCTGTTGGCATAGTTGTCTTTTTACTGTTTGATCACAGTGCCATCGCGCTTGCGTATCTCCCCCCATCCACCGTTCAGATTGTTTTGCCCCGGTGTAAAGGGAGCTTTGGCCGCGGCCTGCTCGTCGATCTCAATACCCCATCCCGGTTTTTCACTTACCCAGATATATCCGTCCTTCAACTCTGGACAGCCGTGGAAGATTTCCCTGGTCCGTTCATTGAACGGCGTATATTCCTGGATGCCGAAGTTATAGCTAACAATATCCAGCGTGGCATTGGCCATGTGGCCCACCGGGGAAACGTCGCCCGGACCGTGCCACGCCGTCTTCACGCCGTATTGTTCGGCAAGGATGGCGATCTTGCGCGAAGGAGTGAAACCGCCGGCCTGAGAAAGATGCACCCGGATGTAGTCGATGAGCCGCCCCTCAATTAACGGTTGCCATTCATGTGGGCTGTTGAACAGTTCACCCATGGCGATCGGTGTGGCGCAATTCTGGCGAATCTGCTGGAAGTAGGCCAGGTCCTCAGGGGAGAGCGGATCTTCGAGGAAGAACATGTGAAACTTTTCCGCTTCCTTGCAGAATTGAACGGCCAGATTCGGTGTCAGCCGCTCGTGCATGTCGTGTAGCAATTCAACTTCCTCGCCGAGCTCCTGGCGGCAAATCTCGAGCAGCTTGAGCGAGCGGCGGAAATCATAAGCCGGCTCAAAAAGTGGCTTGTCATGCAACGCCTTGAGCGTGGTGTCTCCGCTGTGGCGGGAGCCGTATCCTGACATCCCGGGGATGCCCACCTGTACCCGCACATTGCGGAAACCCTGGGCGATAAAACCTTTTGCGCTTTCGACCGTTGCTTGAAAATCGGGCCCGTCGGCATGCGTATAAGCATCCACTGCTTCGCGGCACTTGCCGCCGGCAAGCTGATAAACGGGCATGCCCGCCTGCCGTCCCTTGATATCCCATAAGGCCTGATCGACCCCACTGAGGGCGTTATTCAGCACCGGGCCGTTCTTCCAGTAGGAACTGTCGTAGCACGATTGCCAGATGTCTTCGATACGATCCGTGGTCTTACCTAACAGGAACGGCTTCAGATATTTTTCCACTGCCGGCTTCACCAGGTCGGCGCGTTGCGTGAAGGTGGCGCACCCATATCCATACAGCCCATCCTGGTCGGTCGTGATCTTGACCACTGTAAGCCGTGTGCCGGCGGGCTCACACTCGATCACGCTTATATCCTTGATGCGTGGCGTAGGCATGCCGCGTGTGGCGCGCGCAACTTGTTCCTGCGATCGCAGCAAAGGCGAAGCCAAGCTGAGCAAGCCCGCGCCCCCGATAGACTTCAACAATTCACGACGTTTCATCCGCTCCCCTGGAATAAAGACCCAATGATAGACCAACACGATCAGCCGCGAGTATGGAAACAAAAATGATATGTTGTTCTCCTATGAAAAAAGTAGTCCTCGCGGTGGTGATGGTCTGGGCTGTGCTGGGAGCTTCGGCGGCCTTCTCTCAGGTAAAGATGACGAAAGAGCAGATGATGTTCTACACCTCGGACTGGAAGGGTGATCGCTTTCCTGACGGACGCCCCAAAGTGCCGGATGATCTGCTCAAGCGTGCCCTGGATGTCTCGATCGAGGATGTGTGGGACTATCTGCGCGAACAGGGCTACCGCAATCAGTTCGAAGGTGACTGGCAAGCCTTGCACATCGAGAAGCCGTTCGCCGGGCGTGCGCTCACCGCGCAATACATGCCGATCCGGGCCGACATGGTGAAGGCGATTACGGCGGAAGGTAAGGCCGAGGGACGAGTCAGTGGCAATAACAGTTGGCCCATAAACGAACTGCAGATCGGTGACGTGTATGTGGCGGATGGTTTTGGCAAGGTGATCGACGGAACCTTGATCGGGTCTAACCTGGGCAATGGAATCGCCGCCCACACCCATACTGGTTTTGTTTTCTACGGTGGGATCCGGGACCAGGAAGAAAATCGGGAAATCCCCAACTTCAATGGTTTTTACAAAGGTTATGATCCCTCGTTCTGGCAGCAGATGACACTTACCGCGATCAACTCGCCCATCCGCATCGGGCGCGCCGTGGTGCTTCCGGGTGATTTGGTGCTGGCCAAGACGGATGGAGTCATCTTTATTCCGGCTATCCTGGCGGAAGCCGCAGTGAGTCACGCGGAATTTACCAGCCTGATGGACGACTACAACTTTGAACTGAATCGCGAAGGCAAGAACGGCGCTGAGTTCGAGGGCGGTTGGACGGCAGCCAAATTTCAAGGCCTCGGCAAATATGTAGACGCCCATCCTGAGAAGCTGAAGATGCCGCGTTCAGAATTTGATGCGCTGTTGGCCGATGCCACGAAGCGAAATTCGCAACCGCCCAAGCCTGCGCCAACAGAGCCTTAGAGAGAGATCGCCAGTACCAACCCAAGTGGGTGGTCCGTGTCTTCCTTTTGAGACTCGCTTTTGAGACCTGGGTTTCGCCTTGGCGCTAGAACTCCTTCCACTCCGTGCCGCGTTCCAGCATGATCGACGCCTGGAACATCGCTCGCGCATACGCGATGTCGAACACCATCCCGGTATATCCTCCTCCGCCCGGATATCCGTTCTTTATGCCGACCGCCCGGTCGTAGTCCAATGCGCGCTCGTGTTCGGGATAAATCAGTCGTGTGTACTTCACCTTGATCAACTCCCGCATCACCGCCAGCATGTTATTTTCGCCCTGATCAATGAAGGTCTCGGTGTAATCGTTATGCGGCACACTCACCACCGGATTGCGATAATGCACGTGATTGATGCGGTCACGTGTGCCGAAATACTTGCACACCTCGACTGGATCGACTTCCATCTCCCGCGACACACCGCATTCATAGGTGATGCCATTCGCCGGGCTATTGACCACCGTGATCAACTTTTTCCAACCTTCCAAAGACGCCATGATCTGTCCCGATCCCCGGGTCATCGCAATCGGAGGATCGTTAGGGTGCAGTGCGAGCCGCACATTCGATTGTTCGCAGGTGGGAATCACCGCCTGCAGAAAGTAGGTAATGTTCTTCCAAAGTTCCTCGTTCGAGTGCACGCCTTCTTCCGGCACTGTCGGCAGGTTCTCCACTTTGCTGATGTTGAACCCTGTTAGCCCAGCTCCGCCCCGTCCCTCTTCCAGGTAATAGCCCTCGATGGCGCGGTGCGCGTACCAGTTGTACTCGACCACCGGTAGACCCACCTTGCCCGCTGCGCGCACTGAGCTCTTGAAGTCCTCAATCTCCTTGTCGCGTGCTTCGCCGGCACGCCCGTAAATACAGTTGTTAAATCCCGCAATCATCATGTTGCCAGCCTTCAGGCCGCCCGTTTTGAGCTTGTCCACGGTGGCCTGCAAATCCGGCTCTTGCCAGGGCATCTTCGGGCCGCCCATCAAAACGTTGTCGACGCCGAGTTGCTTGATTCGCCGCATCGATTCGGTGGTAATCTCGTGCCCGTCGATGGGAGCGCAGATCTTGGGTGTGTTGGGCCCTTCCTGCGGCATTCCAGGACCGTGTGGACCTTTGTATGCGGTGGCAGTGTCAGCGGCGGAAGACGGCAGCACCGTCGCAGCCGATAAAGCAGCAGTCGAACAAATGCCCTTCATCAGGCTTCTTCGCGAAAAATCAGAACTCATCAGGATTTCTCCAAACAACAAAAAACACTTTACATCGTGCCTGCTCGAATCGAACAGGTGAACCGTGCCGGCGTATCCCTCAGCATCCTGTAGAATCAGGCGATCAAACGAGGCTGGAGTTTAAATGGGGATGTTCAGGGCAGCGGTATGTCGTGGGGTTGGGCCTTTGTTTCAGTGGGTCATTCACGGCACAAGCGCAGCAGGACTGGCCGGCCTACGGTGGCCACGATGGGACTCATTACTCCAGCCTGTCGCAGATCAATCGCGACAACGTGAAAAATCTAGTCGTGGCGTGGAAGTATGACACCGGAGAAAAAGGAGGCATCGAGGCCAACCCCATCGTCGTGGGCAAAGTTCTGTACACCACAACCCCGGGCCGCAGCGTGATCGCGCTCGATGCAGCAACCGGCAAGTTGATCTGGAAATTCAAGTCGGATCTTGAAGGAAGTGTGCTGAGCCGCGGCGTCTCTTATTGGACCGACGGCCATCAAAGCCGCATCTTTGCCGGGGCCCGCAATTATCTCTACGCTCTCGATGCAGCCACCGGTAAGGTGATTTCCGGTTTTGGTGAGCAGGGAAGAATCGACTTGCGCAAAGGATTGCGCGAGCCTCATCAGCAACAGTCCGTCGAGCTCACCACGCCGGGGAGTATCTATAAGGATCTAATCATCGTCGGCGGGGCAAACCCCGAAACCCACCCAGCACCGCCAGGGGACATTCGCGCCTTCGATGTACGCACCGGAGCCTTGCGCTGGACCTTCCACACCATTCCCCGGCCGGGCGAGTTTGGTTATGACACCTGGCCGAAGGACGCGTGGAAAAATGCCGGGGCCGCCAACAATTGGGCCGGCATGACGGTCGATGTCGATCGTGGCATTGTCTATGTGCCCACCGGCTCCGCGGTCTTTGACTTCTATGGTGGAGATCGCATTGGCAACGATTTGTTTGCCGACTCGCTGATTGCCCTTGATGCCGCGACGGGGAAGCGTATCTGGCATTTTCAGGGAGTACACCACGACCTTTGGGACCGCGATTTTCCAGCACCACCGGCTCTGGTGACGGTCACCCACGCCGGCCAGCGCGTCGATGCGGTTGCACAGACCACCAAATCAGGACTGCTGTACGTTTTTGACCGGAGCAACTGGAAAATCGCTTTTCCCTATCCAGGAATTGCCTTTCCCTAAGAGTGATGTTCCCGGGGAAGTCACCTCGCCAACCCAGCCTTTCCCCACTATGCCTGCGCCCTACACGCAGCAGAGCACTACGGTAGATACACTTACCAACCGCACTCCTGAGGCGCATGCGTGGGCAGTGAAGCAGTTCAGTAGCATGATCGGCGGCGGCCAATTCGTTCCCCCCAGTGTAGACAAGCTCACCGTCGACATGCCGGGATTTGCCGGGGGCGGGGAATGGGGAGGTGTGGCCGTCGACCCATCCACTGGCGTTCTCTACGTAAATGCCAACGACGCTGCGTGGCTGGTTGGGCTGACCGTTCCCCCACCCGCGGGAAGTCTGGGTGAGAAGGTTTACCAGAACCAATGCAGTGGTTGCCACGGGATGAACCGGGCTGGATCCCCGCCGGCAATTCCCGCCTTGGAGGGCATCGAGGGGATGCTGACCGATCAGGAGATTGCCGGCATTATCCGCCAGGGCAGGGGGCGCATGCCACCCTTCAACAGTCTGAGCGACGAACAGGTGCAGGCCGTGGTGCGTTACCTGACCAGGGCGCCGCAGCAGCAAGACCAGCCTCCGCCGGGTGCCGGCGAAGATGGCAAAGACGACATGCCGTATAAGACCATCGCCTTCCGGCGCTTCACGGATCCCGAGGGCTACCCTGCCACTGCGCCGCCCTGGGGCACCCTGAGTGCGATCGATTTGAACACTGGCCAATATTTATGGAAGATTCCCTTCGGGACCTACCCGGAGCTGGTTGCCAAGGGCATGGCTGACACGGGTTCAGACAACTACGGTGGTCCGGTAGTCACCGCTGGAGGATTGTTATTCATTGGTGCCTCGGTATTTGATGAGAAGTTTCACGCCTACGACAAAACGACGGGAAAGCTGCTTTGGGAGACAGCCTTGCCGTTCGCCGGTCTGGCCACACCGGCGACATACATGGTGAATGGAAAGCAATACGTCGTGATTGCAGCCGGCGGTGGGCAATCGAGTAGAAAGCCATCGGGCGGCGTTTACGTAGCCTTTGCGCTGCCCTAGACCATCTACAACGCGAATGCGCTTTTGGGCTCTATCCCCGCACCCATCGCCGGGTGCCCCACATCTCGCTCGTTTTTCGCGAGATGTGGGATACCGCAGGCGTCCCCCTCAAGCCTGTACCGGGTCCCACAGCTCCACAGGGGTGCCCCACGTTCGCCCCAGCGTACGTGGGCCGAAAACGATGGGCGACCCGGAGTTCCTACTTCACCGCACTCGCCAGGACCACGTATGCGGTTTCCCTTAAAGGAAACCGCAGGATGCTAATCAACGCCACTAGTCTCGACAGGAAATCCGGGGGAAGCCCCACCACAGCCTTTCGTTCCAGACCACAGAAAGAAGCGGTTGAGGGCTCTGGGGTTTACCGCTCCCTCCTCGAAATGATTTCCTAACAACATCTAATCGTAGCGTTCAAAGACAATTTGTTTTCTTTCCCACCCAAGGTTCTTCAAAGAATCCCGGTTGGCTGACACCATCTCATTCAACCCGCAAATATAAGCATGAATATTGAACACCGCTTCCTCAACCGGCCGCGGTTCCTGCGCCCATTCGCGTGTGTGGTCAGCCGCGATCTGCTGCACGAATTCCTGCACATAGCCGCGTGCGCCCGTCCATCCGTCCTGCGCCCTGCTCAGCGTTTTGAAGTAAAAGAAATTAGGCCTGGCGGCCGCGACCTGTTCGAAATAATCCTCGTAGTAAATCTCGGTTTCGTAGCGCGTACCGTACACCAGCCAGATCTTTCGTCCCTGGCTGCGATCCCCGCCATCCTCCGGAAACAGGTGTTCGACAAACCCGCGCATCGGCGCAATCCCCGTACCAGTCGCAATCAGGATGCTATCGGTCAACGGCGCCCGTAGCAGGAACAAGCCATGCGGTCCATGAAAGGGGATGCTCTGCCCTACCTCCAGATCACACAGCAAGTTGGAGAAGAACCCGCCCTCCACGCGATTCACGCACACGTCGAATCGATTCCCATGGGGCGCCGATGCGATAGAATACGCCCGGGTCTGCTGTTTGCCGGCAGGGTCGACAGCCAGGAAAGAAACAAACTGTCCGGGTTGAAAATCGAATTGTTCCAACTCAGGGACGGTAAATTCAAGATGGAAACACGCTGCGGATTCTGACAATAGAATTCTGCGCGTGAGATGCGCAGTGTGGGTTGGCCGTAACAATCTCCGTCACCTCGGATGAAACGCGACGTTAACTACTAACACCACATTATTCGACCGTCACGGATTTGGCCAGATTCCGCGGTTGATCCACGTCACAACCGCGGCGCACGGCGATGTAGTACGCCAACAGCTGCAAGGGAACCACCTCGATCAGCGGGGCCAGCAATTCCGGCGCCTGGGGCACATAAATCACATCCTCCACCAGTTCATGAATCTGCTTATTGCCCTCGGTCGCGACGGCGATCACCCGGCCCGAGCGCGCCGTGACCTCCTGAATATTCGACAGCGTCTTCTCATACCGCAGCATCGATTCTGGACTTTGCGCGTCGTTGAGTGGCCAGCACCACCACCGGCAACGCTTCATCAATCAGGGCATTGGGCCCATGTTTCATCTCCCCTGCCGGATACCCTTCGGCATGGATGTAGGAGATTTCCTTAAGCTTCAGCGCTCCCTCCAGTGCGATGGGGAAGTGAATCCCGCGGCCCAAAAACAAAAAATTCGACGCCGATGCATACACTTTCGCTAGTAGCCGGCACTCGCCCTCGCGCTGCCGCAGCACCTCTTCAATCTTTCCCGGGATACGGCTGAGTTCATCCACCAGAGCCGCACTCTCCGCGGGTGAAATCGTTCCCCGCTTCTGCGCCAGGTGGAGCGCAAACAGGAACAACGCGGTTAATTGCGCGGTGAACGCCTTGGTCGAAGCAACCCCGATCTCCGGTCCGGCGTGGGTGTAAATCGTTCCATGCGCTTCACGCGCCACCATGGACCCCACCACGTTGCAGATCGCGATGGTCATCGATCCCTTGGCGATCATCTCCCGCTGCGCCGCCAAAGTATCTGCGGTCTCGCCAGACTGGGTAATCAACAGGCCCAGCGCGCGCGGATCGGCAATCGGATCGCGATAGCGGTATTCGCTGGCGTAATCCACCTCTGTCGGGACACGAGCCAACCGTTCAATCATGTATTTGCCGGCCAGCGCCGAATGCCAACTCGTGCCGCAGGCGGCGATATTCACCTGCGTGGCTGCACGAAACTGATCGTCCGTAATCTTCATTTCGCCCAGAAATACTTCACCCGTTTCCAGCGATATCCGACCCAGGGTCGTGTCACGAACCGAACGCGGCTGCTCAAAGATCTCCTTCAGCATGAAGTGCTTGTAGCCGCCCTTTTCCGCCTGGATCGGGTCCCAGAGAATCTTCTCCACCTTGCGCTCGACCGGATCGCCGGCAAGGTTCGTGAACTTCACTCCCTGCGCCGTGACGACAGCCACATCGCCATCGGCCAGAAAATACATCATCCGGGTGTGGTGCAGGATCCCAGGCACGTCCGAGGCCACGAACGATTCGCCCTCGCCCAGGCCAACCACCACCGGAGGACCATTGCGCGCGCTGATAATCGTATCCGGAGCATCGGCAGAGATCACGCTGATGGCGTAGGCGCCGGTCAACCTGCGTGCCGCCCGGCGCACGGCCTCATCGAGCAACATCGTTTTGCCGGAGCTCTCCGCCGAGCGCAGTTCCTGCTCGATCATGTGGGCGATCACTTCCGTATCCGTCTCAGTGACGAAAGTGTGGCCCTCTTCTGTCAGTTCGCGCTTCAGTTCCAGGTAATTTTCAACAATGCCGTTGTGTACCACCACGATGCGTCCGGTGCAGTCCCGGTGGGGGTGTGCATTTTCTTCCGTCGGCCGGCCATGGGTGGCCCAACGGGTGTGGCCGATGCCGTAAGACCCATGCAGCGGGTGCTGCCGGATCACTTCCTCGAGGTTGCGCAATTTCCCCGATGCCCGGCGCAGTTCGAGGCCGTGTCCCGCTGACCCTACAGCGATACCGGCGGAGTCATACCCGCGGTATTCCAGCCGCCGCAAACCTTCCAGAATGACAGAAACAACATCCTTCGGACCGACGTATCCTACGATTCCGCACATAGATTTTCATTGTACGGTCGGCACGTGCGGAACTGCCTATTCTTCCAGGCGGTAGGTAAACTCTTCGATCACCGGATTGGTCAGAACCTCGCGGGCGATCCGTTCCACTTCCGTCCGCGCCTCAGCGGCGTCCATGGCGCGGAGCGTGAGTTGAAAATATTTTCCCTGGCGCACTTCCTCGATGCCGGTGTATTGCATGCGTTTGAGTGCCCCATGGATGGTTTGGCCCTGGGGATCGAGGACGGTGCGCTTCAGCGTGACGTATACATGCGCCTTCATGGTGCTCGATTATAACCGCGCGTGCGGATTCTTTCGGAATGTGCTTCCTCCGCATCCAGGAAAATAAGCATGACCGTCACCGTGCCTTTGATGTCACGCCTAGGCTCCGGCGAGCACTGAAGGCGCCGCAGTGTAGCCCGGACCTTAGCCAATTCCGTCTTGTCCAGCCGCTCCGCTGCCGCCACCAGATCGACCCGGTGCATTTTCTGCCTGGCATGTTCCCATATCTCAAAGATGGTGGCCGGCATTGCCGGGTTCATTTGCAGCGCGCGTGCCTGCTCGGCTGCGTGCTTTGGGTTATCTGCCTCGATCTCAATTTCCCAAATCACTCGAAATTCCAAGTCGCTCCCCGGCACCACTATTTAGGGAGGATTCACTAAGCGTCGCATCTGCGCAATCACTTTTGACGCTGGCTTCGGCACCCTTGTAATACACAAAACTCGTTGCCAGTCGACAAGGTACTAAGTATGTCCTGGAAGGAGGCGAATCTCACTCTTCGCGCAGCAGCATCATGGGATCCACCGACAGCGCCCGTTGTGCCGGGATCCACGTGGCCACTAATCCCAATAACGCCATGGCCAATACCACCCCTGACAGCACGAGCGGATCGCGGGGTGTCGCCTGGTAGACGATAGAGGCCAACACCTTGGTAGCCAGAATTCCCAGCAGCAAGCCGATTCCCGAGCCAACTGCCAGCAGCTTGACCGTGCGCCCCAACACCGCCTGCAGCACTTGTGTCCTCTGTGCGCCAAGCGCCACACGAATGCCCAACTCGCGCAACCGCTTGCTGACAGAGTACGCCGCCATGCCAAAAATCCCGGTGACGGATAGCATCGCACCCATCACGCCCATCACTCCCAGACACAACGTTGCCACCCGCGAGGGAAACAAGACCGTGGCCAGCAATTCAGTCCAGGTCTTGGTGTCCACTGGCAGTCCCGAATCCAGCTGCTGAAGTTTCGCCCTCATGGCTGCGGCAAGTTGTTGCGGATCCCGCTGCGACCTCACGACCAGGAACGATGCACTCGACGGCGATTGCATGAATGGGAGAAACATCGCTGGTTGTTGATCCTGAGTAATGTTCTGATATTTTCCGTCTTCGACCACGCCGACCACCTGAACGCGCCTTCCGTCCTGCAATTTGTAGTAGCTGCCGACCGCATCATTTACAGCCCCAAACATCTTGCCGGCAAAAGCTCTGTTCACTGCGACGACGGGCGGTGCGTCCTTGTCGTCATGCCAGTCGAAGGACCTGCCCGCCAACAAGCTGGTGCCGGCTGCACCGAAGTATCCCGGAGAGATCTCGTACCGGTATGGATTGGCAGCGGCATTCGAAGTTCTCAGGTCGCTGGTTTCAGCCTTGAAGACATTTTCCCTCCTACCGGCGGTATAAACCAATGGCGGATAGCCATTCACTAACCCGGCATGTTCGACTCCAGGAATGGTCTCCAGTGCCTCGATCATGTTCTTTTGCATTTCGGGCACTTTGTCGATGCTGTAACCAGCCATAGCCAGGTTGACATTGGCCAGCATCGTGTTCCTCGGATCAAAACCGTAATCGCCATGCAGCGAGCGCACCAGCCCGCGAACGGCTACCAGCGAAGAAGTGACCAGCACAGCACAAATTGCAATTTGGATGACCAGCAGCACATCCCGCAAAGTCATCCGCCTGCCCAGCCTGCCGCTGGATCCCGCTTTGACGATTTCATAGGGATTAGCCCGAAGCACCTGGCGGACGGGAACAATCCCGAACAGGAAGCCGCTCACCAAAGCCAGCAGCAGGGCGACCACGTAGACTCTTGCATCCGGACTTACCGGTATATGGACAGCAGTTCCGGCAATGGGTTGCCACGTGCTCAGCCGGTTCAACAAAACGACGCTGGCCCACAGTCCGGCGGAGCCCCCAACGACCGAAATCAGCACCGCTTCGGTCAATAGCTGTCGCAGAATACGTCGCCGGCTCGAACCAAGTGCGAGCCGCAGAGCAACTTCGCGGGAGCGGTCGGCAGTATGAGCCGCAAACAAGCTGCCTAGATTGGCGCACGCGGCTAGCAGGATCAAGCCGGCCAGCAGCATCAATCCCGCAAGGAATGCCTTCACTGGCCCACCAAAAGAACTGAGACCTTCGTGGGCGAGCGAAGTAGTGCCATGAGCGACTTCCTTGGGATAAGTCTTTTCCAGATACTCGCCCACTGCGTTCACATCGGCTTCTGCTTGAGCAGGCGTTACTCCCTTTTTGAGATGCCCCATCGCCTCAAAAACCCCGCGGTCGCTGCCGCGCGCGTTCAGCAACCCCTCCTTGGTCACTTGCTCCTGATTGACGATTGGCATATAGAAGTCGGGAGAGACAAACCCCAACGTCGCCTCGAACGTCGGCGGTGTGACACCAATGATGGTGAAGGGACGTTTGTTTAGCCCGACAACCCGGCCGATCACGCCGCGATCTTCGTGGAAATGGCTATGCCAATACCCGTAGCTGAGCACGATATAGGGCGCGCTATTGCGGCCGTGCTCATCGGAAGCGTGGAAAAACTTGCCCAGGTATGGTTGAATCCTCAGCACGTCGAAGTAGTTCCCACTGGTTGCAAAGCCGTTGAAGACGGACGGATCTTTCCCCGTATCCAGCCCTGCAAAGACCATACTGAAAGCTGCCAGGTCCTCAAAGCTGTGGTTGCGATCGCGCAGATCGATATAGTTTGGGTACGACTGCCACGCGACATTTTCTCCATACTTGGTTCCCCAAAGGCTCTCCCACTGAGGCACGTTTAGCGGACGCAGGAGAAAACTATCCATGATGCCGAAAACCACCGCGTTGGCGCCGATGGCTAGCGCCAGGGTGATCACGGCGGCGAAAGTGAAACCGGGAGCCTTGCGCAAAACCCGCAAGGCGAACCGGACATCCTGCAACAGCGTTTCGAAAAAGTGACTGCCAATTGCTTCGTAGCATTCCTCTTTGTATCGCTCGCGGCCGCCGAACTCGATCCGCGCCTGGCGTTCTGCCTGCGCCCGATCGAGGCCGGAGCGTTCCAGATCGTCGGCCCGAAGCTGCATGTGGGAGCGAAGCTCCTCGTCCATTTCCCCTGTACGCGGTGAGCGATGAAAGATATTCATATTTCCTCCGCTCGTGCGGCGAGCGCGGCGGTCATGGCGGTTGCCAGGCGATTCCAGCCCTCGGTTTCTTCTCGAAACCGCTTGCGGCCGGCCGCGGTGAGTTCATAAAACTTGGCGCGGCGGTTATTGTCGGAAACTCCCCAGCTTGCCTTGAGGAGTCCTTGGCGGACCAGGCGAAACAGTGCTGGATAAAGGGCTCCTTGTTCAACCAGCAGCGCACTGTTTGTGATCTGGCCGATGCGCAGGAGCACGCCATAGCCATGAAGAGGTCCGAGAGAAACCGCCTTCAGAATCAGTAGATCGAGAGTTCCTGGAAGTAGTTGGGCTTGGTCCGTCACACGCCCTCCTAAGCTAATAAGGAGAGTAACCCTCCTTCCCCTAAGCTGTCAAGGAGAGAAGATGCAATTTACACTTCAAGCCGTTTGTGCGCTCTAAGCCCTTTGAGCCTGGATGAGCAGCATTAAGCAGCGAGCGAAATACAAGTGGGCCACCAACTCAACGTCGCGGTTTTGAGATCGTTTTAACAGATCGCGGCGCGGAGTGCGGCGCCCGGCACTTGATGGTGAAACGGTGGGGGGCTTAACGTCACCATTCCATGAGTTAAGAGTTACCAGGGAGAGATAGTTACGAGAGCAGTAATAGCAAAATGCTAACCTTCGAGCAGGCGCCGGGATTGTCAATTTCGACTCATTTATCAAGGAATGTCTTGTTTATTGTTAACCGGTTCGCTTATAGTACCTGTGGCTTTTCCACCCCCATGCAGGGTGAATGGATCCCAGCGATCCTACCCAACAGTAATTCGAAGCCGGAAGACCGGAGGTGACCTTATGCCATTTGAAATAGGTCAGCGGGTAGGCGATTACCAGGTTGTCAGCATGCTTGGGGCAGGCGGCATGGGGCAGGTCTACCGTGTTCGCAACGTAATTTCTAACCGCACTGAGGCCATGAAGGTGCTTCTGCCTAACCTCGTTGCGGAACCCGATCTCGCGGCGCGGTTCATCGGCGAAATCCGCATACTCGCCAGTTTCGATCATCCCAACATCGCCCAATTGCATACCGCGCTCCAGGTGGATAACCAGTTAGTTATGGTGATGGAATTCGTGGAAGGCCTCAGCCTTGCGCAGCGTGCCCAACAGGGTGCGATTCCCCAGGCCGACCTCGTGAATTACATGCAGCAGGTGCTTTCCGCCCTGAGCTATGCCCATGGCCGTGGCGTCGTCCATCGTGACGTCAAGCCCGCCAACGTCATGGTGACGCCGGATGGCACGGTCAAACTCATGGATTTCGGCATCGCCAGGGCCGACGCGGAAATTGGCCTCACCCGTCCCGGCACGAGCATGGGTTCGCTCAACTACATGTCTCCGGAGCAGGTGCGTGGGGGGACGGTCGATGCGCGCTCTGATATCTACTCGACCGGCGTCATGATGTATGAGCTATTTGCTGGGCGCCGTCCATTCCAGGGAGATTCTGACTACAGCATCCTGAGCGCCCAGTGCAACGATGCACCGCAGCCGCCGGCCGAAGTCAATCCGGGGCTACCTCCTGCCCTGAGCGACCTTATTTTGTGTGCGATGGCCAAAGATCCGGCAAATCGCTTTCAGAATGCGCAAGCGGTGAGTAACGCACTGCGACACGTTGCTGCGGCGCAGGATCCTGTCGCCAAAGCACCGGAAGTTCCGTTTACCCCGGTGGTGATGCCTGGCATTCCCCAGTCTCCGGTGTCTCCCTCTTCTTCACACCGCGGAGCATGGATTGCGCTGGGCGCGTTTGCCGTTCTGGCCGTGGTCGCTGCTGCTGCCGTCGGCCTTCCTCGGCTGCTCCACACCAGCGCCAAGGTTGAGAGCACCGCCGATCAACCTGCAAAGCCGTCGCTGGCAGCGCCCTTGCCATCAAACCCTCCGCCTGTCGCCGACGCACCGGTGACTCCTCCGCCCGAGGTTCCCGCACCGTCGGACCAGGCACCGGTAAAACCAAGCGACACACCCGCGATCCACAGCAAGGTCGAAAAAACGCCCAAGCCGCCCCGGCCCGAGTATCAGCCGGATGCGCCGGCGAATGCGGTGACCCAGCCAGAGGCGAATCCCCCTCAAAATGCTGGGCCCACGGCAGAAGAAATAAGCCAGGCGCGGGAGCAGAAGACGGCGCTCGATGCCCGCGCGGGTGCTGTTTCCGCCAGCCTGGAAGGCTTGAAGCGCCAGCAGGAAGCGGATGGTGTCGGTTTGCGGCGTGATATGGCGGTAGCGTATGCCCGCATGAATGCTTACCTCAGCTCAGCCGGCGCCGACCTGCAGAGCGGGAATATCAATGCGGCGCGCAATCACATGGACCAGGCGGACAAAGAAATCTCAACTCTGGAAAGTTTTTTAGGCAAATAGGAGAGAAGGAAAATGCGGAAGGCTCTTCTGGGAATGGCCCTTGTTCTTTCGGTCGCGCTGCCGTCTGTGGCGCAGGATAAACGCCGGGTAGCCGTGCTCGACTTCGGGTATGGAACCGTGATGACCAGTGTTCAGGCGATCTTTGGCTCGAACCAGGATGTCGGTAAAGGCATTTCTGACCTGCTCATCAATGAATTGGTAAACGATGGGCGCTACCGCGTAATCGAACGCAGCGCCATCGACAAGATTCTCAAGGAGCAGAATTTCTCCAACAGCGATCGGGTCAACAGCGCAACTGCAGCCAAAATCGGCGGCCTGCTCGGAGTGGACACCATCATCATCGGCGACGTCACCCAATTCGGGCGGGATGACAAGCACTACGGTGGTGGGGGCGGGGGCGGCAGTATCTGGACCGGCGGCGCAGGCGGTCTGGGCATTAGCAAAGCGAAGGCTGTTGTCGAAGTGACCGCACGCATGGTCGACGTAAATACCGGTGAGATCCTGGCCTCGGTAACCGGCCATGGCGAGTCGCAGCGTAACGGACTCACCAGCAGTGGCTCTGGCTACTCTGGCTGGAAGGGTGGTGGCGGCCAGCTCGACATGGGCAGCACCAACTTTAGCCAGAGCATTCTTGGCCAGGCCGTCAAGCAGGCTGTGGACGATACAGCCAAGGGACTCGATTCGCACGCCGCCAGCCTTCCCGTCAACGCACCTCCGCCCGCCGCCCCGATAGATGGCCTGGTGGCGGACGCTTCTGGTGGAGACATCATCATCAATGTGGGCTCGAGCGCCGGTGTGCACGTGGGCGACAAACTTGCTGTGACGCGAGTTGTTCGCACCGTGAAGGACCCGGTGACCGGCAAAGTTTTGCGCACGATTGATTCGCCAGTGGGCATGCTGACCATCACCAGCGTCGACAGCGGATCTGCGGTAGGGAAATTCGATGGCACCGGAGCCCCGAAGGTGGGCGATGCAGTGAAGCGCCCCCAATAGAATCGGGAGCTCTCTGGGCGGCTGCTAACAACGCAGGCTTGTGAAGGGCACATGACTCCCCCGGGTCACGCTTCGATGGAAAGCTGTTTTCGCGCTGCTTTTGTTGCGAGTCTGTCACAGCGGTTGTTGTCGGGATGACCCGCATGCCCTTTTACCCATTCAAGCGTGATTGCGTGTCTACTCTTAAGGGCGTCAAGTTGTTCCCAGAGATCGCGATTCTTAACCGGCTGAGTGCCCGGGAGGCCCTGGACTTTCCTAACCCATGATCGCTTCTTCCATCTTTCAAGCCACTCGGTCAAGCCCTGCTTCACATACTTCGAGTCCGTCGTCACCAAAACGGCACACGGTTCTTTTAAAGCGCTGAGTCCGGCTATCACTGCCTTCAGTTCCATGCGATTGTTGGTTGTCTTTGGCTCGCTCCCATAAAGCTCCTTCTTGTGTTCCCCATGTCGCAGGATGCAAGCCCAGCCACCCGGACCTGGGTTCCCGATGCAGGCGCCATCGGTTATGAGAGTGACTTTCTTCGGCATTTGCACGCGCCTTTCAGGGCAAAGAAGGATATGCAAGAATCCACAGTATGCCATCGAGCAAAAAGAAAATCGACCGCCGGCATAAAGGGCGAAAATCAGCGGCAGCCCGCCTGTCACGGTTGCACAAACCCGAGCATTTAACGTTGGAGGTGTGGCAGGCAGCGCTTCGGAAACAGTTTGGGCTGGAGCAGAAGTTCAAGCTGGAAAATGTTGGCGGCCACGCCGTCTTTTCCGATTTCCAGGTGACCAACCCGCAAAGTAAACAAACTTATCGCGTGGCCATTCGTGGTCGGGGCCTTGGCGACAATTTCTGCTCGTGTCCGGAGCGACCAGGATCGCCGAGCTGCGCGACCAGGATCATCGGCGCCGGCGGCTGGAGCAGACTTTTCCAGAGGGAATCCGCAGTGCCCGGTTCGACAAGCTTCTGCGGGTGCCGCTGTATGGGTATCAGCGTGAGGGCGCAATGTTTGCCGCCCGCGCGGGCCGCTGCCGACTGCCGGTGGTGATGGGCCTTCCCGGCAGTCGTTTGTTCGTCGTGACGAGCGGACTGGCGAGAGCTATCTCCGATTTCCCATTCCCAGCCAGGAAGTCCTCGACCGCGCATGAGGAGCCGTCGCGGCTTTGTTGCAGGGATATAGAAAATGACCTTAAGCCCGGCGAAAGCCACTCTTCTGTACCGGCAACATCCTAAACCGCTTCCCGTTGGACGAATCTGGTCGCCATCACTTCGCCAGCGAATCGCGGTTTTCCTTTGCCCAGGCGCTATCTCGCGGCACCGCTTTCAGTGGTGGCCCGCCTTGCGTCCCGCAGGCACAAGGCCCTTCCGTCTTTGCTTCGGTCATGCAAGAGCAGGACTTTGTTTTCAGGCACGCACAGACATACACGACATTGTTCTTGCCTTGCGGTGAACTCGGCGGTTGATTCTGAGAGGCGCCCGGGGAAGGGATACACTCCAACAACAATAACGAGACAAAGAGAGCTGCAGCGATAGTGGTTTTATTCCTCATGGCTTGTCCTTTGGCGCCAGTCTTGCTGCACGAGCTTAGTACTGGAACCGGTCTGACCACAATATCCACATTAGGGCAGCCTGATATAACCACTCCTCTTCGGGTCTCGGACCAATCTACTTATCCGAAATCATCCCGAGGCTAGCAGGACTATACTCGCAGCCGAGGTGCGGCGTTGAACCGCAAAGGGCTAAACAGGCTGCTGAAAACCGCAAGCTTCTGAAGGGTACGGCCTGGCTCGCCGCATCGAGCTTTAGGCCGTACATAGCCAATCTAGAATCACTACGGCTTGTCGGGCCGCTGGATCGGTGCCAGCCCCGGACTTCAGTCCGGGGGAGCGGGTTTTCAAACCCGCGGAAACGACCTGGCATATCGATTGAGGGGCTTTAGCCTGGTGGCTATTACTGAAGCGGTTATTGACTTTTTCCGCAGCCTGTTTAGCCGCGCCGTTGACCTGTACCAAAGAGCGGTTTTACCGGCCGCTGAAAACTCTGGTTGTTGAAGGGGTACGGGCTTCAGAGTCTGTGTGAGAACTGATTTTGTTTTAGCGTACAACGTTACAGGCTGCGGAAAAGCTCTGTTTTGTATCAGGGCACGACTTTAGTGTGCAGCGATGCTAGCTGCCATTCTAGCGGGTGTAAGTCCCGCCGGTGGAAATTACCCAGTGCCACCGTAGCGATAACCGGCGACGGAGTGGGCGACCAAACCGTCGGAAGCCCGGTAGTAAAAATCCTCGCGGGCAGTGTGCAAACGCGGTCCGATCCGTCAGGAGGGTGAACAAATCAGCAGGTTGTAGCGCGAGCGAACCGTAGTGAAGCTTCGAAAGGTGCCCCCCACGTGAAACGGATTTGTGGGATGTATGGGAGTGCCGAGTCTGTACTAAAGGGACGAAGGCCAGCGTTGGCGGTGAAGGAACTGGGTGTATACAGCCGCCGGACTCCCCGGAGTCGCAGAGGACGACATGTTGAGAAAGAATGAGCGGTGAAAGCACGGAACCAGTCGCGGGTTGCCTAGGCGGCAACGTACAGCGAAGGCAGGGCGTATAAGCTGCAGAGCAGTGAAATCGTGCTGTGCCTGCGAGTGGGTCGGATGGGGCCGGATAAGTGGTAGATGGATCGGGACAGCATAACCCGGACCGGAGCGAGGGCCCCTGGGGTAGAGCGGCGTAGCCGCTTGAATGGCGGTGCTTGAGCGCACAGCGTACTCCGACACTGAGCGGAGAAAGTCACGCTTGCAGCGGTGGGCACGAAGGCGGGAAGCAAACCGAGAGGGCGCGACACGTGGGCGCCCTTCGCGGGAAGGCGCCCGCTGATACGCCAGCCTTGAAGCCGTACTGGGGAAAACCCGCCGTACGGAATTTTAGGGGGGATGATGGAAACGTCGGCATCATGCGAAGCCCGGTCCGCGCCATCGTCCTACCCGACCGGTCGCACACGATTCATAATACGTCGGGCTTTTAGCCCCTGGGGTACATCAGCATCACGGTCTGGGAGGTGCACAATGATCCAAACGTTGACGAAGAACTGGTGGTTACTGGGGTTGTGTGGAATTCTTTTCGCGATAATGTCGGTCATCTACTTCATCATTTACGAAACTACCCCGGACGTCCTCGGGGGGAATGCCATTGAGATGTTTGTGAATAAGCTCGCCCTGGCGGCAGGCGCTTGCACCATCGCAGCCAGCATCTGGAGGTCCGCGGATGGCAAATCCTGGCTTCTGCTACTGAATGGCCTCACGCTGAGCGTATACGGGTCGATGGCGCTCTTCTGGCACGGCCCGCTTCGCTTCGATTTTTTCGCGCTTCTGCTCGTCGTGACGGCAATGACCTTCGGTATTCTTGCATTGGCAATCGCGCGGACCCTGCGGGGTCGTGTCGCGGACGAGTGGTTTTTTGGCGTGGCTGGGGCGGCGTCTGTAAGCTTTGCTTTGGGTTTTCTCGCCTTGGCGAATCACTGGATTCACCTCGAACACCGGCTTTTTCACCCTTCACTTTTTCTGTGGCTTTGCTTTTACTTTGGATTCAACGCAATTTGCATGTTGGGGTTGGCACTGCGGCTGCACAAATTGGGCCCTTCCCAATCCAATCAATGGAACCCCCCGACACCATTGGTAAATCCAAAACACGCGCATTAGGCAAGATCAGGTTGTTCGCTGCAGAAACGCCAGTGTTCCCTGCAAACATCTGGAAGCGTGGCCTCAAACCTATCAGCATCAAGGGAAGAGGGGCAACTAGGGATCTGACACCGGTGACACCCGGCACCAAGCTGCACGCGTTCAAAAGCCGGCAACAAGTCACATTTTTCCCTAGGTACGAGTGATTCACAATTTCTGGAGTGACCAGAGCACTCAGGTCGAAAACTCCTCGCTGCGCTTGAGCCAGAGCCGCAACTGAATTTCAAAAAAAATGGAGGAGGCAGGATGTGGATACCGCACACCAGTCTCTTGCACGCGGCGAACGTTGACTCCGTGCTCGGTTTTCTTCAGTCGTTTCTGGCACGGCTTGGCCTCGGGCAATTCAGCCATGCTGCTTCCTTGTGGGTGTTCTTTGCCGCATGCGGAGTCACCGAACTGGCCATCAGCTTTCTCGTCTGTACGCCTCTCGAGCGATTCTGGCCTCTGACCAGTTGGCCGAAACGAAACCCCATCGCTGCCGATGTAACATATGCATTTTTCGTCCGCATCGTCCTGTTTCCGCTCATCGCCTACTTTGAATTCAATTGGCTGAGCCAGAGTCTGGATGGATTCCTCCGTGCCCACGCCATTACTCCTCCGTCGCTCTCAGGACTGATCCCTGTACTCGCTTCGTGGCCTGCCTTCGTCTTCATTGCCAACTTCGCCATTCTCGATCTCGCCGACTACTGGCGTCACCGTGTGTCTCACAGGATTGGCTGGTGGTACGGGATCCACTCACTGCATCACGCCGAAGAGCAGTTAACGTTCTGGTCTGATGACCGGTCGCATGTCCTTGAAGACGCCATCACGTATGTGTGGCTCATCACTGTTGGGCTAGTCATCGGTGTGCCGTCCATGCAGTTTCCCTTTCTCATTCTTTGCTTCCGGTTTCTCGGCAGCATATCCCACGCGAACACGCGGGTCGGCTATGGATGGCTCGGGGAGCATATATTTGTCTCTCCCCAATTCCATCGCACGCATCACGCGTTGCGTGCCGCCGGAAGGCGCAGCTGCAACTTCGGAACTACCTTGTCCATGTGGGACATTGCTTTCGGGTCAGCCAGGTTCCGCGACAACACCGTCGAGACTGGCGATTCCGGAGCCGAACCGGCTCTCGTAAACGGATCCTGGGGAGAACAGCAGCTCGCAGGCTTTCGTCGGATGATCCGATTAGCACGGCGAGGGAAGAAGGCGCCGGCCGTGAGGGTGGCATGATCGCGGCCGTTTCTCAAAACTGGACGGGCCGTGTACTTGATCAAGGCAGGCTGGGAATCCGCGTCAAAGAGAGCTGGAAGCTGGAGGCGTACGAGCAATACAAAGCCAGACTCCACGCACCTGAGTATCCGTGTTTCTTCGGGCAGACCGGAGAGGCCCGCGGAGAAATGCTCTACACGTTCATTGCCGAGGGTGGCTTGCATGAGTTCGTGAAGAACATGCAGCAGTTTGTCACCCTCATCGGCGCTCCTCCCCACGAACGCTCCAGTCTGATTGCGTTCTTCGAACCCGATCCGTCAGTTACCGATCACAGGTCCTTTGTCGCACGCTTTTGGCAGATTCTGCAGTTCCTGCATGACCACGACCGCGACCCGGCCACAGACAAAACACCCGACCACCCGCTTTGGGAGTTCGCATTTGAGCGTTGCGAGATGTTTGTGGTCGGAGCGTCTCCCACCTACAAGCACCGCCGTAGCAGGAATCTCGGTCCAGGCGTGGTGCTCGTCTTCCAGCCCAGAGCTCTTTTCATTGATCCGGCAACATTGCAGCCGATCGCAGCTCCCGTCCGGCAACGCATTCATAAGCGCATGGTGGCCTATGACGGAATGACGGTACATCCCGACATAGGGTTCTACGGGAGCGTCGGTAACCGTGAATGGAAGCAATACGCGCTACCTGACGACAACGAGCCGGAGGCAGGCGCCTGCCCATTCCAAACGCGCACGTGACCAGGACGCTAAGGCGTTGGCGCTGCTAGTCGGGTCGATCACGGAGTAAGTGGAACCGCGGTGGGCTCCTCTGCGTACGTAGCAGGATGGGTACTTTGTTCCATGGAAGCAACTTCCAACCTGACTATCGGCGGAAGTTTCGCAGCTCATGCATGCTTGGCCCCTGTTCGCTTGTGTTCGTCGGACTGATCGCTCTACTGATTGAGACCGGCCATTTGAATCCTTTTCACCTATTGCACTGGTACATTCGATGGTGGCCCGTGCTATTGATTGGTGCAGGTTTGCTGGCGTTGGGTGAGTGGTGGTTTGCTCGCAGTCACAACAATCCTCACTACTGTTCAAATGGAGCCAAAATTGCGTTTATCATCTGCTGTCTGGCTCTCCTGGTTTCGCCCCACGGTTCATTCGGCATTTATGTGTCAGGACACTTGGTCACTGGCGAAGACCTCGTACATCTCCTGACTCGGGAGTAATCAGAAGCCCCTCACTCGGCGCTGCGTCTCGGTTTAGATCATTACGAAACCTGCCGGCCATATAATTCCCGCATGCTAGGCCTTTGGGTCCTACCCCTCGCGCTCGCACTTACGACCACAGCGGCCGTGCAAACCATCTCGTTTCCGACCGAAGACGGAGGGCGAGTCTGCGCCGATCTCTATGGTCAAGGTCCCCGCGCGGTTGTGCTTGCTCACGGTGGCAGATTCAACAAAGAGAGCTGGCGGGAGCAGGCCGAGGGTCTGGCATCGGAAGGATTTCGAATCCTGGCAATCGATTTTCGCGGCTTCGGCTGCTCAACCGGCCCCGGCCAGGCCGACTTTGACCACGCCCCCTTCGAGAACGACGTGATTGCCGCGGTTCGCTACCTTAAAGGACACGGTGCTACATCAGTCTCCGTGGTTGGGGGAAGCTTTGGCGGCGCGGCTGCAGGCGATGCATCGATTAAGTCATCACCCGGCGAAATCGATCGTATCGTCTTTCTCGGCGGGGCCCCCAACCTCTCCGCGGACAAGTTGAAGTCACGGTCCCTATTCATCGTCGCCCGCGAGGACCGAAATGACAGCGGCGCGCGCCTACCTGGCATCCGAGCGCAATATGAAATAGCTCCGCAGCCGAAAGAACTAATCGTTCTAGATGGTTCCGCGCACGCTCAGTTTCTCTTTCAAACGGACCAGAACACTCGGATCATGCACGAAATCGTGCGATTTCTATCAGCGCCATAGGGGTGCAGTTCTGGATAGGCGGGCTAGCGCAGGGGTGCTCACCCTTTTGTTGCAGACAGCGGCTCTCCTGTCGGGATTGATGTCTTAGCTGGGCTAGCCTGTTGCTTCCATCGTTGGACGTCCACTCCCATCACAAGGAGCCACAGGCAAAGCGATAGTTCCGCGAGGAAGCCGATGACCTTGATGGCGATGGAGAGATAGTTTGGGACGACCGGGAGCAGAAAGGCCAGCCAACCCAAACCGGCGAAGGTCATCGCCACGCCCAGAATGCGAGGGAGGAAGCTTGACCTGAAGATGAGATAGCCGATCAGCAAGCAAAACGGCCCGAAAAACAGCAGCGGGCTGACGGGTGAGTCGAAATGAAAGAGGCCAAGGGACATAACGATGCATCCACCGAGGCTAAAGAGCGCCGCCAGCAACGAGAGACGACCGCTCACCGGTTTGAACAGGCCATAGAAGAGAAGCGTCACAACGAGATAGCACACAGTCGAGATGACGTTGGTGACATTGCCAGAGACAGCAAAGCCGCGGTTCACCAGCAACAGACCAAGGATTGCCGTCAGAAAGTAAAGCAGATATAGGGCGCCGGTCATTCTGGCCCTGGGACTCGGCGACACTTCTCGAATCTGTTCCATCAATTTGATAGCCTCGATGATGGGCCGACCCAGACCACTATTTGTCTCATAGTAGGTGCGTCAATACCCCTTTGAATGGTCAATATTGCACACGTAATTGGCGATAAAGAGGCGATATGGCCCGGCAGCAACCCCCTGCGGCTTTTCGCGCGGGTATTCCAGCCCTGACCGGTAATGGTGACCGGACCGGAAATGACCCTTAAAGAAAATACATCGGTCCGCCTGAGACTATAGTTTGGTATCAACGAAAGAGGGACGGCTCAGCCCGTCTTGGCAAGGGGAGGCAGATCTGGACCTCGCGATTGTACGGAAGGTATTCACCGGTGGAGCATCGACTATGGTCGTGGTCTTGCTTGTCTCGGCAACAGTGCCGGCACAGGTAACGCCCAACACGAACTTGCCGAAGATGGCAGTTTTGCACGCGACCGTCACGATCGCCGGAGGCTTGGCATTCACCGGGTCATATGACGATCGCTTGGTAGTCCCCACGTGTGCCGACGTCGCGAAGGGCGGAACAGGCGCGCCTGGCAGCTCGGGCGGTGCGACGTTCGCTGTGCCGGTGCCCCCGAACAATGCTGGCGGCAGTCCTGGGTCGGTCGGCGGCGGCCACACCTTCGCGACCGATGTTGCCGCCTGGCCTTATCACGGCCCAGGAACATACACCGGCTCCGGCTTGACCGCGACACAGATGGATGTGGACACCCTACCAGGCGACCAGGAGACTCATATCTTCGCGCTTCCGACCGGCGTGGGAACGCTGATCGTCAAGCCCGACGCTTCGGGCTCGTTCCAGTTCAACGGCTTGCAGGATCCTGGCAGCGTCAGGATCTCTGGTCAGATCATCTGGACCTGCTCGTAGCCGAGACGGCTTAAGAGCGTGTGTGAGAACTCGGTCCTGGAAGGGCACGGGTTCAGCCGTGCCGTAAATGACATTGCCATACCCGGCTTTAGAAGCCGCTGAGGTACGTTTTTTCTATCCACCAAATTCTCTTGTGCGCTGATAGAAGAGACTAATACGGGAGACTAATACGGTGACAGCTTACCTATTGCAGCAAATTCAGCTGCTCGCCCTGCGCAGTCGCTACGGCCTTCCGTCCCGTGGGAAAAGAGGGACAGCCTGAGAGTGTGTCGGAGATAGATAGGTGATCAGCGAAGAAACCTGTATGGGAGCGCGTCGGAATTTCGTATGATTCGCCTATGAGTAAGCGGTTTCGAGTTTGTAGCCTGGATCAAGAGTTTTTGTTGCCTCCTTCGCTACAAGACTGGCTGCCGGAAGACCACTTGGCGCGGTTTATAGCGGATGTAGTCAATGAACTCGATTTGTCTGCCATCTATGCTGAGTACGAACGGAAGGACGGTCGAGGGCTGTCGGCGTATCACCCGCTGCTGATGACCCGGTTATTGCTCTACGGATACTGCATCGGAATAACCAGCTCCCGGAAGATCGAGAAGGCGACCTACGATCACTTAGCATTTCGCTATCTGTCTGCCGACCAGCATCCTGACCACGATACCCTGGCTGCGTTTCGTCAGGAGCATCTGGAGGCACTGGCCGGCTTGTTCGTACAGGCCCTGAGGTTATGCCAGAAAGCTGGTTTGGTGAAGTTGGGCAACGTAGCCATCGATGGCACCAAGATGAAGGCCAACGCCAGCACCCACCGCTCAGTGGATTACCAAAAGATCAGCGAACGCGAGCAACATTGGCGATCCGAAGTGGAACGATTACTGAACCAAGCGCAGCAAACAGATCAACAAGAAGACCAACGTTTTGGCGTCGGCCAACCAGCCGATCCGTTGCCCGACGACTTAGCGAGTGCGCAAAAGCGCTTGCAGCGGCTCCAGCAGGCCAAGTCAGAACTAGAGCAAGAAGCAAAAGAGCAGTTGCAAGCTATTGGCGCCCTTCCCCTGCGTAAACGCGGCCGCCCCAGCAAAGGGGAGCAAACCAGCCAACCGCCAAAGGATCGGAAGCAGCGCGAGAAGGAGAAAAAGCAGCGCCTACGAGCTAGAAAGAACGCCGCTGCACCGGGCCGTCAGTATAACTTCGTCGATCCCGACTCGCGGGTGATGAGAGACAACGGGCAGAAATGCTTTGTGCAAGCTTACAATGTCCAGATCGCAGTGGACGCACACGCTCAAGTCATCGTGGCCGCCGAGTTAACCCAACAAGCCATCGATCGGCAGCAGCTGCTGCCGCTTGTAAAAAGTGTCTGCAGCACCGCCCAGGCCACTCCAGACACCATCACCGCAGATGCGGGCTATTGGGACACGACCAGCCTGCAGGATCCGTCATTGAAGGGAATTGAAGTCCTGGTTTCACCTGACTCCAATCCACAACCACCTGGCGCGCCGCTGCCTCCCAGTGCACCTCGTAACGAAGAAGCAATCCGCATGAGAGAGGCCCTGGCCAGCCAAGAAGGAAAGGCTCGCTACGCTCTTCGAAAATCCACGGTCGAACCAGTCTTTGGACAGATCAAAGAAGCTCGCGGCATCCGTAGATTTCGCCTACGAGGCCTGTCCAAGGTGACCTCGGAATGGAAACTCATCTGCGCCACGCACAATCTCTTAAAACTATTCCGCTTCCGTGCTGCCATTGCCTGTGCATAAGCGATTCACGGCAACGTTCGGTCTCTGCATGCCTTTGCCGCTTTTCCGTCTCCGAATGGCAAGAACAAAACCCCTGGCTCACGTTCCAAGATAATAAGGCGGCACCGCAGCTTTTATCTCTCTTTCCTTTTTTTAGACCGATTGTCAGGACTTCTCTCCGACACACTCCCCGTCTGACAACTAATCCGACAACTAATCCCGAGCACAAAGGAGTTGAGAGCCAGCAGCATTCCGGCCGGTTACGGATCCTGCTCAACGGCTGAACGCCAACACTCCTGCTTTCAGGTCCACTGCCACTCGGGAGATTCCGAGGGCTACCGGGCTCATCAGACCGTCAACGTCGAGCTGAGAGGGTTTGGGGTTGCGAGTCAGCAGAGCCGGCTTCTGCCCGAACTCCTCCGCGCCGATCCGGAGACTACCCAGCCAAACCTTTTTCTCTTCGGAGGCCGCTGTCTTCCTCGACTCTTCGGCCGGGTCGTCTTTTGTTCCGGTGCTCCGCGGTTTGGCCTTGTTGAACAGAACGATGAAACCGGCTCCCGTGTCGAAGAGAAGATGCATGGGCGTGTGATCGATCTCAGCGTCAAAAACGGCAAGGCCTTGCTCGAGTCGTAGCGGAAGAGAGACCTGCATAGCCGGGGCCGGTTCAAAGCGGATGACCCGGGCAGGGTAATCAATAACGAATGGTCTTTGCCCCAGCACATCCAGACCGACGACGGCGTCGATGCGAACCGGGAGTACCTTCTCGTAGAAGGAGAGATCGGCAGTGACAACCCTGAGATTGGACCGTTTCAAAGGACCTATCTCGAGCGATGGCAAGTTCGTCTCTTCGGAGCGTGTCCTGCGGTCCAGACGCACGATGCTGACAGATTCTTCGCCGCGGAGATTGAGCTTTCTCGCGACCCGTGAATCAAGGAGCGCCCGGGTCGCTCCAGTGTCCAGGAAAATGTTGAGATTCTTAACCGCGCCAATCGATCCGTGGGCCACGATCAAATAGCCCTGATAGAGCTGGAACCGGACGCTTTCGGCTGGTTCGCCAAGCCCCGGAGTCGACTCTCGCCCGGGAATGTCACTGGCGAAGGCCAGATGCGCCAGGAGCACCAGGCCGGCAAGAACGTCTGTCAATAGTAAGTAAGGGAAGTGAGCGCGACCGCGCATGGACCTCCTCCTCGCTGCGTGAGGCGATCGTGCGCGTGACGGCCAGGTACCTCAATTCACTGGACCTAGATTGAAGATGGAGTAGTTGTTTGCCGGTAGGAGAGAAACTGGAGACCGGGGAGAGAGGAGTATCTCCAGCAGAACTGTTAAGAAATTCGCCTGGATTCCAACTGCCCCGACACTAACCCTTCAAAAGTGTTAATGGAGGCTGTACGTTTTCTGCTGCTCGACCCTGTGTTACTCTGTTTTCATCTTATGTTCAACCGGACCCCAAACCGTTGTTGTCTCTGTCCGATTAAGCACGCCTAAGACGTAGCTCTTCCAGAGCCCGGTTTAGATCCAGACCCCAGCGACTCCAGGCACGTTCTATTAGAAGGTCGCGAAGGGGCATCCCCAGGATTACTTGGACGCTCTAGGTCCACGCATATAGCACAAAGCAGCAAGCAGATTGGTGGCTGCGCTTGGATGTGCGGGTCAGGATGTCTGTTTCACCCGTATGTTTTTACAACCCATTGTTTCATTTTTCAAAGGAGGAGTTTCATGCAGACAAAGAAAATGAGGGTTCTGGCATTCCTTGTGCCACTCGCCCTGTTCGTGTTCTCTTCGCGTTTGCAGGCGCAGACTTTTCGCGGAGCTATCAACGGCTCCATCACCGATCCTTCGGGCGCGACCGTACCCGGCGCCAAGGTGACGGCCACCGACACGGCCACCTCAGTCGTTCGCGAAACTGTTTCGTCCGGCGCGGGCGAGTTCTCGTTTAATGACCTTCCACAGAGCAACTACACCGTCAAGGTAGAAGCCAGTGGTTTCCAGGCCACCGAAGCCACCGGTGTCCAGGTGCAAGCGGGCAAGGTCTATACGCTGCCTCTCACGCTGAGCGTTGCAAAGCTGGCCACCACCGTCGAAGTGGCTGCCGATGCCCTGTCGCTCGACACCACTACCACCACGCAGATCACGGTGCTCGACGGACAAGCGCTGCAAAACACGCCGCTTAACGGCCGCGACTTTACCCAGCTTTTGGGCACTTCAGCAGCTTTTTCCGGCTACAACAACACCGGCTCCGTCAACGGTACACGCAGCAACCAGATTAATTACACGATCGACGGAACCGACAACAACGATCTGTACCTGAACGTGAACGCGGTCAACCAGGGCAGCATCAGCGGCATCGCCGGCGTCGTCTATCCCATTGACGCGCTCGATGAGTACTCGCTGCAGACCGTGGGTAACAGCGAAAGCGGCCGCAGCCCGGGCGGCAACCTGAATATCACCACCAAGTCCGGCAGCAATCAGCTTCACGGCGATGCTTACTACTACAATCGCAACGAGGCGCTGGCCGTAACCTCGCCATTTACTCCTGCAGGCTCACCGTCAAAGCCCCTGCGCAACCAGAACTTTGGCGCTTCGGTCGGCGGGCCCATCTGGCGTGACCACACCTTCTTATTTCTTCTCTATGAGGAGCAGAAGTTCGTCATTGGAGAGACCAATACCGTAACTGAGCCCTCGCCGGCCTACCAGGCACTGGCCCTCGCGGAACTAACCAAATATGGCGTCACCCCCAGCCAGGTTTCAACACAAATCCTGAGCACTCTGTGGGATCCAACAATCATTGCCAATCTGCCCGCCACCCCGGGCAACTACTCCAGCAACGCGCCGGAGAGCGGCTATAGCCACAACGTGGTAGCCCATCTCGACCACAACTTCAGCGACCGCAGCCATCTTTCGGGCATCTACTATTTCGGCCAGGGCTTCGCCGTGGCTCCTTCCTGCGTGTTCGTCTGCGGATACCTGCCGGAGTACTTCCAAACCGTCCCCTCGCACATTCAGAACTACAATCTGGTCTGGAATTTCAGCCTTCGCCCCAATCTGACGAACCAGCTTGCCGCCGGCGTGAACTACTTTACACAGGACTTTGCCGACGCGGTGCACAACCAGAATCCCCTCACACTGGCCGGCCTCAACACGGGCGCTAGTCTATCCGGCGCTCCGCAGATCGCCATCAATGGATTCGACTCGATCGGCGTCACGCCTACCTCGGGCCGCAACGACATCTCCGGCCAGATTGCCGATACGCTCTCCTGGACCGTAGGCAAACACCAGCTGCGCTTCGGTCTTGAATATCGACGCGCCTATATCGACCTCTACTACAACTGGGGCGGCCGCGGCGCCTTCAACTTCGGCACCGGCCCAAGCCAACTCGGGCCCTGGGCAAACGATTCCTCTGTCTCCGACCCCAATGTCCTGAACCTGGCCGATTTTCTTGCCGGCTATGCGTATACGTCCAACATTACCCTCGGCGTCCAGGAGCGCGACATCTACACCCACACCGGATCCGCTTTCACGGAGGACTCCTGGCAGCTCACCCCGAAGCTGAACGTCAACCTCGGCCTGCGTTACGACTACCAGCAGCCCTACTTCACCAACCCGCCCAACCTCTCCATCTTCGACCCCACCAGCAGCACTGGTCTGGTGGTAGCGAGCGGGGGATCAGGCACGCCGCAGTACATCTACAACAGCAACAAAAGCAACTTCTCGCCGCGCATCGGAGTTGCCTACCAGGCGCTCAAAAACACAGTCATCCGTGCCAACTTCGGCATCTACTTCGACCAGCCCGCAGGCCAGGCCTTCTTTGGCAATATCGGAATCCCGAACGGCGGTGCAGGCGGCGTGAATAACAACCCTGCCGGCAGCCAGCCTAACGAGTCCATCGTTCTCAACACGCCGACGGCCGCGCCCATCTGGACCTACAACCAGACAACGCCGATCTTCACCGCCGGCCTGGGTCAGCCCACGGGCAACAACATAGTCTCCATCTACTCGGTCAGCCGCAACTTCAAAACGCCGTACGCCGAGCTCTTCGGTCTGAACATAGAGCAGAGCCTGGGCAACGGCATGGGCGTTGAATATCGGTTATGTTGGTTCGGCCAGCCGTCACAACCTCGTCCTGCAGGACATCAACCAGAACGCTCTGGGGGCCGACCAGAACACTTCGACGGTTATCGGCCCGAACGGTCTCCCGTTCCCCTACCAGCAGTCAACGCGGCCCAACTTCCTGAAGTTCCCCAACTTTGGCATCATCAACCAAATCAACTCTGCCGCTTCGTCCAGCTACAACGCGCTGCAGGTTACGCTGCGCAGCAGTTCCTGGCATGGGCTTAGCAGCCAGTTCGCCTACGCCTGGAGCCACAATCTGGACGACTCCAGCGTCTTTAACAATCTCCCGCAGAACTCGTTCAATCTGGCTGGCGACTGGGGCAACGCGAATTATGACATCCGCAATCACTTCGCCGCCTATCTCAACTACTCGATTCCTTCCCTCGCCTACGGACCCAAGGCTCTGACGCACGGTTGGGAGCTCAATAGCATCCTCAAGTTCCAGGGCGGAGAGCCGGTCAACATCCTCACAGGCGCAGACAACAGCGGTACAGCCGAAGGCGAGGACCGCGCGAATATTACGGGACCGGCGCTTAACAGCAACCGCTCGGTGCAGACGACCGCGAATGGAATTGTGGCCCAGTACCTCAACCCCAACAGCTTTGCCGTTCCGGCGAGTGCCACCTACGGCAATCTGGGCCGCAACCAGGTCTACGGACCCGGCTTCGAAGACGTGGATTTATCCCTGCTCAAGAACTTTCCCATCTACAAGGAACGCGTCCACGCGCAGTTCCGTGTGGAGATGTTTAACGTCCTTAACCATACCAACCTGGCGCAGCCGAACAACAACTATCCGAGTCTTGGCGACGGCCCCTTGTTCGGCGCGAGCACCTCAACCATCGGCGTCCAGTACGGCGCGCCCGGCATCGGCTCCGGCGAGCCGTACAACACCCAATTGGCGCTGAAGATTATCTTCTGAGTGCATTCTCAACCAAACCTCAAGAGCCGGCCGCACTTGGCCGGCTCTTTCTTTGGTGCGCCCGGCAGGGCGCACTCTTGCGGGTGTAAGTCCCGCCGTAAGACCATCACTTAAGTAACTCAGCCTTAATCGAGGTCCTGATTTTGGCTTGAACTTGCAAATGATCCAACGCGCTGCCGATTACGAGCTCACAGTCGCCGCTGCCGCTGCCCACGACTGCCAACTCCGCTACTCTCAAAAGTTCTCGATCATCCAGACGTTGCTATCGGTTGTATAGCACGCCACCGCCAAATGCCGCCGGTCGGGAGACTGTATTCCTTTGGTGCCCATGAAATTGAGTTTTTGATGCCATAGCGCACTGGCTTCTCCTCTAAGATCAACGCGAAGTAGGGTGGTATCTTGGGACGGCTGGGTGGAAACAAACAGAGCGTTTCCGTCGGCAGACCAATCGACTGACCAAAAGCTGTTCCATCCCCTTACTGCTAAATCGGTTGTCACCCCACTCTTTAGGGATAACAGTCGAATGCGCCCTTCGCGCGTTATGACGACTTGCGAGCCATCCGGGGAAAGGTCCCAACCACTTAAAATGGAGGGCTCCCCTTCCATGGTGGCAAGTGCACGCCCTCGGCCCTTGATGGGATCGACAGAAGTAAACACAAGATGACCTTGCTGTTGCTCGTCAAAGACACAGAGGTTGGCAGGGGCACGTGTGCAGCGGATGTCCGTCGTACCTAATGCAGTCAGAACCAATTGCGGGGGTCCACCAGATACAGGGACCCGCATGATTCGTACTGGAACCGAACCACCGGGATATCGGGCTTCAGGAAGAGCTATGTACAAAATCCAGTGACCGTCAGGACTGAAACTGGAATACCACTTCGGTTCGGGTCCGAGAGGGAGCAATTCGGCGGTGTCGTCTTTGTCCAACGTCTGCTTGAAGATGTCCCAGCTTCCATCGCGGTCTGACCAAAACACTACGGCCCGGCTATCTGGCGTCCACCCCTCAGGCCACTCGAAATGTTCGTCGAACGTGAGGCGGCGTGTGTTAGTTAGATGTGTTCCCTTTGCATCCAACTCTCCAACATACACATGGGCCTTCGCGGTGAGCCTAAGAAACTCCATCTGCTTTCCGTCTGCCGCGACCGTGAACCCGGAGAAGGAGAACCCCGGCCAGTTTGTTAGTTGTCGGGGGTCGCCCGTGGGTTCGCCTGTTTGAGTGATCGTCCTCACTTCCCAAAGATTTGAGTCAGCGCCAGTATGCACCGATTGCCGCAGGGAGTAGACGATACGTCCATCCGGCAACCAACAAAACCCCTGCAATTTTGGGCTTGATAGAATCCGAGTGGGAGGGCCGCCTTTTAGACTCACACTCTCGATGGCGCTCGCGTAGATTCCGGTACCCGCGAGTCCTTTCGAGTACGCGAGACGTTGCCCGTCCGGAGCCCAGGCCACTTCGTTAAAGTCTTCACCAGGTTGTGCGGCCATGATACGCCGCTGATCATCTCCATCCGCGGTGCTCAACCAAATCCCCTTCGCCGAGCCTGAATCGTAATCGCCTAGAAAGGCGATCTGAGAACCGTCAGGGGAAAAGGACGCAGCGGCGGCACCTTCCCGCAGCTTACGTGCTGCCCCACCTAGTATGGATACGGCCCAAAGGCTGGGGGGCTCACCGGGGTGTCCAGCAGTAGTGATAAGAACCTTGCTTCCATCGGGAAACCACGAAAGGGGAGCACCCAAGGTCTCCGGAGCGCCTAAAAAGACGCTGACGACTGCGAGCCCTGAAGGAAGAGTCAGCTGCTTCGTCTCGCCCGTGCTAATTAACTGCAGGTGAAAGCCATTTGCGTCGCTGTATGCCAGGAATTTGCCATCCGGCGAAATAGCAGCGGCTAGAACCGGGTTATCTGGAGAATTAGCAGTCAGTTGTCGCTGGACCAATTCCTTCTGCGATTGAGTCCGGTTAGAAAGCAACCACCAGAGGCCTAGCACCAGCAGAATCAGCGCTGCGCTGCTAATCAACACCCGCGGCCACCATCGCAATGGTCCTGTTCTCGCGCTGATGCTGCCAGCCCGCGCCACGGCAGTACCTCCGCGGCTCCAGGCAGTGTCCCGCTTCAGCCGCAACAAATCCGACCGCAAATCCGCGGCGTGCTGGTAGCGCAAATCCCGATCCTTTTCCAGTGCCCGATGAATGATGTCTTCCAATTTCGGTGACAGAATAGGATTCAGCTCCGAAGGGGGCTGCGGAGTCTTCGTCAGAATCTCGTGACAGATTAGGCCCCAGTTCGTGCCGTCGAACGGAAGCTTCCCTGTAGCCATCTGGTAGAGCACCGTCCCGAACGAGAACAGGTCGGTGCGCCCGTCCAACTCCTGGGAGCGCACCTGCTCCGGCGACATGTAGGCCACGGTCCCCATCAGGGTTCCCGGGCTGGACAGACATTCGTCTCCCGTGGTGATTGGGTTCGCGGGGTCCGACCCTTGTCCGCCACGTTCGGCGTAAACCAATTTCGCCAGGCCGAAGTCGAGAATCTTGACGCGCCCACCCTTGGTTACGAAAATATTGGCGGGCTTAATGTCCCGATGAACGATTCCCTTGCTGTGGGCGGCGCTGAGTGCATCCGCAATCTGGGTCCCCCATTCAAGCACTTCATCGAGCGGCAGCGGCTTGCCGGCAATCCGATGCTTCAGCGTAGCGCCCTCCATGAACTCCATGGCAATAAACGTTTGACCGTCCTGCTCGCCAATCTCATAGATCGTGCAAATGTGGGGATGATTCAGCGCGGACGCCGCGCGCGCCTCTCTGCGAAAACGTTCCAGAGCCTGGGGAACCTGGGCCAGGTCGTCGGAAAGAAATTTAAGTGCGACAAACCGCCCAAGGGAGGAGTCCTCAGCCTTGTAGACAACACCCATGCCGCCGCCACCTAACGTTTCGAGGATTCGATAGTGCGAGATGGTTTGGCCGATCATTGGGCGAACCATGGGGTGAATCATGCCAACCGCAACCTTGCCTGCTAGAAATGGAGCACCTTTGTCGTCCAGGAAATAATTAATGTGGGCGAGTGGAGCGTCTCGCGAATCAGCGCTTTGCTGTTCGGCATCGAGAAGCCGTTTGAGGTGCATCTTGAGTTCGAGATCCTCGCCGCAGGCGGCCTCGATGAATGCCGCGCGGTCCTGTGTGTTCTCTTCCAGAGCGGCCTGGAACAACGGCTTCAGACGCTGCCAGAGTTCAGGAGTCATGTCCATTCGGCGACAATTCCTGGCGCAGCCATGCACGGGCCATTGTCCAGTCGCGTTTTACGGTACGTGTCGATACATCGAGTTGCAGCGCGATCTCTTCAAAGGTCAGACCCGCAAAGAAATGCATCTCCAGAACCTTCGCTTGCCTTGGATCAAACTCAGCAAGGCGGGTAAGCGCTTCATCGACAGCCAATACATCGGCGGTTGAGCTGCTTGTCCCACCGGCCATGTCTTCGACAAGCGTCACTTGAAGTTGCCCGTCTCCGCGCTTTCCAGCGTTATGGGCCCGGGCATGATCCACCAGGATGTGACGCATAACATTGGCGGCAAGCCCCAACACCCGGCTCCGGTCCACCCACATCGAATCGGAGCCATCGACTAGCCGCAGGTAAGCCTCATTCACCAGTGCAGTCGGTTGGAGGGTGTGGTTCCCTCGCTCGAAGCGCATTTTGCCTACTGCCAGCCGATGCAACTCCTTGTACAGGGTCGAGGTAAGGTCATGCCCGGCTTCTGGCGTCGACGGCGATGACGGTAACCTCGGCGGATCTTCCTGTCGTCTCGTAGCCATACTTCCTCGTAGGTGTAGGTGTCCAGTATATTCCTATAGCCTGTTGTCTCTTACCCGAAACCGGTTATTGGTTCAAATGCGTCCGCAAGTTGCAGAACACTGAAATCTTGTTTGTCGCGGCCGACGATCTGCGCGCCGACGGGGAAGAACTTCTCGCAACCCGGGGTTCAACCCGGGACGGTCACCTCGTTTCGTTTTTTCCTTTTTTTTTTTTTTTTTTTTTTTTTTTTTTTTTTTTTTTTTTTTTTTTTTTTTTTTTTTTTTTTTTTTTTTTTTTTTTTTTTTTTTTTTTTTTTTTTTTTTTTTTTTTTTTTTTTTTTTTTTTTTTTTTTTTTTTTTTTTTTTTTTTTTTTTTTTTTTTTTTTTTTTTTTTTTTTTTTTTTTTTTTTTTTTTTTTTTTTTTTTTTTTTTTTTTTTTTTTTTTTTTTTTTTTTTTTTTTTTTTTTTTTTTTTTTTTTTTTTTTTTTTTTTTTTTTTTTTTTTTTTTTTTTTTTTTTTTTGCAACCGACCATCTTATAAATGAAGGCCAGGCCATGAAGAAGCAAGCACGCAATCACGTCAACCGCAAGCTAAATGAGTCCGACGGAGCGCCCGCCAACCCACCGGCGCAGTCTCGGGAGAGTTTGTCACTGAGACGTTCGAGTACGACGGTGGACGGCAGGTCACGGTGTACGTTCCGCCGGACCCGCCCAAAGCAATCGTCTTCGCCGGCGACGGTCAGCGAATCTCGAAGTGGGGCCGGTTGCTCGAGAAGGCCGACGTACCGTCCACGATGATCGTCGGTGTACATGGGCTGACCGATGAGACGCTGCGGCTCCATGAGTACTCACCGGGCTTTGAGCCGGAGCGGTTCGCGGCGCACGAGAAGTTCTTCGTCGAGGACGTTCGCCGATGGACGGAGTCGCGGTTTGGCGTGGCGCTGCCCACTGAACGTACCGCAGTGTTCGGCGTCTCGGCGGGTGGAGAGCTGGCCCTCGCTCTTGGGCTTCGGCATCCACATGTCTACGGTGCGGTCTTCTGCGCCTCGCCTGGCGGCGGTTACAAGCCGCCTGGCGTTATGCCGAGTCCGCTTCCGCGCACATACCTTGTCGCTGGCACCCAGGAGCCGTTCTTCCTCGAGAACGCAAGGAGGTGGGCGGACGCGCTGCGCGATGCAGGTGCGGATGTCGTCATGAATGAGCGAGCTGGATCGCACGGTGGCGCATTCTGGCGAGAAGAGTTCCCGCTGATGGTGGCGTGGGCATTCGGACGATGATGCATCCCGGTGTCTCATCGGCGGTCTGATCCAACAGCTCGTCCCGTGTGATCATCGACATACGAGCAGACAATTGTGCCTGGAATATGGGGAGATAGAGTGGGGAGATAGAGGTTCCTTTGTCTGACCGCGAAGCTCTCGTGAAAGGGCGGATGGAATGAATCCGCCCCTCTGCTTTTTTCAGGCCGTGAAACACCCTCCACTTCGGGAGCTCACTCCCAAACGGACGGCGGTAGGTTCAGCGGTTGCTTCGGCGTCAATGTTGCCACCGAACATGCGGCCAGCTGAGAGGCCCAAAGTTCAAGAACACCGTTTGCGAGTATTGATCTGCGTCGACGTCACCGTGATGATGCGTTCCTTCGTAATTGGTTTGGGCGGTGGCGGACGTTGAACGTAGGCGTCTGCGGTCCGGGTTCTCTCGGTCTCAGCAGCACCGGCTGCGTCCCCGGCGTATCACCGGTATCATAATCCTGTGCTCAACCTCCTCGATCCAAACGTAGCTGTCAGCTGGATTGCCTGTGCATTCGCGTTGTTTCCGGCCGCATCCCCTTCCAGGAAGGCGATGTTGTCCGTGCCTCCGCCGAAGGTTGGCGTGGTCGGCGGAGGGTTCGGCGTGCTGGCTGTTGTGATGGTTATCGTCGTCGTGGCCTTGATCGTTTGACCGGCGATCGCGTCTCGCAGCACTGAGTTCGGATCGGTGATCCTCGCTTGCCATTGCGGAATAGTCAGCTTGTTAAACGGGGCCACCGTCAGGTTCTGTGGGATACGGCGCGTTCCCTGGTTCGAAGCGTTCTGATTCTGGAACGGGAGCTTGTTCGTCGGCTGCCCCGGAAGAAGGGCGTGATATCTACCGGAGGAATATTCGGAGGGCCGTTCTTCACCGCCGACGTACCCTGCGCCTGGATCGTCGTGCCATGTGGGATCGACCCCATGCGCACCAGCGTTGACGGTTCCTGCGGAGCCGTCGAGGATGGAACCGCCATCCAGAGCCCCGGCTCAACATGAATGCCGACGGGCTTCGAGTGGGGGTTGTTGGGATCCACCGCGGTGACGTCGTTGATCGCCTGCAGATACGGAACACCATCCAGCGAGATGTCCGCTTGTGTGCTAGATCCCCGGTTCGGCACAACTCCAAGCGGCTGTGAGAAGGTGAGGCTTTCCGTGGTGATGTTCAGTTCGAGAACGTTATCCGCGGGGTCTGTCGTCGTGACCGGACCGGGCATCGGCGTTGGCGTTGCCGAGCTGTCCGGGCGAAAGATCGTGTTGAATCCGTTGCCGACCCACTCGCCCACAAACGCTGCGAGAGGACCGAGAGGAGGCGCGGGCGGTGCCGGCGGGTGGACGGGTAGCTTGCCGGAAGGAAAAATGGGCGGTACAGCCCCAAACTCAAAACCGGCAGGAGTAGAGATGGTAGAGGTTGCCTTTGCAACCTCTACTGGCGGAATTGCTTTTACAAAATCGGGCATGGCATTCTCCGGATTTTCCTAGAAGCGACTGGCCTGTTACTGGTGGCAGATGGGAGCGATTCAGCCGCGGGAAGCGGATATCGGCGCGTGCTTAAGGTTCTCTCCGCATTAACTTTTAAGAAAGTGACCGACGTCGCGAAATCGTTTCAGCCCACGGCCAACGGTCGGCATCGCCTAGGCCGCCTATGTATGTGGCTATCGTCGCAGCCTAAGTGATGGCGAGATAATTGCGTCGAGCCAACCCTGCCAGGAGGTGGTCGCAAGTTAGAGGAACGGGCGGAAAGTTCACCTTGTGTTTTTGGGATTGGTGAACTTCCGGTCCGTCCTCGGGTTATCCAAGCAACCGTAAGTGACATGAGTTTAGGTCGGCATCGATTTCGTTAAGAGGGTTTTCTGTCAGGTGATATAGTCGGCGACAAAGACTCGGGCCCAAAAATCAAAAGTGACAATCCGAGGTTCGGATCGAATGCTTAAGGAAGCAGTTTTGCACTGGGGTTGGATTTCGTTTGCTGTCATTGCCTTGATCACGGCTGCTGTAACGACCAGACCGGCTTTCAAGCAGCCGTCAAACATGGTCGTTATTAGAAAACCTGGATATCGTTGGTTCGGACCGCCGCAGCCAGCTCAAGCCTCTGCGGCTGAAGACCTTCCTTATGCGTGGCTCAGCACCGCCGCGTACGGATCTCCGACCAGCACGAAAGCAGCGGAGATCACCAAGTTCAAAGAGGGGAGCGCTGGGTTAGGAGATCAGTGGCGCCTATGGACCGATTTTCCCGACGCTGATCTCCAGAATGAAATGACGTCCGTGCATCTACGAGCGCAGGTATGGGAGAAACAGTCGGAGCATCTTCTCGTTGTTACGTTCGGCGGTACTGACGCGACAAATTTGAATGACTTGAAATCGAATACGCATTGGGCCCATCCTTTTCTCAAGGATGAATACACTGTTCTGGGAGAAACTTTCGCCCCAGCCTTCGCCAAGGAACTGGCGCGCAAAATGCAGCAGCCGGGTCAGGAATACCTTGGCCGGGTCCATCTTCGGGCGACGGGCCATTCACTGGGTGCGGGGCTGGCGGAGAAGTTCGCGTATTCATTGCCGGCCGCTGAATATCGCATACCCCGCGTCGAGAAGGTTTATGCGTTCGATCCGTCACCTGTGACCACGTTTGTGAACACCACGCGGAGCGTGCGTAAAGAAAATAAGGACAGCCTAGAGATCGACAGGAGTTTTGAGCGAGGAGAGGTTTTGGCGATCGTCCGTGCGATCACTGCTGTCGTCCACAAACCATCGGCCGCTAACCCGAGAGTGACGCAGTTGCGGTACAACTTGTTTGGCGACGATCGCTTCGGATTCACGAATCCGATAGCGAGCCACTCGATCGAGAAGCTTGCAGCGCGGTTGAAGGACGTCGCCGCTGGGAAATGAAGGATCCGCTCCCGTCCATCACTTCCACATCCAATATGCGAACGTTTTTGCAATGGCGATGTAGGCTATGCTTCCCTGGCCGATACGCTCCCGAACCTCCGTTCGCTGCAGTGTGTCTCTATTTTCAGCTGGGATTTATTCGTCAGAGAGCGCCGGGATAAACCGGCACATTGTAGGGGATGAGAGAGCCCTACGGAAAAGGAGAAGCGACTTCATTCCGGCCTCGAGTCTTGCCTGTGACTCTGCGAGGAGCCATAGCGAAGCGTAGACAGAGGAACTGGCGGGCGGGAGGATTGAGCTCCGAAAATATGCAACCGAGTGCCGACCCCTTTCTGACGGCGGGAAGGCAACACTGTTAGCCGCGTTATTCGCGAGCAGCTGGCTGGCTCGGCGTAGTCGAAGACTTCAGGCACGCCAGGAAGCAATGTGCACGAGAACCGGGAGACCTCCAGAGCGTCTGCGCGAGCAGACCGGTCAGGGAAGGTGAAAGAACCACAATCCTGACATGTACGTTTTGGAGGGGTCGGACTGCGCCATAGTACCTATGAAGCTGACGAACAAAGAAGGTAAGACTTCCGCGGAGCCAGCGGAGGGAAGGGTGCAGACCAAGGAGAACGACGCCCATCTCAACACGGATCCGACACAGAGCGGAGCTACCGTGTCCCAAGGGTTAGGCGGCGTGCGTCAAACGGCGCGAGCAAGGAAGCAGGAACGGTTCACCGCTTTACTGCACCATCTTACGATCGACTTACTACGGGAGAGCTATTACGCGCTTAAGCGAAGAGCAGCACCGGGAGTGGACGGGGTAAGCTGGCAGCAATATGAACAAGGCCTGGAGGAGCGGTTATCTGATCTCCATGGCCGCGTGCATCGTGGAGCGTATCGGGCACAACCTTCGCGAAGAGTCTATATACCGAAAGCCGACGGCCGGCAACGACCGTTGGGCATCGCGTCACTGGAAGACAAGATCGTCCAGCACGCAATCGCGGCCATCCTCAACCAGATCTACGAGGTGGACTTTCGAGGCTTCTCGTACGGGTTTCGACCGGGCCGCAGTCCACATCAGGCGCTGGACGCGCTGAACGTGGGCATCCAACGAAAGCGAGTGAACTGGATACTCGATGCGGACATTCGTGGGTTCTTCGACAACATGAGCCACGAGTGGACCATGAAGTTTATGGAGCATCGAGTGGCCGATCCCCGTATCTTGCGGCTGATACGGAAGTGGCTCAAGGCCGGGGTATCGGAGGACGGCAAATGGTCAGAGACGAAAGCAGGCACTCCGCAGGGAGCGGTGATCTCGCCGCTTTTGGCGAATGTGTATCTGCATTATGTCTTTGATCTGTGGGTAGAGGTATGGCGCCGGAAAGTGGCCAGCGGAGAGTTAGTCGTGGTCCGCTACGCTGACGATCTGGTGATCGGCTTCGAGCATCGTGAGGACGCAGAGCGGTTCCTGAGAGAGTTTCGGGAACGTTTGGCGGACTTCGAGCTGGAGCTTCATCCGGAGAAGACGCGACTGATCGAGTTCGGTCGGTTCGCGCAGGGGGCTCGGCAAAAGCGTGGAGAAGGCAAACCTGAAACGTTCACGTTTCTTGGGTTCACGCATTACTGTGCGACGAACTCGAAAGGCCATTTTGTCATCCGGCGCAAGACCATGGGTCAACGCATGCGAGCAACGCTGCAGGCTATCAAGGCAGAGTTGCGTAAGCGCCTGCATGAACCGGTTAACGCTGTCGGACAATGGCTGAAACGCGTCGTTGAAGGCTACTACCGTTACCATGCTGTTCCGGAAAACCTGCGGGCATTACGACGCTTCCGCGAGCGCTTGCGTCATATGTGGCGGACTATGTTGGGCCGTCGCAGTCAGCGCAGCCGCCCCAGCTGGAAGCGCATTCACCCGACCTTCGTGCGATGGCTACCGCTTGCCCGTGTCCTGCATCCCTATCCCGACGTTCGTTTCGACGCCATCCATCCAAGGTAAGAGCCGTGTGCGGTAATTCCGCTCGCACGGATCTGTACGGGGGGCGGTCAGCGATGACCGTCCCTACCGTGACCGGGGCTGGTACTTTTAGGAGACAGTTTCTAAAAAGTACCAGTTCCGTTCGCTCAGCGTAAGATGCGGTCAGCTTGATATTCATTTGCCCGTTCCCACCACCTCAGCCGAATGGAGACCGATATGCCTAATCCCACCAATTTCATAGGGCAGTGCATTCAGTACCGAATCGACCCCGGACAGGCCAATGTCGCCACGGGCGCCCTGACGCCGAAGACCGGCATGACCTCGGCCGCCAATGTAAGGATCGGCAACGACCCTCGCAACCTCGTCGCTGGAACACCATGGAATTTCACTTTTCTGAAATACAGCGCCGGCGATGTGACGACGTGTGCACTGAATGGCAACGCAATGACCGGCCCATTCACTGGTTGCTATGCCTTCACTTACAACTCGAATGGCCAGCCGACGCTCGCCCATGTCGGCACCGCCCATAATTCGGAGGATCCCGGTTCGATACGCGCCAAACAGGTCTGGCAAAATATCGTTCTAGGCGGAGCCACGAACATCAAAGGCGAGTCACCTGCAAAGCAGTTCTCAGTCGGCGAGCAAAAAAAAGTCTCGATGGACAATCAGCTCCAATTGCCGATTGTCTGCAGCTATTACGAGGCCGGCAAAGCCTGGGCGATCCTTTTCGTCCCGGCCGTGGCCGGGGTTACGGTCGTTCCGGGAGTGCTGCGGATCGAAATGGCGAGAGCCATGCCTCAATTGGACTGGAATCTGGTGAAGGCGATGCGAGAATTCCGATAATGGTGAGCGTCACGTTTTATTGTGCGACAAACAGGGGAAATGATCGGCAAGTTAGTTGACCATACAAACTCCGTAGCTCTGAAGTAGTTCTTGCGATCCTTGTTGCAGGAGGGCTCACTCTTTTTAGGCTTAGACATCTCAATGAGTCTCACGCCGCTTGTCGCGTAGCGGTCGTGCAAACAAACGCGTTCAAGTACTAGGGACAATCGCCCTAGAATATGAACGTTCCTAAGCTCAATTGGATGTGGTGAATTAAGGGGAAGAAAAGGACTTCTTGACTCGCAATTGACGCAATTGACTTCCGCGAGATGCCCTACTTTCTACTCGGGATACTCTCTTAAGGAAGTCAGAAGATTTGGGAAGATTTGTGGTCAGAGAGCGCCGGGATAAACCGGCACATTGTAGGGGATGAAAGAGCCCTACGGAAAAGGAGAAGCGACTCCATTCCGGCCTCGAGTCTTGCCTGTGATCTCGCGAGGGATGACAGCGAAGCGTAGACAGAGGAACTGGCGGGCGGGCCATGGAGCTGCGAAAACTAACAATCCGAGTGCCGACCCTTTTCTGACAGCGGGAAGGCAACACTGGTGAACCGCGCTATTGGCGAGCGGCCGCCGGGCTCGGCGTAGTCGAAGACCCCCAGCACGTCAGGAAGCAATGTGCACGAGAACCGGGAGGCCTCCAGAACGTCTGCGCCAGCAGACCGGTCCGGGAAGGTGAAATATCCATCATCCGGGCATGTACGTTTTGGAGGAGTCGGACTGCGCCGTATTACCTATGAAACTACCGAACAAAGAAGCTAAGGCTTCCGCGGAGGCAGCGGAGGGAAGGGCGCGGACCAAGGAGAACGACGTCCAACACCACACGTATCCGACACAGAGCGGAATACGCGTGTCCCAGGGGCTGGGCGGCGTGCGCCGAACGGCGCAGGCAAGGAAGCAGGACCAGTTCACCGCCTTATTGCACCATCTGACCGTCGACCTACTACGGGAAAGCTACTACGCCTTAAAGCGGGGAGCGTCACCGGAGGAATCTGGGAGGAATCTGGGGACGTTCACCACGTTGAGAGCAATTTAAAACAGACGAAGTAAATGTTGAGCATCTATCTAGCGCTTCTTATGTAACTGAGATTGCCACGTAAATTGCACGTGTTCCTCGGTCGCGGCACCCGGCTGCGAACCTGTGACGGCCAGGGCATCGCCACTCAGGATGTAGGTCATGCCGGGAGCCTCCTGGCCAAGGTAACCGCCATTTTCCGTAATGAAGGCTATTCCCGATGAGCCCCAGCGGATCATCTGATTCGGGAAGCCCACGATGCTTCCCAGCACGATGGATTTGAGCAGCGTGTAGGTCTTCAGATCGAAGATTTGCAGAGTGTAATTGCCTCCACTCTGCGACGGGGTCGTTCCTAGAAAATACGCCACGCCGTGAGTGGAATCCGGCACAACCAGGCCAGACGCGTTAAAGTTTCCTACCTGCGTGAGGGTCGACGGAGCTGTAACCGCCCCGCCATCACTGTACAGGAGGTTGGTTCCAGCATCGAAATGCAACCGGTAACCGAGATAGACATCATTACGGTTCGTTTGGTTGAGCACAACCCCGGCGCTGGAGACGGTGAGGCTGGAGATTGGCTGCATCGTACAGCAATCATCCCCTTGCGCAAAGAGTGCCGTGGCGTCAGCGCCCCAGGCTAAGTGGCTGAAGTCGTTGCCACTCCCGGTGTAGGCTATGGGCGCTGTGGGGCGTGGAATGGCTCCATCAATCACGGCCGTGGCTCCGCAGCCAAGAGGCTCAATCAGCGCGGACCCCTGGGTTACGGCAAGCGTGGTATCGGAGCCAGGCGCGATCGCCATAGAAACGTCGAAATCACAGCTTTGCACGCCGCCTGGGGCGACGGTATTGCCTTCCGGGTCGGGTAGGTCGCCAATGCCGAGAGGAATCGACAGATCCGGAGTGAGCCCGGGCAAAGCGAAACGCTGTATGTTCGCGTTATTCGCAAACCCCACGTAGAGATACGTGTCATCCACGGAAATAGATAGGTTGTAGGGGTTCGCACTCAACGGCAGCGTTGACGTTACGGCGCCGGCTACCGGATCTACCGTCACCAGTGTTTGCGGGCGAAGCGAGTCGCCTGCGTTGGCGGCAGCGTAGAGCTTTTGATTGGCTGCATTCCAAACCAGGTCGCTGCCGGAGAGATTCAACGCCGTGAGCTGGACGCCGCTGCCAAGGTTGGGCAACACAGAAAATTCCAGAATGTTCGAGATACCCTCGCCGGGACTGTTAGAAACGTACAGAGGAGCAGCGATCGCTGTGGTAAGATCTGCCGCCGGAATCACTACCTGAACCTGGGTGTTCGTCACATAGGTGGTTGCCAGGGTGTGGTTGGACCAGCTTACTTGGGTGGCAGGGGTAAAGTTCTGGCCCGTAAGCGTGAGGGTTACATCGGGGCTGCCTGCCACGACTGACTCCGGGCTCAGGCCGGTGAGCTGAGGAGGCGGTTCGACATAGTTCCCGCTGTCCGAAGTGGGCATAGCGCCCGGCGTGACTACAGGGCCGTCAAGAATGTAGATACTTGCGCCTGAATTGAAAGCCAGGCCGGCGGTCCCCCACCGAATCATGGCCGGAGCATCGACAGCGGGACCGGGAGCGAAGCTCACTTCCGGCAGAACAATCGTGTTCAGGAGTGTGAAGCGGTCCTGGTCGTATATATATATTTCCGTGAGACCGTTCTCCTCAAGAATGTTTACTCCATTTGGGTAGTCTGTTACGCCGAGTAAGTAGGCGAGGTGCTGCGCGGTGTCGATGGTGAAGGTGTTCGAGCCCATGCCGAACGAGCCCAGGGCTTTGCCCGTCGAAGCATCTACAACGGAGCCGGACGTATCGTAGAGACGTGCCTCGTTACTGTCGTAGATAAGCTCGTTGCTGAAATTCCCCAGCGCGCCGTATAGGGTGTTTGCCAGGCTCACACCCTGAGCGTTCACTTGGTAAACAAACTCCGGGCCTCCCGATTCTATATCTTCCGTCGCGTAGATGGTGGAGGCGTCGGCGCCCCATGTGAACACGTTCGTGTAGCCCGATTGGCTGCATGGGGCGTTTCCGGTGTTGGGCCGCATGACCCCGTCGTCATAGATAGCGAGCTCTGCTGACTCGCCTTGAGCCGGGATCTCCTGGGTCACCGCCAGGGTGTGCGGCGCCCCGGGAGCGGTTTGCATTGCGTACAGAGAGTACGGATAGTTGGGAGCTGGCGTCGGGCCAACCGTCCATTGAATATCTGTGCTGAGGTCAGGCAACTTCAGCCGGACTATGACCGCCGTCGACGTCATGCCCACATACAAATATTGTTGATCGTCAGAAATTGCCAGCAGGCTCGGCTCAGCAGGCATCGGCTGGCTGGCGACGATATTGCCTGTGCTTGGATCGATGGCCGTGATGCTGCTCCCGTTTGTGGCGGAGCTGGCCGCAACGGCGGCGTAGATCACTTGCTGCTTCGGGTTCCATACCAGCGCATTCGCCGTGAGGTTCACCGTGCGCAGGTAATTGTTCCCGGCAATCACATGCATCGTCACGGTATTCGAAGTGCCGCCGCCTGGGCCCGGGTTGGTCAGCGAAAAGGTAATCGTTCCTACCTGCGCGAGAGCGCTGGCGGGAATCGTGACCACGTTGTCAAATGCCGCGAAAGGTGGCGCCACCGGGGCCCCGTTGACGTTGATCTGCGTGTTCTGCACGAAACCGGTGGCCTGGATTGTTATGCCAAAGCTCGGGGAGCCCGCGACCACGGTCGAGTTGGAGATCGACTGGATGACGGGCAACGGGTTCACGAGCGTTAGCTCCAGGGTGTTAGAGAAAATACCCGAGCTCAACACGCGCACATCGACTACTGCTGGCCCCAGGAGGAAATAGCTCGGAAGGGTCACCAGGATCTTGTTGGCTGTAACGGAATCCGGCGTAAAAAACAGCTGCTGCATCACCACGACCGACTGGGGGGTGAAACCAGAACCCAGGATGGTGATTTGTGTAGCCGCGGCGGGAGTGGTTATGGAGTCAGGGGTGATTGCGGCGATGGTGGGAGGGCCAGGCGTCACGGAAAAGGCAACCGCCGGTGAAACGCCCCCACCCGGAGCTGGATTCGTCACTGTGACGCTTGCTTGTGCCGCCGTCGCCAGGTCCGCTGCCGTAAGGGTGACCATGAGCTGGGTGGGGCTTTCGACCGTGGTCACCCGCGGAGAGCCGGAAAACGCAGCCACAGACCCCTGAACGAAGCCAGTGCCGGTGACCACCACCTCAAGCGACGCAGAGCCGGCGACCGCGCTAGAAGGCGAAAGTTTCGTAATGGCGGGCACCGGATTCTGGATGGCCACCTGAGGCCCGGACGTGCCCGTCGTTTGGCCGTCGGGATTTGCCACCATGATGGTGTTATTACCACCCATGGCGGCGAGAGTCGCTGAAACCGCCGCCTGTAGCTCCTGGCTGCTGACAAAGGTGGTCGTGAGTTGGGATTTGTTCCAGTAGACCACGCTGCCTGAAACGAAACCGCTGCCGTTAACCTGCAGGGTGAAAGCAGCGGAACCCGCGGGTATGGTTGCCGGCGTCACTGAAGTGATGGCCGGAGCTGCTGCGGTCGGCGGTGGCGTACTCGGAGCGCCTGGCGATGTCGTCGAAGCAGGGGCGGTTATCGAGCCTCCTCCGCAGCCGCTAACAAGGTTGGCGAGCGACATGGCCAACACAGCAAAGCCGCCGATGAACCAGGAACGCCGGAAGCGCATACTACCCTCAAATCAGAGCTGGAATCGGGGAGGCCAGACAAAGAGTAGAGGTGTTGCCGGCTGAGATCAAGGGAAAAGAGCCCAGGGCTGTCATGGGACGGGCTTTGCGCGATGATGAAGAAACAGCGGCCTGCCGTAGTTACCAAAGATATCTTCTTAACCTATCGACGCGTTCCAATAACCGTCCTATCTTATAAGTAGGATACTTACGTCGGGGCCGTCTTGCCATGACCGCCCTGCTTGGCCTTGCAATGGTGTGCTTTGCCCGTGCATCCGCCGCCACCACCCGGGAGACTCGGGTGCAGCAAACGATAAAGTGAAATCAAATTAACGGATTACGCCTGTCCGCAGCACGGGTGCGGCCCGCGAGGGCGCGCCTGCGGAGAGCGGGATTCACGGCGTAACCAGGGGATGCCCAGGCGTCCTCTTGATTGAGCAGTTTTTGACAACTTAGGAAACGTGCCAGACTTAGTTCGCTTAGTTCGCTTAGTTCGCTTATTTCGCACATTTCTACAAACGGAACAGCGGCAGAAGGCAAGATGGCCAAATTAATTAAAGTGGGGTAGCTGCCTGAGTACAGGAACTACAACAGGTGGCGTCTCTCGGCCTGATTTACCCCCAACAGATTGGGCTCACTGCATTAAGGCAGCTACCCCACTTAATTAATTAAAAAATTTGAGCACCTTCATGAAACAAAGGACTTAGCTTCGGGCGCCGTCTGGGTAAGCGCAAGCGGGACAACTGAGCGGGTCGAGGAAACTGGCGGAGAGAGGGGGATTCGAACCCCCGGTAGAGGTGTTAGCCCCTACAACGGTTTAGCAAACCGCCGCCTTCAGCCACTCGGCCATCTCTCCGGGGTTTACAGGACGGATTATATCTGAACCGGCCGGGCGCGATCCGGCGCTAGCGGTTTCCGCCCTTTTCAGAAGCATCCTTATTGTCTTTGTAGCGGTTCACGGCTTCCACGACCTTGTTGCGGGCAAAGGCCGCATCGTGCCAGCCCTTGACTTCCACCCGCTTGCCTTCAAGATCTTTGTAGATGGCGAAAAAGTGGGTTATTTCCTTCAGCATGTGAGGGTAAATTTCCGAGTAGTTCCACACGTCGGCGTAGCGGGGATTGTTCTTCCCTACGGCCAGCACCTTCTCGTCAGGCACCCCTTGATCGAGCATTTCCAGCAGACCAATGGGCCTCACCTCGGTTACGCAGCCCACAAAACTGGGCGCGTCTACCAGCACCAGTACGTCCAACGGATCGCCATCCTCGCTCAATGTGGAAGGAATGAATCCGTAGTCGCCAGGATAATGCACCGGCGAATAGAGATTGCGGTCCAGGCGGAAGACATGAAGGGTTTTGTCGTACTCGTACTTGTTGATGCCCTCGGCCGGGATCTCAATGACCGCATTGATCACTTCAGGGCACTTTTGCCCTACCGGTAGTTCGAGATAATTGACCATGGCCGCTTCATCATACCCCAGCCGTCACAGGGAAAGCTTGGCGATGTGTAGGCTGAGCTGGACAGGCCTGGTCCACAACAGGGAAATGATCTGGTCCTGGTAGCCGGCGATGGGTCCGCGTTGTTTCGCCCGCGAGGCGGATCTGTGCTCAGAGGATTTCAAGCAGTTTCTCGATCAGTTGGCGGTAGTCGGTGGACGCGATGACGGCATCCACACCATTGCGGAATTGCACCAGGCCTACCCCGCGCTGGTAATCCATCGAGAGGCTGACGATTCGCTCCAGGGCAGTCGCCCGGGCGTCGTCCAGCGTCACCTCGACGTTGGTTGAAATATGTTCGCGGTGGTTCGTAGCCGGCTGCTTCAATTGAATCCCTCCCCCGAAGAATCAACAAGCAGTCGTCCAGAACCACCGCTTGATTCGTAGAATAGCTGCTCAAGCGCCGCTGGCTACAACTATTGGGTAACAAACGGCGGGATAAAAGTACTCGTAAGTGGTAATGTCTACATGCCTTTAGAGGCTTGACTGCGCTGCGCTTGCCCCCGTCGAATCAATAGCTTAGAGCACACTGCTGGTGGCTTTTAAACGTCTCTGCAGCGGTTCCGGCACGAAATTACCTCCCCGCAAAACAGGCACGGGAAAAATGCTTTAGTATCCATTACGGTTTTGAGACGCGCTTTGCGAGGGAGTCTGGCCGATGCACATCAAGGCACTTCAACGGTTTTGTTTGTTTTTGACACTGGTGCCACTGGCATCGCATTTGGAGGCGAAGGTGACCAAGTCCGACTTCGGCAATACGCCCGATGGAACAAAGGTGGAGCTTTACACCCTGGAAGGGGATGGGCTCAAGGTACGCGTGATGACCTACGGTGCGCGCGTGGTTTCGATCGAAGTGCCCGACCGCACCGGCAAAGTTGCCGACGTGGTCCTTGGCTATGATTCTCTGGACGGCTACCTTCACGACCCCAAGACCTATTTCGGCGCCATTGTCGGGCGTTACGGAAACAGAATTGGCCATGCCACCTTTATCCTCGACGGCAAGCGTTATAAGCTTCCCGCGAACGATGGCGCCAACACCCTCCACGGGGGACTGGTAGGCTTCGACAAACTCGTATGGAAGGGGCAGGAACTCCCCAACGGGGTCGAGCTCACCCTGGTAAGCCCCGATGGAGATCAGGGGTTTCCCGGCACCCTGACTTCGCACGTCCGCTATACCCTCGAACCCCATGCGCTGAAGATTGAGTACACCGCCACCACCGACAAAGACACGGTGTTGAATCTGACCAATCACAGCTATTTCAACCTGGCAGGCGAAGGCCAGGGAGACATTCTTAAGCACGTGGTGACGATACCCGCGGATCGCTACACCCCGGTTGATTCCGGGCTCATTCCCACCGGCGAACTGGCTCCGTTAGCGGGAACCCCTCTGGACTTTCGCAAGGCGACAGCCATCGGCGTGCGGATCAATGACGATAACGAGCAGTTGCACCTGGGCAAGGGATACGACCACAACTACGTCCTCAACGGAAAGATGGGCGCAATCCATGAGGCGGCGCGCGTTGAGGAACCAACAACCGGCCGCGTCTTAACCGTGGAGACGACCCAACCCGGTGTTCAGTTCTACTCCGGCAACTTTCTGGATGGAAGTGCGCACGGCAAAAGCGGTCATGTTTACGGCCTCCGCACCGGCTTCTGCCTCGAGACCCAGCATTTTCCTGACTCGCCGAATCACCCCAAATTCCCCACCACCGAGCTAAAGCCGGGAGAAACCTACCACCAGGTCACGGTGTTCAAATTCTCCACCAAGCGCAAGATAAAGTCGCGACAAGACAATAGGTGGGTGGCCCAGGTCTCGCTTTTGAGACCTGGGTTTTCCGGCCTAACCATCCCCTCCGTTGGGCTGGGATGCTAACCTTCAAATTGAAGGCCCGCATGCCCGAAAAGACGTTGTTGCAGCACCCAAATCCTGAGCCCAGCCTGACCTCGGGCACCCGCTTTGTGCGCGCCTGCTTGCGCCAGCCGGTCGACCAGACCCCGGTTTGGTTTCTCCGCCAGGCTGGTCGCTATATGCCGGAATACCAGGCCGTCCGCCGTCACCATTCTTTGCTGCAGATTTGCAAAAACCCCGACTTGGCCGCCGAGGTGACCATCACCGCCGCCGAGAAGCTCGACGTCGACGCCGCAATCATCTTTGCCGACCTTCTTCTCCCCCTGGAAGGCATGGGACTGGATTTCGAATTCCTGGCCGGCGAAGGCCCGGTGATCCACCAGCCTGTCCGCACCGCGGCGGACGTAGAAAAGCTGCGCATCGATCGAGCGCAAGAGCTCGGCTACGTGGCCGAGGCGATACGCAAAGTGGTGGCCCATTTCAACGACCGTATCGGCATCGTCGGTTTTTGCGGAGCACCCTTTACCCTTGCCAGCTACATGATCGAAGGCGGCGGTTCACGCAACTACATCTTCACCAAGTCAATGATGTACCGCGAGCCCTCCGTCTGGGGCCTTCTGCTGGAAAAGCTCGCGGCTGTGCTCGCCGAATACGCCGCCCAGCAAGTAGAAGCAGGAGCCGACGTCATCCAGATTTTTGACAGCTGGGCCGGAGCACTGAGCCCCACGGACTACCGTGATTTCGTCCTGCCTGTGACGACGAGCCTGGTGCGCAAAGTACAGGCGTTGGGCGTACCCGTAATCTACTTCGGCGTAGACACGGCGACCCTCTTGCCTGCCATGCGCGAAACCGGGGCAGACGTGATCGGCCTTGACTGGCGAGTGCCCCTGGACCAGGGCTGGTCGACCCTGGGTCACGCGGTGGCGGTACAAGGCAACCTCGACCCCATCATGCTCTTCGCCGAGGAGGATCTGCTCCGCCAACGCGTGCGCCAGATTCTCGCGCAGGCCGCCGGCCGCCCGGGACACATCTTTAACCTTGGCCACGGCATCGTTCCCGGCACGCCGGTCGAAAACGTGCAGCGCGTGGTGCAATATGTGCGCGAGTTCAGCGCGGGAGATCTTTCCCATGCCTGATGCTGCATCCCAGCGCAAGGCTGTTCTGTTACTGGCCCACGGAACCCCGCAGGCGCTGGACGAGATCCCTGAATACCTGCGCAATGTCACCGGCGGGCGTCCCATGCCGGAATCGGTGGTGGAAGAGATCCGTCATCGTTACAGTCTGATCGGATCGAGTCCGCTCACCGAACTGACCCTGGAGCAAGGCCGTCTGCTTTCTGAAGCGCTCGGCCTCCCCGTGTACGTCGGCATGCGCAATTGGAAGCCTTATATCGCCGACGTGGTGCGCCAGATGCGAGAGGACGGCATTACCTCGGCAGTGACTATCTGTCTTGCGCCACAAAACTCGCGTACCAGCGTGGGGCTCTACCGCCGTGCCGCCTTTGCCGAAGCCGGCAACGCCATTGAGATGGATTTCATCGACGGGTGGGCCGAACATCCGCTTCTCGCTCAGGCGTTCGCCGAACGGCTGCAGCCGGTGTGGCAAAGTCTTTCTGCGCGTATCGGGTCCGCGGCGCCGGTGCTCTTTACTGCCCACAGCGTGCCCTGCAGAACCATCCAGGCCCAGCCTGACTCCGGACCAGATCCTTATCCGGTCGAAGCCAAGCGAACAGCAGCCAATGTTGCCGCCTTGCTCGCACCCCAGGGGCTCAAAGACTGGTTTTTCGCCTTTCAAAGCCAGGGCATGTCCGGCCCCAGCTGGATCGGTCCCACGGTCGAAGACACCCTCACCGCTCTGCGCAAGGAAGGCCACTCCGCAGTCGTGATCCAACCCATCGGCTTCCTCTGTGACCACGTCGAGATCCTCTACGACATCGACATCGGCTTCCGTAACTTTGCATCTGGAATCGGTCTTGAAGTCGTGCGACCGCAGTCGCTGAACGACTCCCCGCTGCTTACCGCAACCCTTGAGAACCTGGCCCGCGAAGGCTTCGCCCGCTTATCTGCCAAGGCGTCTCTCTCCACCCCCGTCGCCGCCCTATGATCGCGATCGTCGGTGGCGGCATAAGCGGCCTGGCGACCGCTTATCAACTGGCCTTGGACGGCGTGGCGTTTACTCTTTTTGAAGCATCGCCGCGGCTCGGCGGCATCATTGAAACGGTTCATCGTCAGGGTTTCGTCATCGAGTGCGGTCCCGACTCCTGGGTAACGGAAAAGCCCTGGGCCCGCGAACTGGCGGTGGAGCTCGGCCTCGAAGATCAAATCATCCCCTCCAACGATCAATGGCGACGCACCTATGTGCAGCAGGGCAGCCATCGCCAGACGCAATTAGTCCCCATCCCGGATGGCATGCGCATGATGGTTCCGGCCAAATGGGGGCCGTTACTGGACTCGCCGCTCTTCAGTTGGCAGGCCCGGCTGGCCTACCTGCGCGAGCCCAAGCGAGCCGAGGAATTGAAGCAATCCGCCCCCGCGCAGGATGAATCGGTGGCCGAATTCGTACGCCGCCACTTCGGCGAGGAAGTCGCCCTCACCATCGCCGGTCCGTTGCTGGCCGCAGTCTTCGGCGGAGACATCACCCAGCTCAGTGTGCGTGCGGTGATGCCCACCTTCGTTCGCATGGAAGCAGAGGAGGGAAGTCTGATCCGTGCCCTGCAGCGCCGCGCGCCGCAATCGCCCCAGTCCCTCTTCACCACTCTTTCCAGTGGCCTCGAGACCTTGATTGACCGCATCGTTGAGCGGTTGCCGGCTGCATCACTACGGCTGAACCAGCCAGTGCTGCGGATTCAGGCGGAAAATGGCGGCTGGCAGCTTACCACCGCATCCGGCTCAGCCCGTTTTGATGCAGTAGTCCTGGCCACGCCGCCTCACGTCACCCGGGGACTGTTGCAGGATCAGCATCCTCGCCTGGCTGATCTGCTGCCGCCGCAAGCTAGTTCAGCCATCGTCGTGGCTCTGGCCTTTACTGCCGAGCAAGCGAGCCGCCTGCGCATTCCACGCGGCTTTGGCTTTATCGTTCCCCCAATGCCATCGGACGAACCTGAGCTCCTGGCTTGCACCTTCGTAGATCAGAAGTTTCACGGTCGCGTCCCACCAGGGGCAGTGCTGCTCCGCGCCTTCTTTGGCGGCCACTCCGGCGATGCGCTGCTGGGCGAATCGGACGATCAAATCATCGCCCGTGCCCGCGTGCAGTTGGCCCGCGTTCTGGGTCCTTTGCCTCAAGCTGCCGAAACAGTGGTGCGCCGCTGGCCCCAGTCGCTGCCGCAATACCCCGTTGGCCACCTGGAACGCATGGCAGAGTTGGAATCGCTGCTGCGTGCCGTGCCCGGTCTCTCTCTTGTCGGCAGTGCTTACTACGGGGTGGGATTGCCCGATCTCATCCGTCATGGTCGTGCCATCGCGCGATTACTAGCCGGGCAGCCAAACACCGTCGCAATTTGAACTTTGGCAGGAGCAAAAAGAAACCCGCCAATTCCTTATCCGTTGAACTTGGATGATCTCAAGGTGTAGCGCTACCGGGTCAGTTGTGAAAAATTTAAGACAGTAACTCGAGCTGCGGCACTTATAGGCCTATCTCTATTTCTTATTGGAGTTGCATCTCAACAATCGAATGATCAAGCCAAACCAGAAGGTCGTCATTGTCGGGGCCGGTCCGGGAGGACTCGCCGCTGCTATTTTGCTTCAACGGTCGGGCGTCGACGTAACCGTTGTGGAACGGCGCGAAGTCGTCGGTGGCCGCACATCGACCATGGAGCAAAACGGTTTCAAGTTCGACACCGGGCCAACCTTTTTCCTTTACCCCAGGGTGCTGCGCGAAATATTTGCATCTGCAGGCCGGGATCTGGACGATGAAATCCCGATGTATCGCCTTGATCCGCAGTACCGCTTGGTCTTTGGCTCTGGCGGCGAACTGCTGGCAACACCGGACCTCGAGCGTATGGAGCGTGCGATCGCGAAGCTAAGCCCGGAAGATGCTCGTGGCTTCCATCGCTTCTTCTGTGACAATCGCAACAAGCTTGAAAAGTTCATGCCTTTCCTGGAGCAGCCATTCGAAAGCTGGAGAGATCTGGCCAAGCTCAACATGCTGAAGTTGCTGCCGCTCCTGCGTCCGTGGCACTCGCTCGATTCTGACCTGAAGCGCTATTTCAAAGACGAGCGCATACGCCTCGGTTTCAGCTTCCAGTCCAAGTATCTGGGTATGTCGCCCTTTACTTGCCCGAGTTTGTTCAGCATCCTGTCTTTCCTTGAATATGAGCACGGCGTCTTTCATCCCGTGGGCGGTTGCGGCGCAGTCACCAAGGCCATGGCGCGCATTGCGGAGGACCTGGGCGCTAAGGTGCTGCTCAACGAGCCAGTCGAAGAGATGATGTTTAAGGGCCGCAAGTGCACCGCGGTGCGCACCGCCAACCGCACACTGACCGCCGATGCGGTCGTGGTGAATGCGGATTTCGCGCAGGCCATGCAGCGCATGGTGCCCGACAACATCCGCCGCCGCTGGACCGACAGCAGAATCGAGAAGAAGCGCTTTTCCTGCTCCACCTTCATGCTCTACCTGGGGATCGAAGGACGTTATGACGAGGTCTCTCATCACACCATTTACCTCGCGGCGGACTATCGCCAGAACCTGCGTGACATTGAACAGCTCCACAGGCTCTCAGACGATCCTTCTTTCTATGTGCAGAATGCCTGCGTCACCGATCCATCCCTCGCGCCCAGGAAGATGAGCACACTCTACGTTCTGCTTCCGGTGACGCACGAGCATCGCAACGTCAATTGGGCGGCGGAGCAGGCGCGCTTTCGCTCTCTGGCACTTCGCCAGTTGGAGAAGATCGGCATCAAGGATGTGGAGCGCCGGATCCGCTTCGAGAAAGTGGTTTCGCCTGCCGGATGGCGAGCAGAATTCGCACTGCATAAGGGATCCACCTTCAGCATGGCGCACAATCTGGGGCAAATGCTTCACCTCCGGCCGCACAACCGGTTTGAAGATCTGGATCGTGTTTACCTCGTGGGCGGCGGTACCCATCCTGGCAGCGGCTTGCCGGTAATCTTCGAGTCGGCCCGCATTACGGCCCGGCTGCTGCTCGAAGACCTGAAGGTCGAGCCTCAATGGAACACCTCCCCGGTATTGCCGGAAGCCGCTATGTACGAAGCCGCTTCGTAAAATGATCGCAGGGTGCACAATCAGAACTATGCCGCTTAGCGCACAGCGTAAAAGCATGTCATCCGCTCTCCGGGTCACGTCCCTGGGGCAGGCACGGACGGCACAGCAGATTTGGGCAGCGAAGAGCTTACGGCAGCGCCTTGCCCTTCTGCGCCGGGCACGACATCGCATGGCTGAATTGGGAGTTGACCTCGCGCGGAGCGTTGCCTGCGAGCAGCCCGGCGCATTGCATCGCAGCGTGGCGGACACCCTGGTGTCGGAGGTCTTGCCGCTGGCCGAGGCCTGCCGTTTCCTGGAGCGTGAGGCGTCCCGGATTCTGGCCCCGCAGCGCCTCAGCTCACACAACCGCCCCTTTTGGCTTCGCCGCGTCACTGCGGAGACCAGGCGGGATCCCATTGGTTTGGTCCTGATTATTGCGCCTGCCAACTACCCGCTTTTCCTGCCCGGTGTGCAGGTGTTGCAAGCGCTGGCTGCCGGCAATGCTGTCTTGTGGAAGCCCGCTCCGGGCGGTTTGGCGCCCGCGGAAGCCTTGCGCGATCTACTGGTCGCCAGCGGTTTTGATCCCGCATTGCTGCAGATATTGGACGAATCGCCCGACGCTGGCCTCGACGCCATCAGCAGCGGCGTGGATAAGGTGTTTCTCACCGGCTCCGCCGCTACCGGCACGGCCGTTCTGTATCAGCTGGCGCCGCATCTGACTCCTGCTGTCATGGAGTTGTCCGGGTGCGATGCTGTTTTCGTGCTGCCCGGCGCCGATGTCCAGCGTACCGCCACCGCGTTGGCTTTTGGACTGCGGTTCAATGGATCGGCCACGTGCATGGCTCCTCGACGCGTCTTCCTGGTCGGAGAGCATCCCGCTGTGATGCCCGCACTCCTGGCTCAAATCAAAAGTCTTCCTCCCATCCCGTTACCGGTCCGCACCCAGGTCCAACTGGCTGAGCTGTTCGAAGATGTCCATCGCCTGGGCGGTTGGATAGAACTGAATGGGTCTCTTCAGGAACTGCGCTACGCATTGGTCACCGGGACCACCGCCCAAATGCGCATCGCGCAAGCCGATGTCTTCGCGCCCGTCCTATCCATTTTCCAGGTGCCGGACGTCGATGCCGCCATTGCCGCTCATGCGCCGTGCCCTTATGCGCTCACTGCGGCCATCTTCGGGCCGGAGCGCCCGGCGCAAGCCCTCGCCTCGCGGCTCCCGGTTGGTATGGTGCTGATCAATGACCTTATCGTTTCGACCGCCGATCCCAGGGTCAGCTTTGGAGGGCGTAAGACCAGCGGCTTCGGCAGCACCCGCGGCCGCGAAGGCTTGCTGGAGATGACTACCCTCAAGACGATCGTCGCCCAGCGCAGCCGCGACCTGCGTGCATATCGTCCCACTACGTCCAGGCATCAGCCATTCTTTGCCGCTTACCTCGAGGCCGTTCACGGTGGTAGCTGGTTGGCCCGCTGGAACGCGCTGCGCCGGCTGTTGCGGGCGGCAGCCCGGCTCGACTGAGACAGGAGAAAAGTCCCATGCGTGTAGCAGTGATCGGTTCAGGATTGGGAGGACTCTCGGCGGCTTGCACCCTGGCCGCACGCGGTTACGAGATCGAAGTATTCGAGAAGAATCCCTGGTTGGGCGGCAAAGCGGCGGTGCTCGAAGAGCAGGGTTTCCGCTTCGATATGGGCCCCACCATCCTGATTCAGCCCTCGGTGTTGCGGCGTATTTTCTGCGAAGCCGGCCGCAACATGAGCGACTACCTCGATATGGTGCGTCTCGATCCGCAATGGCGCTGCTTCTTCGACGACGGCACCGTTCTGGACCTCAAAGATAATGTGCGCGAGATGGCCGCCTCGCTCGAGGGCAGGGAACCTGGGCTGGGAAGCCGCTTCAGCGAGTTCATGGAGCTTTCCCAAAGACTGCACACCATCTCCGACAAGTTCTTCTTCTGGAAGTCCGTTGGTTCCATGCGCGACACCTTTGATATCGGTGGAAGCTTCCAGCTTTCGGTGCTTAAGGATGTTCTCAGCATGCGCCTGGGGCAGAGTGTCTCCGGAACCATTCGCGAGTTCATCAAGGATCCGCGCGTTGCCCAGATGCTGGAGCATTATGTCCAGTATGTAGGTTCGTCGCCGGATAATTCTCCCGCGATTCTTTGCTCCATTGGTCATATGCAGGCGGAGCAAGGTATCTGGTATCCGAAGGGTGGAACCCGTGCCGTGCCCCAGGCTCTCGTTCGCCTGGGCAGCGAACTCGGCGTGCGTTACCGCACCTCGGTTGACGTTGCCCGGCTGCTGACTGCGGGTGGCGCTATCTCGGGTCTTGAAACAAGCAGCGGAGAAATCCATCTCTTCGACGCTGTTGTCTCGAACGAAGATGCGGTACGCACCTATCGCGAGCTCCTCGGCGGTACGATCGCTGACTCGTTCGAGAAGCGGAGAGAATACGAGCCCGCGTGTTCCGGAGTCGTGCTGTACCTCGGCCTCAATCAGCGCTACGAGCATCTGGCCCATCATGACTTCGTTTTTTCCCGCGATCCGCATGAGGAGTTTCATCACATCTACGATCTGGCCGAGCCGGCGCCCGACCCCACGTGTTACCTCGCTTCCACATCGGCCACTGATGCAACCACTGCTCCCGCGGGTGGCGACGCCCTTTACGTGTTGGTGCACACTCCGTTCCTGCGTCCCCGGCATGATTGGTCGAAGATGTTTCCTGCCTACCGCCAGGTCATTCTCAACAAGCTCAAGCGAACCGCCGGGCTAACGGATATAGAGGACCGCATCGTCTTTGAGCGCAGCACTCACGCCCGTCGATATACACGAGCGCTACCGTGTCCTCAACGGGGCCATCTACGGTATCTCCAGCCATGGCCGCTGGAACGGCGCCTTCAAACCCGCCAACGCCAGTCCCGATCTCGAAGGCCTCTACCTGGCTGGAGGGGCGGCACATCCGGGGCCGGGGATGCCCATGGTGATGATGAGCGGATGGATCGCTGCGGATGCGCTTGACCAGCGTTATCGCGGGGCGGAGGCGGCTGTTTCTGCGCGCAAGCAGGCAGAGCACCTCTTAACCCATGCCTAATGCGCTGGTTCGTCCGTCGCGGCGCCTGCTCTCGTTCTTTGCCAACTATCTCCACTGGTACGTCGGGCGTCACTTTCACGCGATTCGTGTGGCCAATGCCAGCCGTTTCCCCAGTGTGAGTGGTCCGTTGATCGCCTACAGCAACCACGCTTCCTGGTGGGATCCGCTTGCTTTGATCTTGTTTTCGCGGTACTTTCTTCCCACCTCGGATCACTATGCTCCTATGGACGCCACTGCCCTGAAACACTACGGATTTCTACGCAAGCTGGGCCTGTTTCCCATTGAGACAGGAACCAGCCGCGGAGCAGTCCAGTTCCTGCGTGCAGCGGAAGAGGTCCTGTCTCGGCCCCATTCCATTCTGTGGGTTACTCCGGAGGGGCGTTTCACCGACATGCGCACCCGTCCGGTAGTCTTCCGTCCTGGGCTGGCAGCGCTGGTCGCCCGGCTTGGCGGATGTACCCTGGTGCCTATGGCTGCCGAATACACCTTTTGGGATGAGCGCCTGCCGGAGATCCTGATCTGCTGCGGCCAGCCGATAAAGGTGAGCGAAGGGCGCCAGCATAGCACGGAGGAATGGAATGAACAGCTGTGCGCCGCGTTGGCCGCCACCCAGGACGAGCTCGCCGCACTCGCCAAACTGCGCGATCCGGCAACCTTCGAAACCATCCTCTCCGGGCGAGTGGGCATTAGCGGTGTCTACGAGGGTTGGAAGCGGCTTCTGGCCCTGCTAACCGGGCGTGCCTATCAAGCGAGCCATGGGAGCATACCCCGCCAATGAGCACCATCATCGTTCTCGCATTTTGGTGTGCGATCGTGCCCGCGATGCTCTGGCTCTGGAACATGCTTATTTATCGCGAGCCTAGCGCCCCCAGCTGTGGTGACACCGGTACTTGCCTCCTGTCGGAAGGCGTCTCTGTACTCATCCCTGCTCGCAACGAAGGACGCGTGATCGCAGCATCGATTGAAAGCCTGCGCGCCTCTCGCGGGATTGAGATTGAGATCATTGTGCTCGACGACGGCTCGACGGATTCCACTGCGGAAATCGTGCGCAACATCGCCGCACAGGATGCCCGGGTACGCCTGCAGTCTTCGCCTCCGCTGCCAGGAGGGTGGAATGGCAAGCAGCACGCCTGCTACGCGCTCGCCCAGATGGCTCGATCGAGTGTGCTCTGCTTTCTCGATGCGGATGTACGTCTCGCCCCCGAAGCTCTGGCGGAAATGTCCGGGTTTCTGTCCAGCACCGGGTCCGATCTGGTGAGCGGCTTTCCCCGCCAGGAGACGGAGACTCCGTTGGAGTGGCTATTATTGCCGCTGATTCACTTTGTGATGCTTTCCTATCTACCCCTGGCCGGCATGCGCGCTCTGACTGCATCCGGCTTCGCGGTGGGGTGTGGGCAATTCCTGATGGTGCGTCGCGAAGCCTACCGCAAGAGCGGCGGTCATGCAGCAATCCGTGCCACCATGCACGATGGGCTATTGTTGCCAAAGCTTTTTCGCCGTCACGGTCTGCGGACTGACATTGCCGACCTTACGCATCTTGCCACTTGCCGCATGTACCAGAATGCATCTCAAGTGTGGCGCGGCTTATCGAAGAACGCTACCGAGGGCATGGCCACGCCGGCGCGCATCTTGCCCTTCACTTTCCTGCTCCTCTTTGGGCAAGTCATTCCTGCGGTACTCGCCATCTCGTTGGCCATTGCTCCCGCGTCGTACAGCGCTCATGAACGCGCGCTGATATATGTAAGTGTGGCTGCTTCGTTTGTTCCCCGCATCCTCTCGGTCTGGAAATATCGTCAGTCGTTATTGGGCGCATTGCTGCATCCGTTCGGGGTCACTTTATTGCTTGTTCTTGAGTGGTATGCCCTTATTCGCAAGCTTGCCGGCCAACCCGTCACCTGGAAAGAACGCGCCTATCGCATGGGATAATGCAACCGTTCCCTCACGGGATGCATTTCAATTCTTATGGATAAGCTAAAGCCCTGGGTGGCTCTTTTCCTGATCCTCTTCACTGTTTCCACGGCGCATGGCGGCGCTGATTTCAACCAGCGACTGGCCGAAGCGCGGCGTCAGTATTTTGCCAACCTTCAGGGAAATCGCGCCGCAGGCGACAAGGCTCGCGCGAGCTTCGCAGCCTTGGCCCACGATTACCCGGAGCAGCCGGTGGTCGAAGCCTACAGCGGCAGCCTGGAGCTTTTGGAAGCGGCTCGCACCTGGGCGATCTGGGATAAGCGAAGGCTGGCCAATGAGGGTCTGCAAAAGATGGATCAGGCGGTGAACCGTGCCCCCGGAGATCTGGAAGCCCGTTTCATCCGTGCCGCGTCCTGTTGGCATCTACCCTTTTTCTACAAGCGCAAAGAACAGGCTGCGAATGACTTCACCGTGATTGCACCTCAGGCAGAGGCTGCCGCAGCTAAGGGAACGCTGCCCCCCGAGCTGGCCGCCGCCGCACTCGACTACTACGGCCAGGTTCTTATTGACCGCAGCGACAGTCACGGTGCCAAACAAGCCTTTGAAGCCGCGGTGCGCGTCGACAGTTCCAGCCCAGCCGGCCGCGATGCGCAAAAACGTCTCCGCAGCGAATAGCTACTTTAGTGGCTTGCGCGCGAAGTAGTAAAGAGAACCTGCCAGCAAAACAAACATCAAGACCGACACCCAATCGTGGTGCAGGGGATTGGTTGCCGGGAACAACAACACGTCCTGCTTACCCACTGCTGTCTCATACAACTTGAGCGCGACGCCCATCAATCCGACAATCCCGCCGGCCGCAATCAGTCCACTGGCATAGAGCGAACCTGGGCTGATCTCACTCTCGCTTTCCGCCTTCTCCACCGCACTATCGATCATCCAGCGCACAATGCCGCCGGCAAAGATCGCCAGTGTGGTGGCGATCGACAAATATGCGCCCACCGCAAACGACAACGAGCGGACCCCCAACAGCTCCACTGCGATCACCAGGAAGACGCCCAGCAGCACCAATCCCCAGGGCAGCTTGCGGCCGAGGATTCCGTTCACCACCGTAGCCATCAGGCGGGCTTGCGGAGCCGCCGCCTTTTCGCTCCCAATCCCCTGGATCCACTGCACCTCAATCTGCTGCGTCTGTGGATTGTAGAGATATTTCCCATCGGCCAACTCGGCTGAATTGAGCGCGTTCAGCAGCACATAACCATTCCCGGGACGATTCTCAATCGTCTTGTTCGCGGTGATCACATGGATCTGGGCCTGGTGAAAGTGTTCCTCTTCTACCTGCACTCCGCTGTGAGCCACGGATATGTCCCAGGGCTTTGCGGTCTGCCGAAACTCCGCCAGTCCCTGGTTCATCAACTGCAACGTTGCTCCGATCGCCAGCGTCGAAACACAAGCGCCAATCACCAGGGCGATCTGTTGCTTGCGCGGAGTCGCACCGATCAGAAAGCCGGTCTTGAGATCCTGCGAAGTGTCGCCCGCGTTGGCCGCCGCGATGCACACGACGCCTCCGATGGTGATGGCCAGTGCGCCAAACGCGGGCGCAGTCCAACCCTTGACCAGAAAGATTGCCGAGGTGGCCATAAGCGTGGCAATTGTCATCCCTGAGACAGGGTTCGACGAGCTGCCAATCAAGCCAACAAATGCGAGATGACACAGTTACAAATAGAAACCCGAAAAAAGCTACCAGCAGTGACGCCGCCAGGTTTGCCAGCCAGCTTACCTGCGCGCCGGGCACGGGCTTGAAGGTCAGGAAGAAGAACATCAGCAATACCAGCATCAGCGATCCGCCGATCACGACAGTCATGGAAAGATCGTCATCGGTTCGCAGCGGAGCGCTCTTCACCTCGCCGCTCGCAGCGCAGGTTTTTGAGCGCTGCGCGTAAGGCGCCGATGATCGTCGGCATGGTCTTAATCAAGGTGATCAGCCCGGACGCCGCGACCGCACCCGCGCCCATGGGGCGAACGTAAGACGCCCACAGATCGCTGGGAGACATCTGCCCGATTGGTTTGGTGCCGGGATAGATGGCCTGCGGAAAGTGGGAGCCGAAGAAGTAGATCGCCGGCATGAGCACCAGCCAGGAGAAGACGCCGCCGGCAAACAGCAGCCCGGCAATTCTGGGCCCGATGATGTAGCCCACGCCCAGGTATTCCGGGGTGACGTCTGCTCGGATGGCGGAGCCCTTAAACCACTGCGGCTGATAGTCCGGCGTGCCGGGCCACGCGCCGAACAAATTCTCATTCTGGAAAAAGGTATAGAGGCCGCCCAGCCCTAGGCCGAGAAACACGCGTCCGGCGAAGGAGCCACCGCGCTCGCCCGCCAGCAGCACATCGGCGCATGCTGTGCCTTCGGGATAGGTGAGCCGGCCATGCTCCTCGACAATCAATTGTCGCCGTAACGGGATCATGAACAGCACTCCCAGCAGCCCACCCAGCAGCGCCAATATAAAAATGCGCGAATACTCCAGGTCGAAACCGAGAAAGATGAGCGCCGGCAACGTGAAGATCACCCCGGAGGCAATGGACTGTCCGGAATTGCCTGTCGTCTGCACGATGTTGTTTTCGAGAATGGAGGCGCGCCCGAATGCGCGCAGCAGGCTGATCGAAAGCACCGCGATGGGGATTGACGCGCCCACAGTCAGGCCGGCACGTAAGCCTACATAGACTGTCACGGCGCCAAAGAGCAGTCCAAAAATGCAGCCCAACACCAGCGCGCGGGTGGTCAGTTCAGGGCGAGTTTCTGTGGGCGGAACGAACGGCTGAAAAGCTTGTGGAGTTTCTTGAACTTGCGGCTGGCTCGGCATGGAAACACTCTAATCTAATAAAAGCAATGCGCAAGCTTCTCGCCTACTCCGCCATCTACTTCCTCTGGGGGGCGTCGTTTCTGGCTATCCGGCAGGTGGTTGCCGTGACTCCACCTTTCTTCGCCGCGGCCTTCCGCTTCCTCTGCGCCGGGGCAATTCTCTATGCGTACAGCTGCGCGAAGGGAATGCCGCAGCCAAACCGGCGGCAGCTGATTAGCACCGCCGCGCTCGGGCTGGTGATGTTTGCCGGCGACTACGGCTGCCTTTTCTGGGGGGAGAAGGTAGTCCCGTCGGGCTTGGCGGCGGTGATCGCCGCAACCATTCCGGTGTGGGTCCTGCTGGGAGAGTGGCTATTTGCCGGTTCTCAGCGGCCGACGAAGAAGGCTTTGGCCGGCGTGGTTCTGGGCATTTCTGGCGTCATCCTACTCATGCTTCCGGCCGGACTCCATGACAGCGGTTTCAGCGTATCGGCGCTGGTCTTGCTTCTGGGCGCATTCTGCTGGGCGGGCGGCACGGTTGCCAGCCGCCACCTGGATCTGCCACGGCAACTCAGCATGAGTGCCGGCTTGCAGATGACCTGGGGCGGCGGGTTTCTGCTCCTGCTTTCCGCCGCGACGGGTGAGCTGCGCAGCCTCCCGGGCCTGGCTCACCGATGGGACTGGCACTTGACATTTGCCATGGTTTATCTCATCGTCTTTGCCTCGATCGTTGCGTTTACCGCCTATGTCTGGTTAATAGCACGGGATCCCACGACCCGCGTCGCCAGCTATGCCTACGTCAACCCGTTGGTCGCTTTGCTGCTTGGCTGGCTGATAGCACAGGAGCGGCCCACGCCCCTGCAATACGCGGGAGCCGCGCTGGTGCTGGCCGGGGTGGCTTCTACCATCGCGGGAAAGCGTGTTGCACGGCGTGAACCTGCCGGGAAAGTGGCCTAAACCGGGACTGGCTTTCCGGCTCGTCTTCCCCGTATACTCTGCTCATCAGCGGCAGGGCAGCTCGAGACGCCTCGCCGGCCTGCTGTGAGGTGCGTCTTTTCTGGTCAGACTGAATCCCTGACTCTCGACGTCCCGCCGGCCCAAACCTCGGTTTGGCGCGCCGTGGTTCGCGTGCTTCGAAGTCCCGCGGACAGCCTCTGCTGTGCCTTGTTCCCCTCCCCTTGCGCCCTCTGCGGCGCCTCTCTTCTGCGCTTTACCCGTGCTCCCATCTGTGATTTCTGCTGCGCCCATCTCCCTCTCGCAATCAGGTACTCTCTGTGCTTGTTGCGGGGAAGATTTAGGCATTGCGCATTTCTCGCCCATGGCCGACAGCCGGGGCCGAGCCCGATCGTCTTTGCCAACCGTGCCGTCTGGCTCCTCCAGCGTTCATCAAAGCAGTCGCTTACGGGAGCTACCATGGCCAGCTGCGTTCCCTGGTGCACCTGCTGAAATACGACGGCATGCAGCCGATAGCCGGCCGGCTCGGTGTGCTGCTTGCGGAATGCCTGGAACCCCTCGGCGGGGTCGATGCCGCGGCGGATGGTGGTGGTCCCGGTGCCCATGCACCCAGTCAAGCAACGCCAACGCGGCTTCAACCATGCCGAACTGCTGGCCCGGGCCGCGATCGCAGAGTTGCGCAAGCGCGATCCTCGGCGGGTGCTGCAGCTGGAAACGAATTTGCTCAAACGCGTGAGGGTTACGGTCAGTCAATCAGGACTGACCACCCACCAGCGCCGCCAGAATCTGCGTGGCGCTTTTTTTGCGCCTCGTCCCGCCGCACTGGCCGGGCAGGACGTGCTGTTGATCGACGACATTTATACCTCGGGAGCGACGGCCCGCGCCTGCAGCCGGGTGTTAAGGAATGCTGGAGCTCGATCAGTCCTGGTGGCGACGGTGGCCCGTACGCAGCGCGAGGGCGTCGCATCGTGGGACGCAGGGTTTTTAAGAACGGTGAATTGAGAGGGTAACGGAGGATCAACATGTCTTTGGGGAAAGCCATGATCCACGCACGCAAACCGAAAGCCGGCGCGCAGGGGCGTGCGCTGCCTCATGAATCCGCTGATCCGCATGAAGGGTGGCCGGGGCAACGGGTTTCCTCTGCCTACACCATGCAGAAACCGGTGCTGGTGTTGAACGCCTCCTACGAGCCGATCAACATTTGTGGAGCTCGCCGGGCGCTGATCCTGGTTCTGAAAGGCGTGGCCAAGACGGAAGAGGAGCAGGGCGCCATTTTGCATGCTGCTTTGCTGCGCATCCCCATGCCTTCTGTCATTCGCCTGCTCGAATACCGGCGCATCCCCCATCAGACGCGTGCCCTCTCGCGTAAGAACATCCTGCTCCGCGACCGAAATAGCTGCCAATACTGCGGGGTTGTTTTGCCTGCGGGCGAACTCACCCTGGACCATGTCATACCCCGTTCGCGCGGCGGCCTCTCCACCTGGGAGAATCTTGTCGCCTGCTGCCATTCCTGTAATCGCAGAAAGGGCAATCATCTGCTCAGCGAGATCAGCGATATCAAGTTGTTGCGCGAACCGCGGCCCTTCTCCCTGCATACCAGCCGCCACATCATGCGTATGATCGGTCACTCCGATAACAAGTGGCGGAAATACCTCTATTACTAGAGATACGAAAAGGAGGACGAGAATTAAGGGGTGGCTGAGCACTCGCTTTTCCCGAGACGTGGGTGTTCCAGTCCACTCAGAGTCTGCCGGTTGTGTCTTATTTTTCGACAGCACGCAGCGGAGCGGAAGGCTCGCCTACCACCAGACCAGCCTGGACAGCAGGGGGTAGTAAAGAGCCAGGCATATGGGCAGGTTCTCTCCCTGCACCTTGCGCATGACAGCGGCATAGGCTTCGAGTTGTGCCTGATATTTTGCTTTCTCGCCTTCGAGAAAGGTGTCCAGGCCAGAGGCTCCGTGAGTCGCGGTCTTGTAGTCAACGATCCAGAGATGCGTTTCTTCGGTGGAACCGGGTGTTGCTCCAGCGCGAAAGATGCGGTCCCCGCGTAAGGAACGCACGGTCTCCCCATCTCCTTCGGTGGCTGCCCATGCCGACCAGGAGATTTCACTCCTGGCGCCTGCGCGCGCTCCGAGAATCCAACAGCCGGTTGGATCCTTGAGGACCGCGGTCAGGGCGCGCACCACCTCCGCTGATTGTGGCTCCGCCTCAGCACGAGGCAGGCCGTTGGCGCGCAACATCGCCAGGGCGCGCGGGCGCCAACTGGCCACTTCCGCGAGAATCGCTGAGGAGGCCCCTTGGATAGCGAGTTCCTCCAGCAGCGCGTGGACTACGGTGCCGAAGGCACGAGTGGACAGCGAGCCGCGGGGACGTTCTACGATTTCGCAGATTGTTTTCCGGGACGTTGGACACGGGGTTGGTTTGCGGAGATTCCCAGTCCACTGGCAGGCGGCGCAAGGCGATAGTTTTACCGCGGCGCCGCAAAATCGAACTCAGTCTGTTGCGCGACGGCCGCCTTTGCTTGCGACTCTGCTGCGCATACGCTTTCTGAAAGTCGGCTTTGAGCGCCTGCCAGGCGATTCCCAGCAGGCTATGCTTGTCGCCCGAGGTCAATTCCTGGATACCGTTTTTCGGCATTTTGACGGTTGCCGTCCCCAACAGATGAAGCTCCTCACTGGCCCGGGTCGCGGCCACGTAAAGCAGCCGCTTGGCCTCATCGTCTTCCCGGCGTGCGTGCTGCTTCGTAATCCAACTATAGATATCCCCAGGCTTGGCCATTGCGCCCGATAGGAGCAACGACGAACTCACGCTCCTCCTGCTCCGACGGGCCGACCAGCCGGGTCTGTTCTATCCAGTGAAGCAGCGGCTGGTATCGACCTGGGTCGAACGCTCCAGTCCCGGCACAATCACGATGTCAAAGCCCAATCCCTTCGCCTTGTGGATGGTCATCAACTGCACCCCGCAGCGTTCGCTCGCACGGGGATCGGGTTGGGCGCAGAGTTCGGCGAGCCGTTCGTCGAGCCCGCCGGCGTCTGCACCTAACTCCTCGAGCATGGCAAAAAAGGCGCGCACGTTGGCGTAGCCAGTTCGGTCGACGCAGGCATCGCCGCCCAGGGTCGCCCAGGTACGTTCGACCCAGCGGGCCAGGGAGACCTGGCGATGTTTGCCACGCAGCGCGTCCTCCAGCACGGCGTGCACACGGCGGGCTCTTCGCTGCCCGTCTTCGCTCAGCAGTTCCACCCGCTCTCGCAGCAAGGTGATCACCGGCCGGGCGGCATACTCTTTGTTATCGTTTCCGCACAAGGTATGCAGGTCTCTCAGAGTGAGGCCGCACCATGGCGCGCGAAGGACGGTAAGCCATGCGATGCGATCCATAGGGTGCAATAATGCGCGCGTGAGCGCGGCCAGATCCTGCACTTCCTGGCGTTCGCCCAGCTGCTCGATTTCGATGGCGCGGAAGGGAATCTTCTCTTTACGGAGCTTGTGTGTGATCAGGGGCAGGTGGGATCGGGCGCGGACCAGCACCGCGATCTTGTACTCACCATTGTTTCGCTTGTTCTCTTCCACCCTCGGCCAATGTTCCTGGATGATGCTGACCACTTTCCTGGCTTCTGCTTCGGCCGCTGCTCGCTTTTCTTCCAGGCTCGGTTTGGAACTGCGAAAGAAGGGCCAAACATGCACGCCCCCCGCTTGGATTTCGCCGAGCGTCCGGCGATCGATGGTGCGAATGCGACATGGTAATCGCGGCTATCCTCGCCCGGGCGCGGAGCGAAAACCTGGCGAAAAACCTCGTTCAGGCGATCCACCAGCCCGGCATGGGAGCGGAAGTTTGTCTGCAACTGTAGTGATATCAAATTCACGGCGGCGGTGCCTTCGCCCAATCCATGGCACCGGCTCCGCTCAAAAAGTTCTACTTCCGCCTGGCGAAACATATAGATCGATTGCATCGGGTCTCCGACCAGGAAACATGTGCCCCGCTCCGCCGACTCCCAGCCTTCGGCCAGCAGCGTAAGCAGTTGGTACTGGCTTCTCGAGGTGTCTTGAAACTCGTCCACCAGCAAGTGGCGCCATCTCCTGGCGACATCGGCTACCAGTTCGGTTGGCTTACCCTCTTCGTCGAGCAGAACCTGTCGTGCAGCCAGGCCAAGTTCGACAAAGTCGACGACGCTTCGCTCCGCAAACACCAACCTCAATTCGGCAACTGCATAACGCAGAATGATCAGAAGGTGCTGCAACATCTGCGATTCTTCTTCTGTGTACTCCTGCGGCGGAAGACGGCGAAGCTCGTGGAGCATTTCGAGAAATCCGGCTTTTGCATCCAGGTCGCTCACCAGTGACGCGTAGCGGGCCTTTGCCGCCGGCCCATCCATGCCGGCGGGCACTCTCTTGCGCCAGGTACCACTTTTTGTCAGCAGGAAGTTGGCAAGGCAGGTCCAGTGCCAGCGGCTGGTAAGGTGACGAAGATGCTTTACGTCCTTCAACGTCATCAACTCGGCGTTCGCATCCAGTTTGCCGCATGCGTGGCCCAACAGATATACGAGCTCCGGCTCCAACTCGGGATGACGCTCGAACAGTAGTTGTGCTTTTTCGATCGCTTGTTGATGTAGCTGGCGCAGCGGCTGCTTGCAGCAGGTCGCGCACCTCTTCCCAGTTAAACTGTGCATCGCCCAGGGGCAGCACGCGTCCCCACTGGTCCCGCTTGTCCAGCATGCCGGCGATCAGGTTCTCGCAATCAAACAGGCTGGTTGCGCGCAGTTGCAGCAAGGCGCGCAACGCGTTCGACAACGCAGGTTCCTCTCCGAGCCTGGCAAGTGTCCGCCGCGCGGCGAGGGTATACAGAGGCTGAGGTTTGTCCGTAGGGCTGAGGGATCCGCCCAATCGAGAGAGCAACGGGGTCTCGTGGGCGATGGTCAGGCAAACGGCATCAATGGTCAGAATGCTGAGCCGTTGCGGTTGTTGCAGCAGATTCCAGCCCCGCGCTTTGTTGTTGGCCAGCGCGGCCGTCGCCAGCCTGGCAACTTCATTGTTGGGGTCGGGCTTTGTCGCGTTTTCGGCATCATGCAGTGCCTTCAACACGCGAGACCGCATTTCCGCAGTCGCGGCGATGGTAAACGTGATGGCCAGAATCTCTTCCGGTTCGTCTACTTCAGCCAGGAGCTTCAGCAGGCGGCGAGTCAACAATTCCGTCTTGCCCGAACCGGCCGGTGCCTGCACCAGAAAAGACTCCCGGGTGTCCAGCGTGCGCGCCCGTTCCAGTTGATCGGCGGGCAAAATTTCAGTCTGTGTCAAGCGGACTCCCCATCACTCTCGCCGGCATCGTCATCCGTACCAGCGAGTTCACTCTCGGCTATCCGGCATAACCCAGGTAGGTCGCAGAACTTGCAGGTATCGGGATATTGCTTAGGCTCAACCTGTGCCTCGCCATTGAGGAACTGTTGTGCCAGGTTAAGTAAAACGCTCTGCCAGCCCTGGAGCATCTCTGCGCTATAGGGCGGGTTGGACAAAGCAGTGTCGCCGGGTATGATCAGGCCGCCGTCCTCCACTCGCCCGATGAATTCGAGCTTGTCCTCTGCCACACGGCCCAGCAGCACTCCCTTTAGGTCTTCGACCTGGCCATAGCCGGCATAGATGGGAAGTTGCGGGTCATCCGGCCGCGGGCCATCCCAGAGCTCCTTCTTGACTGCGCCGGTTTTGTAATCGATGATGACGCGTCCGCCTTGGACCGCATCAACGCGGTCCACCCGCACTTGCAGCTTTAAATCTCCCACGGCCGCGACACGCTTCTCTTCGCGGGATTCGACGGTGAAGTCCGCACGGCCCTCTTCGTAAGCCAGCCACTCCTCGATCAGGGAGAGAATGCGCTGCCGTTCGGCTTCAAGGTATGCCTGGTTCCATTCTTGCTTTGGCCCAACCACCTTGTACCGCGCCAATGCCTCCTCGACGTGACGACCCACGATGGCCGTCAGGCGAGCCTCCCGATGCGCTTGCAGCAGACTGCTTCGATCCTTCAACTCCGCCCACAGCTTGTCCAGAATCGCGTGTACTACCGAACCTCGCTCGCCGTAGTTGAGCCCCCAGTCGGTTTCATTCATCGCCCGCGCCGCCAGCCGCCGGGTGGCAAATGCCCGGAATGGGCAGGCCGCCTGGTTCCTCAGGATGTCGGCGCCGCCGGCATCTTTTTCAACTGGCCAAGGCAGGACCGCCGCTTGCTCCTCGTCTTTGACGGCCAGGGGGAAGTCGTGCTCGGCGGCGAGGTCCTCTTCCGCACCGATCGATGCGCGCAAGTGGTTTGCCAGGATTTGTCGCTCGCCGAAGTTCACCAGGGTTGATGGCCTGCACGCACTCTCGCCGTCTTGCGCCGCATAACTGAACACGCATCGGGTCGCGCTCCTCTCCAGTCGAGCGGTTGCCTGCTGTGCCAGCTTCCAGTCCACGTCGCTGTTGGCATGTGGCATTTCGTGTTTGCGCTGCAGGGACCGGCTCAGGAAAGGGTGGGGCCGTGCGACCGGCGGCCAGCTTGCATCGTCTGCGCCCAGGAACCACAATGCATCGAAAGTCAGACCGGCGGCTTCGAACGGGCCCAGTATCTGCACCGGTGCGTCGCGCGACTCGGGTGCAAAGATGGTTTGCCTGGCGTGATGCTCGAGCACCTCCAGAAACGCACCATAGTCAACTTTGCGTCCGTCGAAAGCCAACGCGGCGACCGCATCGAGCAACTGGGACCACCTGGCTTGCACCTGAAAATCTTCGCTACTGGGTCCGTGTGTTCCCGGCCAGTGGACGGTTGCGAGGATTCGTTCTGCGAGCGAGGCCCATTCCGCAAAATTCAGGAAACCGTTCGTGGGAACCAGGCGTCGGGCTGACCGCAGCCTGTGGCGAAGCGGGTCCAGCGGCGCGGCTTCCTGCCAGGCCCGATTCAGGAACTGCAAGAGGGTATCCAGGTCCTGCTCCGGTTGTCTCATCGACTGGGTGCGTAACCGGGCGTCGAATGCTGCGATCGGCAGCAGTTCATCCTCGTGCTCGCAAATAAAACCGGAAAGCATCAGCCAACTCGCCTGGTCTTGTGGCAGAGCTCGATTCATCCAGCGCAAGAGCAGCAGGGCGGAACGCGCCAAGGGGACATCGGCGAGCGGAACGCCGAGCGAAAACTCGAAAGCCAGCGGTAGTTCCCGAACCCCGATCGGCACTGCATGGGGAGCGAGAATCTGGCGGAAGATCCTTTCGATTTCTGCGCGCACATTGGAGACCGCGGGTACCACGACCGCGATGCGCGGCAAGTCACCCTGCGCCGCAGCTAGCGCCAACTCGTGCCGCACCCATAGGGCACAGGTAGCGATCTCGTCCCGCTTATCGATGGCCTGGACGAGAACAGGTGGCTCGGTCGTGGAGATCTGGGAAGAATCAGCAATCTCGAGCAAACGACCTTGTTGTTCAAAAGCTTCGATCAAGTGTTGTTGAGCCGGCGTGACGCGATCGAAGCCGGTCAGCACCAACCGGCCGGTTACCTCAACCTGGTTGGCAAGTACCGCCTCGCCTAACACCAGCGGCAACTCGCTTCTGCTCAGCCACTCTTCCCGGCTGCAGGTGTGCTTAAATGCGCGCGCCCATTCGCGAAAGCTCTCCACATCCGGGCCGGCCATTCTTTCTCCGCTCAGAAAGTCGAGTGCGCGATAAGTGCAAAGCAGGGCGTAGGCTTGCTGCGCAAGCTCGGCTACGCCTGGCACAGAAATGAGGCGTCGACCCTCGATGGCGGGTTTCACCAGGCGGACCCAGACCTGTTGTTCCTGGAGACTGGTGAGTAAGAGGCGGGTCTCTTCGCCGGAGCGCAAACGCTTCTGCCACAAGCGGCTCAACCAGCCATCCCAGTCCAGAATGTCTGGGGATTGCCAGGCTTCTCGTCCCTGGCTGCGCTGTGCTTCTCCGTAGGATCGCCGGAGGGCACGGGCGGCGCGGGCGGTCGAGGTAATTACAGTATCGCCGTTCTCGATTGCTGCGGCGATGGACCCGGGGAGTTGCATCCCTTGTTTTATACCGCAAAGGAACGTCGCTGCGCCGCTCGTGTCGGGCGTGTACACTCAGTGCATGCGGCGGATTGCAGCATTCGTTTTGCTGTGCGTCTTTGGGGCAGTGTTGCCCTCGGCGACTGTTGTCGCGCTCGCCGCTCCCCAGAAATTAATTCCAATTTGTTGCCGCGCTCATGGCGCTCATTCGTGTGTGATGGGTGTTTCCGCCACATCCACGGATTCGGGCGCCGCGTTTCGCCAGGCGGCTTGCCCGTTTGGTCCCAGTCTTCGCGCCATCACCTCGGTCACGATGACGGCTGACTTCGCACGCCGCACACCGGTCGGGCTCAGCGCAGCCGGCAGGAACCGGCAATGGCTTGCAGACTTGGTGGCAGCCCGCTTCTTGTCCCGCTCCGCTCCTCGCGGACCCCCTTCTTTCTCCGTCTAAGCCCTGCCAGCAATCGTCTGTGTCATGTCAAGGCCCCCTCGAAGCCTGCAGTCACGGCCCGACTAAAGTCGTTCCCTGATACAAAACCAGGTTCTCACGCAGACTCTTCGGGGCTGGTTCCGCCGCGCCGTCGGCTCATCTTGCCGGTGAGGCGGTATAAGCGAGCGCGACTCGCAGCGAGGAAGTATTTTATGAGGCAAGTTGGCAGTTTGATAGCGGTCTTTTTTCTCCTGGAGGCGATGGCCTTCGCCACGATCTTCGGTTCCGTGCGCGGCATCGTTCACGATCCTCAGCATCGCCCTGTCCAAGGCGTACACGTCACGCTGAAAGCGCAGAACTCGGACTGGACCCAATCAGCAGACTCCAACGGTAATGGAGAATTTGGATTCACTTCTGTGCCCATCGGGAATTACACGGTCACGGCAACTTCAAAGGGTTTTCAGGAAGTGACGCAGGACGTAGTCGTTCAGTCAGATACGAGTCCGGTCCTCCATTTCCAATTGGCCATCGCAGGCGTAAAGGAAAGCGTCCTGGTACCGGAAACCGTTGGGACGGCAACGACAGATAGTGTCACCCCGACGGCCATGGTGAGCCGCACCGATATTCAGCAGACTCCCGGAGCCGATCGCACCAATGGCATGGAGATGATCACCGATTATGTTCCCGCCTCGTATGTGACGCATGACATGCTGCACATGATGGGGGGTCATCAAGTCAACTGGCTCATCGATGGCGTGCCGATTCCTAACACCAACATCGCTACCAATCTGGGCCCGCAGATTCTGCCGCGAGACATCGACTATCTCGAGGTGTATAGCGGCAGCTACGACGCTGACTATGGCGATCGTACTTATGGAGTCTTCAACGTGGTGCCGCGAACTGGGTTTGAACGCGAAAAGGAATGCGATCTCGTTCTCACCGCCGGGAATTTCTACCAAACCGATGACCAGATCAGTTGCGGAGGGCACACGCAGCGGTTCGCCTACTATGGAAGCTTGAACGGGAACCGCAGCCAATACGGACTCCAGACCCCCGTTCCTCAGGTGGTGAACGATGCGGTGAACGGCTTTGGTGGGTTCGCCTCGTTCATCTTCAATCCCGACCCGAAAAACCAGTATCGCCTGGTGACTTCGCTCCGCCGGGACTATTACCAGATTCCCATTGATCCTGACCCCAACTCAACCGGAAACCAGGTATATCCGTCGAGCGGCCTGCACGACGCCGAAATCGAGCCCGATGGTTATGCCACCTTCTCCTGGGTCCACACTTTCGACGCCAATAAGCTCCTGACGGTCTCTCCGTTCTACCACTACAACGGAGCCGACTATAAAGGCGGAGCCAACGACTATCCTGTCATCTCCTCAGTCAATCAGGACGCCAACTACGTGGGTATGCAGACAGCCTTGAGTTATAACTTCTGGAAGAATGATCTTCAAGCCGGCGTGTACGCATTTTTTCAACACCAACACAACTACTTCAGCAATATATTTACCGACGGTACGCCTAATGTTCCCTCTTCTTCCATAGGGGTCAATGGCGGGGTAGTTTCCGAGTTCATCAATGACAAATTCAAGATCACTCCCTGGTTTACCCTAATCGCAGGCCTTCGCCTGACGCAGTTCAATGCTTCTATCTCAGAAAACGCTACCGATCCGCGCTTCGGCGCGGCGTTGAAGATTCCCCGCCTGAACTGGATCGTTAACGGTTTCTATGGCTATTACTATCAGGCTCCGCCACTTGTCACTGCCACCGGTCCTTTGCTTGACCTGGCAAACGGCCAGAACTTTACCTTTGCTCCTCTGCGTGGTGAGCGGGACATCCAATGGCAGTACGGAGTTACGATTCCGTTCCGCAACTGGACACTCAGCGCGAATAACTATGAAACCCGGGCGGAGAATTGGCTGGATCACAATAACATTGGAGAATCGAATATTTTTTGGCCGATCACCTGGTCCTATGCCCAAATTCAAGGGTGGTCACTCACCTTGCGCTCTCCGGACGTATTCCATCATGGCCAGTTTCACCTGGCGTATGCAAACCAGATCGCGCAGGCGACCTCGCCCATCACCGGAGGCCTGATCTGCCCGGTCCCGGTCACCTCGGCATGCCCGCTTGATATCCCTCCAGGGCTCGCGCCGGTAGATCACGATCAAAGAAACACCTTGAACGTGGGCTTCAACAGCCGTCTACCCTGGCAGAGCTACGCCTCAGCCAATGTGTACTATGGCTCGGGCTTTACCAACGGGTTGGTTGGGACGCCGCAGGCACAGTATCCCGGGAATTATCTGCCGGGACACACGACTCTCGATCTGGCAATCGGGAAGACGTTCGGCGAAAAATTTACGGTTTCCGCGAACTCAATCAATGTGGCAAACCGCCGTGTGCAGCTGGATAACAGTTTGACTTTCGGCGGATTTCACTGGAATGATCCGCGGCAAATTTACGGGGAGGTTCGCTATCGATTCAACTATTAAAGGGCCGGGCCCCTGTCTAAGAAGGCGGAAGCGAGCGTAAACAAATTCAACTACCTAGGCAACAACGGGGAGAGGTAATAGCTCCCCTTCCGCCCCGTTTACCGGGGCTTATCTCCCCGGGCATGTGTCTGCCGATTTGTCTTTGGGTAAGGAAATCGGTGAGAATTTTCTGTGCCGGTACATGCGCAGAATGTCGCATACCCCGAGGTTGTTGGACAACAGCCTTACATTGGAGGATTTCACTATAACGATCCACGGCAAATTTACGGCGAGGTGCGGTACCGGTTTCATTTCTAGTCCGGGGGCACTCGCAATTGTTCTCATCCTCTGCCTACTGGCTGGTCTCGAAGGATGCCAAAGCGAACCACCGGCGGTAGAGCCGCAGCCTACTGGAGCGACTTACCAATTGCGAGGGATTGTGGTTTCGTCCGATGCCGCCAAAGGTGTTGTCACCATCGATACGGAAGCCATTCCCGGGCTGATGGGCGCCATGACCATGCCCTATAAACTTGTGCAGCCCGGCGTTGCTACCGAACTTCACCCGGGAGATCACGTCACCGCCCGGCTGCGAGTCTCAACGGATTCCAGCGTGCTGGACCAGATCGATGTGACCGCGCAGGCTAAACCGGACTACAAGCCAGATAAGCTCTACAACGTCCCGGCGCCTGGGCAGACGGTGCCTGATTTCAAATTTATCAATCAGAGCGGCAAGACGATCGGCGTCGATCAATTTCGCGGCAAAGCATTGCTGGTCACCTTCATTTACACCCGCTGCCCATTGCCCGAGTACTGTATCCGCATGAGCCGCAACTTCGCTGACATCCAACAGCAGCTGGCCGCCGACCCTGCGCTTTATAGCAAAACCCATTTGCTGAGCGTCAGCTTTGACCCGGCACATGACACGCCAAAGGTGCTGCGCAGTTACGGCAACGCCTATATTGGCGAATCTGGAGGCAAGGCATTTTCTCACTGGGATTTTGCCGCTCCGCCCGCTGCGGAACTGGATGCAGTCGACCAGTTCTTTGACGTAGCCGTGAGCCCGGGCAGCAGCAATACTCTCACCCACTCTCTTTCCACCGTGGTCATTGCGCCCAATGGCAAGATATTTCGCTGGTATCCGAGTAATGACTGGACACCCTCCGCCGTGGTTGACGATATTAAGCAAGCCGTTGCCCAATAAGCATTGCGTGGTTCCCCCGCTGGTATAAAAGGAAGCAATGATTCTTGTGCTCATGGGAGTGACCGGGTCTGGTAAGACCACGATTGGCAAACTGCTGGCGGCGGAAACAGGCTGGCGCTTTGCCGATGCTGACGACTTTCATTCCGAAGCGAACAAGGCGAAGATGCACGCCGGCATTCCTCTGACCGATGAGGATCGGGAGCCGTGGCTCGAGACCCTGCACGCATTGCTGCTGGGCTGGTACGAAGCGGGAATCAGCGGCATCCTGGGCTGCTCTGCGTTAAAGCAAAGTTACCGCGAGATGCTCAGCCCGCAAATTCCCTCGGTCAATATTCGCTTTATCCTGCTCGATGTCCCCCAACCGGTACTGGAAGAGCGCCTTAAGGGGCGCAAGAACCATTACATGAATCCAGAGCTGTTGCAGAGCCAACTCGATACGCTTGAGGTTACCCCCGATCTCATGCGCGTTGATGCGGAAGGGCCGCCGCAGAAGATCGTGCAGGAGATCCTGGATCAGCTGTTGACGGTAGAAGGCAAGATCGACGTCTAGGGACCGCATCTTTCTAGGTGGAGGTAGAATCAAGCTGTGTCTACTCTTCTTCCCATCGACGTAGCAACCCCTCGCAGCGTGGTCCTTGACCCGCCCTTGACCGATGCCGAGCTGGAAGCTCTCAGCATCGCCAGCGACTGGTTCCGTCTGGAGCGCACCAGAGAAGGGAAAATCCTGATGCACCCACCCGCGGGAGGATTGACCAGTAGTGGAAATGCAGAAATCGGGTCCCAGCTACATTCCTGGTGGATGACCCATGAACGGGGGATGGTGTTTGACTCGAGCGGCACTTTCTTCCTTGCGGACAGTTCGATGTTGAGCCCTGATGCATCGTACGTTCTGCCGCAGAAGCTGAAGGGATTGACCAAGGATAAACTGACGGGCTTCCCCCGCCTCTGCCCCGACTTCGTAATCGAGTTGCTCTCGATTTCGGACAGCCTCCCTAAGGCCCGGGAAAAGATGGAACGTTGGATTGAGAACGGCGTCACTCTCGGATGGCTCATCGATCCCTATAAGAAGAAGGTCTATGTCTATGAACCTGGCAGCCAGGCTGCCACCGTATCAGGCAATGTCGTTCACGGGAAGGGCCCTGTCGAGGGGTTTGTCTTCAAACTTGACCGACTTTGGCGCCGCTATGAAATTTGAGCTTTATTCTCGACGCGGAGGCGCCCGCCCCTAATGGCGAAAGTTACAGTCCTTTTTGGTGTTCTTCTTATCATCCTTGGCGGCGCGAGCTTCGTTCTCACCGGCCACAAATTTCCTACCTCACTGATTCCAGTTGCCTTCGGCATCCTGCTCGCGACCTTCGGCAGCATGGCCGAAACCCCCGACAGCCGGCGGCGCATGTTGTTCATGCACATTGCGGTTACGGTGGGCCTGCTTGGTTTCCTGGCCACGGCTCCGGCGTTGATCCAGGTGGTGCAGCTCTTCAAAGGCAAGTTGTTCCCCTATCCGGCAGCCGTTGAAGAAAAAGCAGCGATGTCCGGCCTCATGCTCATCTATGTACTACTCTGTGTGCGTTCGTTTATTGCTGCGCGCCGCTCGAGAGTCTAGGGGGCTTTTTACCGCGTGAGTATGCGATCCAGCTCCGGGGCAGGGATGTCGCTCCGTGCCGAACGGTCAACCCGGGGACGCAGCGGTGCTGCCGGCGAAGAGGTTAAGAAGAAACGGCCTCCCCTGCGCAAGGTGCTGCCGGAAATCTGGACGCTGGTCAAGCCGCGCAGGTGGCTGCTGGCGTTCGGTTTTGTGTTAATGGTCATCAATCGTGTCTCGGGGCTGGTTCTGCCCGCGTCCACCAAGTTCCTGGTGGACAACGTTTTGATCAAACACCAGGCAGGGAAATTGCCGCTGATTGTGGGCGCGGTTCTGCTGGCGACAACCATCCAGGCAATCACATCCTTTTCCCTCACCCAGTTGCTCTCGAAGGCTGCCCAGCGGCTCATTGCGGACCTCCGCATGCAGGTGCAGGCACACATCGGCCGTCTCTCTGTGAGCTTCTACGACGCTACCCGCACGGGCGTGCTGGTGTCGCGCATCATGACCGACGTGGAAGGCGTGCGCAACCTGATCGGTACCGGCCTGGTTGACTTTGTGGGCGGTGTGCTTACCGCTGTCCTGGCCTTCTTCATCCTCATGCGCATCAGCGCCAGCATAACGCTCATCTCCTTCGCGTTTGTATTGACGTTTGTTCTGATTCTGCGCAAGGCATTCGCCGTGATCCGTCCTATCTTCCGCGAGCGGGGCAAAATCAATGCCGAGGTGACCGGGCGCCTGACGGAATCGTTGGGCGGCGTGCGGGTGGTGAAGGGCTACCACGCGGAGGATCGCGAAGCCGGAGTGTTCGCTAAGGGAGTGGAACGGCTTTACCAAAATGTGGTTCGCTCGCTGACCGCCACCTCATTGCTCTCGCTGGCCGCGACCGCTATTTTAGGCGTTGTCGGCGCCACGGTGATGTGGCTCGGCGCCCACCAGGAAATGGCCCACAAGATCACCCTGGGCGACTACTTTACTTACACGATGTTTCTGGCCTTCATGGTGGCTCCGGTCTTCCAGGTGGTGAACGTTGGCACCCAGCTGACAGAGGCCATCGCCGGGCTTGACCGCACCAGCGAGATCCTGGCGGAGAGAGAAGAAGACGGCGATCCCAAGCGGACCGTCACCCTGGGACCGATTAACGGCGATCTGAAATTCGAAGACGTGCACTTCGCCTACGAGGCCGACAAGCCCGTCCTGCACGGCATTTCTTTTCATTCCCGTCCCGGCACGGTCACGGCTCTGGTGGGCTCTTCGGGATCGGGGAAATCTACGATCATCAGCCTGATCTGCGCGTTTCATGAACCTACGTCGGGACAGGTTCTGGTCGATGGCATTGACCTTTCCACGGTGCGCCTTAACAGCTATCGCAGCCAGTTGGGCGTGGTGTTACAGGAATCGTTTCTGTTCGACGGCACTATTCGCGAGAACGTGGTCTTCTCTCGTCCGCAGGCGACAGAGGAGCAATTTCTCAATGCCTGCGCGATCGCCCGGGTCGACGAGTTCGCCCTGCGCTTTCCGGAAGGCTATGACACCATCGTTGGCGAGCGGGGAGTCAAGCTATCGGGCGGCCAGCGCCAGCGCCTTTCGATCGCGCGCGCTATTCTGGCTGATCCGCGCATTCTTATCCTCGATGAAGCCACGTCGTCGCTCGATTCGGAATCGGAGGCGATGATTCAGAACGGGCTCAGTTACCTGATGCAAGGGCGCACCACGTTTGTCATTGCCCACCGCTTGTCAACGATTCGCAGAGCGGACCAGATCCTGGTGGTCGAGGGCGGCCTCATTTTGGAACGTGGTACGCACTCCACCCTATACGCTCTCCAGGGCCGTTATCACGATCTCTACACGCGCCAGCATGGTGTCGAGTCCAATCGCTTTCTTGCTCCAGGGGAAGGCGAAAAATTGTTTGAGGAATTGAAATAAGACGGCAGTATTGGTGGCCCTGGTTTCAAAAGCGAGACCTGCGGCTTCTTCAGCAGTCACTGAAGTAATCTTCAATGCTTCACCAGGGAAGCGAGTTTCTTCGGCGCCGTCTGCAAATAGCTGCCGTGAACCAGCTCTTTCACCTCGGTCCAATTCAGCGCCGCACGATCCATGCGGAGAGCGATCCACCCTCGTGATCCGATGTATGCGGGTAGGTAAAACCGATCCGGGCCCGATTCAACAAGGAAACGGTTCTCACCAGGCAGGACCTTGCAACAAACGCTGATGATGTTGTCGCCATGATGATTGTTCAGGTAGTAAGCGAACGTCTTTTTGCGGACCAGAAAGGCAGCGTGCGATCCCTTGTCCTCCCGTGTTGTCTCGGGCAGCGCCAGACAAATTTCTGTTAACGCATGCAGGCGGGAAGGTTGGCTTGATTTCTTGACCATACAATTCCGGGCAACTGTCGTGGTAAGCATATAGCAACGGAAGGAAAGGGAATATTTGAAGCCTCGAAACGCCGCTTCCGATTTTCGCGTTCGCTGCTGTGCCTTGATCCTGCTGGGATTGTTTTTGCTGTTACCAGGGGCGGGGCGCAGCAGGCCAGCATCACCGGCAACGTGGTCGATGCACGCAATCAGCCGGTGGCTGGGGCGCAGATTCTCGGCAGTGGGGGCGAACTGCTGGCGACCACAGCCGCCGACGGCAGCTTCACCGTGCCCGCAGGTTCGGGCCGGGTGCAGATCGCAGCCGCCCACTTCGAGCCAACCTCGGTGGACCTCAACGGTCCCTCCCCGGTGCATGTGTTGTTGGAACACCCGCTGGAGAGCGTCACGGTCACCGCCTACAGGTCCCCCCTGGCGTCGGGTGACAGCCCCTCCAGCACACGCCTTCTCACCACCCAGCAGTTGCGCCAGGCGGCAGGGATTTCGCTCGATGACAAGCTGCGACAGGTTCCCGGGTTTGAGCTTTTTCGCCGTACCAGTTCGCTGGTAGCGAACCCAACGACGGAGGGGGTTTCGCTGCGCGGCCTGGGATCGACTGCGGCCAGCCGCTCACTGGTGCTGTTTGACGAGATTCCGATCGACGATCCCTTTGGCGGCTGGATCCACTGGGAGGAGTTGCCTCCACCTTCCATCCACTCGGTTGAGCTGGTGCGTGGGGGAGGGTCCGATCTGTATGGATCGAGCGCCATTGGGGGTGTGATCAGCATTGTCCCAGTCAAACCCGAGGCCAACCGCTTTCAACTCTCCACCAGCTACGGTTCGGAGCAGACAACGGATGACTCGGCGCTGGGAATTTTAAAACTGGGCAAATGGTCGGGCCTGGCGAGCGGACAGGTTATTGCTACGGACGGCTATATCCTGATCGCCCCAGCTTTTCGCGGCCCAATCGATCAGCCATCGAACGTGCACGCGCAAAATGCGTTGACGGAGTTCGATCACGGGCTGAGTCACGACGGCCGGGTTTTTGTAAGGGGCAGCGTCCTGAATGAAAACCGCCATAACGGCACCCCGGTCCAGATCAACAGCACACGCCTGTGGCGGTTCGCCGGAGGAGCGGACTGGAGCAACCTGGTGGTGCGTCTGTTTGGGGACAATGAGCACTATTCGCAGACCTTCTCTACGGTCAATGCCACGCGCACCGCGGAGACGTTGACCCGCATCGGGAAAGACCCGGCGGATGAGATGGGCGCGGCCGGGCACTGGCATCAGCCAGTGGGCACGCATCTTCTGCTGCTGGCTGGCGCAGATATCCATGATGTGCGGGCGGCCGATTACGAAACGATGTTTCCCACCTCGAAGGGGTACCTCAACACCACGGCCCGGCAGCGTCAGAGCGGGGTATATGGGGAGGTGCTGTTCACGCCGACGGCATGGACCATTAGCGGTTCGGCCCGGGTGGACCACTTCTCCAACTTTGATGCCAGCCAATACAAGAGCGCTACCGCCCCGATCCAACTGCCTCAGTTGAACCAGACGGTGTTCGATCCCCGCATCGGGATTACGCGGCGTATTACGACCAACCTGGCGCTGAATGCGTCGGCGTTTCGGGCATACCGCGCGCCCACGGAGAACGAGCTTTATCGCACCGGGCAGGTCGGTTCGCAGACCACGCTCCCCAATCCCGATCTGCGTTCGGAGCGGGCAACGGGTTGGGAAACGGGAGTTCATGCCGATCTGCCGCAGATCGGGTCGACTGTCCGGGTCAGCTATTTCTGGACGCAGATCAATCGGCCTATCACTGCCCTGACGTTGAGTACCACTCCTACCAGCGAACTGCTCAAGCGCGAGAACCTGGGGCAGATTGAAAGCCGGGGAGTGTCGCTCGACTTCGCGGCCAGGCCGGCGAGTTGGGTGGGTATCCAGGGAGGCTATCAATACGCGGATGCAACGGTGACCAGCAATGCGGAGGAGCCGGCCCTGGTGGGTAATTGGATTCCCCAGGTGGCGCGCAACATGGCGACTACCCAGGTGGACTTGACGCGCCGGCGGTGGGGTTTGCTCAGCTTGCAGGGACGTATCAGCGGACGGCAGTTCGACGATGATGCCAACCAGTATCTGCTGCATAGCTACTTCCGCTTCGGTGCTTACGCTTCCCATAACTTTGGGCGCCATCTGGAGGCGTTTGCGGCCGGAGACAATCTGTTTGATCAAGCGATTCAAGCGGGGAAGACGCCCCAGCTCACGCTGGCTTCGCCGCGGGTCGCGCGATTTGGGTTGCGGATCAATTTCGGGGAGTGACACGCTATTTGCTGTGCCACTTGAGCAAGGGAAAGACGCTGCTGTAGTTGTCGGTCCAGAGTCTGACATTCGCTTGCAGCGGGGTCGCGAAACCGTTGTTGACAATCTCTGGTTGTGACAAGAGCGTCTCATTTGCGGTTACCAGGATCCAGTCCGCATAGTAGAAGCCATTCTGTTCGTCACCCCGCGAGTGCACGGACACGGCTTTCATTCCTGCATCTCCGGCGATCGCCGCCACGACCGGCTCCAGGTTGATGTACTGGTTGGAGACGTGAAAGACAATCACACCGCCGGGCTGCAAGTGCCGCCGGTAAAGGGCCAGCGCCTCCCTGGTCAAGAGATGGACGGGGATCGCGTCCCCGGAAAAAGCATCCACTACGATTACATTAAAATGCTCCGGGGTCTCTGCGGCAAGAGAGAGCCTCGCATCCCCCAGGATCACCTCAACGCGCGCGGGGCTATCGTGCAGAAATGTGAACCAATGCCGCGCCAGCCTTTCTACCAAGGGATTGATCTCGTAAAAACGGATCGCGTCCCCCGGGATTGCCATAGGCCGCAACGGTACCCGTTCCCAGTCCGATCACACCCACCCGTTTCGCATCTGCCCCACAGCAAAGCCGCATCGCCAAACCAAGGCCGGAGTCAGGCGCGTAATAGGTCAATGGCTGGCCCAGGAACTGGGGAGCAAACCACTCCGCGCCGTGCTCGATGGTTCCGTTCAAGAGCTGGCGGTCGGTGTCGGACTGCGGCGGCAGGTTCGACTCCCTGACTCGCAGGGTGCCGTAGAAGTTGCGCATCAGGGCTACCGCGTCATCGTCGTATTGGTGCACTTGAGTGCTCAAGACCACGATCGCCGCCGCCGCACCCGCCATCCAGATCATGCGCAAGCCCCAACCGTCTTGCCAGGTCGCCGCCAGGGCGATCAGCGAGACCACCACCAGAGTGCAGGCGAGATCGTAATTGGCACGCAGAACCAGGGGAAAGATCACTCCTACCAGCAGAGTCCCCGCCGCACCGCCGGTGGCGACGACCAGGTAAAACCTGGTCATGCCCGCGGTGACCGGCCGTCGCGCATAGAGCTCGCCATGAAGGAAGAAGCAGCAAAGAAACAAAGCAATCAGGAACAGAGGTAGGCTCACCGCAATGGGCAGGATGGTGCGAATATCCCGCAGAGCGTACGCCATGGAGGCCACCGCTACCAACACCCAGCGCAGCATCGATTGGCGAAGCGGCTTCCAGGCTCCCTGGAAGGCCAGGATGAACGTCAGTAGGTACAAGGCGAGCGGCGGGAGCCATAACAGGGGAATGGCAGCAATGTTCGCGCTCATATGGCTGGTTACGGCAGTCAGCATCATGCCGCCGCCCAAGGCAAGTAAAAACCAGAAGGGTTCGGGACGGCCGGCCAGGACCGCCTTCTCTGCGGTGGCGGTAACAGAACGCCGGCGGCCCTGCCAGGCGATGGCCCCGCAGAGTACGGCAAAGACCAGGAAACCTCCGCTCCACCACGCCGTCTGCTGCTTCATGGTCAAGCCGGGCTCGATGAATAGCGGGTAGCTAGCGAGGGCGAGCAGGGAGGCAAAATTCGACAGAGCAAACAGCCGGTAGGGCGATCCTCCTTCGAAGCTGCCCGCATACCAGGCAGTCAGCAAGGGGGTAGTGGAGGAGAGAGCAAGGTAGGGTAACCCGATGACCGTGGCAAGCACGCGAAAGACGGTCAGGGCAGGATGGTAGCTCACCGCTGCGGGGCCGGGCTGGATACGAATTCCCAGGGTCAACAGCCCCATGGTCAAGATCAGGATGTGGATTACTGCCTGCTGTTTGGGGTCGAACAGGGACGAGATCCAGTGCGCATAGAGGTAGCCGAGCAAAAGGACGACGGAAAAGAAGACCAGGCAGGTGGTCCATACCGCGGAGGAGCCACCGAGGGTGGGGAGCAGCTGCTTGGCTGCCATGGGTTCCACCGCCAGGAGGAGAAAGGCACTCAGGAAGATCGTCAGTGCGTACAGGCAGCGGAGAAGGGTCATTGCGGGTACCACAAGGGTTTATCACACAAATGTCCTTTCCGAAGGCAGGCAGGGTAACCAGACGGCTGGTAACCGTCGCGGATAACGGGCGTGATGTAGCCAAACCGCTTAGGCGACGTTAATGTCATCCACGAGGATCAGTTCTGGGGGAGGGCTGCTCTTCAGCGCGCCCGTGAGCGACAGCCCACGGGCGCTTGCTATTTGCGCCAGGTCCGGGCCATCCATAGAATCTCGATCATGCCCGATCCACTACTGATTGCTCAGAGCGAAGTGCCGCTCTACCTCCTGCCGGCCATGTCGAACCGGCACGGTCTGATCGCCGGAGCAACTGGTACAGGGAAGACGGTAACCCTGCAGGTGATGGCGGAGGCGTTCAGCCGCATCGGTGTCCCGGTATTCGCTGCCGACGTTAAGGGCGACCTCTCCGGTATCAGCCAGCCTGGGGTCGATAACCCGAAGATTGCCGACCGGGTCAAGAAGCTTAACCTGACTGATTTCTCCTTCGCTGGATGCCCGGTGACGTTCTGGGATGTGTTCGGGGAAGAAGGACACCCGGTTCGGGCAACGGTCTCGGAAATGGGACCCCTGCTGTTCAGCCGGCTGTTGAACCTGAATGAAACCCAGGCCGGAGTGCTGAATGCCGTCTTCAAGATCGCCGATGACCAGGGTCTGCTGCTGCTCGATTTGAAAGATCTTCAAGCCATGCTGCAGTACGCGGCGGACAACGCCAAACAGTTTCAAACCCAGTACGGCAACATCTCCGCGGCCAGCGTGGGAGCAATGCAGCGGGGCTTGCTCGCCCTACAGCAGCAGGGTGGGGAGAAGTTTCTGGGCGAACCGGCGCTTGACCTCGACGACCTGATGCAGACAGATACCCAGGGCCACGGCGTGGTGAATATCCTGGCGGCCGATAAACTGATCAACTCGCCCAAACTCTATGCGACGTTCCTGTTGTGGCTGCTGAGCGAGCTGTTCGAACGCTTGCCGGAAGTGGGGGACCCGGAAAAGCCAAAGCTGGTGTTCTTTTTCGACGAGGCACATCTGCTCTTTACCGATTTGCCCAAAGTGATCGAAGACAAGGTCCACCAGGTGGTTCGCCTGGTGCGTTCCAAGGGGGTTGGGGTTTTCTTCGTGACCCAGAGCCCGATCGATGTTCCCGACGGCATCCTGGGCCAACTGGGCAACCGGGTGCAGCACGCGGTGCGTGCGTTTACCCCCAAGGATCTGAAGGCGGTCAAAACAGCGGCCCAGACGTTTCGCGCCAACCCAGCGGTCAATGTGGAGAAGGTGATCCTGGAGATGGGCGTGGGCGAGGCTTTGGTGTCGTTTCTGGATGAGAAGGGAACGCCCGGGATGGTCGAACGTGCCCTGGTTTGTCCGCCGCGCAGCCAGATAGGGCCTATTACGCCCGAACAGCGGCAGCAGATCATGCGCGAGTCCCTGGTGGCGGGGGTGTATGAAAAGGCGGTCGATCGCGAATCGGCCTATGAGCTGTTGAAAGCCCGCGCTGCTGCCCCTCAACCCATTTTGAATCAGCAGCCTGGGGCAAAATCGACCCCTTGGTACGGGGATCTTTTGTCTATCGGGTCAGGTTCCTCCGGAGGACGGCGTGGAGACAGCCTAGTCGAGACCGTGGCTAAGAGTGCGGCACGTACGCTGGGCAGCACGGTAGGGCGGCAGATCGTCCGTGGAGTACTCGGATCTCTGCTGGGGGGTAGCAACCGGCGGTGATTTGCGGCTTACTTGCTGGGTTGCCCGGGCTCCTTGCAGCGAATGTTGTATAGCCACGTACATCGTTGGTCGATACCCTCCTCTGAGCAACCAATCCGCGGGTTACCTTGTGCTGCACCTGCCAGCAACAAATTTGTGGGCGCCGCGTTCATACAGTCGGGCCGGTCATTATCCGGCCAAGCTGACCGCGTAAGGCATTTGGCCGCGGAAAAGCAAGGAGCGATGCTATGCGTACGATTCGAGCTTTAAGAACTCTGTTTCTCGCATTACTGGTTTCTGTTGTGCCAGCTTCGTCGTTTGCGGGCGTTTTTGTTTCCATTACGGTCGCTCCGCCCATCCTTCCGGTGTACGCGCAGCCGGTTTGCCCCGGGGATGGATACCTCTGGACTCCTGGATACTGGGCTTATGGCGATGCGGGCTACTTCTGGGTTCCGGGAACCTGGGTGCTTGCACCCCGGCCTGGATTTCTTTGGACTCCTGGCTACTGGGGTTGGGGTGGCGGCTTTTACGCCTGGCACGGCGGATACTGGGGTCCCCACGTCGGCTTTTACGGTGGGGTGAACTATGGCTTCGGCTACGGCGGTGTGGGCTTCTTCGGCGGGCGTTGGGAAGGTGGACATTTCGCCTATAACTCCGCGGTGATGCACGTAAACACCACCATTGTCCACAACACGTATATCGATAACACAGTGATTCACAATACGACCGTGGTTAACCGGACCAGCTTCAACGGGCCCAACGGGATCAACGCCAGGCCTAATGGCCAGGAGCAGGCGGCGATGCGCGAACAGCATGTGCAGCCGACTTCTGAGCAGATGTCCCACGAACACTTCGCCAGCACCAACCGGGCGAACTTTGCGTCTGTGAACGGGGGAAGGCCCGCAAATGCGGCCGTAAGCCGTCCTATGACGTCGGCGAACTTTAATCATGCGGCTATGAACGCCAACAACCGGCCGGCGTATAACGCGGCTGCTAATAATCGTCCGGCGTACAACAACAACGCGGCGTATAAAGCGCCTGCCAACAATCAACAGCATTACCAGGCTCCGCCGCAGGCGCATCCTCAAGCTGCCCCGCAAGCGCATAACGAATCTCATCCGAGCGGCGGTGGTGGGGAACACGAGCGACGGTAGTTTCTTTTGCCGAACAAACGGCCCGCGGCTTTGCCGCGGGCCGTTGTTTTTGGGTTCGGCACGAGGGTCCAAGGCTATGCAAGTTTCAAGAGGATTGTACGCAGTCTCTAAAGCCAGCGTTATTTTCGCGTGTGGACAGCCCGACTAAAGTCGCGCCCTGATACAAAGCCAAGTTTTCGCTCGGAGTTAAAATCGCTTTTTCATTTGATGATCGATCTCCGGAGTTCGCCCGATGCAAATGTTTGACGGTGAGTCTGCATGGAAGCAGTCTGATCAACCATCATCGAAACCCTCGCCTGTTAGGCGATTCAATCTTTGCCTCGCGGTTTCGATGCTTCTCGTACAGTCGGCCAGACCGCAACACGTCGATACGAAGGGACCTCTTGTTCATCTGGCCAGCGGCGCGCTCGAAGGAACCATGAGCGGTGAAATCGCCGTGTTCAACGGAATCCCCTTCGCCAAGCCTCCGCTAGGACCGTTACGATGGCGCCCACCGCAACCCATTGCTCCCTGGGCTGGAATACGCGATGCGACGAAGCCATCCCGCCCGTGCATGCAGAGCCTCCAGGGTGTGGATAGCTTCGTTGAGCCGCTTGCGGCAACCTACGGCGTAGCGTATTCACCTCAGCAGCTCGATCCATCGGAAGATTGCCTGTATCTCAACGTTTGGACGCCTCAACTGCAGCCAGCCATGCATCTTCCTGTCATGGTCTGGCTGCATGGCGGCAGCAACCGGGTCGGTAGCGGCACGGAACCCGCCTACGATGGAGCCTCATTAGCCTCCCGTGGCGTTATCGTTGTGACCATCAATTACCGTCTCGGGGTAATGGGTTTCTTTGCCCATCCTGAATTGACCGCGGAGTCTCCCCATCACAGCTCAGGCAACTATGGGCTGCTCGACCAGATCGAAGCTCTACGATGGGTAAAGCAGAACATAGCCCAGTTCGGCGGCGACCCGGAGAACGTTACGTTGTTTGGTGAATCTGCCGGATCGGTGGATGCGACGACGCTGATGGCGTCACCTCTTACGGCAAGCCTGTTTCGGAGGGTGATTGCGGAAAGCGGCCCCGCATTCGGGCTTGGGCCATCACAAAACCTTGCCCGAATGGAGTTGTTGGGAGCGGCGGTTGGCAAAGAGGCAGGCGGCCAGCCAGGGTCGCAACTTTCAGTTCTCAGGGAATTGCCTGCTACGCGGATTGCGCAGATCCAGAGTAGTCTGATCGCTTCAAGCTTCAAGGGTTACGATCCAAACGCGTCTATCGTAGATGGCTGGGTGCTTCCACAGTCGACAGCAAGCGCTTTCGCTCTGGGAAAGATTCAACGGGTCGACCTTCTCGCCGGGTTGAACGCGAGAGAGTTCAGCGCCTTCCGAATCGGTGCGGCAGCAGCCGCTAAGAAATCGCCGCAGCCCGCTAACAAACCGGGCGTGACCGAACAGCTCAAACAATTCGCGGATGTGGCCCGCCCGCTCTATGGCGACTGGACGGACATTGCCGTTGCCACCTACTCCGTCCAAATTCTTCTTCACGGCGCACCCGCGATAGACCAGGCGAGCAACGACATTGTGGCGGCTTGCCCCATCGGAGCAGAAGCGGCCCTGACGACGAATATTGGCCGGCGCGCTTTCGTTTACAGATTTGATCGTTCGATCCCAGGAAAAGGTGAGTCAGAACTTGGGGCCTTTCCATTCGCTGGAACTCCCTTATGTCTTCGGGACATTTCAGGTACGCACCTTTAGCTGGCTGCCATTTACTCCGACTGACCAGAAGCTCTCACAAATCGTACAAACATATTGGACGAACTTTGCCAAAACCGGAGATCCCAACGGACCTGGCCTTCCTCATTGGGTTTCCTGGAGCACCGATCGGGAATCGTACATTTCTTTTAGTGAGAGCGGCGATGCCGTCCCACAGCAACATTTTTCCCCAATGTACTGCCATCTTTCACCAGATCGTTTGCAGGGGCAATTGGCCAACTACTAGGCGCAAGAACCTAGTTCCTGCAGCAGGAAGGCGTAGTCGAGGGCTATCTCCTTCAGGTAGTCGTAGCGGCCGGAGGCTCCGCCGTGTCCCGCGCTCATGTTGGTCTCCAGCAACAGCAAATTGTCGTCGGTCTTCAGGGTTCGCAGTTTGGCAACGTACTTTGCCGGTTCCCAGTACATGACCTGGCTATCGTGCAACGACGTCTTTACCAACATTGCCGGGTAGGCCTTGCGGTCCAGGTTGTCATAGGGGGAGTACTGCAGCATGTAGGCGAAAGCGTCCGCCTGGTTTGGATCTCCCCACTCCTCATACTCGCCGATGGTCAGCGGCAACGTCGGATCAAGCATGGTGTTCATCACGTCTACAAACGGCACATGGGAGAGAACGGCGCGATAAAGATCGGGCCGCAGGTTGGCCACCGCGCCCATCAAGAGCCCGCCGGCGCTGCCGCCTTCCATGGCTACACGGCCCGGGTCACCATAACCCTGGGCTGTCAGGTATTCCGTCACCGCAATGAAATCGGTGAAGGTGTTCATCTTGTTCATCAGGCGCCCGGCATCATGCCATGGCTTGCCCATATCACCCCCGCCGCGAATGTGCGCATACGCGAGAATAAAGCCGCGGTCGAGCAGGCTAAGACGATTCGAATTAAAGCCCACCGGGAGGGAATAGCCGTAAGAACCGTAACCGTAGATGTACAGAGGGTTGGAGCCATTGCCCTTCTTGTCTCTGCGGTAGACGATGGAAACGGGAATCCGCGTCCCGTCCGGGGCGGTCGAGAACAATCGCTCCGAGCGGTATAGCGAGCGATCGAACCCTCCCGGCACTTCCAGTTCTTTCAACAACGTGGATTGACCGGTAACCACGTTGTATTCATAGATCGAAGTGGGCGAAACCAGTGACTGATAGCCATAACGAAACGTGTCGGTTACGAATTCGCGGTTGACATGGGGATGAGCGCTGTACGTCGGCTCAGGAAATGCAATCTCGGGCGATGGTCCGGTAAAGGACCCCTGGTTGTCGAAAAATTTGATCTTCAGGTGTGGCAGGCCGTTGGACCGTTCCACCAGCACGGCAAAGGATTGAAAGAGTTCCAGCTCTTCAAGCATTACGTCTTCACGATGCGCGATCAACTCATGCCAATAGGAGCGGCCCGGGGTGGCAACCGGCGCGGTGACCAGGCGGAAGGTCCTGGCCGTGTCATTGACCCGGATGTACCAGAGCCCCTCGCGGTGGTCAGAGGAGTACTCGATGTTCTCGCGGCGCGGTTCGATCAGCGTCCATTGCCCCTGAGGATCGGCAGCGGGTAGAAACTGTTCTTCGCTGGCTGTATGGCTGGCACTCTCCAGCACGATGTACTTGCCGTCGCGCGTGCGCCCTGCGCCCACATTAAAGCGCTCGTCGGCTTCTTCGTAGAGCAGCGCATCCTTATCCTGCGGTTCCGACACTACGTGGCGGTAAAGCTGAAACTGCCTTTTGGTCTCCTCATCCTCTACGGTGTAAAAGAGGGTGCGATTGTCCGCCGCCCAGACCACGGACCCAACACGCTGCGCCTGATCAGCAAGTACTTCCCCAGTACGCAGATCTTTTATGTGCAAAGTATATTGCCGGAATCCCGTGGTATCGGTCGAATAGGCCAGCAGGTTTCCATCATCGGAGACGGTGAGCGCGCCCAGCGCCATGAATGCTTCGCCGGCTGCGAGCTGGTTCATGTCGAGGATTACTTCTTCTTCTGCTCGAGCGAACCATGCTTACGGCAATAGATGGGATATTGTGCACCCTGTTCCGTGCGCGAGTAATAGAAATAGTCTCTATCGCGAAAAGGAACCGATACATCCGTCTCTTTTATGTGGCTGAGCATCTCGTCGTAGAGCTTAGCCTGCAGCTCCTCGGTTGGTTTCATGACCGCCCGGGTGTAGGCGTTCTCCTGCTCGAGAAAGGCGATCACCTCCGGGCTGGTTTTTTCTCGAAGCCACGCGTAGTCGTCCGTCAACCGGTGGCCATGGTAGGTGTTCACAGTTTGCTGGCGGCGGGCGGTCGGTGGTTGAACAGAAATCGACGAAGTCATATATAGCAAAGGATATAGGAAGCGCTGTGTACAGGGTCAAAAGGCGGGGTTTCCCTCGAGCGCCTTCTCGCATCACAATCAGGGAGGAGTAAAACATGGAATTTCCCACACTTTGCGGTAAGAGGGCCATGGCCGTGGCTGGCGCAGTGCTGCTTTGCAGCGGCATGGGCATGGCGCAGATGCAACACCCATCCACCGGTTCTGCAGGCGGTCAAGGCCCGGGATCAGCGAATCCTTCTATGAATCCCCAGATGAATGGCGTGCAAGCGAATGGTCAGCCTTCCGCTTTGGACTCGTTGTTCGTCAAGAAAGCGCTGCAGGGCGGCATCGCGGAAGTTCAGCTGGGACAGCTTACGCTGCAGAAGAGCAACAATGACCAGGTGAAGCAGTTTGCCCAGAAGATGATCGATGACCACACCAAGTTGGGCGATCAGATGAAGCCCGTCGCGCAACAAGTAGGCGTGGCGGTTCCGACTGAGCCTTCGAAGAAGGACAAGCAGACTATGACGAAACTGCAGGCCTTATCAGGCTCTGCTTACGACCAGGCTTACATAAAGGACATGGTCAAGGACCACAAGCAGGATCTGAGTGACTTTCAAATGGAAGCGTCCAATGGGCAGGATCCGGCGGTTAAGGATGCTGCCACCCAAGGCAGCCAGATTATCTCCCAGCATCTGCAGATGGCACAGCAGCTGGCCAAAGATCAGAACGTCAATATGGCAAGTAAGTAAATCTCCAACTCAACCTTGTGCCCGCTCGCCTGTCCCCCGGCAGCGGGCACAACTGCGTCTGGGTACAATGAGGCAATGCGTAAATGCCTGCTTGCGCTCTTTGCACTACTACTTGCCTGGTCTAGTCCGTTATTGGCTGAGCGAGTGCAGGATCTGCCCCAGCCCACCAACTACGTCAGTGATTTTGCTGGAGTACTGTCCCCCGCAACCCAGGCAGACCTCAATCGTTTGTGCCTGCAGGTAGACCGGCAAGCCCACGCGCAGATTGCCGTGGTTACGGTGAAGTCGCTGGATGGCGAGCCCATCGAAAACTTCGCTACGGCTCTCGAAGACAAGTGGAAGGTGGGGAAGAAGGGCACAGATCGGGGCTTGCTTCTCATCTTTGCCATTGATGACCGCAAGTACCGTATCGAAGTGGGTTACGGCCTGGAAGGTATTCTGCCGGATGGCAGAGTGGGGGATATCGGCAGGCAGATCGTCCCGTATTTGCAACGGAACGACTACGACGGTGCTGTTACCGTGGCAGTGCAGCAGATTGCGGGGGTGATCGCGGCGGACGCGGGGGTCACGCTCAATACCAGTCAGCGGCGCGCGTATGCTCCCGCTCCCCAACCGCGGCCGCTTTCCCTGGGCGAATTGCTGGTGCTGGGCGTCGTTCTATTGCTGGTTATCTTTGTGCTGGCACGCTTTGGCGGTTCCGGGCTGCTCGGCTTCCTGATTGGGATGTTTCTCGGCGGCGGCGGAGGGGGCGGACGCGGCGGCGGAGGTGATTGGGGCGGCGGCGGAGGGGGCGACGGCGGCTTCGGAGGATTTGGCGGCGGAAGTTCCGGAGGCGGTGGTGCTTCGGGCAGTTGGTAGGCTAACGAAATCAAGAGCAAGAGAAGGAGAACTTTGGAATGAGACGCGGGCTTTGGGTAGCAATCGCGGCGTTGGTGGTCATATTTTTGGCGGTGCTGCTGGTTTTCGGCAGCTATGTAAGCGCAAAGAATCAGATGGTGCAAAAGCGGGAGGCGATTACTTCTTCCTGGGCTGAAGTGAATAATCAACTGCAGCGGCGTGCGGATCTGATCCCCAACCTGGTGGAGACGGTGAAGGGTTACGCCAAGCAGGAGACCACGGTATTTGGCGACATCGCCAATGCGCGGGCCGGTCTATTGAACGCGCACGGCGATCCGAAAGCGACCATTCAGGCGAACGGTGCCCTCGATGGCGCTCTTGGACGGCTGCTGGCCTTGACCGAAAATTACCCGGATCTCAAGTCAAATGCCAACTTTCAACGCCTTTCCGATGAGCTGGCGGGCACGGAAAACCGGATCAGCGTAGCCAGGATGCGCTACAACAATCTGATTCAGGACTACAACACCTTCATCCAGCAGTTTCCTAACAGCATTTGGGCGGGGATGGGCGGTTTCCAGATTAACAACGATTACTTCAAGGCGAGCCCCGGCGCGCAGAACGTGCCCAAGGTCAGCTTTTAAGGCTGTCATGCAGCAGAGGATGGCCCAGGTTTCGCTTTCGAGACCTGGGCCATTTCTTTGATGGGAAGCTGGACGAAGCTGGTTTAGGCGCGAGCAAATGAAGCTACGGCACTTGCTTCGTCGTCCTTGACGTCGAACACAGTGTAGAGCTTGGTGATCTGCAGCAGGTCGTGGACCTTCTTCGTCAGGTTGAGCAGCTTGAGGTCTCCACCCTGGTTACGCACAGTGGTGAAGGCGCTGACCAATTCGCCGATGCCCGAGCTGTCGATATAAGTCACGTCGCCCAGGTTGAGGAGGATCTGCTTTGAGCCCTTGCTGAGGAGATCCCTCACGGCGTCGCGCAGTTGCACGCTACCTTCTCCCAGCGTAATGCGGCCGCTGCAATCCATTATGGTGATCCCGTCCACCTGACGGGTCTTAAGTTTCATGCTCACGAATACTCCTCCTTAAATTGCGGAACGGGCAGTTCCTAGATGTTTGATGAGGGTCAGTTCAGTGCCGGGCTGCAATTGTCGAAAGTGTACCTCATCCATGAAAGAGCGAATGAGAAAGATACCTCTTCCTGAGCCTCGGAGCAAGTTCTCTGGCGCGAGGGGATCGGGCAGGGTCTCCGGATTGAGGCCTTTTCCCTGGTCGGCGATACGAATCACGAGGGAATCCGCAGTCTGTTCGAAGCTGGCGGATATTTTCTTGTCAGGGTCGTAAGAGTTGCCGTGGAGTACGGCGTTGACTGCGGCTTCGCGAACGGCCATGGCGACGCGGTAGATCTCTTCTTCTTCCAGTCCGGCCTTGCGAGCCATTTCCTCGGCGGTCTGTTCCACGCGATTGACGCTGTCAAGCGAGGACTCAAGTGTGTAGGAAACCTGGCTAGGTTGTGATCCGCCCAATTGCCTGACCTCGTGTGAGGCAAGTTTGCTTGGCCTGCAGCCTCATGTCAAGGCACATTCAGAGCTTAGCAGCCCGCCTAAATCAATTCATACCCGGCAAAGAAGTAACCGATCTCGAACGCAGCCGTGTCCTCGGCGTCCGAACCGTGGATCGCATTCTCTTCAATGGATGACGCAAACTGCTTACGAATGGTTCCATCAGCCGCGTCCGCCGGATTGGTGGCGCCCATCAGCTTACGCAGGTCGGCGATCGCGTTGTCCTTTTCGAGCACCATCGCAATGATGGAGCCCGAGGACATGAAAGTGGTCAGGGAATCGAAAAAAGGCCGCTTGGCGTGCACGGCATAGAAGCCCTGGGCCTGCGACTTGGAAAGAAACATTTTTTTGATGGCGACGATTTTGAAGCCCGCTTTTTCAATTTCCGCCAAAATTCCTGCCGAGTAGCCTTTGCGGACTGCGTCGGGCTTGATGATGCTGAACGTGCGTTGCATAGACTCCTATTTCCCAATGACTTTAGCTAATGTTTCGCCGATGGCGGCGGGGGATTGCACTACGTGAATTCCGGCCGCGGTCAGAGCCTTCATCTTGTCCGCGGCCGTGCCCTGGCCGCCGGAAATAATGGCCCCGGCGTGCCCCATGCGTCTTCCCGGAGGTGCGGTCTGGCCGGCAATGAATCCGACTACGGGTTTCTTCACGTGCGCTTTGACGTAGGCGGCGGCCGCTTCTTCTGCGGTGCCTCCAATTTCGCCAATCAGGATGATGGACTCGGTCCCCGGGTCTTCGTTGAGCAGCTTGAGCGCATCGACGTGGGTGGTGCCGATGATGGGGTCGCCGCCTATCCCGATCGCGGTGGATTGCCCGATGCCTCGCTGAGAGAGCTGATAGACGGCTTCATAGGTCAGCGTGCCGGAGCGGGAGACGATGCCCACGCGTGCCCTGCTTGTGGATGCGGCCGGGCATGATGCCGATCTTGGCCTTGCCGGGCGAGATCACTCCCGGGCAGTTGGGGCCAATGAGCCGCGATTTGGACTTGCTCACCACGCTCCACACCTTGACCATGTCGTTGGTGGGGATCCCCTCAGTAATGCAGATGATCAGGGGCAGCCCCGCATCTTCCGCTTCCAGGATGGCGTCGGCAGCAAACGGCGGCGGCACGAAGATCACGGTGGCGTTGGCCCCGGTCTTTTCGACGGCCTGGGCTACGGTGTCAAATACCGGCCAGCCCTCATGCGTCGTGCCTCCCTTGCCCGGCGTGACTCCGCCCACTACTTTGGTTCCGTACTCTGCGCAGCCCTTGGCATGAAAGGTGCCTTCCTTGCCCGTAATACCCTGCACGATGAGCCGCGTATTTTCGTCCACTAACACCGACATAGATGGCTCCAGCTCACTTTCTCGAGGCTTTCTCTTTGGCAGCCGCGACCACTTTGGCGGCGGCGTCCTGCATGGTTTCTCCGATAATGAAGTTCAGCCCTGAGTTCTTCAGAATCTCGCGTCCCTGCTCCACGTTGGTGCCCTCCAGGCGAAGGACCACGGGAACCTGCACATTGGTCTTTTTAGCCGCCTCGACCACCCCGTGCGCCAGGGTGTCGACCCGCAAGATGCCGCCAAAGATATTGATGAACACGGCTTGCACGTTTTGGTCAGAGAGCAGAATCTCGAAGGCGTGCTCGATCTGTTGCTGGTTGGCGCCGCCACCCACGTCGAGAAAATTTGCGGGCGAGCCACCGGCGTACTGGATGATGTCCATGGTCGCCATGGCCAGGCCGGCGCCGTTCACCATGCAGGCGATGTTGCCATCGAGCTTGATGTAATTCAGGGCGTACTTTGAGGCTTCCACTTCCAACGGATCTTCTTCCGCCGTATCGCGAAGTTCCTTGAGTTCCTTGTGGCGGAACATCGCGTTGTCGTCGAAATTGATCTTGCAGTCGAGTGCCAGCAGACGGTCATCCGTGGTGGTGATGAAGGGATTGATTTCGAGCAGGGAGGCGTCGGTTTCCAGGAAAACTTTGTAGAGCCCGGTCATGAACTTGACCGCATCGTTGATCTGGGCAGGTTTCAGGCCCAGCGCGAAGGCTAGCTTGCGGGCCTGGTAGGGCTGAAAGCCGACTGCGGGGTCGATGTAGGCCTTGAAAATCGCGTCGGGATCTTTTGCGGCGACTTCTTCAATTTCCATGCCGCCGGCCTGGGAGGCCATAAACACCAATTTGGCTGTAGCGCGGTCGAGAACGATGCCCAGATACAATTCGCGGGCGATGGGAGACATTTCCTCAATCAGGAGCCGTTGCACCTTCTGGCCCTGGGGTCCTGTCTGGTGGGTCACCAACTGCATGCCAAGGATCTGGGTGGAGTATTCCTCTGCTTGTGCCAGGGTCTTGGCTACCTTTACGCCGCCGCCCTTTCCCCGGCCGCCGGCATGGATTTGCGCCTTGACCACGACCCCCTTGGCACCACCGGTAAACAGCCGTCTGGCCACGTCCAGTGCTTCTTCGAGGGTGTTGGCTACTTCCCCCTTGGGTACGGCGACGCCGTAGCGTTCCAGGATGTCTTTTGCCTGATACTCGTGAATTTTCATTCGTTTAGTCTTGGGACAGAACTTCCATACTAATGGGGATTGCCCGGGAGGGCAAAACGGGGCTTCCGCTGGGGTTTCGGGTAAGCTGTGGCACCCCACGTCCCGCTGCACCCACTTATGTTCGTCCGCGCTAGTTGGTCTTCTTAAGGTTTCTTACGGCACGACCCCACTCTGGGCCAATGCTCTACGATGGGACAAACCCATGTCTGCATTGGCGGGGTTGATCAAGTATGTGGTCGAAGAGCGAGGTACCCTTACGCAACAGCAGGGATGTTCGGCGGTCCGGGAGATGCTTGAGGGGGCGGCGACGGATGTCGAGATCGCCTCGCTTCTGACGGGAATCGCTAGCCGCGGTCCCACGGTTGCAGAGCTGTCAGGGTTTGTACAAGCGATGCGGGCGATGAGTACCCCGATCCCTTTGACCGAATCGGAACGGGAGCAGCTGGTCGATACCTGCGGTACGGGAAGCGATGGCCAGGGAACTTTCAATATCTCGACCGCTGCTGGTCTGGTGGCGGCCGCGGCTGGGGTTAAGGTAGCCAAGCATGGCAACCGGGGCGTTACTTCGAAGTGCGGTTCTGCGGATGTCCTGGAGGCATTAGGGATCCCGGTTGCCCTGGATCCGGAGAAGGCAGTGGAGTGCCTGCGCCAGACCGGTTTTATGTTTCTGTATGCCCCGGCCCTACACCCGGCAATGAAGCGGGTACAACCGATCCGCCGGGCATTGGGCTTCCGCACCATCTTCAATCTGGCCGGCCCGCTGGCTAATCCTGCAGGAGCCCGGTCGCAGGTGGTAGGCGTCTTCGCCGGCCTGGAGCTGGTGGCCCAAAGCCTGGCACGGCTCGGGGTGAGACATGCTTTTGTGGTCCACGGACGAGACGGCCTGGATGAACTCACCCTCAACGGTGTCAGTGATGTAGCGGAGGTGCGAGAGCATACAGTGCGCAGTTTCACCCTGGAAGCAGGCAATGTGGGTCTGCAGCAAGCCCCGCTCAGCGCGTTAGAGGGATGTGACGCACGTGGGAACGCCGCATTGATAGAGGGATCCTCACGGGTGAGCCCGGACCTCCGCGAGACGTAGTCTTGCTCAATGCAGCAGCTGCCCTGGTGATCGCCGGCCGTGCCGCCGATTTCGCCGCGGGTGTTCGCTGCGCGGCGGACGCGATAGACTCAGGTGCCGGTCTGCGACTGCTCGCCCAGTTACGCAAATTTGGCTGACCGGCGGGAAGAACCATTACATTTGCGCGAGAAGCAAACTGATCGGGTGCCCCATCCTTCGCGCTCTTTGCGAAGGGTGGGACGAGCAGAGTGTGCGGGGAAGAGCTTCGGGTGTAGAGCAGTGGTATCCCACCCTTCGCAAAGAGCGCGAAGGATGGGGCACCCGATCATTTGGTCTCGGGGAGACAGAAAAACAAAGCTTTGTAGGGCTTCGCCCATCGTTTTCGTCCCACGTACGCTGGTGCGAACGTGGGGCACCCCGTCAGAGTTGGTGGGAGGGAACGACTGGATTGTCAGGACACTTCTTTTCATCCGCCGTGGGCCGGAAGAGCCGGTGGTCAACTTTGAGAAAACCGCATACTGTTGATCAACGCCACCGACCTAATAAGAAATCCGGGGGATAAGGAGTTCGCACTATGGCTATTTCACTACGACCCATTGCAGGCTGGGTTTTGTTGGCCGCGGTGGCGATGCCCGGCTACGCGCAACAGATCATTGTCAGCAAAGACAACCGGACCATCGCTGTGACCACCAGCGCCGATGCCGAAGCTCAAGCCGATACCGTAACCGTCAGATCGGCTTCGTTGAGTACGGGGCAGACCAGGACTCCGCCTATGCTGCAGGGTCGAAAATCTCAAACGCAATCGCCGCGGCGTTGAAGGCGGCGGCCATTCCTGCAGGACGCGATTCAAAGCGAGTCGCAGAGGCATCACCCCAGTCCAGCAGTACACCAACCAGGACTGGACCCCGGCCGAGAAAGCCGAGCGCAAGTTCCAGGTACAGCAGAGTTGGAGCGTAAAAACCGCCGCCGGAAATGGCGCCAGGGTCCTCGATGTAGCCATCAAGGCAGGCGCCAATCAAAGCGGGCAGATGACCTGGAGTGTGCAGGATGAAGACGGCCTGCAGGCCAGGGCAGCAAAGCTGGCACTGGACCGCGCCCGGCAGATAGCCCAGCAAATGGCTGCCGGGCTGAACGCCAGCCTGGGCCCCCTGGTGTATGCCAGCAACGAGGCGCCTTCGCGAGGGCCGCAGCCGCTGATGATGAGGGCCGCGGGCGTGATGACGGCTGCACCGGCCGCGCAAAAGGTCGAGCCACTCAGCGTCAGCGCGCACAAGGTGACTGCTTCCGCGACCGTTTACGCCGTGTTCAGCATTCAATAGCATCGTATGCTGGACATAAGGACGCTTAACCATGGCGAGATACCAGTATCGTGATTTGAAACCTGCTGCCGAAGCCGAGGAACTGTACCGGCGCTGGCTGTGCCATCTGGACGAAGAATTCAGCCGCCATAAGGAATCCCGGCTGAGGGGGGAAATCGTCCGTGACTCGCTGCACCAGATTTATCTTGGCCGTCCCCACGGCGGAAAACTTAATACCTCGCTGATTTCAGAGTTGCCGGGTAACGTCCTGCAGATGTCTTTGGACCCGGCCAACGTGACCCTGGAACCGGAGTACTACGGCGACGTTGATAAGGAGAGATATTGCGAGCTCAAGCCGTTGATCTACTTCTGGCAGATGTTCGACCGCTCGCCGTTGGGACTGAACCACTGGCTGGGTTTTCGCTTTCGCAAAATGCTGGCCAAACACATCTTCAAACACGTGGGCAAAAACGTGAAGATCTTCCACGGGGTTGAGTTCAGTTTCGGTTACAACCTCACCATCGAAGACGACTGCACCATTCATAAGTTCGTGATGCTGGACGACCGGGGAGAGCTCATCATCCGCAAAGGAACTTCGATTTCCGACTATGCAGCCGTGTACTCGCATCGGCATAGCACCAACGACTCCCACGATATTGAGAATGTCACCACCGAGATCGGCGCCGGCACGCGTCTTACCTATCACTCGTCGGTGATGGCCGGGGTTAAGACCGGAGAAGACTCCATGCTGGGCGCAATGGGCGTGGCCACTCACGATATACCGGCGCACTCCATCTGGGGAGGGGTTCCGGCCCGCGAGATCAAAGCCAGAAAACCGGGTTTGGAAGTCGCCCAGGGCGAAGATAGCAAACGTACTTAGCCCTGGCGGCATGCTACCATCAGGCTTCCAATGGGAACTCCTCAGATCGTCCTGGGCATTTGCGAATTTGTGGTGTTGCTGTTCGCGCTCAGTCTTCACGAGTCGGCACACGGATGGATGGCCTCGCGACTGGGAGATCAAACGGCGCGCATGCTGGGCCGGATTACTCTCAACCCCCTCAAGCATATCGATCCGGTAGGCACCATCATGCTACCCCTGGTGGCCATGGTGACCCATATCCCGTTGATTGGATGGGCCAAGCCGACGCCGGTGAACACGCGCAACTTCAAGAATCTGGTACGCGACGATATCCTCACCACGCTGGCCGGCCCGGTCAGTAATGTCATCGGCTCAGTGGTTTCGTTGCTGGTGTTGATCGTTATCGCCAAGACTTCTGCGATCGGTTTGCTCTGCGTGCGCTCGGTTGCGATGGGCGGCATTAGCCGGCTCGATCCACAGCTGCTGACGGTGAGCCCGGTGGCTTATCCGCTGTCACTGATTTTCTTTATTGGTATGCTGCTGAACCTGTTTCTGGCCGCATTCAATTTGCTTCCCTTGCCACCGCTGGACGGAAGCCATATCTTTCGCCATATGCTGCCGTACAAGTGGCAACCGATTTACGACCGCCTGGGTATCATTAGCCTTTTCATTATGCTGCTTTTTGGCGGGGGAGTGACCATGGCGATGGTGAATCCAGTACTGGGCTTCTTCCGTGTTTTGCTGCTCTCGATCTGAAGGATTTCCGTACAATCGAGCCAGTGAGTCTCCCGAATCGTACCCAATTGAAACGCGTGCTGAGCGGCATGCGCCCCACCGGCAAATTGCATCTCGGCAACTATATGGGCGCCCTTTATAACTGGGTGCGCCTGCAGGACGTCTACAACTGCTATTTCTTTATCGCCGACTGGCACGCCCTGACGACCGATTACGCAGACACCTCGAATCTGCGGCAAAACATTATGGATGTTGCGCTCGACTGGCTGGCGGCCGGCCTCGATCCGGAGCGTTGCGTGCTGTTTGTGCAGTCCCTGGTGCCGCAGCACGCGGAGTTGCATTTGCTGCTGGGGATGAATATGCCGCTGGGCTGGCTGGAGCGTGTACCCACCTACAAAGAGCAACAATTGCAGTTGGGAGATAAGGATCTGACCACGTATGGCTTCCTCGGATACCCGCTGCTGATGGCCACCGATATCCTGATCTACCAGGCTGATTTTGTACCGGTGGGGCAGGACCAGGTAGCGCACGTGGAGGTTACCCGGGAAGTGGCCAGGCGCTTCCATCACTTCTATCCGGGCGAAGGGGGAAGTGCGATTCTGCCCGAGCCGCAGGTATTATTGACTCCCTCGCCCAAGTTGCCCGGTACGGATGGGCGCAAGATGTCCAAGAGTTATGGGAACACCATCCTGTTGACGGATCCGCCGGCGGTGGTGCGGCAGAAGTTGAAGACCATGGTGACCGATCCGGCGCGGGTGCGGCGCACCGATCCGGGCGATCCCGATGTATGCCCGGTGGGGGATCTGCACAAGGTGTTTTCCAGCCCGGAGACGCTGCTCAAGGTTTATGAAGGGTGCCGGTCGGCCGGCATCGGCTGTATCGAGTGCAAGGGATGGGCCGCGGACGCCATCGTGGCGGAATTGGAGCCCATCCAGCAGCGGCGGCGGCAATATGAGGAGCAGCCCCGCCTGGTCCACGACGTTCTGCATAGCGGTTCGGAACTGGCTCGGGCACGAGCCGAAGAAACCATGAAGCAGGTGAGGGAAGCGATGCACCTGCTGCAACCGGAGTCTGGAGAGCGCGCACTATGAACGAAGAAACGCGCGACAAAAAACGGGAAGAAAGCGCATCGCCGTACAGCATCACGGTGGGGGCGGTGTACGACGGACCTCTTGACCTGCTGCTCGATCTCATCCGCAAGCAGGACATCGATATTTACGACATCCCAATCGGGAAGATCACCGCTCAATTTTTGGCCTACGTAGAAGGTCTGAAGCAGACTGAGGTGGATGCGGCGGCTGACTTCATTTATGTAGCGTCGCTATTGATCCACATCAAGAGCCGCATGCTGCTTCCGCGGACCTCGGCGGAGGGAGCAGAGGGCGACCAGGAGGATCCACGCCGGGAGCTGGTGGAGCGGCTGCTGGAGCACGAGCGGTTCAAGAATGCGGCCCAGATGCTGCTGCAGAAGCAGCAGATTGAGGCGGCTACCTGGACCAATCCGGCGATCCGTCAGTTCATCCATGAAGAGGGAGCGGAACCCGAGATTGCCGCGGATACGGTGGACCTGGTGCGCGTCTTCCGGGAAATTCTCGACCGGGCGCGGCAGCGACCGGTGCTCGATGTCGACGAGGAAGCGGTGACTGTGTCGCAGATGCTGGACTATGTGCGGCGCCGCCTGATTATGGAAGACAGGCCCGTGTCTTTGAGCAGCCTGCTGAAAAATACCCGCTCGGAGCGCGCCCTCATTTGCATGTTTCTTGCCCTGCTTGAGCTGGTGCGACTGCAGGCAGTGCTGCTGAGGCAGGACAACAACTTCAGCGAGGTTTACATCAAGAAGCATCCATCCTTCGAAACAGTCGTGAATGAGGGACTCATCCAGGCTACCGACGATTGGCGTTAGTAGTTTGGTCTGTGTCCTGGGGTATCCGGGTTCCGTTAGCGGCTCCTCGTCGAAATTCTCGGAATTTTAACAATCCGGGGTACCACAATTCACACTGGCAGCCGACGCACTTTGGTACCGTTCGTACACCTGTAAGTGTGGAGTGTGCGCGGTGAATGATGGTTCCTCTGCGGTGTTGACCGCTCCTGGGAAGAATTCCCTTCTCGAACAGAAAATGAACAAAAAGCGGGGCAAGATTCCGATGATCATCTTCGGGCTTGTTCTGGTGGGCGGTATCGGTTGGGCGGCTTCCCAACTGCTGGGCGACCTGTTCTCGGTCCAACACACGACCTCTGCGACGGCCTACATTTTGCTGGGGATCGCGTTGCTGATTGCCCTCGGGTTTGAATTCGTGAATGGTTTTCACGATACCGCCAATGCGGTGGCGACGGTGATCTATACCCACTCGCTGGAACCCCATATTGCCGTGATGTGGTCCGGCATGTGGAACTTGATTGGGGTGTTGCTATCCTCCGGCGCGGTAGCTTTCGCCGTGGTCTCCCTGTTGCCGGTCGAGCTGATCCTCAGGGTTGGGTCGGGCGCTGGCTTCGCCATGGTCTTCGCGCTGCTTGTCTCGGCCATTCTCTGGAACCTGAGCACCTGGTGGTATGGGCTGCCGGCGTCCAGCTCGCACACCCTTATCGGTTCTATTATCGGCGTTGGTGTGGCCAACCAGCTGATGTCCGGCTCCACCGGAACCAGCGGCGTGGATTGGTCGCAGGTGGGGAATGTGTTTCGCTCGCTGCTCATTTCTCCCGTTGTCGGCTTCGTTTTTGCCGCGCTGTTGCTGTTGCTGTTCAAGGTGGTCATCAAGGATCCTCGGCTTTTCGAGGCGCCTAAGGGCGACGCTCCGCCGCCTTTCTGGATCCGCGCTCTGCTGGTTCTGACCTGCACTGGGGTGAGCTTTGCTCACGGCTCCAACGACGGCCAAAAGGGGATGGGGCTCATCATGCTCATTCTCATCGGCACCGTGCCCACCGCGTACGCTCTCAATCACGCCGTCGGTTACGGCCAGGTTCAGGACTTTGTCGCTGTGTCGGAGCAGGCTGCGAAAGTAATGTCCGCCCATGTGGACACGAATGCGGTGATCGATGATCCTCGCACCGATTTGACCGAATATCTCCAGACCAAGAAGCAGACGCCGACCACGATTCTGGCGGAACGGCAGATGATTCTGGAGATCGAGCACGAGGTCGCCTTCTATAAGACGCTCAAGGGAGTGCCCGCAAACCAGCAGTCGAACGTGCGCAACGACATGTACATCTCGAGCGAGGCGCTGCGGCTGATGGCCAAGACAAAGAAACCTGCATTTACCGCGGAGGAAGCCGCGGTGATGGCCAACTACAAGAAGAAGCTGGATCTTTCGACCAAGTTCATCCCCACCTGGGTCAAAGTCGCAGTCGCGATCGCGCTCGGGCTGGGCACGATGGTTGGCTGGAAGCGCATTGTCGTCACCGTAGGCGAGAAGATCGGGAAAACTCACCTGACCTACGCCCAGGGCGCTTCGGCCGAGCTGGTTGCGATGTGCACCATTCTTGCGGCGGACAACTATGGTCTGCCGGTCAGCACGACCCACGTCCTCTCTTCGGGCGTAGCGGGAACCATGATGGCTAACAAGAGCGGGCTGCAGTGGTCGACCATCCGCAACATTGCAGCCGCGTGGGTCTTCACCCTACCGGTGGCGGCGCTGATGTCCGCCGGGCTGTTTTGGGTCTTTGTGCACTTTGCGCCCAAGGGTTAAGGCCAGGACAGCAAAGACAAGCGAAAAGACAGGTGCTTCGATAGTATGAATCGAGGCGCCTTTTCTTTTGCGGCGCATTGTTCCCCCAATGAGCCTGAAACCCAAATTAGAAGCCGTTGTCTATGCAGCAGAGGAGCCGGTAACCCTGGCCCAGCTGGCCGCGATTTTCGCAGCAGAGGTTACGCCGGAATTGACCGAGGCCCATGCCGAACCGGCGACGGAGCAGGTCGCGCTGGAGGGTCTGGCCCCTGAGGCTGCCGCTGAAGATGCTCCCGCGGTGGAAGGTGCTGCCCCTGCGGTCGAAGACGGTTCGGCCGGTACGGTTAAGGCAGAAGGCAGTGAGGGCGACGAGAAGAAAATAGCTCGTCAGCGCGACCGCCAGGTCCGGCAAGTCTTGCAGCAAGTGATGGAAGAACTCATCGCCGAATACGCGAATAGCGAGCGCGGCATGGAGATCCGGGAGATCGCCGGTGGCTACCGCATGGCAACCAAGCCGGAATATCACGATGCGGTGCGTGGCTTTGTGAAGAGCCTGAAGCCGCCTATGAAGCTTTCGCTGCAGGCCCTGGAAACCCTTGCGGTGATTGCTTATAAGCAGCCGGTGACGGCGCCTGAGGTCAGCGAGATCCGCGGCGTCGACTCGGGAGGAGTGCTTGGCAGTCTGGTCAGCCGCAAGTTGATCACCACCGCGGGAAGAAAGCCGGTGATTGGGCGCCCCATCCTGTACAAGACCACCAAGGAGTTTCTGCTCCGATTTGGGCTAAAAGATGTGAACGATTTGCCCAGCATGGAGGAGTTCGAAAAGATGGCCGGCGAACTGGCTGAGTCTGAAGCGGAAGGCGAAGCGCAGGATGCTGGCAATCTGGTCGTGGACGAAGCTGCCACTGATTCCCAACCCAGTGCCGAAGCCGAGCAGGATGCTCCAGAAGCTCAGCAAACCGATCAAGAGCCCACAGCAGAGCAAACTGCACAAGAACCCGGGGCAGAACAGACTGCCGAAGAAGCGCCGGCAGAGCACCAAGCCGAGCACCAGGTATGACCATCATCCCGGAGAGCGAGCGCAACGAGCAGCGTTTGCAGAAGATTGTGGCTGCTGCCGGAATCGCGTCGCGACGCAAGGCGGAAGAACTCATCACTTCCGGCCGAGTGCAGGTGAATGGTCAGACGGTCTCTGAGTTGGGCTCGAAGGCCGACCCGGAGCGGGATCATATCCGCGTCGACGGCAAACTGCTCAAGAAACCGCAGCAATTCCGCTACTTCATGCTGAACAAGCCCAAAGGGGTGGTCACCACGGTTTCCGATCCTGAAGGCCGGCCGACGGTGATGAAGTTTTTCGCTCGCGCCGGGGCTCGCGTTTTTCCCGTGGGCCGGTTGGATTACCAGAGCGAAGGCTTGCTGCTGATGACCAACGATGGCGAGCTGGCCAATGTGCTCACCAGCGCGGCGTCACAAGTGGAAAAGACCTACCTGGTGAAAGTGAGCGGCAAGCCCACCGAAGGCGAGCTGGAGCAGTTGCGGCGCGGGGTGATGATTGAGCGAGGTCGGCGGGGTGAGCGCGAAGGACGTGTGATGACCCAGCCGGCGAAAATCAGCCTGGTTCGCGATACTGACAATCCCTGGTACGAAGTGGTGTTAACCGAGGGCAAAAACCGCGAGATTCGCAAGATGTTCGAAGAGGTCGGGCACTTTGTCGAGAAGGTCAGGCGGGTTGGCTTCGGACCGCTGGTGCTGGATGTGCCCCCGGGGGAAACGCGTGAGTTGAGCGAGGACGAAGTGACCCAACTGAAGAAGGCCTCGCGGCGTAGGGTCACGTCTTCGGAGCATTCCAGGGAGCAGCCTCGGCGGCGGCCCAGATCGGGGCCCGCGGCTCTGCCACGCCCAGTTCGCAAACGGATCAAAACCCGCTCATCCCCATCTAATAAGTAAACGGAGGATCTATGGAGACAGCAACATTTGGCGCAGGATGCTTTTGGGGGGTCGAGGTTCGCTTTCAACAGGAGCCGGGAGTGACCGAGACCGCCGTCGGCTACGAGGGCGGCAAGCTCGACAACCCAACCTACAAGGACGTGTGCACCGATCGCACCGGGCACGCGGAAGTGGTGGAAGTGAAGTTCGATCCCGCGAAGGTGAGCTATCAACGCTTGCTGGATCTGTTTTTTGAACTGCACGACCCCACTCAGCTCAACCGTCAGGGCCCGGATTGGGGAGCACAATATCGCAGCGTGATATTTTTTCACTCGCCCGAGCAGGAGGCGGCGGCGAAAGCGACCATTGCCCGCCTGACTGAGCAAAAGGCGTTCAAGAAGCCGATCGTCACCCAGGTGGTGCCGGCGGAGAACTTCTGGCGCGCCGAGGAGTACCACCAGAAGTATCTGGAGAAGCGCGGCGCGGTCTCCTGCCATATCTGACAGCCTCACCGGCTCCCATTATGACGTGCTCATTGTGGGAGCCGGAGCCGCCGGCCTTTTCTGCGCCATGCACGCGGGCCGCGGAGGGCGACGGGTTCTGCTGCTGGATCATGCCAACCGCATCGGCAAAAAGATCCTGATCTCCGGTGGCGGCCGCTGTAACTTTACCAATCTGCACACCACGGCGGAAAACTTCCTATCCGCCAATCCTCACTTTGCCAAGTCTGCGCTGGCTCGCTACACTCCGGCGGATTTCCTGGAGTTAGTCGAGAAACACCAAATCCCCTGGCACGAGAAGACGCTGGGGCAACTCTTTTGCGACCGCACGGCGAGTGACATTGTTTCCATGCTGGAACAGGAGTGCGCTGCCGCCGGGGTAACGATTCTCCTCAATGCACGGGTGGCCAGGATCGAGCAAGGTTTCCATTTGCAGACTGACCGTGGGGAGTTCTTCGCGCCCTCTCTGGTCATCGCTAGCGGAGGTCTCTCTATTCCGAAGATGGGCGCTACCCCCTTTGGCTACCAGGTCGCGCAGCAGTTTGGCTTGAAGATTCAACCGTGCCGGCCGGCCCTGGTGCCGCTCACCTTTGCCTCTCACGACCTGAAGAACTACGCCGATCTGGCGGGGGTTTCGACTGAGGTCGTGGCTTCTGCAGGAAGTGGGAGGTTCCGGGAGAAACTTCTTTTTACTCACCGGGGCATCAGTGGGCCGGCGGTGCTGCAGGTTTCTTCTTACTGGCGGCCTGGGGAAAAGGTCGAGATTGATCTTGCGCCCGACCGGTCCTGGATCGGTCCCCTTCGCGCGCAACGCAACTTAGCGACTGCCCGAACTGCGCTGCGCGGTGTTCTACCTCACCGCCTGGCCGACCGGTGGCTGGCTCTCGAGCCGCCGCCCGCCTGGACCAACGCGGGTCTCGATCAGGCGGAGAGCGCGCTGCACCGCTGGACTGTCTATCCGTCCGGGAGTGAAGGCTACGAAAAGGCCGAAGTTACAGCGGGTGGAGTGGATACGGGGGAGCTGAATGCGCGGACGATGGAATGCCTCAAGGTCCCCGGGCTCTACTTCATCGGAGAGGTGGTTGACGTGACCGGTCACCTGGGCGGTTTTAACTTTCAGTGGGCTTGGGCGTCCGGCGCCGCGGCTGGGCGTGCGTTGGCGACTCAATCCTAACGTGCCATTTGTGCTACCGGGCGATAGGCGGCTTCGGGTATTTCTGCCAATGTCGATTGCCACACTCTCTCGCCCAGGCCATAGAACTGGCAAAAGCTCATGATGAGTGGACGCCACTTGTCGGGATCAACACGATTTTCGAATCCGTCCATCAGAAGGCGTTCGTCGATGTGTGTGCGAACGACCCTCACTTCGAATGCGATCGCCGTGCAGGCCTTATCCGGGCGGGTACCGAACGGGCTTGTGGTCTCGAGCACTGCCTCGAGTTGTACCGGGCATTCGGAAATTCTTTGCGCGTTGACCAGGCCGGATGGGGCTGGATTTAGACCGGCGATCCCGAGCTTATCCTTTTCGTGGCGATAGCCCATCGAGAGTTTGTGCGGAGGAACTGGATCTGATCCAGTGAGACGCGCGAGCCGATTCACCGCCCTCGCCATCTCCGCCGAAGGCAAATTCAGAACGCATTCCTTCTCCCGCAATAGATTCTGTGCCGTATGAGATTTGGCTCCCAGACCCAACATACAATTCCAGCCCAGCCACCACGCGGAGGACATGGGCGCGACGTTGCATGTTCCGTCAAGGTTCCTGCTGCTGATGAGAACAACCGGTGTGCCGAAATAGAGGATCGAGGGTTCGATGTTTCTATGCATGCAACCAGATTGAATCGGCATCGCTCAGCGAACTATCCGGTTCTTGCGTTTGCATGCGAGATTGCTATCCAGCGGGTTCTGCAAGCCAGAGGGTGACTGCCCACCAAAGCAGGATCAGCAGGTAGACAGAGATGCGAAAGAACGAGAAGAAGACGTAGTCGCGCATCTCACGTCCGGTGGTGAAGTACCCTCCGCCGGCCAGCAGGGATGCCGAATAGATTCCGAGCCCAAGGCTGATGGCGACCACATGACTGCGCCAGGAGAGACGTAAGGGGCGGAGCAGAAAGGCGAGCATGATTGCCCACTCCACCATCAGCACGGAGAGGAGGAAATGCATCAAGACCAGGAGTGTGCGCAGCGAAGAATGGCCTGCCGGCGCCAGGCGGATCACCATAAGTACGCCGCTAGCCACGAGAAGCAGAGGGAGGGTAAAGCGGCGGATCCCACCCAGCGGTCGCAACGCGATCCAGGTTAGTTCGGCCAGCACGGCACACTGCAGCAGAACATCCATCAGGTCGAGGATGACGGTGGTGAACTGGTGCACGGGATGGCCGGAAAGACGCAACCCGGCCTCGAGCCCCACAGAGCGCAAAAAATAGAAGAGGATGAGCAGGGTAAACCAGGGAAATCGCAGCACACGCCTGCGCACAAACAGGACCGCGAGCAATACAAGATGGCCGAAGAGCCCAGCGGCCCAGATGAGATGGTTGGTCATTGCCATGTCTGGCGGTAAAGTTGTTCGATCTCAGTTGCTGTTGCAATACGAGGATTATTCGCGGGCGATCCTGAAGCAAGCGCTTGCGTTGCCATCGTGCCCAGCAGCGCAAAGTACTGCTCCTCCGGAACGCCCCATTCCCTAGGCGAGGGAACCTGGAGTTCCTTGTTTCTGCGGTGTAACGCGCCTACCAAATGATCGACCGCTGCTGCATCACTGTCGTGCGCCTGGGCCACACCCATGGCACGAGCACACTCCGCATAACGATCGACGGCCGATTGCACTGAGAACGCCGTTACGGCGGGCAGGAGCATGGCGTTCGAAAGTCCGTGCGGAATGTGAAAATGTGCACCCAGAGGCCGGCTCATTCCGTGCACCAGGGCGACACTGGCATTCGAGAATGCTATCCCTGCCTGGGTTGCGGCCAGCATCATCGCTTCACGCGCTTGCAGATTGCCGGGTTCGCGGAAACTGATAGGAAGCTCTCTCCAGATAGTCTTCATGGCAGAGAGCGCAAGCGCGTCGGTGAATGGGTTTGCCTTACGGCTGACAAATGCCTCGATGGCGTGGGTGAGCGAGTCGGTGCCGGTATCGGCAGTGAGCCTGGCCGGCATGGTCAGCGTTAGTTCGTAGTCCACCACAGCCGCTGCAGGTTGAAGATTTTCGCCCGCCAGCAGCATTTTCTCCCCACTCTCCGAGTCGGTGATTACGGTGAAGCGGGTGACTTCTGATCCCGTGCCGGCGGTGGTTGGAATCGCCACGTGCGTTGGACCAGGCAATGGAATCGATTGGGGAACCCGATAGTCCCGGACCTTACCCTGGTTGGCGGACAACATGCCGATGGCCTTGGCCGTGTCGATCGGACTACCGCCTCCCAGGCTCACCAGGCTGTCGTGTCCGCCGAGCTTGAAAGCGCCGACACCCGCCTCGACAACTGTGGTGGTCGGATCTGCCACAGTCTCATGGAAGATTTCACAGCTTAGCCCGGCATCGCGTATCTGTGTCGCAAGTTTTGCGGCTAGTTGATTCTTCATCAGAAAGGGATCGGTCACAATCAACGGCCGCCCGCAGCGGAGGCGTAGAAGCAAGGCGGCTACCGTGGAAAACGAGCCCCCTCCAATCTGCAGAATGGGCGGAATTCGGATCTCAACTGCCATGTGTATCTCCTGATAGGGTCTTCCGTATCCTACGACCCCGGGCAATCACCCAGTTGGTGTATTGTTGCAATCCGTTTTGCCCTGCCTAATTACGGTAGTACTATGCCCTCACCGGCGAAACTCGCGCGCATTGGGACATTTCAGGCAGAAACGCGGGACTCCCACGCAACAGCTGAATATTGTCACCTTTGTGCAGAAGGATACGATGGCTTCTTTTCTAACCGAGCTGGGAGTCCATCCTGTAAGCGCTGCCGGCCCGACTCCTTGTCCGGTCAAACTAACCAGATTGGACGGTCTGGATATCAGCGCGCGGTACCATTCGGATCGCAGCGGCGGGGACTTTTTTGATGGCCTGACGACTGGTTCCCGGCTGGTGTTCCTGTTGACCGATATTGCGGGTCCTCGGGAGGAAGCCCATGCGATTGCAGCCGAGGCCCAGGTTGCGTTCCGGCAAAGCGCCCTGGAGTTATTCAGTCCTGACGATGCGAATGAGTCGGATTCTGTCGCGACCCTTGCCCATGAGGTGAATCGATCGCTGATGGAGGCTGCCGGCGGGGTGCGATTTGCTCCCACCTTTCTGGGCTGCTTTAATACGACGCTCGGCATTTTAACCTATTGCAACGCGGGACGTGTTGTCGCCGTCTTTCGCGATGCCAGGAGCGCGTGTGTTCTGGAGCGCGGCGGGGTTCCGTTTGGCCTTTTCACTCATGTGACGTATGAGCCGACGGTCCTGGCTTTCGAACCTCAGGATAAGCTGCTCCTGGTTACCAAGGGGGTCATTGAAAGCCGCCGTGGGGGCAGTGAATTCGGCGCCAAGCGCATCGAGCGGCTGTTGGAACAATGCAATGGAGAGACCGCAGCGCAGATATGCGATAAGGTGCTGCGTCAGGCTTATGACTTCGGCAATCATCCCTGGTCGCGTGTTCAGGATTTTCTGAATTCACGTAGACCGCGCCGTCGTGAGGACTTGACCGCGGTGGCGCTAGTGCGGCGGTAGAACGTATCGAAAAACACCTGTGAATTGCTTAGAATTGCCTACAGACCGGGCATTTTGTGTGGGATGTGCTGTGGCGGGGGCTAAAGCCCATTCTCTCTCAGTTCGTTTTCGGCCCGACTAAAGTCGTGCCCTGACACAAAGCATTTGGGCCGTGACTAACAGAAAACTTGCTCATTCCGAGAGACTTGGATCTATCCACCCTCGCTGAGATATTTCACTAAGAGAAGATGCTTCGAATGCTGAGTTTGGCTTTGTTGTATCAGGGCACGACTTTGCTTTAGTCGGGCCGTAAACTGATCTACCCTTCTCTGGAATTGAGGCCCAACAAAGATTTTGGCTTTAGCTCCTGGGCTTTTTCCCTTGAAGGCAGAGCTGTAGAGGTATTGATCGGGTTCTGACTGCCCTGTTTTGCGGGATTCTGAATGATATATTCGCGATGCTGCGTAAAGCTTTGTCCATGAGTGATCCGGGCGTCGGAAAATCCGCGTTGCCAGACCTCTCCTTGATATCCGAGTTCTTTTTTTAGACGATAGGAGAATCCACCCTTGATAAGTTGCATGGCCTTTTCGATGGTCATGTCGACGGGAAGCGTCATCAGCAGGTGCAGATGATCCGGCATGATGACAAATTCATGAAGTTGAAATTTACCTGCCGCTACATTTGATCGCAGCACGTCAATCAGAAGCATCGCACTTCGCTCGGATTGCAATAGGCGTCGTCCCATGCTGGTTTTCATCGTGACGAAAATACCCGCGAACTGCCTAAAATTGCTTGCGGACGAGCATTTCGCTTGGGATGAGCCGTCGCAAGGGCTAAAGCCCAGATCTCTTGCGTGAGAACTTCGTGTCCTGGAAAGGCACAGCATCCGAACCAGCTGCGGTATTGTGAGATCTTCCAGGCCTTAGCCACCTGAGGGTAGATCTCTTTGCAGCGCATCGGAAGTTCTAAGCTCGGGATAAGAAAAAATGTACCTCATGCCCGCTAAAGCCGGGTATGACAGGGTCCGATTCACGGCACGGGCTTAAGCCCTGCCCTTCCAGGATCGATTTCTCCCGCAGCCTCTTTAGCCCCTGTGCTTTTTGCATTGCCCCTGCAGAGACTCACTGGGCGAAGCGGCGGAAGAAACTTGTTGGCTTCCATGCCGGGCGCTGATCCGCATCGGCAACACGCAGCACTAAGGCCTTGAGAATGGCGTCGAACTGTGCCGCGGCCGCCAGGTCGACCGGCTGGGTGAGGTCATCTGCGGGGCCATGGTAGCGCTCGGCATACCACGCTTTAAAGGTCTTTTCTTCTGGCGTCCCAGGCACCCAGCCGAATTTGAATGCCAGCGCCGGTACACCCTTCTTGATGAAGCTGTACTGGTCGCTGCGGATGAAACGGTTGTGATCGGGTTCCTTGTCGGCCTGCACCTGCACCCCCGCTCCTGCCGCAACAGCGCGGATATCGTCGCCGAGCGTGGACTCGTCCAGGCCCTGGACTTCAAGATACTTCAACGGAAACAGTGGAAGATACATATCCATGTTGAAGTCGGCGACGATGGGCCCGGGTACGGTAGGGTGCGCAGCAAAATACTGCGAGCCGAGCTCGCCTTTCTCTTCACCGGTGACGGAGAGAAATAAAATAGAGCGCTTCGGCCGCGCATCTTTCATGGAACGAGCAATCTCAATCAAGGATGCATCCCCAGAAGCATCGTCCATCGCGCCGTTGTAAATGCGGTCGCCTTTGACCGGAGCGCCAATGCCAAGGTGGTCGAGGTGGGCGCTGACCACGACGTATTCCTTTTTGAGCTGCGGATCACTGCCAGGAAGAAGGCCAACGACGTTCTCAGATTTTGCCTGCGAACGAATCAGACCCACGCGCGCGTGGACCGCCACCGCCAGCGGAAAATGGGGCAGAGGCTTATCCGCATCAAGGGCAGCAAGAATTTCCTGAAAGGTGTGGCCGCTGCCGGCAAAGAGCATTTCAGCACGCGCAGGATTGAATGTAATGCTGAGCGGTAGCGGAGGCGGCACGTCTTGACCAGGGTCGCTCAGTTCCATGCGGGGCTGGAAGCGCGACGCCGCGATGCGCGACCACGGCACCTCAGCAGTCTTGGGATTCTGGATGGTGATGGTGCCAATCACGCCTGCTTTCTCGAGCGTCTTCCGCCGCTCTTCCCCCGATTGATAATGTGCTTTTACCGGGCCCGGCATGTCGCTGGGGCCGCCGGTAACCATGACCACGATTTTGCCCTTCAAGTCCTGGCCTGCCAGATCGTCATAGTGAGATTCGGGAACTGTCAGGCCGTAGCCGACGAACACAGCGCCGGCCTCCACGTTTTCTGCGGCATGCGAACTTACCCCTAGCGTGGCCTCGTCACCCAGTTTGACCGGTTGCGTTTTGCCGTCGCGCAGCAGATCGAGAGAGCAGCGAGATTCGTCAATCTTCACCACCTGGAAATCCATCGGCTGGCGATAGCCATCGACCCCGGCTGGCTCTAATCCCGCGGCGCGAAATTGCTCGGCCATGTAATCGGCGGCTTTCTCAAAGCCGCGGCTGCCGGTATCACGGCCCTCAAGGCTGTCGTCGGCGAGGAACTGTACATGGGACCACCAATTCTTGCCGAGCACGTTCCAGTCAGGGGTTTGCGCCAGAGCGACTCCGCCGGCAAGAGTCATCGCCAACAAGACTTTGTTCGAAGGAGCGATTTTCACCCGGAATAGCCTCCATGTTGTACTTCTGCGAATGTAACTCAATGTTGGCAGAATAAAAAAAGGACGCTCCGCGAGGAGCGTCCTTTCAGTTGCGCAATAGGAAAGAAGGCTACTTGAGGTCGAGATAAGGAAGGACAGGCGTACCTTCCTGACGGACCGCATACAGCTGCCAGGGATCGAGGCCGAGTGCTTTCAGGATCGTGGGCGCGACCTGGGCTGTTCCCACGCCTGAGCGAACGGTTTTGCCTTCAAAAGAGGCATTGGAGACCAGCAGAACCACATTGGTGTCGTCATGAGCGAAACCGCCGTGCTCTGCCAGCTTAGCCTTGCTGCTGGAATAAGTAACGCCCACGTTCGGGGTGACAATGATATCCGGAGTGCGCGGATCCTGGGTCGGATCGTTGTAGTTGAGCGAGAGGGAAGGACCGTAGTAGATCTGGCCCAGCCCAATACCCGTGCTGGTAGAGGGATTGTCTTCCAGAATTTTGACGCTGGCGTCGGTATCAGCAGAGCTCTTCAGCCAAACCAGCGAGACGTCATCTTCCGTTGGCCCAATGCCAGTCGGGTTATTGGTTGATTCAGAATTAGGTATGTAGCCCGCATTGGAGAGCAGGGTGACGGGCGAGGTGCCGTTGATCGTCTGACCGACATACCGGCTGGAATCGATCGGAGACTGGCCGTGCTTGGCAGTGATCACGATCAGAGTCGAATCGTACAGGCCCTTGGACTTCAATTCCGCTACCCAGGAAGCGATGGAATCATCGACGAACTTGAATTCGCCCAGCAGCGCCGCGGTAGGCGTGCCGGCGGCATCAAGATATCCACCCGTCACTCCGTTGCTCTTCTCGATCAGCTTTTGGCCAACACTGACAGCCTGGAAGTTCATGCCGAAAACCGTCGGCACCTTGGTTGTTTTGTTGCCCAGGTGGTCTTTGCCGTCGATCTCGTTCAGGATTGCGTTCACTTTGAGCTGGTCGTAGCACTCTATGTTCTGGAAGCTGTTGGTCCAGGCACTGGTGTCTGAACCGGGATCGGGAACACTGGAGCAGGAGACGCCGGTCGGTGTCTTTACACCGGGCAGCGGGACCACAGTCGAGTTAATCTCAGGCCCGTAAAAGTCGTCGAGCGCCGCGGGACCGATCCCGGCTGCGACCGCGGAGTAGGCAGGGTGCTTGTCGGACCATGCGGCGTAGCCACCAGCCTGGTGGATAACGCTGAAGATGGTGTTGGCGCGGACGAACTGCCACGGATAAACAGGAGCGCAGCCCTTCGCAGGGTCGCGGATAAGCTTCTTGGGATCGATGGAGGCGATGCCCCCGTCGGTGAGCGCAGCGCCAGGTGCGCCGCCATTCACTTTGGTCTGGTCGAGGTCGATACCTTCTTCATACTCGCTGGTAGTGCCGGTTGGGGCCGCGCCGGGAGTGCAGGGGCCGGCGCCAAGGCCATTGCCGGTGGTGATGGTCGGAGCATCCAGATTTCGGGCATAGGCGACGTCGTAGTAGATGCCAGTCAGGGCCGGGCTGCCACCGGTCACGATCGAGATCAGGCCAGGAAAGGAATCGGAAGGTTTTGAAGTGCTGGCGGCTACATAGTTCACGCCGGTCTTGCCCAGAGCAGCAAGAGCCGGGCAGTAGGGCTCGCCATTGTTTACCGTGGCTAATCCCCTTTGCGCAGTTCTCGAAGTCTACAGCGTGCATGCCGTCGACGCTGACCAGAAGTACATGCTTGATGGAGCCCTTGCCCCAGTCATTGTCTTGCGCGACTGCGGAAACGGTCGAGCACGCAGCCAACACGGTTAGTACAGCAATTGCATTCTTCATTACTACCTCCGGAGACAACTGTTATAGAACCCTCGAAGAGATTGCGTTGCGGAAAGGTGAAATTTCCATGAAAAGTCTTAGCGCGTTAAGACATACTTTACGGTCGAGCGAGTATCGCTTCGGATTCCTGGCGAGACTACGCGAAAACAACAGAGCGGCCGCTTGTGCGGCCCCTCTGTGACTCGTTGTGCTGTGCGAACGACTACTTTGCGAGTTGCCACCAGACCTCTGGCAGAACAACGGTCCCTTCTGCTCTCACCGCGTCCAGCGCTGAGGGATTCAGACCCAACGCTTTCAGGATCGTCGGTGCTACCTGTGCGGTCGAGGTACCGTCGGAGACAGTCTGCTGCCTTGAAGCATGGATGCGATACGAGCATCATGACATTGGTGTCGTCATGCGCGAAGCCGCCGTGATCGGCGATCATCGTGGTGCTCCCGGAGTAGGTTACGCCTACGTTCGGGGTCACGATGATGTCTGGCGTCCGCGGATCCTGCCCTTTATCCCAACCGCCCACGTTGTAATTAAGCCACAGTGACGGTCCGTAGTAGATTTGCCCCAGACCAATGGTGGTTGCGTTCTGTTCCAGCAGCTCCACGGCCGAGGGTACGCTCTCGCCTTTGTTCAGCCAGAGCACAGAAACATCGTCCTCGGTTGCGCCGATGCCGGTTGCGTTCAACGGTGACTCGGAGAAGGGAATGCGCGTGCCCAACAGGGTTGCCGGCGTATTAGTGCCGTTGGCCACGTATCGCGACGTGTCGATCGGTGATCCGCCGTGTTTGGCTGTGATGATGATCAGCGTCTCGTCGTAAATACCCTTGTCCTTCAGCGCGTTCACGATGTCGCCGATCGAGGTGTCCACGGATTGGATTTCTTCCAGCAAGAAGGCGGTGGGCAAGCCTGCCGCATTCTGGTACCCGCCCTTGCCCACACCCGTCTCATTGACAGATTCGCCCGTGTAAACGGCCTGGAAGTTCATGCCCATGATTGCAGGGGTCTCCGCCGCGGCGCCGGAGTGGCTCTTGCCGGCAATCTCATTCAACAATGCATCGACCCGAAGTGCGTCATAGCACTGGATGTCTTCGAAGCTGGCGTTCCACGAAGGAGCGGTCGCATCGCGAACGGTTGCGCACGAAACTCCGAGTGAGGTCTTCACGCCGGGCAGCGCCACCACGTTCGAGTCAACCTCGGGCGCCCAATAGTCATTCAGACCTTTACCGCCGGGTCCAGCCACCATCGCATACGAGGGGTGCTTGTCGATCCACGCCGTGTATCCGCCGGACGCATGAATTACGCCAAAGATGGTGTTTGTACGCAGGAAGTTCCAGGGGTAGACGGGCGCGCAACCGGCGGCCGGGTTGCGCGACAGTTTTTTAGGGTCAATCGCGGCCGCAGTGCCATCCGCGCCGCCGTTCAGCTTGGTGTCGTCCAGGTCGATGCCCTGATCGTTGTCGGTGGTTGTTCCCGTCGGCGCCGCATAGGGTGTGCACGGCGCCGCAGCCAGGCCGGTGCCCGTGGTTATTTGCGGCCCATCGAGCGTCCGGTCAAACGCCACATCGTAGTAAATGCCGGTCGATTTCGGCGTACCGCCGGTCACCAGGGCCATGAGTCCGGGTGCAGAGTCCGAAGGCTTTGAGGACGAGGCGGCTACGTAGTTGATCCCGGTGCCGGCCAATTTGGCCAGATTGGGGCAATAGGGATTGCCATCGTTCGCTCCCGCAATCCCATGTGCGCAGTTATAAAAATCCACTGCGTGCATGCCGTCAATGCTCAGGAGCAGCACATGCTTGACCTTTTCCGAGCCCACTGTGCTCGTGTCTGCCGCTACGCCATACGTCAGGGCCGGCAGCGTCAGCGTCAAAGCAGTGCCTGCTGTTACAAGTCGTTTCACCTTCATGTCATACCTCCACGCGAGTACTAGCCGCGGAAGGATACGAAGGTGTGAACCGTTTGTTAAAAAACGCTAAGTTTACCCTAGACATCAGGGATTGGCAAGTGCAGCGAACGTGAGAAAGGGTGTTCTCTTGCTGGTTACTCAGGAGACCAGTGAAGCCACAGATTTTGATTTCCGGGCACTATTACCGAGCAGCAGGCCATTTCATTCGTTCGCGGCGCGCCGCCCAGTCTGCGGTCGAGAACAGCCCTGGACCTATTTCGATGAGCCGCGGAATCATCTGGAAGACTGAAACCTGGCTCCACAATTTTCCTTCGCGGGAGCGAAAGCCCTTCTCGTTCAGATCGCTGGCTATGCTGGAGAAGGGGAAATCCTGAACCACCAGGTCCATCATCTGGGTGAGCACCATGCGCTCGCGGGGATCGAACTCCAGCCGCAGGCAGTCGTCAGAGATGCGCAGGCCATAGGGAATCTCCTCGTTAAAAGCACCCTCGCTCGGGCCCTCATCCCCAGGAAGCTCCCGCCGCCACTCGATGGACACTAATTGCCACCCGGCCGCTATACGCTGTTGCATCATTGACTGGCTAAAGGGCCCTGAAATTACGTCTCTTATGCGTTCAAAGTGCGCCATGGGTCTATCTCCTTCGCGCGTTCGGCATGGCTAGCAAGCAATCGAAGCGCCAACACGCAAGCGATTGAATGCAGATTGCTTGGCGACGCTTATTTTGAGCCTGAAACGTTCGAAATTGCAAATGGGTGTTCGGCTTCGGACAGACGCCATTGCGGAAGCAGTTTGTGGTGTGTACGGTTTACGGTGCGATGGTATTTGCGGATCTTGAGCTTTCCCGGCGATTGGAACGGGCCGAAGGCAAGGCATGCCTCCAATTTGCTGAATCCCGCGCGCGTCTCTTCCCCCAGAGCGGGGCGGCGTGGATAGAGTGCGCGGGCGCGTACGCCGTCTTTGATGGAGTGGACTCTCCGGTCACGCAAAGCTTCGGTCTGGGGCTTTTTGAGGAGCTGACCCCGGCCTCGCTGGACCGGATAGAACGGTTTTTTCTCGAACGCGGGGCGGTCGTTATGCATGAGGTCAGCCCGCTCGCCGGCATCGCGACCATGGATTTGCTTTGCTCTCGGGGATATCGGCCGATTGAACTGAGCAGTGTGTTGCATCGTCCCGTTGAGTTGCCCGGCACGAGAGAGGACGGCGGGATAAGCGTTCGGGTGGCTCTTAAGCAGGAAGCGGCGGTGTGGGCGGACCTCAGCGCGCGGGGATGGGCCGATGGAAATCCGGAGCTGCTGGGCTTTCTGCAACAATTCGGCGCCCTGGCCTTTGCCCGGGAGGAGAGTGTGAATTTTGTCGCGGAGTTGGATGGTAAGCCTGGAGCGACCGGCATGCTCTGTCTGCATGATGGGGTCGCTTTGTTTGCCGGGGCGTCGACTATCCCGGAGATGAGGCGGCGCGGACTTCAAGCCGCGCTGCTCGAAGCAAGGATGCGCTACACGCATGAGCATGGCTATTTGCTCGCCATGATGGTGACGGAAGCAGGCAGCCAGTCGCAACGGAATGCCGAACGCAAAGGTTTTCGCATTGCGTATACGCGCACGAAATGGCGGCTGTACCAGCCGTGACTCTGTCGAAAAGTGCCGGCCCCGGACTTTTAGTCCGGGGAAGCCGGTTTTTAAACCCGCGTGAATGCTCCGGTCAAAAAATCAGGGCTTTAGCCCTGGTGGCGGCTCTCTTCCCCCTAACTGGTTGGATCGGTCATGCGGCCCATGAATAAAATGCTTCGCGAGCCATTGTCGCGAATGAGAAAGATAAATGGATGATCAGCGCGGAAGACCGGCGGCGGCGGCCCCGCGCGCATGGCTAGCGCTCTCATCGTTACAGCCGTGGCCGCGGCTGCTTCGGTCCCTTCCTCATTTACGTCCACAAAAGCTTTATGAATGACTGCAGAAATCGCAAAATCGCGCTTGCCGGTCATTCCTGAAAAGTCCGCGCTGGAAGCAAACGCCTGCGGCATCCCCAGCGCACGCAGGGCGGAGCTTAGCTCAAATTCTTGCGTGGACTTGAACCTGGGGATGGTCACGATAACCTTGGAAACGGGAGCTACCCGGGTAAGCCATTGCTGCATATTCGAAGCAGTCATCGAGTTTTCGAGCCCCGACAGGCCGCTGCGTTCTTTGGGCAGCAGGACTATCAGCGAAAGCTCGTTGCTCTTATAGGGAATCTCCAGAACCTGAAAGGTTCCCCCATCGAAATAACTGAAGCTCCCTTCGCGGTGCATCAGCGGCGCGGTCGTCGACTTGGTCTGAGAGAGATAGAAGTCCTCATTCCGCGTCTGCGCCTTATCGAATTGGGTCTGCCAGTTACCCTTGAAGTAAATCGCATTGGTCAGCACCAGGCGTGTATCCGGTCTAAGTGAGCCGGGCGCAAGCAAGTCCTTGATCTTATCCTGTGTTTTCTGCTCGACCCATTGGTTGATGGTCGACCGAGCCGCTTCCGACGCGCCCTTGAAGTCCACCTGCTGCAGTCCTGCGCCGTAATCGGTCGTAAGCAGGTTAAGGAATTGGTCAAGAAAGGTGTAGCCCTGCTGGGCCCAGAGAGCATTCGCGACATTGAGTTGGTAGTCAGAATGGGCGGCATTCAGATCGCGCAGCAGTGCCCCCATCGCAGGGTCGAGCTGCGCTGGCGGAAGAGTGAAGTGCAAAGCCTTCGCCATTTCAGTTGCAGTGTTGCCGCGGGCCCCCGCATAAGTCATGGCGAGCGCGGTCGAAATGCTCTCGGGCGAGAAGAAGAGATTGCCCGCTTGACTACCCAGCTGGTGGTACAGGGCAACCGCAAAAGCATTGTTGCCTTCGACCACCGTTGCTCGGTCAGCGTCGGTCACGGACTTTGTCTCCGCCCCGTTGGCGTTCAGCAGCAAGAGCAGACAGGGAATGATTAACGATAGCAGGAGTTTCATACAGATCTCCCTCGGGAAGTGAAACCATTCCCTGCATTAATCATAGGTCACCCGGCGACTATGAGTGACGCACTGCCCAGGCACACGTGATGAGGCTAGTGTCGGAATGATTTCGTGGGCAATGCGAAAGTAGTCTCTTTTTTGCTTGACATGTACTAGTACACTAGTACACCATTGTTCTGCATGAAAACACCGGTTCCAGTCCGGCGCCTTTTTACCTTCCGCCTGGATATGCGCAGCGGGGTCCCTCTTTACCGCCAACTTATCGATCAGGTTCAAGCCGCCGTTGCTACGGGAACTTTGCTTCCCGGGGATCAGCTGCCAACGGTACGCCAAGTGGCCGTCGATCTTGAAATCAACCCCAACACGGTGGTGCGCGCGTATCGCGAAATGGAAATTCGCGGGATCCTCGACACGCAGCAGGGTACGGGCACTTTTGTGTCGCAGCAAACTGTTGAACGGAGTGCGGTCGAGCATTCCCGCGGCCTGGAGCAACTGGTGGATGAATTCGCCGCCAGGGCCGGCGCGGGGGGATTCAACCTGGAAGAGTTACTTATGGCGCTGCGCGACCGGCTGGCAGAAGGCAAACAGGGGAAGGGCCCGAAATCAAAAGGAGATAAACGATGAACAGCATGGGCAAAACCTTAGATGTGGATATAAGCGGGCCGGGAATTGCAGCCTTCCGTCGTGAGCCTTGCTTGCGGGTTTGCGGGCACTAAGGTAATTCATTCGCCGGCTCCACTGCATTGCCGGTCTGGCCATCGGCGTCTATCTCATGTTCTCGATAAAGGTCGTGCAGCAATGGCAGCGGGTTGCGATCCTGCGTTTTGGGCGGTACCGTGGCCTGCGCGGCCCGGGGATCTTCCTCCTTGTTCCCATCATGGATACCCTCAGCCGCTTTGTTGATCAGCGCGTTCGGGTGGCTACGGTGACGGCCGAATCCACTCTCACCCGCGACACGGTCCCGGTCAATGTGGACGCGATTGTGTTCTGGCTGGTCTGGAATGCGGAGAAATCCATTCTCGAAGTCGAGAACTTCAGCGAAGCGGTGAATATGAGCGCACAAACGGCTCTTCGCGAATCCATCGGCCGCCATGAACTGGCGCAGATGATCACCGAGCGGGAGAGCATGGGTCAGCAACTGCAACTGATTCTTGATGCCAAGACCAACCCCTGGGGTATCACCATTCAATCAGTGGAGATCCGCGACGTCCGCATACCGCAAGCCCTGGAAAACGCTATGTCCCAACAGGCCCAGGCGGAACGCGAGCGCCAGGCTCGCTTGATCCTTGGGGATGCTGAGACCCAGGTCGCTACCAAGTTTGCAGAAGCTGCCAGGACCTACGGCGATAATCCTGGCGCTCTGCATTTACGCGCGATGAACATGCTCTACGAAGCAATGAAAGAAAAGGGAGCCATGGTCATTGTCCCCTCAACCGCTGTCGAGACCATGGGTCTTGGCGGCACGCTGGCTACCTCGGTCATTGGCCGCGAACGGTAGCCGTTTAGTCAGGAGCATTCCAATGAGAAACCTTCACCAATACACAATCGTTTTGTTGCTCGTGGCCGGCTCGGTCGTTGCTCAAGCACAGAGCTCTCTGCGTGGTAAGTGGCGCGGTATGGAAGGCAATGTTCCAAATGTCGAACTTACGGTCGAGCAGAATGCAGGCCACGCCACGGGCAGCGCCGTCTTCTACCTGCTCAAGAAAGACCATGAGGATAGCGCTCCTCATGTGGAGGGCCAGGCTGCCGGTCCTATGGAGAATTTGAATTACCAGCCGGAGAAGCTGAGCTTTGATATGCACCGCCGGGACGGGTCGGTGGTGAGCTTCCGGGTGGAATTAACCGATGCAAACCACGCAAAGTTGTTCCGAACCAGTGACAATGACGGGCCAGCCCAGGGTTTCGACCTTGCCCGGGTTGAATAGTGAGCCAATCCAAGAAATTCACGAATTCCTCCTTCGCGTGCCATAGACTTGTCGTCGGACCGTCGGAGGGAATTGCATGCGTTACTGCCTGAAAGCCATGTTGCTGCGCATCGTGGCTGGTTTGGGTTGTGCGGCGCTACTGGTGGGCACAGTCTATGCCCAGGTGCTCACCAGTAGTGACCTGTCTCGTCTACGATCGGTGGGCAGTGTGGCCCTCTCGCCTGATGGTCGCTACATAGCGTATGCCATCATGATGCGTGATCTCCCCGGCCGCCCCTATGACCAACTCTGGGTGATGGAGCTGAACACGGGGAAAAGCGTCCGCCTCGGTGGCGACAAGGCCGCCGGCGCGCCCACTGTGGTCGGGCGACAGCAAGTGGATCGCGTTTCACGGCCAGGACGGAGACAAGCATGGTCTCTTGATTGCGCATCCCGACGGCAGCAACACCGTCTTTCTGGCGCCCGTGGCGGGCACCAATTCTCCTCTGCCAGGTACCGGGAAGGCGTTTGCCTGGTCGCCGGATGGAAAGCAGATCGCCTTCGTCTCTTCCAAAGCAGGAGAGGGCGGTGCGCCGGCGAGTGGTGATCCTATGGTCATCACCCGCTATCTTTACAAGCCCACGGCGAGCGAAGGGCTTACGCACTTCAACGACAATCAACGCCTGCATCTTTTCGTTGTGGATATCGCTTCCAGGCAGGTCCGCCAACTTACCCAAGGCAACTACGACGAGCATTCCGTGGATTGGTCGCCCGATGGGAAGCAACTCCTTTTCGCCTCCAACCGCGAACCGAATCAGGATGAATTTTTTCACTATGACCTTTTCACTTTGCAACTGGCTGACAATACAATCCATCGCCTGACTGCTTCTGAATCCTGCGAATACAGCCCTGTCTGGTCGCCGGACGGAAAATCGATTGCCTATTTGGGGACACGCCGTGGTCTTACCGACCGCGAAACGACGATGGAAGACACACACGTGTGGGTGATGAACGCGGATGGCAGCAATCGCCGCGAAATCGGCGCGGCGATCGATAACCGCCAGGGCGCCCCCCGTTGGGCACCCGATGGGAGTGCTGTCTATTTCGCCGTGATGGAGCGTGGCAGTAATCATCTCGTTCGCCTGCCGCTGGCCGGCGGCCAGCCGGAATATGTCGTCAAAGACGAGGGAGCGTTGGAGACTGGTCGGCCGGCAGTAACGGCGCGATTGCCTACGGACTCAACACGCCGCGTGACGCCTCTCAGCTTTATTTGAAATCCAACTCCGACGCGCCGCGCAAGCTCACCAACCTCAACCAGGAACTTTTGGGCAACAAGACCATTGCCGAAGTGGAACCCTTCACCTTCGTCAGCAACGACAACCGGTTTGAGGTGGAAGCGTTTCTGACCAAACCCATTGGCATGACCGCCACTTCCAGACATCCGCTCATCGTGGTGATTCATGGAGGACCGCACTCAGCGAATGGCTCATGGTTCAACTTCAAGAACCAGGTCTACGCTGCGCACGGTTACGCAGTGCTCAATGTGAATTACCGCGGCTCCACTGGTTACGGGCAGAAATTTGCGGACGCTGTTTTTGGCGACCAGGACGGGAATGAAGGCCAGGATGTCCTCTACGGTGTGAACGCAGCCGTCAGACGCTATTTGTGGATCGATCCCGAACGTATGGGGATCGAGGGAGTAAGCTACGGCGGGCAACTCACCGATTGGCTTATTACCCAAACCAACGAGTTCAAGGCGGCGATCCCCACGGCCGGGATTGCGAACCTGGTCAGTTATAACTACATGACCTACTACAACCAATACGAGGAGATGGAGTTTGGACAATTCCTGCACCAGGGAAATCTTATGGATCTGGCGTGGGAACGTTCCGCGCTGAAGCATATCGCCGGCGCGCATACGCCGACACTCATCATTCATGGGGAGAACGATAACGATGTTCCCATTGCTGAGGCCGAGCAACTCTTCATTGCCCTCAAAGACGTGGGCGTGGAGACGGTTTTCCTGCGGTATCCACGTGAAGGGCACGGCCTCTCCGAAGTGAAGCATCAGATCGATGCGACGGATCGTTCGATTGCCTGGTACGAAAAGCATTTTCCAAAGCCGGGCGAGGAAGGCGTAACCAACGTTCAGCCATAGCAGGCTGGAAAATCAAATTCCGGTCACCCAACATTGTCCAAAAGTTGAAACCGCAGGTCCGTCAAAGACCTTTCCAGGAAAGAGCATCCACACAGAGATCTCTCCACTACGCTGCGCTTCGGTCGAGATGACAAAGGGGAGGGCGGCGCTTCCATGGAGAGTAGTTGCCAGTTGACGGCCGTTTTTTTCCACATCGAGGGGGGCCAATCGGCCTTTCTGTTCAGCAACTTCTGTTTATGAAAGCGCCGGTCCTTCAATCCAGCTAATCCCTTTCCCTCATACCGCTCTACCGAAACGTAGCCGGTCTTGCGTGCTATGCCGTAGATACGGCATAGCTCCGCCATCGTGAAACTTCCGCTGTCATCACTCACGAAGACAAACCGTGTCCTCTCGTCCACCACATCCATCACTCTCCAGGGCATGCTCTCGTTGTACCTGCCCTACGCTCTGGACGAAGAGTGTTACCCACTTGCCCGGTACTTTCTGTTACCTACTTGCCCGGTCCGTACCTGTATCAGGGCACGACTTTAGTCGGGCCGTAAATGATTGGAATACGCCGGGCTCTTAGCCCCTGAGGTACGCTTTTCTTGCCCGGTCCCAAAGTCTCCGCGTTGCTGTGGCAGGGGCTAAAGCCCGAATCTATCTTGGAGCTTGTGCGGCCCGACTAAAGTCGTGCCCTGATACAAAACAAATAGCGTAGTGGAGGAGTCCGCGGTCGGGTTCTCTTGCCCCTTTTACGGGCTTACGTGCGAGTTGACCACGTCTGTGAGACTCAGCTTACTTCCGTCAGCGGTTTTGATCTCGTTGCCGGTAAGTGTCCAGTTTCTTGCGTTGGCGATGGAGCCGGCAGTCCTGGCATCTATGTTGAGGTTGTTGATCTCGAAGTCATCCAAAGTAGCATTCGGATACGCCCTGACATTGAATGCCTGGGTTGCGCCCGTTGCCTTAACGTTCCAGATGTGAACGTTGCGGAAATGCGGCAGCCCCTGCTGCTCGGGAACCTTGGTCGTGAGCGTAATCCAATATGAGGGAACATTTTTCGAGCCAGCCGGCAGTGTGGCGTAACTGTAGCTGGGGTTCCAGTTCATCGTGATGTGAATGGGAGTGGCGACCCCTTCCAGCGTCAGATCATGGATGCGGATATCGCTGGCGGTTCCACCGCGTGTGTGCGAAGACTTAAAGAGAACTCCAGAGGGAACTCCTGCCAGGGCGGTGAGGTTGTAAGCTTCGATGTTGTGAAATCCGCCGGAGGTCTCGCTGCCGATCGTGATCGCTGCTGCGCCGCGACGAATGATGGAGTCGCGAATGACGATGTCTTCGGTCGGCCGGTTCACCCGGAGCCCGTCAGCATCGCGGCCGGCTTTGAGGCAAAGGGCATCGTCATTTACATCGATGTCGGCATGTTCCACCAGCACCTTTCTCGAGGAGTCAATGTCAATGCCGTCAGTAGACGGTCCCTTGCCACCTTCATTGTTCCGAATGACCACCCCGTCGATGGTCACTTGCTCGGAGTAGAGGATCTGAACTGTCCAGAAGCCGGAGCGCTTCAGCAGAATGCCGCCGCCGAGGTGAATGCCGGATGAATTCTGCAGCAGAATCAGACGCGGGCGGCGTGCATCGTAGTCCGCAGCCCAGCGCAGCCCTTTCGGTTCGTAAACGGCGCGCAAATCCCAATAAGACTTCCACCAGATTGGCCCATCGCCGTCAATGGTTCCTTTGCCGGTGATGGTGACATGCTGCTGGTCGCGGACGTTGATCAAGGCCGCCGGCCACGTCATCTCGATTCCCGCGATACGTGTTGGCAGCATCGGGTAGTCATCCAGTTTCTGCGAGCCGATCAGGGTGACTCCTTCATCGAGCTGCAGAGTGGTTCCGGATTTCAGAAAAAGAGAGCCAGTCAGATAATTACCCGGCTTCAGGGTCACCGTACCGCCTGCCGCTGCCGCTGCGTCGATCGTTTTCTGGATGGAGGCGGTGTCGAGAGTCGAACCATCACCCTTGGCTCCGTAGTCATTGGCCAGAAAAGTCTTCGCATTTGCCTGCGCGCCACAAAGGATCAATGCAAGAGCAAAGACTGGACAGCGGAGACGGATCATCATCGAGTGACCAGGCGGATCGTCCCCAGCAGGCCCGAAGCCGCAGGTTTGACCTGGTCGAGATCCTGCATCTGAAAGCGGTCTCCATATTTTTCGATCAAAGGCTGGTAATCATGCGGCGGTAAAGCTGCCCAGGCATTGATGGCGGTGTTGTAGACCTTGATCACAATATGATTTTTTCCCGGTTTCAGAAAGCCTGCAACGGGCAACCTGTAAGGCGGATGCCATAGCGATCCTACGCGACGGCCATTGATAGTTACAATTGCCGCGTCCCGCACCGGGGCATCGTACCAGGCTCTCATCCCGGGACCGGTACGGACCGGTTGGCTGAGTTACCTGAGCGCCGCCTTCGACTTCAAGAAAAATCTCGCCGGCAGGCAATTTACTAAGGGTGAGATTGCGCTCGTAGACTGCCTCGCCGGAGTAGAACCTGGTGGCAGGGTCATTGGTCCAATCGGCCAGAACGGGTTCCGAGATGGTCTTCCCAGTCGAGGTGAAGGTAACTTTCCAATCCGTGCTGAGATCGGCGAACTGAAGCTCTGCGGCTGCCGAGAACGGGGCCGCGCGAAGGTGTGTCACTGAAGACAAAGATAGCTGATTCGTACGCAGCCAGGCTGAGAGGTATGGCGGCCGGGCCGGGATAGAGGAACGGCGGCTCCTGTTTCAGCGTCCCAGCGCTGGCCGAATTTGTGAGTGGTCGCGAAGGCAGCCTGCGCCGCGACTGGATGATTCGACGTATTGGCTACGAAATAAATGTCTGCACCCGGAAGCTTGCGGCGAATAAATCCAATCTCATCGGTGTTGCTGTCCAACTGAAAGTCGGGATGTGCGGCCTTGTGCAGGGCCTCTCCGAGAGACGATTCATCGGCTACGTGTTGTGCACGGCCCTCGACAGGGGGCGTGCCGCCAACACAGATCACCTTTCCTCCGCCTGCCAGATAATGTTGAATGTTAGCCAATGTTTCAACGGGTATCCGAGCTGGTGGGCGGAATTACCAGCACCGGGTAATGGATCCCGAGTTTGTTGATGGCGTCACCATCAATGTAGTCGATGTTGTAGCCGGCGGAGAGGATGGCGGACATGAGCGCGGGAGAAATCAAGCGCTCCATCTCCTGGGTGACGCTCACCTTACCGGGCGAAAAGGCGGCCCATGCATCATCGGTCGGCAACAGCAGGGCCACCTGGTTGGCGGGTTCACCCTGGCGCAGAACAAAACTGGTGCGCTGGATGTAGCGCGCGACCTCGGGCATTACGGGATGCCACGGATTGTGGTCGTTGAAGACTGCTGCCGCATAGAGGGACCAGCCGGGCTCACCAACCTGCGGAGGGGAATAGGGCCAGCCGTGACCGATGATCTGGTTGACGCCGATCAGGAAATGAAGATCCACCTCTGCCTTCATATCCAACGGTGTTGCGCGAAAGGCCGGTGAGTGAAGCCAGGTGAATGTCTCGGCAGATGTCACCTTGTTGCCCAGGAGGTGGTTGGCCGATGTGGCCCACCGCAAAGTGGAGAATGCCCGCCATTGCGGACCCTCCCCCTCCGGCAGCGCCACCAAGCGCTGGCTGAACAAACTCACTGCCGGCTCGCCATAGGTTTGGGATCGGAATTGGGTGTGATGAGCAATTGCCCAGGTATTAATTTGAGTCAGGTAATTCTCGTCGACCAGTTCGGTGAGTGTTTTCCCCCAGTCGTGGCGGACGGATTCCGCTTCAGGGGTGCCGCCGGCAACCAGCTCTGGCAGATGGGGCAATAAATCGTAACCGCGGCGCTTGCTGAATTCTGCGGGTAGGTCTGCTGTCCAATCCGCTCCATAGGCTTCGAGCGAATCGGAGAATACCGCATAGGGCGGCGTTGTACCGAACGCTTTTAGCAGCGGCTCACCGACCGCGTGGAGATGGGTGGCCACGGCCTGGTGGCTGAAAGGATCGAGGACCCACCCTTCGGCGCCCACGGCTGCTCGTTTTACCTGCTGGCCGGTATGGCCGGCAATGAAGAAGAGCGCTGTGCGTGGGGCCGTGCCTGGAGGGAGATTCTTGTTCTTGTTCCGGCTTTAGTTGTAAAGACGAGGCCGCCTGCCAGTTTTTTGGATCTCCATTTACCAGCGAGATGGAAAGTAATGTTTCTCCATCCTCCAATTCGAACGGCGGCAGGCTGGTTGTTCCCGGCGCGACTGGAAGCTCCAGAACGCGCAGGCGCCCGGCGGCTTCCGCCAGGGTCGTCGCCGGGCCTCCGTAGGGCCAGCCGCTGCCTAACGTTACGTCCAGGCGGAGACCGAGGGTGCGGGCTTCATGAGCGGCGTACGCCACGTTCTCCAGCATCGGCGAACTCAAGAACGGCGCATTGACCAGGCCCCTGGCGGGATCGTCGATCACCTGGGGATAGACGAAGGCGAGCTCCGCGCCCCCGATGCCGTCTGCCTTCATTTGCTGAAGCTCGCGGAGAATCTCGGGCTTTTCAACGGCCGCCCCGAACCACCACCACCGCATCATGGGCTTGGTATCATCCGGCGGATTTTCGAAATGGGTTTTGAGATCGGCGATCGGCGTCTGCGCTGGCAAAGGACGCGCCGGTAATATGCCCAACGGGAGCGCCGAGAAGAGGCAAAGTACACAAAGTAACTTGTTACCAGCCAAGATAGACCTCAATGGAAGGACTGCGGAATTCTAGTCGATGAATTCTACCGGCTGCCACTACAATGAGAGCCATGAGCACTTCGATCCATGACATTCCCGTACGCCGCATCACTGGCGAAGACACCAAACTGGGCGAGTACCGCGGTAAGGTTCTCCTCGTCGTCAATGTTGCTTCTAAATGTGGACTCACCAAGCAGTACGAATCTCTGGAAAAGCTCTATCGTGATTATCGCGATCGCGGCCTGGTAGTCGCTGGTTTTCCTGCCAACGATTTCAGAGAGCAGGAGCCCGGTAGTAACGCCGAAATCGAGAGTTTTTGTACCAGCACCTTTGGGGTTGATTTTCCTCTCTTTGAAAAAATCACCGTAGTTGGGGAAGGGAAGCATCCGCTCTACAAGGAGCTGATCGCAGCCCAGCCGAAGGCGATCAGCACATCGGAGCAGCCGTTTAGCGAGAGGTTGAAAGGCCACGGGATCGAGCCGAATGCGGAGCCGGAGATTCTTTGGAATTTCGAGAAGTTCATCGTCGACCGCACAGGGAAAGTGACGGCACGATTTTCGCCCAACACCACACCCGATGATCCGGCGCTGGTGAGCGCACTCGAAAAAGAACTAGCCAGAAACTGAGGCGGCGGTCAGGGCCTGCCCCTGATGGTTACTGAAGACGCGTAGTGAGGGGCCCGGGGGCTTCCCTGGGCCTCCACTCCGCTCCATACCCCCATTAAAACGCATAAGACGCATAAAACGCACTACTTTGTGCACGTTTGCCGCCGTCTCCGGCACACCCCGGATCTGCCAAACGGGGGCGCTGTTGCCTGCCTCGCTATAATAAAAGAGGCGACCCAGGGCTGAATCTGGCTCCTCGCCACTGTCGTACATTGCCATGCTAAAGACCCTTCAGGAAGAAATGACGACCGCCCAGCATCCCCTGCTCAAGATCCTCGAACGTCGAATCGCCATCATCGACGGAGCGATGGGCACGACGATCCGCACCTACGGCATGAAGGAAGCGGACATCCGCGGGGAACGCTTCAAAGACTCGACCAAGGACCTGCTCAACAACGGGGACCTGTTTTCGCTGACCCAGCCGGACATGATCTGTGACATCCATCGCCGGTTTTTGGAGGCCGGCGCGGACATCATCGAGACCAACACGTTCGGCGCGACCAGCATCACCCAGAGCGAGTTCTTCGTGGACGATCCGCGGGAGCACGGCGGCCGCAAGGATCCTGATTTTTACCAGAAAGTCATCGACGATCCGTTCCTCAACAACCTGGCCTGGGAGATCAATGAGAAGTCAGCGCAACAGTGCCGTACATGGGCTGATCGGGTGGCAAACGAGACCTCGGGGCAGCGATTTGTGGCAGGCGCGATCGGGCCGTTGACCGTGTCTCTCTCCAACTCACCGGATGCGGATGATGCAGGCTTTCGCGTAGTCACGTTCGATCAGGTAAAAGCTGCCTATAAACACCAGGCACGTGCCCTGATCGTGGGCGGTGTCGATCTGCTTCTGGTTGAAACAATTTTTGATTCGCTCAATGCCAAGGCCGCGCTGGTCGCCATCCGCGAGGTATTCGATGAGGATGGTCACCCACTGCCGGTGATGATCTCGGCGGCAGTAGGGCGTGGCGGTGAGACGCTGATCTCTGCGCAGACCACGGAAGCGTTCTGGAACGCGGTGAAACACGTAAAGCCGTTGTCAGTGGGGCTCAACTGCTCGCTCGGCCCCGATCTGATGTACCCGTTCCTGGAAGAGCTCTCGGAAAAGGCGGACGTCGCCATCTCGTGCTACCCCAACGCCGGCTTGCCGAACCCGCTGTCTGAAACCGGGTTTGATCTGGGTCCGCAGGATATGGCTCGTTACCTGAGTGAATTCGCCAAGGGAGGGCTGATCAATATTGCCGGTGGCTGCTGCGGCAACACGCCTGAGCATATTGCGGCCATCGCCAAAGCCCTCCAGGGTCAGCCCGGCCGAAAGTGGAACGGGAGCCGATCTTGAGTGTGGCGGAAGCAGTAGAGGCCAAGCCGCTTCGTCTGTCAGGTTCCCAGCCCTTCACCCAGCAGCCCGGCGTCTACATCATGATCGGTGAGCGGACCAATGTGGCCGGTTCGCCGCGCTTCGCCAAGCTTGTAAAGGAAGGCAAATACGAAGAAGCGGTCAGCATTGCCCGGCAGCAAGTAGAGAATGGGGCCAACATTCTCGACATCTGCATGGATGAGGGCATGATCGACGGCGTGGCGGCCATGACGCGCTACCTGCAGTTGCTGGCCAGCGAGCCTGAGGTCGCCAAGTTGCCCTTCATGGTGGACTCCTCCAAGTGGGAGGTCATTGAGGCCGGGCTCAAGTGCCTTCAGGGCAAGGGGATTGTCAATTCGATCTCGCTGAAAGAAGGCGAAGAGAAGTTTCGCCAGAATGCAGCGACGGTGTTGAAGTACGGCGCGGCCGCGGTGGTGATGGCCTTCGATGAGCGGGGTCAGGCGGCAACGTACGAAGACAAAATCCGCATTTGCGAGCGGGTCTATCGGATTTTGGTCGACGAGGTTGGTTTTCCGCCCGAAGACATCATCTTTGATCCCAACATCCTCACCGTGGCTACCGGGATGGAGGAGCACAACAACTACGCGGTCGATTTCATCAACGCGACTCGCTGGATCAAGGCGAACTTGCCGCATGCGAAGGTGAGCGGCGGCGTTTCCAACATCTCTTTCAGCTTTCGCGGAAACAATAAAGTGCGCGAGGCCATGCACTCGGCGTTTCTGTATCACGCCATCGAAGCAGGCATGGACATGGGCATCGTGAATGCCGGCATGCTGGAGGTGTATGAGGAGATTGAGCCTGAGCTGAAGGAGCTGGTCGAGGACGTGCTGCTCAATCGCCGTCCCGATGCCACCGAGCGGCTGGTGGAGTACGGCGAGACCCTGAAGGGCGCCGGCGTCGCGGTGAGCGAGAAGAAGGCTGAGGAGTGGCGCAACGGCACCGTCGAGGAGCGTCTCTCGCACGCGCTGGTCAAGGGGATTGACACCTATATTGAAATCGATGCGGAGGAAGCCCGAGTGAAGCTGGGCCGGCCCCTGCTGGTGATTGAAGGCCCGCTGATGGCGGGTATGAGCGTGGTGGGCGATTTGTTTGGAGCGGGAAAGATGTTCCTGCCCCAGGTGGTCAAGTCTGCACGGGTGATGAAGAAGGCTGTGGCTCACCTGACGCCTTTTATGGAGGCGGAGAAGGTGTCGATGGCGGCGGCCGGCCAGACCGTCAAGGCGCAGGGCAAGATTATTCTGGCAACGGTCAAGGGTGACGTTCACGACATTGGCAAGAACATCGTCGGCGTGGTGCTTGCCTGCAACAACTACGAGGTTATTGACCTGGGGGTCATGGTCTCGAGCGAGAAGATTCTTGAGCGCGCTAAAGCGGAAAACGCTGACCTGATCGGGTTGAGCGGACTCATCACTCCTTCTTTGGACGAGATGGTGCATGTGGCCAGGGAGATGGAGCGTCAGGGTTTCAAGTTACCGCTGCTGATCGGTGGGGCCACCACCAGCCGTGCCCACACAGCGGTCAAGATTGCACCGCATTACAGTGAGCCGGTGGTGCACGTGCTTGACGCCAGCCGGGCGGTGCCGGTCACCACAAGTCTGCTCAGTGACGACGGCAAGCCGGCTTTCGTAATCCAGCATCGTTCCGACTATGAGGCGCTGCGCAAAGCTCACGCCTCGCCAAAGCAGAAAGTGGTATCGCTAGAGACCGCGCGCAAACGGCGCACTCCTATCGAGTGGCGTGCCGCGGATCTGCCCCAACCCGCGTTCACGGGCGTGCGCGTGCTGGATGACTTTCCGCTTGCCACCCTCCGTGACTTCATTGACTGGTCGCCGTTCTTCCACACCTGGGGATTGAAAGGCATTTACCCGCGTATTTTCGATCACCCGGAGCAGGGTGCGCAGGCCCGCCAGATTTTTGCAGAGGGGAATGCGCTGCTTGATCGAATCATCGAGAAGAAACTGATTACGGCGCGCGGCGTGTACGGCTTGTTTCCCGCAAACGCGGTCGGCGATGATGTGGAGTTGTACACCTGCTGCACACGGGCGAAGGTGCAGGAGCAGTTTCATTTCCTGCGCCAGCAAGCCAATCGCGAAGGCAGCGAGCCGTGCAGATCTTTGGCCGACTATATCGCGCCCAGGGAAACCGGGTTGAGCGATCACATCGGCGCCTTTGCAGTGACCAGCGGCATCGGTCTCAAGGAATTGTGCGACCGGTTCAGGGCTGAGAACGACGACTACAACGCCATCATGGCGGAGGCCCTTGCCGATCGCCTGGCGGAAGCTTTTGCCGAATGCCTGCACAAGCGGGTGCGCGATGAGTGGGGTTACGGTTGCGAGGAAGGCCTGAGCAACACGGATCTCATCGCAGAGAAGTATCGCGGTATTCGTCCAGCGGCGGGGTATCCTGCGTGTCCGGATCACACGGAAAAGGGAACGCTTTGGCGTTTGCTCGATGTACAGGCGAATACCGGTATGCTGATCACTGAGTCGTTTGCGATGTGGCCCGGTTCCAGCGTAAGTGGACTTTATTTTGCCCATCCCGAATCGCGATATTTCAGCCTGGGCAAGATCGACCGTGATCAGGTGGTTGACTACGCCGAACGAAAAGGGATGACCGTCGCAGAAATCGAACGCTGGCTAGGTCAAAACCTGAACTACGATTCCGCTGGATCGTAGTTCAGGTTTGTTCATTAGACCGGCCTTCACCAGCCGTTTTTGCCCTGGCTCGAGCCGGTCAAGGCATAGCCGGTGGAAGCCTGGGCGTGCCCGATCGCGATTAACTGGGTCCAGCGTTCGAGCTTGTGATGGTTGCTGGCATGGAACATGTAGGCTACAGCGAGGTTGAGTCCCACCCCTCCGCCGTAACGGTACACAGATCCCCATCCGTAACCGTAGGATTCGAAGTGCTTTTCGAAAGGATCGAGGGTTCGCCCGCGGGCAGCTAGAGCGCCGGTGCAGGGCGGTTTTGCGCAGCGAGCCATTCCGCCCCCATCGTCATGCGACTGGATTGCCAGCAACGCAATGGTCTGCGATAACACGTTGACGCTCTGTAATTTGAGGTTGCTCCGGTCAAAGAACTCGTGGTACGTCATCGGTTCGGGCGCTTGCAGGTAGGACTGAAAATGCTCCTGGGCAGTGGCGGCCAAAGGCAGGGCAATCAAAAACATCAAAATGCAATTCCGCAATTTCATGGGCCCGCTCTCTCTCTTGTCGTACAACTTGTGCGGTAGCACGTAACACTTATTGGTAGCTTGCGGTTTACCGCGGAGTATGGCAAGAAATCAAGCGGTTTCATGCCTTACGTCAGGGCAGAAAAACCGCTGGCGGTCGCGTTTTAGGGTGTGCCGATGGTAACGGGAATGTACGGCTACCGGCAGCCTCGGCAGAACGGGCCTCCCTGAAAAAATGCGACCGAGTACACTGGATCTCATCTCAGAGTGTGTCGGTGATTAAGTTTTTTCGAGCGAGCACCCCGAGGGTGCTGTGTAGCCCGGGTTCGAGGCCACTCTTCTAGTGGGCTCACCCTTACCATTTCTGGCGCGAATTTTCAGAGCCTTTCGCTATCGTGACTTCCGCCTGATGTGGTTTGGGGCATGCGCCTCCACGATCGGCACCTTCGTCCAACAGTTTGCCCAGAGCTGGTTGGTTTACGATCTGACCAAAGACCCCTTCTATTTAGGGCTGGATCTCTTCCTGGGCCAACTTCCCATCATCCTGTTCTCGTTGTTTGGCGGAGTTTTCGCCGATCGTCTTGACAGGCGAAAGATGCTGCTCACCTCGCAGTACATACAGATGGCATGCGCCTTCCTGCTTGCCATTCTGTGGCATACCCATGTGGTCCAGATCTGGCACATCCTGGCGCTCTCTTTTGTGGTGGGGCTCGGCCAGTCGTTTGGCGGCCCGGCTTATTCCGCGCTGCTGCCCACCCTGGTGGGTCCCGAGGACCTGGCCAATGCGATCGCCATGAACTCGATCCAGTTCAACCTGGCGCGCATCCTGGGCCCGACCCTCGGAGGCTTTACTTACACCCTGCTGGGCCCGACCTGGTGTTTTACGGTCAATGGCATCTCGTACCTTGCAGTGATTGCTACGCTCTTCATGATTCGGGTCAAATTCGTGCCCGCCAAGTCCCACGAGCCGGTCCTTACCAGCATGGCAGAAGGCATACGGTTCATACGATGTCGGGATGGGATGAGCGCTTTAGTCGTTCTGGCGTTCTGCACCACATTATTCGGGTTCTCCCTCACCGCATTCCTGCCCGTCTTCGTACAGACCGTCTTTCACAAGGGTCCTGAAACGTACACTCTGTTGCTGGTTTTTTCTGGAGCGGGGTCGATTTGCGGTGCCCTCATCGTGGCTGCCATGGAAAAGTTGAAGGGACGGACGCGCCTTACGGTGCTGATTCTGGCCTTCCTGGGATTTGTGATTGCGGGCTTTGCTCTCTCCAAGTGGCTTCCGCTCTCCTGCCTCCTTATCTTCCTGCAAGGAGTAGCGATCATGGCCTCGGCTTCGCTCATGTTGGCCCTGGTTCAGCTCATTGCCACCGACGCCATGCGTGGACGAGTGATGAGCGTATACAACCTGGCCTTCCGTGCCGGTATCCCCTTGGGCAGCCTGGTGCTGGGAAAATTGATTCCCGTGTTCGGAGTTTCTACTGCGCTATCGGGGGCCGGATTCTTGCTGGTGGGCGTGTCGGCTTATTTTCTGCTGGCCAGGGGAAATCTCAATTGAAAGACAGCCCCGGACTCAAGAACCTGCGGGAGTTTACTCTGCCGGTACCGTCACTCGACAGCCCAAAGTCGCCGGGGATTAGTAAACCCTACGGGCCATCAGCTGTATCTTAGCCAGCGCAGCATCTCCGGCAGAGTCGGCCGTTTGCCATACATCAGGATGCCGACACGATAGATGCGCGAGGCGACCCATGCCATCCCATAGGTTGACAACACCATCAGCACCAGGGATAGAGCGAGTTGCCATGCTGGAACCGGCATGGCCGCCATGCGCAGGCACATCACAATCGGCGTACAGGGCGGGAAGAGCGACAACAGTACCACCGGGAGCGCGGCGGGATTGCTCAGGATGTACACAATCAGCATGAGTCCGATTATCTGCGGAAGCACGATGAGCATGTTGAACTGCTGAACCTCGGACTCCTGGCTGACGGTAGCGCCCAAGCCGGCGCTCAGGGAGCTGTAGAAGAAAAATCCCAGCAAGAAGTAAAGCACAAAAAAAATCAGCCGCAGAGGCGTCACGCCATAGGCGGCCAGCCCGCCAAGCCCCATGTTCATCCACAGCGACGAAGAGCTCAGCAGCAGGAAAAAGAAGATCCAGACCGCCATCTGCGTCAGCCCCACGGCCCCCACACCCAACAGTTTGCCCAGCATCAGAGACTCTGGCTTGGCGGAAGCCAGCAGCACTTCGAATACGCGCGACGTTTTCTCCGCGACCACCGATTGGGCCACGTTCACACCGTAAAACACCACCGCGAAGTACAGCATAAATGCCATCAGGTACGCGCTCCAGAAGCCCTTGCTCGCGTCTGCGGTCGCCGCTTTGCCGTTGGTTACCTTCATTGTTTTCAGGTCGACATCCGTGAGCAGCGCCCTTACTTCTTCCTTGGTCGCGCCGCGCTTCATCAACTCTTCCCGAACCAGCGCGTGGCCGATCGAGTCCTGCATCCGGTCTTTGCCTAGAAAATCCGCCGAGCCGCGCGAGGTGTAGGTCGCCTCGAGTTGCCGGGTTCCTGGCCTTACATTGAGCCACAGGTAACCGTCCAGCCGTTTGTTGTCTACATCGGCGTTTAGGGTCGCAAGATCCGACTCTGCAATCGGAGCGCGAACGTCCACGCTGAGTTGAGCGCCTCTTCCACTCGCTATCAGTTCGGCCCTCTCGGTTTCCGCCAACACGTCGTCATTCGAAGCGACAACGATATGCTTCGGACCCCCGGCAAGCTTGCCGGAGAGTGCACCGATGCCGAAGATGAACGCAAACGCTAGTGGAATAAGCACAGTGCTGATGCGGAAGGCCCTACTGCGTATCCGCTCCACATACTCGCGCCGGGCGATCAGCCATGCCTCACGCATCGACTTTCTCTCCTACCGTCTGGATGAAAATCTCTTCCAGTGAGGGCTCGACCAGCTCGAAGCGATAAATCTTCGCTTGCTGGTTCGGCGGCGCGCAACAATGCCTGTGCGTCGGCATGGTCCTTGAGCTTGATCTCCACGTGGCCTGGATATTGCTTGTACTCGGCAATGGCTTCGTGGCTTAGAAAAGCGTCTTCGCCCTCGAAATCGATGACCACGCGGTTGCGCTCGTAGCGGGATTTCACCTCCCGCATCCTGCCTGTTAGCACCGCCCGACCTCCATGAATCAGGCAAATCTCATCGCACAACTTCTCTGCCTGATCCATGCGATGCGTTGAGAAAAGGATCGCTCTCCCGGACTTTTTTAGATCGACGAGGGTATCCTGCAGCAGGGTTGCGTTCACCGGATCAAGCCCTGCGAAAGGCTCGTCCATGATGATCAGTTCGGGCTCGTGCAGCAGGGTCACGATGAACTGGATTTTCTGCTGCATCCCTTTGGATAGCTCTTCTGTCTTGTTCTGAGCGGCATCGAGGATCATCAAGCGTTCACACCATGCGCGCGAGCGCTTCGCGGCCACGTCTGCGGTTAGACCGTGGAGTTGGCCCATAAAGATGAGCTGATCCATGACCTTCATTTTCCGATAGAGGCCGCGCTCCTCCGGGAGATAGCCGACCTTCTTCAGGCTCTCGCGCGTAAATGGCCGGCCGAACAGGCTCACGGCGCCGGAATCCGGGATAGTGATCCCGACCATCATACGAATGCTCGACGTTTTGCCCGCGCCGTTGGGGCCCAGCAGGCCAAACATTGTTCCAGGTTCAATCCGCAGATTCAGATCGCGCACGGCAAGCTTCTGCTCGTAAGCTTTTGATACGTGATCGAACTCGACGATTGGCGCCATTCAATTTGTTGCCGACAGGCCCAACAATATTTGCAGATATCTTCGAGACATAAATTTTCGGTCGTAAACTCGAGCCGATGATACATCGATAGCTCGATTCTTGCCGAGTTTAACCCGGCCATAGGTCGAACTTGTTCGAGGTGACAAAGGTTAAATGCTCATGGGACAGTAACGACGATCTTGCCCACCTGTGCGTTGGATTCGAGGTATCGATAGGCTTCGACAATTTGAGCGAAAGGAAAGGTCTTCGCGATCTTCGGTCGAAACCGTCCCTCCTGCAAGCGATCGTAGACGTACTTTTTCGCGACCCGAAGCTTGTCAGGGGAAGTCGTAATTTCCATCAGCGAATATCCCTGCACGGTCAACCAGTTAACTATCGCCGGCCCTACCGGGAATGGCGTCGGTTGCCCGGAAAGAAGGCCATACTCGAAAATAATTCCACCGCGTGCCGCTGCGCGGACAAGGATCTCCAGAAAAGGGCCGGCGACGGGATCGAAGATAATCCTTGCCCCTTTTCCTGCGGTGATGTCTTTCACCCGGCTGACTAAATCTTCTTCTTCGGTGGCAATGACATGGGTTGCACCGTGATCGAGCAGTTCCTGCCTCTTGCTGCTGGTTCGCGTGGTCGCGATCGAGATAGCGCCTTCGGCTTTGGCAATCTCAAGCGCGGCCAGCCCCACGCTGCTGGATGCCGCCGTGATGAGCACGAAGTCTCCTTTCGACAAATGGCCGAAATGGATAATCGCGCCATAAGCAGTCACGTATTGCATCCATATCGCTGCGCCTTCGACTGGTGAAAGGTTGGGCGGATATTCTCCCAGCGCCGAGACAGGAACAACTGCCTGTTCGCCCACCGTGCCGTAGTGAGTCATGGAAAATGCGGGTATGGTCGAGACCTGTTTCCCAAGCCAACCTTTGTCTACATCGGGGCCTACAGCGTCGACGACCCCCGCAGCTTCGTAACCGAGGCGGGATGGAAGTTTCGGCACCTCCACGTATTGATTGTGGAAAAACATTGATTCTGCGCGGTTCAAACCAATGGCTTGAACCCGCAGGCGTACTTCTCCGTTGCCCGGCTGCTGGAGTGGAGCTTCTTCTATCTTGAGAACCTCGGGTCCACCGTACTCATGAAAGCGCACAATTTTAGCCATCGGAACCTCCCGTCTAGCTTAGACGGACGGCGCCCGCAGGAAGATTCGACCTGGTTTCCACGATGTCCGTCATGTTTTCGGGATTGGCTTTTGCCTGTTGTTTTGCCCTGGCACTGGTGATACGGGAAAGCACGCCTTCCAGCAGCGGAGTCACCCGGGCCAGTTGCCGTGTCCGAATCAGCAGATCCCAGGCAGGCTCGAATTTCTTCCAGCCTGAGGCGTAGAAAAAGTGTTTCGCCTGATGCTTCAGCGTGCCGTGGTGCAGCGAGGCGCGCACAATCGAAGCCCATCGATAAAACTCGCGATAGGCCCAGTCGTATCCCGCCTTCAGCACTTCAGGCCTGAGTTGCGCAGGCCGGTAAACAACATGTCTGGTGTCGTAGAGATTCCAATCACGGGTGAGCATGCGTCCCTGGCGAACCATGTGAGCGTGCAGTTTCGTTCCGGGGTAAGGGGTTTGGATATGAAACGTTGCCGTGGTGATGCCGTGTTCCATAGCCCAGTCAACCGTTCGCTTAAACACGTCTTCCCCATCATCATCCATGCCGAAAACGAAACTGCCATTGATCATAATGCCCAGCGAGTGCAGGCGATCGGCGACCGCCTTATAGTCCCGGCCGAGGTTTTGCCGTTTGTTGCTCCGCTTCAGGTTTTCCGGCGTCAGGGTCTCAAAGCCGACGAAGAGGCTGCGCAGGCCGGCCTCGGCCGCACGCTCGATCAGGTCACCGCGCAAAATGGAATCCACCGTTGCAGCGCCCTGGAATAACCGCTTCATCCCTGTCATGCCGGTGAAAAGCTCTTCCGCAAAACGGCGGTCGCCCAGCAGATGATCGTCCAGAAAGTAGAGATGGCGGCCGGGTAGCCGCTCTATCTCGGCGAGCGCATCCTCCACCCTCTGGGTATAGAACCCACGCCCTCCCTGATAGAACGCGTCCTTATAGCAGAAGTCGCAATGCTGGGGACAGCCGCGCGTCACCACGATGGAGTTGGGTACCAGATAGGATCCGCGTCGAATCAGATCGCGACGCACTGGCGGAACCCGCTCCAGGGTGCGGCCTGCCGCCGAGGTGTAGACTCGCTCCGGTTTGCCGGCGCGAAAGTCGTGGAGAAAGTTTGGAAAAGTCTGTTCTCCGGGGCCGAGAAAAATGGCGTCCGCATGCATGGCTGCCTCCCCGGGAAGCGACGTGACATGCAACCCGCCCAGGCAGACAAACGCTCCCTGGCTCCGGTAATGATCGGCAATCCTGTACGCCCGGTATGCATTGGTGATGTAAACCTGGATCACGACCAACTCCGGCGAGTCGCCAAGCGTGAGCAACTGCACATGTTCGTCCACAATTGTGGCGCGGTCATCGGGAGATAGATAAGCGGCGAGCGTGGCCAGGCCCAGCGGAGGAAATAATGAATACTTGATCGGACGCCAATACGGATCGCTCGCCTCTTTCAGGGCGGGCAGAATGAATTTGACGTTAAGGGATCGAGAACCCGGAGCGATCATCGTCCGCCCGCGATCGCTAGGGCCGGCGTCGTCTCCGGAACACCGCCAAAACGGCGTTGCCTCCCACGGAATTCTTCCAGTGCCGCGTCCAGGTCGCTGGCCTCAAAATCGGGCCACATACGATCGGTAAACCAAAGTTCGGCATAGGCACACTCCCACAATAAGAAGTCGGAAAGGCGTTTCTCGCCGCCAGTGCGAATCAGCAGGTCCACCTCGCCGCTCTCTGCGCTTAGCTGCTGAGCGAGCTTGTCGCGGAGCAGGGAAGCTGAGGGTGTCTGGTCCTGCGGAAGACTGGCGGATACACCCAGGGCAGCGCGCATGATGGCGTCGCGCGAAGAGTAATCGATGGCCACTCGCAACCTGAGCCGCCGTCCCTCGGCGGTCGCAGCTACCGCCTGGTCAATCTCGCGCAGCAATAGTTTCGGTATGCGGTCCCGCCGGCCGATGACTTCCAGCCGCGCACCGGCCTGGCGAAGTCTCTCCCGCTCCAATCGCAGGAACGCGCGCAGCAGCCAGAAAATACTTTGTACCTCAGGCGCCGGGCGGCGCCAGTTGTCGGACGAAAACGCGTAGACAGTCAGGCGGCCGACGCCCACCTTCGGAGCGTGTTCAACAATGCGCCGCACCGCCGCGACCCCGGCACGATGGCCTGCGACCCGGGGCAGATTACGCCGCGTGGCCCAGCGCCCGTTGCCGTCCATGATGATGGCTACATGCAGCCCGGCGGGTTGTTCACTTTGCACTGTAAAGCTTTGGCGCGTGGGCATATCACTTTGCACTGTAAAGTTACCTCGCAAAAAAAAGGGTTAGGCTCGAGTGGGTGCGAGACCGCGGAGCAGGGTGGATGCGGGCTCGTCCTTGGTTACCTTGGCGGCGTCTCGAACCACCTGCTCGAGCGTAGAAAGATATTCGAGATAGCGCTTACGTCCGGATGCTGTCATGCGGCAGGTGGTCTGGGGACGATTATGATCGTGATCCTTGACGATCGCGACCATGTTTTCTTTTTCCAGCACTTGCAGGTGGCGGCTCAGGTTGCCGTCGGTAAGCCCGCACAGTTGTTTAAGATCGCCAAAAGTCAGTCCCTTGGGATTGGTGATCAGGGACGTAAGCACGCTCAGGCGAGCGCGTTCGTGAATCACGCGGTCCAATCCTTCATAGGCAAATCGTGCTTCGCTGGACCCCGCTTTAGCTTTCATCAGCGCCCTCATGCGTGCTGAAGAGGAGAAGAGCCGCCACCAGCAGTTGTCCCGCGCCGTAGGGAATGCCCATCGCCCAAGGGGAAAGTGCGCGGGTCCCGCCCAGCGCAATACAGAACAGGCCAGTTATCAGGTACCAGGCGCCTGCGGCGAGCAACGGCCGGGGCAGAAAACGGCAAGAGGAAAAAATGCCCAGGCTGAAAATCACTTGCCAGACTCCAGGGATCATCCACAAGGCTGTGGGAACATAGCGCACCAGCACCATGGTCATCAGCAGGCCTGCTCCAACCGCGGGTAGGAACTGCTCCACGGCTATGTGCATCATCTCCTGGGACATGCCAGAGTGCATGCGGCGAGTGCGGGTGTACATCTGAACCCCAGTCAAAGCAGCCGAAAGGCAGGCGGTCGAGATCCAGATAGTTAGATAGCCGGACAAATGATTCACCGGATCAGGTAGCCAGAGCGACTGCACCGCCGCCGCCAAAATCGCGATCAGCCCAGTACAGGCGAGGGTCGCAGGGCCGTAACCACGAAACTCCGTGCTGCGCGCCATCTGCCTGCGTATGCTGCTGATGTCGCCCAGTGCTCTGTTGAGGTCATTCATCCCGGATCACTTTACAGTGCAAAGTAAACCGAAGAAAAGAAGTTGTCAACAAGATTGAATGGCTTTGGCCATTTCATATTCGAAAAGAGCGGGGTCGTTTTGATACGGTTGAGTGATCCCGGTGCGTGTGAAGCCGCATTTTTCGTAGAAATTTTGAGCTGTCGAATTGTTGCTGGTGACGTGCAAATATAGTTCGCAGATTGCCAGACCCTGCGCCCAGCGTTCGACTTTATCCATAAGCCTGGCGCCGAGACCCGATCTCCGGTGTGCCGGCGCGACCCACATCGATAACACCCAGGCTCGCCGCGGCGCAATCTCATCGAATTTTCCGGCTATCATGCCGCAGGGGGCGCCCTCATCCATGGCGATATAAAACACGGACTCGCCGCTATTCCAGGTCGAAGCCAGTTTGAGCCAATCTTCATTGGATCGCTGAGATTCCCTGGCGTAGGTACTGCTGAAGGCACTCGGCGTATCTTTGAGAGCAGTCAGTCGCACTCGCTTGAGGTGCATAGCACAATGCGATGACAATCGTTCAATAGTGACCATGGCTGGACACAACTTAATTGCTTCTTAGATTATTTGCCTCCAGCCCGCTTGTACAAGGCCCACGTCGTGGAATGCAAACTCAGTCTTTCTCATGAAAAAATTTATTATTGAGGTCAGGCCAAAACTCCTTGAAGATAAACGTGCCGCCGTCGATGGACACGTTAGTGATCCAACGTTGATAAGTCTTGGTGAAGGTCCGCTCCTGGCTGGGATAGTAAAGGTTCGAAATCCCCGCCGAAGTACCCGCTCCTAATATCTCTGAGGCGTTGAATGTTTCACGACCGCCATCGGTCCGGGTAATTGCTATGCGCGAGAAAGAATAGGCAAGCCGTTTGGCAAAACCGCCATGGCCCTTGGTGTAATAACGGGAATCCTGACGCAGGGTTGCCGGAAGAAGAAATTCAACCCACAAGTTCTCGTCGGTTGCGTCTGCAAAGGTATGCCAGTAATAGCGGCCATAACCGGCGGCGCCCTGGCGAAATTCGGGGTAGGAATTACTTGCCTGCCCAATTCCAGCCTGAATGCCCACGAAGATAAACGAGGAGTAGTCGAAGCTGTCAAGAGCCGCCGTTTTGAATTTTTCTTTCACCGACTGCGGCGGCAGCTTCTGGTCCGAGCTAACCGCCCGGAAATTTGGAACGATGTAGAGGATTCGCTTGGTCTGCTGTCCCTCCGGTGCGGTGGCTGGGGACGTGGCATTCGGAGCAGCCGGCGACCCGGGTTTAACCTGCGGGTCCTGCTGGGTGGCGATACCAGGAGCGTCGGGCAGGGAATCGTTCTCGGGGTTGAGCTCCGCCGTGAGGGGGAGTTGGCCGAACACTTGCTGTGTCCCCATGTCCAGCCGCACAATGGGCTCCTGAGGCGTACCGGCCTGTGCTCGCAGAACTGCGGCTGATGCCAAAACGGACGCGATGGCGAGAACGTTGATCGTCGTCGCTTTCCATCTCACTAGGCTTTCTCCTTTGGACCATCAAGGCCCAATCATGCTTCCTTCAAGCTTCCCCATGCACAGCGTACCATCTGGTATCTTAACCCGTTACGATCCAGCCCATACGGACAAAGACAGTTACAGCTAACTTTTCGCTCTTAATGTGAAGCTGCGCCGGCGACCTTGGGGTGATATGCATGCGCCAGCGCCGCGGCCGCTTGCAATTGTTGCCGCGCCCCCTCCTGGTCACCCTGTTGCTCCAACAATCGGCTCAGCTTTGCAGACACCTGGAAGGCGGGAGAATCGGCTGATTTGTTCGGCGAAGCGAGATATTGCCGCAATAGTTGGATGGCGAGTGGCAGATCCAGGTTGTTGCGCGTTAGAAGCCCAGCGCCTTCCACCAGCGCGGGCCCGTGCGGCCTGGCTGCCTTTGCATCCGCGTCGATCCCCGCATGCAACGCGGCCAACATCGGTTCTGTTTGGCGGCGTCGTGAGTAGAAAGACGCCAGCGCCATCCATGCATCGGCCGATTGGTTCGAGGCTTCCACCGCTTGCTTGAACTCACTTTCTGCCAGCGTGTAATTTTTGTCCTTTTCCGCCAGGCGGCCGTTCAGCTGATGGGCTTGCGCCGGCGCGTAACGTTCCAGCGTCTGGGCGACATTCTGGCCCTTTTTCTTGCCCCCGCCGACAATCCCGGGGGCAGCAGTATAAAACTCTCCCAGATCGGAGAGCGCATCTACGTTTGCGCTGTCGAGTTGGACCGCTCGCTCGAACTCATCGCGTACCTTTTTTGCCAGCCCATAGGCCTTGATGGAATGGATGCTGTCGGCTTTTTCGCCATAGGCCCGGCCCAGCCAGAGATGATAGCTACCATCCATTGGCTTCAGCTGAACCGCAATTTCGCACTCGTGGATTGCATCGTCCCATCGCTCTTCCTGGTAATACACGCGGCAAAGCAGATTGTGCGCTTCCGGGTCCTGCGGGTTTGCGGCCAGCGACGAGCCCAGCAGCGAGATTGCGTCGTCGGCCTTGCCCAATGTCAGATCAGCGTGTACCGGCTCGAATACATTGCTTGGAATGGAAGCAGCGTAGATCACCTGCAGCTGCAAGAGGCACAGCACAGCGAGACAGACCCGAAAAAGTATTGCGAAATAGGACATGACCCTGTACGACAGCGGAGACCGATCGATTCATTGATTCGCTGATCCCTACGTCCCAGAGTTGATGTTCCAGGGGAGGCGGAGGATTCGTCCATGCCGGCCTAAATTCAACCCTGAGCCAGGATGAGCGGATTCTGTGTCCATCCTGTGTTCATCTTGTCAATGCTTCTCATCTGGCGAGTAGGTTTCCTCGAAGACCACACCCTCGAGCGGGGACCGTTGCTCCCAGCCGAGACGCTCAAGTTCCGGTTCATTCCCAAAGCTATCTACGTATCCCAGGCAAAGATAGGCCACCGGCATGATACGGGCAGGAATGTTCAGTATGGAGCGCAGTGCGTCCGGTGAGAGGATGCTGACCCAGCCGACACCGACGCCCTCTGCTCGTGCAGCAAGCCATAAATTCTGTATCGCGCAGACGGTCGAGTAGACGGCTGTCTCCGGCATTGTCTGGCGGCCGAGTCCATGTCCCTGTTCACTCTCCGGCTCGCACAAGATGCAGAGATTTTGAGGCGCGTCCAGAATGCCTTCGAGCTTCAACCCGGCATATTGGTCCCGGAGTGCGCCTTGATAGCTGGACTGCGCCTGCTGGTTTGCGTTCAGGAAGGCGGCATGGACCTGGCGGCGAATCGCGAGGGAGCGGATCACGATGAAGCGTGTCGGTTGCATCAGTCCGACCGAGGGCGCGTCATGAGCCGCTTTAAGAAGCCGGGTCAGCAAGGGATCTGGCAGCGGCCTGGGCAGAAAGCCGCGGCGCACATCGCGACGCGCACGGATCACCCGATAGATTGCGTCTCGCTCAGCTTCAGCGAAAGCTTGTGAGGCGGCCGGAGGCTGCATGGTTTAAGTCTACCTTGACGTCCGTTCAAACGATGAGAACCCGGACGCCGGTACTGGCAGAGCGCCCTGGCGTCTGAGCATTTATACGATGACGACCTGCACATCGGAGCGTCTAAAGGCGTTCACTGCATCATCTGCAACGCCATCATCGGTGATTAAAATATCGATGTCTCCGGTCGGGCAGATCACTGCAGGGCTGGTCATGCCCACTTTGCTGGAATCTGCGACGACGACCACCTGCTTGGCGCGCCTGCTCATCGCTCGAAAAACCGCGGCCTCCTCAGCTTCAATGATGGTCGCACCGTGTTCCGGGTCAACCCCGCACACGCCGATGAAAACCTTGTCCATCACCACTGCATTGAGAGACTCAATCGCCGTCGGGCCAATGAGCGAAAAAGCGCCGGGCCAGCGAATACAGCCGCCGGTCAATGTCGTGTCCGGCCCGTTGTTGGTGTTTAACTCCAGCCCGATGTTCACCGCGTTGGTGATAATGTGCAGCCCGGTGCGCATTCGCAACTCCCGCGCTACCTCTGTGGTCGTCGTTCCCGCTGTGAAACCGATCGTCTCAGTGTCCGAAACCAGCTCCGCCGCCGCCTTGGCGATCCGTTTCTTCTCCGCCGCGAAGCGTCCTTCGCGAACGTGAAACGAGGAATCGAATCGGAACGGCTCGTAGATCTGGCCGGCAAGCATCGCGCCCCCGTGGGTTCGATGTACCAGGCCCCGCTCCTCAAGCCGCACCAGGTCGCGCCTCACACTGGCAGGAGAGGTCCCAAATAATCTGGTCAATTCCTCAACCGACGTCTTGCCGTGACTCAGCAGCAGCCGCAGAATTTCCTTCGCGCGTTTGTCCGTCTTCGAAGACATGCCCTGGCGCTCGCTCCGTCGAACCGCCCCGCTAGGCCTCTGGGAGCGTTACCGCTTAAGCCTTTTCACTAGAACCTGTAGTTTGCCGAGAACTGCAAATGCCGCTCCACCGAACGAACGGCTGAGGTTCCTGAATTCGAAATATTGCCGAAGTTACTGTCGGTGATTCCGGTGTCTGGATTCCCGTAGCTGGCAATGTTGAAGGCGTTGAAGGCGTCAAAGCGGAAGCCCACCGTCTGCTCACGAATCACATGAAAGTCCTTGAATGCGGACATGTCGACGTTGAGGTATCCGGGCCCGCGTGTGTTGCCATTGCTCCCGGTTCCAAAGGCATTCGGCGCCGGTGTCCCGAAGGCGCACACACCGTTGTCAACACCGGGTGTGGTGCACGGAGTGGCCGAGGGATCCGTTCCATACCAGTTGTCAATACTGCGGTTCACGATCTTCAACGGGCGATATTGGTTGGGTCGCGAATTACCGTAACTGTTGGAGTTGTTTCCCGGACCCAAAATGGTTTCCGGGAAGCCGCTGTATCCTACGCCGGCGGCCGCAAACCTCCACCCGCCGATCGCCTCGTCAACGAAGCGGTTCACGTTAGAGAAATACTCTTTGCCGCGTCCGACCGGTAAGGCATAGACTCCGGTCGCACTTACGTTATGGCGCACGTCGTATCCCGCCGGACCCCAGTCGGCGGCGCTGTTGTAGTAGTTCTGGAATGCGCCCTGGCTTCCATATAAGGCTCCGGCTACATTCACGGGATAGTTGCCCGCGCTGTTGGTCAGCGCTTTGGCATAGGTGTAGTTGAAGGTGAACTCCAGCCCATGGCTCACGCGCTGCCGCAGGACTGTCTCCAACGCGTTGAAATTCATCGCCGCGCGAGATTCCGTGATCAGGAGGGAATTCGATCCAATGCTTACCGACGGGTCAATCGCATTCACGCCGAGGTACGGGTTGTTGTAGTACGGAGCGGATGTGGGGTCGCCATTCACCAGATATTGGTTGACGTTGCCGTAGTCTTCTATGTGCTGGCCCTGTTCGCCCAAATAGCCAACCTGCAAAGATAAACTGCGAGTCAACGCATATTCGGTGGTAAGGCTCCATTCCTGCACGTACGCAGGCTGGATATTCTTCGGATAAACATTGAAGGTTCCGCCATAACTCACGGTGCCGCCGGTAAAGCCCTGCTCCGCTGTGCGAGGAGCTCCAGAGTTGTGGGGCGTCGGCGCAACCGTAGTTACATTCACTGCCTGGATGAATGGAGTAATGGAAGTCAATCGTTGATTAGACGAGTTGCCTTCAAAGAAGCTGGTCGCGCCGTAACCTCCGCGAACCACCAGGCGGCCGTTGGCGGACCAGGCAAACCCCAGCCTGGGCATGATCTGGCGAAAATTATCGTCATAGCAAGCGCGATTGCCACATACCCCCGAACCAACCGGGGCCCCGGTGGGCACGTGGCCGGCGTAGATCACCTGGCCGGTGGCTAAGTCGACGTTACCGGTCTTGTTGTTCTGTTCAATCCAGGGTTGATCAAACTCGTAGCGTATCCCCACGTTCAGGGTGAGATTCGGCAGCACCTTGTAATCATCGCTGACGAAGCCCGCGGCCCGCCATTGCCGTTGGCCAACATTTACGCTGCTCAAAGTGGCGGCGGCCGTGCTTACGCGATCCAGCACGAAGTCCGCACCCGGATATCCCCCGGCATTACTGAGTGACGGATTGCTGGTAAAAGCGCCTGTATAAAGCATCGATCCCAGGTAGCCGTTGTTGTTGCTGGTGGGATAGTTGTTCTGGTAGCGGAGCGCCTGCGCCCCGAAGCTGACGATATGCTTGCCGTGCTGCCAGATTACGTTATCGATGTAGCTGAAGGTGTTGTCAAGCAGTCCGCCATCGAAAGCGGGCGTGCCCACTCCGCTGAGACCGCCACTGGCATTGTTGCTGACGTTCTGGAATGTGAAACCGTTATATGCCTGGTTAGGGAAACTAATTCCAACCTTGGCATTGCCCTTCGTTCCAAACTGACCGGTGGGATCTTGCGGAAGGCCCTCATTCCATTTGGTACGGGTGAAGCCAATACGCGCCGAGTTGACGATCGAGGGTGAAAAAGTATGCACCCAGTTGGCGCCGGTAAGCTTGGTGGGAAAGATATTCACCCCAGGAAAGGTGATTCCCAGCAAAGCAGTTTTCCCGTCGTACGAAGTTGACATGGAATAAAATCCCGTGATCTTGTCCGCCGCACCTGGATCGTACTCAATCTTGATGTCTCCCTGGTTGTTCGCTTTGTAGATGCGCTGCGGTCCCTGCAGGTTATTGGCGACGATCCCATCGGAAGGAGTCGCATTTGGCAGTGGATAGAGGGACGGATTGGCAAAGAGGAATTTAGCCACCGGGCTGACGATGGGAACACCCATGTTCCCGGCATAGGGTGCAAAGCCGTTCAGCGGATCATAGAGCTGGATCGGGTTGCTACCCGCAAGCAACGCGGAGAAATCGCCGTTCCGCATTGCCTGGGTAAAAACGCTCCCCTGGGCTGTTCCGCCCTGGTGATAGCGCGCTCCCAGGTAATCAACGAAAAAGAACAGCTTGTCGCGCTTGATCGGACCGCCAAAGGTTCCTCCAAACTGCGATTGAGAATAGGCGCCGACCGGGATAATCGGAACCGCGTGATTGTTGCTCCAGGAATTGGCGTTGAACCGGTAATCCTGCACGTAACCATAGGCCGAGCCATGAAACCGATTGGTCCCGCTCTTGAGGATGCTGACTACGCCGCCCCCGTTTACGTTGCCGTAGTCTGCCGGGGAGTTCGCCGTCAGTACCTTGATTTCCTGCAGGGACTCTGGCGCCGGACTGTATGAGATGAGGTTGTTGAACGTCTCATTCATATCGATACCGTCCAGCGTGTAGTTGTTTGCCTGGGCTCGATTTCCGTTCAGGTTCACAGAATCGGTGTAGTAGGTACTGCGCTCGATGCTGGTGGTGCCGGATGTTCCCACGGTATTGACTGAGCCAGGCACGTAGAGGGTCAGAGCTGAAAAATCGAGCCCGTTCAGGGGGAAGTTTTGGATTGTGTTCGCGGTGAAGGTGCTGCTCAGTGTGGCGTCATTGGTATTGAGAATGGGCGTCGCTTCGGAGACGCTTACGGTTTCCGAGACGCTGCCCGTCGCGAGCTTCACGTTGAAGGTAGCTGCCTGTAGGGCTTCCAACTGAAAAACCGGGAGCGTCTGCGTGCCGAATCCGGCCGCCTCCACCGTCACCTGGTAGGGTCCAATGGGCAGAAAACCGATTCGATAGACCCCCGCTAAGTCCGAGGTCGCGGAAGAGATCACACCCGTGTCCACATTGTGGGCGGTCACCTTTGCGCCTGGGAGCACAGCGCCGCTCTGGTCGCTGATGGTCCCGGTGACCGTACCGGTCACAGTCTGCGCCCGCCCGACCGCCATACACATCGATATGACAACTACACTTGCGACCGGCATCCTAAAGAAATTCGTTTTCATTGGAGTCCTCGCTTACTTCATTGCGCCTGAAAATGGCGTTCTTTCATCTCTTAGGAAATGGTGGCTATCGGCTCCGCAATCCGTCTCTCTTAGACTGCTCGAACCGCCATATGAGGATCACGTGCGAAAGGCTGGGCAAGATCCAGCCGGGCAACGATCTCCATGTCGTTTTCTCGCCGGAGATCCGCCTTCTTCGCAACTTAAGGAACAATAAGCTACAGATGATCGCTATGTCCATTTAAAAATGCACAAATCGAGCATAATCGCGATTCTGTGGGCGCTTCTCCCCGCCTTCTCTGGATTTGGAGTGGCGAAAATGAACCAAACAGTCAGAATCGGTGGGTCCAACCGCAGACGAATCATCGTTTGCTTGTCGAAAGGCATTTCGCCTTCGAGACGGAACTGAAGGCGCTCCGACGGACGGGGATTGAGGAGAGAAGATTTGGATCCGCGAGGGGGTGAGATCTGGCTTTTGCCGATGCGGCAAACTGGCTGGCGTGTCGGCAAGCACGCGGGCTATCCGGCGCCCAAAAGTACCTTCTTTGTGATTACCTGGAGTTACCTTAGGGTAAAAAATGTGTCGTTTTTTCCCGATATTTCTATTACCTTCTTCTTCAGAAGGTAATAACTTCAACAGGGCGCGGAACCCAAAACGAAAAGGGAAGGGTCTGCAAAACCTTATTTGGTGGTTCAATTCCATCCCGCGCCTCCACCCTTTTTTCGATCCAAAAAGCATGAAGACAAAAACTCAACCAGGGCCCACGACCCCGTTCTATAAGAGCAGGGGCAAATGGACGTTCTACGTGTTTCCGAATGGGGTTGGCGAAGAAGCCGGCGATTATCCCGACCAGGAGACGGCCCGGGCGGCTTGCTGGAAGACTCACTGCGTTTGGCAAGCCAACGGCTGCAAATACTGACCTGTTACGGCCGTAACCTGTGCCTAGCTGCGGCCCATCAATGGCCGCTTCTTATTTCTGCCTGGTAAGTGTTCCAATCATCCACTCTTCCGCCTCGGTCAGCACAACGCATAGGCCGTCATGACATTGGAACCGGCCAAAGTACCCGCTGGCCTCCATCCAGATATCCTGGACCATGGCCGCGCCAGAGCCGGCGAGCCGGACAACCTGACCTCGATTCAAGTCCCGCAACCTACGAATTCCATGCACGTAAGCAGACTTCAAGAGGCCCTCCAGGCAGGCAGATCAAATGTAACTGATATTGCTGATTATCCTGGCTACAAATTAGTACAGTCAATGTGACCTTTAGAGGATCCACGTTACCTGCTTGTCGGTAATACGAACTCCAGGTAACCAATATGCGCCGCGTTGAGCGGTTGGCTCCCACCTTCGATGGATCGCCCTGACGCCGAGGCGGAATAGTCACGGCTTGCTCTCCAGCTCTGCTGGGCTAAACTCGATTCTGAAGTGAGGCCAAGGATGAAGCAGGTTGATTTTCATGGGCGGCGGGCAGCGCAGATCGAAAGCGGTGAGCTGCGTCTTATTGTTACTCAGCAGGGTGGTCATATCGCCGCGCTGCTCGACAAGAACAGCGGTATCAGTCCCCTGTGGATCCCCAATTGGCCGTCCATCGAGCCCTCAGAGTACTCCCCGGCACGTCATCCCGAATATGGGGATGGTGCTGAGGCTCAGTTGCTGGCTGGCATCTTCGGGCACAATATTTGCCTCGACCTCTTTGGCGGTCCCGATGAAGACGAAGCGGCGGCAGGCATACCTGTTCATGGCGAAGCCGCGGTTGCGCCCTACCAAATGTCAGGAGATGAAAGGCACATCGTGCTGCAGGCGGATTTGCCCAAGGCGGAGTTGACGGTTGAGCGGAAGGTCGAGCTGGCAGCGGATGGAGTCGTGGTGTTTTCCGAAGCAATTCGGAACAACTCCTTTACCGGCCGTCCGATCGGCTGGACCCAACACGTGACACTTGGCGCTCCTTTTTTGCAGCCCGGGCAAACCAGGTTCCGGGTCTCGGCAACTCGTTCCCGGGTTTTCGAAGGAGCATTCAACAATGACCTGGGCAAGCAACTGGCGGGGGCGGAGTTCGAGTGGCCATTCTGTCCCCAAAAGGAGGGCGGAGTCGAGGACCTGAGCACCTTGACCCAGGAAACCTCTTCCGGCGGCTTTACCGCTCACCTAATGGATCCAACGCAGGAGCACTCGTTCTTTCTCGCCTGGTCGCCGCGATACCAGCTTGCATTTGGCTACGTGTGGACGCGGAGAGACTTTCCCTGGCTTGGGCGGTGGGAGGAGAATCATCTCCGGCCCTGGGCTCCGTGGAACTCCGCGGCGTTCGCTTTGGGAATGGAGTTCGGCGTATCTCCCATGGCTGAATCGCGCCGCAGCATGGTGGAACGGGGCAAGATGTTTGCTACCCCTACCTTTTTCTGGGCTCCGGCGCAAACCCGATCCACGGTGCACTACTGTGCCTTTCTGCGACAGTGTGCGCAGCTGCCCAGTGGGGTCCAGTGGGACGGTGATCGCACCGTTGCTCTGCTCTAGCCAGTCTGGGGCCAGCGGCTGATACAATCCTGGCGCAGTCAACTCTCGTTCTCGATGGAGTTCCAGTTTGCGGCAATTCAGTCGGTTACTATTCGCTACGGTGATCATGGTCATCCTGGGTTGTGTTTCTGGTGTCGTCAGAGGCCAGAAGGCGGCGCACCTTCCAGGAGAGGATTGGATTCAGTTATTCAATGGAAACGATCTGACCGGTTGGACCAACATCGGCCACGAGAGCTGGACGGTGGAAGACGGATTGATCCACGGCAAAGGTCTAACGAAGGATTACGGATATCTCCAGACGGAGAAGGACTACCAGGACTTTCAGCTTTCCTTACGATTCAAGTGTGTGGGTGACGGTAACAGCGGAGTCTTCTTCCACACCGCCTTCAAACCTGGAACCGCGGATGTGACACAAGGTATGCAGTTCGAGATCGACTGCACGATGATGCACCACACTGCGGGGGTATATGCGGAGGATGGGCGGGGGTGGGTCGTTTGGCCGGCCCCGGAAAATGAGGGTGTGGTCCGGATGGGTGATTGGAACGACTACCTGGTAGAGGTAAGTGGGAATCGCTATCAATCGCGGCTGAACGGTGTGCCCATGGTGGATTTTACCGACCCCAAGCCAACCTCTTTCGATGGCAAGATCGCGCTGCAGTTGCACGCCGGCGGACGCGGCAACATGGAATTCAAGGACATCTGGATACGAGATCTTTCTCATCGGTAGCCGCGAGGAAGTGAAATGGCGCCTGAGTTACGTGGAGTGTCTCCCCTTTTGCAGGTCTACGACATGCCCACATCGGTCAGGTTTTATCGCGACCAGCTGGGCTTCGAGATTGTGAGCCACTCGCCAGTTCTTGGTGAGGATTACTTCCACTGGGTTCTGCTCCGGCTGTGCGGGGCCGAGCTGATGCTGAACACTGCTTATGAATCGAATACGGAGCGGCCCTCGGAACCTGATTTGTCCCGCACCACCGCTCACGGGGATACGGTGTTGTACTTTGCCTGTCCGGATGTGGAAGCAGCCTATGAAGAGCTACGCAGCAAAGGTGTCTCTGCAGGCACGCCGGCCGTTGCCTGGTATGGCATGAAGCAAATGAATGTGCGCGATCCCGATGGATATTTACTTTGCTATCAGTGGCCGGTCTAGAAACTTAGAATGGTGTGCCCGAGTGCTACAAATTTGAACTCCCTTGCCGCGGTGCGTCCGCCGAGGTGAGCTGTTATGCGTTGAGCTGCGCCAGTTGATGCAGCCGCTCGAGAATCAATGGCACGCGCCCAGAATCTATAACAAATCCGGGAACCGCATCGAGAAAACGAGATTCGCCCAAAAGGCTTGCTGCGAAATTTGAAATCAGCTGAATCTTCGCTCGGCAAATCCGGTCGATATTCACCACAGCGGTTGTGCGATAGGGGAAGCTGGTGGATTTCCCGGACTCGTCGATGGAATGAGGCGATTCGCTCGGATGCGCAGAGGTGAGAATGTCAAAGACCTTTCTTCATGTGGGTTGCGGTAGCGCCACAAAAAACTCAACCACAAAGGCCTTTGCCGAGACCCAGTGGCACGAAGTTCGACTGGATATCGACCCCGCTGTCCAGCCCGACATCGTGGGCACCACGACGGATATGTCGGTTGTCACGTCGGAAAGCGTAGATGCGCTCTTTTCCTCGCATAACATCGAGCATCTCTATGCGCACGAAGTTCCCCTTGCTCTGCGCGAGTTCCTCCGGGTATTGAAACCGGATGGATTTGCGGTAATCACCTGTCCCGATCTGCGTTCAGTGGCGGAGTTGATTGCTGCCGACAAGCTAACCGATGCGGCGTACATGTCGGCAGCGGGACCGATTACGCCATTGGACATCCTGTACGGCCACAGAGCCTCCGTGGCAGGGGGCAACCACTACATGGCGCACAAGTGCGGATTTACCAAGAAGGTCCTCGGAGCCACCCTACTGGAGTTCGGGTTCCGGCATGCCGCCACTATGGAGCGGGGTGCACCCTACTTTGACCTGTGGGCCGTAGCGACGAAAGGCGCCATGGCCCAAGCGGACATCTTTGAACTGGCGGCGCAACACTTCCCGGCATAGCTTGATACGGTCCGCTTTTTCCGCGCTCTGATCCTTTCCCTGGGTTCTGCCTCAAAGCAGGACCAGGCGTCATACACCGCAACCTAACCAGAGACCAGCCAGCGGTCGTACATCGCCTCGAAGGCATCTTCGAGCGATCGCGCGAGTCCCTTCCCGTCACACAATTCGCTCTTTCTCAAGTCGTTGCGAAGGGTCGTGCGTAGCTCTGCGCGTCCTTCTACATCTCGCGCCAGCTCGCCCACAATAGAAACATATTCTTCTTGAGTGCAGGCGACCCAGTCAGGCCTGCCGAGTACTTTCAGGATCGACGCCGCCATGCGGCTGCACACTCTTGTCCCTTCCAGCGCAATCAGTGGAACCCCCATCCAAAGCGCGTCGAATGCGGTCGCACCGCTGTTCGCCGGAATCGTGTCGAGTGCGATGTCAACGCGATCGTAGAGGCGCATGTGCGTCGCGAAGTCGCTGTTCGTCACCCGGGGTAAGAAAACAACGCGATCGCCGGCGACCCCGTTCTCGCGAAGAACCGTCTGGATACGTTCGTGCGTTTCTTCCGGGTATGCTACCCGATCTTCAAGCAATAGCCGGGCGCGTGGAAACGCCTTAAGAACTTTCGCCCAGAGAGAAAGCGTCGCGCGCCGTACTTTGTTGTAGCGATTGAACGATCCAAGCCAGATTGTTCCATCGGGGTCGGGAGCCCAGGCGCCGCCCGCCAGGGATTCATCCGCATAGTAGCAGTGAGCGTGGTGGGGAAGCTTCCATAGCTTCTCCGTGAAGTGCGTCTCGCAGCCGTGGGAGTAACCCTCATCCGTGATGTACCAGTCCATCTCCGTCAGCCCGGTCGTACTCCAGTAGCCGATATACGAGCACTGCACCGGAGCCGCGCGATGAGCGAAGATTCCGAGATGACAATTGCTCGTGTGCCCCGTTGTATCGACCAACACGTCGATTTGTTCTTCGCGGATGCGGGCCGCAGCCAGCGCATCAGGGACTCCAATGAGTGGAATCGTTCGCTCCGCCAGTGAGCGAAAGTGGTCGGCTAGCGGGTCCTTTCGCAGCACCGTGGGAAAGAGTGTCAAATGCACCCGTCGATGGTCGAGCTGATCCAGAAAGGGCTGTAAGAATACTGCCACGACATGGCGACCCAACTCGGCGGAAACGATGCCGACGCGTAATGCTCTTCCATTTCGTGGTTCTCGAGAGAATGCGCCACCGCTTGCTGATGCCCGGACACGAGCGGCTGCTCGCTCCTCGCCGCGCAGCCGTACCTTCTCCCAGTTTCTTGCCAACTCGCACTCCCGCTGCGGCGAGGCGAACTGGAAGGCGGAATGCATGTAGAGCATGTTGCTGAATACATCATTCTTCGCCCGTGCGTACTCGATCGCCTTCGAATAGCTCTCAAGAGCCTCTTCGACTTTGTCCTGCTCTGCCAGAGCATTCGCCATGTTGCCGTGCGCAAGTGCATTTTGAGGATCTATTTCTATAGCCTTTCGGTAGGTCGAGACGGCTTCGCGCAGCAATCCCTGGTCGTTGTAGGTGGTGGCAAGGTTCGTATAGGCAGAAACAAAATCAGGTTGGATCTCGATTGCTTGCTTGCAGCACCGAACCGATTCCTCCAACTCTCCCTTTTTACGAAGCGCCTCGCCGAGATTGCTGAGATTTTCGACGGATTCAGGGGCATGATTGAGAGCCTGCCGATAGCAGGCGACCGCGTCATCGACGCGTCCTAAATCGCAGAGAGCGACTCCGTAGTTATTGAGGACGGAGGCACTCGCTGGCTTAAGAGAGAGTGCCTTCTGAAAGCAGACAATCGCCTGCTCGAGCCGGCCCATCTTCTGTAGCGCCGTGCCCAGCCCGTTTATCGCTTCATACGATTCAGCCTGTATGCGCAGCGCCTTGGAGAAACTCATCGCAGCATCGGCTGGCCGGGCAGCGGCCAGGAGCGCGGTTCCCATCCTTATATGCCCCGTCTCAGCACCGGAGTCCAGGGCAACTGCCTTCTCATAACATTCAAGCGCGCGATCGAGCAGGCCGCTTGCCTCGAGGACCTGCCCAAAATTCAGATATTGATGTGCGCCTCCAGGGCCTGTCTTGAGCGAGCGCTCCATTAGCGAGATAGCCAGCCGGCTATCTCCGATCTGATGAGCTGCTAGTCCCGCAAAGTGGAGCGCGTCTCGATGGGAAGGATCGCTCTCGAGGATTTCCGCATACAAACTCTGTGCCTCACGGATCTGGCCGGCTTGATGCTTTTCAAGAGCGCGACTCAGGAGCTGATCGTTTGGCGACGGTGGCGACGGTGGCGTCGGACGCGCTCTCCGGCTGCGCGTTGCCGTCATCCTTCCGAGGCAACATCGCTTGTACTTCTTTCCGCTCCCACAGAGACAGGGCTCGTTCCGTCCGACCTGCATGCTCTGGTTCTGGGCCACCAGATCGATCAGCCCGTCCACTTTCTTCATGGCCCACCGGATGAAACTCGACTCCACCGCAGCGGGCTCTTAGCACACTGCGCCCGGTCGCCATTCTCCATTCGACCCGCTCCTGGAGCGCCAAACCGTTCCCCCGGATAGCGTGAGGCTGAGGAATTCAGCGCACGGTCCAGAGGCTGAATCCTTCATCGGCGCTATTGACGCCGTCCGTTAAATTACCTGGTAACCCTGACCCACCCGTCCGACGGTCACTCGGAGCGCAACGCTTGCATAACATCGACGCGCGCTGCGCGGGCCGCGGGCAGCACCGACGCGATAACTGCGACCGCCATCAGCACGAACGCAGAGACAAACACAGGCAACGCGCCCGGCATCTTGACGTCCAGGAAATACCTTTCCGCCAAACGCGCCAGCACGAACCCGAATGCCGCGCCTGCAAGGACGCCCGCCGCGGCAATCACGGTGCCCTCTGCAATTACACCCTTGAGGAGTCGCTGCGGCTCCGATCCGAGGGCCAGCCGGATCCCGAATTCCCGCGTCCGCGCGCTCACCGAAAACGCCAGCACGCCCGCAACGCCCACCACTGCAATCGCCAACGCGACAGCCGCGAATACGGCAAACACCAGCGAGTTTAAACGGTCTGGCGTGAGCACCTCTGCACGAATGTCTTCCAGAGTGGCAGGGTGCTCAACCGGCTGATCGGCGGACATGTCGCGAATGACGCGTGTGACCGGCGCGACGAGCGCATACGGATTTGCACCCGTGTGGATGAAAAGGCGGCCGCCAAAGATTGGACCCTCTTCAAAGGGGCTATAAACACTGACCGTGGGCTCAGGAACGACGTGTCCATCGTCAATATCGGCCGTGACACCGATGATGCGGTGCGGCGCGAGAAGACGCGACTTTTCGAGGTCGGTTCCGGGGAAGAATTGCAGCACGGGATCCGTCCAATAGACGTGCCGATTGACCGCATCCTGATTGGGAAACATGCGCTGTGCGAGGGTCTCGCTGACGATCACGACAGGCTCTTGATTATTCTGGTCATCGAGCGCATTGAAATCGCGCCCGGAAATAATAGGAACGCCAAGCGCGGCAAAAAATCCAGGAGAGATGACACGCGACTGCGCGCGGGGATCCTCTACGGCCGGCGGCATGGACGTGTCCGTCAGCGGAGAATTGGAGACCGGCACCGGTGGGGTCGCCATCGCGCCAGGGAACGACGTCGCCGAAAGCGGTCTTGCTTACGCCCGGCAGGGCATCAATGCGACGCATCGCTTCCTTGTAGAAATCGACGACCTGCTGAGGTGTCTTCCCATAGGACATAGCAGGAACATCGATAGCGAGGACGTGCTGCGTATCCAGACCCGTCTGCGCCCTTTGCAGTGAGATCAGCGTAGCGATCAACGCACTTGCGCCGGCCAGCAACACGAAGGACGCGGCGATTTGTGTCACCGCGAAGATGCGCTGCCGGCGGCTCGTGCTGCCGGTGATGCGCACACTTCCGCTTGATGGGCTCAGTCCACTCGACGTGCCGGAAGAGGGCAGGCGGGGGACGAAGGCGAGAATCACTGCGGCGACGACGGCCAGCGCCGCTCCGACCCAAAGCAAGCTCGAATCGACTTTGAAGTCGAGCGCTCGGACTGAGAAGCGCGAGGCGTAGCGGGCCAGGATGGCCACCATCGGCTGCGCGGTGAGTACGCCGAGCGCGGCGCCGGCGCCGCAGAGCAGAAGGCTTTCGGCCAACAGCATGCGGCGCAACGCGCCTCTGCTTGCGCCGAGTGCCATGCGGACCGCCAGCTCGCCTTCGCGGCGAACCGTCCGTGCCAGAATCAGGTTGGCCACATTGGAACACGCGATGATGAAAACCAGCCCTGACGCTGCAAGCAGCACCAGTAACACGGTTCTGGCCCCCGACGTGATCTGGTCACGAAGCAACTTGGCCCCGATCTGAAAGTCCGCTTCCTGCGCATAAGCTTCTGGATGGTCCTTCTTCATCGCGGAGTAGGCGGAGCGCAACTCAGCTCGAGCCTGATCGAGGGTGACTCCGGGAGCCAGACGGCCGAAGAGCTCAGTCATGCGATGGATGCGGCCAGTGACCATGGTTGCGGAAAGATGATGCGGGCTGGTGACCACGTTGGAGATGATTTCCGTATCTTGCGGATATGGGACGCAAGGTTCGAGGACGCCAATGACTGTCGCAGACCGATCACCGATGCTACCGAGGCGAACGGTTTTGCCGATGACCGAAGGATCCTTGTGAAGAGCGGTCGTCCAGAAACGGTACGTGAGAACAACGACGCCGGCAGCTTTAGGACCGTCGTCTTGACGTCCGATGAGGCGACCGAGCACGGGATGAAGGCCCATCACGTCAAAATACGTGCCGCTGACAACGCCACCTCGAATGGAACGAGGCTCACCGAGGCCGATCATGGTGAAATCCATGGCGGAGAAGTCGCCAAACGCGCTCAGGGTTTTCACGCTCGCACGCAAATCCTGTATCTCGGGTACGGAAAACGTAGCGTTTTCGTCGTGGATGCCGGGGGCGCTCTGCCGGATATAGATCAGCCGGTCCTCGTCGCGGTTGACAAGAGGCTTGAGCAGGACTCCGCGCACTAGCGTGAAAATGGCAGCGTTCGCACCGATGCCGAGCGCCAGTGTGAGAACCACGGCGATCGCCAGGCCTGGAGTCCGAATTAATGAGTGAGCTGCAACTCTCAGATCGCGAACGAATGACATGTTCTTACCCCTCCACCTGCGCGGGTATCAGCATCACACTTGCCAATACTAAGTCTCACATTGTAAACGACTTAATATGCGATAAGTTAGTCTCGCTGTCCGTTTCCGGACACCGTTATAGCAAATTCGGACACTAAAACGCAGCCCTGGCGCCCGGACAGGTTGTTCGCATTCAACTCGCGGGTGGCCGGCAACCCGGACATTACTCCGCAGCAGCAATCTCAACTTCGGAGCCAGCGTGCTTGAAAAACGGGTTTATAGGTAACTTCGCCTCATCGCAACAGCGTCGGAAAGAGCAGACATCTACCAAAAACAAAGAGTTCAAAATGTTCTGTCCCGTCGGGCCTTAAATATCACCCTCAAGATGGCATTTGAACTCCGACAACGATTGTCTTTTCAAGCAGTTGGAAGGGTTTGTCAGCGGAAAAATCTGTTTGGTGCGCCCGGAGAGATTCGAACTCCCGACCTAACGCTCCGGAGGCGTTCGCTCTATCCAGCTGAGCTACGGGCGCGCAAGTTAAGGATACAACAGGTGCGGGCCTTGTCCAGTTGCTTTGGGCGAGCAGAACTGCCGTGTCAGGAGCACTGCGGGATCCCATCGAGGCCTGACGTCTTGCAGGACTCTGCGTGTGAGCTAAGCTTGACTTAGCTAAGGAGCAGCCATGAGCACAGTCACTATTCACGAAGCCAAGACGAATCTTTCCAAGCTGCTCCAGAAAGTTGCTGCGGGGGAAGAAGTGATCATTGCTCGAGGGAAAAAACCTGTGGCCCGGTTAGTTGCGGTGGGTGAGGTGAAGGGCAAACGCCAGCCGGGCTCTCTCAAGGCCACGTTGCGCGTGGGTCCGGAATTTTTTGAGCCTCTGTCCGAAAACGAGTTGTCTCGCTGGGAGTAGTCCATTTGCGCGTTTATTGGATACCCACGCTTTGCTCTGGTGGCTTTCTGATGATCCAGCCCTAACGCGGACAGCGGCAAGGATCATCGCAGATACCAAAAACACCGTGGTTGTGAGTGCCGCCTCAGCCTGGGAGATCGCGATCAAGGTTCGATTAGGAAAACTGCCCACAGCGGCCAACCTGGTGTCGGATTTTTGCGGCCAAATGGAGCGCGAAGGTTTCGACCTGTTAGCGATCTCCGCGGAACATGGCGTTCGCGGAGGCCTCTTGCCAGGGCCTCACAGGGATCCATTCGACCGTATGCTGATAGCACAGTCTCAGGCGGAGAACATTCCCGTGATTACCAACGAGAGAGCATTTGACAGTTATGGGGTGAGGCGTTTGTGGTGATCCGCTCTGCAATCGCTTCTGTCGCCTGCTCGCTCTTGAGTCGAAGTTGCTCCATCACAGATTGAATCAGCTCTTTAGCCCCACCGACTTGCCCCAGCACCGCTTCCAGGTCGAGCGCGGGCTTGGCAGGATTGCGTGTGGAAGTGCAGTAAACGCCGTGCTGCCCGATCAGGATCAGCGCGTCGGTCAGCATATCGAGGGTTACCGCCAGACGGCCACGCTCGGCCCCCATCATGAACTCGAAGCGCTCCAGATCTTCGCGCCGTTGCGATATCGCAGATTCAGCTTCCGTCACGTCGTTCACTTCCTCAAACTTGTGTTTGCGAACTAAAGGTGAGACTGCAAAAGCCCAGGGCTATAGAAGGTGTGTGAGCACCGGGAAAAGGAACCGCAGTGGAGGGACCTGCGGTTCTTCCCCGGGTACTCGACTAAAATCGTGCCCTGATACAAAGCATCAGAGCGTCTTTTCTGTCCGCTTCGACTTTTCCGCAGCGTCTTTAGCCCGAATACCCTCTCCAACGGCCGCTGAGCGGCGTCAGACCTTTTCCGTAGCCGGGGTGTAGCGCAGAACGGGTTTGCGCGCTGCCATCACCTCATCCAGCCGCGAGATGCGCGTGGCGTGCGGAGCATTGAGCACCAACTCGGGATTCTCCTCCGCCTCGCGGGCGATCTGCCGCATGGCGTCAATAAACAAATCGAGCTCTTCCTTCGATTCGCTTTCTGTCGGCTCGATCATCAACGCACCGGGCACGATCAACGGAAAAGACGTGGTGTACGGATGAAAGCCATAGTCAATCAGCCGCTTGGCAATGTCCCCGTCTTGACCCCATTCTGCGTCTGCCTGCGATCGCTGAACACCACTTCGTGCAGCGTCGGGGTGCGGTAGGGAAGCTCGTACACGTCCTCCAGGTTCTTGCGGATGTAGTTCGCGTTCAGCACCGCGTCTTCCGTGGTCTGGCGGAGACCGTCCGGGCCGTTGGCCATGATGTAGGCCAGCGCACGGACGAACATGCCGAAGTTGCCGTAGAACATGCGCACCCGGCCGACGGACTGCGGGCGATCGTAGTCCAGCCGCAGCATGCGGCGGCCGTCCTGATCAGGCGGTCCCTCGACCACGACCGGCGTCGGCAGAAACGGCTCCAGTATTTTCTTTGCCGCTACCGGCCCCGAACCGGGACCACCGCCACCATGAGGCGTGGAAAAAGTCTTGTGCAGGTTCAGGTGCATCACGTCCACGCCGAAATCACCAGGCCGTGTCTTGCCGACCAGCGCGTTCATGTTGGCGCCGTCCATGTAGAGCAGGGCGCCCTTGGCGTGGAGAATGTCGGCGATCTTGTGAATCTCGCTTTCGAATACCCCGATGGTGCTGGGGTTGGTCAGCATCAGCGCCGCCGTGTCTTCGGTGACGATCTGCTCCAGCTGGGCCACGTCCACCATGCCCAGCGAATTCGAACGCAGATTCTCCACCTGGTAACCGCAAATGGCTGCCGTGGCCGGGTTGGTGCCGTGCGCCGAGTCGGGGATGATGACCTTGCGGCGCGGATTTCCTTTTGACTGATGGTAAGCGCGTGTCAGCAGGATGCCGGTGAACTCCCCGTGCGCGCCGGCCGCCGGCTGCAGGGTGATGGTGTCCATGCCGGTGATGTCGAGCAGGCACGATTTGAGCAAGTGGATGATTGCCAGAGCACCTTGCGAAAGCGACTCCGGTTGATACGGATGAGCTTCGGCAATGCCTTCCAGCCGGGAAACAAATTCGTTCACCCGCGGGTTGTACTTCATGGTGCAGCTGCCAAGCGGGTACATGCCCAGATCGATGGCGTAGTTCCAGGTGGAGAGGCGGGTGAAATGGCGGATGATTTCGATTTCACTTAGCTCGGGCATAACGCCCAGATCGCCACCGCGCGCGGCTTCGCCCAGCAGGGTTTCAGGGTCCACGTCGGGCACATCGAGTGGCGGCATCTTGTAAGCCTTTTTGCCCGGCGACGACTTTTCGAAAACCAGGGATTCATTCTGGCTCAGGTGCGAGCTCACCTTGCGGCGATTGCCTTCAAATGCCATTGAGTAATTGCCTTTCAAGCCCGGGTGAGGGCTTCTTCGGACTCATGCTGCAGCAAAGAGACTGCATGGTCGATCTGCTCCCTGGTGTTGAGCTCGGTCGCGCACCACAGGCTGGCGTGGCCGAGTTCCGGGTACCAGCGGCTCAGGGGCAGGCCGCCGATCACTTTCTGCTTGAGCAGTTGGGCGTTGAGTTGATCCGGAGATTCTGAGGTCTCGAGCACAAATTCGTTAAAACGCGGAGAGCCATCAAAGAGCAGGCGCGCGCCTCCAATGCTCGAAAATTGCCTGGCCGCGTAATTGGCCTTAGCCAGGTTGTGCGTTGCCAGCTCGCGCATGCCCTGTTTGCCGTACACGGTCAGGAAGATGGTCGCCATCAGAGCCACTAACGCCTGGTTGGTGCAAATGTTGGACGTCGCTTTTTCCCGGCGGATGTGCTGCTCGCGGGTGGAAAGGGTGAGCACAAAACCGCGCCGGCCCTCCGTATCCACGGTCTCGCCGACCAGGCGGCCAGGCATTTGCCGCAGATACTTTTCCTTGGCGGCGATCACGCCGCAATACGGACCGCCAAAGCTCAGGGCCACGCCAAAGGATTGCGCCTCGAGGGAAACGATATCGGCTTCGACCGGCGGCCGCACGACCCCCAGAGAGATGGCTTCGGCGATCGACACTATCAGCAGCGCGCCTTTCCGGTGCACGATCTCGGCGATGGCCGGAATGTCTTCGATCACGCCGAAAAAGTTTGGCGACTGAACCAGTACGCAAGCAGTCTCTTCGGTGACGCTCTGTTCCAGCGCCGCCAGATCAAGCCGCCCGTCATCGCCAAACGGCAGCGTCTGTGCTTCCAGTCCCTGGTGCTGCGCGTAGGTACGCATCACTTCCCGGTATTCGGGGTGCACGGTTCTGGCCACGAAGACGCCGGTTCGGTCGGTAATGCGTACTGCCATGGTTACCGATTCCGCCGCCCCGGTGGATCCCTCGTACATGGAGGCGTTGGCAATATCCATGCCGGTCAGCTCGCAGATCATGGTCTGAAACTCAAAAATGGCCTGCAGCGTTCCCTGGGTAATCTCCGCCTGGTAGGGAGTGTAGGAGGTGAGGAACTCGCCCCGCTGCACCAGTGAGTCGATAATCACCGGGCGATAGTGACGATAGGCGCCAGCGCCAAGAAAGCTGGCGTAGCCGGTTGCGCAATTGGCCGCAGCCTGGCGAAAGTACTCGACGATCTCAGACTCAGCCATCTGCCGGGGAACAACCAGATCCCTTTCCAGACGGTACTCCTGAGGGATAGTCGAAAAGAGATCATCGATCGAGGCGGCGCCGATGTCCTGCAACATGGCAATCCGTTCGCCCGGCGATTTTGGCAAATAGCGCATTGGGGGAGTCCTTTTTAGAACACGTTAACCGTTACTGAATGATTCAACTTCAGTGGGTCTCTTCCTTTACGAACTTCTCGTAGTCGGCCGCACTCAGCAGGCCGTCGACTTCCTTCGGGTCAGCGATCTCCACCTTGAGCAGCCACGCCCCGTGGGCGTCGGAGTTGATCTTCTCCGGAGCGGTAGCCAGCTCCTCATTGACCTCTGTGACGGTGCCGGTAATTGGGGAGTAGAGGTCGGAAACGGCCTTGACCGATTCCACACTGCCAAAAACCTTGCCCTTCTCCAGGCTGGATCCGACCTTGGGCAGATCGACAAAGACGATGTCGCCCAGGGTGTTTTGGGCGTAGTCGGTGATACCTACCTTGCCGATTTTGCCATCTGTCTCAATCCACTCATGCTCCTTGGTGTAGCGATACGTTGCTGGATAGGCCATTCGGTCCTTATCTCCTCCTTCATTTTAGAGCTTGCACACGTCGCAGCAGGGGTGATGCTGCGGGTACATAACTGTCCAGCTACGGCTTATGCCGGTTTTGCTGCCGGCTTTTTAGCCCGGCGGTAAAACGGGGTCGGCACTACCTTGGCCTTGACCGGGTTGCCGCGTACCTCGACCGCCACTTCCGTTCCCGGCGCGGTCAAGGCGACGGGCACGTAGGCGAGGGCAATGTTCTTTTTCAGATAGGGCGATGGCGAGCCGCTGGTGACATAGCCGACGGCCTCGCCCTCGAGGCTCAAAACCTTATAGCCATCGCGGGCTATGCCGCGCTCGATCATCTCCAGGCCAACCAGTTTGCGCTTTGGCGGGCCGGCTGCAAGCAGAGCCTGGGAACCCAGAAAGTCGCTCTTACCCAGTTTCGAGAACCGTTCCAGGCCCGATTCGAGCAGCGTGATGTCTTCGGAAATTTCATGCCCGTAGAGAGCCATCGCCGCTTCCAGCCGAAGGGTGTTGCGTGCTCCCAGGGCGCAGGGCAGCAAGCCAAATGGTTCGCCCGCTTCCATGACCTCATACCATACGCGGGTGCTTGTGGGCTCGTCCGAGGGGATGTAGATTTCAAAACCGTCTTCACCGGTGTAGCCGGTGCGCGCAATCAGCACATTAGGCAGACCACACACCGTGCCCCAGGTGAACCAATAATTCTTGATGGCGCTCAGGTCCACCTTGGTGAGTTTCGCCAGCGTATCCTGCGCCCGTGGCCCCTGGATGGCCAGCTGGGTGTAATGGTCGCTGTAATCGCTAATGTGCACCCCGGCAAACGATCCCACCTGCGAGCGGATCCATTGGTAATCTTTCTCCCTGGTACCGGCGTTGATCACCAGCAGGTAATCGTTGTTGCTGAATTTGTGCACCAGCACGTCGTCGACAAACGTTCCCTGGGGATAGAGCATGGCCGAGTATTGCGCCTGACCGTTGGCCAGCTTAGAGGCATCATTCATGGAAAGGGCCTGGATGGCGGCCAGGGAGCCCGGCCCGCGGAACTGGATGTCGCCCATATGGCTGACATCAAACAGCCCGACGGCCGTGCGGACGGCCATGTGCTCGGCGGTGATGCCGGAGTATTCGACGGGCATATCCCAGCCACCAAAATCAACCATCTTGGCGCCGAGCTGGCGGTGGACACCATAGAGCGCAGTCTTGCGCAGGGCGGCAGGGGAGAGGGGACCAGCGGACACGGGGGATCCTTTACCTGGAAAATAGCTTATCTTTCACGGTAGCACGGACCCGGGCAGGATTTCGCCTCCCGCTCGCCGCGCGGGGTATACGAAGGTTTTGCGGGGCTTAAGAGGGTGCGTGCGTGCAGACTTCGAGTGGGTGTCCCGGACTGACTGATTTTGCCCCGAAGAAACCCCAGGTCTCAAAAGCGAGACCTGGGCCACCCACTCAATAATGGCCGGGTCTCCTACATCGCCTCTTCAGAATCTTGTCTTCGGACGCTCGAGAGTAACCAGAAAACTTAGATTGGCTGCCCAGGCGACTTCTGGTGCTGGTTGTGGACCCCGGAGCGAGAGCCAGCCGCGCCCAAGCCAAGCCATCCACGCCTTTGCCCGCATCGATCAGCGAATCAACCTTCCACTGTGACAGATCAACCACCGCCACCTGCTTTGGCCCGAGCAGGAAACATAAGCAACTTTGCCGTCGGGGCGGGCCAGAACCTTGACCGGATGTTCGGGAACATCCACGGTCCTGACCACTTTGAGACTGGCCAAATCGATTACCGCGAGCTTGTTGGCTTTGGGCAGTGCGAGCAGCAGAAAGCGGCCATCCGGGGTAGGCGAACTCCCATACCCGATTGCCGGCAGCGGTACCCAGGTTTTGATTTTGTTGGTGGCGGTATCGATCACTGCCAGTTGCGGCTTCGTCTGGTCGGAGGTAAAGACCATCTTGTCGTCGTTGGAAATGGCGATACGTTGCGCTACTGAGGAGATGGGAATGATGGCGATGGTTTTGCGGCCTGGTAAATCGAGCACCGAAACCGAGCCTGCGCCCACGTTCGACGTGTACCCTCGCTTGCCGTCGCGAGAGATCACCAGCATGTGCGACTCTTTTTGCCCGGTAGGAACCGTGCCTACGATCTTGAGCGTTTTGGGATCGACAATGGTCACCGTCTGGTCCAGCTCGGTCGTGACGTAAACCATGCCGCTGGCCCGGTCATAGACCGGGCAGTGAGGCCGTACTCCATGGCCGAAATCGACCTTACCCGTGACGGTCCGGCTGGGGATGTCGATCACCACCATCTCCTGTCCGTCGGTACCGGGCTGGCCCACGCCGGCGCTGCCATAGATCGGCACATAGACAGTTCGACCGTCGGGCGAAGTGGCCACCTCGTGGCCGGTAACACCACCCTCGGGCACAGTCGCCACCTGCTTGGCCGCAACCGGGTCGATGATGCTGACGTCCCGGTCGCCCTGGTTTGCCGCCACCAACAGCGGCTTGGCCGTCGTTCCCGGGATGGCAGCGGCTTTCATCATCAACAGGCTCAACGGGAGGACCAGCCATAACACCAAACAGAGGAATACCAATCCGAGCTTATTCATAGCGCGAGAATTATATATCTGTGAACAGACCGCGAGGGCGCTGGCGCGGGTGAAAGAATAACCTCGATCAGATCCCATTCCCGATGACACAAGTCTCTCGCAAAAAACCAGCCCAACCCGTCTGGCCTGCCGTGCTCGCCGTTCTGGCGGTGGGCGGCCTGAATCTTTCGCTGCCGGAACCGCTGACCTTTGGCCCCTCCTGGCTTTTACTGGTGGTGGTTACCGTGCTCCTGATCCCGGTCCTCGTGGCCCGCATGCGGGGATCCTTTGAGCTCAATCAAAAGCTTGGCTATGTTCTCCTTTGGGTGGTGACCGCGGCCTTGGTGTGGTCGGTATGGCTGCTGGTCCTCTCCTTGCCCCGGCACACCTTGGCGCCGTTAGCTCTGCTGCGCTCGGCTGGCGCCCTCTGGATCACCAACGTGTTGGTCTTCGCCTCCTGGTATTGGCGGCTCGACGCAGGCGGTCCGCACGCTCGTAATTTGAGCACCTGTCATACCAAGGGAGATTTTCTATTTCCTCAAATGACGCTAGCTCCAGGCACACAAACGCCGCTCGATCCAGCCTGGTCTCCCGGGTTCGTGGATTATCTGTTTCTTGCCTTCAATACCAGCACGGCTTTCTCGCCCACCGATTCCCCTGTGCTTTCGCGTTGGGCGAAGGTCGCGATGATGGGGCAATCGAGCATTTCGCTCGTCACCTTGGCCCTGCTGGCAGCGCGGGCCGTCAATATCCTGTGATTGTGGAGAACTTCTCTCGAGCAAAAGAATCCAAGTAGCCATAAAAGTCTCTGAGGTGGTTTGGCTATGAAAGTCTCTGAGGTGTTCATCGCAACCCTGGCCGAGGCCGGGGTGAAACGCATTTATGGCGTCACCGGCGACTCGCTCAATGGGATCACTGACGCCGTTCGCAGAAACAAGCAGATTGAATGGATGCATGTGCGCCATGAGGAGGCGGCCGCCTTTGCCGCCGGCGCCGAGAGCCAGCTTACGGGCGAGATTACCGTATGTGCGGGAAGCTGTGGCCCGGGCAACCTGCACCTGATCAATGGCCTTTACGATTGCCACCGCAGCCGCGTGCCGGTGCTGGCCATCGCCGCCCAGATTCCAAGCCAGGAGATAGGCAGCGGCTACTTCCAGGAAACCGATCCCGCACATATTTTTAGGGATTGCAGCCACTATTGCGAATTGGTCTCGCAAGCCGACCAGATGCCGCGAGTGCTCGGTATTGCGATGCGCACGGCTATCGCCAAGCGAGGGGTCGCGGTGGTGGTGATCCCGGGAGACGTGTTGCAGCGCGAATGCCCCGAGCCGCCGCTTGCGCTCGGAATCCATCATTCCGCGTCGGTGGTTTGTCCCTCCGTGCTCGAGCTGCGGCTGGCGGCGGATTTTCTCAACCGGGCGCAGAAAGTCGCCATCCTGGGCGGCGCCGGGTGTGAGGGTGCTCATACGCAACTATTGGCACTGGCGGGTAAGTTGAAAGCGCCGATCGTGCACGCCATGCGGGGCAAAGAGTTTATTGAGTACGACAATCCATATGACGTTGGCATGACCGGGCTGCTGGGCTTTTCTTCCGGCTACCACGCCATGATGAACTGCGACGCACTGCTCATGCTGGGCACAGACTTTCCCTACCAGCAGTTCTTTCCCAAAAAGGCGAAGATCCTCCAGGTCGACCTGCGCGGGGAACAGATTGGACGGCGCACGCCGGTCGACCTGGGTCTGATTGGCCGGGTCGACGATACTCTCGATGAGCTGCTGCCGCTGCTCGAGGACAAGCAGGACCGCAGCTACCTCGACGCCTGCCTGGAACACTACAAGGCTGCGCGCAAGGGCCTCGACGACTTGGCCGTAGGCGAGCCCGGCCGCACACCCATCCATCCTCAATACGTAGCCAAGAGTCCTTGATGAGCTGGCAGCGGAGGATGCTGTCTTTACCTGCGATGTAGGCACGCCGACGATTTGGGCTGCCCGCTACTTGCGCATGAACGGAAAGCGCCGGCTGCTTGGCTCCTTCACGCATGGATCGATGGCCAATGCGCTGCCCCAGGCTATCGGCGCGCAGGCTGCCTTTCCCGGACGGCAGGTCATCTGCATGTCCGGCGATGGAGGCCTGGCGATGTTGCTGGGTGAGTTGTTGTCGCTGCGTCAACTCAACCTCCCGGTCAAGCTGGTGGTCTTCAGCAACAGCACTCTCGGTTTTGTGGAACTGGAGATGAAAGCCGCCGGGCTGGTGGATTATGCCACCGAACTGGTCAATCCCAATTTTGCGCAACTGGCGGAGTCGGCCGGCGTTCTCGGCCGACGGGTAGAAAAGCCCGAAGATCTGTATGCCGCCTTGAAGGAAGCGCTGAGCCACGACGGTCCGGCCATGGTCGAGGTTCTGGTCAACCGCCAGGAGCTCTCCATGCCGCCCACCATCACCGCCGAGCAAGTGAAGGGCTTCAGCCTCTACATGATCCGCGCCGTGCTCAGCGGCAGAGGCGATGAAGTAGTCGACTTGGCCAAGACCAACCTCCTCCGCTAGCCGAACGCCTCGACTCTGACTACCGCCAGACTTTGAGTGGGTGGCCCAGGTCTCGCTTTTGAGACCTGGGTTTCTCCCGCCCACTCAACACTGGTCCACGCCCATTTCATCTTCTTAGGTGCGCCGCACGGCCAGGGCGCACGTTTCAGGTTGACATCCGACCCAAAGCAGGAGTTTACTTGGGTCGGATGCCAACCCAACAGAACGATGACCGCATTGCCTTACTGCAGGGAACCCTCGACCTGCTGATCCTGAAAATTCTTGTCCTCGGACCCTGTCATGGTCAGGGCGTAGCGCGCTTGATTCAGCGCCAGTCGGAAGAAGTGTTTTTTGTCGACCATGGCTCGCTTTACCTGGCCTTGCAGCGCCTGGAGGACAAGAAGTGGATACGCGCCAAATGGGGCGTGAGCGAGAACAACCGCAAAGCGCGCTTCTATTCGCTCACCCCAAAGGGGCGTGAGCAGCTGACGGAAAAAGCAAGCGAGTGGCGGCGCCTGGCGCGGGCGATGGGTTTGATTCTGGATTCTGACGGCGGGCTGCAGAGCGAGGAGGCATAGGTATGTTCAGGCGCAGACGAAGTGCAGAAGATTTCGCAGCAGAAATCAAGGCCCACCTCGAACTCGAGGCCGACGAGTGGAAACAAGAGGGCATGAGCGAAGACCAGGCGCGTACGCAGGCCAGGAGGGAGTTCGGCAATGTCGTCGCGACCCAGGAACGTTTCCATCTCAGAGGTCGATGGCTGAGCCTGGACAGGTTGTGGCGCGATCTTCGATTCGGCCTGCGGTCGCTGCGCCACAGTCCCGGGTTCGCATTGACGGCGATTTTGACGCTGGCTCTCGGAATTGGCGCGAACACGGCGGTCTTCAGCGTAATGAACGCGGTATTGCTGAGGTCACTGCCGGTGAGCGATCCAAACCGGCTGGTGTACTTGAGGACTACCAATCCGCCTCGCGGGACCGGCACCATCGATTCCGCGGAGACGTTCTCCTATGCCGTCTACGATGCGCTGCGACATCAAGACCGCGGGCTCTCGCCCGTGATGGCCTACGTGCCACTCTCGAACAGCCGGGTCGCCGTGCGCTATGAATCGGAACCCGAAGAGGCGGAAGGCGACATGGTAAGCGGCACCTTCTTTTCGGGCTTGGGGGTGAAGCTGCTGCGCGGCCGCGGCTTCCGCGAAGAGGACGAGACGAACCATGCGCCCATTGCCGTGATCAGCTACAACTACTGGACGCGGCGGTTTGCCCGCGATCCCGATGTATTGGGGAAGACACTGTTCGTCAACGATGTGGCCATCACGATCGTGGGAGTGGCGGCGGAAGGCTTTGAAGGTGTGGAGGGAGGCGGGTCGACCGATTTCTGGATTCCGTTGCAGAGCCGCCCTGAACTGAATGCATGGGGCAATCCTCTGCAGGATGGGAAGAACTACATCGCAAACCAGACATGGTGGTGCCTGCGGCTGGTTGGACGCCTCGTTCCCGGCAATAGCAGAATGCAGGCGGTGGCGCAGTTGCAGCCCGTCTTTCAGCGTGCGGCTTATGCCGGCCTGGGCACGCCAACGGAAGGAGAGAAGCCGCCGATTCTGAGCCTGGCCGATGCCAATCTCTCTCGCTATAACCAGCAATACCGCAATCCGCTGCACATGTTGATGGCGATGGTGGGACTGGTGCTCCTGATTGCGCTGACGAACGTAGTGATGCTGCTGATGGCGCGGAATGGGGTGCGGCAGCGTGAGTTTTCACTACGGCAGGCGCTGGGTGCAGGGCGCGGCGCGCTGCTGCGGCAGCTGCTGGCCGAGAGTTTGATCCTAGTGACGGCGGGCGGAGCCCTTGCCTGGGGCTTTGCACAGATGGCGACGCGCCTGTTAGGCAGATGGGCGCAGATCGAGTCCAGCCTGGCGCCGGATAGAACGGTGCTGCTTTTCACGCTGGGCGTGCTGGTGATTGCCGCGCTATTGTTTTCGCTCGCGCCGCTGCGGGTCGCGCTTGCCGGCAGGGCCGAGCCTGGCGCTGAAGACGTCGGCCGCCACATCCAATACCGATGCCGGCAAATCGCGCGCAAGCAAAGTAATTGTGGCTCTGCAGATGGCGCTGTGTGTGGTACTTCTGGTGGGCGGAGGACTGCTGATTCGCACTCTGCGCAATCTGGAAAACACTTCTCTGGGAATGCAGACCGACGGCCTCGTGGTCTTCGGAGTGAAACCCAACATCCAGTCGATTCCCGAGGGCGTTGCCTTCTATGTGAACCTGATGAACAAACTGCGCGCACTGCCGGGCGTGGAGTCGGTAACCATCATGGAAGAACGCATCGGCTCGTGGTCGTCCGACAACAGCGACATGACGGTGGACGGGAGGTTGCCGGATGCGACGAACGGATCGTCCAGAACAGTCCGCAGCAACGTGGTTGGTCCGGACTTCTTTCGTACGCTCGGCGTACCTGTGCTGGCCGGCCGCGACTTTGCCGATTCCGATACTGCTGCGTCGCCTCCCGTCGGCATCATCAACGAACAATTTGCGAACCGCTTCTTTCCCAATCAGAATCCGCTGGGGCATTTGATTGGAACCGAGGATGGGCGCTATCAGATGACCGTCGTCGGTGTAGTGCGGGACCACAAATATCGCAGCATCGATGAAGAGCCCATTCCCATGGCCTGGTATATGTACGCTCAGATTCCGATGACCGGGGCTATGCACGTAGAAATGCGCGTTCACGGCGAACCACTGGCAATTCTGCCGTCGGTGCGTAAGGCCGTGCAGCAGATGAATCCGAACCTGCCGTTGATACGGCCAATGACCCAGCGCGCGCAATACGATCTGACGATTTCAAGTCAGGCATTGTTTGCCCGGCTCGCCGGGTTCTTCGGCTTTCTGGCGGTGGTGCTGGTGGCGACGGGACTCTATGGAACGCTGGCGTACCGGGTGAGCGTGCGGACAGCGGAGATCGGTGTGCGCATGGCGGTAGGCGCGCGGCGCGGGCAGGTAGTCTGGATGATCCTGAAAGGCAGTCTGCTGCTGACGGCGGCCGGGGTGGTGATGGGTGTTCCCCCCGCGATTCTGCTGGGTCGCGCGTTGACCTCGTCTTTGTACGGCGTCAAGCCGTTAGATGGAGTGAGCTATCTTCTGGCAGTTATGGGTGTGGCTTTGGTTGCGTTGGCAGCAAGCGCGGTGCCTGCCGCGCGCGCAGCCAGCGTCGATCCTCTCACGGCCCTGCGCACCGAATAAAGCCGAGCGTCCAGAATTTGCCCTTGTAATCCAAGTTTCCACTCTCACCAACTCTGCCGGGGTGCCCCATGTTCGCACCAGCGTACGTGGGTTGAGCAATACGGGGCGCCCCGGATTTCCTGCTAGAGGCACGAGCAAGAGACACGTGTGCGGCTTTCATCAAGGAAAGCCGCATGAAGTTCCGCGAAGCCAGGAAAGTTGACAGGAAATCCGGGGGAAGCCCCTTCAAAGGTCTGTCTTTTTGCCGAGGTGTTCGCCGAAGACCTGGCGCAGGCTACCGGCAATCTCTCCTACCGTGGCGTAGCTCTCGACCGCATCGAGGATCGCCGGCATAAGGTTCACGCCGACATTGGCCTGTTCCTGAACGCGATCGAGAGCCGCCCGCCAACGCAAGGGATCGCGCCGGGCACGCAAGGCACGCACGCGCTCGATCTGCTCTCGTTCTACCGCCTCATTTCGAGTTCCAACCGGCTGCGGGTCCTGGCCGCCACCGGCAAACCGGTTCACTCCCACCACCACCGTTTTGCCGCAATCGACGTCCTGCTGCTGCTGGTACGCAGCCTGCTCAATTTCCTGCTGCACCCAGCCGCGCTCGATCGCGGCCAGCATGCCGCCCATCCCATCGATGCGGTCGAGATACGAGCACGCTCCCTGTTCGACCGCCGTAGTGAGCGATTCCACATAAAAGGAACCGGCCAGCGGGTCGACCGTCTGCGCCACTCCGGACTCTTTCGCCAGGATCTGTTGCGTGCGCAGCCCCATGCGGGCCGACTCCTCGCTGGGCAATCCCAGCGCTTCGTCGTAGCCATTGACGTGCAACGACTGGGTGCCCCCCAGAACCGCGGCAAGGGCCTGCAGGGCAGTACGCGCCAGGTTGTTTTCCGGTTGCTGCGCGGTCAGCGTCGAACCGGCAGTCTGGGTATGAAAACGCATGCCCCTGCGCCGCCGGATCGCTCACCCCGAATTGCTCCCGCAACAGCCGGGCCCACAGACGCCGGGCGGCACGAAACTTGGCGACTTCTTCAAAAAAGTCATTGTGCGCGGCGAAAAAGAAGGAGAAGCGCGCTGCTGATCGTTCAAGGTCGAGCCCGGCATCCCGCAGGGCTTCGAGGTAAGCGCGCCCGTTGGCCAAGGTAAAGCCTACCTCCTGCACCGCCGTCGCACCGGCTTCCCGCAGATGGTAGCCGGAGACCGAGATGGGGTTCCAGGACGGCAGATATTGCCCGGTCCAGGCGAACAGGTCGGTCACCAGGCGCAGGCTGTGCCTGAGGGGGTAGATGTAGGTGCCGCGCGCCAGGTACTCCTTCAGGATGTCGTTCTGCACCGTGCCGGTTAGCCTGGCGGCCTCGTACCCGGATCGACGCGCAGCGGTGATATAGAGCGCGAGCAGGATAGTGGCCGTCGCGTTGATCGTCATGGAGGTCGAAATCGACCCCAGCGGAATCCCGGCAAAGAGCCGCTCCATGTCTTCGACGGAGTCGATCGCCACCCCGGCCCTCCCTACCTCGCCGCGCCGCCCAGGGGGAGTCGGAGTCGTAACCCAGCTGCGTGGGCAGGTCGAAGGCGACCGAGAGCCCTTCGCTGCCCTGAGCGAGCAGAAACTTGTAACGGCGGTTGGACTCCTCCGCGTCGCCCATGCCGGAGTACTGGCGCATGGTCCACAGCCGCCCGCGGTACATGGTGGGGCGAATCCCCCGGGTAAACGGGTACTCCCCCGGGTAGCCGAGGTCGCGATCAGGGTCAAAACCAGCCAGATCTTCAGGTCCCCATACCGGTTTATCTTGAGGACGATCCACCGGGACCCCGCTTGCTCCTGCGGTAGGCGCGGGCGAAGGAACTGAAGGAAAACCAGGCGAAGGCAGCCGCCAGGGCGCAATAGAGCAGCAGGTGGCTATGCTCCGGCCCCTGCCGCCACGCGGCGCGGACGCGGTACACATTCTGGGCAAAGTAAAGCGCGAACAGGGCGAAAAACAGGCCGGTAATTTCCAGCCAAAGCACCTTGCCGGCGTGGGTAAATGGGCCCAGGAGCCCTTGCCCAAAGGCCTTAACTCCGCGTTTGGCGGTCACCACCCGGGTGCTAAGAGGAGGGGATGGCGCCGGCGGACGGCTATTTCTGGCTTCGGCGGCCTGTTCCACCCGCTGGCGGAGCATATTCGAGGCTACCCGGACGCCAATCCCCAGCGTGCGGCCTACCTTCTTTGGCTCCATGGTAAAAGTTTACCAGCCGGTTGATTCAGATTGCTCCGGTTCGACATCACAAGTAAGGTAGGTAAAACCGCCCTGAGGGTGGCGAGTGGGGGTACATCATTGAACCAACGACTTCGTCGTCTTATCCAGCAACTGGGGGAAGCCATTCATGAATCGGTTTCCGAGTCCGAGCAGATCTCTGAGGTCGTGCAGGACATCCGCAAGCAGGGCTTTGACGTTTTGCTGATGCTGGAAGCGACGATTGGATTGAACGAGGTAGAACAACAACCATCGTCTGAACTCGAAGCCGCGGTGGACGAAAACTCGCCCGGGGATGAGACTTTTAACGCGCAGGATGTACACTTTCTGCGCTCCCTGCGTATCTCGGTCGAAGAGGGGTGAGATCCACGATTAGAGATGTCACTGGCAGCGCGGTGAACCCATGAAAGACACACTTGGAGTATTGCTGGCCGGAGGAGCGGGGGAACGTCTCTTCCCGCTGACACGCGATCGAGCCAAACCGGCGGTTCCGTTCGGCGGCAACTACCGCATTATCGATATCACGCTCTCCAACTGCATCAACTCCGACCTACGCCGGGTCTACATCCTGACCCAATACAAGGCGCTCTCGCTCAACCGCCATATTCGTGAAGGCTGGACGGGTATTGTGGCCCAGGAATTGGGTGAGTTCATCGAGATTCTGCCTCCCATGCAGCGCGTCAGCGCCAACTGGTACATGGGCACAGCGGACGCCGTGTACCAGAACATTTACTCGATCGGCGCCGAGCAGCCCAAGCATGTGCTCATTCTTTCCGGCGACCACATCTACAAAATGAATTACGGGCTGATGCTCGATCACCACAATGACGCCGGCGCGGATGTGACTCTGGCCACCCTGCCCATCCGTCCCGATGAAGTGTCGCGTTTTGGAGTAGTCGAGGTGAGCCGAACCGGAGAGGTGGTCGGATTTCAGGAAAAACCCAAGACCACCAACCTCCGCTCTCCCTTCAATCCCAGCATGGTCGATGCCTCGATGGGCATCTATCTTTTCAACACCGATGTGTTGCTGCCGGCCTTGATGAAGGACGCTGAGGATCCCAACTCCAAGCACGATTTCGGGCACAACATCCTGCCCGGTATCCTTGGCCGTTACAAAATCTCCGCCTACAACTTTGTCGACGAGAACAAGCAGAACGCACTCTACTGGCGCGACGTGGGCACGCTTGAAGCATACTTCGACGCCAATATGGATGTGGCCTCGGTTTCGCCCATCTTCAATCTCTATGACAAAGCATGGCCCATGCGCACCCGGCAGCGGCAGTATCCGCCGGCCAAGTTTGTGTTTGGCGAGCCGGGGCGTACCGGCATGGCGATCAACTCGGTGATCTCCGCCGGTTGCATTATCTCCGGCGCGGTGGTGCGCAACAGCGTGCTTTCGCAGGATGTGCGTGTGAATTCCTACGCCGAGGTGGAATCGAGCATTATCTTTACCCACGTAGATATTGGCCGCCACTGCCGCATCCGGCGGGCGATCATTGACCGCGACGTGCACCTGCCGGAAGGCACGGTGATTGGCTACGACCGGGAAGAGGACCGGCGCAACTACTTCGTGACCCAAAGCGGGCTGACCGTGGTCACGCGCGACTACTCGCTCTACGAGAACCCAGTCTCCCCGGACTTCATGCAGCAGTCTTAACCAAAGCTTCTTCTCGAAGTAGACAAAAAATGAGTGGGTGGCCCTCGCTTTTGAGACCTGGGTTCTTCTTCGGGCCATCTGGTTCTACCGGAAACCCAGATCAAAGAAACCGCGGGTTCCTCCACTACGCTTCGCTCCGGTACCTTGGCCACGCACTCGCACGCAAAAACAACCGACAACGGCGTCTGCCTGACAGGTGCTCAAAGGCGTAGGATGGCTGTCATAATGAAGCGGCTCTGGGCACGAATTCTGCAGTTGTTGCTCGCCCTTGTGGTCGTCCTCTATCTGGGGGATTGGATTGGGTTGCGCGTCCGGGCGCAAACATCTTCGACGGTCCAGGTGCAGCAGTTTCTCAGAACTCCGCTCAAGGGCCAGAAGGAAGAGTTTGACTATATGGGCACCGTGGACCAGCCCTGTGTGCGCTCCCTGTTTCCTCATAACTCCCAAGCTCCGTGCTGGTGGTTGGAGCGGCACAAAATAAGCTGGGTTTCGCCTTGAGAGATGGCCGTGTTTCTGGAACTGGCAAAATTCGCTTCCTTGCTGCTCAGCATCCTTTCGCTCGATGCCCTTTTTCATGCCGCCTTTCTTGAGCCTGCCAGCCATTTCGAGCAACGCCTGCTGCCTTCGCTCGACATGTTGGTGGTGTCGGCCGCCGTCTGCCTGGGCGGGGGATACATCTTTCGTACCTGGGAGCAGAAGGCAGGCCGGCGAGACGCCAGCATCGCCGGATCGCTGCCCATGTTGATTTTCTGGTGGGGCGCGGGCATCATTGCTTTGCTGTTTGCCGTGGCCTGGGTGCTGGAACGATACTTCTTCGGCTTCCGGCGGCACTAACGTTTGTCGGGGTATGGATCTGCGTGCTTTGTCTGTTCTTTCTGCGGCTCCAGCCCGGGTGAGCGCTCTCAGGCGGATGGAACCGAAGCTCGCACTCGTGCGTATGACCACCCATGAGTCTGGCTGCCACGCTTACCCTGAACAACGGTGGAACGGGAGCAAGCGGTGAGCGCTTCCAGCCCGATTCGCGGAGGCGCTATCCTACAGCCCGAGGAACGCCTGCTTTGAATCCTTCTTCGAACACGCCGCCGGAACGGGAGGGCGGCGCGCGCCGGCAATGGCCCGCGGATAGAAGAGCGGACACGCCGGAGATCGATTTTCCCGCTTTGGTCAAGCGTTGCCTCGATGGCGACGCCGCGGCATGGACGGAGTTGGTGGCCGCACAGCAGCGCCGGGTGTATGCGCTCTGCTACCGCTTCACCGCTTCCGCGCATGATGCGGAAGATCTGACCCAGGACGTCTTCATCAAGGTCTACGGCAACCTGCGCAGCTTCGATGCCGCCAAGGGCAGCTTTCCCACCTGGATCACGACCCTGACCCGCAACCTGCTGGTCGATCACTTTCGCCGCTCGCGCCAGCAACGGGCGACCGATTCGCTCGACGCCGGTTGGGACCAGGGCCCGGACGCACCCCGGCCAGAGCCCCTGGTCGACCCCCGCAGCACACCGCTGCAGCATGCCGTGCGCAAGCAGCTTGAATGCTTGGTGCAAAACGCCCTGGCGAGGGTATCGCCTGAATTACGCGAGGCTGTTATTCTGCGGGACTTACAGGATATGGATTACAAAGAGATTGCGCAGGTACTATCGATTCCTCAGGGAACCGTCAAATCGCGTATCAGCCGGGGCCGGGCGGAACTAGCGCGCCTCTTGGAACGTACTAAAGGGCAGGTGATGTAAATGTCTGAGCAGGAGCAAACTAAGCCGTTAGGCGGGCAAGGGCGGACGCTGCGGTGCGACGAATGGGAAAACCTCCTCGCTGATGCGTTGGATGGAACCCTGAGCGCGGCCGACCAGGCGGCCTTCACTCGCCACCAAAACGAATGTGCGCTGTGTGCCCAGATGTTCAAGGAAACCGATCAGGGCAAGGCCTGGATGCAGTACCTGACGGTTGAGCCCGAGCTCCCCGCCGATCTGCTGGGGAAGATTCTTGCCCGGACCAGCGAAACCGCGGGAACGGGAGTTCAGACGGGAGTAGCTGCTCCGGGCCGCACCCTGCCCGCCCGCCCCTGGCGCCGGGTGGTACTGCCGGCGGTCCGTCAGGTGATGGAGCCAAGGCTGATGATGACCGCAGCCATGGCTTTCTTCTCCATTGCCCTAACTCTGAACCTGACCGGGATCAAGGTCACCCAGCTGCGCATGGAAGATCTTCAGCCTTCCCGCCTGCGCGCGAATCTCACCCGGACGTTCTATTCCACCAATGAACAAGTGACCAAGTATTACGAGAATTTGCGCGTTGTCTACGAGATGGAATCGCGGGTGCGCGAGCTGCGGCGCGCGACCACGGCCGAACCTGCCCCCACGCCCCGGGAAACACCCAAAGCACCGGCTCGCGACGGCAGCGGCACCCCCAGTTCCACCGTTCCCCGGGGACAGCAAGTTCCCCAAGCGCCCGGCGCCAGCCCCACGCGTTCCGGGGAAAACGCCGGTGTCCCAGCGGAGATGGTGGCCGCCGGTTTTCATCAGTCGGGCAGAAGCGGCACCTTTCACAAAGAAGTTTTTCGGGCCTTGCGATCAACACCAATGAAGGCGGGCGCCAGAGGAGATTGGTATGAACTGCCCTAACCATCCCGACGCGGCCGCGGTGGCCTATTGCCAGAACTGCGGTAAGCCACTCTGCTCCACCTGTATGCGTTCCGTGGGCGGCGTGGTCTACTGCGAATCCTGCCTGGCGGCCCGCCTGTCCTCGCAGGCCGCTACCGGCCAGCCAGTCCAGTACCCAATGCACGCGCATCCCGTCCTCGCCGGCCTGCTGGGCTTTATCCCTGGGGTCGGTGCCATGTACAACGGGCAATTCGTCAAGGCGCTGGCCCACGTGCTCATCTTTGCGGTGTTTGTCAGCCTGGCCGACAAGAGTGTGGTTTTCGGCTTGTTGGTTGCGGCTTGGGTCTTCTACCAGGTTTTTGACGCCGCCCAGACGGCCAAGGCTCGGCGCGACGGGTTGCCCCTGCCCAATCCGTTCGGGCTCAACGACCTGGGAACCAGGCTGGGGATGACCCCGGCCTCCCCTTTTGTCGCCGGCTTCGGTCCTCCGTCAGGCAGCGCGGCGCCCGGTGGACCGGCAGCAGCCAATCCCAATCCCGATTTTGGGCAAAGTGCAGGTCCCTACACCGGGCAGACTCCACCGCCCGGGTATACTCCGCCCCAGGCCTATCCGGCCTCCTATGTTGTGCCCCCCGAAGCTCCCGGCCAGCCTGTTGGCAGCGTAGGGCCATACACGTCGGGGTTGCTCCCCTCCAGAAAGCATCCGTTCGGCGCCGTAGTGCTGATTGTTATCGGTCTGCTGCTGTTACTGCATACCCTGGGGGTATTCGAGGATGAATGGATTGGCCGCGCCTGGCCGCTGGTTCTCATCGGCGTCGGTGTCTGGCTGCTGTACAGCAGAACCCGCGATCTTCCCCGGGGAGGTCCGCAATGACCACCTGGCTGCTCATCCGCAGGCTGCGTGGACCGGCTTTCCTGATCCTGTTCGGGATCACCGCCATGCTGAACCAGTGGGGGGTGCTTGGCTTCGGCCGCAGTTGGCCGCTCTATCTGATTCTGGCCGGGCTCCTCGGGCTGGCGGAGCGGGCCGCGCTGGCCGGCCGGACCCCGGTGCTGAACCCCGGGTGGTACCCGGCCCAACCGTATGCCGCCCTATCCCGCCCCGCCCCAACCGTATACCGCCTCTCCCTCCCCTGCCGTCGACCCGCTCGCTGATCCCAACAGGAGGCCCTGATGGCCACCCTGCCTCCGCCCTATTCCCAACGGGACGCAGCCCGCGCGCAACGCTACTACCAGCGATCCCTTCGGCCTCCCTCCATTGTCGGCCCGTTAGTGCTGATCATTGTGGGAGTCATCGCCCTGCTGGTCGAAACCAATCAACTGAATCCGGTTCACCTGTGGGACTGGTACATGCGCTGGTGGCCTCTGTTGCTGGTGGGGGTGGGTTTGCTCTCGCTGGGAGACTGGTGGCTGGACCGCAGGCATGCGGACGTTGCCCGGCGCTGGCATGGAGGGTCGCACGGGGGACTGATTGCGCTGATTATCTGTCTTGCGGTGGTGGGCTATGTGGTAGGCGCCACCAGCCGTGGACTGCACGGCATGCACGTGTTCGGTCACGGCGGGGAGCAAGAGGATATGTTTTCCCGCCTATTAGGACAGGAGCACAATGACGACCGCAGCCTCAATCAAGAAATTCCGCCCAAAGCGCCGATCGACATCCAGGTACCGCATGGAGATGTGACCGTCACTGCTTCCGGCGACGCAGAGATGCACGTGCAGGCGCACCTGGTCGTGTATGCGGCGAATGATCGCTCCGCCCAGCGCAACCTGGACGCTCTGGCTCCGCAAATCGTGGTGAATGGCGGGAACGTGACTCTGCGTACCGGCGATGCCGGCGATGGTCACGCCGATCTGACCATCGAAATCCCCAAGGGCGCCGTCCCCAGCGTCACCGCCGCCCATGGGGACGTGACGTTTGAGGGCTTGGCCGGACCCGCGAATGTGAACGCCGCGCGGGGCGACGTCAAGGCCGACAATATCGCCGGCCAGGTCCACGCGCATATGGGCAAAGGCGATTTTAGTGCCCATGCCATTTCGGGCGATGTGTCGCTCGAGGGCAAGCTGGACGATGTTTCCATTTCTGAAATCGGCGGCAGGGTGGGATTGGATGGCGACTTCTTCGGCGATACCAATCTGGCCCATATCGGTGGCGCCGTCCATTTCCACTCCAGCCGGACAGACGTTGAGGTGGTCTCGATCCCCGGCACCCTGGCGATCGACAGCGGCGATCTGCAGTTAAACACCGCCACCGGTCCGGCCAGAATCTCCACCAGCGCCAAGGATGTTGAGTGCACCGGGATCACCGGCGATTTGCGGGTAGAGGATGGGGATGGAGATATCTCTGTGGGGGTCGTGCCGCCGCTGGGAGAAGTCGCGATCCACAATCGAAACGGGGCCATTAACCTGACCGTGCCCCAGGGTGTTGGCTTTCAGGTGCAGGCGACCGCCAGGAACGGAGAGATCGAGTCCAAGTTAAGCCTGCCGGTCTCGAGCGCAGGGGAAGGCCAAAGTGTGAGCGGCCAGGTAGGCGGCGGTGGGCCACGTATGGAACTGGTTGCCGATCACGGTGATATTACGATCACCCCGATCGAGGCACCGCCGGCCGTTCCTGAACGCCCTGAACGCCCTGAACCGACCGCGCACCTCCTGCGCCCCCCGCCCCGCCGGCCGGAACCAGGCAGTTACGCCACTTTCACGCCAAGGATGCCGCCAGCAACCCGCAGCCGGTAGTGCAGTAGCGCGCCTCCGGTTACAACCCCGCGACCCTGTTCTGTATCAAATCGACGACCCTATTCTGTACAAATCGACGACCCTATTCTTTACCAATCCACGACTCTGTTCTTTAACAAATCCACGACCATAGGTGGGTGGCCCAGGTCTCGCTTTTGAGACCTGGGTTTCTCCTGGCAAATGGGTCCTGGCCGGAACACCCACCCGTACCTCGTTCCGCATTGGAATTACTGTTGAGTCAGCCGCTGGTTGATGATGTCTTCGACGCGGGTGACGACTTCCTCGAGCGAGAGGTGGGTGGAATCGATAATCACCGCATCGGGGGCGGGTTGGAGCGGGGATTCGGCGCGAGTGCGGTCGCGCCGGTCGCGCTCGCGCAACTGTTCCAGTACGGATTCGGCGTGCTGCGTCTCTCCCGGGCTGTTCTGTTGATAGCGGCGCTGCCCCCGTACCTCGGCCGCAGCATCGAGAAAAATCTTGACCTGCGCGTTGGGGAAAACCGTGGTGCCGATGTCTCTACCTTCCATCACGATGCCGTTGCGCGCGCCTAGCTGGCGCTGCATGGCAACCAGCCATTGACGGATGCCGGGGTGCACGCTGACCCGCGAAGCGGCTGCGGTCACGTCGGGTTCGCGGATACGCTTGGTGACCTCGACCTCATCCAGAAAAACGCGGTTGCCGAGTGCGGCCGGTAGTAGCCGGATTCGGGTCCTCTCCGCCAGTCGTCCGAGTTCTTCCCGATCGTCCAGGTCGCTGTCGGTTTGAATGGCCTTGAGCGCGAACGCGCGGTACATGGCGCCGGTCTCCAGGTTGAGCAATCCATAGCGAGCGGCGATGCGGGCGGCGACGGTGCTCTTGCCGGCGCCAGCCGGGCCGTCAATCGCGACCACCAGCGGCGAGCTTTGGTTCTCGGTCATGCTCCTGGCTTCTTGCGCGCTGGTTTGCGCGGTGGATAGTTGCCCGCTGGCTTGCCCGGTTTCCCTACAGGCTTGCCGCTTGGCTTTCCGCCAAACCTGCCTTCTGGTTTCCCGCCTGGCCTGCCACCCGACTTGCCGCCTGGTTTTCCGCCAAACCTGCCTTCGGGTTTTCCACCCGGTCTGCCACTCGGCCGGGCTGAGGACGAGCCTGTCCGCTGCCACGGTTTCGCCGGCCGGGAAGAGCGGACAGAGGGTGGACGTGTTGTCTGGCTGTCACCGTCACGGGGAGACGAAGGCCGAGGCGGGCGGCCGGCAGGATAGCTGGTGCGCGAGGCACCGGTCTGTCCACCGGGTCGTCTATCCTGCCGCCTTGGTCCAAATCCTGGTCCCGATCGTCTTGGTTCGGTTCCCGATCTGGATCCAGGTCCGGAACGCCCGGGTCCGGATCCCCCGGGCCTGGATCCCCCGGGCCTGGAGCGGAAAGAGGCAGGCGGGCGTCCGGAAGGGCGTCCCCTTGGCGGAGCAATCCCTGCAGGACGGCCGGACACCGGGCCGTCTGGTCTCCGTCGTTCGCTTGCTGGGCCACTCGGCCGATCAGTCGGCCGAGTGGGGCGAGGCCTTTCTGAAGAGCGAAACGGTGGCTTGGCGCCGGATCGAGCCCAAGGCGCTGGCCGCTCCCCGAAGCGCTTTTCCGGCCGCGCTCCACTGCGCGCCGCGACATCGTTTCTTTGCGGTCCACGAGGCGTCTTTTCCGCGCCTTGCGCGGACGCCGGAGGGAAACTGCGGGGCGAAGGGTAGGAGGGCCGTGCGGGTCTTCCCGCAAGCGGTGGTTTCCTCCACTCCCTGCTCACCTCCGGCCTGGCGGGCTTGGTTTCCCGGCCTTTGAAAGGGGGTCGCGTTCCGCCGCGAGGTGGACCATCGCTTCTTTGCGGACCGCGATTGGGCTTTGCGCCTAATCCAGGCGCCAGAGGGACACCGCCGCTGGACGAAAACGCAGGCCGTGCGGCCGCTGATTTTTCTCGCTCGCCTGGCTTCTTCCACTCCCTGTTTGGCGGCCTGGTTCCCGACCTGGTTGCTGCTGCCGGCCTGATTCCCTGGTCCTTAACCGGGTGCGGCACCGGCAACGGCCTCCGCGGCACGGGCAAGCTGGCCGCGGATAGCCCAGGCAGTGGCGTGGTGGCAGCGCTCGGCACCGCGGATTCGGCGAATTCAGGCAAGCCGCCTTCGAGGAAGTAATACGTCTGCGCGTCCATCGAAAGCGAATGAATCTGCCGCGTGGCGGATAAACCGCGCACCGCTTCCCGCACCCGCGAGCGCGAGGCCAAGGGAGAGAGAAAGATCTCGATCTCCTCGCTGGTGGCGGCGTACACCGACTGCAGATAAATCGAGACCAGCAGCGACAGGGCCGTAACCTGCCCGGTCGTGCCGGCGGTTGCGAGCGCGCCGCGATGCCTGACCCGCAGCAACTCCCAGCGAGCCGGCTGCCCAGATTCCTGGAACACCGGGGCGATCCGCAGGCCTTGCCAAAGCTCGCTCAGACCGCGCAAAACGGCGGCTTCGGTGAGCTCCCGGCCGAGGATTTCCCGCGCTTCGGGGGCAGTTAGCGCCCCCTGCTTGTCGTCTTTATCGTCCTTGTCGTTCAGCGCCTTCCACAGCTCGAGCACCAGGGGAGAGACCTTGTGGCCCGACGATTTTTCCGGAGCGTGCTTCCAATCCGCATCTGCACGCAGGCAGAGGACATAGGGCAGCGCCTGCGAGGCAACGAGAAAATCCGGCTGCTCGCCGACGGCGCCAAACAGGTTGAGCGCCACCACGGTGCCGGATTCAATCAGTCGGGTGAGCAGCGCCTGGGCCCGGGAAATTGCGTCGCTTCCGGGGGTTGCCGACGAGGTCCCCAACACTGCTTCCACAAAGGAAGGCGCGGGCGCCGGCAGTTGCGCACGCCGGGGCAGGTAGAGGCACAACGGGTGCTGTTCGAGCCAGTGCGCGGCGTCGTCCAGGGTGAGGATGGGGTTGTTCTGTTGGCGCCAATGCGCCGCTCGTGCTCGCTCAAGCTGCTCTGCTGTCAAGTTTGATTCCGCGCTTTCAAAGGCCCGGCCGAAGCCGGGGAACAACCCGTCTAGATGCGATGGAATGCCCGCTGGATTTCCTTCCAAGCATACCGCAGGACGATGGGGCGGCCATGAGGACAACTGGTCGGGTGCTCGGTTTGGGCCAGCTCGGCGAGCAACCATTCCATGCGCGGCCCATCGAGCGGGGTATTCACTTTGATGGCCGCGTGACAGGCGATCGACGCCGCAATGCGGGTGCGCGCCGCCTCCAGGTTCTCTGCCTGCTCCGGGCTGCCGGCCTGCTCGAGCACTTCGACCAGCATGCGTTCGAGGGCGGGTCCTTCGAGCCCGACGGGCGCCGCCTTAATGGCAATGGTGCGCGGCCCGAAAGGTTCTACTTCAAAGCCATTGGCATCGAGTTCGCGGGCGATGGCCGCGAAGGTGACCATTTGTGCCGGCAACAGGTCGAGCAGCATGGGCATGAGCATCCGCTGGCGCTCGACCTGTTCCACCCGGCGCTGGCGCAATACTTTTTCAAACAAAATGCGTTCGTGCGCCACATGCTGATCGATGATCCACAAACCCTCCTGGTTCACCGCCAGGATGAAGGAGTCGCGCAATTGTCCCAGCGGCCGCAACGAAGCCAATCCATGGAGCGACGGCCCCGCACCTGCTTCCGCACTTGCTTCAATGCCTGCTTCGGCGCTTGCGAGCTGTTCGATGGCGGTGGCGCAGCCCGAGGAATGCCCGTTCTGCGCTTTCTCCCCCGCTGGCGGCGATGGGAAAGGAGCGAAGGGAAGAATGCCCGGAGCGGGCTCGATCGGGCGCGTAGACAGGGTGAACCCGTCGCCGGCGGGCTCAAAGTTTTCTGTGCGCGACCTTTCCGGAGATGAGCCATCGCTCTGCCAGTTGCCGATGAGCCAGCCGTCCGAGGTCGGCGTGTCCTCGGCCCTGCGGGCGCCGGTCAAAAACTCAGGACCCAACTCCGGAGTACTGCTGGGGTGGACCGTGAGGGCGCGCAGGAACCCTGCCGCCGGCCGGCCCAGGGTCAGCTTGTGGCGGATAGTGTCGCGCACAAAATCATGCAGCCAGCTGGCTTGGCGGAAGCGTACCTCGGTCTTGGCCGGATGCACATTGACATCCACTTCTTCTGCGGGCATCTCGACAAAGAGCAGCACCACGGGAAAGGAGGTCGGGGGAAGAATATTGCGGTAGGCTTCCGAGACCGCGTGCAGCAGCAGACGGTCGCGCACCAGTCGGCGATTGACGAAGCAGTAGATGGAGTTGCGATTGAGCTTTTCGAGCTCCGGTTTGGAGGTAAAGCCGGTCAGGCGCAGCCAGCCAGGGGCAGGGGCCTGGTAATCCCCGGGCCGCTTCCAGGGTGGGGGTTCCGGCAGCCCGGCACGGGCCAATTCCATCTCCGCCGCCAGCGGCAGCAGCTGATCGAGCGTCGCCTGGCCGAATATCTGAAAGATCCGCTCCGCCGGCTGCCGCACCGGGGGCGCGATCAGCAAGGCATGGGTGGCGGAGTGCAGCTCGAAGTGCTTGTCGGGATGGGCCAGCGCGTAATGCGTAACCAACGCGGTTACATGAGCCGTTTCCGTGTTTTCGGACTTGAGAAATTTTCTTCGCGCCGGGGTGTTGAAGAACAAGTCGCGCACCGTGAGCGTCGTGCCCGGGGGCGCGCCCACATCGTCGCAACCGAGCAGCTTACCGCCGGCAATTTCGATCCGCGTGCCTACGCTTTCTTCCTCGGCACGCGTCTCGAGCTCGACCCGCGCGATCGAGGCGATCGAGGGCAAGGCTTCGCCGCGGAATCCCAGGGTCGAGATCGACAGCAGGTCATCGGAGGAGCGGAGCTTCGAAGTGGCATGGCGTTCAAAGGCCAAAAGAGCATCGTCGCGCACCATGCCGCTGCCATTGTCAGCGATGCGGATCAGCTTGCGCCCGCCACCCTCGATCGCGATCACAATGCGGCTGGCACCCGCGTCGAGCGCGTTCTCGAGCAACTCCTTGACCACTGAAGCCGGACGGTCGACAACCTCGCCAGCGGCAATCTGGTTGGCCACCTGGTCGGGCAGTATGTGGATGCGGCCCATGATGGAAACTTCCCTTTATTCAAACTAGCAGGAACTGCAAGGCCACGCTGTTGTCCAGACGCCGGACGGAAAAGATGCGCTCAAAGACGGGACCGCGCGCCTCCCCCACTCCCAAAAACGGAAATAAAACGAGAAAGACACCACGGGGATGGCCCAGGTCTCAAAAGCGAGTCTCAAGGGAGAGACACGGGGGAAACACACGGGCCACCCACGCAATATTCTTCAACGTCCTGAGCGCACCCTCCGGGGCAGTGCCTGGGACGGCCGTTTGGCTTTGGGGAGCCGTTTCGCTCGCGCATGGGCCACCGTCTCCTCGCGGCTCGCCGAGGACTCCGACAGCGTATCGCCGAGCACGTGCAGGCGGAGGAAATTGGTGGAACCGGATTTGGTCCGGGTGCCGGCCACGATACCCAGGATCTGCCGCGGCAGCACGTGGCCGCCCGCTTCGAGCAGCCGCTCTGCCGTTTCCACCATCTGCTCGGCGGTGGCCAGCTTGTTGCACAGGATCGGATGCACCCCCCAAAGCAGCATCATGCGATGGATCACCCGCTCCACGCTGCTCAACCCGAAGATGGGAGATTTGGGGCGGTACTTGGAGAGCTGGCGGGCAGTGGTCCCGGTCTCGGTAAAGACCGCGATGGCGCTGATGTCCAGATCTTCTGCCGCGTGGGCCATGGATTCGCAAATGGTCTCGGCGACGGAGAGCCGTACGTGCCTTGGCTGGCCTCGATCGTTCAATCGGGGCAACTCCTGGCCTTCGGTCTCGAGCACGATTTTGGCCATCATCTTGACCGCTTCGACGGGATACTTGCCGGCCGCGGTTTCGGCCGACAACATCACCGCGTCGGTGCCGTCATAGATGGCGTTCGCGACGTCGGACGCTTCGGCCCGGGTGGGCCGGGGATTCTCAATCATCGACTCCAGCATCTGGGTGGCGGTGATGACCGGCTTGCGGTAGTCGGCGGCACGGCGGATCACATGCTTCTGAATGGCCGGGACCTTCTCCGGCGGCATTTCGACTCCCAGGTCGCCGCGGGCCACCATGACCCCATCGGCAGCCTCGAGAATACTTTCCAGGTGCTGGATGGCTTGCGGCTTCTCGAGCTTGGCGATGATCCAGGTCTCGGCGCCGAGCGACGCCACCCGATGACGGACCAGGCGAATATCCTCCGCCGTGCGCACAAACGAAACCGCAATCGCGTCCACGCCACTCTTGATGGCGAACTCCAGGTCCTCTTCGTCTTTGGCGGTCAGCGACGGTACCCGTACCGGTATGCCGGGCAGATTGATGCCCTTATGTTCTCCCAGCATGCCGCCATTGATGACTTCGCATTCCGTATCCTGTCCGTGCACCGCCACCACGTGGAGCTCAATGAGCCCGTCGGAGAGCAGGATGCGCGCGCCGGCCTCCAGATTTTCTGCCAGCGTAGGGAAGGTGGTGGCGATCAGCGTCGAGGTCCCGGCAATGTCGCGCGGGGTGATGGTCAGCCGCTGGCCGGTCTTGAGCTGCACCGGGATACGGTTTTTGAGCCGCCCGGTGCGGATCTTCGGTCCCTGCAAATCGCCCAGAATGCAAATCGGCTTGCCTTCTTCGCGCGAGACCTTGCGCACCATTTCGATCAGCTTGAGCTTTTCCGGGTGGGTGCCGTGGGAAAAGTTAAGCCGGGCCACATCGAGCCCGGCGCGGAGCAATTCGCGGAAAACATTTTCGGTCGAACAGGAAGGGCCCAGGGTGGCCACTATTTTGGCCCGGCGCCGCGGCTCCACGCCCGGGGTTTCGTTCGCTTCCATCAGGGGAAAACTCATTGGTCCCTCGCACTCGGTAACCGGAAACGGTAACCGTCTCCGGCAGCTACATTCTACGCGTAGTCGGGCGGGGAACGGGGAAGGCCTGTTAACAGCAGCGATACGAACGGCGGGAAGAACGTAATTTTAACGTTCCAGCCTGGGCCGCTTGCCCCCGGCCGCGACCAGTCTTTCTGGCTCGACCGGAAGCGGATTGGGTACCCGCTGCGGCTTGGGAAAGAGATGGGCGTTGAACTCGGCGCCGATCAGCACGCTCAGGGTCGCGATGTAGAGCCATACCAGGGTGGCCACCACGGCGCCCAGCGGGCCATAGACGACAGAGTAGTCGGCGAAGCGGGTGAGATAAAAACCGAAGCCCAGGGTAGCCAGGAACCAGATCAGGGCGGCCCCCGAGGCTCCCGGCAAAACATATTTCCACGCCCGCCGCCGCGGCGTGCCGAACTGGTAGATCATGGCCAGGACCACGATGGTCGTCAGCAGGCCGATCGACCAGCGCACGATGCGCCAGAGGAAGAGCACCACTGGCCCCAGCACGTGAAAGCTGTTGGCAATGGCCCACTGCTCAATCTGGTGACCAAAAGCAACCACTACGGTGGCAAACGCCAGGGGGCCCAGGCACAACGGAATCATGGCCAGCGCGATCCCGCGCTCCACCCAGAAGCTCCATTCCCGGCGGGGCAAATCATAGGCGCGGCGAAAGCCTTCCATCAGCGAGAGCATCATGCCCATGGCGGCGATCAGCGAGACCAGGATGGCGGAGGTGAGGACTTGTTCCGACCGCGCCTTCTGGTTGGTGAAGTAATCATGCAGCAGGGTCATGGTGTCGTTGGGCAGCACTTCGGCGAAGGCGGCCCGCATTTCCCCCCGCACGCTATCCGATTCCGGGGTCAGCGCCAGCAGGGTGGTGAGCACCAGGATGGTGGGGAAGAGGCAGAGAATGGCAGAGTAAGCTGCCGCTTTGGCGGTGCCGAAGACATCATGGGAGAGCGAAGTGACGAGCGCGAGACGGAATTTTTCCAGTGGCCAGCGCACGGCTAGCCCTTCCACTGCAACAGGAATTGTGTGACCGCGGCGGGATCGACTTTCTGCATAGCCTCAAACTCACGATTGCGTTGGCTGTAAACCAGCTGACCGTTGGCATCGAGCACGGCTAACGCGGGCACCCCTTTGTCCACCGGCACGCCGTATCTGGCAGCGATGTCGAGGTTCTGGTCGTAGCGGCCAATATTGACCGGGACCAGCACATAGTTCTGTTGGAGCAGATTCCAATTGGCAGGATCATGAAAATAGATCTCCAGCACCTGGCAGTCTCCGCACCAGTTGCCGCCGAAGTCGAGCAGGACGCGTTTCTTTTCCTTCCCTGCCCGAGCCAGCGCGCTGGCAATATCCTGCGCAGCCTGGGCCCCGTCGGGATAGATGACGGCGCGCCCCGGTTCCTCAGTCGGCCCGGTATCGACCGGAGTCTGCCGGCAACCCACCAGAAGGGCGCAGGCGATCGCAGCAACGACCATCGGTTTTTGCAGGGAGAGCATCGGCTTCGATAATAGGGTAGCGCAAACCGTCCCCGCCAGGATTTTTGGCCCGCCAACAAAACCGGACGCCCCGCATCCCCGACTAGCCCCTGCGGATCTCAGTACGGCCAATCCCTTCGACGAGGCGACAGCCCCATCCGAGCCAATCCGATGGTGCCAGCCCCGGACTTTATCCGGGGGAGCGGGCTTTCAAGCGGATACCGCGGGTAAAGGCATCTGCCCCTCGCTCGGTAGCCGCTTCAAGCCCGCGGAAACGGCGCGGCATACAAATTGAGGGCTACCTCGCCGCAGCGAGCTTTAGCCCTGGTGGCTGCCTCACTAGCGGTTTGCGACTTTTTCCGCACCCTGTCCAGGCCCTGAGAGCTGAAAACTAATTCGGGGCCAGGGCGTAAGGGAAGGTGAAGCGCCCCAATTGGATCAGCGCCTTGTCCGCCGGCGGCCATATGCGGAACGATTCCACCCGGGTGATGGAGAGGTTGCGCATGGCTTCCACCTGGCCGACCGCTTTTCCGCTCTGCGCCTGGTAGAACGTCACCTTGAGTGAGTCTTGTTCGCGCACCCAGCCGATCAGGTATTCTCCCGGAGCAAGCAGGAAATCCCCCACCTTGAGCGGCACCTGGGAAACGAAATAATGGGAATACTTGCCGTCGGCAGAGTAGCCGGCCGTGATCAACACCACCCCGGCGATCGAATGGCCTTGACCGTCGGTAATTCCGGAAGCGGTGCGGAATTCCGTTTCAATGCGTTCCGCGATCACTGGCGCGCGGGCAGGGATCAAGGCTTTCAGCTGCCCTTCGCTGGCGTTGTGCCAGGTGGCGGCCTGGACTGCAGCCGCGCTTAGCAGGCACAGCACCAGCAGCCATCGACGGAGCTCAATCAAGATGCACGATTCCTCTCTGCAGCGCGGTGGTCGCGGCCTGGGTGCGATCGGTGACTCCCAGCTTGCTGAGCAGGCTGTTGATGTGGGTCTTCACCGTGGCCTCGGAAATGAAGAGCGCAGCGGCAATCTCCTTATTGCTGTTGCCGCCCACGATCAACTGCAGCACCTCGGTTTCGCGGCCGGTGAGCGACGGTGCGCTCATGCGCTCGGCCAGCCGCTCCGCCACCGGGGCAGGGATGCGCGATTTTCCGGAGTAGACCGAACGGATGGCGTCCATCAGCTCGTCCCCGGTCATGCCTTTCAGCAGGTAGCCCCGGGCGCCGGCCTGGAGGGCGCGGTAAATATCCTCGTCGCCATCGAAGGTGGTGAGCACGATGATGCGGGCCTGGGGAAACTCGACGCGGATGCTGGCGATCGTTTCCACCCCGTTCATCTGCGGCAGGCGCAGATCCATCAAGGTGATATCGGGCTGGTGGAGACGAAACAACTGAATTGCCTCCCGGCCATCGGCCGCTTCGGCGACCACGGAGAATTCGGGTACGGTGCGCAGCAGGGCCACCAAGCCCTGGCGCACTACCGCGTGGTCTTCGACAATCATGATGCGGATGGGATCGTTCATTCTGCTCGCTTTCCTGCTTTCAGTTCCTTGGCTTCACTTGGGTGACTTCACTTCTTCGGGGTCACTTCTTGGGTCTTATGGGACCGGCGCTTCGACCGAGACCAGCGTACCTTCGCCGGGCGCGCTTTTGAGCTCCAGCGTGGCATCGATCTCCCCCGCCCGCTCCTGCATGCCCTGCAGACCGTAGTGGCCTTCTGCGCCGTTCCTGCTGGGATCGAACCCGCGGCCATCGTCCTCCACCCGCAGCGAAACCCGCGCCGCCTGGTAGATCAGCTGCACTTCAATGCGGGTCGCGGATGCATGCCGGACGGCATTGGCGACCGCCTCCTGGCCGATACGCAACAACTCCTCTTCGATTCGCCGTTCCAGCGGCCGGTAAGTCCCTTTTACCTGAAGGTACACCTTGACCGGAGACCCGCCGGCGAGGCGAGTGCAACTGCGGCTGAGACGCGCGGGCAGGTCGTCTGGCTGATCAGCAGGTAGACCGGGGGCGGCCCCGGCCTCGGAACGCAGATCCCAGATGGACGTCCGCGCGTCGGCCAGACTGGCGCGCACTAGGGCCCGCGCCTGATCCAATTGTTCGAAGACTGGCTCGAGCTCGGAGCCCGCCGCTGGCTCCCGCCCCGCCTTTGCTGCGGCCTGGCGAGAGCCGGACAGCAGGCGCGCCACTAGTTCCAGTTGTACCGAAATGCCGACAAATCCCTGGGCGAGGGTGTCGTGAATCTCTCTCGCGAGGCGTCCCCGCTCCCGCAGCACGGCCCCCCATTCGGCTTCGACGGCGAGCACCCGCCAACGATAGACCAGGTATCCCAACAACAGCAGCCCCAGCACCAGGGCGGAATAGAACCACCAGGTCTGGTAGAAATGCGGCATCATGCGCAGGCCGAAGGAAGCGCCGGTCGGGTTCCAGACGCCGTCATTGTTGGCCGCGAGTACCCGGAATCTATAGCTTCCTGGCGGCAGGTTAGTGTAGAAGGCCGCCCTGCGGGTGCCTGCCTCGATCCATCCATGGTCGAAGCCTTCCAGTTGATAGCGGTACTTAACTTTCTGCGGAGCCACAAAGCTCAGGCCGGCGTATTGGAACTCCAGCCGGTTGGCGCCCGGCCGGATCGTGAGCTGCTGATCGAGGCTCAGGGGAAGGGGATGGTCGTCGACCAGGATCTTTTCGATTGCCACCGGTGGGGGAACGCGGTTCTCGGGCATTTGCTCCGGCTCGACCGAGGAGACCCCGTCGAGGGTAGCGAACCACAAGCTCCCATCCCCTAGCTTCCAGGCCCCCGGGTGGCCCTCGCCGCTGCATTCGCGGATATTCATGCCATCCGCCGTGCCGTAGGCACTCACCGCCGGCACACCACCCCCATTCAACTGCGCCAGCGAGACGCGGAAGATCCCGGTTTCCGAGCTCATCCAAAGGTGGCCGCTCGCGTCCTCGAGCATGCCGTAAATGGTGTTCGGCAGCCCCCACGGGCTCGAAGGAAAGGCCTGAATCGCCGCTTTGCCTGAGCTCACGCGATTGAGGCCGCCGCCATTGGTCCCCAGCCATAGCGTGCCGGCGTGGTCCTGGGCGATGGCGGTGATGGTGTTATTCGAAAGGCCCTGCTGGACGGTGTAGTTGCGAAAGACACCGCCCTCCAGACGGCTCAGCCCGGCGGAAGTGCCAATCCAGAGCGGGTCTGATGAGGATAAGGGCCCCCGGCCGTCTCTGAGAATGGCGCCGATGAAGTCGCTGCCCAGGCCATCCATGCTCGAAAAGCTGGAAAACTTGCCTCCAGACAGATGAGCCAGACCGTGGCGCGTCCCGATCCACAGGCTGCCGTCGCGGTCGTTGGCCAGCGAGCGTATGAAGTCGTCGGGCAGGCCCTCGGCGGAGGTGAAATGTTCAATCCTGCCAGTGGAATGGAGCAGGTTGAGCCCGTTGGGTGTCCCGATCCAGAGGTCGCCGTGCGCACCGTCGGCGAGCGACAGGACGACGTTACTGGACAGTCCCTGGGCAGTCGAGTAGTGCGCAAACCCGGAGCTGGTGCGGCGATTCAGCCCGGCTCCATCGGTTCCAATCCAGAGCGCTCCATCGGCGGTTTGAAAAACCGAGCGCACGAAATTGCCCGAGAGACCGTCGCTGGTGGTGTAGGTGGCGAACTTCTGATCGCGCAGCAGGTGCAGGCCGGCGGAATCGGTACCCAGCCACAGGCTGCCTTCGCGGTCTTCGAACATGGCGAGCACGCGATTTACAGCCAATGCAGAGTCCCGGGCGAAGGAGTCGACTTGGCTACCGTCGAACCGGAAAAGGCCCCGCTCGGTCGAGATCCAAAGCGCCCGCTGGCTGTCTTCAAACAGTTGGTCCACCCGGTCCACAGTCAAGCCATTCATCGCGAGTGGAAGGGACGTTCCCGCAGCGGTCACGTGCGTCATCCCGCTGGCCGAGCCCACCCACATGCCGCCTTGTCCGTCGTCGTGGAGCGCGGTCACCGGGTGCTTGCCGGCAGCGCCCGGCACGGGAACCGGTGTGCCCGCGGTATAGCGCTCTAATCCGTCGCCCGTGCCCATCCACACGTTGCCTTGGTGGTCGAGCTCGATCGCTTCCACGGGAACGCCGCTGAGCAGGTGCAGAGCGAGCTGCGGCTTAGAGGCCGTGGTATTGAGGGCGAAGACACCGCTGCTGCCGCCCACCCAGAGGGTTCCGCGGGCATCTTCGGCCAGCGACTGGCGATGGAGGGGGGCTGCGGCCTGGGCTCCCGCGAGCGGACGAAAGATTTTGCCATCGAACCACGCAGGACCCGCCGGGGTGAAAGCCCACAGGCGCCGGTGATGGTCCTCATAGCTGAACCACACCGTGTCCGCTGGCAGGCCCCGCGCAGTGGTATAGGCGGTAAAGACGCCGTCACGGTAGCTCACCAGGCCGGCAGTGGTCGAAATCCACAAGTTGCCGGAGTGGTCCTCGAGGAGATCGGAGATGGTGTCGCTCTTGAACTGCGGTGTATTCTCCGCATCAAAGGTGACGAAGTCGACACCATCGAAGCGGACCAGGCCTCCGTCGGTGCCCAGCCACACAAAGCCATCGCGCGTTTGCAGGATGGAATGAACGGTGTTCTGGGGCAGGCCGGAATCGGTCCGCCAGGCCTGATGGCCGTAATGGTCAAGCGAGCGATGGGGATCGAGCGCCAGGGCAGAAGTGGTGAACGCCAGCAACAGGACCCACACACTCTGACCTCGCCACCCACTCCGAATCATGATGGCTCCAGTATGAACCCCGGGGAAAATCGCCGGAGAAGCAAAAAAAGGCGCCCCGGGTGGGGGGCGCTTGGAGAACTGGTATGTGATTGCGAGTCCAAAGATAGATGGGTTATCCCGTCGGGTCTTGGACCTACAGTATGATTTTCGCTCGATCTTTGGGTGGAGGCGTCCCACGCGCATAGGCGCGCCCGTATCTGCGGTTCATGTCGCCTGGACCGCTGCCGCGGGTCATAACCTCTCCACCCTTTGTCATCTCGACCGGAGCGTACCCGGATTTCCTACTTCGCGCTGCTGGCAACGACCACGTGTGCGGTTTTCCTTAAGAAAACCGCATGATGTTGATCAACGCCACGGGTCTCCCCAGGAAATCCGGGGGGAGCGTAGTGGAGAGATCTGCGGTTCTCTCCCTCGGGAAAACTGTTCGTGGATACGGGAAGTCTTAGGGGCCTGGCCTTTAAGTGGTGGGGGTGTCGACTGAGGCAATGGGGGTGGACACGACATTGACCTTGGCGGGAACGCTCGCTTTGGCGGCGCCGCTCGACAGGCGAGCCGCAATGCGCCGGGACCGCAACCTGTCGGCCATGTGCTTGGGTACATCTACTGATTTGATCAAACTCATCTTGGCTCCATGGACTGCCGTTAACTAGCAAAACGTGGCTCGTCTGGAGCAAGAAGACTCAGGGCGAGGAAGCAAACTGCACTACCAACAGTGTACTCCCAGTTACTGCTTTTCCCAGACTACGGTGGAAGGCGGATCCCCTGGCGTCCCCCCCACCTCGGTCATCGTCTTGCCTTCATCGGCGACGGTGTACACCGAAGAAGAAATCGTGCTGCCGTTCAATTTCTGCACCAGGCGGAAGCTGTAAGGCCCGGTGCGCTGCAAGCTCAAGCGGAGTCCCGTCGGAACATCCGGGCCGTCCACAGCCGTTTCCTTGCCATCGAAGTTGAGTTCGGCCGAAGCCTTGATCGCCGGAATCTTGAACAACAATTTATCCAGGCTGATTTCCTGGATGATGAGTTGGTTGGGTGAACTGAGCTTGACCGCAGTGCTTTTCCAGGAGCCGATCAGCCCGCTCGTTCCGTCGGTGCGCGTGTACTCCGCCGTATCGGTATACAGGTCGCCGTTGGCCTTCACCCCGCTGGTGGTATCGGTGAGCGTCTTGCCGTCGGTTGAGAGCTTCCAGCTGTCACTGCTCAGCAGCTTACCGTCGGTCTTGCGCTCCTCGGTGGTCCAGCTATCGGGGCTGGTCTGGCGCCAGATGGCAATGTTGCCCGAGGGGGTGGCGTAGTTTCCCCCATCCAGGCGGAAGGAGTAGCTGACCCCGCTTGCGGTCAGCTGGATGGCGTTCCCTTCCGCGGGACCAAACTTCAGCGTGTCGCCGGCCAACTGGCTCTTTTCCTGGTTCAATTGCCAGGTGCCGGCGAAGGGATTCTGCGCCGCTGCCGTTGCGGTCGTGACGAGAGCAAGAAAAAACCAGACGGTGGGAAAAACGTTGTCCGGGTCGCATAGGACCTCCTCTGGCCCGGTGGGTAAGGCCCAGTGACTGCCACTGTCATTAGAGCACTTCCGCTGTGTCTTTTGTGGAGATGGAACAGGGGTGGTAAATCATGTCTTTCCGGGAGAAGCCCGGGTAAGGCAGGGGGGCCCATGTCTTGCCCCGGGCAGTAGGGGTTAATCGTTGTCGGGGCGGGATTTGGCGAGACCGGTCAAGGCATGCAAATGAAGGGCTTGTTTGATGCTGGGACCGAACTCCTGGATCAGGTTTCCCACAAAGACTTCGCCCATCTGCTCGTGGCCGAACTGAACTCCCTGCACCAAGCGGACTGTAAAGACGGTGAGGATACCAGTAAGTCGAGACCATGCCCGAACCGTAGGCGCCGGCGATTTGCGGCATATCGAGCGTCAACCGTCCGTCCTTGCGGTAGGTGGTGAACGTCATCTGGAGCGCATGGGCACTGCGATGGAGCACGCCTTCGCACTTGCAGACCGGGTACCGGGGATCGAGCCCGGTTGCCGCGGCCAGGCCCTCGTGGATGACATTGCGGGCGGCCAGTTGGCCGTATTCACTGGCAAATCGCCGGGTATACGCGTTTCCGTCGTCGTTCCACTTGACCGGCACATTGCGGATCTGATCGGCCAGCGCCCCGGCGGCTAGCCCGGCAAAGGCTCCCGGGGAGGCGTAGGTATCGGTCCAGAGCAGGGTAAGCCGGTCCTGCATAGTGAGCGGCTTCGGCGTTTCCGGCGGCGGTTTGGGAGCAGCCTGGGCGATTTCAGGAGCTATCCCCAATCCCTGCAACAAAGCGTCATGGCCGGAAGCAGCCAACAAATCGGGGAACAATCCAGCCGGCAGGGCGTCGCTGGCGACCAGTACGGTACCTTCGGACGTGCTGTCCGCAGGCAGCATCCTGTCCGCAGACAGCATCTGTGCCTGCAGCATGACTTCCGCGGTCATACCCAGAGTCATGATGAGAACCACCCGGCAGAACTTCATAAAACCCCCAATAGGGCCAAAAAGAGTAAAAGCGGCTGCGCGGCCCCTTTTCTGAACAAGCGGGCTTCTTGAAGCAGCAAGCAAAGGATCGCAGGGCCCATAGCCTATGGCAAGCAATCATCCTGTCCTGGCCCTTACGAAAGCGCCTTACCCCGGCTCAACAGGGTAGCTGCCGGTAACACCTTGTGGGCAGAAAAGGGGTTAGCAGGTTGCGGAAAGACTCTGTTTTGTATCAGGGCACGACTTTAGTCGTGCCGTAACCCTTGAACTATGCCGGGCTGCCTCCCGCAGCGAGCATTAGTCCTGAGGGCTACTCCCGACAACGGCTTTGCAAGCTCTTTAGTCCCGGGGGATCGAACCCGTGCCAGCCCCGGACTTTTAGTCCGGTGGGAGCGGGTTTTCAAAGCGGATACGCTGCGGTGTAAAGGCATCGTGCCCCAGCTCGGTAGCCGTCTTTAAACCCGCGCGAACGCTCCGGTGCATAAACTGAGGGCTTTAGCCTTGGTGTACGTCTCTTCCTGTCCGCACCCGGATTTTTCGGCAGCCTGTCAGGAAGGGAGCAGTTCGAACCGATCCACGTCCACCAAGCCCCGGTCAGTGATCTTCAGGTGGGGAATGACGGGAAGAGGAAGAAAGGCAAGGTGCAGGAACGGTTCTGCCAGCCGGCACCCCATGGCCTGGACGGTGGTGCGCAGGGTATGGAGGTTCTGACGGACGGTGTCGAAGGGCTGGAGGCTCATCAGCCCGGCGAAGGGGAGCGAAAGCTCTCCCAGCACGCGGCCGTCCTGAACCGCCGCCAATCCTCCCCCCAGCGTCAGCAGGTGATTGACGGCCAGCGCCATATCCTCGTCGCTCGAGCCGACCACGCAAATGTTGTGGCTGTCGTGACCGACCGAGGACGCCAGCGCGCCCCGGCGGAAGCCGAATCCGCGGACAAACCCACGGCCGATGTTGCCATTGCGGCCGTGGCGCTCGAGCACGCAGATCTTGAGCAGGTCGTGTTCCGGATCGGCATGCCGTAAGCCATCGTGAAAGGGAAGATCTGCCTCCAGCCGCTCCGTAAGGATCTTCCCCGGGATAATGCCGATCACCGCCGTCCCCGGCCCAGAGGCGGGGACGCGGAAAGCTTCCGCCGTGACCGGCGCCCGGCGCATGGTGTTCCCTCCCGGCGGCGAGGGCATCGCCCGTCCGGCAAACGTCTCCCCAGTCACCGCCCGGCCGCGGCGGAAAACGGTATGCACCGCGCAGCTTTCTAAATCATCCAGCAACAGCAGGTCGGCCAGATATCCCGGCGCGATCAGCCCCCGGTCTACCAGGCCAAAGCCCCGGGCGGCCGACCAGCTGGCAATGCGATAGACGGCGGCCACCGGGGCTCCGAGCGAAATGGCTCGCCGCACCAGGTAGTCCAGGTGGCCCTCTTCGTGGATGTCCAGCGGATTGCGGTCATCGGTGCAGAAACCGAGAAACGGCGAAGTGAACTCACTAATCAGCGGGGCCAGCGCTGCCAGGTCCTTCGACGCCGACCCTTCCCGGATCAACACTTGCATGCCTTTCGCCAGCTTCTCCCGTCCCTCGGCCAGGTTAGTGGTCTCGTGACAGTTACGAATACCGCAGGAGAGATAGGCGTTCAGGTTATAGCCGGAAACCAGCGGCGCATGGCCGTCGATATGCTGCCCCTGGAACGCGGCCAGCTTTTCCATGCACTCGGGATCTTTGTTCAGGACCCCGGGCACATTCATGAACTCGGCCAAGCCGATCACCTGGGGATGGTGGCGATGGGGCACGAGATCCGCCGCGCTGAGCCGTGCCCCGGACGTCTCGAGATCCGTCGCCGGCACACAGGAAGAGAGTTGCACCCGCAGATCGAGCGCCGTGTTGCGGGCGGCATCGAGGAAATACTCGAGGCCCTGGATGCCTAAGACATTGGCGATCTCGTGGGGATCACAGATCGCGGTGGTGACCCCATGCGGCAGCACGCAGCGGTCGAACTCTCCCGGGGTCACCAGTGTGGATTCGCAGTGTACGTGGCTGTCGATAAACCCGGGAACCGCGACCCGGCCCCGGGCGTCGATTTCTTCTCTGCCGCGATAACTGTTGAGCGTGCCCACGATGGTGCTGCCGCACACCGCAATGTCCCCCGCCTCCAACTCACCGCTGACCAGGTTGAGAATCCGGGCATTGCGGATGACCAGGTCAGCCGGTTGCCGCCCGAGGGCTTGATCGATCTGTCGCTCAAGAATCTCCCTCATGTCCACTCTCCCTGGTCAGAAACCGGAATGGTTCCCATCCCGCGACTGGATTTTCCGTATTATAGGGTCGTGATTTTTTGGGTGGTAGCGCGTGCTGCAGCGACTCATGGGCGAGCAAGGAATGGAAGTTCTTCAGCGTTCTGCCCAAAGCGGACGCCGGGCTGGCCGCTGCCTGGTGGGCCGTCCTGCTGCTGCGCGGCATTCTGCCGGCTGGGTTCGCGATCGCCATGGGCGTGCTGGTGGGCGCGGTCGAGCGCGGCCATTCGCTTGCCGGACCGCTGGCCTTTGCGGGCGTGGTCTTTGTCCTGCTGCAGGTGCTCAATCCCATTCACCAGGCGATCAGCGCTAACCTGGGCGACCGCACCGCTGCCTGGCTCTACGACCGGCTGACAGAAGCCTGCGTTCGCCCTGCCGGGATCGGCCATCTGGAAGATCCAACCCTGACCGCGGACCTTACCGTGGCTCGTGACTTTGACCTGGGCATGACTGGCCCGCCGCTTTCGATCTCCATGGACTTCATTGCCAATGGCTTGGTCGAGATGGTTGGCGGGGTGGCCTCGGCCCTGATTTTGTTTGGTTATTCATGGTGGGCGCCGCTGCTGCTGGCCGGAGCCTGGCTGGCCACGCATTGGCTGTTGCGCGAGAGCGGAGTGTGGCGCGACCGCAATAACCAGGAAGTACGGGCTGCCCAGCGCGATGCCGATTACGCCTATCGTCTGGCCGTCGATCCGCCGGCGAGCAAAGAGCTGCGGCTGTTCGGACTTGCCGCCTGGACCATTGACCGATTCATCGCCCGCCGTACCCGCCTGCACGAGTTGCAGTACGCCGCTACCCGTCTGCGCGAGCGGCCCGTCGTTTGGAGTTTGTTATTGGTCAGCTCCGCCAACGTGATCGTCTTCTGGATGCTGGCCAGCGCCGTTGCCCATAACCGCATTTCGCTGGGCGAGGCGGTGGTCTACATGCAAAGCGCGATCGGGGTGTCGATGATTGCCTTCGGCGGATTCAGTTGGGCGCTCGATGGATCGGCCGCCCCGGTGGCCGCAGTATTGCGCCTGGAGCCTGCCATGCGCCCGGCGGGCGCGCTCGGCTGCGGAAGCCGGCTCGCGGATGGCATGCCGGGGAAAGAAATTCGCCTGCGCGACGTGACCTTCGCCTACCCGGCCGTCCCCGGGGCAAGCGCTTCTCCTGTGCTCGAGCACTTCGACCTGACCATTCCCGCGGGGTCGTCGCTCGCCATCGTGGGCCAAAACGGCGCCGGCAAAACCACCATCGCCAAGTTGCTGTGCCGGTTGTACGATCCGCAGTCGGGAGCCATCACCATCGACGGCACCGATTTGCGCGACTTCGATTTAGAGTCGTGGCGTTCGCGGGTGACCGCCGTGTTTCAGGATTTCCTCCGCCTGGAGCTGCCGTTGCGGGAAAATGTGGCTCCCGCCGGAGCGCCCGATGACGTCGTGCTTGCCGCGCTCACCTCCGCCGGTGCCGCAAATCTGGCCTCGCTCGACACCATCCTGGCCCGCGGATACACGGACGGTACCGACCTCTCGGGCGGGCAGTGGCAGCGCGTCGCGCTCGCCCGGGCGTTGGCCGCGGTTTCGCTTGGCGCCGGAGTGGTGCTGCTCGACGAGCCTACGGCGCAGCTGGACGTACGCGGAGAAGCGGAAATCTTCGATCGCCTGCTGGCGGCCACCCGGCACTGCACCACCATCCTGATTTCTCATCGCTTCTCGACCGTGCGCCACGCCGATCGCATTTGCGTGCTGGAGCATGGCCGGGTGGTCGAGCTTGGCAACCACGATCAGCTCCTGGCGTTGGGCGGCCGCTACCGCACCATGTTCGATCTGCAGGCGCAGCGTTTCCATCTGTCCGAAGAGGAGGGCGTAATCTATGATGCCCTCAGCTAAGCAGGATCGCGGCCTCGCGCCCTTGCCGCCAGCCCTGAACTCGATGTGGCGGCTGTGCAAGCTGGGCTATCGCTTTGAGCCCCGCCTGATGGCCATCTCGTTCGGGCTGTCGCAACTGGCCGCGCTGCCCGATGCGCTGCTCGCGTTGTGGCTGTGGCTGCTGGGCAAAGGCGTCCTCGAACATCGCACCGCGTGGATCGAAATCGCGGCTGTTGGGCTCGGCGTATCGACCGCGGCCACCTGGTTTCTGCGCACCATCAGCGCCCGGGTGCAGCGCCGCTTCCGCGATCGGGTCACCATCGCGCTTGAGTCGCACGTGGCCAGGCTGCAGGCCTCGGTCGTCACCGTGGCCCACCAGGAGCGTCCCGAATATCTCGATCGCCTGTCCATGCTGCGTAACCAGGTCTTCGTCCTCGACCACATGTACATGTCGCTGTTCACGACCCTGGGGTGGATCCTGCGCCTGGGTGTGACCATGGCCCTGCTGGCGTCGATTCATCCCGCACTCTTGCTGTTGGCCGTGTTTGCCATCCCCACCGTGCTCACGTCGGGCTGGCGTCCGGCGGTCGAGCGGGCCGCGCAAGAGAGCGGGGCGCCCCACAATCGGCTGTCGCGGCACCTGTTTACCATTGCCACCACCGCCGCGCCGGGCAAAGAGGTCAGGGTCACCGGCATCGGCGAGCGCCTCGTAACCAATCGAAGAGCTGCGTGGGAGCGTTGGTATCAGCCAGTCGCAGCGGTGCGCTGGGGCTCGGCGTGGTGGCTGGCGTTGGGCTGGGCCATCTTCGGCCTGGCTTATGTGGGCGCGGTCGTCTTCGTCTCTTCGTATCTCCGGGCGCCTGCCAGTTCTGTGCTGCTGGTGCTGGCAGCGGGCGCCAGGCTATCGGGCTACATTGGCGCCACAGTGGGCGAGATCGGCTTCCTGCGCGGATTCTGGATGGACGGCTCACGGCGCCTGGCGTGGCTGGAAGACTATGCCGCTTCGGTGGCCGCATCCGGCGATCTGCCCGCCCCACAAGCATTGCACCAGGGAGTGCGCTTCGAGCATGTTTCCTTCGCCTATCCCGGGACGTCCCGCACGGTTCTGGAGGATGTATCGCTGCGCTTGCCGGCGGGTGCGGTGGTGGCCATCGTGGGCGAGAACGGCGCCGGCAAGACCACCCTGGTCAAGCTGCTGGCGAAAATGTACGAGCCCTCTTCGGGCGAAATTCTGGTGGACGATGTTCCGCTGGCGCGCTTGTCCGCAGAGGACTGGCGAGCACGCCTGGCCGGTGCGTTCCAGGATTTCTTCCGTTTCGAGTTTCGAGCCGGGCACACCGTGGGCTTAGGCGATGTACCGCGCATGGACCAGGAGCCCGCCGTGAATGAGGCGATCGACCGCGCCGGAGCAGCAGATGTGTTGGCCCGGCTGCCCTTGGGGCTCGACACGCAGCTCGGCCCCACCTGGCCCAACGGCGCCGAGCTTTCCTTTGGCCAGTGGCAAAAGCTGGCCCTGGCGCGCGGCTTCATGCGCGATCAGCCGCTGTTACTGATTCTCGACGAACCGACGGCGGCGCTCGACGCCGAGACGGAACACGCGCTGTTCGAGCGTTACGCTGCAGCCGCGCGGGGGACTGATAGCAGCGGCCGGATCACGATTCTGGTCTCTCACCGTTTCTCTACCGTGCGCATGGCCGATCTGATTGTGGTGCTCGATGGAGCGCGCCTGGTCGAAGTGGGCACCCACGACGAGCTCATGGCGAAGAACGGCCAGTACGCTGAGCTCTACGGCATCCAGGCCGCTGCCTATCGCTGATTACTTTTCTTTTTCGAGCTCCACCACCATGACTTCAATCGGCTGATTGCCCCCGTTGACATCGGCATGCTGGGTATTGGGTGGGTTCGCCGGCAGCCAGTAAGCTTTTCCGGTTTCCCAAACATGCTCCTCGGATTTTCCGTCCTGGGTCACAATCTTCATCGTTCCCCCGCGCAGCGCAATGATCACCCGCGGATGGTCGTGGCGGTGCATGGTCAAGGGCGCGTTCGGCATCACCACGGATTTCCAGACCTTCACGTCTTCATTGTCGAATTGGGGAAACCGTTGCGTCTGGGTTGGGCTGTTCTCGGAACGAACCATCCCAACCGCCAATAACATCAGGAGTGCCAAGGCGATCCGGCGCAGCGCAAATGTCTTCATTGTTTCTCCTGAGAGCGACTGTTAACCGAACCATGTCGCGGTGCAGAGTAAACTGTGCAAGGGCAGGGTGACGATGTCAACGACATTCAACTCCGTGGTGCGCAGGGCGCGCCGGTATCAACGCACCCTTCGCCAGAGCCGGATGGTGGCGAGCGCGATCAAGTCGAAACATCATCCCATCCTGGCGCACATCATTCCCATGCGGCGCTGCAATCTTTCCTGCGCCTACTGCAACGAGTACGACAAAGTCTCTGATCCGGTGCCCACCGCCGAGGTGCTGCAGCGGATCAGCAAACTGGCTGCGCTGGGCACGAGCATCATTACCATCAGCGGCGGCGAACCGCTGCTCCATCCCGACCTCGACGAAATTATTCGCGCCATCCGCAGCCATGGAGCGATCGCCACCATCATCACCAACGGCTACCTGCTGACCCCGGAGCGGATTCAGCGGCTGAACCGCGCCGGCCTCGATCATCTCCAGATCTCGATCGACAACGTGATGCCGGACGAGGTTTCGAAGAAGAGCCTGAAGGTACTCGACCGCAAGCTCGAGTGGCTGCGGGAACACGCGCAATTCGACGTCAACATCAACTCTGTTCTGGGCGGTGGCATGGCTCATCCGGAAGATGCCTTGACCATCACAAGACGCGCGTTGGAGCTGGGTTTTGACACCACGGTTGGCATCATTCACGACCATGACGGTCAGCTGGAGCCACTCAAGGAAGAAGTGCGCGCGGTCTACGATCAGATCCTGAAAGAGCGCAAACCGGCTCTGTTCGCCTTCGTTTACGACAACCTCTTTCACAAGAACCTGGCTCTGGGCCAACCCAACGACTGGCAATGCCGCGCGGGAAGCCGCTATCTCTATGTCTGCGAACAGGGGTTAGTGCACTACTGCTCGCAGCAGCGCGGCTATCCGGCGATTCCGCTCGAACAGTACGGGCAGGCTGATTTAGATCGCGAGTACTCGACGGTGAAACACTGTGCGCCGTTCTGCACCGTTTCCTGCGTGCACCGTGTAGCCATGCTGGACCTGGTGCGCAACCAGCCGCGGGAAGCCCTGACTCGCTTCTTTCCTCCGGCAACGCCGGGTGGGCCCGCGCAGCTCCCCGCCGGCGTTCAGGTGCTGACTACAATCTTTTTGCCCCCTGCCGACGGAAAACCGCAAGGCGCGGCGCAGAAAATCGTGGCCAACGCAGCCATGAAACTGTTTGGGGTTAAATAAGAAATCGGTAGCACGCCAGGAAAACAGCCAGCGCGGTCACTGCACCCAGCAGAACATCAAGCGCATAGTGATATCGGCCGATCACCGCTCCCAGCGAAATCCAGACCGAAATAAAAAGAAAGACCAGGCCGAACAGCGGTGTGAAATGCATCAACGTCAGCGAGACGGCAAAGGTGGACGCCACGTGGGCGCTGGGGAACGAGATGGCATGGATGCTTCCATGCTTGAGAATCCAGCGATTGAAGATGCGCGCCTTGCCCGTTTGTGCCCGGGCTGGTTGGCTTCCGGCCAGGTCTCGAGGCGGGTATGCGGGGACAAACGGTGTGATTGCATAACAGAGATAGGTTGCCACCAGAACGACCAGCCAAAAACTGGCGACATGATCACGTTGGCCTGCAACGTAGAGCGCGAGGAGCCCAAGCGGCACCAGCGGGTAGCAAAACAAGTAAGAGAGTTCCAAAATCAAGCCAAAGCCGGTGCGCGCGGTACCCGAGGTTCCTGCCGCCCGGGGCATCAACCAGTGGTCGAAGGCCAGAAGGCGTTCTTCGACTTGGTGGTTCGGACCCTGGAAAAATTGGCCCGTCTGCCAATACGGCACCAGGAAGAGGCCCACCGTCAGCCAGTCGCGAAGGACGGAGACGTAGAGCGGGGAAAGAAAAATCGCGGTCGCACGAGCCAGCTCGACGGCAAAGACGGGGACGATGGCAAGCAGGGTGATATTCCATCGTCGTCGCACTGGCAGCGGGTGACGGGAAAGTGCCTGCACCCACGCCGCCACAGCCAGGATGACGGCAAACCCGATCTGAATCCACTCTGAAGTGCGCATCCTGAAATTATTAAACTTCAGCGGCGAGAAAATTTATGTGACAACCAGAACAAACCGCACCGCACTCTAAGTCCTCGAAACAGCCGCAATCCTCGACGCAGTCCTCGACAATAAGTGGGTGGCCCAGGTCTCAAAAGCGAGGGCCACCCACCTATTTCGAGAGTCTACTGGCCTGCCGGCCCTGACTTGCCGCCCGTATACGTGACCCGCCAGATAGAATTCGAACCGTCGTCAGAAACCAGCAACGATCCATCCTTGGCTACGACAATGCCCACCGGTCGGCCCCACACCTTGCCGTCGGGAAGCACGAAGCCGGTGAGAAAGTCTTCATATTCTCCAGTCGCCTTGTTATTCACCACGGGCACGGCGATCACTTCATACCCGCCGCGGGGTTCCCTGTTCCAGGAACCATGCTCTGCGGCAAAGATCCAGCCATGGTATTGCGCGGGGAACTGCGCGCCCTCATAAAACTGCATCTCGAGCGAAGCCATGTGCGGGTTGACCAGAACGTCCGGGGTGATGACTTTCGACTGCAGTTCTGGATGCTTGCCCATCAGCCGCGGATCCTGGTGGCCACCCATGTAAAACCACGGCCAGCCGTAAAAGCCGCCTTCCTGCACATGCGTGATGTAATCGGGAACCAGGTTATTACCCAGGGCGTCGCGCTCATTCACAGAACACCAGAGTTCCCCGGTACCCGGTTGAATGGCTTCTCCCACGCAATTCCGGATACCGTACGCATACACCTTCTCGAATTTCCCCTCAGGGGTGAACTCGAGCACGTCCGCGCGATGAAATTCCGCAGGTGTGGTGTCGGGGTCAGAGACGTTCGACCCCGAGCCAACCGAAACCAGCATATGTTTTCCATCCGGGGTAAAGACGATGTCCCGGGTGCGATGGCCGCCTGGACCGGGCAACTCGGCCAGGGTCTGCGCCGGGCCGCGGGCTTTCATGTCCCCATTCTGATAAGGAAAACGAACCACCGAAGTGGTGTTGCCGACATAGACCCATTGCGGATTGGGGCCTGCGGGATAGAAGTTGATGCCGAACGCTCCCTTCTGGCCGGTGGCAAAGGTTTCCGTCTGGCCGGCCTTGCCGTCGGCGCCGATGCCGCGAATCACCAGGATGTTTCCCGGGGAGCTCTCGGCCAGAAAGATGTCGCCATTGGGTGCCAACCGCATCAGGCGCGGATTCTCTAAGCCGGTGGCAAACTGCTCTACCTTGAATCCGGCGGGAGCCTGTGGCCACACCCCGTCCGGCCGAGGCGAGATCGCAGGCGAATTGTTCGCTGATTCGGTTGCATAGGGCTGGGGAAGGTCGGCTACGGTGACCTTGCGGCGAACACCGGGATGTTCCTGGGTGTAATCCGTAAAGGCCGCTTGGCCGGTCAGAGTCTGCTGCGCGCCGGCAGGCAAGAAAGACAGAATGGAAAGCGAGATCGCTGTCAGCACAACTGTTGATTTCATCGGTAAAACTCCAGGAATACGACTCTCTCAGTTTAGAGCGGATTGGCTTGCTTTGCTCGTGGCCGCCACTGGTTGATGCAAGCTGGCCGCGCCAGGGTCGTTCGAGAGAAATAAAATTTGCGCTCGATGCGTCTACGTTCCTATTCAGCCCGGCGAGGAGGCCTGCAGCTCATAATTCGGCTTTAGCCCTGTGGCCTTCGCGGTTCGCGACTTTTCCGCGGATCTGAAAACGTTCCTGCCACCGCATGGTGAGCAGATACCCTGCACCCGTGATCAAGGGCACGATCACCGCGGGAAGGGCGCCCACCGGCAGCAGGTAATAGATTCCACCGCCCAAAAAACACCAGACAACGGCAGTTACATTTACCCCATGCCAATAGTGGTAAATGCCCTTGGTGTCGAACAGCGCCGGTACATCGATCCGCATGTGCGCGACAAACAGGTAGTGGGAGAGCAGCACCCCGGCGAGCGGAGCGAACAGGTTGCCCAACGCCGTGGTCAACGGAATCAGCCGGTCGAGCAGCATCGGGAACGCCGAAAGGAAGGTGGCGGTGATGCCCACAAACAGCGTGTTCCAAAACCGCCCCGGGCCCTCAAACAGGTTGGAGAGCGAAAGCCCACCGGTGTAAAGATTCATGACGTTGATAGTGATTTCGTCGAGTGCGATCACGATCAACAGCACCAGCAGCGTAATCCACTGCGGATGCACCTCGGCGGCGAGCGAGAACGGATTCGGCTGCCGGCCCAGCGACGCCGCTGCCCCGTAGGCGCCGAGCGAAACCGAGAACCCGGTCGCCAGAACCCCGGCCAGCATGGTGCCCCACCACATATCGGCGCGGCTACGCGTATAGCGGCAGAAATCCGCAGCGTCGGTGATCATGGTCAGCCACGCCCCGGTTAAACTGTTGAGCCACACCGCTCCCAGCAGGTAGCCGCCGCCCAGATACGTATGAAGACGGGCATGAAAATGCATGACTGCCGACTCCCGATAGCTTGCCCCGGGATTGTGCACCAGCACCCAGAAGAGATACACAATACCCAGTACCTTGACCGGCAGGCTGAAGCGAGAGATCAGTTTCAACCACTCATAACCAATCAGCGCAATCAAGACCTGCAGCCCCGCCAACACCATCCCCGTCCGCACGACAGAATAATTGCGCCCGGTCCACTGGTGAGCGATGGCAACAATGACCGTAGCCCCGACAATCGTCTGCACGGAGAACCAGTAGGCAGAGGCAATGGTGCGCATCACCGACGGCAGCCACTTAGCCCCGCGGATGCCGAACACCATGCGGCAAGCCACCTGCCCGGTAATGCCGTAGTCCACGCCCACCGTCGCCATGACGATATAAGCAGCAAAGGCAAACACGATACCGAGGGTGCTGCTGAGAATGGTCGCCCAAACAGAGAGACCGGAGGCCACCGCTAAGCCGCCAATCAGAATGGTCGAAGGATTGATGAGGAAATTGCTGACCAGCAGGAAGAGATCCGGCCAGCGTACGGTTTTGAGGGCATCCGGAATCGGCTCAATGGCGAAGCGTTCAATTCCCATTGAATGATGAGTTGCGGGAGTGGCGACGCTGTCGGCGGCTTCCATTCTGCTGCCCTCGTTGCTACTGCGGGGCTTCTTCGCCGCTGAAGATCAGGTTGGCATGGCCGCCTTGCTGCCAGGTGTAAATCTCCCAAAGATTGTCTTCGGGATCGGTGAAGTAGCAGGCGTACGCATTCCACGGGTAGGCTTGCGGTTCGGCCACAAACGGCACGCCTCGAGCAGCCAATTCCCGATGCATACTCTGCACCATATCACTGCTCTCCACGTGGACCGCGGCCATGGCGCGCCAACCGCCGCGCTGGGCCGGCCCCGGCGGCAGCTTGAGATGTGTCTGCATATGGTCCACCTGCCACAAGGCCAGGGTGGCCCCACCGGTGAAGAAATCGGCAAAGCCGGGCGCCAGGCGGCGCAGCCGGAACCCCACCAAATCGCGGTAAAAGTGAACCGCGCGGTCGAGATCCTGAACCAGAAAACAGAAGTCGCTGATTTTATCCATGCGTGGGCATGGAGGTACTGACCCCGGCACGGATCCCGGTTGGCCAGCGGCCGGTCACGGTCTTGACACGGGTGTAGAAGCGCACCCCTTCCATGCCGTGCACATTATGGTCGCCGAACAGCGAGCGCTTCCAGCCGCCAAAGCTGTGAAAGGCCATGGGCACGGGAATGGGAACATTGATGCCCACCATGCCCGCCTGCACCTGGTTGGCGAAGGCGCGGGCCGTGTCTCCGTCGCGGGTAAAGATGGCTACGCCGTTGCCATACTCGTGCTGGTTGACCAGCTCGAGCGCCTGCTCGAAGCGGGCCACGCGCAGCACGGAAAGGACGGGGCCAAAAATTTCTTCGCGATAGATGCGCATATCCGCGGTGACGTGGTCGAACAGGCAAGGAGCGACAAAAAAACCATTGCCTTTGGGCAGCGTGTCCTGAGCATGCGGATCGACAAAGAGCTCAGCGCCTTCCTTCACTCCCAGCTCGATGTAACCAGAGACCTTATCCCGGTGTACGCCGGTGACCAGGGGACCCATCTCCGCGCCGGATGCGGTGCCGTCGGCTACCTTGAGCCGTGCGATGCGTTCCTTCATCCGCTCGAGCAGTGCCTCAGCGGTTCCCTCACCAACAGCCACAGCGACCGAGATGGCCATGCACCGCTCCCCAGCCGAGCCGAAGGCCGCGCCGGTGAGCGCGTCGGCGGCCTGGTCCATATCCGCATCGGGCATCACGATCATGTGGTTCTTGGCCCCGCCCAGCGCCTGCACCCGCTTACCGGCCTGGGTGCCGCGGCGGTAGACGTACTCGGCGATCGGCGTGGAACCGACGAAACTAACCGCCCGAATGCCAGGATGGTCGAGGATCGCATCCACCACCCGCTTATCGCCGTGAACCACATTGAAGACGCCGTCGGGCAGCCCGGCCTCTTTCAGCAATTCGGCCAGCAACAGAGAGGCGGAAGGGTCGCGTTCGCTCGGCTTGAGGATGAAGCAGTTTCCGGTCGCAATCGCCAGCGGCAGCATCCACAACGGAACCATGGCGGGGAAGTTAAAAGGAGTGATCCCGGCCACCACGCCCAGCGGCTGGCGAAACGACCAACTGTCGATCCCGGTGCCCACCTGCTCGGTGAACTCACCCTTAAGCAAGTGCGGGATGCCGGTGGCAAACTCGACCACTTCCAGACCGCGCGTCACTTCTCCGCGGGCGTCATCGAGTACCTTGCCGTGCTCGGAAGTGATGAGAGCAGCCAGCCGGTCGGTGTTCTTTTCGAGCAGGTCACGGAAGCGAAACAGCACCCGAGCGCGGCGAAGAGGAGGCAGGTTCGACCATTCGGGGAATGCGGCAGTAGCGGCGGCCACCGCCTGCTCCAGCTCTGCCGTCGAGTCCAGCGGCACACGCCGCTTGGCTTCGCCCGTCGCCGGATTGAACACCTCGGCGAAAGATTTTGCCTCGCCTGTGACGGTCTTTCCGCCAATCCAGTGGGGAACACTTTCGAGCGATTGCGCGGGATCTTTCTTTACTTCCGTGGTGGCGATGGTAGCCATGGCTCTTTTCCTCTCAACGATGATAACTCCAGGTTCCCGGCGGAACTCTTGCGCGGCCGCACTGGCAATATAGTTAGCAAGAGTGAGCACCCGAAACATTCTCATCGACACTGACACCGCATCCGACGACGCCGTGGCGTTGATCATGGCCTTGCGTTCGCCCCAGGTGCGAGTGCTTGCGATCACCGTGGTCGCGGGCAATGTTGGGCTCCAGCAGGGGACGGCCAACGCCCTCTACACGGTGGAGTTGTGTGGCTCCCCGGTGCCGGTATTCTCCGGAGCAGCGGCGCCGTTGATCCGTCCGCTCGAGGATGCCAGCTGGTTTCACGGACGGGACGGGCTGGGCGATCGAGGTTATGGGCCATCCGCCCGCACTCCCGAAAAAGAATTTGCAGTGGACGCGATGGTGCGTGTCATCGAAGCCAATCCCGGCATAGAAGTCATTACTCTGGGGCCGCTTACCAACTTAGCGCTGGCCCTGCGGCAGTCTCCGGGACTCGCAGGAAACGTAAGCCGCTGCGTGGTCATGGGGGGAGCACCCTGCTGTGAAGGCAATGTGTCTCCGGCGGCCGAATATAACTTTTGGGTGGATCCGGAAGCCGCCCGCATCGTGCTCCGTTCGCAATTGCCGATCGAACTGGTTGGCTGGCAACTTTCGCGGGGATCGGCAGTGGTGAACGGTCAGGAGATCGAAGAGATTCTCGCCCTGGGAACCAGCTTCGGCGAATTCGCTGTCCACGCCAACGATACCGCTCGCCAGGCATACCACACCCAGACCGGAGAAGTAGGGATCGCCCTGCCGGATCCCACTGCGATGGCGATTCTGCTGGATCCGGCCTTATCCCTGGTTTCGACCGAACATTACATGGATGTGCAGGTCGACAGCGGGATCACTCGCGGCATGAGCGTGGTCGACAAACTCGGTGTAGCGGCCGACCCAAGGAACCGTGCCGCCTGGAGCGATGTTGTAGACCGGGGACGCAAGCACAGCGTTGTTTGGGAGATGGATATTCCCGGGTGGAAGAAAGCCCTGTTCAAGGCGCTCGCGTGAGACGCGAAGTCATCTTCGACTGCGACCCCTCGCCGGACGATGCCGTCGCTTTCCTGGCGGCGATTGCCTCGTCCGAGGATCTCGACGTACTCGCGATCACCACCGTCGCCGGCAATGTTCCGCTCGAGCTCACGTCGAAGAACGCATGCAAGGCGCTCGAACTTGCCCAGCGGACCGATATCCCTGTCTATGCCGGGGCGGCCGTTCCGCTGGTGCGGCCTTTGGTGACTGCGGAGCACGTGCACGGGCGCACCGGTTTTGACGGATTCGAGCTGCCCGAACCGAAGATGCCTTTGCAGGTCGGGTTCGCTCCTAACGCCATCGTCGAATTGGTCATGTCGCGGCCGCCCAACAGCGTGACCCTGTGCTGCACGGGCCCGCTCACCAACGCAGCCATGGCAATGGCTCGGGAGTCGCGATTGGCAACCCACCTGGCCGGGATCGTGCTGATGGGCGGAGCCATGTCGGAAGGCGGCAACATCACCGCCGCGGCAGAATTTAATTTCTACGTCGACCCTGAGGCTGCCGCAAGGGTCTTCTCGAGCGGCGCGGCCATCACCATGATCCCGCTCGACTGCACCCACCAGGCGCTGACTACCGAGGAACGCCTGCAGGTGTTGCGCCAGGCAGGCACGCCGATAGGAACAGCCTTTTATCATCTGCTCGAGTGGAACAAGCGCTTCGACGTGGGCAAGTACGGATGGCCGGGCGGTCCGCTCCACGACCCCACCGTCACTGCCTACCTCCTCGCCCCCGAACTGTTTTCCGGCCGCAAGGTTCGGGTAGACATCGAGTGCGCGAGTCCGCTGACCTTAGGCGCCAGTGTGGTGGACTGGTGGAGCGTGAGCGGAAAACCTGCCAACGCACTGGTCCTGCGCAGTCTCGACGCCGACGGTTATTTCCGGTTGATCTTCGAAAGGCTACTCCGCCTCTGAAAGATCCGCTCATGCGCAACCGCACAAACCAAGTGGGTGGCCCAGGTCTCGCTTTTGAGACCTGGGTTTCTCCGGCCTCATGCCTGGGATATAGTAGTTAATATCACTACATTTGCTCGGGGCGATGCGATGGAAAAAACGATCTCTGCTGCAGAGGCCAATCGTAAGTTCTCTCAACTTCTGCAAGGAGTTCGAGAAGGGCGCAGCTACGTGGTGACAAGCCATGGAAAGCCCGTGGCCAAGATTTCCCCTATCGATGAGAACGAAAAGTTGAAGGCAAGGGCATGGGAGACTCTGCTGGATAGACTGCGACGGCAGCCTGTTGTGAAGGCGCGCCGTTGGACTAGGGACGAACTGTACGAGGATGAGCAGTGAGGCTGGCGCTAGACACGAATGTCATGGCCTACGCCGAGGGCCTCAATGGCCCCTCCATGAGGAAAGCTGCACTCGAATTGTTGCAGGGCCTGCCCCGAGCCTCCGTTGTCCTGCCTGTACAGACGCTTGGTGAACTCTTTCAGGTTCTTGTCCGCAAGGCTGGTCGTTCACGAGCGAGTGCTCGCTCTACGGTCATAAGCTGGAGCGATGGCTATGCGGTGGCCGAAACGTCGACCGCAGCAGTTTTGGCGGCTGCCGACTTGGCAGTCAATCATCAACTTGGTATTTGGGATGCTGTCATCGTCTCCGTGGCCTCGGAGGCAGGTTGCCGTCTCCTGCTCTCGGAAGACATGCAGGATGGGTTTATCTGGCAGGGAGTCACCATTGCCAACCCGTTTGCGCAACCCAGGCACCCCCTCTTGGACGGCGTGCTCGAGCAGAAGCCGTGACCACGCTAGGGCGCCGGCTTTGCTCCGGGCTGAGGCAGGGAGCGCAAAGAATTGGGTGCGGTGACCAGTTTTTGGAGCAGGGTCACTGGTAGCGTCGCCGTGACCACTGCGCGATCGTTCTTATGTTCGACGTCGGTGGAATTGAGCAGATCCCGTATATCCGCGTTAGTCATGGCCGAAGGGAGATTATTTTCCGCCGCCCGGCCGATAGCAACCATGGTGTTCAAGGCGTCCGACGAGACAGTGGCGGCCATTTCCGTGGGGGCGATCTCTTCGATCCTGAGGTGTAACGCGCCCGCCCAGCGCAGGGAACCGATGAAGGTAGTGTTGAGGGCCACGGGAAAATGAAAGCCCATAATCCGGATGCCATCGCTCTTAAGCGGCACGCTGATTTTCCCAATCCCCCAGGCGACCGAAAGCAAAGGAACCTCAGCGTAATGTTCCGTGAGCAGCGAAGAGCCGGAAAAAGGCAGCGCTGAGGTGCGATATCGGTCGAGCATGGAGTGAATCTGTTCCGTGGTTGGAGTGTTCGACGCAGCTACCATGTCATAACCGAGCAGGGCTACGCGAACCGTCCGTCCCTGACTGGGGATGTCATAGATGGTGTGTCCGGCATACTCCTCCGTCTGGGCGGCGATTGACTGCAGGTACCTGGCCACGCGGTGGCCGTCGATGTGGCCGAGAAAGACCTCGGAAAAGGCGACCGCCCCATTAGGTCCGAGCGGATTCGGCATACGATGCAGGCCGAAAGCTACCTCGTCCAGGTCCCGTTCGAATTCGAAACCGGTGGCGTCAATGAACGCTTGGTATTGGGGGTCGTGGGGGATCTGGTTCCTGTCAAAATGGGTGGTCGCGCGCAGCGGGCGGAGATTGAAATAGAGAATGCAGTCCGCTTCGGGAAGCAGTCTGGCCACTTCGGGCGGCGCCTTGCGATGCAGGTACGCAGCCAGGCCGAGCAGCAGGAGAACGAGCAAAACAATGAGGATGGTCGCCTTGGTGCGCCTGGGCATTCGAGGAGGGAATCATAGCATCCGGGAAGCCGCTGGCAGGTCGCACAATTGGGCGGAAATCTGTGATAACCTTGGCAATTGTGATCCTGCTCGATGAGGGCAGGGAACACGGCTGTTCGGGCTGGCGTAGCTCAGCTGGTAGAGCATCTGATTTGTAATCAGACGGTCGGGGGTTCAAGTCCCTTCGCCAGCTCCAGAGTTTAGCCCGGAGTTTCCCGCCGCCATCATTCCACACCGACGTCCTGGCTCCTTTTGTGCTGGTCTGCGCGGGAAAGCGTCTGCGGAGTGCTGCGGTGCGATCATGCCGTTTTTGAGTTTTGGTTGTGCACAGGTGGCCGAGCGGTTAATGGCAGCAGACTGTAAATCTGCCGCTCCTTGGAGCTACGGAGGTTCGAATCCTCCCCTGTGCACCAGAGATTGGAAGCACCAGGGATTGGAAGTATGAACTTGGCGCCCGGGTCGCGAGCTCGTATGTGGATTGGGCTCGGGTTGCTGGTTGTGGTGTTCGGTTTGGCAGCAAAAACGATGGACCCGGGCAAACTGCGCTCGGCGGTATTGCTATTGTTGGGCTTTTTCGCGGTTCGGATCGTGCTTGCCGGGTTCGCTTCGCGATAGCATGGAGTTTTCAGGGCTGATGTAGCTCAGTTGGTAGAGCACTCCCTTGGTAAGGGAGAGGTCACCGGTTCAATCCCGGTCATCAGCTCCAGATTTGTTGTGGGTATGTTGTTGGGCGAAGCAGGAGCACTAAGCATCAGTTCCATCTTTGTAGGGGTTGGCTTTGTATCAAGGCACGACTTTAGTCGGGCCGTAACGGGCGGCAAAAACCGCGGGTCTAGGTTTCGGGGTGTAGCCCCGGACTTTAGTCCGGGGAAGCGGGTTTTCAAACCCGCTTAACGCTCGAGAATGCAGATGATTCGGGCTTTAGCCCTGGTGGTGCTTCTCAAACGGTGCTTTACTGCGGCCTCCTTAGCCCCTGAGGGCTCGGGGAGCTTCAGAGTTTGCTTAGTCCGGAAGGGCACGGCTTCAGCCGTGCCGCCAAGGTCAGCCGCACATACGGGCTTTAGCCCCTGAGGTACGTTTTTAGTCATGATTGGCGGGAGTAACTCAGTGGTAGAGTCACAGCCTTCCAAGCTGTTGGTCGCGGGTTCGATTCCCGTCTCCCGCTCCAAACTTTTTTGTGCCTGAGAGCTGCGAAATGTTTGTGCAGACAGTCTTACCCATTGAGGACGAGGCGCACTTCGCCACCGTCAAAGCATCGCTCGAGCCGTTGTTCGCTTCCGCCAATGTTGCCGGCTATCTGAAGCAGGTGCAGCGCGCGAAGCTCAGGGTGCGGGATTTTGAGGGACTGCTGGGGCGCGGCCTATTGGGCGCCAGGACGCCCGAGGCTTACCGGGCGCTGCCTGATTCCGACCGCGGTCAAGCGCGCGAGCTTTATCTGTCCCTGGTGGAACAAGTGCCGCTTGAGCTGCGCACCAGGTTTTTGAAGATTTATGCCTACTACTGAAATCCCGCTCCCCACGGTGCTCGAGAGCACCTACATCGTGGTGTGGGAGTACCAGGTGAAGGCAGAGTGTCAGGCAGAATTTGTGGCGGCCTACGGGCCGGATGGGGAATGGGCGCGGCTCTTCCGTCGTTCCTCGGAGTTCGTAGGGGTAGAGCTGCTAGGCAGTGTGGGGAACGCTGCCCGGTTTTTCACGTTGGACCACTGGGGTTCGCAGGCGGCGATGGATGAGTTTTTAGCCTCCAACGCAACCGCCTACGATGTGCTGGACCGGCGTTTTACCGGGCTTACGGTGTGGGAGCGGCGCATTGGCGGTTTTGCCTGCGATGCGTAAGAAAACAAACGAGTTTTAGGCAAGCTAGAGAGGGACGAAATGGCGAAGGAGAAGTTTGACCGGTCCAAGCCGCACGTGAACGTGGGGACGATTGGACACATTGATCACGGCAAGACGACGCTGACGGCGGCGATCACCAAGGTGTTGTCGAAGCACAATCCGAAGATTCAGTTTCGTTCGTTTGATTCGATCGACAACGCGCCTGAGGAGCGGGAGCGCGGCATCACCATCGCCACCGCGCACGTGGAATACGAGACAGCCAATCGCCACTATGCCCACGTCGATTGCCCCGGTCACGCCGACTACATCAAGAACATGATCACCGGTGCGGCGCAGATGGACGGAGCGATCCTGGTGGTGGCGGCGACCGACGGTCCCATGCCGCAAACCAAGGAGCACGTACTATTGGCCCGCCAGGTAGGCGTGCCCTACATTGTGGTGTTTCTGAACAAGTGCGATGCGGTCGAAGACGAAGAGCTGACCGACCTGGTGGAGATGGAAGTCCGCGAGCTGTTGTCGAAGTACAACTTCCCCGGCGACGATGTGCCGGTGATTCGCGGCTCGGCCTTGGGTGGGTTGAACGGCGAAGCGCAGTGGGAAGCCAAGATCGACGAGCTGATGGATGCTGTTGACAAGAACGTGCCCCTGCCGGCGCGTGCCATTGACCAGCCGTTCCTGATGCCGATTGAAGACATTTTCTCGATTTCCGGCCGTGGCACGGTGGTGACGGGTAGGATCGAGCGGGGCAAGATCAAGGTGGGCGAGGAAGCGGAGATTGTCGGTTTCCGCGAGACCCGCAAGACAGTCGTGACCGGCGTCGAAATGTTCAAGAAGCAGCTGGACGAAGGTCTGGCGGGCGACAATGCCGGCCTTTTGCTGCGCGGCATTGCCAAGGAAGATGTGGAGCGCGGCATGGTGTTGGCCAAGCCGGGTTCGATCACCCCGCACACCAAGTTCAAGGGCGAGATTTACGTTCTGAGCAAGGAAGAGGGTGGCCGTCACACTCCGTTCTTCAATGGCTACCGGCCGCAGTTTTACTTCCGCACCACCGATGTGACGGGGACGGCGAAGCTGCCGGAAGGCACGGAGATGGTGATGCCGGGTGACAACGTGTCGCTCGAAATTGAGCTGCATACCCCGGTGGCGATGGAAAAGGGTCTACGCTTTGCCATCCGCGAAGGCGGCCGTACGGTCGGCGCCGGCACCATTACCGAGATCATCAAGTAACGGAACACAAAATTTCAGGGGCGTGAACCGCCCCGGGATCGGTTAGGATAGACTAATGCGTGAAATAATTACTCTGCAGTGTCCGGAATGCAAAGAGCGCAATTACTCGACCACGAAGAACAAAAAGACGACCACTGGCCGGCTTGAGTTCTCCAAGTTCTGCAATCGCTGCCGTAAGCATACCCCTCACAAAGAGACCAAATAGTTCAGTCGTTTGTTGGAATTAAATACTGTTTTTTTGCTGCCTCTGGCTCCTTGGTAAGACTCGCGGTCATACGAAGCAATCGTTTTGGCGTCGGCAGAGAGTTTGCATTTGTTTTAGGGGCGTAAGCTCAACGGTTAAACTGTCGGTCTCCAAAACCGAACTTGGGGGTTCGAATCCCTCCGCCCCTGCCAGTTCGCGAATTGCGCGTAATCAGGCCCCGAAGTCCGAGGCTCGGGAAGAAGGAACGTTATGGCGAAGTCAACCACCATAGTCCGCGACGATAAGCAAGGTGCGCAGCCGGAAAAAGCTGTTACCAAAGCAAAACCGGACAAGTTGGCGGAACGTGGACAGGATTCCGGTCAGGGCAATCAACTAACCGGGATGTACACGCGAACTGCGGACTTTCTGCGCGATGTGCGCAGCGAGATGCGCAAGGTAACCACCCCGTCGCGGGAGGAAGTGCGTACCACGACGACCGTGGTCATCGTCACTGTATTTGCCTTTGCTGCTTACTTCTACGTCGTGGACGCGGTACTCAGCCGGGTGATCCAGTCCCTGCTTCACTGGCTGGGCGGGGTACAGTAGATGTTGAAAGAGAAATTAGAGAAATCCATGACGGAAGACAACGCCGAAACGCCCCCCCTCAATCCCCCGGAAGGGCTCCCGCCATCGGCCAATGATCGCTTCAAGTGGTACATCATCCATGCCTACTCCGGGTTTGAGCGCAAGGTAAAGGAGTCCATTGAGGGCCGGGTGGAAGCCTTCGGCCTGCAAAACAGGATTGGCCGGGTCATGATCCCGACCGAGCCGGTCACGGAAGTCTTCAACGGCAAGAAGCGTACCGTCGAGCGGGTGTTTCTCCCCGGTTATGTGCTGGTCGAAATGGATTTGGACAACGATCTGTGGCACGTGATGAAGAACACGCCGCGGGTCACCGGATTTCTGGGCACGGGCGACAAGCCGGTCGCCTTGAGTGAGCAGGAAGTCAGTTCGATCCTCTTCCGCACCGATGTCTCCAAAGACAAGCCGCGGATGAAGATCAAGTTTGAGAAGAATGAATCGGTGCGCATCACCGATGGTCCATTTGCCAATTTCAACGGGGTGGTCGACGAGGTCAATGAAGACCGCGAAACGTTGAAGGTAATGGTCACAATTTTTGGCCGATCGACGCCGGTAGAGCTCGAATTTGGCAAAGTCGAAAAGGTAGTTTAGGGCAGAAAGGTAATTGCAATGCCACCAGTTAAAAAAGTACAAACCCAGGTAAAGCTGCAGATTGAAGCGGGCAAGGCTACGCCTGCTCCTCCGGTTGGCCCGGCGCTTGGTCAGGCCCAGGTCAACATCATGGAATTCTGCAAGCAATTCAACGCGCGCACGCAGAACAAGGAAATGGCCGGGCTGATCATCCCCGTAGTCATCACCGTCTACGTGGATCGCACCTTCACCTTCGTCACCAAGACGCCTCCGGCAGCGGTCCTGCTGAAGAAAGCGGCCAACTTGGCCAAGGGTTCCGGTACCCCGAACAAAGACAAGGTAGGCAAGGTAAGCGAGGCCCAGGTGCTAGAGATCGCCAAGCAAAAGATGCCCGACCTCAACACGGTCTCGGTCGAATCCGCGGTAAAGAGCATCAAGGGCACAGCCCGCTCCATGGGAATCGAAGTCACGGCCTAACCGCAGAAGCAAGAAGAGGCCTGGTAATCCGCTCAGACCGCTCCGGATCGTGGTAACTCACTACTCCACTCAGAGCGACTCTGGAAGTGACCGGGTAGTCCACTCTTCCACTCAAGCGACTCTGGAAGTGACTTGGTAGTCCACTCTTCCACTCGAACGACTCTGGAAGTGACTTGGTAGTCCACTCTTCCACTCAAGCGACTCTGGAAGTGACTTGGTAGTCCACTCTTCCACTCAAGCGACTCTGGACGGGTGCCCCATGTTCGCACCAGCGTACGTGGGTTAAGAAAGATAGGGGCGAAGCCCTTCAAAGGTCTGTCTTTTGCTCTTGTTACGGGCAAAAACTGTGAGATAATCAAAAATGCGTCTTGAGCGGTAACCAGACGCCAAGTCAACGGTTGCACTAGCAGCCAACACCACGGCAGGACAGTACTAGAGTCCAGGCGGTGGAAGACAGAGGAAGCATGGCAAAGAAAATCAGTAAGAACATGGCGAAGGTGCGCGCGCAGGTTGAAGACCGCCCGTACTCTCTCGCGGACGCAGTGCCGCTCCTGAAAAAAGTGAAATTCGCGAAGTTCGACGAAACCGTCGACCTCACCCTGCGTTTGGGAGTAGATCCCAAGCACGCCGACCAGATGGTCCGGGGAACAGTAGTTCTGCCGCACGGGCTGGGCAAAACCAAGCGGGTCGCGGTGATCGCCTCGGGAGACCGCCTGCGCGAAGCAGAAGCAGCCGGTGCCGACTTCGTCGGCGGTGAAGAGATGGTCGAGAAGATCCAAAAGGAAGGCTGGACCGACTTCGACGCCCTGATTGCCACTCCGGACATGATGAAGTCCGTCGGTCGCCTGGGTAAAGTCCTGGGTCCCCGTGGCCTGATGCCCAATCCCAAGACCGGCACCGTCACCAACGATGTGGCGGCAGGCATCCGGGAAATCAAGGCTGGCAAGGTCGAATTCCGAACCGATAAAACAGCCCTGGTGCACGTTCCCGTGGGCAAGCTCTCCTTCCCTCCGCAAAAACTGATTGATAACGCCACCACGGTGATCAACAGCGTAGTTCGCGCCAAGCCGTCCGCGGCCAAGGGGAAGTACATCCGTGGGATCACCTTGAGCTCGACCATGGGGCCCGGCATCCCGCTCGACAATGAAGTCGCTGAGGCGGCTGCAAAGCCCTAGCACAGCTTTATATCTTTTAAACGCTCTCGATTGCGCCGTTGCGCACCAGCAACGAAGGTTGGTTTTATGGCTCTTACCAAAGCTAAAAAGGCAGTACAGATCGATAAGCTCGCGCACGAGCTCGAAGGCTCGAGCAGCGCCATTGTCGGCACCTTTACCAAGCTCACCGTGTCTCAGGACTTCGAGTTGCGCAAGGTTGTCCGGGGCGCGGGCGGGCGCTATCGCGTGCTCAAGAACAAGCTGGCGGCCCGTGCCGCCAAGGGAACCAAGGTCGAGCAGGCTCTTCAGGGCTTGAAGGGTGTTTCCTCCGTGGCCTATACCAGCGGCGACCCGGTGGCCCTGGCGAAGGCCCTTTCCACCTGGATGCAGGAGAATGCCGAATTCACCTTTAAGCTCGGCATTGTCGACGGCCAGGTGATCACGGTCGAAGAAGTGAAGCGGCTGGCGACCATGCCCTCGAAAGAGGAGATTTTCTCCAAGCTGCTCTTCCTGATCAATGCCCCGGCCCAGCGTCTGGTCACGGTCATGAACGCTGCCGGACGCGATCTGGCAGTGGTGATCAACCAGGGCGTGGAAAAGGGCAAGTTTGCTGCGGGAGCGGCACCAGCCAAAGCCGAAGCAGCGCCCAACGCAGAGCCTGCCGCCCCACCCGCCGCCGAGGCAAAGGCCCCGGTAGCGGTCGAAGCAGAACCGGCGCCAGTCGCCGAAGCAGTGGCCGAAACCGCAGAACCGGCGCCTGTCGCCGAAGCAGCGCCGGCGGCCGAAGCAATGTCCGAAACGGCGAACCGGCAACCATCTCGAAGGAAGCCGAAGCGGCCGGCACCATCGAAGATTCGCAAACAGCAGCGGCGGCTACCGAAGCGCCGACTGAGGACTAGCAGTTGTCGTAAGAGTTAACTGTTGATTACTAAAGTTTTGTTCCAGTGGAGAGAAAAATGGCGGATTTGCAGCAGTTAGAAGATCAGATTGTGGGCTTGAGCCTGTTGGACGCGGCGGCTCTGGTTAAGAAGCTCGAAGAGCGCCTCGGGGTGTCGGCCGCAGCCGCAGCTCCGGTGGCCGTAGCAGGCGGCGGAGCCGGCGCAGCCGCAGCCGCACCAGCCGAGGAGAAGACCGAGTTCACCGTGATCCTCAAGGATGCCGGTGCCAACAAGATCAATACCATCAAGGCGGTACGGGAAGTCACCTCGCTCGGCCTGAAGGAAGCCAAGGACCTGGTCGATGGCGCTCCCAAGCCGCTCAAGGAAAACGTGAGCAAGGAAGAAGCCGAGACGGTGCGCAAGAAGTTCGAAGGCGTAGCCACCGTCGAAGTCAAGTAAAAAATCAAAATTCTTTGATTAGCAAGTTGCATGCCAAAGCAGGACGCGCTATGATTATTTTTAGCGCGTCTCTGCCAGGCATCGATTTGTTACCTGACCGAGCGGTTCTTCGCATACGATTCTCTTTCGAGATGGTTGTTTGTATGTGATCTACGATTCCGGCGCATTCTGTGCCGGCACACACCTGCGAAATGGGCGGCGGACTTCGTGGTGTGGTGAACGATCTGCTGTAGGGCGGCGAACACGCGGCTTATTGGGATCAGCGGGATTCGGAAATTCTTATCTTGTCAAGTGCACAATTCGGTTGTGACGCTCGTGGGTAGCACTGTGCCCGCGAGCAATCTGGCGTCTCTTCGCGCTGTGGACCCCGCCTGCCGTCCAGAATACCCCGGCAATTGCTACTGACGTTCGTTTGTCAGCCAACATTGCCTAGCAATTAAAAGCGCAGTGTCTTCGCCGAAACGAGGCGGCGAGCACACGTTTTGGCGTAACTCGAGAACATGGAGGCCCCGTATGACTCGGCCGGTCCTCCACCTTTGCCCACCTCGCGTCTTACGAGTCTCAGGAGTGAAGCATGCCGAACGAGCACCGCGCCATCCGTAGCCGTCTCGACTTTTCAAAAATTCCAACCGCCATCCAGATCCCTAACCTGATCGAAGTGCAGCGCCGCTCCTACGAGCGCTTTCTGCAGATGGATAAACTGCCTTCGGAGCGGGAAGACAACGGCCTGCAATCCGTATTTGTCTCGGTTTTCCCCATCACCGATTTCCGCAATATCTCACAGCTCGATTTCGTCGACTTCTCGATCGGCAACTGGGAATGCAAGTGCGGTCACCTCAAGGGACTTCATCACCTGCGCACCGCTTGTGTCAACTGCGGCGCAATGGTCATTACAGATCCCTTTCACCCCGGCGAAGTGCTTTGCCAGAAGTGCGGCACCTATAACAAGAACACGCCCGACTTCTGTAACAAGTGCGGTGACCCGGTAGGTCTGCAGTTGAAGTACGACCAGGCAGAGTGCGAAGAGCGCGGCATGACCTACTCTGCGCCACTCAAAGTAACGGTTCGCCTCACAATTTATGACAAGGACCCGGAGACGGGCGCGAAATCGATTCGCGACATTAAAGAGCAAGAGGTCTTCTTCGGCGACATCCCCTTGATGACGCAGAACGGCACCTTCATCGTCAACGGGACCGAGCGTGTCATTGTCAGCCAGTTGCACCGTTCGCCCGGCGTCTTCTTTGAAACCGCCAGCAACCGCACCTACTTCCTGGGCAAGATCATCCCCTACCGCGGCTCCTGGGTGGAGTTTGAGTACGACCAGAAGAACACCCTTTATGTGCGTATCGACCGCAAGCGCAAGTTCCTGGGCACCATCTTCCTTCGCGCCCTGGGCCTGCGCTCGGACGAAGACATTCTCAAGACCTTCTACACCGCTGACACCATTTTGGTGAACAACGGCAAGCTGGCCTGGCAGGTACAAGAAGATGCCGAGAAGGGATCCCACCTGCAGGGTGTCAAGCCGGCGCACGCAGTAGTTGTCAAGGGCGAGGAGATCGCCCACTCCGGGCGCAAGATCACGCCCAGCATCCTCAAGGCGCTGCGCAATCACAAGGTCAACTCCGTAGAGATCGAGACTTCTGAGCTTGACGGTGCCATGACATTGGCCGATGTGGTCGACACCACCACCGGCGAAGTGCTGCTTGAGGCCAACCACGAGCTCACGGCAGACAAGATCCACAAGATCATCGAGAGCGGCGTGACGTCGTTCCAGGTCTTCTTCCCCGACCGCGACGATGTAGGCAACATCATCACCAACACCCTGCGCCGCGATTCGGTGCGCAAGCCTGAGGAAGCGCTGATTGAGATCTACCGCAAGCTGCGTCCGGGCGATCCGCCGACCCTCGATACCGCGACTGCGTTGTTCGAAGGCATGTTCTTCGATCCGCGCAAGTACGACTTCTCGCGCGTAGGCCGTCTGAAGTTCAACATCAAGCTGTACGAGAACCAGGACGCGACCCAGCTCGACAAGCGCACCCTGACGCCCGAAGACTTCTACGGAACCATCCGTTATCTGCTCAAGCTGCGCAAGAACATCGGCGTAGTGGACGACATCGATCACCTCGGCAACCGCCGGGTGCGCGCTGTCGGCGAGCTGATGGAGAACCAGTTCCGCATCGGCCTGGTGCGTATGGAGCGCGCCATCAAGGAAAAGATGAGCGTGTATCAGGAAATGTCGACGGCCATGCCGCACGACCTGATCAACGCCAAGCCCGTGATGGCGGCCATCCGCGAGTTCTTCGGTTCCTCGCAATTGTCGCAGTTCATGGATCAGACCAACCCTCTGTCTGAGATCACCCACAAGCGGCGGCTTTCCGCCCTTGGGCCGGGTGGTTTGAGCAGAGAGCGTGCGGGTTTTGAAGTGCGTGACGTACACCCCACGCACTACGGCCGTATCTGCCCGATTGAAACGCCGGAAGGTCCGAACATCGGCCTGATCAGCTCTCTGTCGTGCTTCGCACGCATCAACGAATACGGCTTTATCGAGTCGCCGTATCGCCGCGTGCGCGACGGCTACATCCTCGACTACGTGCAGGTCACCAATGCAGGCGAAAGCGGTCTGCGTGTGGGCGATCCGCTGGAGAAGAAGGAAGCCCTGCGGCTCAACGACAAGCTGGTCGCAGACCACAAGCGGCCGATCGAGTTCGATCCCTTCTCTTTCTATCTTTCCGCATGGGAAGAAGACCGGCACACCATTGCCCAGGCCAACATCGAGCTGGGCTCGCAGGGCGAGATCGTCGAAGACCTGGTCAACGCCCGGCGGCAAGGCAACTTCGTGCTGGTGAACAAGACTGAAGTGGACTACATCGACGTCAGCCCCAAGCAGCTGGTCTCGGTCGCAGCATCATTGGTCCCGTTCCTCGAGCATGACGACGCCAACCGCGCACTCATGGGCGCCAACATGCAACGCCAGTCGGTTCCTCTGCTGGTGGCCGAAGCGCCGCTCGTAGGTACCGGAATGGAAGGCGTGACCGCGCGCGACTCCGGAGCAGTCATTCTGGCCAAGCGCAACGGCATCGTCGATTCGGTCGACTCCGAGCGCATCATCGTTCGCGTGGAGGGTGAGCATCATCCCACCCAGTTGTCCCGCGAAGTTGGTTCGGACATCTATCAGCTGATCAAGTTCAAGCGTTCCAACCAGAACACTTGTATCAATCAGAAGCCGATTGTTCGCCAGGGAGACCGGGTGATCAAGGGGCAGGTGATCGCCGATGGACCTTGCACCGAGCAGGGCGAATTGGCCCTCGGGCGTAACGTGCTGGTGGCCTTCATGCCCTGGCGCGGTTACAACTTCGAGGACGCGATTCTCATTTCGGAAAAGCTGGTCCGCGACGATTACTACACCTCGGTCCACATCGAGGAGTTTGAAATCGAAGCTCGCGACACCAAGCTGGGACCGGAAGAAATCACGCGTGATATTCCCAACGTCTCCGAGTCGGCACTGCGCGACCTCGACGAGAGCGGAGTCATCCGCATCGGCGCCAAGGTCAAGCACAACGACATCCTGGTCGGCAAAGTAACGCCCAAGGGCGAAACCCAGCTGACGCCGGAAGAGAAACTGTTGCGCGCCATCTTCGGCGAAAAGGCCGGCGACGTTCGCGACGCATCGTTGACCTGCCCTCCGGGTATCGAAGGCACGGTAGTCGACGTTCGCATCTTCTCCCGCAAGGGTCAGGAGAAGGACGAGCGCGCCAAGCTGATCGAAGGCGAGCAGATTGCCAAGCTTGAAAAGAACCTGGCCGACGAAATCCGCATTTTGACCGACGAGCGGTTGAAGCGGTTGGAGTCGATCCTGGGCGGCAAAGAAGTGCTGGCTGACCTGCACGACGAGCGCACCAACAAGCGCCTCATCGTGAAGGAACAGATCATTGACCGCGACACGATCGAGCGCATCTCCACTCGTAACTTGAAGCGTATTCGCTACGCCGACAAGGATCCGCGGGTGAACGAGCAAATCGACGAGATCGAGGAAATGACCTCACGTCAGATCGATGTGCTGCGCAAGATCACCAACGAGAAGATCGCCAAGCTGCAGAAGGGTGATGAACTGGCGCCAGGCGTGATCAAGCTGGTCAAGGTTTACATCGCCATGAAGCGCAAGCTGTCGGTGGGTGACAAGATGGCCGGCCGCCACGGGAACAAGGGCGTCATTGCCCGCATTCTTCCCGAGGAAGACATGCCATACCTGCCCAACGGCACGCCGGTCGAGATCGTTCTCAACCCGCTCGGTGTTCCTTCGCGTATGAACGTGGGTCAGATCCTGGAAACGCACCTGGGCTGGGCCGCACATCAGCTGGGCGAGAAGATCGCCGAGGTGGTGGAGCGTAATCGCGACGCCAACGAAGTTCGTGCCCTGGTGACGGAGCGCTTTGCCAACACGGCAACGCTGCGCCAACTGCTCGAGCTCGATGACGAGATGCTGTTGCGCGTGGCACACGGCATGAAGCGTGGCATCTGGTTCGGTACCGCGGTATTCGACGGCGCCAAGGAAGCAGAGCTCAAAGCCCTGCTGGCCGCGGCAGAACTACCCAGCTCCGGCAAGACGCCGCTGTTTGACGGCATGACGGGCGAGGAGTTCGAGCAGCCGGCAACTGTGGGCTACATCTACATGCTGAAGCTTTCCCACTTGGTCGACGACAAGATTCACGCTCGTTCGATCGGACCGTATTCGCTTATCACCCAGCAGCCGCTGGGTGGCAAGGCGCAATTCGGTGGGCAGCGTTTCGGCGAGATGGAAGTGTGGGCGCTCGAAGCATACGGCGCGGCCTACATCCTGCAGGAGCTGCTGACTGCCAAGTCCGATGACGTCTATGGCCGTACCAAGATTTACGAGGCCATCGTCAAGGGTGAAGCAGCCATCGAGCCCGGCGTACCAGAATCGTTCAACGTGCTCATTCGTGAGTTGCAGTCGCTCTGTCTCGATGTCGAATTAATCAAGCAACCGGAAAAGAGACTTCCGGCGCCGGCTGTCGCAGCGGCGGACTAAGGGAGAGGAACCAGGGGAGAAGAACAGATGATCCTGCAACCTCGATAGCTTTCAAGGTTGCGAAAAAACTCTGTTTTGTGTCAGGGCACGACTTTAGTCGGGCCGTAAGCGATCCAAAACTTGACGGGCTTTAGCCCCTGGGTTTTTTCCCAGGTCTCAAAATCAAGCCTGTCCTCACCCCGGGAGAGGACAGGCCGAGCAGAATCACTCCCGGGATAGCAGCAAGGCACGCTTCGGAGTTGTCAATCGGAAGCCAGGTGCCAAGGAGGGTCGTCTTGTACCGTTCCAGCCCATTTGAACTGACCAGCCCCATCACAGATTTCGATGCCATCCGCATCTCGCTCGCTTCACCGGAAAAAATCCGTAGCTGGTCACATGGCGAGGTGACCAAGCCGGAAACCATCAACTACCGCACCTTCAAACCGGAGCGCGATGGATTGTTCTGCGCCCGCATCTTTGGCCCGGTCACTGACTGGGAATGCCTGTGCGGCAAATACAAGCGCATGAAGCATCGCGGAGTCATCTGCGACAAGTGCGGCGTCGAAGTCACTCTCTCCAAGGTTCGCCGTGAGCGTCTGGGCCACATCGAGCTGGCGTCGCCCTGCTCCCACGTGTGGTTCTTCAAGGGGCTGCCTTCGCGTATCGGCCACCTGCTCGACATCTCCCTGCGTGACCTCGAAAGCGTTCTCTACTTCGAGAGCTACGTAGTGGTCGATCCCGGCGATGCACCGGTAAAAGAACGCGAAATCATCAAGGACGAAGCACGTTTCCGCGAGCTCGACACCCAGTACCGTCCCACCGGCTTCAAGGGGATGATGGGCGCCGAAGCCATCAAGGAACTGCTCAAGCGGGTCGTGGTCGACGAGTTGGCCATCGAGCTGCGCGAGCGCATGAAGACCGAGACCTCGCTGCAGAAGCGGCTCAAGTACGCCAAGCGTCTGAAGGTAGTCGAGGCATTCCGCAAGTCCGGCAATAAGCCACAGTGGATGATTCTTGACGTGATCCCGGTCATTCCGCCGGAACTGCGTCCCCTGGTGCCGCTGGATGGCGGACGTTTCGCGACCTCCGATCTGAATGATCTGTATCGCCGCGTCATCAACCGCAACAACCGCCTCAAGAAGCTCATGGACCTCCATGCGCCTGAGGTCATTGTGCGCAACGAAAAGCGCATGCTGCAGGAAGCAGTCGACGCCCTGTTCGATAACGGCCGTCGCGGCCGTGTCCTGCGTGGCGCCAACAACCGTCCGCTCAAGTCGCTCTCTGACACCCTTAAGGGCAAGCAGGGCCGTTTCCGTCAAAACCTGTTAGGCAAGCGCGTCGACTACTCCGGCCGTTCCGTCATCGTAGTCGGCCCTGAGCTCAAGCTGCACCAGTGCGGTCTACCCAAGAAGATGGCGCTCGAACTGTTCAAGCCCTTCATCTATCACCGTCTGGAACAGACCGGCCACTGCACGACCATCAAGCAAGCCAAGGAAATGGTCGAAATGCAGGAACCCATCGTTTGGGACATCCTCGAAGAAGTCATCAAGGATCACCCCGTGCTGCTCAACCGCGCTCCTACGCTCCATCGTCTGGGTATCCAGGCCTTTGAGCCGGTGCTGGTAGAAGGCAAGGCAATCAAGATCCACCCTCTGGTCTGCACCGCGTTCAACGCAGACTTCGATGGCGATCAGATGGCCGTGCACATTCCGCTTTCGCCCGAAGCGCAGGTAGAAGCCAGCGTACTCATGCTGGCCTCGCACAACATCCTGTCGCCCGCCTCTGGTCAGCCGATTACCGTGCCTACGCAGGACATGGTCCTCGGTCTCTACTACCTGACCAAGGCCAAGAAGGGTGGCAAGGGCGAAGGCCGTGTGTTTGCCAACACCGAAGAAGTCCTGATGGCGCTTGAAGCGAAGGAGGTCGAAACACTGACCCCCATCCGCCTGCGCCACACCGGGCCGGTGCTCGACATGACCACTGCCTACGACGATCAGGATCTGACCCACACCGAGCCGGTGCAGTATGACAAGCAGTACATTTCGACCACCGTCGGCCGGGCCATTCTGAACGATGCACTCTCCGACGGCATGCCTTACGTCAACGGCCTGCTGAAGAAGAAGGGCATTGGCCAGCTGGTCAACTACTGCTACCTGAACCTGGGTCTTGAAGTGACGGTCAAGATGCTCGACCGCATCAAGGACCTCGGCTTCCAGTACGCCACCCGCAGCGGCTTGTCCGTCGGCCTCGATGACATGGTCATCCCCGACACCAAGTACACCGTGGTGCGCGACGCTGAGAAGCAGGTGATTGCCGTACAACAGCAATACCTGGACGGCGCCATCACCAACGGCGAGCGTAACAACAAGGTCATCCAGATCTGGTCAGCGGTAACTGAGAAGGTTGCCGATGAGATGTTTGACAACATGAAGAACGCCGACAAGGAGGGGACCATGAATCCGATTTACATCATGGCCGACTCCGGCGCTCGTGGTTCCAAACAGCAGATCCGTCAGCTCTCCGGCATGCGCGGCCTCATGGCCAAGCCTTCCGGCGAAATCATTGAAACTCCGATCACCGCAAACTTCCGCGAAGGTCTCACCGTGTTGCAGTACTTCATTTCCACCCACGGCGCTCGTAAGGGTCTCGCGGATACGGCCTTGAAGACGGCAGACTCGGGTTACCTGACACGGCGTCTCGTCGACGTAGCGCAGGACGTTATCGTCAGCGAGCAGGATTGCGGAACCGTCGAAGGCATCTACGTCGGTCCTATCGTCGAGTCGGGCGAGATCATCGAACCGCTGCGCGACCGCATCATCGGCCGCGTGTCGCTCGAGAAGATCAAGGACTTCGAAGGCAGCGTAATCGTCGAAGTGAACCAGGAGATCACCGAAGACTTTGCCAACGCCATTCAGGGCGCGGGCATTGAGAAGGTGAAGATCCGCTCCGTGCTGACCTGCGAGTCCAAGCGCGGCGTCTGCATCCTGTGCTACGGACGCAACCTTGCTTCCGGCCGCATGGTGGAGTTGGGCGAGGCGGTAGGTGTGATCGCGGCGCAGTCGATTGGCGAGCCGGGAACACAGCTCACCATGCGTACCTTCCACATCGGCGGTACTGCTTCGCGTGTATCGCAGCAGTCCTCGCTCGAAGCCAAGAACGCGGGTACGGTTCGCTTCCTCAACATGCTCACCGTTCGCTCCAAGTCGGGCGACCTGGTGGCCATGAACCGCTCAGGCGCGATCGCAGTGCTCGATGATCGTGGCCGTGAGA
>CAWBRJ010000024.1:0-33925 GCA_963790935.1 uncultured Acidobacteriaceae bacterium | reverse complement strand
CGGGTAGCCCGGATAGGTATCAAGGGCTTCGCGATAATAACGCTCCGCGGTAGTGTAATCTCCTGTTGAATAGCCTCTGCCCAACTGCCAGAGGCACCACCCCGTTGTCTCACGCGGCGGCACCGGGATGTTACGGGTAAAAGCCAGCGCCCGAAACAGATGCTTCTTGGCTTCCTCGGTATCGCCCTCCAGAAAAAGCAACCGGCCGATTCGAATGTCCGTTTCCGCCGTGTCGCTCCCCAATTTGCGCATTTCCTGTATGGCCGCGGCGGCCTTCTATAAGCACCCAGTTCAAGAAGAGCGTCCGTCAACACGCCCCACGAATTGAGTTCTTCCGGCTGGATTTTCGTCAAGTGTAAGCCGTCTTCACGGGCCTTGACGAAATCGTGTTCCGCCATCTCGGCGCGTGCGCGCGCGCTCAGCCCGCCGATTGCGCTGAGGGGGGACAGTTGCCAGCGACATGGCCGCGGCACTCTTGGCGCGTTCCAAATAATCGGCATTGCCCGTTTCGCGGACTCGCAGCAACATGGCGGACGCCACCATATTCTGCACCAGGAAATCGTCCGGATCGCGTTTGACGCGGTCGAGCAGGAAGCGGACTGTTTCCGGGCTGTCCGAGCCATCGTCCATGGTCCGAATACCGGGATTCTCGTTGCTTGGTCGTGTCTTGCCGGCAGGCGTACCGACCGGTCGTAGTCTTTCAACCGACGCCCATTCGGTTGTCCATACGATACTTCCCACGAAAGCAAAGGCGAACAGGCCGATGCAAGCGTGGATGACCGCGCGGGCTGCGCGGCCATCCTTTATCTGTTGTTGAGTTTTGATCATACTGCGTGCTCTCCTCGCTTGAAATTACTGCATGGTGCCGTCGGTCACGGTCCCTGCCGGAATGGTTGGTATGGATCGTGGACGAAGGGGAACTCATCCCGAAAAGGTAGGGGATTGTCGTTTACAAGATCGGTGGTCGCGATCCCATTGTGGAGCAAGGTGAAAACCATATCCACTACGTCATCTTGTAATCGCCGTCCGCCGCCGTTGGCGAAGCCGCCCGCCGAATTAGTTCCTCCGCCAGGGCCTTGGTTGGGAACTGTGAGGTTGAGCCGCAATATGTCGCCGTTTTTCTGGACTACGCCGAGAATCGCTGTTTGGTGAGCCGCATCAGTAGCGAAATTCCTCAGGGAGGCTCGCAGGTAAGGAAGGAATCTTCCGCTGGCGTCATCTCCCGTGGTAGCGCCGTTGTAGGCGTTTTTCATATCAGGCGGGATAAGGCCGTTGTTGACCAGTGGATTTCCATCGCGATCGACAGTCAGGTACGCGCCCGATGCGACCACCGTACCTTGGTTTGTGACAACCTGATGGCGCTGGCGTTGAGTGACCGCGTTAGTGCCAATGATGTTCGATTTACCTTTGAGCATCGACACGGGCACCTCCACCGCTGTCACCAGCACATTGAAGCCGGCATAGGTGTCCCGGCCACCCCGCTGGCTGAGTAGATTGAACTGCGGATGACCAGGATTGGCATTGGAAGAGGCGACTGTCAGGTTCGCGCCTGTGTCATCCAGAAAGAAGGGATCGGCAGCAGCACCCGCGAAGAATTTCGCGCCTGAAACTGGATCCGTCGTTACGATTAGTTGCGGCGACGGCCCCGCTCCATTGGGTGAAACCTCAGGGCTCGGGTAGATCTCTTGATTGGCGGGGGTCGTCGGCGCGCTGAAGCTGGATCCGTCTGGCAGCACGATGGTTGCCGTCTGACCCGTCTGCCGACCCACTCCAGGCGAGTAGGTGACGTCGACAAATGTATCCGGAATAGCATCTCCTGTGTTTTCTATTTCGAATCGATAACGCAGATTCGAATCGAAGATGACCATTCCAAAGTGCTCAGACGAGACGATGAAATTCTGTGTGGTCATCATGAGAACAACCATCTTATTGTCATTGGGGTCCAGGAATGCATAGTTGTCTCCAATGTCGGCTGCGCGGTCCTGCGCTACCTGCGGCGAATCAAGATGGTCTGAGGCATCTACATGCCCTGGATTTTTAGCCTTGAAAACGACAGCGGTGGCTATGGCGAGCACGCCGATGCCGACCGCTACCGTTCTGAAATAGTGAGTTGTTGCGTAGCTCATCTATCCTCCTTGGAAGTGTGTTTCATGGGGCAAACTAAGCCCGCGCAAGTGCTTGCAAGCTGGTGGCCAATAGTCGGAAGCAGTTCCAGGCCCTTGCTATCTCATTGAAGAGAGGAGTTACTATGGGTCAGTAGGTGGCTGAGCCGTCCTCGGCGTGTCCGCCACGTTCGGCGGGCGCCGCAGAGTTTCGTGGGGATGCCTACGATATTTGGCGGCTGCTGTGCTTGATTCCCAATTTCTTCATTCGGCCGCGGAGAGTGCTTGGGTTGATGTTTAAGATTCGCGCCGCTCCGTTCGGCCCTTCAATCAATCCCTCGGTCTTTTGCAGGACCGCGAGAATATAGCGCCTCTCCACTTCTTCAAGAGAAGTCGAGCTTGAGAGAGCGTCCCATGCCATGGCGTTTGTCTTGGTGGCGCCCACAGCAGCGTGATCTCCTATGCGTGCGGACGGATTAACACCAGCCGCTAAGAGTTCGGCTGCGAGCAGGTCAGGGGTGAGTTCCACAACCGAGCCGGGGCACAGTATCACGGCTCTCTCGATAATGTTTTGCAGCTCACGAATGTTTCCTGGCCATCGATAGCCCACCAGTAGGTCCATCGTAGCTTGCGACATCGTGTCGATCCTCTTTCCAAGTTTCTTGGAGAATCGATGCAGGAAGAACATCGCGAGGTTGGGGATGTCGGGCCGGCGGTCTCGTAGTGGGGGCACTTCAAGTGGAAAGACATTCAGGCGGTAGAAGAGGTCGGAGCGGAAGCGACCCGTTTTCACGTCTTCACCGAGATCACGGTTAGTCGCAGCGATAACACGCACGTCGACGCGGATGGATCGGCAGCTACCGACGGGCTCGAACTCCCGCTCCTGAAGAACTCGGAGCAGCTTCACCTGGGTCTCTAAAGGAAGTTCACCCACTTCATCGAGGAAGACGGTTCCGCCATCCGCCAGTTCGAAGCGCCCGATGCGCCGCTCGATGGCGCCCGTGAAGGCGCCTTTGACATGTCCGAAAAGCTCGCTTTCTACCAGGCCCGCGGAGATGGCGCTACAGTTAACCTTTATCAGTGACCGTGCCTTGCGGGCACTGCGGTCGTGTATGGCTCGGGCAATCAGCTCCTTGCCGGTTCCGGTCTCTCCGCAGATCAGGACGGTACTGCCCGTGAAAGCGACCTGCTCGACTTTGCGCAGTACTGCCAAAAGCCCCGGGCTGGTACCCACGATTTCCGTAAAATTATTCTCCGCTTGGATTTCTTCCTGCAGATAGACATTGGCAAGTTGCAATTTGCGGAGCGACGCTTCAGCTCGCTTCCGTTCATCAATGTCGCGGAGAATGAGGGTAAAGAGATTGCGGCCGCCCACCTCGACTTGCGAGATGGTGGCTTCGATCGGAAACTCGCCGCCATCGGCGTGGAAGGCGGTGAGGCCCTCACGAGAGATGTACCGCTGGGCAGAACCAGGTTCGGCGTAGGCTCGAACGTAACTGGCGAGTGCCGTGCGGAACCCGTCGGAGAGGAACCGCCCGAACGGCCGGCCGACCGCCTCGGCGGCGGAACACCGAAAAACTTTCTCAGCGGCGGCATTAAACAGTACGATGCGCTCGTCTTCGTCCATCGTCACAATAGCATCCATGGCCGATTCGAGGATGCGAGACAACCGCTGTTCGCTATCTCGCAGCGCCGCCGCCGCCCGCTTCCGATCGGTGATGTCGACGAGCATCGAACGCGAGGCCTCGACCTGCCCCTGCGCGCCTCGGATTGGCTTCACCGAGAGGCTGATCCAGAGCTGCCTGCCGTCTGCCGCACGGCATTCGAGCTCCTCAGCGTTGGTTTCCTGGCCAGCGAGAAACCGCTGGAAAACCTCATGCGCCTTCGGTTTGCCGTTGGGCATATCGGCGTAAAGATCAAAAACCAGCCGGCCCGTCAGTTCACCCGCGCTGTATCCGAGCAGCTCGACCGCACGGTGGTTAGCTTTCTTGATCCTGCCATCCGTACCCACCGACAGGTAGGCGACAGGCGCTTCCTCATAGAGGTCCCGGAAAGCTTGCTCTCGCGCATGAAGGGCCGCCTGCACCTGATTCCGCTCGATCTCCGCCCAAGTCCGCGCCGCGAAGATCCGCAGGATCGACAAGCTACGGGCGCCGTCGGGCATCGGCTTGTCATCCACGATTGCGAGATGCCCGGCCACCTTGCCGGAGGAATCGAGGAGCGGCACGCCGCAGTAACTCTCGGCTCCCCAATCAGCGAGCCCTGCGTCGCTCGGGAAGAGCAGTTGCAGGTGGTCCGGGTGGTGGGACATTTGGCCGTTGAGCACTGCCTCGCAGGGCGTGCCATGCAGGGGCATCTCAAAATTAGGAAGGAAGGCTTCCCGGCCCCAGACGGCGAGCGTCCGGAAGAGCGCCCCATCTTCACTCATTTCAGACACGAACGCGTATTGCACCCCAAGCGCCGCAGCCAGGTGTCGCACGAGCGAGAAGAAGAAGCGCTCACCGATTTCTGCTTCGACCCCTTCGACGATCGCGAGCAGGGTGTCTTCCGCTTGAGTGCGACTGCGGACCTCTCGCGGCAGGGCCACGCCAACCGGCGCCGGTTCCCCCGCTAATTCCTCGTATGCTGTGCGAACCAACGCCATCTCCGGCTCGAACTCCTTAGCGTGCCTGTTTTCGCCTAGCCACAGAAAAACCTCTCGACACTTATGCTCGCCTGGATCGCAGGTGATCTCTGACTTCGGTTCGGTACTATCAACCAGTAGCAGCGGTTCTTTGAGCAGTCAAGCATTGCTAGGCCCGCACAGATCCTTCAGGGCAGCGCTTGCTGATTGCGTAAGGCGCGCCGAGTCGTCTAAACGGGTCGGTGGTTCCTCCACTTCCGCGACCACCCGTGGCGAAGCTTCCTCTTAACGTAAAACTGCCATTGTAAAGACGTTGCTACTCGAGAACCTCGTTCTTGAGGTTGTCGTTCGTCATGACGAAGACAGTGGGAGCGGAGCCGGTAAAGTCATCGGCGGCGTGCCTGGTTGAAATAAGTGCTCCGGCACTGAGTGTGATGGTCAACAGGCTACGAACTGTTTTCAACAATCGATTCGCGCGCATAGAAAGACGGGCGCTGGCCGGGGAACAACGCTTAAGCAATACCCGCTCTCTGTGCACACCCATTGGAGATGTTGAACGAGGAAAGGTTACAAGCTGAAGCAGGAAGACCGAAGAGTGAATGCTAGGTGAAAAACCGCACGTGGTTGAATACCGCGGCCGGTGCGTCCTGGGTCAGCATCCACAATGGTGGGGCGTGGGCATTGGCTGTTCCCAGCACGCCGGCATGGTGGTAGTGGCGGATGGAACCAGCGAGGCGGCTCTGCGCCTGGAGCGAGTTCTGACTAAGGATCCAGTGATGGGCGTGCTGCGGCATGCCGATGCCGGGTATCCCCAAGCCCTAAGCTTCGCCAGGACCTCGGGTCTGCGTTTACCCATGGCAGAGGGGGAATAGGCCACAGCGAGGGTGTAACTAAATTTAGTTGCAATTTGGCGACTCATCATTTACGTTTTAGGGGTGTCGAGGCAGCAGAAAGCCGTTGACCGACTGCTGTTGAAGCCATCGGATTTCGATTGGCGTGAACTAAAGACGCTTATGGAGTCATTCGACTACGAACTGAAAAAGTCCGGCGGCTCTAGTCGAAAGTTTATTCATAGGGAGACTAAAGCAGTCCTAATGATCCACGAACCTCACCCGTCTAAAGTTCTCAAGTCGTATCAGGTATCGGCAGTCATTCATTTTCTTAGACAGGAGAAGCATGTCAAATGAGCCAAACGTTGCGTTACAAGGACTATAACGGCTCCGTCGTCTACAGCGATGAAGACGAGATTCTGCATGGCCGGATCCTGGGAATACGCGATGTGGTTACGTTTGAGGGAGAAAATGTCAAAGAGCTAAAAGCGAATTTTGAGCATGCCGTGGATGAATACTTGAGCTTTTGCGAGGCAGAAGGCAAGAGTCCTGATGTTCCTTTCAAGGGCACCTTCAATGTTCGATTGAGTCGGGACCTCCACATGCGCGCGGCGCTCCTGGCAGAAGAAAAGAGCCTGAAGCTAAACAAGATAATCAGCGATGCAGTTGAGCAGTACTTGGCTCACACAAGTTGAAGCGTAGCGGACAACCGGAACCCGAATCGCCCTCTTGCGGCTCGGGCTCTAGTGTCTTCAGGGGATAGGAATTGCCCTCAAGGCCGCGCACAATGAGGGTCTAAGCCGTCGATGGGATGTATGTCCTGCTCCACTCCCGCGCATCTCAGAAGCGGGGACCGGGAGGAGTAGATTTATCGTATGCGCGCACGACTTTGGCCGGCGGTCGCGGTGTCATTTGGCGCACTGATCCTGCTCTCGATCCTCTTCGCTTTACTCGTCTCAAGCAAGGCTGCCCGGATCAACCAACGTACTAAAACTGCACACCAGATCTACAAGCTGGCGGATGACGCCATCTCTGATATACAGGCCAATATCAACAAGGGGGCCCTCCTCGAGCAAAGTGCGTTCAGCGATCCCAAGGGCATTGAGACGGTGAACCGGATCTCCGACCTGCAAATAAACACCAAGAATGACCTTGCCACTCTGATCAACCTGATAGGGGCCAACCAGAAGCCACAGATTCTTGCCCTGCAGCAAGGCCTGGATCAGTATTGGACCTCCATCCAGCAAAGTCTCACCACCTCGCGTATGCAGCAGGAGCAGCAGAAACTGTTTACTGAGTTGGAGAACCAGCCGGAAAAAGTCCTCGATCTGGCTGGGCGTATTGATGCGCTCAATCAGGCAAGCCTGGCCCGCGAGGAACAAGAGACAGAAGGACAACAGGCCAAGCTGCGGGAGTTTGCGATTGTCGCAACCCTCATACTGCTGCTGCTGGAGTTTGCCATTGCGATCTTCAGCACTGCCTACATGTTTCGTCTGGACAACGTCTCGGAGGCAGAAAGGACGCGTGCGGAGAAGGCAGAACAAGAGCTCAGGCACTTATCCAATCAGCTGGTGCGGGTGCAGGAGGAGGAACGAAAAACTATTTCGCGAGAGCTTCACGATGAAGTGGGCCAGATACTGACAGGCTTGCGAATGGAATTGGGAACGTTGTCGCATTACAACCCGGATGAGGAATTTCGCCAGCGGCTGGAAAGCGTCAAGCGGCTGACGGAAGAAGCGCTTCGTTCGGTGCGCAATCTGGCTTTACTGGTGCGGCCTTCTATGCTCGATGACTTGGGACTGAAACCGGCGCTGGCCTGGCAAGTAAAGGAGTTCTCTCGCAGATGCGGTATCCCTGTTTCCTTGAACATTGAAGGCAATCTCGACAATTTACCGGAAGCGCTTCGGCTTTGTTTGTATCGCGCCATTCAAGAGGCGATGACCAACTGCGTTAAGCATGCCGAAGCCAGCCGCGTCACCGTGATGGTGAAGCAGGATGAAACACGAGTCACTGCATCTGTGCAAGATGACGGGAGGGGTTTTGATGTGCTTGTAAAGACGCCAGGCCTGGGGTTATTGGGCATGACGGAGCGCGTCCGCGCCTTGCAAGGGCGTATGTCCGTGTCATCAGAGCCGGGTTCGGGAACACTGATCAGCCTCGAATTGCCAGCGCTCAACAATGGCCTATCCTGATGCTACTTTTCCGCAGTTTCGCCCGGTCCTGCTGTCATTTCGGATTTTCAATGGTGTGTGCACGGGATTCGTTTGCGTCTCATTTTCCCCTATTGTGATTGCAGCACGGAATTTGATTCTCCAACGGTGGGACTAAGATGAGCAGGACGTTAGTTGCACAGTATTTCGGCACAGAGAGCCGGCAGACGGCACGAGAAAACATGCGATACAAGGTGCTCATAGCAGATGACCATGGAGTGGTGCGCAAGGGCCTGCGGCTTCTTCTCGAGCAATATCCCGAGCTTGTCGTGGTGGGAGAAGCGGCCAACGGCCGCGAGGCAGTGACGATGGCCGCAACCCTTTCTCCACAAGTCGTGGTATTGGACGTTGCCATGCCCATCCTGAACGGGATCGAAGCGGCCGAACAGATTTTGAAGGTGAACAGCCAGGTCGGCGTCATCCTGCTCACCATGCATGCCGACGAGAGCTACGTGCTAAGAGCACTGCACGCAGGGGTCAGAGGTTATCTGTTGAAGGAGTCGGCCGAAGAAGACCTGCTGTCAGCGATCAAGTCGGTGGCCAACGGAAAGCCCTTTTTCAGCAAGGCCATCAACGAGGTCCTGCTGGAGGATTACATGCGGGTGCTCAGGCAACAAGGACTCTCGGATACATTTGACCTCCTGACTTCGCGAGAAAAAGAGGTGCTCCAACTGCTCGCCGAAGGAAGAACAAACAAAGAAGTGGCCACACTGCTGGACGTAAGTCCCTACACAGTAGAGAGTCACCGCACAAACTTGATGCAAAAGTTGAATGTGCACAATACCGCCGAGATCGTTCTTTACGCGGTCCGGAAAAGACTGGTCAGTTAGCCTTGGTTCTCTCTGTCTTCCTACCCAGGGCCCGGTAAGCAACATTTACCTGTGAAATGCGGGCACGCTTCCGCGTGGCCGAGGGACAATTATGTTCAGACGAGGCGATATATTTGACAACCCTGTCACTGGCGAACGAGCGACCATCCTTCTGGGTACGCGAGAAACCAGGGGCGAACGTCTGGTGGTCGAACTGGATCTGCGCGGAACAGGTTTCGGCTCCGCGTTGCACCTGCATCCATCGATTCACGAGCGCTGGAAAGTGGTGAGTGGCCGGGTTGGCATGATTGTCAAGGACTCCATCTCGATTGCGGAGCCCGGTAACGTGATTGAGATTGCTCCCGGGGTGCCGCACCGATTCTGGAACGCTGGGATCTGTGAGGCGAACCTGACGATCGACATCAGACCGGCGAAACGATTCGAAGCATTTATACGGAACATGATCGGCTTGGCTCAAGACGGCAAGACGGATGCAACGGGAATACCGAATATCTTGCAGTTGGCGGCGATCGCCACCGAATTCAATGATGTTATTCGATTCATAAGTCCTCCGCGGCTTATGCAGCGAATGCTGTTTCCGATTCTTGCCCCCGTCGCTCGGTTGCGCGGCTATCGGGGCTCATACAGCGAATATGTTTTCCGGTCGCCGTCGGAACGCGTTGCAAACCTGGCGAAGAGCTGGGGGTACGAAACAAATTGAACAACCATATCGAATCTGACCAAGGCCGCCCAGGGCCGAGCGCGTTTCTTGATGCACGTATTGTGATGTTGGCCCTGGTTGTGGGACTGCTCATTGGAGTTTGTGGGGTTGGCCTTGACAGGCTGGTGCATCATGCGAGCAGGATCTATGCGTCAGATCTGTACACCTGCGTCATCGCTTCGATATTTTCGTATCTGCTCATGATTTATGACAAGCGGAGGCGAATGATCCTGGCGAGGAGGATGGCGATTGCCGCCGAGGTGAATCACCATATCCGAAATGCCCTGTCCGCCATCATCTATTCAACCTCTGTACGGCGCGACCTGCCACTGCAGGCGACTCTTAAAGACGCGACAGACCGCATCGACTGGGTGCTGACCACAGTCCTTCCGGACGGCGATAAGCGGCTTAGATGGCCGGTGCAGGCGCCGCAATGGCGTCCCAGCCAATGGTCGCGGATCTACCGGGTCCCGGTTCGATAAGGCCCAGAAAAATAAGGCCGCAATCTCCAAACGTATGAGTGGGTGGCCCAGGTCTCGCTTTTGAGACCTGGGTTTCTCCCGCTCGAGAGTCGTCATGCAGAAAGCATTTCATCATAGCGGGCATGCATTTGTTTGGCTACCTTGAACCAGGTAAAGTGCTCGAAAGCCCGCCGCCTGCCGGCCCGGCCCATCGCTTCTCTCAGCCCATCATCCTTGAGCAATACCAGAAGCGCGTTTGCCAGCTCATCGACATTATTCTTGTCGACCAGAAGACCGGTCTGTCCCTCGACTACCGTTTCCGTCACCGCGCCGGAACGGCTGGCCACTACCGGGAGGCCTGCTGCCATTGCTTCCACAGGTGGAAGGCCAAACCCTTCGTCCCAGATCGGCGCGAAGGCAAAAATGTCAGAGGAATAATAGCGATCGATGAGTTCCTGGCGAGGGATCAAGCCCAGGAACAAGACTTGGTCGGCCACGTCCGGGGGAAGGCTGGACTTCAGGTGGGATAAATAAACTCCGTCACGTGGCTTAACCGACGAGAACTTCGACTTCACGATGGACCAGAGGCTCGTAGCATAGAAGGGTCTGAGACTCTTGAGCGTGCGCTTGTCTTTTAGATCGAAGGTTTCTTCAATCGGATAGTTGCCGTTGGGGCCGACGATTTCCAGCACCACATTGGGATACCTGCGAGCCACGATCACGAACGCGCGGAGTAAGACGTGAAGCCCCTTGTGGGGTGAAATTGCGCCGGAATAGAGAATACGCTTAACCAAGCGCCGCCTGGCGGCGCCATAATCCATCTCTCTCGAAAACTCTTGTCCATCGATACCGTTATAAACCGTTTCACAACGGTCGGAAATGAACGGGAAGTCGCGCTTGGTCTTCTTCGTAATATAGTCGCCCACGGTGGTCACCAGGTCGACCGCAGCAAGACGATCCTTCAGCACAGCAGGATTGGTCTGCGAGAACCATTCTGCGTGGAGATGGAGAACGATTCTGGCCTCGGGATTGGCAGCGCGGATGATCGGGGCATACTGCGAGCAATGCTGCAGATGAATGACGTCGCACCGCTGCTGTTTCAGATCACGCGCAACCATGCGGCCATAGCTCGGATACAGCCACTTTGAAGTGGAGATCGGCGACGAACGACGAAACAATTTCGCTGACTTCTTCTGCAGGCCAAAAAGGAACCGGTCCAGGCGGGTGGCAGCAAAGAGGCGGAAGTCGATTCTTTGTTCCCCAGGCTGAGATGGCAGATCCCCGTGCCGATCTTTGAGTCCATAAATCAAAACTTCGGCCGCTTCGGAGAGAGGCAGCGCAACCCCATAGGTACAGGCGCCGACAGAATTTTGGTAGGGCGGCATGATGGTATCTAACGGCTGGCTGACGATTGCTATTTTCATGGTTTCTTTTTGGCCCCTGATGCAGTCGTGAAATCGGAACTGGCAGGCTTTCAGATCGGGGAGGGAAGTTTGTTGGGCCGCAAGCCGGAAACTCAAACTGGGCACAAAACTTGTTTGCCGGTAAGCCGAAAATAAAGAGCCGTGTGGTCGAAGACTTTAATGCAACATACATCGAGAATAGGGCGCTCCCTGGATGACGGCCATCCCGTCAAGGGAGGAGAAGAGGTGCAAAAAAGCACGAGGCGAACACTGGTGGGCCTTCGGGGAGCGGCCGCGTGGCTACGTAAATGACCTCATAAACCTATTCAAAGCGAACGGGAGTCGCAGATCTCGTCAACGCGTGAGCACCCAGGGGGAGCGTGACGTGAAAAATCCCCCTTGAGAAACCGCTATTTCGGTCACCCGGCATGATCTTTATCCGCAACCAATGGTCCAACTGTTTATCTTCGTTAACCCTGCTTCACCCATCCATCGATCTGATCGGAAGATTGCTATTAAAATACGCGCAGCTTCCAATCCCGTTGCGCAGCGAACAATCCATCGTCATTCATTTTGACGACAGCGGACCAGGCATATCCGATCCTGAAGTTCTCTCTCGACCTTTTCAGCGCCATGCGGAAGTGACCGGGCTGGGCCTCTGTGTCTCACGCGCGTTGATGAGGAGCTTTGCCCAGATCTGTCCGTGCGGGAGGGACGAACCCCACAATATGTGTACGCGGTCCCGAACCATCTGGTGAGTATTAGAGATCCTGCGATGTGCGTGCGCAGATCTCCAGATAGCCCACCTGCGTCCTCATGGTCTTTTTTCAAGAGCAAACCCTACCCAAAGATAGATGGAAAGATCATCTCCCATCTCTGAAAGATGACACGATAAATCTGCCACAGCCGCTATCCTAAGATTCATCTATCCGTTACTAATTGCATGAGCTTCGCTTGTTTTGCTCCGACCTGGGTTCGCAAGGCTGTTGTTATGACCAGGCCAGATCCAGTTGTTTTATTCTTATGAGTCCATCAAGAAAAAGGGTCACTTCTCTCCTAGCTATCAGTTTGCTGTTTTCCGGCCTGGCGTTTGTGGGTACGCCTGCCGGGGCACAGACCAGCCTCACCTGGGAACAGGTGAGGAGCAAATTTGAGGCAGTGAATCCAGCCTTGAAAGCGGACGCTTTCGGTGTCGACGAACTTCGGGCCGAAGAGATCACCGCCTATCTCCGGCCCAACCCGCAGTTCAACTTTGCCACAGATGGAACCCAGTTCCCTCCGCACAAGGCACCTTGACCACCTCTCACTAGCGACTCAGTAGCAAAGCACTTTCAGCTATCTCCACGAACGCCAGCACAAGCGGGAACTCCGTCGGGAGAGCGCGGTAGAAGGCACGCGCATCGGCCAGTCGCTGCATGAAGACCTCACCCGGAACATGGTCTTCGTGTTGCGCAGCGCCTTTGTGCAAACCCTCCAGGCCAAGCAGGTGCTGGATCTGGCAAAAGCCGATCTGGAGTACTACGACAAGATTATCGATATCAGCAGAAACCGGTTGCGTGTCGGTGACCTGGCGCAGATCGACTTCGATCGCATCGAGCTATTACGGGTGCAATACGAGTCGGAACTGCAGACCGCGATTGTCAACCTGCGCACGGCAAAGATCCAATTGCTGCAACTACTGAACGACCGTACGCCTGTCGACCAGTTCGACGTGAGTGGCCCGTTTGACTTTTCCGCGCGCTTAAGCCCGCTCGATGACTTTCGCCAAATCGCGCTCGATACGCGTCCCGACCTCCACGCGGCGATTCAGACGATTGAGCAATCGAAGACAAATTACAAGCTGGCGGTGTCTAACGGTTCCACCGATCCCACGTACAGTCTATGGTGGACGCACAATCCCTCGTTTAACAACATAGATCCTGGACGAAGATACGCTCGGCGGCAGCTTCAACATACCGTTGCGCATCTTCGACCGCAATCAGGGCGAGAAGAAGCGCACGCTGATCGACATCGACCGCAGCAACCAGTTGACTGATGCCGCGCGGGCGCAGGTCTTCAGCGATGTCGACACCTCCTACGAAGAGGTGCGCAGCAACATCGCCTTGCTGCAACCCTACAAGGACAAATACAGAGACCAGGCGACGCGGGTGCGGGACACGGTCACCTACGCCTACCTTCATGGCGGAGCGTCACTGATGGACTTTCTCAACGCCCAAAGCGATTATCGCGTCGTGCAGCTGGCGTATGCCCAACTGATCGGCGCGTATCTAACCGCTGTCGGCCAACTCAATCTTGCTGTAGGACGTGAGGTAATCCAATGATCGGACATACAGAGATGAGGCGCTCTTCGAAGACTCTGCACTTAATGACTCTGTTGATTTTTCCGGCACTGGCAATTACCGCCTGCAAGAGCAAAGTGGAAGTAGGCGATGCTGGTGCGCCGCCGTCAACAAATGTAGTCACCACAGGCGACATGAGCCTGGTCTCGGTCGATAAGCCCGACCAGTTCCCGCTGGTTAGGGCTGAAGCTTATGATGCGCCGGCTGAGCTTGACGTTACTGGAACGGTGTTTCCCGACATCGCTCGCGAAATCCCGGTCATCTCGCTCGCCAGCGGCCGTGTGGTCGATATCAAGGCTCGCCTTGACGACAACGTTCGCAAAGGCCAATTGCTGCTCAAGATTCAGAGCCCCGACAGCACCGGCGCCTTCGATACCTATCTCAAGGCCGTCGCCGACGAACGCATGAATAACAAGGCCTATGTGCGCGCCAAGGACCTCTACGAGCACGGCGCTATCTCGCTTTCCACGTTGGAGCAGGCTGAAGATGCTGAGACCGACTCTCTGGCGGATCTGAAGGCCGCGGGAGAGACACTGGAAACCCTGGGTGTCGACAAGAGCCACCCCTCACCGGTGGTCCCGGTGTATTCCCCCATCTCCGGTGTCATTGTTCAGCAGAATGTTACCAATGCCGCAGCGGCTGGTGTCACCTACTCAGGATCGGCCACGGCCTTCACGGTCGCCGATCTGTCCGTCGTATGGGTCATCTGCGATGTCTACGAAAACGACATTCCCAAGCTAGCACTGGGACAGTTAGCACAGATCAAGCTCAATGCCTATCCCGATCGCCCGCTTACCGGGCACATTTCAGACATTGGCCCAGTCCTTGATCCCGCAATCCGCACCGCCAAGGTGCGTATCGAAGTGCCGAATCCACGCATACTCAAGATCGGCATGTTTGTCACCGCAGTCTTTCAAAGTCTGCAGAAGAAGCACTTCGCGCTGGTTCCCGCACCGTCTGTTCTCCATCTGCATGACCGTGACTGGGTCTTTGTACCCGCGGGCGGCAACAAGTTCCGCAGAGTTGAGGTTAAGGCCGGCCAGATGGTGGGCGACAAGCAGGCAATTCTCTCCGGTATCCAGAGCGGGCAGCAAGTTGTTTCCAACGTGCTCCAGCTTGAAGCAACGCTGGAGGCGCAATGATCCGGGGCATCGTCGATTTTGCGCTCAAAAATCCTCTGATCGTTCTTTGTTTGGCCGCCCTGATGTTCGCCTGGGGAGCAATCTCGTTTCACAATCTTCCCATCGATGCCTATCCCGATGTTGCCAACAATTACGTGAACATCATCACCCAGTGGCCCGGCCATTCCGCTGAAGACATCGAAAAACAGGTTACGGTTCCGACTGAAATCCAGATGGCTGGAATCCCGCATATGGAAAGTCTGCGTTCCTTTTCATTGGCTGGTATCTCCAGCCTCATGATGACCTTCGACGACGAGTCGAACAACAACTGGAATCGCGAGCGGGTGGTCGAGCGTATCGGGATGATCACACTTCCGGCCGGCTTGGTGCCTCAACTGCAGACGGACTGGAGTCCGGCCGGCCAGATCTATTGGTACACCCTGGAAAGCAAGAACCCCGCATACGATGTGATGGAGACCAAGTCCATTGCCGACTGGACACTGGGCAAACAATTCAAAAGCGTGCCCCACATCGTCGATGTGGCCACTTTCGGCGGACTCACCAAGGAATATCAGATTCGTCTGGATCCGAACAAATTGGTCAGCTACGGGTTGAGCATCGCCCAGGTTGAGCAGCAGTTGGCCATCAATAATGCCAACGGTGGCGGCAGCTTTATCCAGACTGGTCCGCAGCAGATCAACGTCCAGGCGCAAGGGCTGTACAGAAATGTCCAGGACATCGAAAACACCATCGTCATGGCGGTCAACGGTGCGTACATTCGCATGAAAGATATCGCCATCGTCGAGCAGGGACCCAAGATTCGCCTGGGCCAGATCAGCAAAGCGTATCGCGATGAAAAAACCGGCAACATCATCGACAATCCCGATCTGGTGGAAGGCCAGGTGCTGCTGCAAAAGGGCGACGATGCCGATCCGGCGCTCAAGGGCATCGAAGCCAAGGTCAAGCAACTCAACGATGATATTTTGCCCCCAGGCGTCAAGGTCGTTCCCTTTCTCGATCGCTCAGACCTGGTCCACTTCACCACCCATACGGTGCTGCATAACCTGACCGAGGGCATCATCCTGGTGGTGATTATTCTCTTCATCTTCCTGGGCAACGCGCGCGGTGCTTTCATCGTGGCCCTCACCATTCCATTTGCACTCTTGTTCGCGGCCACCTGCCTCGACCTCGTGCACATTCCGGCAAATCTGCTCTCACTCGGTGCGCTCGACTTTGGCATGGTAGTGGATGGCGCCGTCGTGATGGTCGAAAACATTATTCGACATCTCGGCATGTCTAAGGACACCAGCACCCCATTGGAGAAGATACGGAATGCGGCGCAGGAGGTGCAGCGCCCTGTCTTCTATGCCATCGCCATCATCATCACCGCTTATCTGCCCATCTACACCTTGCAGTCCGTGGAAGGCCGCCTCTTCAGGCCGATGGCGTGGACGGTTGGTTTTGCTCTGCTCGGGCGCGATGATCTTTTCCATCGTCATCGCCCCGGTCTTGGCCAGTATCTTCTTCCGCAGGGGCGCGCATGAGTGGGAGAATCCAGTGCTGTACTGGATCACCAAACGGTATCGCATTCTGCTGACCTGGGCGATTGACAAACGAGCACTGACCGTCAGCATCGCGTTGGCCGGCTTCGCGCTCGCGCTCTTTCTCGCCTTTAGCGGCGTGATCGGTTCGGAATTTCTTCCCCACCTCGATGAAGGCGCGATCTGGGCTCGTGGCACCCTTGCGCCTTCCACCGGGCCAGACGAGAGCCTGCGAATTTCCACCCACGCTCGCCTCATCATGGCCTCCTTCCCTGAGGTCACCGAAGTCGTCGACTCAGATCGGACGTCCCGACGATGGAACCGATTGGACCGGCTTCTTCAACACCGAATACTACATTGGCCTGAAGCCCAAGGAGCAGTGGCGCCCCGTCTTTCAACAAAACAAAGAGGCCCTGATCGCCGCCATGGACAAGGAACTGGAAAAGACTCCTGGCGTCATCTGGGGCTTCTCCCAGCCCATCGCGGACAACATGGAAGAGGCCGTATCGGGCGTCAAAGGCCAGCTTTCGGTCAAGGTCTTTGGCGACGACCTCCGTACCCTTGAAGCCAAGGGAAACGAAGTCGTCTCGGTGATGAGCAAGATCCCCGGCGTCGCCGATCTGGGACTCTTTCGGGTGATTGGGCAACCCAACCTGACCTTTGTCGTGGATCGTCCCGGCCTGCGGCCGTTTCGGCATCAACGTAGCCGATGTGCAGGACGCTATTCAGACAGCCGTCGGCGGCGGTGCGGTCAGCACGCTGCTGCTGGGCGAAGCGCAATATGACGTCGTGCTCCGCTACCAGCAACAATATCGCGATACCAAAGAGGCAATTCAAAACGTGCGTTTGCTCGCACCCTCAGGAGAGCGCGTATCGCTTGCCCAGTTAACCAAGATGGAGACCACAGACGGAGCCGAAGAGATCTATCGCGAGGGCGAATCACGCTACATCGCCATTAAATACAGTGTGCGTGGCCGCGATCTCGGCAGCACCGTAGAAGAAGCCATCAAGCGGGTGCATGATCAGGTGAAACTGCCTGTGGGATACCACACCGACTGGGCCGGAGAGTACAAGAGCAAACAGCGCGCCGATGCTCGTTTGGCCATCGTTACGCCCATCACTATTTTCATTATCTTCATGATCCTGTATGCCATGTTCCGCTCCTTCAAGTGGGCAACGCTGATTATGGTGAACGTGCTCATGGCGCGTGTGGGTGGATTGCTCGCTCTCTATTTCACCGGCACTAACTTTAGCGTCTCGGCTGCGATTGGCATGCTCGCCCTGTTTGGTGTCTCGGTGCAAACCGGCGTCATCATGCTTGAGTACATCAATCAGTTGCGCGTGCGCGGCCACTCCGTTCAAGACTCAGCAATCGAGGGAGCAGTGCTGCGGCTCCGTCCCATCATGATGACCATGCTGGTCGCAACCCTGGGGCTCATTCCTGCGGCTTTGTCGCACGCCATTGGCTCTGACTCTCAGCGTCCGTTTGCCATCGTCATCGTCGGCGGCCTGATCTCTGATCTGGTCATGAGTATCTTCCTGCTGCCCACACTGTATGTGTGGTTTGCGGGTGAGCACGACATCCTGCCAATTCCTGAAGGTGAATTCGAGAACTAGGTAAACCAACCATCGCCCGGGAGCGCTCTTTCGTCCGCAGGTCAATCTGTTATGGCGATGAGGGTGAAGATATGACGCAGGTTCAGCGCTCAAAGCAGGAGTCCGGTTTACTAGAGAGAACTGGATGAAAACGCAGCGCAACAGACGGACTGCTCCCGCCGCCCCGAAGGGACAGCATGTCAAGCTGCTGCTTGTGGGCCGGAGCGGAGAATTCAAGGGCAATTGGGCACGCCGGATTTACACCGGAACCCGGACCTGGATTGCCGGCAGATCAGCGAGCCTGCTCGCTGCGCTCAAACGCCTGCAAACGGAAGCGATTGATATTGTTCTGCTAGGCGACAAATTCAGCGCTGAGGAGTCAGCGTTGTTTGTCACTGGGGCACGCAGGGACGGTTTTACCGGTCTCATCCTGTGCCTTGCCTCTATGCAGCCGTTCAGCTCTGACTCTTTCGGTGGCTCGCCTCTTGCCGGCTTCACCGGCATGCGCCGGCAAAGCGAAGAATGGAACGGCTCCATTTCATTCAGTGCTAGACAACGAGATGTCTTGGCGCGCGTGTCTGAGGGCTGGACTAACCAGCAGGTTGCCCGCCACTTGGGGTGCACGGAGGGAGCGGTGAAGGCTATCCTGCAACAGCTCTTCCGGAAGATCGGAGTCAGGAAGAGGACGCAGATTGTCCGAGTAGCCTTTGAGACGGGGCTAATCGATGGCGAGGGAAGCGCAAGAGGCCGCCCATACCGAGCGAGCGAGTTAGCCAATCTTCTCCTGTCGCCGGGAGACTTACAGCGGAAAGAACCGATCCGCGTAGGGCACTTCGTCCTCGATGTCGCCATGCATAGAGTCTGGGTCCGTGGAGCGGAAACGCATCTGACCCCTAGGGAATTTGAACTGTTGGCGGTCTTCGCCATGCACCCCGGGGAACTAATGGGGAGTAACACACTGTGCGAGATCTTCTGGCGGAATCCTACATCTAAGCAGGACGCGCTCCGGGTTCTGGTCGCCGCCCTCCGCACCAAAATCGAGGTATCTAAAGCCCCACAATACGTCGTTACGGAGCGCTCCATTGGCTATCGATTCAATCCGTTGCCCTCCTCCGGCGGAGCCGGTGAAAATGAGCCTTCGTCGCCTGGGATTCGGGTCCGGTGAACCGCCCCCCGCCTATTGACCTTAACCGAAGGCTTGTAGATTCGAGTGCTACCTGAGGAGCCAATCAACATCTAGACGACCTTAGCTTTGTGGGGATACCAGGTGATCTGCCCGACTGCGGCCGCGTCTCCATTCGCACCTGGGCGATAGCGAGCTTCAGCGCTACTGCTTGGTATCCAGAGGGTGGGTGCTCTTTTCGTAAAATTCGTTTTGCAGTTTGAGGCTTACGTCATCGGCTTTGATGGCGGCAACGGCTTTGGCTACGGAATCAATCCACCATTTCATTTGATAGTCGCCCAGCTCATGAGTCGCGGCGGAGCCGTCACCGGCATAGTGGTCGGGAAAGCGTGCGTACCACCAGATGCCGGTGTAGACGCTCTCCGGCAGGTTCTCACGATGCTGGTCGGCGCCCGATTCACTTGCAGCACGATCCTGGTGCACGAGATCCGGATGGCTGATCATCATCTTGGAGGTTTCGCTTTCGCCGGCGTGCTGGTCGACGGAGGTCTTCTTTTGCGGGCCGCCGGAAGTCGGTGCAGACTGGCTGAAAACATAGACCACGTAATCGTGCGGCTTCGCCAACTGCGACTGCGCAAAGTAGGGCAGCAAACTATTATTGCCGCCGTGGCCGTTAACGATCAGCACCTTCTTGCAGCCGTTGCGCGCCATCTCGTCCGTGGTTTCCTGCAGCAACGCCAACTGCAGTTCGCGGCTGTAAGCGACGGTACCGGGTTCATGACGCGCCTCAAAGATCTGCCCAAAATAATACTCGGGAAAGACCACGGTATATTCCTGCTCCGCGGCATGTAGTGACGCGTAGCGCACGTCGAGCAAATCCGTTCCTAGCGGCAGATGCGGGCCATGCTTCTCCAGGATGCCGAACGGCAAAAGGCACGTGCTCTGCGAACGTTTGATGGCCTCGATGAAGTCCGCGCCGGTAAGTTCCTCCCAATGCACTGACAGCTTGGCTTGCGGTGAACTGGTCTGCGCTGGTGCGGGTTGTACTGGGCTCAAGACAGCACAAAGAAGCAAGAAAGCCGAGACACAGTAGCCCTTGCGATCGATGGTTGGCGTCATTCTGTTCAACCTCAGCGCGGATTCTAGCACGGAGACAAATGTTCGCGTTGTGGCACGATTCTTCCTAGAGTCGCGCGGTCTGTTACGCACAACGTAGGGCGACGAAATATATGGGTGGAATGCGTGGCAAGCGTGGTAAGCCACTTTTGATCAGAACTTGACTACTCGAGAAAACGACAGACCTGAGATCGCAAGACCGAACAGCAACAAAATGGTGGACCAAAGAAACCACCGCAGGGTCTTGCCGTACTCGCGCTCGTCGTCATCTTTGATCTGCAACGATCTCCACAGGGCGATCATTTGGCACACGATCGCGCAAGCTACCAGAATGGCCGCGGTGGTCGACGAAATACTCCAGGCCCCCGGGAGCTCAAAGTCCCAATAGCGCACGAAAAGAAGGGAAAATCCCAGCAGTACGGTAATGGCCGTGATGATCCCCTGGCGGTATCCGACGGGGAGAGGCTTACGAGCCCGTTCTGAGGGTGCCTCAGGTGTTTTCTGAATCGGGGCGTCTTTGCTCATCGCACGCTTTCCTTTGCCAGACCTCGCAATCAAAATTATCAGGACTTTGGGGGGCCGCGCCAAGCCACGTCTTCCGCCGGCCGGCGCCACTGGCTGAAGGCTAACGGCTGTTGGGTCAATCCCGGAGAATGGCCGGCCATGCACATGCTATGCTTGCCCGCATGCGCCTGCGGTTTTGTGCAAGCTTTCTCGTCCTGGCTCAGCTTCTAAGTGTTTCTCTGCACGCGAGGGTCCTTCATGTCGAGGTAGCTTCCCGCACGACGGTCCTCGACGGGAAGCTATTTGGGGACGCGGGCGCCTACGAGCGCATTACCGGACGCGTCTACTTCTCGGTCCCAGTGGCTAATGCCCACAACGTGCATATCGTTGATCTAGGCAACGCGGTGAACTTGAAGAAAGGGGAAGTCGAGTTCTCTTCGGACTTCGTTGCCGTGCGTCCGAAGGATGTCAGCCTGAGCAATGGCTCCGTGCTTCTGGAAGTTCCCAACCGCGGCAATGCACGCATTCTTGCTCTGGTCGACGGCGGTGATGAGGATCTGGCCCACGACGCGGGTGACGCGTGGCTACTGCGCAACGGCTACACCATCGTGAGCCTGGGTTGGCAGTGGGATGCCCAGGGTCCAGGCGCGCTGCGATTCTTCGCCCCGGTTGCGAAGGAGAACCGAAAGACCATCACCGGATTGCTGCGGGGCGACCTAATGCCATCAAAGATGTTGCCGGAGATTCCCCTCGGGCACCTCATGGAGGGCCATCTTGGCGGAGTCGAATACCCGGTTGCCGCGCTAAACGACCCGCGCAATGTGCTGACCGTCCGCGACTCGCGTGATGGGGAGCGCACCCTCATCCCCCGCGCCGAGTGGCAGTTCGCGCATACCGTCAATGGCAAGCTCGTTCCTGCAGACCGGTATATTCACTTGAACGGAGGCTTTCAGCCCGGAAAGATTTATGAGTACGTGTATGTTGTCGCCAACCCGGTCGTGGCCGGCGGAGGCTTCGCGGCCATACGGGACTTTGCTTCCTATGCCAAGCACGATCCTGGCGCCATTACTCCGGCACAGCGTGTCTACGGCGAAGGCATTTCGCAGAATGGGCGCTTTTTGCGCGACTTTCTCTACCAGGGTTTCAATGCGGATGAAGAAGGAAGGATGGCGCTCGACGGTGTTCTTGCCCATGTAGCGGGCGCGGGCCGGGGCAGTTTCAACTACCGCTTCGCCCAGCCTTCGCGCGATGCGCAGCCCACCTCGTCGATCTTCTTCCCCACGGACATTTTTCCCTTCACCGATGAACCTGAGGAAGATCCCGTCACGGGTGAGACTGCAGGGCTGCTCGACCGTGCCACCGCGGATAAGGTTGTGCCCAGAGTCTTTTTCTCTAACACGGCCTATGAATATTGGGGCCGTGCGGCGGCTCTGATTCACGTGAGCGCCGATGGAAAGGAAGATGCGCCCATCTCAGACCGGGTGCGGATCTACCACTTTGCCGGACTGCAGCATTTTTCTGTTCCGTTCCCGCCGGAGATGGGAACCGGGGATCTGCTCGGGCAGCAGCCGCAATCGCCGCTCCCGGTCAGGTACTTCTGGCGCGCCATGATTGCCAACATGGATGCGTGGGTACGCAGCGACACCCTTCCGCCCCCAAGCAACTATCCGAAGATTGCCGATCAAAACCTCGTGCCCCTGAGCGAATATGCGTTTCCCAAGATCCCTGGAGTCAACCTGCCGCACGAGGCTAATCAAGCCTATCGGCTCGATTTCGGCCCCAACTGGCAAGAGGGAATTCTGAGCATTCAGCCGCCCAAGGTCGGCCCGGCTTTCCCTGTGCTTGTGCCCCAGGTCGATGCCGACGGGAACGAGCGCGATGGCGTGCGACTGCCGCAGATCACCGTGCCGCTGGCCACCTACGCCGGTTGGAATCTTCGAGATCCATCGATTGGCGCGCCCGATCAACGGGTCGCCTTTGAGGCATCCTATCTGCCATTTCCGAAGACGGTTGAGGACCGGCAGAAGACAGGTGACCCGCGCAGGTCGATCGCGGAGCGCTACGCGGATCGCGAAGACTATCTCACGCGGTACAAAGCGGCGGTCGACAATCTGGTGCAGCAACGATGGATTCTGCCGGAAGACCGCGCAACCCTGCTCCATCGCGGCGAGCTGGAGTGGATCGAAAGCACGAAGTGAATAAGATCTCTATATAAGGATTACAAGAGAGAACCATGCAGACGACTCCCCGGAATATTTCTCGCCGCGAACTATTGAGAGGGTCCATTGCCTTCGCGGTGCTCGGTTCGGCGTTAAAGCCAGTGCGGGCCACAAGCGGGCAGAGGACGTTGGCTTACGTGGGAACTTATGGCAGCCCGGGCAACGGAAAGGGAATCTTCCTGTTTGAGATGAATGCCACTAGCGGAGAGCTGAGCCTGATCGAGTTGGCCGCAGCGGCCCCCAATCCTTCATGGCTCACGCTCGACTCTTCCGGACGATTCCTTTATGCCACCAACGACGTCGCAGACTTTGCGGGTAAGAGTGGGTCAGTCAGCGCCTATGCGGTGGATCGGCTGCATGGAAAGCTTAAGCTACTGAACGTTGTTAGCTCCGAAGGAGCGGGGCCGGCTCACCTGAGCATCGACGCGTCGGGCAAGTTTGTTTTTGTGGCGAATTATGCCGGCGGCAGCGTGGCCGCGCTGCCCATACTACCCACTGGAGCGCTTGGGGCGGCCACGTATGTTCACCAGGATTCGGGGTCCGTTGGGCCGACCGTTCCGTCGAGTGCTCCGGAAGGCAGCTTCGCCTTCAGCGGTCACGACGGCCCGCACGCACATATGATCCAGGCTGATCCGGGAAGCCGCTTCGTACTGCAAACAGACCTGGGGCAGGACCGGATCTATGTTTGGGCTTTTGATGCTGTCTCCGGCAAGCTGTCGCCGGTTGCGGATTCTCCCTTTGTTTCGCTGCCTCCGGGTGATGGGCCGCGCCATTTTACGTTTCATCGCAATGGGCGCTGGTTGTACTCGCTTCAAGAAGAATCGTCTACAGTGGTGTTTTTTCATTTCGATCCAGCGACGGGATCGCTGCGTCCTGAGCAGACCATTTCAACGCTACCCCCAGGGTTCAAGGGAACGAGTTTCGCTTCAGAGATCGTGCTATCGCCCGATGGGCGGTTTCTCTACGCAGCCAATCGGCTCCACGACACGGTCGCTCTCTTCTCTCTTAATCGCGAGGGCCGGCTGACTTACGCGGGCGAAACCTCGACCATGGGCGATTACCCGCGGCACATACAGATCGAACCTGGTGGAGCCTTTATGTTCGCGTGCAATCAACGCAGCGATAGCGTTACGTCGTTCAGGATTGATAGGAATACAGGGCAGTTGACGTTCACCGGACGATATACGGGGGTTGGTAGTCCGGCGTGTATTATTTTTCTGGCGTGAACCTTGCGTCGTCGTGGGTAATTTTCAGCCGTCCCTTCGGGACTCGATCATGTTTTGAAATCCTACCCAGGACTAACGTCCTGGGCTACACTCAGCCGTCCCTTCGGGACTGAGTTTGGGAATGGGTTCTCACGCAGACACTGAAGCCCGTACCTACCGAACCATACCCAGTTTGCTTAGCACGGCCTTAAGCTTTGATCGGAAGAGCTTTTGGCCGCCCCGAGCTGGATGATTGATCATTGTGTTGTTCGCAACGTTTTTGCCGTCCCGCCGCAGCGCCTCCGCGCAAACTGAGTAGGTAACGCCGCCAATCAGGATAATTGGCACATTATGGTCTCGCACGAGATGCCGCACCTTGTTCTGAAGTGCCGACAGAGTGCTTCGCATCAGATGCGTCTTGGTCGCTGTATCCGCACCGTCGGGCATCGGTTGTTCGTAAGCGTCAATGAGATGATAGCCGTCGTTTTGGAACTTTCGCAGTAGCTCTGGTTTCCGCTGCCGCATCTGCTTTACCGAAGAGCCCGGCTGGAAGGCGTCTTGGATGTATCCGACCTCGACCGGGTACAAGACCTTCATCATTTCGAGAAAGAGAGTGTCACCGTTGGTCAGGCCGGTAAAGTAGAAAAGACGGTTGACCTTGAATGCGGGCGGGGCCTCCGCGATAAACAAGACCCGCAGTTGATGGGGCAGATAGCGCCTGGCCGCTTCCTCGAATCGCTCAAGAGCATTCATCGGTCTAGCGTCTCCCACAGGGCGAAAGGTGTGTTCATCGAGTTGCATGTTCACGCGCTTGCCGCGAAACTTGACTCCTTCCATGGTGAGGCGGAGCCGTTGCTCCAAAGCGGCCTCACCTCGTAGTTTGATTTCGCCACCTGCGCCTACGATGCGCTGCCACGGTACTCCGCGGAGCCCCTCCTTTCGCAGCAGCCTCGCTACGGCTCGGTGATATAGCGGATAGCCTGCAGCAGCAGCAACCTTGCCGTAGGTTGAAACCTTCCCTTTGGGGACGGAGCAGATGATGCGGCGGAAGGCGGCATCGCGTTGCTCGTTGTCGCGCAGGGCATCCTTCAGAATTCTTCGCTTGAGGTTCTGCGGAACAGCTAGGCGACGCATGCGAAGAAACTATATCAAAAGCGGTCTATTTGTTATCGGCAGCGCGAGACAAAATATAGGCCTCGATGGCTCGCACCTGAGTCAGGCTTGAGCGCGTCTTTGAACGATGGCATTCCCAATTGCTGGCGAGCGCCTCCCAGCACGATGGACTCGAATTGATGGTGGGTTGCGGCGGTGGCGTAGCGCAGGTCAGGAACTCCGGAGCTCGAGACTACGTCCACTCCGTGGCAGTAGAAGCACTGCCGCGCTGTATAGGACGTCGCCTTCGTGGATCATCGCCGGCGTGGCGTTCATGTGGATCGCGGGCGAAGGCGGCCCCGGATGGCCGAAGGGAGGAACTTCAAGTGTTGCATGAGCACCGAGAGAGAAGGTAAGGACGCGGCCATAGCCGGGTTTGACCACGCCGCTGCCGGGGATATTGTTGAGTCCCAGCGGAGCCGCCCCAGCCAACCATGAGCGTTACGTATTGCACTCCGTTGAGCAGATAGGTGACCGGCGGAGCCATGATGCCGGTGCCGGCGTCGAACTGCCAAAGTTTCTTGCCGTCGGTGGCGCGATAGGCGCAGAGCATTCCGTCGGAGCGGCCCTGGAAGATGAGGTTGCCCGCGGTCGCGAGGACTCCGCCGCTTTCAACCATGGGAAGAGAGACACGCCACACCTCATGCTGCTGAGCAGGATCCCAGGCGAGCAAGAGGCCAGTCATGGGAGGGAGAGCGTTGTACTTGGCCAGCAGTGGCCCGTTGTAGGCTGCGTCTTCGCCGCGGTTCCAGTTGGTGGTGTTTGAGATCCAACCCTTGTCTGGAGCGTGCAGCGCGAAGGAGCCCTGCTCTCGCCGGCAGGTAAACCAGGCCCGTGGCGGGATCGAACGCCATGGGATACCAGTTATGAGCGCCGCCCGGCGCGGGGGAAACAAGCACCGGGTTGAGGCCGTCATAGGCGGCTGCGGACTCGATCGGGCGTCCGCTCTGGGGATCGATTCCGGTGGCCCAGGTAACTCCGTTGACAAAGGGTTTTGCGGAAAGGAACTGGCCGGTCTGGCGATCGAGCACGTAGAAGAATCCGTTCTTCGACGCTTGCATGATGACCTTGCGCGGGGTGCCGCCGATCTTCAGATCGGCGAGCATTAACGGCTGCGTAGCGTCGTAGTCCCAGTTTTCCTGCGGGGTTACCTGGTAGTGCCAAACCAACTCCCCGTTGCTTGGGCGAAGGGCCAGGATGGAGGCGAGATAGAGATTGTCGCCTCCGCCCGGGCTGCGCAGATCGCGGTACCACGCGATTCCGTTGCCGGTGCCGGCGTAGATGAGATCGAGTTTGGGGTCATAGACGATGGAGTCCCATGACGTGCCTCCGCCGCCCGCGACCCACCACTGGTCCGTGCCAGGTTTTTGCGGCATCTCTCCAGTGCTTTGGACTCGAAACCTTTCGCGGGATCGCCGGGGACGGTGTAGGTGCGCCAGACCAGCTTTCCGGTTTCCGCGTCGTAGGCGGAGAGATAACCCCGCACACCGAACTCTCCGCCGGCATTGCCGATGAGAACCATTCCTTTGACGATGCGGGGAGCGCCGGTAATCGCGTAGGGTTTGGATTGGTCTACGGTGACTACATCCCAGACAGGATTTCCGGACTTGGCGTCGAGAGCGATGAGCCGGCCGTCCAGGGTGCCGAGGTACACCTTGCCGTGGTAGAGGGCGACCCCGCGATTGACAGTGTCGCAGCAGATGGTGCGGACATTGGCGCGAGATACTTTGGGATCGAAGGTCCACAGGATTTCGCCGGTCTTGGCATCCAGGGCATAGGCAACGCTCCACTGGCCCGTGGTGTAGATCACTCCGTTGGAGACGAGGGGCGTAGCTTCCAGGCCACGGGTGGTGCCGAGTTCTCTGCTCCAGAGGAGGCCGAGCCGGCCGATGTTCTGCTCGTTGATCTGGCTCAAGGGGCTGAAGCGTTGCTCGTCGGTGGTCCTTCCGTACATGGTCCAATCGGCCCCGTCGCTGACGGCGGCGGGAGGGGATTTCTTGCAACCCCCGAGGGAGATGAGCAGAGAGCCGGCCAATAGAAGCGAGATGCTGAGGCGCATAGATTTCGAGGTTTCGAGAAATGCCGATGGGGAAATAAGGAACGCGGGGATTAGATGCCGATGGAAATTCGATGTCAAGCAGCAGCTAGCTTTGATTACTATGGACTGGCTCGTCATCCAAGTTGGGGGGAGGTGGTCGCAGATGCTGTTCCGCGGGGAGTTGTTTCAGGACCGCAGAGAGGCGGGCCGAGTATTGGCGCATGCTATCCAGGAATCGGACATAGCGCACGATTGGGGGGATGGAATCGTCCTCGGGCTGCCGCGCGGCGGCGTACCGGTAGCCTATGAGGTCGCGCGCGCGCTGGATCTTCCCCTGGATATCCTGGTGGTTCGGAAACTCGGAGTCCCGGGAATGGGAGAGCTGGCTATGGGAGCAGTGCGAGCGATGGAACGGTCGCCCTGAACGCAGCGGTCCTGGCTGAATTTCGTATTCCCCAGGAAGTGATCGATGAAGCAGTGCGACGGGAGACGGCGGAAATCGTACGGCGGGAAGGCGTGTATCGAAACGGCCGGCCGCCGGCGCGCATCGAGGGCCGCAAGGTTGTCCTGGTCGATGATGGGCTGGCAACAGGAGCGAGCATGTTGGCGGCAGTGCGGAGTGTGCGGCCGCGGGCACGGGAGGTGGTGGTTGCGGTGCCGGTGGCGGCGGAGAGCACGTGCGAGGAAGTCCGCAGTGAGGTGGACCAGATTATCTGTGCGCGCATGCAAACGGTGTTCTACTCTGTGGGCAGCGTCTATCGAAACTTTGAGCAGACTACGGACGAAGAGGTGTGTACCTTGCTGTCGCAGGCGCGAAACGGTCGGGAACGATGGCCGGCCGCTTAGGGTGCGCGGAGAAGGATATACATTGGTGTCAGGCAGCTGCTAAGTCCTTTGTTTCATGAAGGTGCTCAAAATTTTTATTTAATTATTTAATTTCCCTGCCCCCTTGGTGCTCGGAAGGGGTTGGGGGAAATATGTGAGTGATAAGCGTGGTAAGAGTGGTAAGTCCGGTCCAGAGAGAGCTAAGTCGTTAACCGAGGTCTCAAATGTGAGACCCCACGGCACACGCCCCACGGCACGCCGGGGCAGGCTGGGGCACCCATCGTGGCTTTATCTGTGGACACACTGGTATAGATCCCGATTTGGATAGTTTCTGACAGGAGAAGTGCAGGATGGTTAGTCGAAGGTACCCAGCCGGCGCTCGGAAGTTCCATGGAGAAGGTAACGAGGGATCATTTCGGCGGGAAGGGAATGAGGCGCGTACCTCTGGGCCTAAAGGCCAGAAACCGGGAGAGAAACAGCAGGTCCCTCCACTACGCTCCCCCAGATTTCCTGTGGAACTTGATGGCGTTGGCAAACTTCATGCGCCTTTCTTTACGGAAAGCCGCATACGTGGCTGTTGCGAGTGCCGCTAGGTAGGAAATCTGGGTACGCTTCGGTCGGGATGACAATTCATCTGAGAGCTGCGGCATTGGTGGCCGGTGGAAAGAACTGCAGATCCCTCCGCTCCGCTTCGCTTCGGTCGGGATGACAAAGGGGAGGGCGACGCTTCCATGGAGAGCTCAGGGCCTTCATCAACCCCAACCCTATGCGGCACGGCTGAAGCCGTGCCCTTCGTACAAAGCCTTTCTACCAGGGCAGTTCTTTGCCTAGGTGGATGAAGCGGCCGCTCGGGCCGTCAGGACCGAGGAGGGCGAGGTCGACGCTGGTCTTCGCGCCTTCGGGGATCTCCATGGGAGCAGCGTCCGTGCCCATTTCTGTCTTCACCCAGCCGGGGTGAGCGGAATTTACCTTGATTTTGGTGTCTTTGAGTTCGGCCGCGAGATGTATGGTGAAGGCGTTGATCGCGGTTTTCGATGCGTCATACGCGAAAGCCTTGATGCTTGCAATCGGACTGTTCGGATCTGCGTGAAGGGTCAACGAGCCAAGTATGCTCGAAAGATTCACGATACGGCCGGCTTCGCTCTTCTTGAGCAGGGGGAGCAGGGAACGCGTCACTGCAATGGTGGCGAATAGATTGGTGCCGAAGACGTTTTGCAGCTCCTCTTCGGTGGTGTGGACGGTCTTGGGGACAAACATCCCGTCCTGGGCTCCGATGCCTGCGTTGTTGACCAGAATGTCGAGTTTTCCAAATTTGTCGGCGATGGTTTTGGCTGCTGCTTCGCGATCGTGCGCATTGGTGACGTCGAGCTTCAGGGGGAAGGCGTCGAGGCCCTCTTTCTTGAGCTTGGAAGCGGTTTCTTCCGCGGACTTCAAGGTTCGTGCGCCTACGACGACCGTTACGCCCTTCTGCCCCAGCTGACGGGCGGTTTCCAAACCGATTCCACGATTGGCGCCGGTAACGAGCGCGACTTTCTTGTCTGTTGCCATGGTGAAGAGATCTCCTGTGTAGCAGATGTTCTCTGGGTTGGCGAGGATTCACGAGGTCTGTGAATAACTCAGGCCTCAAACACGAGACCCCACGGCAAGCCGGGCAGGCTGGGGCACCCCGTCGAATGTGGCTATAATAGCTATGACGAGGTTTGCCATGCGCAGCGTCAATGTAGCGGAACTTAAGAATCGCCTCAGCACCTACCTGAGCTACGCGAAAAGCGGGGAGGTCATCGTCATCCGGGATCGAAATCTGCCCGTCGCCAAGTTGATACCTTTCGCCGCCGATGATGCGAGTGAAGAGGAGCTGGTCCTGGTTGCCGCCGGAGCCATGCGCCTGCCGGAAAAACCGTTGGACCTTGACCAGCTGTGGAAGATGCCGAAGGCGACGGTCAGCGGAAATGCCGCGATGCAAGCAGTCCTGGATGAGAGGGACGAAGGCCGGTGAGCCGCAGCACCGCTTTCTGGGATTCCAGCGCTCTGATCCCGCTCTGCGTTCAGGAGCGGACAAGTAATAAGGTTAAGAAGCTGGCAACACAGTTTGCTCCGGTGGTTTGGTGGGCGACGACGGTTGAGATACACAGCGCGATTGCGCGACTGCATCGTGCCGGTGAGTTGGACGATGCCGGCCGGCAAGCTGCCCTCAACCGGCTCTCTGTCTTGAGCCGAGGCTGGCGCGAAGTCCTTCCCAGTGATAAGCTGCGCGACCAAGCAGAGGTTTTACTTGATACGTATTCCTTACGCGCTGGAGACAGTTTGCAACTCGCATCTGCCATGATTTGGTGTCAACAACGGCCCGCCCGACGCAGGTTTGTCTCCAGCGATTTGCGCTTGTGCGAAGCCGCCGCCCAAGCGGGCTTTGCGATCGTAAGCGCGGGCTTGGCAATCCCGTAGCCGTCGGCGCTGGAGAAACTTGATGCCGCCGAAGGCTCCCAAAATCATGGTGATCCGCCATGCGGAAAAACCGACCGGACAGATGGCCGGTGTCACTGAGTCGGGCGAGACGAATGCTCGCGACCTTAGTGTGCGCGGGTGGCAACGGGCCGGCGCGCTCGCGTGCTTGTTGGCACCTGCCCACGGACCTTTACCAAACGCGCTGCTGGCGAGGCCTGCATTTATTTTTGCCTCCGCTGCGGTAGACGACCCCGAGTCCGGTAACTCCAGGAGTCGCCGTTCGGAGGAGACGGTTACGCCCCTCGCGCGACTTATCGGTTTGACATCGACTTGAGCTTCAGCAAGGGACAGGAGAAGGCGGTGGCTCGGGCGGCGCAGGCTTGCAGCGGACCGGTCCTGATCGCGTGGCAGCATGAAGGCATCAGCGCGATCGCGAATTCCATCCTGGGTGCAAAAATTGCCCCGCAGAGCTGGCCTGGCGACCGCTTCGATTTGGTTTTCGTGTTTACCCTTGATCCTTTGGACGGCACATATAGCTTCGCGCAAGTGACGCAGCGGCTTTTGGCGGGGGACTCGGCTAGTCTGATCTAAAGAAGATGCAGCCGCCCCGAAGGGGATGTCGTTTGACGAATAATACCCCCAGACTTGCTTATGTGTACGTCGTTGTTCTGCCAATGTAATTGATGGTTACGCTCTCGGTTTTAGGGGGAGCAGTCAGGAACATTGTGATGACGCCGAGTGCATCATGAAACAGGGGAATAGCTTGCACGGCGGTCTTCAGCTGGCTTGCCAGTGTCTGTCTTCTCCGCAAAAAGCCGGGATCTGTAGCGGATAGAGCGCTGGGTTTTGCGCCAGATACTGCAGAACGCTTTGGAATGCCTGAGCGGCAGAATGCATTGCGGGCGCCCAGAGCAGGATGTGTTGCTTCCAAGCGTAGGCCACGGTTGCCCACGATGGAGGGAAACCTGGTCCACCCCCAGCACGGCATAGAAGTTGCCAATCGCACCTGCATCCACGAGTTGCTGCCATTTGGCGGTATTGCTCAGAAATCCTGAGAAAACATCGTTTATACCGAGTCCAGGCGTCACGGTTAATGCATGTCTTGCAATACTTTCATAATATGCAGTGCTGAGCGGCATCGAGTTGGTGTCGAGAAAGAGTTTTGCTGCTGTAGGACTGTCATATACAAGCGAAGCCAATAGGGAAGCAGACTGGCTGGACAGTCCTGACTGGACCACGGACGTCCAATTATCGATGGCTTGTTTCCTCCGCAGAGTAGGGCTGCTGGCTGACGAAGGTTTGTAGATCCGAAGCGTGAGCGTGAGTCTCATAGTCGTAGTAGCTGTAATTAACCTGAAGCTGAGGTGCAAAGGCACCAAAAGAAGTGCTATATCCTACCGTGGCGATGAAGTCCTCAACCAGGACCTTACGTAATAAGGCGCTCTTTATCAATGGAGTCGCGTTTGCGCCGAGACGTGTGAGGGTTGCTTTGTCCGCGATCACCACTTGGCCGTCCTCGGAAACCTTCACCGACATTTCAAGCGACGCCTCTTGCACAGAGGCATAGTCGAACAAGCCCAAAAAGTTGAATGTAAAGGTGTGCTTCGTGCTCTTCATTCGATCGAAAACACTACCGAGTTTGGTGACGCCGGGCGGAAGTGGATTCCCGCCCATGAGACTCGAGAGTTTGCCCTGGATGGCCTGCTCAAAGGTGGCTTGCGCGGCAGCGTCCATCACGCTTGTATCAAAGCTCCAGGAGAAGACCACCTGGCCGGTTGTCGTGGTGTCACATTCTTCATCGATCGCTATGGAAAGTTTCGTCTGCACGGCAGTTTGATATGCCGTTTGAACATCGTTTGCGACCGCGTCGGGGATGTGGGTCCGCAGCCATGCGGGGTCTAGTTCTCCCGCATCCCCGAGTAAGCTGTAAATTCTGGCAACGATGTCGTATCCACCGACGGAGACGGCTGCGCCTGCACTCGCGTCGAATGAAACGCTGAAGGTGGTGCCGCGTTTCTTGTAATATCCCAGCTGAATGACGCGCCCATTCGTGTTCCACACCCTCACCTGGAACTCACCGGTTAGGGAGAATGCGCCTCCTACGGTGATGGATGGTCCGACATTAATCTTTATGGGTCCAGAGCTTGTACTTACACCTAGACTCGCCGTAGGATTGACAGCTGCTAAGAGGTCCACGCTCGCCTGGAAGCTGACACTTCCCTGCGCGTCGTACACAAAGACGGCGCCGCCAGGCAAGGCCTTGATGTCTGCTATCGAGGAAGGCAAAGAGAATGCTCCGAACAGGGCTGTTAACGCAGCTTTTAAGGTCTGAAACGCGCCGCCGGGGCCTGGACCAAACGGAAGATAGAGCGTTGATGTGCTGGTAGTTGTTGCGTCAGGTGTGAGAGTGAATGCGCCGGTCTGCTGGTTCAACCCAGTTGTCAACGACAACTGAAGGCCAAAGGCCAGGTAGTACCTCCCCATCATCTCGATATCCGTCCCGTACTGGTCCGACGGGAACAGGGGACTGCTCGTGCCGGCTTTGCCAGGCTTATATAGATCCAGTTCACCGGTCGCTCCACCGCCGGCTGTAAATGTCGCGGTCCCGCCAGAGAGGGAGAAGGACGGTTCGTAGGTGAATCCGATCGATAGGGAGTTTATCTGTACCTGATCTAGAGTCTGATTCAGGGCACCAATGACGTCGGAGCGTAGAAAATGGATTACCGAAGCAGGCGTTTTGCCCAATACGGTGCTATCCAGAACGGTTACGTTCTCTACCAGGGAGGAGGTATCGGTCAGTTCTATCGTTGCCATCGCAGATGTTTCCTTGAATCAATCTTACAAATCGGTCTCGGTGCTTCCCTAGACGACTTGTTCTTCGAATATGGCGAGGTTGTGGAACAGGACCTTCAGGCTGGTGGATCTAAGGGCACGGCTTTGAGGTTAAACGCACAGGGACATGGAGGGGGGAGGCATACCGAAGATGCGGACAAGCTACCTGCTTGTCGGTCTCGATGTCAAGCACCCATTGCTGCGTACACTGAGCCAATTTGTAAACTGCCGAAGAGCTGCTGACGCCTCTTCCGTGCTTTGCTCCCCAACGGGCGCGGCTCAGGCACGCAGTATCCCGTCGGTTTCGATCCAGGGGTACGACGCGGACTGCCGCATGACGACCTACAAAGCGGGGGCCGCAGGCGTGCAGTGACAGCATGAAGGCATCAGCGCGATCACGAATTCCATCCTGGGTGCAAAATTACCCCGCAGAGCTGGCCGGGCGACGGCTTCGACTTGCTTTTCATGTTTACCCTTAATCCTCTGGGCGGCACTTATAGCTTTGCGCAGGTGCCGCAGCGGCTTTTGGCGAGGGACTCGGATAGTGCGATCTAAGGGAAGAGCTGGTTATACACCGGGACGCCGTTGACGGGATGGCAGACGCTGGATAATAACCCGGCCACCACTGCGATTTTGGTCACGTCATAAAGGGGTGGGTTGGCGAGTACCCCACGACCTCCCCTACCGGGATCCTTATCTCTTGGCTTTAATAT
>CAWBRJ010000023.1:0-63518 GCA_963790935.1 uncultured Acidobacteriaceae bacterium | reverse complement strand
CTACTTCGCAGTAGGTTCCTCCGGGTGTGGCTTTCATCTTTACCGCATTACCTCCCGGAGAACCTATCCCGCCGAGTCAAGGGGAATCCGTTTCCCCTTGACTTTTACCTATCATGGACGTCCCCAAGTTTTATTGCCCAGTGAAAGAGTGCGGTGAAACTACTCGAATACCTGCTATAGCGTGTTGCGTGCTTGCCTGGGGCCAAATCGCAGAGCCACCACAAGAAACAACCACGACCCAGTCAGTTGGTAGATTCCAGGAATAAGCGAATTTGTAGGATGGGAAAAAACGTACCTCAGCGGCTAAAGCCGAGTATGGCGGTGTCATGTACGGCACGGCTGAAGCCGTGCCGTACCGGGGAGATCGAGTTCTCAGGCAGACTCTTCTGCCCTCGTGACGGAAACGTGATCGTCGCGAATGCGTATCCCAGCAAGAGGTCGATCGCCCGCCGCAAGTAGACCCTGCCAAGATTTTCCGAATTAGGAAGGGATTTGCGCCGGCCAGAGGGGCCGTATCACCGCCGCACAGGATTCAAGGAGATCCTGAATATCCTTGCTGAACGCATTCGGCTGTTCACTCTCGATGTCGATCGTGCCCACGACGTTGTTTGCCTCCGCATCCAATACCGGAACAATGATCTCCGACCGCGTGGTGCCGAACGCCGTCAGGTAACGGGGATCTGCTGAAACATCGCCAACATTTACGGTTTGTTTCTGGGCAACCGCTGCGCTGGTAAGTCCCTTGGTGAGTGGAAACGTGGGATGTTCGGGTGCTCCCGGTCCGCTCCAGGTCAGGTTCCTTACCAGGCCTGCTGCGTGGTCCACGTCATACAGTCCGACCCAACGGTAATCGGCAGAGCTCCGTATGCGGGCGGCAACCTCTTCGAGGGAACATTGGCGATCGTGAGCTGCGGTGACGATGGCTCTCAAGGTCAAGCAAAAGCTGATGACCGCTGGCGTTCATGGCTTCAAAATAGCAAACCAGTTAATCTTTTGCCATGAAGTTCAGAAGCGCCACAGCAACCGATATTGCGCAGATTAGCAGGCTGGAAACGCTGCCACAGTTCCGCACGTTCGTTGGTTCCTGGCCGCCGGATGAACACCTGAAAAACCTCGGCCGACCCGGATGCCAGCTATATCGTGGCAGAAGATGAGCAAGGAAATATTGCCGCCTTCGCCATCCTCCGCGGGCTTGCTTTCTGAACACCGCGCCGTCGAGCTCAAGCGGTTTGTCGTTGGCATTCCCAATCAAGGTACGGGCAAAAATTTCTGGCCGAGATAGCTGGACCGGGCATTTGGTGACTACAGGGCGCACCGTCTTTATCTGGATGTTTTCGTGAACAATGATCGCGCTCTTCACGTATATGAAGCTTTCGGCTTTCGAAAAGAGGGAATCATGCGCGACGCGATTTATCGGGATGGAACCTACCACTCACTGGTCTTGATGTCGTTGCTGGACGGTGAATATCGAAGCCAGGCAGGTAGAAATGCTTAAGTCCTTGTTTAGGTTTTGGATTCTGCCGGCCAGCGCCATCCTTTGCTGGACCCATGGCGCCATCGCGCAGTCAGATGCTGGATGGCCGAATTATGGCAATGATCCAGGCGGCAGCCGCTATTCGGCAGCGCGGCAGATCGATCGCACCAACGTTGCCCAACTGAAACCTGCGTGGACGTATCGCACGGGAGCGCTCGAACAGCAGACAGACTTGATTGAGAAAGCCGCCTTCGAAACTACGCCGATTCTGGTCGAGAACCAGCTGTTCCTGAGCACCCCTTACAACCATGTGATTGCGCTCAATCCCGAAACCGGCGTCAGGCTGTGGGAGTTCGACCCGCATGTTGACCTCTCTCACGATTACTCCGAGGTTTCCTCCCGCGGCGTCTCCGCCTGGATCGATACCAAAGCAAAGCCTGGCCAGCCTTGCCGCTTGCGCATTTTCATCGGAACACTGGATGGGCGTCTGATCGGCGTCGATGGAAAGACCGGCCAACCCTGCGTCGATTTCGGCGCCAAGGGAGAAGTCGATCTTACCCAGGACGCAGCCACGGCAACGGAGTGGAACGGCGGCTACCAGGTTACCTCCGCGCCTGCCATTGCCGGCGACCTGGTCATCACCGGCTCGTCCATCGCGGACAACTGGAAAGTAGATACGGGGCGGGGAATCGTGCGCGCCTTCGATGCAAGGACTGGGAAATTGCGCTGGACGTGGAACCCGACACCCTGGGCGGACAAGACCGAACCGCGCACCGGCGGCGGCAATGCCTGGTCGACCCTTTCGGTCGACCCCAAAGAAGATCTGGTGTTTATCCCCGTCGGCAGTTCCGCCCCCGACTACTACGGTGGCATCCGCAAGGGCGACGATAAATGGTCCGACTCTGTGGTGGCCTTACGCGCATCGTCGGGCAAGTTTGTGTGGGGTTTCCAGGCGGTTCACCATGACCTCTGGGACTACGACGTGGCCTCGCAGCCTACGCTGTTCACCTGGAAAGACGGCACCCCGGCAATCGTTATCAACACTAAAATGGGTCACGTATTCGTGCTCAACCGCCTTACCGGCGCTCCTCTGTTGCCCGTGGAAGAGCGGCCCGTGCCGCAATCGACAATCCCGGGTGAGCAGAGCTGGCCAACGCAGCCGTTTTCGACCATCTCCCTGGTACCCGAAAAAATTACGGCTGACGATGCCTGGGGACCCACTCCGCAGGATGAAGCCTGGTGCAAGGCAAAGATTGCGGCTTCGCAATGGGACGGCATGTTCACGCCCCCAAGCCTCCAAGGGATCGTGGTATTTCCCGGCAACGTGGGCGGAGTGAACTGGGGGAGCGCGGCTTACGATCCCTCCCACCACATCATGGTTGCCAACACCAACCGCCTCATCGCATGGATGAAGTTGATCCCGCGCGACCAGTATGCAGCCGAGCACAACAAGGATCAGGACAACCGCATCTTTGGAGAATTCGGAGACCAGAAGGGCGCACCCTACGGGCTTTACCGTACCTTTCTGTTTTCTCCTTCTAAGTTGCCTTGCAACAAACCGCCCTGGGGTACCACCGAAGCCGTGGATCTATTTACCGGCAAAACGGTTTGGGATGTCCCGTTGGGCACCATGGTTCCAGGCCAGCAGACAGGATCGCTCAACCTGGGAGGACCGATGATCACCGCTGGCGGCCTGGTGTTTACCTCTGCGGCGATGGACCTATATCTGCGGGCCTTTGACATCGAAACCGGCACGGAGCTCTGGAAGTATCAGCTCCCTGCAGGAGGGCAGGCGATACCCATGAGCTATAGCCTGCACGGCAAGCAATACATCGTGATAGCTGCTGGTGGGCACGGCAAGCTGCGCACCAAACAGGGTGACTATGTCCTGGCCTTCGCTCTGCCTTAGTTACATATGGTTGGCCCGGCGCTTCACCGAAACCACCGCAATAATGCTGACGACTGCCATCGCCATCAAATAGAAGCTGGGTGCGGCGGTATTGTGGGTCACGGCGATGAGCCAGGTGAAGACCGCCGGCGCAAAGCCGCCGAAGAGAGTGACGCCCAGGTTGTAGCTAAGTGAAAGGCCGGTGACCCGGGTACGCGCGGGAAAAATTCCAGCCATCACGGCAGCCAACGCGCACAGATAGGCATCCTGGAAAAGCTCGTTGAAGATCAGCCCTGCCAACAGCGTAGGCAGGCTGGGGTTGCGCGTAATGAACAGAAATAAAGGATAGAAAGACAGCAACATCAGAATGGCGGCAGGCAGCATCATGCGCGTGTAGCCGATCTTGTCTGCCAGGTTGCCGCCCAGCGGGATCAGCACCATGGCCAGTAGAGAAAGAACGATGGTGACGATGTAACCAGTGGCCGGTGGCAAGTGCAGATGCGTGGTGGCATAGGTGGGCATGTAGATGGAGAAATAGGTGCTCGCCGTGCCTACCGCAACCAGGCCGGCGCCCACGATCAACCCGGTTTTTTCCGTCGCAAACAGCTCACGAACCGGAGTTCGGGTGTGCGTGCTCGCAAGGAACTCCGGCGTTTCATTTAGTTTTCTGCGGATGTAGAGACCGACCGGCCCTACCAGCAAGCCGAACAGAAACGGAATCCGCCACCCCCAGGTGTGCAGCTGGTGAGTACTGAGCGTGGTAGTGAGCCCAACGCCGAAGAGCGCAGAAAGCACCTTTGCCAGGTGTTGACCGGCAAACTGCCAGCTGGCAAAGAACGCTTTGCGATGGGCGGAGTGCTCGATCATGAAGGCCGTCGAGCTGCCGAACTCCCCCGCCACTGCAAACCCCTGCAACAGGCGACCGGCGAATACGGCGATGGGTGCTATTAATCCAATCCTGGCGTATGAGGGCATCAAGGCCATGACCGCAGTGCCGATAACCATCAGCTGGATCGAAAGCGTCAGCGCGGCTTTACGGCCGGCGCGGTCGGCGTAGGCGCCGAGAACCACTGCTCCGACCGGACGGGCCACGTAGGACAAGCCAAACGAGCCAAAGGTGAGCAGCATGGATACAACGGGGTTGGAGTTAGGGAAAAATGCGCCCGCGATGCTAGTCGCGAAGTACCCGTAGATCAGGATGTCGAACCATTCCAGCGCATTGCCAACGGTAGCGGCCGCGATCTGGAGCGCCCCGCTGGCGGGCTTCGGCGTGGGTGGGACCAGTGGATCAAAGGTAGCCGTGCTGGACAAGAAAGCTCCTTGGATCATCCTTGGATCAGAGGATGCACAGCGGTCCGATGGGTAGCTGGAGCCTACCTGAGCCGGAATTCCGGGGCAAGAACAAATGCTGATGCGTCGCGGTAGTTGCCCTCGAGTCGCTGCGACAAGGAGACCGTGCCCTCCACTACGCTTCGCTCCGGTCGGGATGACAATTCTATTGTGCCGGCAAGAGCTTCAGCGAGAAATGGTTGACCTTGCAAAAGAGTTGTCATCCCGACCGGAGCGAAGCGTAGTGGAAGGACCTGCGGTCTCCTTTCGTATCTCCGAGCTGGCCGAGAGGGCTACGTTTTCGAGGCCGTTGCGGGCGCGCTTACACTTGTCAGTTTTTGAAGGGAAGCGTGATCCAGCGTTAACTTTGCCGCCTCAATCAGGTCGGTGAGGTGCTTCTCGCTGGTCGCGCTGGCGATCGGAGCGGTCACACCCGGTTGCACCATCAACCAGGCTAACGCAACGCGCGCCGGCGTTGAGTGGTGCTCCTGAGCAACCTCATCCAGCACTTTAACTACCTGAAAGCCCCAGTCATTCAAATATTTCTTTACGGTAACAGCGCGCACCTTGCCTTCGGCGTCCTCTTTCGTGCGGTACTTGCCTGTAAGAAATCCAGCCGCGAGCGAGTAGTAGGGAATTACGCCCAGCGTATGCTCCTGAACCACAGGCAGCAGGTCGGTTTCAAACTGTTCCCGCTCGACCAGGTTGTAATGAGGCTGGAGGGAGATGTAGCTCACCAATCCATTGTCCTTGCTGACTTTCAGCGCCTTCGCCAGCCGTGCGCCGCTGTAGTTGGAGGCGCCAATATGCAGGACCTTGCCTTGCTGCACCAGCTTATCGAAAGCAGACAGGGTTTCTTCGAGGGGCGTCTCCTCGTCATCCTTGTGCGCCTGGTAGAGGTCGATATAGTCCGTTTGCAAACGGCGCAGCGAATCTTCTACTGCCTGCTGGATGTATGCCGCCTTCAGCCCCTTCTTGCCCTCGCCCATGTCAATCCCGAGCTTGGTCGCCAGGATCACATTGCTGCGCTTGTTGCCTGTGGCTAACCATTTGCCGAGAATTGCTTCCGATTCGCCACCCTGATGGCCCGGCGCCCAGCGGGAATACACATCCGCGGTATCGATAAAGTTCAGCCCTGCTTCCAGGGCCGCGTCCAGTTGGCGAAAAGAATCCGCCTCTGAAACCGTCCAGCCAAAGACGTTTCCTCCGAGACAAATCACCGGAACGTGCAATTCGGACTTACCTAGCTTGACGCGCTGCATAGCGAACCTCCGCGTCTAGTTTCCGATGTTTGCCGGGATGACGCAAACCGCCACAGCGAGGCTCGCTCGCTTAGGTCAGCTTACGTTTGACCGCAGGATGGGCTGCTTTCTTGCCGTGGGTTCTGGCGGAACGTTTGTGGTAGCTCGCCATCCGCAGAGTGGCGGTGGTTCGGTTCTTTGCATGAACAGGCGCTGGAGGACGAAGCACCGCCTCCACTCGCTGTTCTGCTGCGCCGGGCTGCTGGTTGTAGTCCGGGTCGAACATGGCAATCACTGTCGAGGCGCGGATGGTGTATCTTCGGGCCCATTGGCTGTCAATCAGCGTGCTCTGCACCGTCTGCCAATGCTGTGCGTCGGTTTCTACAAAGCCGTCGAGTTGCGCCAGTTCGCGGGTCCCGTCTTCATCATTTAACGCGCCCAGAAAGCCCACAAACTGTTCGAGATTCGTCCCCATCTGGAACACCAGTTGGCTGAGCGCCATCTGTTGCGAGGCGGTCAACCGATCAAAACACCGGCAATAAGCCTTGGCGTTGTAGACGGCCTGGATCGCAGAGATACGCAACAGCCCTGTGGCTTCCTCCTCCGTCAGCTGCGGCGTAAGTTTGTGCCGGATGACCTTTCTGCGATATTGTTTCGTCGTCCATGCGCTTGCATCGTGGTCGAACTGGTTGAGGATTTGCTGCAAACGATCCGGAGAGAGCCCGGCCGCTTGCCAAAGCTGAGCCGAGGAAGGTTCAACGAACGGATGCGGATTGAGGGGATCGCGCTGAGGATGGTCGGTTGCCGGCACATCCAGGCTGAACCCAGCGCCAATCAGCGGCCGGCGCGTGTTCGGGTCGGGATAGGCTGCCAGTACCCAGCCCTCGTGCTGGTGGTCGCGGAGGATATCCATCAGGCTGCGCAGGCTGAACTTGATATCGGAATCTCTAAAGTTGAGCAGTTGCTGCGCCCCGTCTTCCGGCACTGAGGCAGAGGGCAGGGCAGCCGATTGCTCCGGCACCAACAGCTCACCGGCCGTCGGCGCAATCCATTGGCCGGAAGCGGAAGCCGCGAACAACAATACTGGAACAAGCAGACGCATCTTGACTCGGACAGCTGGTTGACAAACTTCTGGTGCAGTACACAATGACTGAAAACGGCCAAATAAACAATGACTGAAAAGTGCCACCTCAGGCACAAAGAGCCGATCCAACAGCCGGCAAGGAGAAGATGCTATGAATCACCTTCAGGCGCTGCATCATTTGCTTACTCTTTTGCCGCTGCAAGTGGTCTTAGGCGGATTGGTCCCCATCCTCCAGTTCGCCCAGCAGAGGTTGGTTATGCGCCAGGCGGAACAGCGAAAGCATGGTCTTCAAACCAGGCTGGTGGCTTTGCAGGCCTTCCTCTCCAGTCTTGAGGGGATGCCTGCGGAGCACGAAGCTCGCGCGGTGTGCCTGGACGATGCAACTTCTGGAGCGAGAACATGCCCTGAAAGAGTTGGCATCCGCGATCGTTCATCGAGCGGCAAGACGAAAACGCATTCGACCCCACAATTGGCTGCAATGGTTTTTCATGCTTTACCCGCCGCCTCGTCATGTCGGATGGGTGCTTCGTTTGGAGCTTCTTCGCCCTCATGATCGTGACCGTCGTTGGAACCGCCCGCGGGCTACTTCATGAAAACTTCCTGCCGCTGCCTGTTCTGGTGCCGTTCCTGATCACGAATTTCGCGTTGGCGGTGGTGGTAAGGGTAGTGGCGTTCCATATCGAGCGCGTCAGGCCTGCACACCACTCATGAGGACTGCGAAAGGACGATGGAGCGGATAGAGTGGATGCATAGGCCATGCCACCCCTCAACGCCCCCAGCGTCCCCTCGCTCACACCATCCCCCGCAACCGCAAGCAAGCGTCTTTTGCCGTGGCTGGTTGCGGTGGCATTCTTCATGGAGTCGCTCGATACTACGATCCTGAATACGGCGGTCCCTGCCATTTCCGCCGCACTCCATGTTTCTCCTTTAAGCATGAAGTCAGTCCTGGCCAGCTACACGTTAAGCCTGGCCGTATTCATTCCCATCAGCGGCTGGATGGCAGACCGGTTCGGTACGCGCCGGGTGTTTGCCTCCGCCATCGGGCTCTTTACCCTGGGGTCACTGCTGTGCGGCTTGTCGACCAATATTCACCTGCTGGTGGCCTGCCGCATCCTGCAGGGCTGCGGCGGAGCCATGATGGTGCCGGTCGGCCGGTTAACCCTGGTGCGCACCTTTGCCAAATCTGAGCTCATCCGGGCTATGAGCTTTGTGGCCATTCCCGGCCTGATCGGCCCCATGCTCGGACCAGTGGCCGGGGGGCTGATTGTGGGCTACTTTCACTGGCGGGTGATTTTTTTCCTGAATATCCCAATCGGCCTGTTCGGACTGGTGATGGTCTATATGCATCTGCCGGACTATCGCGAAGAAAACACCCATCCGCTAGATGCTGTGGGGCTCATCCTCTTTGGCTCCGGTATCGCCCTACTGTCGTACGTGCTGGAAATATTCGGGGAGCACACCCTGGGCGTGGGAGAGATCCTGGGACTTCTGACCATTTCTGTGGCCCTGCTCGCCGGCTACCTGCTGCACGCGAGAGGAACCGCGTACCCGTTGCTGCAATTGGGCCTGTTCCGCATCCGCACTTTCAGCGCGGCGGTAAGCGGCAGCTTCTTCACTCGCCTGGGCATTGGCGGAGTGCCGTTTCTCTTGCCGCTCCTCTACCAGGTTGGTTTGGGGTTTACGGCCATCCAGTCCGGCCTGCTGATTATGCCGCAGGCGATTGGGGCCATGAGCTTCAAGTTCCTGATGCCCAAAATCCTGGCCCGGGTCGGCTTCCGCGGCGTACTGATTTCAAACACCGTAGTGCTGGGTGTCCTTCTATTGTTCTTCGCCACTATCGGGCTGGGCACGCCGGTCTGGCTGATCGTCCTGCAGGCATTCTGCTATGGGACCTTCAGTTCGCTGCAATACACCAGCATGAACACCCTGGCCTATGCCGACATCAGCGAGGAACAGACCAGTAGTGCCAGCTCGATCGCCAGCACCATGCAGCAAATGTCGATCAGCTTCGGAGTCGCTTCAGCCGGGCTGGCGACCGCCTTCTTCATTCCTGCCAGGGTGCATACCAACCAGGGAGAAATGATTCACGGCATCCATGAAGCGCTGGTCGTTCTTGGCGGCTTCACGATCTTGTCCACACTCATCTTTCATCGATTGAAGAGTGGCGATGGCAGCAGCGTGAGCCAGCAAAAAGTCGCTCACAGCGAGTGATCGCTACGGATTTTGCGTGAACCAATACAATTGTTTTACCTTGGCCCCGCCCTTTTTCATGGGCGGAGGATTCTCCTTGCCCCAGGCGGCGTGATCCCAGGTCACTGCCTGCAGCCCATCGTGGCCCTGCTGAAACGCCATTGCCGGTTCAGCCGGCTTACCCTCCTCGGCATCAAAGGTGACCGTGACCTGGCTGCCGGAATCCACCCAGTGACCAAAGAGCGTTTTGGTACCGTTACCCGGATCTTCGGTGACCGTCGCCGTGCCATCCGGGCCCAGGCTCAGATTCATGAAAGCGCCTGATTTCTGGTCGCTGCGCTGAACGGAGACGTAGACTCCGGTAAATTTCGAATGGGCGTTGGTGTTACCACAAACGGCGGCCAGCGGAGACAACAACAACAGTCCACCGGTCGAAACAAACAAGCGGATCGCAGAACGCATGGGGAACTCCCTCAGGTAACGCAATATCAGACAATGAGAAGCTGTGGATCTTCGTCAGAGAAAACCATTGCAAGTGACGCTTCGTTCCTTGCGGTTCAATTCTAGCGCTGGGGGCCCGCTGTCTTTGACGATGAATGCAGTTTAATCTCAATGGCAGGATTGCTTAATGATCCAAACGGGGCGGGTAGCACGCCAAAGGGGGCGGATGGAAGCTCTACCTAAGTTTCATTTACAGGGCAAAATCGCGCTGGTGACCGCTGCCGGCAGGGGATTGGGCCAGGCGATTGCCCTGGCGCTCGCCGAAGCGGGGGCCGATGTGGCCCTTGGCCTGCGCGACGAAAGAGTGACAGCGGGGTAACGGGCGAGGTCGCTGCGCGGGGACGACGGCCCTTGCCTCTGCAGATGGACATGACCAACCCGGAGCAGATCCGCCAGGCGGTGGCGCACACCGTTCAGCATTTTGGCCGGTTGGATATTTTGGTCAACAACGCTGGAATCGCGCCCGACAACCTCGCGGAAAATGTTACGGAAAAGGATTTCGATCACACCATCGCGATTAACCTGAAGGGCACGTTTTTCGCCTGCCAGGCGGCCGGGCAGATCATGATCCGGCAGAAGAGCGGATGCATCATCAACATGAGTTCGCAGGCGGCGTTCGCGGCCTTACCTACGGAGTCTGTCTACTGCATGACCAAGGCGGGGATCAGCCATCTCACCAAATGCCTGGCCGTGGAGTGGGGTAAATACAACATCACTGTGAATGCCGTCGCGCCTACGTTTATCCACACCCCGGGAACCCAACCCGCACTCGCCGACCCTGAGTTTCGACAGGATGTGATTGAGCGGATAGCGGCCTTGCATCGCATTGGAGAACCGATCGAAGTGGCCGGGGCGGTGGTCTTTCTTGCCTCGCCGGCAGCGTCTCTCATCACCGGCCATACGCTGGTGATTGATGGCGGCTGGACGGCGCGCTGATGCTCAGTATCCAGGAGCAGTTCGGCCAGATAGATATTTATGTGTTCGATCAGATCCTGCGCGGGAATATCGCACAGGGTATGCGGGTGCTCGACGCCGGATGCGGGTACGGACGGAATCTTGTACACCTATTGCGCGAAGGATGCGAGGTTTTCGCCCTCGATGCCGATGCCGATGGAGTGGAACATGTTCGGCAACTATCCAAATCGCTGGGGACTGGATTGCCGGCGGAGAACTTCCAGGTCGGGTCTATCGAGCGCATGCCGTTTCCAGACGGGTTTGCAGACGTAGTGATTTGTAACTCGGTGCTCCACTTTGCCCGCGACGACCGGCACTTCCGGACGATGCTTGCGTGAGCTTTGGAGAGTACTCGCGCCGGGTGGAATGTTGTTCTGCCGTCTTGGTTCAAGGATTGGCATGGACTTCGAACAGGTGCGAGCCAACATATTTATTGTTGGCGACGGATCGGAGTGGTTCCTGGTGGATGAAGAGATGCTTCTTGATTTAACCGAGGAGATGAACGCAGTGCTGGCGGATCCGTTGAAGACGACGATCGTGCAGGATTATCGTTGCATGACCACCTGGGTGTTGAGAAAACGAAGAAAATAAAAGAGACACTTTTGAATGCGCGTAGAACCGCCGAATCGTCGACCCCGAAAACCACATCCAATCGATGTAACTCATCCTGAATACGAAGGTCCCCCATGAAATTTAACACCCTCGGCCGAACCGGCCTCCTGGTCTCCGAAATTTGCCTGGGCACCATGACATTCGCACCGGGCGAAGGCATATGGAAATCGATTGCGGGGGTCGACCAGAACCTGGCCGAGCAGCTGCTCAAAAGTTCCCTCGACGCCGGCGTGAACTTCGTTGATACCGCGGACGTTTACACCAACGGGGAGTCGGAGAAGACACTAGGGAAGGCCATCAGGAGCGCCCGCATCGAACGCAAAGACCTGGTGATCGCAACCAAAGTATTTGGCCGTACCGGTCCAGGCCGAAACGACGTTGGCGCCTCTCGCGGCCACATTATGGACGGTATCGAGCAGTCTCTCAAACGTCTGCATACTGACTACATCGACCTCTATCAAATCCACGCATCCGACTCCGTCACACCGCTCGAGGAGACGCTGCGGGCGTCTCGACGATCTTGTCTCCCAAGGCAAGGTGAGATACATCGGCTGCTCCAACTGGCAAGCATGGCAGGTCATGAAGGCGTTGGGAATCTCCGAGGCGAGAAATCTGGCCAAACTCGATTCATTGCAGGCCTACTATTCGATTGCCGGTCGTGATCTCGAACGGGAAATCGTACCTTTGCTGAAGGACCAGGGCACCGGCCTGCTTGTTTGGAGCCCGCTGGCCGGGGGTCTTCTCTCGGGAAAGTTTTCTCGTGAAAACCAGAAGCCAGAGGATTCACGCCGCTCCGCCTTCGACTTTCCCATCGTGGACAAGGAGCGCACCTGGCGCATTCTGGATGTCCTACGGCCCATTGCCAAAGCGCACAACACAGGCGTAGCAACCATAGCCCTGGCCTGGATTTTGGCAAAGCCCTTCGTAACCTCCGTCATCATTGGCGCCAAGCGCCCGGAGCAACTCGAGCAGAATCTGGCTGCAGTCGATATTCAGCTTGCGGATGAAGAAATGAAGCAGCTGGATGAGGTCAGCGCGCTCCCGCCGGAATATCCCGGCTGGATGATACCTTTTCAGAACGCGAATCGTCTCGCTGATGTACCTCGATTCTGATGGAGGCCAACAACATGAACCTCTTTAAAACCTTTCTGACTGTTCTGCTTGGATTTTTGGTTGGATTCGCGCTCTATCACCCTAAGCCCGCCAAAGCTGCAGGGAATGTTTACGTTCAGCAGGTTGCGGTCGGCGTGTACAACCCTATTCGCGGGACGAGTGTGGTGGGATTCTCATGCACAGGCTCTGGCGGAAGTTCTGCCTGTTACATCGCCAGCCAATAGACCGAGTGTTCCTGCCTATCCGGCACCTCTTGAAAGGCTGGGCTTTGTGCCGTCCCTTGGGACTCGCCTCATGAACTAATTCCACCCGGCACTGACGTCCGGGCTACAGGCAGTTCCGTCCCCGTTCGACAAGCTCAGGGCAGGCTCTGCGGGACTGGCTTCGTGCAGTGTTCAAGCCTTTCGAACGCCCCGCGTCTTCCCAAATGAGTGGGTGGCCCAGGTCTCGCTTTTGAGACCTGGGTCTCTCCACAGGACAGACTATGCGGGCAGCGCTTTCTGTTGCTTCAGCTCTTCGAGAAGTGCCTCCACCTGTTGTTCGCGCTCGAGCATGGCAAACCGGTCTTCCAGTGAATCCCCGGCTGTTAGTTCCCGGGTAGCATGGTTTGCGGCCTGTTGCACGGTGATGCGCGACTTGTAGCGGTCGATTGAAGCAGCGGTCTTTTCCGTGCGCGCCGCTGCCTGGGCCTGCTGCGATCGGCCAATGGTCCGAGCCCGTCTGTGCTCCGCCTGTAACAGATCACAATGCGCACGTGTTTCAGCAAGCTTCTGTTGCAGCTTGTGAAAAGCACTCCGCAGGCCTTCGGCTTCACTGCGCTGGTCTTCCAGCTGCTCGTGAAAGCTCTTGCCCATCTGCACATGAGACAGCGATCGCTCGAGCGCTTCCCGCGCCATATCGTCGCGGCCCTTCGCCACAGCAAGCGCGGCTTTATTCTTCCACGTTGCTGCCGCCGTTTCGTGCTCCGCCGTCTTCTTTTCCAGCAGGTGTTGATCGGCGATGGCAATGGCTACTTGAGTCTTTACCTGCAGCAATTGGTTCTCCATGTCAATGACGAGTTGTTTCAGCATTTTCTCCGGGTCTTCTGCCTTATCAACCAGGTCGTTGAGGTTGGCGCGGAGAAGAGTAGTGACGCGTTCCATGAGTGCCATAGCGTTTGTCCTTTCGTGATCAGCCGCTCATCGATCAACGGAGCGGCGGGTTGTTGGCGTCGCCGTTTGGGTACGGTTTCATTTGCTTCACGTTTGCCATCAGGTCAGACATCTTCATCCCGCTCAGCGCCTCAAAGAGGGCAGGGACCTGGGCAGCTATCTGCGTCATTTCCCCGGTTAGTTTGTGGGCGCCGACATTGCCATCGTTGCCGGTAGAGACGATGGTGATCTTGTCGACTTTCGAAAGCGGCTCAGACATCGCGCGGACCACATCGGCCAGGTTGGTGATGAGTTTGTCGACCACGGCGGCCTGCGACCATTCCTGATAAGCCTCGGCTTTCACGTTCATGGCCTTCGCCTCAGCCTCGCCTTTCTGCAGGATGATGGCGGCTTCCGCTTCGCCCTGCGCCCGGATCGCGGAAGCGCGGCCTTCGGCTTCCGCGGTCAGGCGAGCACGTTCCGCACTTGCCATGTTCTCGATCCGTTGCTTCTCGATCTCGGACCGCTTCAGCACGGTGGCGATCAATTCCTTCTCGTTGCGGAGAATTTCGGCTTCCTGGACCTTGACCTGGCCTTCTTTCTCGATCTGCTGCACCTTCACCTGCTCGGCGATAACCTTCTGCTGCATGACATTGGTCTGGAGTTCGTAGGCCTTGTCAGCCTGCGCTTCCTGACGCCGCGATTGCTCGGCGAATTGCGCCTTTGAAATGTCGAGGTCTCGCTGCGCTTCCGCCTGCTTGGCCAGCGACGCCGTCTCCGCAATGACTCGATCCTGATCGGAGGCTGCCTTGGCGATCGCGGCTTCGCGGAGTGCGTTGGCGCGGCGGATGGCGGTATCGCGCTCCGCCTCGGCGCTGGCGATTTCTGCGTCGCGCTTGATGCGGGCGATATCCGGACGGCCCATATTAGTGATGTATTCGTTCTTGTCACGAACCTCGCGGATGGTAAAGCTCACCACCTCAAGCCCCATCTTGCTCATATCGTCGGCGCAGGTAGAGCGCATACGTTCGGCGACCATTTCCGGCTCTTTGACAATTTGCTCCACGGTAAGCTGACCGATGATGCCGCGCAGGTGACCTTCCATCACCAGCCGGATGAGGCCCTCGCGCTGATCTGGAGTCTTGGTGAGGAACTGTTCCGCCGCGGTAAGAATCGATTCCTGATCGGAACGAACCTTGATCTGCGCCACCGCTTCGACGGTGACAGCGACGCCCTGGCGGGTATAAAGATCCTGCTGTGGCGCAACGTCAAAGCTCATTAATTCAAGTGATAATTCGCGGCAATGTTCCACCACCGGGAAGATCACTGTGCCGTGCCCCTTGATCACCCGCGGACCGCGGAAACCGTAGACGATGAGCGCCTCATTGGGGCCGGCCTTGCGGAACATGTGAGCCAGCAATGAGAGCAGGAAAATGGTGGCGAGAATACAGAGACCGATGACAATAAAGTAGCTGTTAGGCATAAGAACTTCTTTCGTGGTTAGCCGAGTAGACTGCCCAGCGGCCACTGCAGAGTAGCCGCGCCTCGAACTGCAAAATACGTTATGGGTCCAGATCGTGCCAGGCGCGCACATAAGCGATTCCTCGCTCATAGCGCAACACCACGACTTCCGAGCCCCGTTCAATAGTTGTTCCATCTTCTGAGCGCGCGGGTACTGATCTGCGAGCGCCCAACTGGGTGTAGATGATTTCGCCCGTGCGGTCCGGCGACAGAGGACCGGTGACGGTGCCGACTACTCCCGTGACTTCGGTTTCTTCCGCCGTCAGTGCGCGTTCGCGCGGCAGCAGAACGGCAGCAAGAAACCAGAAGATGAGCGCTCCGCCGGCGATGCCGCTGGCGGTCGAAATCAGCAGGACCAGGGGAGCCACAAACGCGCTATGGGTGCGCAGCAGGTATCCCACTCCGCCAAACCAACAGAGGAAGGCGGTGAGCGTGAATCCATTCACCACCGACACGCTGTTCGTTGTGTGACCATGCGGCGCATGGACGTGGCTGTGGCCACCAAAGTGAAAATGGGTCCCGTGCGAATGACCGCCGGTGAACAGCGAAAGGACACACATCACCAGGCCCAACAGGAAGCATGCGAGATAGAAGATTTGCCATGTCATGGTTGTTTCACCCGACTTTCTGCGTCGTGGGACTGTTTCCTTTGACTGCGGGCTTTGCCATCTTAGCCGCGGGGTTCTCTTGAGGACGAAGAATTTCCAGCAGACGATCCATCAACACCGGCGTTTCCAATACTGCTTCGAGGAGAAGGAGGCTGCGGCGGGAATCCGGATACAGTGCGACCGCTCGAAGCGCGCGGCATAGTTCCGGATCCTTGCGAAAACGATCGGAGCCTGCAATCAGCCACAGGTCGAGCTTTTCCTCCTGGGTGCGGATGTCGGAGAGAAGCTCGGCGTGGTACCCCTCCGGATCTTCTACCAGGTAACCCGGGTGGACCTTGAAAAACCTGGCCAACAGCAAACGAGTGGTGTTGGTGAGGTGCGGCCTGGCGCCTGATTCAATCTGGGATAAGTAACTCTGGCTGATGGGCGAATCCATTTCCGCCGCAATGGCCCGAACCAGTTCCTGTTGGGTCATCGCCCGTCCCAGGCCTCGAAGGCTGCCCTCCACTTCCCGCAGGTACTTGAGTTTGTCGGAGAGTTTCATGTCTTATCGCCGATTGCGATAACTGTATCGCAAATTGCAATATTGCGCAAGAAGCGAGATTTTCGACGGATTCAACGGTCTGTCTTTTCCTATGCTCCAGCGAGAACATACGATCGGGTGCCCCATGCGGTTGCCGCGGGTAAAAACCTCTGTTCCTTCCCGCGGTATCCGCCCCATCCTTCGCGCTTTTTGCGAAGGGTGGGACAAGCAGAGTGTGCGGGGAAGGGCTTCGGGGGTAGAGCCGTGGTATCCCACCCTTCGCTAAGCGAAGGATGGGCGCGGACACCGACCATTCGTTCGGTCCGCGGGCACCCGACCATCCGTTCTCGCGCAACGCACCTTCAGGGCAGGGCACGATACGTACACAACTTTACGAGTGACGCTACACTAGGGTGGTTTGCCGGAGAGTGCCATGCGCAGTAGAACGACCCTGTTACTGTTTTTGATGGCCGTACAAATAAGCTATGCCCTTGACTCTGTACCCAAAGCGGAATACCGCCAGCGGCGGGTAAAACTCGCAGCCCAACTACACGGCGGCTCGGCATTGATCTTCGCCGCACATGAGCCGCCGCTTGAGTACCAGGACTATCGCCAGGACGAAGATTTCTACTACCTGACCGGCTCAAACGAGCCAGGCGGGGCTCTGCTGATCATTGGCGATGGGCCTGCGACGACCAATCGGCTCGGACCGGTCCCAGCCCATGCCTATCGGGAAGTCTTATTCCTTCCCATGCGCAATCTCGTCCGCGAGAAGTACACCGGGGTTAAGACCGATGCGTCCACCCCAGGCGCAAAGGAATCGCTCGGCGTAGATGAGGTGAAGCCTCTCTCTGCTTTGCCGGAAGTCTTCGGAACCTTCCTGGGCGAGGATCTTGTCGCTCGCTCGAAACAAATCTGGATCCAGCAGGACATGAGCGTAGCCACTGCGGCACTCAATTTCACTTCAACCGTTCTGGGCACCGACGTCTACCCAGCCCACCCACGATGTTCGCGACTTGGCCATGCAGTTGCGCATGGTCAAAAGCCCTGCCGAGATCGCTCTTATCCAAAAGGCAACGGATGCGTCGATGGCGTCTCAACTCGCCGGCATGCGATCCATCAAGCCGGGAGTACGCGAACGAACCGTGGCCGGCATCGAAGCCGCCACCATGTTGGAGCAGGGATGCGAACGTGTCAGCTATCCTGCCATCGTCGGTTCTGGCTTTAATTCGACCGTCCTTCATTACTCCGAGAACAGCGAGACGATGGCCCAGGGCGACGTGGTGGTGATTGACGCCGCAGGGGAGTACTCAATGTATGCCAGCGACTTGACCAGAACCATGCCGGTCGATGGCCACTTCACTCCCCGGCAAAAGGAGATCTACAACATCGTGCTCGGCGCCCAGCAAGCGGCACGCAACGCGTTCGTTGCCGGCAAATCGAAGATGGGCGGAGTGGACCATCGCGGTGCGGATGCCGACCACACTTTCCTTGACAAGGTGGCTTTCGACTACATCAACACCCATGGAAAAGATCTGCACGGCGACCCTCTGGGAAAATATTTCGTGCACGGTCTGGGACATTCCGTAGGCATCGATGTGCACGATCCTTATGATTACGACAAACCCCTGGAGATTGGTTCCGTGTTCACCATTGAACCCGGCGTATACATTCCAGAAGAGAAGATCGGCGTCCGCATTGAAGACACGTTCTATGTCAACGATGCGGGGAAGCTCATTGACTTTGCAGAAAAACTACCCCACACGCCAGAAGACGTTGAGGCGGCGATGGCCAACAAGTAGGAGAAGAAAAGCATGAGCGACGAATTCGAGCAAGCGCAGGAGCACCTCGAGCATGCCGCCCACGAACATGGCAGCAACGCTCACACCCGGGCAGCCATCATCATTGGTATTATGGCCGCGGTGTTGGCGCTCGCTGAGTTTGCTGCCAAGGACGCGCAAACGGAATATCTGACCAACCACATTGCGGCCAGCGATACCTGGGCGCAGTACCAGGCAAAATCCGTTCGACGAGCTATTTTCACCTCCGAGGCGGAGGTGCTGAGTGGTCTTCCCAACAACGCCGATCCAACTATCAAGAAGCGCATCGCGGATGCGTTGGCCAATGCCGATCGTATGCACTCGGAGCCGGGTGCTGACGGCATGGAGCAGCTCACAGAGAAAGCGCATGAACAAGAGCATATGCGCGACCACGCAATGCACCGTAACCACACTCTGGAAATTGCCAGCGGTGGGCTGCAAATCGCCATCGTCTTGGCTTCCATTTCCGTGGTCATCAACCTGCCGGCCTTCATGATCGTCAGTATCGTCCTTGGTCTTGCTTCGGGAGTATACGCATTGCTCGGCGCATTCTCTCTGATGTGAAAGGAGAATCTATGGTCCCAAGCCTCCAACCGTCGAGTCTTTCTCAAGATCAAGGCGACGCCTTCTGGTTCTTGAATAATCTGGAAATCATTAAGGCCACTACCGCCTCTACTGGAGGATCCTATTCCCTCGTACACCAGGTCGCTCCTCCAGGAGCCGCCACTCCCTATCACCTTCACCACGAAGAAGACGAGGCTTTCTATGTGCTCGATGGCCAGGTTTGTTTTATCGCCGACGGCAAAAAGACCGTGCTGACGGCCGGCGGCTATATCTTCTTGCCCCGTGGCATCCCGCACGGAATACGCTATGAAGGCTCCACTCCTACAACCATGTTGATTCTGGCGATGCCGGGGACCGGCTTCGTCGGGATGATGACCGAGATGGGTGAACCTGCCCCGCAACGGATCCTGCCCCCGCCAACTCAACCTGACATGGAAAAGTTGACCAGGCTCTGCGCAAAATACCGGATCGACATCCTCGGTCCCTTGCCCGCTTGAGAGGGGAAGCACACTTTTCAATAGTCGTAGAGGTGTTCGATGACCAGGCCGTCTGCCTCCAATAGGGGCAGCGCGGAGTGGAGCTCCGCAACACGGCACAACAGGACGACCCGCGTTTTTCCCGAATTTGTAAGCAGTGGTTGTGCCAGGAGCAGTTGCAGTCCGGGTATTTTGTTGGTCCATCCGCTCGGGGCTATGGCCGAAACGACGATGAGCTGATTGCCCGCTATCTGATCGAAGTGCGCGCCCGCCTTCACCAGAGCCTCGGCCGTCCCGGTAAATTCCTGGTAACGAGGGATCGCCAGAATCGCTTGGTTTCCTCCCAGATCGCGAATGATTTTGACCCGGCCGCCGAACGGAGCGACCAGGGAGCTGATATCAGCAGGAACCTCAACCCATGCCTGAGTGGTGGTATCTTCGAAGCCGTAAGTGGCGTGCGTCGCCAACTCGATAAGTTCGCAGTAGACGGCTTCGACAGAATAATCAACGGTAAGCCACGCCCGCCGCTCCAGGGTTCGAAGCAGATGTCTGCTCAGAAACGGTGTGTCGCTCCACAGTCCGTGCAGCGCATGGGCAAACGAGAATTCATAGAAGGGCCGGATGTGCACGAACGCCGCGTAGTCCTCGGCTACCCGGGCCGCGTAAGTTCCTCCGCAACCGGCTGGTGGTGGCTGGTGCGCTCACTAAGCGATCCTATGGTTTTCTCGTATAGGCCCTTCAACGCGTATTCCACGGTGAAGGAAGAACCGATGACCGCGAGCATGATGTGGTCGCCAGTGGGAAAGGGATAAATGGCGCGTGTGGCCGAGTACATCCTGCAATAGGCCTGCCAATATTGAGCGATATCGCCGAAGTAGGAGTAGCCCGCAGGAAGATGGCTTTGTTGAAAATCTGCTTTCGACTGATAACTCCAGACGATGTACCACTCAGGGTAGGTGTAGAACGTATCCACTTCGGGACGGCTGTAGTTGGCAAGTCCTTGGACCTGGTTGTGGATAGCACCGTCCGTAGGCTTGAAAAGCAGTGGGGTGGGCGCGCAATGCGCGCGGAAGATGAGGATCGCAATCCCCCCAAGAAGGACCATTGCTGCGAACAAACCCAGCAACGCGCGGACAACTCTACGCACGTGCACTGGCTGTTAGGGCGGTCTGTTTGCCAACTCTAATGGCGACAAAGAAGGCTGCCAGGGAGATCAGGATATGAGGTAGATTAACCAGCAAGTTGGTCGTCGGCGAAATCAGGTGTAGGTGCCGGGTGACATAGGTGATGACATCTGCTGCGTAGAAGAAGCCCAGGAACCAGAAGTAGACACGAGCGGCTCTGGGGCCGGCGAATCCGCTGATCAAGGCGAGAGCTCCCAGGCCGAGGTGTCCCATATCAACGAACTTGGTCATGGAGAACAGTCCGAACATCTTCCCGTTCGCATCCATCACTCCGGGCACGTAGTCGAGTGAGTAGACGGCAAGAAAGAGAACGGCAAACGCGAACGCGCACTTTTGTATCGTGCTGAATCGTGGGTTCATGGCGATGATCTTATACTAAGGTCGCAAACCCACAGGTATACTCTGCCGCATGGTCGTTTATCGAAGCCTTGTCTCTTGGTCGTTTGCTTTCGCGTTAGCGATTGGTTCGGGTTCGGCACTGGGTCAAGCCGCTGCGGTCTCACCTGCTCCGGGCGGGTCAACGGATGGAGCGCTGCACGCGGTACACAATGCGCTTTTCGCCTCGTTTCTTCCAGTCGACGAGTTGCCGAATGATCCGGCCACCACCGGGCTGTTGCAGGCGGCCCGTGATGGGATGTGGCAGGAGGCTGGAAGTTCAGCGGGATTTCAGCAACTACTGTGGCCTTTTGCTGACCTGCGCGGTTTCCCTGCGACTTGCGGGCTGAGCGCTGCCCTCCCTGGAGATGGTGGAACCTCCTTCGCCTCTCTGCTTCCACAACAACGTGAGCACGTCCTCTTCTTGCTGCAGCGGTGCCCTGACAATCCGACTCGCCGGCTGGCGGTGACGGTGCGCAATTTCTATATCGTTAAGGGCTACGGGGCAGTGCAGGGGTCGCTGACCGGTGTCAAGCTCAACTTGTACGCGCCACCTGAATACCTGAAGGCGCACATGCCGCACCTCCCGCCTTCGCGGCTGGCCTACGACCCGGCTAAGAAAGAGTTGAAAGAAAAGGATGGCCATGCGATTGACATCCTGATTGTCGGCAGTGGGCCTGCCGGGTCCGTGCTGGCGCATGAGTTGCGAAAAAAAGGCAGTCGCGTACTGCTGCTGGAGCGAGGGTCTTTTGTCATCCCGGGTTCGATGGAAACACGCCTGATTGATGACCTGATTGATACCCGCGAGTCGCTGGATGGCACCATTCGTATCCGCAACGGTATGGCGGTGGGTGGCGGATCTCAGGTAAACGTGGACCTCTGCTTCGCACCCACGACTGAAGCGATCCGAACAAAAATTGAAGGCTGGCGTAAGGCCGGTTACATTGCTCCTGACCAGTTCACCCAGGCGGAGCTGGCACGCGAATACGAGTGGGTGAAGCGTGCCATCGGTACGCGGACCCTGACCGAAGCTGAAATCAACTCCAACAATCACGCACTGTGGGATGGGGCAAAGCTCTCCGGTATGCACCCCAAGCTTTACAGCCTGAATACCTATGCTCCTGGTACATCTCCATCCCCGGTAACGGACAAGCGCTCATCCGAGAGTCAACTGTTGATTGGAGCCCTGGAGGACACAGAGAACCCTTTGGGCATGGTGCCGGATGCAGACGTGCGCCGGGTGCTCTTCGAAGCAGACGGCGGCACAAGCCGCGCGGTGGGCGTGGAGGTGAGGATGCGGCGAACGATCCCGGTAACCGGGGCTGTTGCCGATCCCAATGGCCTGAATCTTCCCGAAGGAGAGACCTTCACCGTGCGGGCGAAGACAGTGATTCTTGCTGCCGGCGCATTGGGCTCCCCAACCATATTGCTACGCAGCGCGATCAACAATGACCAGATCGGGCGTGGAATCGTTCTCCATCCATCCATGCCGATCATGGGACGCTTCGATCATCATATCGATGCCATGACAGGCACCGAGGCGTCGGTTTACGTGGATGATCGTTTGACCGACCGCGGCTATGCGCTCGAGTCGATGGCCGACCAGCCCTTGTACGCGGCGCTCATGAGTCCGGGTCCAGCGCTTCACTCCTTTGAAATGATCAAGGCCTTTCGTGATCTCGCTGGTTTCGGAGTCATGCTCATCGATACGCCGCAGCCAACCAACCGGATCATTCTGGATGAAACCGGGTCACCGCTCATCGACTACACGCTCTCGATGGCAGACAAGAAGCGATTCGCGGAAGGAGTTGCCCAGGCGGTACGGGTCATGTTCAAGGCAGGTGCGTTAGAGGTCTATCTACCGACGACGGAAGATCTACTGGAATCAAACGAGAGCGGCATGAAGCCACAGGTGCTGACATCACCGAGCCAGGCAGCGCTGGTGGAGAAAAATCTCAACTTTATCGCCGATCGTTCCATGGTGACCTCAGCCCACATGCAGGCCACGGATAAGATGGGAGCGAGCCCACAGAACAGCGTTGTCGGTCAGGATTTCCACGTTTGGGGAACGGCAGGCCTCTATGTCGTCGACGGCAGTATCTTTCCGACATCCGTTGGGGCTAATCCGATGCAAAGTATCTACACCATTGCCAAAATCTTTGCCGATCACTACTTGTTGGCTGGGGCATCGTAATAGAGCTGAAATTTTCGAATATGTGCTTCCTTCGAACTGGAGAGAATGTTAAGCCGGATCCGGCTCGCACCAGTTCTTCCAGTTTCGAGAGGTAGTACTTGTCGTAAGCCTCAGGGTCAGAATATCTGGGGTCGTGCCGGTCCCAGGGCGAAAGGCAGACGCCGAACTTCAGTCCAAGCTTACCCGCCGAACGCGCCACATCTCCCATTCTTCTCATCAGCTTCCGCCGCTGAGTCTACGATGCCGTTTGACTGTGGTTCGGCGGGCGTGATAACTTTTCGCGGTCTAATGAAATCGCCATTGCATAATGTGAACCGACCAAATAGCCTTCCGGACAAGGGTGGGCCCATGGTTTTTGCGGGTGACGGACCGCCGATTTTGTCAGTCTCTGTCTTGTCTCTGTCCCTGATTGCGATCCCCCTCGCCTCCGGTCGGGGCCAGGAGGCCGCCACATCGCTGAGAGGTCCAAGCTTTGTTCCCGACGGCAGCAGCTTAACCCTTTCCGGATGGCACACCCTGGGGCAGGCCGTTTGGCGGGTGGACCAGGGTGAGATCGTTGGCAAAGGAACAGGCGGTTCCGGCTGGCTGGTGCTCGATCACTCGTTTCAGGACACCGGGTTCTACGCGTCGTTCCAGTGCACCGGCCCCGGCGATACCGGTGTTTTACTTCGGCTGCAGCAAACCCCGGAGGGCATGCACGGAACCTACCTGGCCCGGTTCAAGAATGTCGCTCCGGCGCCGGATCAGATGCTCGCCCTGGACCTCAACGGCGATGGGAGGATGGATATTGTTACTTCCACCAGAAGTGGAACTTATATCTTCTGGGGAAATCCGGCAGACTAAAAGCGCCGGCAAAGCTCATTAGGAGCTAACTAGGTAAGCGCGCCGAATCAGTCCACGGCGACGCCTTTGTAACTAATGCTGTGCTCGTTCTGCGCCCTTCATCAAAGGATAAGAAGCCCGCCCATCCAAATGACCGGGCATGTTATAGCCGCGCCTGGACGCCTAATATCCGGCAACTTCATTTCTTAAAAAAGTTCCTTGACTGTGCTTTGTAGTGCGTGATAGTTTCCCTCGGTGTGGATGCAACATACATTGCATAATACGAACATAATCCATGGCACAAAAAGCTCACAAAAAAGAACACGCTCTGCTCTCGGACCTTCGATCGAGGTCTCTGAGCCAATTTTTGATTCGGAGGTTAGTCATGTTTAAACGTCGTCTAGTCGCAGGCATGCTTCTCTGTCTATCTCTGCTAGCTGCCACAGGAAATGCCCAAATTCGATCCGGTACGATAACGGGTTCCGCGCAGGATGCGACCGGAGCCGTGATCACGGATGCGGTCGTTACCGTCACCAACACCGCCACCAACGTTTCTTACACCACCAAGACCAATCAGGCAGGACTCTTCACGGTTCCTTACCTGGAAGATGGAACCTATTCCGTCGTCGTGACCAAGGCCGGTTTTGAGACGTTTACCGAGAACAATGTCCATCTGGATCCCTCGGAAACGGCAAGGGTGGCCGCCACGCTAAGCGTTGGATCAGCCTCTGCCAAAGTCGAGGTGACGGCGTCGACAGTGCAACTGCAAACCGACAGCAGCACGGTTTCAGCAGCAGTCAGTGCGCAAGTGATCGACGTGATCCCAAATATCACAGAGAACCCGTTCTACTACACAACGTTGCAAAACGGCGTGCAGCCCCGGAACGAGACCGCGAGCAGTCAAACCCTCAATTCGTTTGGAATAGGTGTCGCGGGCCGTGCGGAGTTTTCCGCGATCGGCGTGAACGGCGGCCGCGCCTTTGAAAACGACATTCAGCTGGACGGACTCGCCGTGATGGGTGACGGGTTCAACGAGGCATCAATCATTCCCAACGAAGAGGGAATTCAGGAAGTGAGGGTGATCAACAACAACTTCACCGCGGACTACGGTCATGGCCAGAGTGTGATGGCCATCACCTCAAAGTCCGGCACCAACCAGTTCCATGGCCAAGGCTCCTACCTGATACGAAATGAGGCCTTGAACGCAAATACCTGGGGGAACAACCTGGAGGGGATTCGCCGGCCGGCCTTCAAGGTGAACGATTTCGGCGGCGCCCTGGGGGGCCCGATTGTCAAAGATAAGTTGTTCTTTTACTCCAGTTACCACTACTTAAGGTTCAATCAAGGCCAAACCTACCTGGAAACAGTACCGACCGCCCTGGAGCGTGTGGGTAATTTCAGCCAGACTTTCCAGCAAAACTCAAATGGGGTTGCATCTCCGGCACAGCTATTCAATCCGTTCAGCGTTACCCAACAAGGCAGCAACCTCTATCAGCGAGCTCCGTTTCCCAACGCCATCATTCCGAATCCCAATCCCGAGGCCCTCTACATCTACGGCTTCTATCCCATGCCCAACCGGACACCGGACGATGTGTACAACACCAATAACTTCACCTCAACGGTGGTCAACACCGTCCGCCGGCAGACGCTGAACAACCGCGTCGATTACAAACGCGGTAGACACTCTATCTATGGAAATGGAGGATTCGACTTCGGCACGATCTTGCAACCTTTTTATTGGGGCAAATTTGTGACCAAGGGATTCAATGACGCGCCAACCACCACTAAAGATACCAACCCGTATGCCCAGATAGGGGACACAATCCTCATCAATCCGACTTTGTTCATCGATCTGCGGTATGGCGCAACCCTGAACCCATGCGATCGATGAGTCTGGAAACCATTCTGGTTTTTCGCAGTACAACCAATTCGGCATCGCTGCAGGCACTCAGGCAATCTTCGCCCTTCCCGGCGCAGCACCGGTATGAGTTGTGAACCCGAACATCGGCTCCAATTCGGGGGGCGGCAGTAACTGGGCAGGTCTCTCTGGGGCGGCCAGTTTGCAAACAAAACGGAGAGCCAGATTAGCCAGGCGGTCAACGGCAGCGTCACCAAGGTGCATGGCGACTGGACGTTTAAAGCAGGATCGGAATTCCGTGTGATCACGGCAAACTATACCGATTTTGAAGAGGCGTCGACCAATATCGGGGAATGCTGCGCAAATGATCCCGGAGGGAACTACACCTTCGAATACAACACAGCGAATGGTGGTTCAGCGCCACAAAATACATCTCCGTTGCAAAGCGGTATCAATGGCGCCACCATGTTGGTGGGAGAGGGGGTTTGGTTGTCTCGGCCGGGCGCCAACCTCAAGCCGGCCTACGCGGCAAAGTATTTCGCGCTTTATTCGCAGAATGACTGGCGGGCTACGCCCAAGCTAACGGTCAATCTCGGCTTGCGTTGGGATCTCCAACCGGGCCGACCGAACGCTTTAACCGGATAGCCGGCTATGACTTCACCAAGACAAACTCTTTTGGAACCTTGGGACGCATCGACTTTCCAGGGACACAGGGCTATAGCCGTAATCTTTGGGATACGGAATATCACGATTTTCAACCCCGCGTCGGCGCCGCGTATCAATTCAATTCCGGCCTGGTGGTACACGGTGGCTTCGGAATCACCTATCTGCCCAGCAATACCGGATATTTCTCCAGCCCCAACGATTACGGTGAGGCGACATTCGCTCCCGGCAATCTTGCGTTACCGTATGGCACTTCTCCGAACGGTGTCCCTACCTCGGGTCTTAACGATGCAGCGCCTCTGGTGGCCGCAACCGGCAACAATCCGGCGGCGCCGCAGACGTATGGAGTGGGCGAGGCATACTTTGACCGCCACCTCAAGAATCAAATCGCCAAACAGGGAAATGTATTCCTGGAACAGTCCCTTGGCCTCAAGGGCCAGTGCCCACCCGCTTTGGGCTTGAGCGGCGCCTTCTCTAAATTATTTGACCACGCGAAACCTTCCTTTTGAAGATCTGCAGAATGTGCCCGCGAGCACACTTGGAGCGTGGAGGACTGAATATATTAACAGCAATGGCGCGACCAATCCGGCAAATGTTCTGGTTCCCAACCCTTACCAACCAGCTACGGGCGCGCTTCTGCCGTTTAGGGGGAGCCTGGCGGGCAGCACGATACAGCAATTCATTACCGCGCTTCCATACCCTCTTCTCTACGGTGGCGGTCTGAACGGATCAACCGGATATGCCAGTTATAACTCTTTTCAAACGCGTCTGAGGCACGCCTTTTCCTCCGGACTTTTTCTGGACGTCAACTACACCTGGGGTAAGGAACTCGACTTTACCACTACCGGCATCGAGGATGGACAGGGTGTCAACTATGGAGGGACTACCGGCACTCCAGACTTGATCAATAACAGCTTGAACAGAAACTATGGGCTAGCCGACATGCCGCACCGGGTGGTCGCGACAGTGACCTACGCTTCCCCGTTTGGCGCAAATGGAGTCTTTGCCCTGAGTAATAAGATAGGACGGGCTTTGCTGGGCGACTGGACCACGGTCTGAGCGATCGTTGTCCAGAGTGGTTTACCGTTTACTATTTCCATGCAAAACGACGGATCCATCACTTCCCGCATAGACAGAGTTGCGGGCCAGCCGATGCAAGTGCCACAAGGCTTGCAGCACTGGTATAACGGAAGCACGACGGTGACCTTGCCGTGCGGAAAGACTGTCACGCCGCAAAAGTACACTTTCCTCAAATACAACGCCTGCGCGTTCACCGGCGAGACGGTCACGACTCCGAATGGAAGTATTGTCCCCAATCAATACTGGAATGGAGACGCTGGACAGACCAACGGATACCTTCGCGGGCCGGACCGTTTCAACGTGGACTTCACGCTGAGGAGAACATTTCCTCTCACCGAGCGATTCAAGCTGGAGGTTGCGGGAGAGGCCTCGAATCTGCTGAACCATACCGAGTATAACGGCGCTAACAACACTGGCTTCGTCGGCAGTCTCGGCAATCCTAACCTTGTGAACAGCCCTGGCACCGGATTGATTCCCGGGCTGGGTACAAGCAGCACCTATGGCACCATGGGCGTGGGCACTTTTGATCCGCGACAGATCACCATGCATGCAAGGGTTGTCTTTTGAGCCCAGGAGGGGCCTTTCACGAAGAGAGATGCGACCGTGTTTAAATTTGCAGGAACTTTGATCGGCCCTAGGACAATAGATGAAACGTAATTACCGGCTCGGCGTTCTCGGGTTGTGCTACCTGTTTATTCTGAGTAAAGCGCATGCTCAAACGGACTGGCCAATCTTTGGCCACGATCCGGGCGGCATGCGCTATTCTCCGCTGAAGCAAATTAACACCAGCAATGTTGACCAGCTTCGAGTGTCGTGGCAATTCGACACGACAGTAGAGAATGAGGAACCGGCGACAGCGCCCATTACCCCTCACGCGAGTCCTGCTCCTGAAGCTTCTTCTGAAGCGCAATCGCCGGCAGGTTCTGAGCGGGCTGCGGCTCCGGCTCGGCGTCCGCCAGCACGTTTGGCCGAATCAATTCCTCTGGTGGTCGGCGATGTTCTCTACATGTCTACCGGTTACAGCCGGGTGGTGGCTCTGGATGCGGAGACCGGCCATAAAATCTGGGAATACGAGAGTAAGCATACGCCGGCTTTTCGCGGTGTCTCGTATTGGCCGGGAACCAAGGGATATCCGCCTGCGATTGTCTTTGGAACTCTCGATGGCTGGCTGATTTCGCTGGACGCAAAGACGGGCAAGCTCAATCCGAACTTCGGAGCAGAGGGTTTGGTCAATCTCAAAATTGGCGTCACCGAAAAGTTCCCCAAGGCGCGATATGCCATCACTTCTCCGCCAAATTTTTACAAGAACCTGGTGATCACAGGTTCGAGCCCGGGAGAAGAACCGACCTTTGGAGCAACCGGTGATATCCGGGCGTGGGATATGCGCAGCGGCAAACTGGTGTGGGCATTTCACACCTTACCGCGGCCGGGCGAACCCAATCACGAGGTGTGGCAGGACGGGCAGTGGGAGAGCCGCGCCGGCGTCAATTCGTGGAGCTTCATTACCGTCGACGTAAAACGAGGCATGGCATTCGTTCCCATTGGAACGCCCAATACAGACTTTTATGGCGGCGACCGCAAAGGCTCGAACCTTTACGGATCGACTCTTGTGGCCTTGGATGCTGGCACGGGAAAATTGAAATGGTATTTTCAAACCACGCACCACGACAATTGGGATTACGATCTCGCCTCAGCGCCGATCTTGATCACGACGAAACAGAATGGCAAGGAGATCCCAGCCGTAGCGCAGATCACCAAGCAGGGCTTGCTTTTTATCTTCGATCGGATGACCGGCAAGCCGATCTTCCCGGTGAATGAGGTACCGGTCGCGAATGACAATGCGGCTCCCGGCGATGAGAACTGGCCAACCCAACCAATTCCGGTAAAACCGCCACCCCTGGCACGTAACACCTTTAGCCCGGATGAAATCGCAACCGTAACCCCCGAGCACGAGAAATATTGCCGCGATCTTTTGGCCATGGAAGGCGGCGCCTTGACGGGAGGCCCGTTCGCACAATATGGTCCGAAGCTTCGCGTCATATTTCCCGGTTGGACTGGGGGAACCAACTGGGGTGGCGGATCCTTCGATCCTAAGCTGGGATATGTGTTCGTCGACACGAAGAGCCTGGCGAATTTCAACAAATTGGTTTTGCGCCCCGATGGCAAAGGCTATCGGCGCGTGGGCCCGGACAATGCACCAGCGAAAATGGGCGACGACTTCTGGATCGGCACCAAACAGTGGCCGTGTCAAAAGCCGCCATGGGGGGAACTGGTGGCAGTGAATGTGAATTCAGGAGAAATCGCCTGGCGTGTACCGCTCGGGTCATTCGAGGAGCTGGACAAGCTCGGTGTACCCAAAACAGGAACGCCCACCACGAACGGCGGATCGATCGCAACTGCCGGCGGCCTTGTGTTCATTGGCGCGACTGTCGACGGCAAGTTTCGCGTGTTCGATTCCCGAACCGGAAAGGAATTGTGGGTGACCAATCTAGGTGTAGATGTGAACTCGATACCCGTCACATGGAAGAGCAAGAACGGCAAGCAATACGTCGCCGTATTCGCCTCGGGGGGCGCTCACGGGGATGCCGTTTCCGGTCGTCTGCTCGTCTATTCACTGCCTTAGCGGGGAGAGAATCATGCAAAAGAAACATGGGCTATTAGTAGTGGCGTTCGCCTTGATCGGGGCGGCGCCGATTTTCGCGTCTGGTCCTTCCTTTCATCCTGATTCCAGGATGGACGGGTCAGAGTCTGATGGGTTGGCACACATTTGGACAGGCGGATTGGCGCACCGAGAAGGGCGAAATAGTTGGAACTCCTAAGCAGGGAGGAACCGGGCTCTGGCTGGTGCTCGACCATTCTTACCAGGACAGCGCGCTGTACGCTGAATACCGCTGCACTGCCGCTTGTGTCACGGGTGTCCTGTTCCGTGCCGCAAAAAACGCCGACGGGGGGTTGAAGGGGACCTATGTAGAGCTAAGTGATCCTGATCTTCCGGCATATGACATAACCACGGGTGCCCAGGGGCGAATTCCAGAGCGCAACAAGCTTCGGCGTGGCGGTGGGCTGGTACGCGTCGCTCCTCCGCCCTCACCCAACGAGCAGGGGCAGGGCGGGGGATTTCGCGGGGGCAGGCCCACGGTGACACTGCCCTTTCAGCCGGACGACACGGTCTTGCGCCCCAATGAATGGAATGAGGTCGAGGTCTTCCTGTATGCAACATCATCTGCATAACCATCCCTCAACAACGGTCATGAGATCGGAGCGGTAAGTGAGGAGGGTTATGGGCCGGTTGCACTCTACGCCGGAGGAACTGGTGAGGTGCGTTTAAGTCCGTGGCCCTGGCTGACATGGGCCTGAAGGTTCGCCAACCAGAAGAAACATCCAAGGACTTTCGCAAGCAGAGACTAAGCGACTTCTATTATTCCTGGGGCTCCGCTGCAGCCGATTTCAACCATGACGGCGTCCTGGATGTAGTCTCAGGACCATACATTTATTACGGACCCGACTATCTGAAGTCGAGAGAGATCTATCTCGCCCAAAATTCAAATCCAACCACCGAGTTTGCCACCAATTCCACGATGGAATTTGCCGCCGACTTTACCGGAGACGGCTGGCCCGACGTAATTACGGTCATGTTCGGAGGTGGGCCGGGTGTGCAACTGTACGTCAATCCGAAAGGTGAGGGAAGGCGCTGGGACAAATACACTGTGGTCAATAGCGTTCAAAGCGAGATCGCCGTCTTACGGGATATCGATGGGGATGGCAAACCCGAGCTCGTGTACTCCGGGGAAGGATACGTTCGCTATGCCAAGCCCGACCCTGCGAATCCCACTGGACCCTGGATCATTCACAACGTGTCTGAAAAAGGCTACGGAGCCGGGCACGGCATCGGGCTTGCGACATTAACGGCGATGGACGAATGGATATCGTTGATCCATACGGATGGTGGGAGCAACCTCCGGCGGGTAGCAAACAGGAAACCTGGACCTATCATCCTGAGGCGTTTGCCCGCTACGGCCGCGGCATGATGGGGGGCAGCGTTATGGCCGTGTATGACGTGAACGGTGACGGCCTGAATGATGTGGTCACCTCGCTCAACGCCCATGGCTGGGGTTTGGCATGGTTCGAGCAGAAGCGAGATGCACAGGGAAAGATTTCCTTTGTCGAGCACATGGTGATGGATGATTTCTCCACCAAAAACGCCGGCGGAGTCACCTTCTCCGAGTTGCATGGGTCGACCTTCGCCGACGTCGATGGAGATGGCATTCCGGATTTCATCGTCGGCAAGAGATATTTTTCTCACCTGGACACCAACCTCGATCCAGATCCCCGCGATTCGCCAGTGCTCTATTGGTACAAAACGGTACGCGATCCAAAAGCACCCGGGGGGCCGCGCTGGCTCCGCACCTGATCGACAACCATAGCGGGTCGGGTTCCGATGTACTTGCAGTCGATTTAAACCAGGATGGGGCAGTGGACGTCGTGACCGCGACCCGGTTCGGTACCTTTATTTATTGGGGCAAGCCGCACTCCGGGGAGGCACGCCAAAAGCACGCCCAGGGGCAGCCATGATAACAAGCCACTCCCTGTTACGAGCATCCTTTCGCTTGACTAACCCATACTTGATTGGTAGGCTACCTTGGATATTACGCAACTAAGATCGCATACTATACAAATTACTTTGGTCCTCCCGGTTTCACCTGGCTGCCGCTTTCATCGTGCAGCTCATCTTGACGGTTGCGATAGAAAAGCTGGAGTCGAGGAAGGGCCACATCCATGGGCACTATAAATTCCAGACGCGTCGATTACTCAAGCTTCGGACTGCAGGACAAGATCGCGATCGTTACCGGCGCCTCGCAGGGGATTGGCCGTGCGATCGCGCTTGGATTGGCGCAAGCCGGCGCCCACCTGGTGCTGGCGAAATACCCCGATAAGCAGCAGGACGCGATCAAGACCGTCCAAGCCGAAATCGAGGCGCTGGGACGCAAGGCTCTGATCGTGCAGACCGACGTTGCCCAGGTGCAGCAGGTACGAGCAATGGTGGATCAGGCGCATGCGACGTTCGGACGCGTCGACATCCTGGTGAACAACGCCGGCTGGACCGGAACTACGCCTGCTCTGGATGTGAGTGAAGAGGAGTACGACCGAACCATGGCAGCCTCGCTGAAGAGCGTGTTTTTTGCCTCCCAGGCTGTCGCCCGGGTGATGATTCCACAAGGCGGGGCAGAATCATCAACATCGGATCCAACTTCGGAGAGATCGCCTTCAAAGGGCGGTCTGTCTATGCCGCAGCCAAGGCGGGCGTGCACCACCTATCGCGCGCCCTTTCTCTGGAGTGGGCTAAAGACGGCGTGCTGGTAAACGTTATCGCGCCTTGCATTACTGAAACTGAGTCACGAAAGAATATTCTGGAACGGCCCGGGTACAAAGAATGGGCCACCAAGGAAATGATTCCACGCGGCCGATGGAATCAGCCTGAGGACCTGGTGGGCGCCGTACTGTTTCTCTCGAGCCCGCTTTCCGACATGGTCGTCGGACACGTGCTGATGGTCGATGGTGGCTGGACGATTCACTAACAGGGGTGAACATGAAGCTCCGCAACAAAGTAGCGCTCATTACCGGAGCCAGCCAGGGAATCGGCAAAGGCATCGCTGAAGTCTTCGCGGAGGAAGGTGCTGACGTTGCCATCAATCACATGGGATCCTGTGAAAAGGCTTGCGCGGTTGCGGAGTGGGCGCGGAGCAAAGGCCGGCGTGCACTGGTAATCGAGGCGGACGTCAGAGAGCGCGCTCAAGTGGAGACCATGTTTGCCCGGGTAGAGCAAGAGGCTTGGGCCGATCGACGTCTTAGTGAACAACGCCGGCATCGAAACCATCATTCCTTTTCTGGAGATGACCGATCAGGAGTGGAGCGATGTTGTGAACGTCAATCTGCGGGGAGAATGGATCTGCTCCCAGGTTTTCTGCCGCCAGGCAGTGGCTGCCGGCCGGGGCGGTTCCATTATCAACATTGGCTCCATCCAGGCAGGTCGAGTCTTGCCCGGCCGCACTCACTACGCGCCGGCGAAGCTGGCTATTGAAGCGCTCACCCGCAACGTTGCCGCGGAGATGGGTGGGTTTGGAATCAGAGTCAATTGCATTCATCCAGGACTGATCGAGACGCCCATGATCGAGTGGGTCCTGAATCATCCTGACCCCAGCGTGCTGGCTGGTGTAGTGGGGCAGATTTCATTGGGCCGCACCGGCCAGCCGTGCGAGATTGGCACCGTGGCTGCGTTTTTTGCCTCAGACGAGGCCAGGTACGTAACCGGTCAGTCGTTGTACGTGGATGGCGGCTGGGTAGGGAAATAGGCTGGAACGATGAAGAATCCTGCATACACCACTACCCGGCATGAACGATTGAACCGGGAATTCTTTTCCCATGAAGACTATGCGATGCGCCAGGGCATCCTGAAGCTGCTCGCTATCAAGGATTCCGATATCCGGCTGCTCACCCTGGAGCAAAGCCGCGATGCTGTCGACAAGGGCCTGCATGCGGGAGGCGCCTTCTCATCCATCATCCCTATGGTCGCGCTCTTCTATGGCGGCTTTATGCATCTGGACATCGAGGACCCTACCCGACGTGGTCAAGATATCTTCACCCTGAGCAAGGGCCACGCGGTAGCTGCACTAGCCTCGATCTATGCCGAGCTCGGCTACTTCGAGCGGAAAACGCTCAAAAACTCGCGCGCGTTCGCGAGCATCCTGAACGGTCATCCTGGTCCGATTCTACCCGGGGTGCATATCGCTACTGGACCCATGGGGCAGGGATTTGGTGTGGCCCAGGGCTTTGCCATCGCCGGGCGAACTAACCCGCGATTCGACTCCTATTGCATGACGGGGGACGGCGAACTGCAGGAAGGTCCTATCTGGGAAGCGGTGATGTATGCCGGGCAACACCATCTGGACAACCTGTGCGTGCTGGTGGATCGCAACAACGGACAACTCGATCTCCACACCCGCTTGATTTTTCCCATGCCTGAGCTGGAGACAGTTTTTCGCTCCTTCGGCTGGCAGGCACATAACGTCGATGCCACGCAATACGATGGCGTGGTTGCAGCGCTCGAGAAGTTCCGCTTCGGTCCGCGCAATGGCATGCCCACCGCAATTATCTGCAACAGCAGCAAGGGCTTTGGCTCATTTTCGGATTTCCTGAACAAGCACAAGGTTACGATGCCGGAGAGCTTGATTGCCCAGGAGTACGCCCTGCAGTCGGAGCAGCGCCAGGCTCGGATCGATGAGTTTTTTGTTTACTGCGATCGGTTGGCTGGAAGCGCGGAAGGCGAAACAATCAGAGAAGTGCTGCTCGAAGCGGCTCAACCATGCATCTCGAGGTTGCCGGCGGAACCGTCACGACGGTGGTTGGGCCGATACTCACGACACGGGTTCCTCCGCGAAACAAGCGCATCGCGTTCGACGCCAATTTATTGCCGAAGCTCGATCCCAAGAAAGAATATGCAGCCTCCGACATCGTGACCGGCGCGATGAAAGTGTTCGCGAAAGACAAGGCGTGGTTTCGATTGATGCAGATCTTGGGTCCACCAGCGGCCTCGAAGCAGGTATCGCCGCGGTCGATCAGAAGCGGGTGTTGAATGTGGGGGTCGCGGAAGCAAACATGATGCTGATCGGCGAGGCGTTCGCGGCTTTGGGCGCTAACACCTGGGTCAGCACCTTTTGTCCGTTCTTCGACTGGAAGGTATTGCGCCGCATCGCCGTCGGCGCCCAGGAACGACAGGAAGCCATCGATGCACCCGACGGTTGGCTGAGCGAAGGCCATGGTCTCGATCTGACCTTCCTGGCAACGGCCGCAAACTTCGAGACCCGCACCAATGGCGCCACGCATATGGGCAACGACGACAGCACAACGTTTGATGCTGTCGCCCAGTTGAAGATCATCGACGTCTCCTGCCCGCAGCAGATGCTCTCCATCATGAAATGGGTTATGGAAGGGAATCGCGGCCTGGTGTATCTTCGCGTCATGCGCACCGGTTCCGCGGTGCTCTACGGCGCCGACTATGTGTTCGCCTTTGGCACCGGCCATCGTTTGCGCAGCGGACCGTCAGACCGCGCGACCATCATCAGCAGCGGCCGCGGGGTACATGAGGCGCTGGCTGCCGCCGCAAAGTGCGAGGCTGCGGGTATTCCGGTTGGCGTCGTGGATATGCCATCCATCGACGAGCAACTGTTGTTGGAGCTGTACCACTCAGGCCAGCTATTGCTTCTTGCGGAACAAAACAATGGATACATCTGGCAGAACTTCCTGAAGGTTCTTTACCGCAATCGGGGGAGAGTGAAGCCGGACGGATGGGACAGGATCGTCACCATCAACACCCTCAAGAGCAATGGCCAGCCGCAGTTTATTCATTCCGGAACCTATGAAGAGCTGATCGCCGCTTTTCATTTGACGCCGGACGCGATCGCTCGCACTATCGTACAGCATGTGAAGGAGAAACATGACGCTACCGATTGTGGATGAAAATTCGATCCAGGCGCTCGATCTTCCCGGCCGGCGACTTCGCTGGTGATGACCCAAGAAAATGTGAATGCACATCACTGTTCCATGTGCATGATCCTGGTGGCGCCGGGAGAGACGGTAAGGCCCGCGCATTCCCACCCCAACGGCGAGGAGATTATCTACATCGTGCACGGATCGGGCAAAGTGATGATCGAGGGTGTGGTGGAACCGGTGAAGCAAGGAAGCGCGGTCCTGTTTCCGCAAGGCAAAGTACACATGTTGCGCAATACCGGGACGGAGGAGATGAAGGTTGTTTGCTTTTTCGCTCCGGCAACCAATCTCGACAACTACAAATTCTTCGACGACGTGGAGTTTCCGGAATGAGCAGTCAGCGGCTTGTGCGTATTATGCATTATCGCTGGACAATTGTGTCATGCAAAAGTAGTCTGATGCGGGTTAGGCAAATTGGAGTGGCCTTGAAAAAGACGATAAATCGCCGTGGCTTGTGAGTTGGGTGCCCTGGTGCGGCAAACGCGGTCTTGGGGGCCTTCGCCATTATGAAACGGGATATTGAAGTTGGCCATACTGGTATCACCTGGCTGAACGACCCTGTCCAGGCAATTACTGACACCGCAAATCTCGGTTTGTACGGCTTCGAAACATTTGGGGATGTTCTTACCAAATGGGAGTCGCAAGGCGGCTTGGAGCCAATCCTGGAGCAGCATCACTTACCACTCATCTCTGGTTACTGCACCTTGAACCTGACCGACTCGACCAGGCGAAAAGATGAGATGGACAAGGCCCTTGCCTGGGCAAAGCTTATCAAGCAGTGCAATGGGCGCATTTTTGTTCTCGGGCCCAACCATGTAAGCGCGACGGTATGATTTTTCGGCCAACAAAGCGAATATCGTGACCACCTTGAACGAAGCCGCCAAGGCAGTCACCGACAGGGCTTGACGGCGGTGCTACACCAGCACACCGGCACTTGCGTCAATCGCGCGATGAGACGTACGCGGTACTCGACGCAGTGGATACCAGTTGCGTCAAGTTCGGGCCCGACATCGGGCAACTCACCAAGGGTGGCTCCGATGCGGTTCAGGTGGTAAAAGACTATCTGCCCCTGGTCCAACATATGCACCTGAAGGACTACAACGTCGTGGATCCTCATCTTCTCGGCTACTGTCCTCTGGGGCAGGGGAAGGTCAACATTCCCGCAATTTTGGACATTATGGCAGGGCGAAAAATTCATGGTATGGTTATGGGTGAACTCGACAGCGACCGCAAAAACCCATCACCCACTGCCCCCGTGGATTTGGTTAAAACCAGCAAAGTTTACCTGGAGACGCTGGGAGTAGCGTTGTCGAGTTTAGTACCGGACCTTCTTTATGCCCGAGGACAAAGTTCGCCAGATCCCATTCATCCAAAGCCTTGATCGCGGCCTTACGATTCTGCAAGCGGTCGCTCTTTCCAAGCAACCTGTCTCTCTCGGGGAACTTACCGAGTTGTTGGGGATTGATCGCAGCAGCGCCTTCCGGCTGGCGAATACGCTCAGGCGACGTGGGTTTCTTGCCTGTCCGGCGGGCAGGAAGGATTACATCCTCGGCTCTTCCATGTGGCGTCTCTCCCACCGCTACGACTGGGGCAACATGTTGATCCGGATCGCCAATAAGCAACTGAAGCTGCTGGCGACGCAAATCAACGAGACCGCGCATCTTGCCATCCGCGAGGGGAAATATGCTCTTTTTATCGACCACGCGGCGGCCAGCAACGTAATCGCGGTGGCCGGGCAGGTGGGCGAGCTGGTGCCGCTCTACTGCACCGCGCATGGCAAGGCTTTGTTGGCGGACGCGGATGAACGGGAGTTGCGGGCCCTTATCGGATCCGGTCAACTGCGCAGATATACCAAGAACACGATGACCTCGATCCAGGAGCTGAGCAAAGATTGCGCCCTGATCAAGAAGAGAGGCTTTGCCACCGACGAGGCGGAATTTGCGGAAGACCTGCGTTGTGTCGCGGCTCCAATTCGCGTCGATAATGATGTGATTGTGGGGTCGATTGGGGTTTCGGCGCCCATGTCGCGTTTCTCCAAGGAGCGCTATCGCGTCGCCGCCGGGCAAGTATGCAAGGTCGCGGAAGCGATTGGGCAGCTGCTGAGCAATGCGGACCAAAGTTCCGATGGGGAGTCGGAAAAGCCAGTCGCTGAATTCGCATAATTTCGAGACAAACTTTGACAGAGAATCCGGTCCTGGATTTTGGGGTTGAGAAGTCTGCGATCCAGTACATTGGCAGCGATCTGCAGCGCCCGGAATGTATCCTGGCCGAACCGGACGGCACCCTCTGGTCTGCGGACGCGCGCGGCGGAGTGGTCAGGATCACCCCTGATGGAAAACAACAGATCATTACCCAGCAGCGGTCCGGTCATTTTCAGGGCGTGACCAGCGAAGCCAGCCGGTATTTGGAGGGCACGCTACCCAACGGTCTGGCCTTTGCGCGCAATGGCGATATTTTGATTTCGAACTTCGGCACGGATTGCCTCGAGGTGATGACCCGCGATGGCGCAACCAGGGTTCTTGCCGACACCATCGATGGCGAGCCCATCGGTAAAGTCAACTTTGTTTTGCGCGACTCGCAGGATCGCATCTGGATCACCGTCTCCACCCGCATTAAGAACTGGATGCATGCCCTGCGCAGAGATCTACCGGACGGCTACATCGCCAGGTACATCGATGGAAAATTCCGCATCGTCGCCGACGGCTTTCACTTCACCAATGAAATCCGCATGGATGCGCGGGAAGAATTTATGTATGTGGTGGAAACCACCGGCGGGTGTGTCAGCAGATTGCGGGTTGGTAAAGACGGCAGCCTGAGCAACCGCGAGGTCTTTGGACCATCGAGCCTGGGAAAGGGCGCGTGGCCCGACGGCATCGCCTTCGATAGCCTGGGAAATCTTGTGGGGCACGATGGTGTACTCCGATAAGCTCTTTGTGCTGACGCCCCAAGGGGATTTTCGCCTGCTGCTCGACGAGGGCGATGCGCAGAAGGTCGAGGATCTGGAGCGGGCTTTTTTCGCGAACCAGGTAAATGAGCAAGTGCTGTTCGCCACTGGGCAGGGCATCGCTCCGTGGATGGCGAGTGTCACCTTTGGCGGGCCCGATCTGCAGACCATCTATATCGGCTCGCTAAAGGGTAAAAGATTCCCTACTTCCGTGCGCCCGCGCCGGGCCTGCCGATGGTGCATTGGAACGACGCTCGGTAGATACTACGTTGGTATTCGTCTACACCATTGCCAAAATCTTTGCCGATCACTACTTGTTGGCTGGGGCATCGTGATAGATCTGAAACTCTCGAATATGTGCTTCTTGCGAACTGGAGAGAATGTTAAGCCGTATCCGGTTCGTGCTTACGGGAGCAAAGCGGTCGATCTTCTGGTGCCCGATTGCCTGGCCGGTCGCTACGCTTTTCCAGCCGTTATTTATCCATACCTCGATCGCATATTTTTCGATGTGTTGGCCATCGTTGAGCCATTCCATCGAGGTAACCCGGTCAATGGTAATTGGTTTGGCGAAGTCGACCTCGAGAGTGGAATGGTGAGAACCCAGCGGCGCTGACCAGAAGGTATCAACATTTCCGTCCACCGCAGCGGTCACTTCCGGCGTCGACGGAAGATGTTGCAGAGCGAGGTTGCCGGCCTGCAAGTGCTCAATGGCTGCGCCAAATTCCTTGAGGCGCGCTACGTCGGAATCTGGAAGAAGTCCTCGCGTGTCTGGCGCCAGCCCAAGCATCAATTGAGCACCCCGTCCGACCGTCTCTTCGTAAATGGTGGTCAGATCCTCCAGGCTTTTCAACGACGCCTCGTCATGCGGATGCCAGAACCAATGCAGTTTGCGCAACGGAGTGTCTGCCTCGATGGGGCGCCAGCGCAGATAGCCATGACGGTCGATCACATTCCAGTTCTCATAATCGACGCGTCCGGATTCTGTGCCCACCCAGCGCGCGTCACCGTACTCAAAAAGGCCAGTGTCGGCGAAGACGATGGTGTTCGGTTGATAGGTTCGCAGAGTCTCGATGATTCTGGGAAAATTGTAAACATGTCCAGCACTGCCGGCTCCGTCGAGCCAGAATTCAACCAGGTCGCCATAACGTTGGGCCAGTTCTTCCAGTTCTGAGAGGTAATACTTGTCGTAAGCCTCAGGATTGGCATATCGGGGGTCGTGCCGATCCCACGGCGAAAGATAGACGCCGAACTTCAGACCGAACTTACGCGCCGAGCGCGCCACATCTCCCACCACATCGCCTTTGCCATCTCGCCAGGGACTTGCTTTCACGCTGTAATCCGTCTGTTCGGTGGGCCAAAGGCAAAACCCGTCATGATGTTTGGCTACCAGTACGACGTACTTTGCTCCGCTGGCTTTGATTGCCTGCATCCATTGATCCGGCTCGAAGTTTGTGGGATTGAACACTGCGGGACTGGCCGTTCCGTCGCCCCATTCGCGATCCAGAAAAGTGTTCGTAGAGAAATGAACAATCACTCCGAACTGCAGATCCTGCCACGCGACCTGCTGCGGAGATGGCTTCACTTCCGTAAAGTTTTGGTAGCCCAGCAGGGAAGCGGAGCAAGCAGCGAAGAGTGCCGCGATGGCCAGGGTATGCGGAATCCCTTTCATGGTCGCAGTATACGCACATGCTATGCTTGGCCGCATGCGTCTGCGGGCAAGTACAAGCTTCTTTCTCCTGGCCCTGGCAGTGTTCCCGCTCAACGCGAAGGTTCTTCATATCGATGTAGCCACCCGCACGACTGTTCTCAACGGAAAAGAATTCGGCACGGCAGGAGCCTACGAACGCATCACCGGACGCGTCTACTTCTCGCTGCCAGTGTCCAATCCGCACAACCAACGCATAGTCGACCTGGACAACGCAGTGAACCTGAAAAACGGCGAAGTCGAGTTCTCCTCCGATTTCGTCGCTGTGCGTCCGAAGAATGTCGACCAGGGCAATGGCTCCATGCTTCTGGAAGTCCCCAACCGGGGCTACGCGCGCATTCTCGCCCTGGTCGACGGCGGAGACGAAGATCTCGCCCACGATGCGGGGGATGCGTGGCTACTCCGCAACGGGTACACCATCGTGAGTGTCGGCTGGCAATGGGATGCGCAGGGCGAAGGCGCTTTGCGATTTTTTGCCCCAGTGGCAAAGGAGAACGGGAAGACCATCACCGGCCTCTTACGCGGCGACCTCATGCTTTCAAAAGCGATGCCGGAGATTCCCCTGGGCCACCTCACTGGTGGCCATCTAGGCGGGATCGAATATCCCGTTGCCGCGCCGGATGATCCGCGCAATGTGCTCACGATCCGCGATTCGCGCGATGCTCCGCGGAGTATCATTCCCCGCGCGCAGTGGCAATTCGCGCATACCGTCGATGGCGAGCTCGTCCCTGCAGACCGGTTTATTCACCTGGACGGCGGCTTCCAGCCAGGGAAGATTTATGAATACGTGTATGTGGTCGCTAACCCGATAGTGGCCGGAGGTGGCTTCGCGGCCATCCGTGACTTCGCTTCCTATGCCAAGCACGATCCCAACTCCATCACGCCGGCAAAGCGTGTTTATGGTGAGGGCATTTCGCAGAACGGGCGCTTCCTGCGCGACTTTCTCTACCAGGGCTTTAATGCGGATGAGGACGGAAGAATCGCCCTGGATGGTGTGCTCGCCCACGTAGCCGGGGCCGGCCGTGGCAGTTTCAACTACCGGTTCGCCCAGCCCTCGCGCGATGCACAGCCTACCTCTTCGGTGTTCTTCCCCACAGATATACCTCCTTTCACCGACGCGGCTCTCCTCGAAGCATGCTGACGAGCGGACAAGGTTGTGCCCAAAATCCTTTTCTCCAACACGTCCTACGAATACTGGGGCCGGGTTGCCGCGCTGATTCATGTGAGCCCGGATGCCAAACACGACGTGCCCATCTCAGACAGCGTACGAATTTATCATTTCACTGGACTGCAGCATTTTTCCGGACCCTTTCCGCCGGAGAAGGGATGGGGCGACCTGCACGGGCAACAGCCGGAATCGCCGCTACCGATCAAGTATTTCTGGCGCGCCATGATCGCCAATATGGATGCCTGGCTGCGCAATGACACCCTTCCGCCGCCAAACAGCTATCCCAGGATCGCTGATCGCAACCTGGTCCCTTTGCGTGCCTATGCGTTCCCCCACATTCCAGGAGTAAATCTGCCACATGAAGCGACGCAAGCGTATCCTCTCGATTTTGGGCCTGAACTGGGAGCAGGGAATTCTGAGCATCCAGCCGCCAAAGGTGGGACAAGCATATCCCGTGCTTGTGCCCCAGGTCGATGCCGACGGCAACGAGCGCGATGGCGTGCATCTGCCGGAGATTGCCGTGCCGCTCGCCACCTACGCTGCCTGGAACCTCCGTGATCCGTCCATTGGTGCGCCCGATCAGCGGGTTCCTTTTGAGGCGTCCTATCTTCCATTTCCCAGGACTGCTGGCGAGCGGCAAAAGACCGGTGATCCGCGCAAGTCCATCGCTGAGCGATATCCAAACCGCGAAGACTATCTTGCGCGATACACGGCCGCAGTGGATGATCTGGTGCAGCAACGTTGGATATTGCCCGAGGATCGCGCTGCTCTGATCCATCGTGGTGAGCAGGAGTGGATCGAAACCACCAAGTGAGGACCCGGATGCAAACAAATCGCCGCGACTTATTGAAAACCTCCATTGCCTTCACCGTGCTTTCTTCTATGCCCAGCCCTCTGCGCGCCATGGAGCAAAAGGTCCTGGCGTATGTGGGAACCTATAACAGCCCGGTGGACGGAGGCGGCAACGGAAAGGGTATCTACCTCTTTGACATGAATCCTGCGACCGGGGAACTGACCCTGGTCGACTTGGCAGCAGCGGCGCCCAATGCCTCGTGGCTTTCGTTTGACCCCTCGGGGCGATTCCTTTATGCCGGCAACGAAGTCGCAAACTTCGGCGGTAACTACAGGCTCAGTCAGCGCCTATGCTGTGGACCGGCAAAGTGGAAGTCTGAAACTACTCAACGTAGTCAGCTCTGAAGGAGCAGGACCGGCCCACCTGAGTGTCGACCTTTCCGGGAAATATGTTTTTGTCGCCAACTACGCGGGCGGAAACGTCGCGGTATTGCCCATCCTCCCGACAGGAGCGCTCGGCCCAGCCACGTATGTTCATCGGGATACAGGCTCGGTTGGACCCACCATTCCGTCAACGCTCCCGCAGGCAGCTTTGCTTTCAGCGGTCATGACAAACCGCATGCACACATGATCCATGTCGACCCGGGAAATCGCTTCGTATTGCAAACAGATCTGGGCCAGGACCGCATTTACGTTTCGCATCTGGATTTGGCCTCTGGCAAACTCTCCCCGGTTGCCGATGCACCTTTCGTCGCACTGCCTCCGGGTGATGGGCCGCGTCACTTTACATTCCACGAAAATGGGCGTTGGCTCTATTCGTTACAGGAAGAAGCATCTACGGTTGTATTTTTCCATTTCGATCCAGCCACTGGATCGCTTCATGCGGAGCAGACAATCTCCACCCTGCCGCCGGGCTTCAAGGGAACAAGCTTCACCTCAGAGATTCTGCTCTCCTCCGATGGGCGGTTTCTTTACGCAGCCAATCGACTCCACGATACGATCGCGATCTTCTCTGTTGGCCGTGAAGGTCGACTCACGTATAGCGGTGAAACCTCAACCAGGGGAGATTACCCACGGCACATACAATTCGATCCTGCCGGAACATTCTTGTATTCGTGCAATCAACGCAGTGACAGCATCGCGTCGTTTCGAGTGGATCGCAAGACAGGGCAGCTGACGTTCACCGGGCAATACACGCCCGTGGGTAGTCCGGCCTGCATCATTTTTCTGCCTCGCTGATTTGACTGGGTGATCCGGCCATGACCATTTGTGAGGAGAAACCCAGGTCTCAAAAGCGAGACCTGGGCCACCCACTCATTCCCTGGACCTTTGCTCCGGGCCAAAATTGAGGCTCTCCGTGGAGAGAGCCGCATGCAATCGCTGCTTGACTCTCCCCCTTTACCTGTTTACTCTAGGCATGTTCATTCAATGCCTTATGGAAAACCTGGAAAACACATCCCGCGATCTCTTTCCCGGTGCCCTGGAAATGATGATCCTCGAATCGCTCCGCCGCCAGCCTGCGCATGGATATGCGTTGGTCCAGCACATCCAGCAGCGCTCCAACAACCTGCTCCAGGTGGAAGAGGGCTCGTTGTACCCGGCCCTGCAGCGCTTGCTGAAAGCCAAACAGGTCAGAGCCCAGTGGACCGTTTCGCCTTCGACCAACCGTCGGGTGCGCATCTACGAGATAACCAGAACGGGTATAAGCCACCTGGAGCGCGAGATATCCAGCTTCGACCGCATGCTGGAAGGCATTCAGATGGTTCTGGGACCCAAGCGGCGTGAAGCGAATTCTTAGGAGGCTCTCTACGATGAGCTGGTTAGGACGAATCTTCCGTCGACGGCATCTTTACGGCGAATTAGGCGAAGAGGTGCGCGCACACCTCGAAGAGAAGACGGAGCAGCTCATGCGGCTTGAGAATCTTCCTCGGGGCGAAGCTCGTCAAGCCGCCCTTCGCGCTTTTGGGAATCCCACGCTTCTCGAGGAACGGAGCCGCGAGGTCTGGCAATGGCCCAGGCTTGAGTCCGTTCTTGCCGACGTGAAGTTCGCCTTTCGCCGATTGAGAAAGTCGCCGGGCTTCGCCGTCACCGTGCTCCTTACGCTGGCAATCGGCATCGGCGCCAACACCGCGGTCTTCAGTGTCGTCAGCTGCGTACTTCTGAAACCGCTCCCCTATCCTGATGGCGACCAACTTGTCTCCCTGTCGCTGAATGCCCCAGGCGCAGAGGGTCTCGCCAGCTTCCAGAAGGGACTGCCACTCTCCCCTTCGATGTACTTCACCTTCAGCGAGAACAACCGGACTTTTCAATCGCTGGGAACGTGGAGCGCGCAGAAGGCCAGTGTTACCGGACTGGCGCGGCCTGAGGAAGTGAACATCGTCCTCGTGACCAGCGGAGTTCTCGAAGCGCTCGGGGTTCCCCCGTTTGCCGGCCGGGAGCTGACCGCCGTCGATCAGATCCCCAACGGCGCAAAGAGCGTCATGCTCAGTTATGGATACTGGCAGCGGCGCTTCGGCGGCGACCGTTCCGTCATCGGCCGCACCATCGTCATCGATTCCGAGCCGCGCACAATTGTCGGTGTCATGCCCCGCGGTTTCCGCGTCGTCGACCACGACTTCGATTTCCTGGTGCCGTACGCGTTCGATCGCAATCGGCAAACATTGGGCGGTTTTGGACTGCAGGGAATCGGGCGCCTTAAACCCGGAGTGACCATCCCCCAGGCGAACGCTGACATCGCGCGCTTGATCCCCGTCTGGATGCACTCATTCTCGAACGGCCCAAACACCGATCTGGACACTTACGTCAAATGGAGGATCACGCCGGATTTTCATTCCCTGAAACAGGAGGTAGTTGGGAATGTGGGGAGTGTTCTTTGGGTCGTGATGGGCACGATCGGAATCGTGCTATTAATCGCCTGCGTCAATGTAGCCAATCTGCTGCTGGTTCGCGCCGAGGCGCGCCAAGTTGAGCTCTCCGTCCGCGCCGCGCTCGGTGCTGGCCGCGGCAGGATCGCGCGTGAACTGCTTTTTGAAAGCGTGCTGCTCGGCATGCTCGGGGGGACTTTGGGAATCGGTGTCGCTGTGGCAGCCGTGCGCTTCCTGGTTTCCATCGGTCCGGCGAATCTGCCGCGTCTGAATGAAATCTCTCTCGACGCAGGTTCGCTTCTGTTCACCTTCTTGCTCTCGCTTTTGTCGGGCCTGTTCTTCGGAGCGATTCCTGCCTGGAAGTACTCGCGCAGTTGCGCCACCGTGAGTCTCGGCCCAACACGCAGCGTCAGTGCAAGCCGCGAACGGCACCGGTCCCGCAACATACTGGTTGTCGCCCAGGTCGCCATGGCCCTTGTGCTCCTGGTGTGCGCGATGCTCATGATCCGCACCTTTCAACAGCTCCGCATGGTCGATCCGGGATTCACGGATGCCTCCACTTTGCAGACCCTGCACATTGCAATTCCGGAAACCGCGATCACCGATCAGCGCATGGTTACCCGCGTAGACAACAACATCGCGGATAAGCTCGCCACCGTTCCAGGCGTGACCTCCGTCGGATTTGCCGCACTGGCCCCCATGGAAGAGGGTGGGCATGGTTGGAGTTACATTCATGCAGAAGGCAAGATCTATGCGGGTGATCCGCCGATTCGGTTCTACAACTACGTCTCTCCTGGCTATTTTCAGGCCCTGGGCACTCGTATGGTTGCAGGACGCGATTTCACCTGGAAGGAAATCTACGACCTTCGGTATGAGGTGATCGTCTCAGAAAACTTTGCCCGCGAAGAGTGGGGCAGTGCTGCTGCCGCCATCGGCAAACGCATTCAGCAGGGAAGTGGTCTGCCTTGGTACCAGGTGATCGGGGTGGCCCAGGATCTGCGGCAGAACGGCGTCGATCAAAGAGCGCCGGCAATTGTCTACTGGCCGGTCTTCACCGTCGGTCCCTGGCTCTTCCCACCTCGCTCGGTGACGTTCGCAGTGCGCAGCAGCCGGGCCGGTACGCAAGCCTTCCTCAAGGAGGTCGAGGAAGCCGTCTCAAGCGTCAACGGCGACCTGCCCGTGGCCGCCCCGCTCACCATGCAGGAGATCTACTCGAAGTCTCTGGCGCGCACTTCCTTCACACTCCTGATGTTGGGAATTGCCGCCGCGATGGCGCTCGCCCTCGGCATCATCGGCATCTACGGTGTGATCTCCTACGCCGTATCGCAGCGCACGCGCGAGATCGGCATTCGCATGGCACTCGGCGCGCAGAAGGGCGAATTGCGGATGATGTTCATGCGCTCGGCTCTGGCTCTGACGGGGATTGGCATTGCCATTGGCCTCGGGGCTGCATTTGCGGTCTCGCGTTTGATGAGGTCGCTGTTGGTTGGCGTCAGCCCTCTTGATCCGCTCAGCTTTGCTGCCGTACCTCTCATCCTCGCAGTGGCGGCGGTGCTGGCGAGCTTTCTGCCGGCTTCCCGCGCTGCCGCTGTGAATCCGATCGACGCGCTCAAAGCCGACTAATTGCATCGAACGCGCTTTTGTCTCCATCCCGGCCACCAATCGACGGGTGGCCCACATCTCGCTTTTGAGATGTGGGATGCGCGGATCTCGCCCCTGCTCGCCGAATCACCACGGTGACTTTGGAAAACCTCATTTGTTCCTTACGAGGGAGACGCACTTCAGATCCCTCGGCTGCGCTCCCCCGGTACTCACACAGCAAGACCGCTCCTGCTAAGCCTTGCCAGGCGGCACAATCGGCAGACCGGTTGCACGCCACGCATGAAATCCACCAACCACGTCGGTCGCGCGCCAGAGTCCAAGATCCTGCAGAGCTGCGGCCGCGAGGCTTGAGGTATAGCCTTCGGAACAGAACACGATCACCTGGATGTCATGATCGGTCGCCACCGGCAGCCGCGTGCTGGAGGCCGGGTCGAACCGCCACTCGAGCACGTTACGTTCGACAACCAACGCGCCCGCAATACTGCCCTCGATCGCGCGCTGGCTTTCGGGACGAATGTCGACGAGTATCGCCTCTGTTTTGGCCACCGCCTCATAGGCCTCATCCGGAGATAGCCGTCGCAGTCGCGCACGTACCGCTGAAAGCATCTGCTCAATGCTCAAGGCGCCGGTCCGGTCTACGGGTGTCCGCCTCTGCACGCGCGACTCCTGATCGAGCGTCTCACCCTGACCAGGCGCGCGTTCGCGCGGAATCAATCGGCTCCCCTCCAGCTCGTACTCGTTCATCTCGTCAAGCGGAGGAGAATATGCGTGAATGCTGATGGCCGGCGCGAGGGAGACGTTAAGGACGTCATGCGTGTAGTCGGGACCGAACGCGCGCGGCTTGCCCGGATGGATTACGCGGGACCGCTCACCAGGACGATGCTCCTCAAGAATCCCGCTCGCTACGACGAAGGCTCCCGAGGACGCACCGTGGTCGTGGAAGCCGGTGGATTGCCCTGGCAGCCAGCTGATCACCCATATGTCATAGTCTGGACCGTGATACAGCCGCTCATACCAGCGCCGTTCCGCGCGCAGTCGCACTTTATCTATCCATTCATCAGACGACGCGAACAGCGAGACGATGTTGGCGAGTTCCTCAGGCGTTCTCGAGACCGTTCCGGATAGGCCCTTCGCTCCTATCAGCGTGGTGCTGGCCTCGCCTGCAAGTTGTTCATCTGTTGCCATGGCGTATCTCCTGGTTGGCCGGCATGTGCGGCCCCCGGCCATTTGGCGGGGGCAAACCGGCATGGTTAATCTGCCTTATCTCCGATAACTGTCAGTTGCGACGGTTCGCTCATCCGAGCGGAACCGTCGCAAACAAGCCCCGGGCACGGATGCCGGCTTGTCGACGGACACTACGGGCAAACGATGGAGCATTTCGGATGAGCTTTGGAGAAGGCGTTTCAGAAATATCTGAGGATGTCGCGGCTCACCCAACGAAAGGCTGGTCGCATCGACAACAACGAAGTAGGAAAAACGCCATAGTTTGACGCTAGCATGGCCTGAAGAATCAGGTCAATGTTTGAGCATTGGCCAGGGCGGTACGCCTGTAACCATTTTGTAGCGATTTACGACCGACATGCCAGCGAGAGGCAGTTAGCGGTAGCCGATGAGGCTGTGCTTGACGGGCGGACCCGGTTGGGCTAAAGCCGGTCGAGGAGCCGCTCCCGATTTTGATGGCTCCTCCCATTCTTAGAATAGCAATTTTCAAAGACCAGAAACAGCCTCCCCTTTCTCTTCAATTCCGGATATTTTCAAACAGCATTTGCATGAAACTGACTTGCGAGGAGAACGACTATGGCTGAATTGGTGAACGGGTTCGATGCTTCCACGGTGGACCAGAAAGAGCTGAAGGTTGCACCGGCAGGCATAGATATCGCATACCAACGCGGTGGCAATTCGGAGGGGCCAGTCGCAGTCCTAATTATGGGGCTCGGTGGCCAATGCATCCATTGGCCGGACGGGTTTTGCAATGCGCTCGTCAACCACGGTCTCCAGGTGATTCGCTTTGACAATCGCGACTCCGGTCTCTCCACGCATATGACACTAGCGCCGAGGCCAGACGTGCCTGCGCGCGCTCTCCGGTGACCTTTCATCGGCTTCCTACAGCCTCTCTGATATGGCAGCCGATACTGTAGGACTGCTTGACGCCCTCGGCATCGAAAAAGCGCATGTCGTGGGCGCGTCCATGGGGGGCCAGATTGCCCAAACGATGGCAATCGAGTTCCCGGACCGGGTCCGGTCTCTCACCTCGATGATGTCCACCACAGGGAATTTGTCTGTGGGGCAGGCCTCGCCCGAGGTGCTCCGCGAGCTTTTCTCAGGGCCGCCTGCTACCACCCGCGAAGCTGTCATCATGCGGTTCGTGCGCGCGTCGCACATCATCGGCTCACCAGGGTATCCCAGTAACGAGGATGAAATCGCTGCAACCTGGGGGCGGGCATTCGACCGCGCTTACGATCCTACGAGCTTTGCACGTCAGGCCGTGGCGACAATCGCCTCAGGGGATCGGACCGAAAAGTTACGGAAGCTTCAAGTCCCAACCCTGGTAATTCACGGTTTGGCTGACCGGATGTGCGACGTGAGTGGAGGTCAGGCGACTGCGGAGTCGATTCCTGGCGCTGAACTCGTGTTGATCAATGACATGGGGCATAACCTGCCTCCAGGCCTACGGTTCCATCTCGCAGACCTGATCGCTAAATTTGTATGGCGCACAGAGCACGCCTGAAGTCTTATGGCGCCGGGTCCCGCTGGCGTTCGCCATGACTAGACCACGTCGATGACGATGAGTGTGATGTCGTCCTGCTGGGCCGCCGAAGCCGCTTGCCAAACCCGTATCTCGGAGAGCAGCTGCTCGGATAACTCAGTAGGCGGGCGGGATTGGTTGTCGCGAACTACTTGCTCAAGTTTCCGGTCGCCAAAGCAATCGCCGCTGGCATTTTGGGGCTCAATCACGCCGTCTGTGTAAAGCAAGAAGCGGTCGCCAGAGTGGATCGATAGGTCACAAACGGGGTAGTCGGCTTCCGGGATGACTCCGAACAGCAGACCATTGCTTTCGATGCCTTCCAGCTTGCCTTCTCGCCAGCGCAGAAGCGGCGGGTGTCCCGCCGCTGAATACAGTGCCCTGCATTTTCCGGTATCAAGCCACAGATACGCCGCAGAGACTAATTGATCGCGCAGTAGTCCGTAAAGGATGCGGTTCAAGCCACGCAATACTTCGCCCGGCTCATCCGCGCAGGCCATCACGGATTGCATCGCCACTTTGATCATCGAAGCGATCAGCGCGGCCGGCACACCATGTCCGGTGACGTCCGCCACCAGGAAGCCCACCCGCTCCCCATCCAGAGGAATGAACTCATAGAAGTCGCCAGCGACTGCGGTCATGGGCCGATAAGCAACCGCGATCCGGAGGCTGCGGACCTCGGGAACAGCTGCCGGAAGGATTGAGAACTGCAACTCCCGGGCTACCTTGAGCTCGTCTTCAATCACCAGCAAGCGACGCTCGCTGGCATGGCTGATCTGGACCGCGACATATCCGAAGGAAAGCAGGAACACGGCAAAGGCCAGATGGCTTGAGAGGCCCGATTGCTGGTAATGCAGCGGGCGCAGCACGTTAGACCACAAAGCCTCAGTGGCTAAAACGAACGTGCCGACAGCCAGAATGCGGCGGTCGAATAGAACCAGAAACCTGTCAGACAGTTTCTTCACGCTAACGACCGCTATGAGGACAAAAAGGCCGCAATCCGAGACAATCCTATGGTAGAGGATGAACTTGTCGGCTGAGCCGCCGATTGAGAACCAGCCAAATCCGATAACAGCGATTACCACCTCGGCAAAAATCAGGATCTTGGTGAAAAGCCGAATTCCACCCCGGCTTAACTCCAGGAAGGCTGACATGGCAAACACAACGAGCAGGTATGCGATAAGAGTGTTCACGTAAGGGACGCTCGTCTGAAGCACGAGCGGCAGTGCGGCAACGACAGCCGGGGACCGAAACAGGAGTCCGGTTCCGTACATCGCACTCCATATTCCTAGCCAGATAACGAGGCGTACGCCGCCGCGCCGACGGATGGCGGCAATGGAGCAAGCTGCCAATCCGATGAACAGGAAAACTGCTCCAAACACGATATCGGTGAGTTGGCCGCGAAGCATTGCCAGAAGTTGGTCTTCCAACCGCCCACCTCCAAACACCGCCACGATACCAGACTCGATGTCGACTTTGATGGAAGTCCGTTTGATCCTGGGTAGGATATGGGGGAGCATACCGATTGCAGCAATTCCGGGGATCAGACGTCTCAAAGAAATGATGCTCCAGAACCTGCATATCCCGGGCGCCGCTTAAGGGCACGCGGAGCCCCATACGTTCACCTTCCCTGGCCCACTTTCGAATGAGAGAACCCATCCACAGAACGTTCGGCCGCCAGGCCTTTGGGCTTGATCCCGGCGGCTATCACGCTGCGCGACCCGCGTACCCCGACTGGGTGTTTGATGTCCTATGCGAACGCTGTGGTCTCGCACCCAATACGGTTACATTCGAGATTGGAGCCGGGACGGGAACGGCGACTCGCCGTTTACTCGAGTTGGGTGCCAAACCACTCGTTGCCGTAGAGCCCGATGATCGCCTCGCAGCCTTCCTTCGGGAGACCGTTCAGGATGAGGCTCTCACCGTGGTGGCTGCAACGTTCGAAGAGGCCGTGTTGCAAGAGGCCAGCTTTGATCTCGGTCTCAGCGCCACCGCATTCCATTGGTTAACAGAAGACGTTGCCTTGACAAAGGTGGCCAAGCTGCTTCGTCTGGGCGGTTGGTGGGCAATGGTCTGGAACGTGTTCGGCGATTCACATCGCCCCGATCCCTTCCACGAAGCAACCAAAGAACTTCTCAAAGGTCCCTTGGGCCCTTCGGATGGTGACGGCGAAATACCCTTCGCTCTCGATGCTGAGGCCAGGGTGGCGGCACTGGAGCGGACCCACGCGTTCGACAGCGTCGATCACCGAACCAGCGCCTGGTCGCTTGTCCTCGACGCTGATCAAACTGTTGCCCTTTATGCGACCTATTCCAACATCAACATCCGCCCGGACCGCGACGCCGTACTTACTGAGCTGCATCGGGTTGCGCGCGACGAGTTCCACGGCTGCGTAACCCGCAATATGGTTACAAGCCTATACGTTGCGCGACGTCGAATTTGTTAATCGCTCGCCTTCCGGCACCGATGCGGTCGGTCTGCTTATTCGTTGATACTGACGAGAGAAAACATGGCTCCCTGAGGGTCCTGGCCCTGGATGATCCAGCTTCCACCGGGTACCTGCATCGGACCGTTCAGGACCTTCCCGCCGCCAGATTCAACGCGTTTGACGGCTGCCTTGACCGAGTCGACGTGGAAGTAGAAGTTCCAGCAGGAAACAGGTATTTGCGGCGTTTTCGTCATCATGCCGCCATCGCCCATTTCTTTGTGGTCGCCTTCATCGAAGATCCGATAGACGCCCATCGGTCCCATGTCCATATCGCTGACCTTAGTCCAGCCAAAGAGCTTGTGGTAGAAGTTGAATCCGCCTTCGAGGTCGCTGGTGTAGAGCTCGTGCCAGCCGATGGTGCCGTTGGCAGGTGGTGCCGGGCGTTCCGGCGAGGGCATGCTGGGGTTGGGCGTAAAAATCACAATGGCAGCACCCTGCGGGTCCGACATGACGGCAAAGCGAAGTATCCCCGGAACGTCGGTAGCGGGTTTCCATAGTTTGCCCCCGGCTTCGACAATTTTTTCGATGTGGGCATCGACATCGTCGACCGATATGTAGCCTACCCAGGCGACATGTCCGGGAATGTTCAACATCCCCGCCATTCCAACTTCACCGAGGTTGAAGGTGGTGTACTGTGGGCCGTCATTCCCGGGCATCTCCCGGGTCGTCCAGCCCACAACGTCAGAGTAAAACTTGCCGGCGGCTTTCGTGTCGCTGGTCATCAGCTCGTACCAGCCGAACTTTCCTTTTGGCGTAAACATCGCGAGATTTCTCCTTATTGGCGAACGCAACAGGATATCAGCGAAACCGGACAGTGCGGCAGAGAGTGCAATTCAGCGAAGCCGCAGCCACGGGGGGCCGAACGCGGGACGCACGCCATGAGCGATAGGAAGGCCCGCTCTCGCTCATGACGTGGAACTGGCAACAACCGGATTGGGCCAATTTCAAGTGGGACCGCTTGCGGATATCCGCTGCCGAAGAGCAGTGCCTCCTTGGCCCCGGCGTTGCCAGATCGAGATACAACTTTCCTGCTATGAAATGCGCCTCGAGTATGTCGAAAACCAAGAAGGGAATCTCTTTATGCTCTTCCATAGTTTCCTGATTACAAGGTAGGTGCCAAAGTGAGTCAAGAGGATATTCTGGTCGTCGATGACGATCCCGACATGCGGCAGACCCTCGAAATACGTCTCAAGGCGAGTGGCTATGATGTTCATTGTGCAGCGGATGGAATGGCAGCAATTTCCGAAGCACGCAAACATACGCCAGACTTGATCGTTCTGGACCTTGGCTTACCGGCCGGGGATGGGTTCGTTGTCCTGGATATATTGAAAACAAACACCGATCTCTCGTCCATCCCGGTAATCGTCCTGTCCGGGCGTGACCGGAGAGCAAACGAAGAACGCGTACTCAATGCTGGCGGTAGAGCTTTCTTGCAAAAGCCGGTTCAGACTAATGAATTCTTGGCAGTAATTCGCCACACGCTCGATGCAACGCATCAGAAATCCGGCGTGGTGGATGACTTGAACAATCGCGGTAACCTGCGCGTTTAATCACTAGCAAAATGCGCGGCGCTGACAATACAGATTCAGTCTGGCAGCCCGGCGATGGTAAAGTTTGCAATGATCCGCCTTTCCTTGCCCAGTTCGCACGTCCTACCGCTTCAAAAGGTAACAGACGGCAGCCGCGTCCCAGACGGATCGATGCGTCTGGTTTGGATCGCGTCAAGCACGCTGCTCCAGGGCACCACGGCTCCTGATCCAAAGTCTTCATAAAAGCGCTTGCACTTACCGAAGCGTTATTCACTGCAGTGACCCAGGCAAGGCGCACACTTTCCCCGGCTCTTATCCCTGGCCCCTAACACCAACTCTGACCGGGCCCTCCTTCTACTGCTATAGTCCAGCGTGCTATGGTCGTTCGGCATTTATTCCAATGCGTTTCGTTTAGGGTCCTTTCCGTCTGGTCACGATTTTCGCAGTTGTTACGGGTTCGACCCGCAGCGTGGCGAGCGGTGCTGCTCAGAAGCAGACCATATCAAGCACGTCAAGTTCGGAGGAGATACGTCGGTGGGAAACTTCGTAGTGATATCTTCCACCAACCGCTACAACGCGCATGAAACCCGTGGCTGCCTTGCGCAAACAAATGGACCAATTTGGGAATGTTCATGAACCCCTGATGTTTCTATTCGGGAAGCGTGACATTACGGTGGGGACCGACGGTCAGGCATTTTCACTGGCTCGACGATGAACGGGACAGGGGGTGCTTCTTTTCCGGCCTTCAGGGCCCAGCACAGACAGCTCCCCCTTCCACCAGCAAGCTGCTCCCACCAGCGGCATGGATGGATCTGTCGCGAGTTATTTTCGCCAAGCACTTATCCCAGCAACTGCCCAGGAGGCAGCGCGAAATGACCAGGCACTACCGACTCACAGTAGCCTTTTTGGCGCTGCTTCTCTCTGCCTTCTTCTCCGCCACTGCAGCCACTCCTGCACCCAAGGTCGTTTTCATCGGCGATCAGATAACGTACGGGTGGACCAGCGCGTTTGCTGCCAATCCAAACTGGATCAATCAAGGCGTACCGGTTGTGGGCTACCCATCAGCCGGAGACTCGGGTTCGACGCTTCAGCGATTCCAGGCTGATGTGATCAACCTTCATCCGGCCATCGTTCACATCATGATCGGTTCCGCCGATGCGGATGAAGCACACGACGCAACCTGGAGATTCTTCGGTCCACAATTCTTGACCGCACTCGAATCGATGGTGAAGGAAGCAAGGGACGCGAACATTCAGGTAGTACTTGGACTGGAGTCGGAAAACTCCAGCTTCGCGAACGGCGCAAGCGGAGCCGCGGTGCAGATAAATTCGATCATCGCGAGCTACGGGGCTCTTAACAATATCCCGGTCATCAATTACGGGGATGCACTCTGTGGCTGCGTTGGTTCTACCGGGGCCACCGGAACTCCGTCTCCGTACTTGGTGGAAGGTACAGAAGGACTCGTACCCAATGCTGCTGGCTATGCCTTAATGACGCAAATGGCTGAAGCAACCATCAACACGATGAACCTGAAATTAGAGGGAGGATATTTACAGAACGTCATGCAGCCAAACGACAATGAGGAGGGTTCTACCACAACACCTCCCAGCAATGTGAATGGCGTAGGTCCGGCCGCTGTCGTTCAGTTCACGCCGGTAGGGTATTACAACGGTGGTTTGGCGGAACCGCTCACCAACACCAACTTCGCTGGATCGAACGGTACCTGGGCATCGAGCAATCCGCTGGTGATGTATATCAACCAGCAAGGATTGGCGTGGGCACTTTCTCCGGGCACCGCAATCATCACCTACACATCACCAACCGGGGTTAAATTCTCCGAATGGGTCATGAACATCGGTAATCAGTATTTCCCTCAATAAGACAAAGAAAAACCAGGGAGGAGCAGGACCAAGAAAGGCGCAGACGGTATTTGGCTGGCCAATGCTCATCTTTGACAATCGACGATCCAGAGCCTAACTGTTGCAAGGCGGTGCTGCTCGGCACCGAACAGAGCTTAAATCCTAGTGCTATATTGACTGCACCTTGCTCTCCATGCAACTGTTGGAGAGTCAACCTGAGACATCCTCGATGCGGATCGCTGACCTTATCCTACCTGTGTTTGCAGTGATCGTAACTGGCTGGATCGTTGGCTATACGGGCTATCTGTCGCGGGCGTTATCCGACGGACTGATTCACTTCGCCTATAACATCGCAATGCCGGCATTGCTGATCGTCACCATTGCGCAAGAACCAAGTCATTCGTTGATCAATTCGCGCTTTCTTGTTGCCTTCGGCGGTGGCTCCCTCCTCTGCTTCCTCCTCGTGTTCGGCATCATGAGCATTCGTGGTTCCGGAAGTCTCGCAAGCCGAACGATGCATGGCATGGCGGCATCGATGACCAACACCGGCTTCGTCGCCTTACCTGTCCTGCAGGCGATCTATGGTCCGCGCGCCGTGTTGCCGGCGGCGATCGCCACGGTATTCGTGGCCGTTGTGATGTTTCCAGCAGCCGTGATCTTACTCGAACTTGGTCAGCGGGATGCGCATGGCTCACGCACGGCCCCGATGGTCACAGTCAAGCATGTCGTGCTTAACCCGATGGTCTTATCCACCCTGATCGGCATGCTTTGCTCGGTCCTCGGTCTCCGCATGCCTGGGCCTGTCACCGCCTATTTGGGCATCCTGGCCGATGCGCTCACGCCTTGTGCTCTGTTCGCCATCGGACTGGGGTTGTCGATCGATGGATTGCGCGCCAATATTGGGCGAGCTTCGCTGCTCTCGGCCGTCAAGCTCGTCATCATGCCTCTGATCGTGTACGGATTGAGCGTGTGCCTGGGGCTCGACCCCCTCTACACCATCGCGGCCGTAATCTGCGGCGCAGTACCAACAGCCAAGACAGCCTACATTCTTGCGGGAGAATATCACTGCGAGGAAATGATGGTAGCGTCCACTGTTTCGATGACAACTCTAGCCTCCATCATCTCGCTCGTGGTCTGGCTTTATTGGCTGTCCGGGCTAGCAACACGCATCGCTGCCGGATAAGGGCAAGACGCGGTCAGACGTCCCGGCGTGTTTCGCGACGATGAGGAGGACGCGCTTCCAGCAATCGGTCCTGAGCTTCTGTTGGGTCTCGGTAAGCGCGTAATCTCCGATGCACTCAGCGAGCGCCCAGTCATCCGAGCACCTCCAATCCTCTGGGTTTCGGATGGATAACGGGCAACCCTGAGTTATCGCAGCGAAAGCCCAACTTCCGGGTGGGCGACTACACGCTCGGAACAAAAGCTCAGCGCGATGGTTCGCATTTGGGATGAGTCTTGGGGAGGTCGGCGGCGTCGACACATGTGTTCGCGGGCCTTTTGGTCCAGACGCCAGCGTTGGGAGACTGATTGGGGCCTGGCGGAAAGTCTCCGCTGATCGTTGTTCCGTCGACGGCAAGATGGCCGGTGAAGCGGTGCGGGCAGCAGATCGGGCTGTAGGCGCCTAACTCCAGCGAGACCTGTTGGTCGCCACTCACGTCGACCTTAGCGAGATCGCCATAGGACTGAAGGAGCGAGTGGGGTCCAGGGAAGTTGGGACCGTAGATTGTGTAGCCCGGTATCTCAAGCGCGTCCGACCAGCCAGTGAAGGTGGTGGCTCCGGTCTGGGCGATGTGGACGCAACCCGATTGGGGGACCGGGCCCAGGGACCACGTGCCGACGAGGGGGCTCTGTTTGACCTCGGGACCCGGCGTGGGGCGGCAGAGGGTGACAACCGCGTCGAAACTGCCGCGATGGAAGCGTCCATGCCAGCAGTCGCCATCCTGGTGGACGAGGTCGAGATCAACGGAGGGAGTGTTCTCCCAGGCCGAGAGGAAGTGAAGCTGGAGGCGGCCGTTCTCAAGGGTGACCGGACCCCCACGAGGGTCGTCGGCAAAATATCCCTCCTCGCCGAATGCGATCTTCGATCCCCTGCGCTGGAAGACCCCGAAATTGAGGCCCTGCCAGGACTGCGGAGTCCAAGCGGGCGGATCGACATCGTCGGAGACAATGGTCATAAGGTTCAAGTGGATGCCGACGGCACCGCCTTGGCCATCGGGCGCTTCCCACACGCCGGAAAGGGCCTCCGGACGATCAACGAGATTGCCAAAGTAAAAGCTGCGGGTGCCGGGAATTTCTTCGCCCGGAGTGGTGACACTGTCCTGCGGATGGATGCCGGGCGCGAGCAGGATGGCTCCGAGCACAGCAAAGATTGCGCGTCGCAGGTGCATTTGTGTTGGACGCGGTCGCGAGAGATAAGGTACCGGTTGTATCACCGTCTGGATTACTGCCGTGTGGATCATTCGCTGCGCAGCGCGTGCATGGGGTCGATGGTTGCTGCCCTGCGCGCGGGGATCACTGCCGCGCATAGCGCCGCCGATCCGAGAAGCACAGTCGTACATGCCAACAGCAAAGGATTCCACGGCTTAACCCCAAAGAGTTGGCTAGCTATGAGATACCCCGCCCCAATCGCCGCTGGAATTCCGATCCCCAATCCGATGCCCACCTGCCAGAACGCTTCGCGCAGCACCATAGCGACCACAGCGCCGCGATCGGCGCCCAAGGCCATGCGCACGCCAATCTCGCTCCTGCGTTGCTCCACGCCATAGGACGTAACGCCATAGAGACCAACCGCAGCCAGTACAAGACCAACAGCGCCAAACAGCCAGGTAAGGCTGGCGATCATATTCTGCTGATCGAATGTTCCTTGAATCACTCGCGAATATGGTTGAACGTCATATATCACCAGATTCGGATCGACTTCGGCCAGAGCCTTCTTCACCTGCATGAGCATGTTCGCCGGATGTCCCGGTGCCCAGATCACGATGTTGTAGAGGTTTTGCGACCAAAGCTCGTCGCTCTGGAGATCCGGCTGATCGAACTGGACGGTTTGCGCTTCGGGGATGTAGTACATGGGCCGGGCTGGATCTCTGAAGCCCCAAGTCACGTAATGGATGTTCCGGACGACACCCACAATCTCATAGGTTCCCGCATTCCTCACCGAAGCGGGACCGAAGTGCCGGCCGATGGGGTTCTGGTTCTCAAAAAAATTCCTGGCAAAGGCTTGGTTGATGACGGCCACGTGCCGCGCATTCGCGTTGTCATCTTCATTAATGGCGCGGCCCGCCAGCATTCGGGCGCCGATCGTATCGAAGAACCCGGGCGTTATGCGGGTCCAGTCGGCGGATACATCGTCCTTCGGGCCAGGCTCTGGTTTGCCCTGAACCCGAATGTCATGGCCCCACTGATTGCCGGACATCGGCGCATAGGTCGCGGAGCTGACGCCGCGCACCCCGGGAATGGCGCTGAGCCGGTCTTGGATCTCACGAAAGAGCGGGACCAGTTGCTCCTGCTTATATTTCGACACCAGCATGCTATTGATGTAAATCAGGTAGCGGCCATCCGGATCGAACCCGAAGTTCTGGTGCTCCAGATTGCGCAGGCTGCCGCCCAGCATGGCGGCCGCGCTTAGCAGCACCAGCGATACCGCCGCCTGCGCAATGACCAGCGCCTTCTGTGCCCAATGACGGCCACCTCCCACCTCACGGTTGGCGCCACGCATCGCCTCCACCGGCTCGGCGTGCGAGGTCATCCACGCGGGCGCGATCCCGAAGATCACTCCGGTGAGCACAGCAACTCCCAGTGCGAACAGCAGAACCAGTGTTGAGGGTGTGGCCTGCACGGGGATCCAGGTGCTTCGCTCCAGCATGTGGAAGGCGAGATAAAGGATCAACCTGGCCCCCGCCCAGGCCACAGCCACACTGGCCGCTCCGCCGATCAGAGACAGCGTAGTGCTTTCGAGCAGCGCATTCCTCACCAGGCGCCCGCGCGATGCGCCCAGCGCCACGCGGACTGCCGTCTGTTGTCGGTTCTTCAGCCCGCGGGCCAAAAGCAAGTTGGCGATGTTGGCGCAGGCCACCAGTAGCACACAACAGGCCGTAAACATAAGCAACAGCAGACTCTCGCTGTAATCCCTCCGCAATTGGGAGAAACCTGCGCCGCCAGGCGACAAGCGGAGCGTCTGCTTCTGCCACACAGCCTTTTCCTGCGGACTCATATCCGCCAGGTGGCTGGCCAGCCAGCCATGCAATTCGCTTTGAAGCTGCGCCTGCAGCGCTTTTGGATTCGTTTCGGGGCGCACACGTCCGATCAAGTCCAGCCAATCGACCCGCGCGTTTTTGATTCGCGCCGTTGTCCCCAACATCAACGGCTCGGTCGACAGCGGCACCCAAATATCCGGCATGCCCGAGTTCACCATCTTCGCCCCAACGAAACCTGCCGGGGCCACGCCGACGATCGTGAATGCACGGCCGTTGACCTCGTATGTGGATCCCACTACCGAAGGATCGGAGCCGTACTTTTCCTGCCAGGCGTGGAAGCTCATCACCGCGACCGGAGGCGCGCCCTCCTGGTCGTCGGCGTCGATCAACAATCTGCCGCGCCACGCGGGTACACCCAGGGTCGCAAAAAAGTTGCCGGAGACATACTGCCCATTCGCCGTGTCCGGTGGTCCCGATGAGCCAGCGTGGCGCACTGCCAGCGGCATATTACCCGCCTGGAGAGCTGCCAGATCCTGGAATCCTGTCGTGTTTGCGCGGAATAGCTTGTATGCCTCCCACGGAAAAAGATTCCAATCGCTCGGCTCGCCGCCGCTGTCCTGACTGTATCCAGCCCAGTTGCAGCAATGGGGCTGGTCGCCGATGCGCCATAGCTGATCCGGTCTGTTGACCGGCAGCGATTGCAACATCACCTGCTGCACGAGGGTGAAGATCGCCGTGGTTGCCCCGATGCCCAACGCCAGTGTCAGCACCGCCGTGAGCGTAAAACCCGGTGCTTTGCGCAACTGGCGAAGGGCGTAGCGAACATCCTGCAGAAGCGACTCAAGCCACATGTTTCCGCGTCGCTCGCGGCAGTCTTCCTTAATCTGCTCGATCCCGCCGAACTCGATTCGCGCGAGCCGGCGGGCTTCGCTCTCCGGTACGCCGGAACGAACCTTGTCGGCGACCTGAGATTCGAAGTGGAAGCGCAGCTCTTTGTCCAGATCGGCCTCCACTTGTTCGCGAAAGAAAAGTCTCCGTAACCAGCCCATCAGATTCCCTCCAGGGTTCCCTCGAGAATGAGGCTCACCACGTCGGTCAGGCGCGTCCAGTTTTCGGTTTCAACCTTGAGATGAGTTCGTCCCTTGGAAGTGAGTTCGTAGAACTTGGCTTCCCGGCCGGTCTCGGAGGACTTCCAGCGAGAGCTGAGCAACTTTTTGTATTCGAGGCGATGGAGTGCGGGATAAAGGGATCCCTGCTGGACCTGGAGCGCGTCGCGCGAGATCTGCTGGATTCTTTGCGCGATGGCATAGCCGTGAATGGGTCCAAGCGCAACGACCCTCATGATGAGAAGGTCGAGCGTGCCTTGCGGAAGGTCAAACCTGTCGTCTGTTCTCTTCATGCCTGTGGCTTCTACATATACATCGCAAGATGTAGAAGGTCAAAGTATCTCCGCCGTGGCAATGCCCAGCGGCCAGCTCTCTGTAAGACGGATTCGGAAATTGGGCTCAGCTGTGACAATCGAGGGCAAATCGCTCATTAAAGCAGACTTGGACTCCTGCGAGAGGTCGCGATGATCAGCCCGCATATTCAACATCGTCCCGCGTTCGAGCATAAAATCTCTTAGCTTTGGAACGATTGCCACAGAGTTGCATGTCGCACCATCGTCGAGAGTGGTTTCTGCTTCGATCCAGGAAGAGCCATCGGCAGGTATTCTCACTACATGCGCGAACGGTGTAAATGTCCGATGAGGTAATCAGAACCACTGCGGCATCTACGATCAGCCGAAGGGGCCCATCAGGTCTCTCCGTAACGTCGCGAAGGCTGCGGACAAACCTGCGTTTATGCCACACAACCTCGTCCACTGCTCGGGCTTCGGAGAGAAACTTGTTGAGCGTACGCAAATCCGACTCGTCGGGACTTCGACCGCGCACCGTAGACAGAATTAAGGAGTAAAGGGCTTCGCGCAACTCGATGACCTCTTTGAGAACGCGTCGGGAGTCAAACTCACTCAAGCCGTCCAGAAGTTTGCGCGTCTGTGCCGCTGTAATAATTCCTGACTGACGGCAAAACGCAAGGAAACGCTCGTAGCTGGGGAGAAGATCGATCAGGCGATCTGGATCGTAACGATAGTCCAGCGTATTGGCGAAATCGAGTGCCAAATGACCGGCAACGAGCTGAAATTCATCTGCCATAGGCTTCGCGTGATTATAACCGTCTTCAGTCTTTTTGACAGGTTAGATCGCTCTCTATAAATTATAACCATCAATAGACGGTCAAGATGGTTATGAAAGGGCAGTTTCCTTTCATCAAAGCCAATGGGAATACTCCACGCGAAAAGAGGGAGAGAGTGGACTCAAACGATCTGTATGAAGAGGTTCTAACGCAGGCGGCGGTACAGGCTCGGCGGTATCTGCGAACCATTCGAGAGCGCCATGTTGGGGTGCTCCCGGAAGCGATCGAAGGCTTAAGTGCGCTGGGCGGCCCTTTGCCCGCACGCGGAGAGAATCCACTGGCGATCCTTAAACTGCTCGACGACGCTGGTTCGCCGGCAACGGTGGCGAGTATGGGTGGGCGTTTCTTCGGAGGGGTGATTGGCGGTGCTTTGCCAGCTAGCGTTGCGGCTCACTGGCTGGCAGATGCCTGGGACCAAAATGCCTGTCTGTATGATATTTCTCCCGTCGCTGCACATATGGAAGACGTCGTTCTTTCCTGGATATTCGATTTACTCGGCCTGCCGCCAAACTGTGGCGGAGCCTTTGTGACCGGCACACAGATGGCTGATGTGACCGCGCTCGCCGCGGCGCGGAGCAGCGTCTTGCGGAACACGGGATGGGATGTTGAACGAGACGGGTTATTCTCAGCTCCTCCGGTCACAGTAATCGCCGGCGAGGAGGTTCATGCGACGATGCTCAAAGCCTTGGCTCTGCTCGGGTTCGGAAGGGGCCATGTGCATATAGTTCCCACTGACTCTCAGGGGCGCATGAAGCCATCCCTTCTGCCTCGCGTAGCCGGGCCGGCGATCGTCTGTGTCCAGGCCGGTAACGTGAATACTGGCGCCTGCGATCCGGTCGGTGAGATCTGTGACCTTGCGCACGAAATGGGTGCATGGGTGCATGTGGATGGTGCTTTCGGTCTCTGGGCTGCCGTCAGCCATCATCGAAAGCATTTGGTGGAGGGTGTCGCGCAGGCCGACTCCTGGGCAACGGATGCGCATAAATGGCTCAATGTGCCGCAGGATAGCGGAATCGCAATCGTAAAGGATGCAGAAGCCCTGGGTCGCTCGATGTCGATTGCAGCGTCTTATTATCCTCCGGACGCTGACTCGAAACGGCAGCCAATGCAACTGGGGCCTGAATCGTCGCGTCGCGCTCGAGCAGTTGAAATCTGGGCGGCACTGCGTTCCCTCGGAAAACAAGGTGTGGTCGACCTCGTCGACCGTTGCTGTCAACACGCTACAACATTCGCTGAGGCTCTTGGCGCCGGAGGGTATGAGGTTCTTAACGACGTTGTGCTGAATCAAGTGCTAGTCTCCTTCGGAGACGACGGAATCAACACCCGGGTCATCGACGCTGTGCAAGCAGATGGAACCTGTTGGTGTGGCGGCACCGTTTGGAAGGGGCGCAAAGCAATGCGAATCAGCGTGTCCTCATGGGCAACGACGGACCTCGACGTTAGCCGCAGTGTGGCTGCAATCCTGAAGATTGCAGCAGATCAATCCTCGTCGAGCGTCACCTTTGCGCGAGCTGTCAGAGAGATAGCCGGTAAACTAGGCCGGCATCTCAACTGGCGCATTATCGCCAAAGCACTCGTCGAACCCGGATAGGTCCTCAAAAGTCTTGTCGTCCAGGAATTGTTATCTGGCCTCAACGCCGGGATACCG
>CAWBRJ010000022.1:0-38161 GCA_963790935.1 uncultured Acidobacteriaceae bacterium | reverse complement strand
ACTAGTGGCCTGTCGCAGAGTAAACATTACTAGACTCGGCTCACATCTAAGCAGAGTATGTCCATTGATTCGTTGGTCCTCAACGAAGAGCAGCAACTGGAACTTAGCCGCATTGCCCAGTCCCGATCCCTGCCTGCTGGATATGTATTCCGTGCCAGGCTGATTCTGATGCTGGCCGAAGGAGCGTCGTTCAGCGCGATCAAGCAGAGACTGGGAACTACGGCGCCGACCATCATCCGATGGAAGCAGCGCTTCCTTGCTTCCGGGCTGGACGGACTGGATACCAGCCATCCGGGACAGCCGCCCTCGGTGCTGACCCGAAGCTGCGAGCCCGGATTCTGTCGGCCACCCGCAGACAGCCGAAGGATGGTTCCACTCACTGGAGTTGCCGCAAACTCGCCGCGGAGCTGGGCGTCAGCAAGGATGCCGTGCATCGCGTCTGGAAAGAAGCGGGGCTGAAGCCGCATCGGCTGGAGCGGTATATGGCCAGCGACGATCCGGACTTCGAGACCAAAGCCGCCGACATTATCGGACTGTATCTGAATCCTCCGCAGCATGCCGCCGTGTTCTGTGTTGATGAGAAGACGGCGATTCAGGCACTGGATCGGCTCGATCCGGTTCTGCCGCTTTCCCCCGGCCGCGCCGAACGCCATGGATTTGAATACTACCGGCACGGAACGCTCTCTCTGTATGCGGCGCTGGATACCGCCACCGGTCGTGTTCATGGAAAGACCGCCGCGCGCCACACCAGTCAAGACTTCATAGGCTTTCTGAAGGAGGTCGTTGCGCTGTGCCCGTCTCGACAGAAGATCCACATCATCCTCGACAATCTCTCGGCTCACAAGACCACGCCAGTGAGGGAGTTTCTGGAGCAGAATCCACGCGTATGGTTTCACTTCACCCCAACCTATTCCTCATGGCTCAACCAGGTTGAACTCTGGTTTGCCAAAATTGAGCGTGACGTCATTGCACGCGGCGTCTTTCCTCCGTCTCCGACCTGGCCCGAAAGCTCCGCCGATATATCAACGCCTACTCGGCAAACGCCCGACCGATTCGGTGGAAGTATTCCGACGCTACCCGCCGCATCCGCAGTAACGAACTCTCTGCGACAGGCCACTAGAAACCGTGATAGTGTCATCTTATGATTTCCTGACAGCGAAACGAGCTGTTGCTGCTGGGTACCTCCAATTAATGAAGGCGCCTGAGGCGCAAACTTTCCCTCCCCCGGCTTTCTGAACCGCTGTAGGTATCCGGCACACCCTAACGCGCATAAAGCGCCCCTTTTTCCCCCTCCCCCGGGCGACTTCTTCGGTATCGGGTAGGTCCCTAGAACGCAAAGTGCGCATAGAGCGCATATTTTTCCCGCTCGAGGATAACTAGACTTTAGAGCCAGCAAGAGGCCTGACTCCCGATGGGGGTCAGGCTTCTTGCTGGTATCTGCCAGAGCAAAACCCATGGTTGAAAAGTTTCCTATCTGCGAAGACGGTAGCTGCATCTGCTTCATGGATCAGATGGCCGGGAGACTCCCAATGTCACGTTCGATCCCTTCCGCCGGCAATGGACCTACATGTTGCTGAGAGACCCTTACGGGATGCTCCGTAAACTCTGGGTAACCTGCGCCGTGTCGTTGATCGCCGGAGTGTTCCTCTTCCCCCGGTATGCCAGCGGAGCTACTGCGGTCACGCCCCCAAGCACACCCATGGATTCAACCGGGAACAACCTGACCGCTCCGGGCGGAATCCTGGCCGGAAGTCCAACCGGAGGCAACGAGGGAGCAGGCACGATCGATGTTGCTACGGGCTCCTACATCGACGAAAATTCTGCTGCAACTTGTGTTGGCGGTTCAGCCAAGGCAATCAATGGAATTTCCTATTCCGCGTGCTATCCAGGTTCCAGTTTCGACGTTCGCGCGAATGCCTGTTTGGCAGATGCGGCAGCGCACACCAACGGAAACAATAGCGGCATCTGCGATTCCACAACTGAGCCTTCCACCGTGCAGCAAAACGGCCAGATCACGGTTGGAGATGGAAAGAATGTAGTCACATGGCGGCTCAGCCCCGGGCTTTACTCTATCGTCAAACTTACCGGAGGAAACCAGTATGCTGTCCTGCAGAAAGCGGCTAGCTCTATTATCTGTGAAGGCGTGCAGAACGGCGGGTGCTCATTTACGAACTTCTCCGGTACCAACGGCGCATATGGGCGATGTACGGAGCACTCAACAGCGGAAATGGATATGTTCGGATGGACGGGGTGTTCTTTAAAACTCTCCATGGAGGCACTTTGGCGTCGGGCCATGTAGCCATTATTCACGCCGGATACGACGGCTCTTCATGGACAAACAATCAATGGATCGACGACAACACGACAAATGTTAACAACGGAACGGTGGTGCTGATTACCGCGAATACGCTGTGTTGCCACACTCATTTCACCAACAACACTTTCGATAGTGAATGGGGACAAACCGCACTCGATATTGAAGAATCGGGAGGGCAATCAGGCAAACGCCATCAGTTTCCACAACAATACGTTCAACAGCCACGGGCCGTTGTTAGCGGCAAACCTAATATCCTGTGCCATGACTCTAATCCTGGCCTGCGCTCGGTAATCTCATTCACTGGCGTCACCTACATGGAGGGCCAGTCATACGGCCCGAATGACTGCGCCATTTATTCAAGATAACGGGTGTCGGGCACTCGACTTTGGCGGGGTTCTGGAGGCTTACCCTCTCGGTACCGGGGGATCGATCAACTTCAGCAATCATAGATGTAAGCAGTGCTTTCGACATAACTTTGAACGTGGGCGCTACGGTCGCATATCAAGGGAACAGCAACAATACCTGGGTCTATCCAGTAACGGTCGTGGAACAGCATAACGTGACTGCCGACTGCGGCACGCCTCCATGCGCTGTTGCAGTGACAGACTCGGCAGGCAATTCGCCCGGGTATCATTCGCGAACGAGCCAGTTTAACAATTGACGGTAGGTGGCAATCTGGCAGTGAAGGACCTGCACAGACTTTCACGATTGCTGCCTCTACGACCGTTGGTTACGTTATGTCGATGACTACCACAGCAGATGAGGTCCAAGCGGCCGGCCTGGGATCAAAAAACAACGTTGGAATCGCGACGACTGCAGGCGGAACAAACAGGAAACTTTATGTTGCGACTCAAGGAAAAATTTTAACCGTATTTGACGGCACACCCGTTATCGGGGACTTTGCCTGCGCTCCGCCGGCCAGTACTGGCACTGTGGGTTTGGCGCACGACAACGGAACAACAGCGTGTCCTGCCGGACAGAAACTTGGCGTAGTAACTGGCCAGGTCTCTGGTACCGGATCAGGGGCAACAGCCACCGTAATGCTGGAGCTGGGGAGCTAGTAGGTTGAAAACCTACGGGCCTTCTGATCACCCTGATGGCGATTGACAGCCCCTGGTTAAGGCGCTGACGTCGTGGACATGACGAAGGTTGTAACGCTGGAGCCAGTAAGAGTAGCAATGAAACTGTTGTTAGATACATTCAACGCTGACTGCTGGGCCAGACTATTGTTTGGGTCGGTGATATAAGGGGTAGCGGTATAACTGGCCGGACCCGGATTGCCGATATCGTAAAAACCTGAGAGACTGATGTGGAATTCGTGTTGATGGCCACAATCGCAGAAGCACCAGTACTCAGATTGAGAAACGCCGTGACGTAGACTCCCGATTGTGGTTCTGCGGTGGCGGCGACTTCGGACATTCCCGTAATAAATCCGGCCCAATTCCCCATTACATAGGCACGCTTGGCAAATACGTTCGACTGACTCGTAAGACCCTGATTGTCGTCGTAACGGTGACCAGCGAGCTCCCAATAGTTCCATGCGTTAACCTTACCGATGGTCAGCCAATGATGAATATAGCCAGCATATTTAAGCCCGCTGACCATCGAACCATCATAGGCGTTTTCATCCCCCACCTCTGTTTCCCACAGATGCCGCGTGGTCAAATGCGAGTAATTGAACTCAGTTGGCGGATAGGCGGGGCGCTCCCCCGTATCCATGTGCAGCTATAATCCCGAAAGGGGCGCAAGCTCCGGCTGCTGCATCGTATAAGCCATATAATCATAATCCCAGTGACCAGGCTCCGCCATCATTATCTTGGTACTTGAGTAACCGGCAGCAGCCAATGCTCGAGAGAGATACGGAACGAAAGCTGCAAACATCGCCGCCCCGCTGGCTGCCCCGTCTGGCCCTGCGGAGACAGAGGCTTGACCCCAGACGAATGATGGGTAGGAAGTGCTTACTTCAGGCTCATTCTGAATGCTTATGGCGTAGATCGGAATTCCATAGTACCACCGTCAGCAACCCTACGAAGGATGCTTCGATAGCCGCCAGGGCGGCGTAATTGGTGTCGTTACCAATGATTGTCCCACCCACGGAATACTTGCCATTTGTTTTCATATTTCCTGGGGGCTCCACAATGTTGCCCACAGTACCGCCCCCGAGCTACGGCTGCTTGCGCGTTCTCCAAATCGGCTGTCGTTAGGGTGGCGCCGGAAGAAACCTGCACGCACCCTGCAGGTTCGGCGATAACGCAATCCGCATAATCAGGGACAATTTGAAGGCGGATGAATTTCAACCCGATTCCAGTAGGGAGAATTCCTCATCTATCACCGAACTCGGAATCATGCCTTCATTTATAGCCGCCGCTCCAAAACCATCGATCGGCTGATATACGTCGCTCATATCAACTGCTGCTGTGGTTGCCGGATTGGCCTGTATAACCGAAAGCCGTACCGTTGCTGTGGCCGAAGAATAATTCGTTGTGTCGGTAGGAGTGAAGGCCGCAGACAAGCGTCCGCGTGCCCCGCTCTAGCACCGCCCCGGCAGCCGGGGAATATACGAAAATGCCCGGCACGTTGGCGGTGGCATTCAATTGAAGGTGCTGTGAGCGCCGTGCCATGATACGATTGCGGCCGGCGCAGTCCAGCTGATGATAGGGTTGGCCTGCGCAACCGAAAGCTGTACCGTTGCTGTGGCCGAAGCATAAGCCTTGTTGCTGGGAGTGAAGACTACAGAAAGCGTCTGCGTTCCCGCTTTGAGCACCGTCCCGGCAGCCGGGGAATACACATGTACCCGGCACGTTGGCGGTGGCGTTCAATTGTGTGCCACTCAGGGCCGCGCCGTATGTAATCGCCGCAGGTGCATTCCAGGTGATGGAAGGAGTGTTCGTCGATGGCGTCGCGGTAATGGTGACCTGTGTGGATGCACTCAGCTTCTCAGGCGACGTGTCAGCCGAGGCTGGCGAATTGCCGGCCGGTGTTGTCTCTACATAAGCCGCCTGCACGGTGACGGTGCCTGGCGCGGTTGCAGTGAGTGCTCCGTTGCTCATTTTGGCGAGAGCAGAATTAGAAAGCGTCCATTGCGTCCCTGCAGTCACATCCTGGGTAAGTGCCATCACTGAGATGAGCCACTGCCTTCAGCACGGCCGCACCTCCTACGCTTAAGGTCGAAGGCGTGCGGTCACGGTCAATGAAGCCAGAGTTTGCGAAGAGGGGTTACCGCAACCTGCGATTAAAATCAGCGAGCACACAGGACCCCGGAACACACCTGCGCCATGGGGGGAATACGCATCCGAGAGGCCCTCATATGTCGCAAATGTTGAATCACACGGTCTTTCGATTAAAGGTTCTTCAACGCGCGAATGGCTATTCGTGTCTTGAGCGATGGTGCCGACGGCTGTGATTTCGTATCTGTGAGTGTTTAGTCTCGGCGCGGGTCTGTGTTGCGGCTATCACACCGATCGGCCATTACATAAGTGCGTAAACTGCTCTGAAGGTAATAAAAACCAAAAGCGCCGGTCTTAGTTACTATCGATTGTTAAAAGTTGGTCTTATGCCCTTACGCAGAGCTAAAAACTGTGATAGAGTCATTCGTGACACCGGGCAGCGAAACGAACTGTTCGCCGGACCCCGCCCTCACCTAAGACGCAAAAGCTCACCCTCTCCTCCGAGCGTGATGGCGTGTGTATCACGACCCTGCTGGCCAAATTGATGTCGGCGTTCGCAGCGACAAAGATGGAGTCAGGCGAGCCCGTACCGCCCCTGACCTGCCGTTGGGCATCAGGGCTTAGTTAGCTTAGTTAGCTTAGTTCGCACATTTCTACAGGAACCGCCGCCACGTCGTCCGGAAGGCAACCACCCATGAAGAGGCAAGATGGCCAAATTAATTAATTAAAAAGTTTGGCCACCTTCATGAAACAAAGGACTGAGCCGCCGGAGCGACAAGATCGGGATAACCAGAGGGCGCATAAGGCGCACATTCCACCCCGACAGGACCCTTATCACGAATACCACGCGCATTCTCCATTCTCGCCGATAGCTTTCGCTACCGGCCCCCCTTAGTGCGCATAATGCGCTTAGTGCGCAGTATTTTCCGGCGCACTGGCAATCGATTTCCGCCCCGCCCGACCCTTTTTGGGCTTTTTGCGCACTTTGCGCACTTTTCTGCACGCCCTGACAATCGCTGTCCGTACCAACCAGCCCCTTAGGGCGCTTAAGGCGCTTAAGGCGCACTATATCCCCCGGCAGACTAGACCGCACGACCCCATCATCCAGCGCCGAGGATGAACTAAACTTCAGACCAGCAAAAAGCCTGACCCCCGCTGGGGGTCAGGCTTTTTCTCTGCTCACTCCCCTCCAGCAATCCCCTCCGGACGCCAGCCAAGTTTCCGCTCTGGAACAAGAGCAACCAGCGCCAAAGCCGCGGTTTTCCTTGCATCGAGCCACAATGTTGCGGTCCCGCAACACGTAGTATTCCCAACCTCCATCCCCCTCCTGATGCGCAAAAATTGGACCATAATCACAGCCGCCGAAGCTACGTTCACCCCGGCGCCTCGGCCCCAATTCGAAAATTGTGCTGAACCGTGCCAGACTGGAATCAACTATCGCGCCGGTGCTTCAGTGTCTTTTGACAACTCACAGTATGCCGGGCCTTTGTCAATGCTAGCCACGCATAACAAGTCGGTCGCCACAGAAGAGAGCCTCCGCTTCTCCTTGCGCGATCTGGCCCCACCGTTACTCCGCCGCAAGCGAACCTTGTCGGTCACCTTCCTGTTCGTCGTCTCGGTAACCCTGTTGCTCGGTCACATGCGATTCCTGAAACACCAATCGCGCTTCACCCCAAACGTAACCATCACCATACCGCCACTGGTTCCGCTGCTGCCGGAGCACAGCTCAGCCGTTCTCATCCTTAGCGCGGTCATCTTAGGGGTGCTAATTGGCTTATCTCTTACTTACCTCGTCGACTACCGCGATCCATGCTTTCACAGCCCGGTCCAGGTGATTCGCAGGCTACGCGTGCCCCTCGTCGTAGCCGTCCCAAAGAGCTTTCAATTACCCACAATTCCAGATGGGAAGTTAGTAGCTGTTGCGGAGATAGATTCGGCCTCAAGCCTGCTACTTACAGGATGAAGCGGGAGTGGGCAAAGCTCCGCTATGCGAAAGCAGCGGAAGTGGCTCCGCAACGGATGGATTGACGAGGAGTTGGTGGGATGCGAATTTAGGGATGTGCGGTTGAACAAGAGATTTCGGAAGTTGTTGGAACAGCTCTCTGGCGGGATAGGAGAGAGTATTCCATGGGCATGCCAAGACTGGGCGAACACCAAGGCCGCCTATCGCTTTCTTTCCAATGCGCAGGTGAGCGAGGCAGGAATTCTCAAAGGACACTTTCAGGCCACGCGAGATCGTCTTCGGAGCAGCGATGGCACGATTCTGATGTTGCATGACACGACCGAGTTCAATTACCACCGCGACGATATGGCGGCGATCGGCATTCTTCACAAGAATCCGGTGAGAAGGAAGAGGGATGGAACTCCGCAGCACACCATTGTCTGCGGTCTGCTGATGCACTCCAGCCTGGCGGTGACCACCGACGGTATACCCCTGGGACTGAGCGCGATCAAGTTCTGGAGCCGGGATCAGTTTTACGGGTGCAACGCGCTGAAAAAGAGAATCAACACTACTCGGGTACCTATCGAAGTCAAGGAAAGCTTTCGCTGGCTGGAGAACTTGCGCCAATCCACTGCGCTCTTTGACGAGCCTCGGCGCTGTATCCACATCGGTGATCGGGAGAGTGATATTTACGAACTGTTCTGTACGGCACAGCAGGTGGGAACGCATTTCCTGGTGCGCACCTGCGTGGATCGGCTGGCCGGAGATGGCCAGCACACCATCGCCGATGAAATGAAGGAGGTTCCTGTCCGGGGGCTGCATCGCATTCAAGTGAGTGACGACCGAGGTCAGATCGGGGAGGCGGTTCTGGAGATCCGCTATCGTCGCATCCGCGTGCTTCCTCCTATCGGCAAGCAGAAGCAATACCCTGATCTGAATCTTACTGTTATTTATGCTCAGGAGCGGGGCAAGCCGCGAGGACGAAATAGGATCGACTGGAAACTGATCACTGACCTTCCGGTGACCTCGCGCCGCGATGCTCTGGAGAAGATCCATTGGTACAGCCAGCGATGGAAGATCGAGACCTTCCACAAGATTCTGAAGTCAGGCTGCAGAGCAGAGGCGTCTAAACTCCGCACCGCGGAGCGGCTCGTCAACTTCCTCTCCATCCTGTGCATCCTGGGCTGGCGCATCTTCTGGCTGACGATGATCAACCGCGCGATCCCCAACGCTTCGCCGGAGCTGGTTTTTACCGGCCTTGAGCTTCGATTGTTGGACCAGTTGGTCAACGACAAGAAGGGCGGTAAACCACGCACTAAGCCGCTTTCTGCCTATCTGGTCAAACTGGCCAGACTTGGCGGTTACCTTGCCCGCGCCCATGATCCACCGCCTGGCAATATGGTCCTCTGGAGAGGCGTCGCGCGCCTAACTGACATCCAACTCGGGTTCCTTCTCGGTGCTCAACTTGTGGGTAATTGAAAGCCCAAAGAGACCTTCTTAGGGAACCTATGGTCTTACCCTTCTACCAGCTGCGCGAGCAACCGTTCGGGGTCACGCCGGACTCGCGATACTTCTTTCTCAGTAACACCCACGGCGAAGCCCTCGCTTCTCTTCTCTATGGAGTCGATGCGGGCTGCGGCTTTCTCGCCTTGATCGCCGCCCCGGGCCTGGGAAAAACCACCCTGCTGTACAACGCCTTGCGCTTCTTGCGGCAGAGCGCCGTAACCGTTTTTCTATTTGAGACCGTATCTACCCCGCTCGATCTTTTACGCTCGCTCCTTACCGCTCTCGGCGTCAAGGACGCACACGGGAACCTCACCCGGATGCAGTCCAGATTGCAGGAAGTTCTGATCGAACAGGCGCGATTGGGCAGGCGCGTCGTGGTAGTGATGGATGAGGCGCAAAATCTCGACCACGCACTCCTGGAGCTCATACGGATGCTCTCGAACTTCGAGACCCAGCAGCAGAAGCTCCTGCAGATTATTCTTGCCGGGCAGCCTCATCTGGCAGAAACGATAGCCTCCCCCGGCCTCGAGCAGCTGCGCCAGCGGATCTCCATCTTCGCCCATCTAAAACCATTCTCCCGGGAAGAGACGCAGCTCTACATAGAGCACAGGTTGCGAGTCGCGGGCTATGTCCTCAAGACTCCTTGTTTACCCGGGACGCGCTGACCCTGATCGCCGAGTCGAGCGGGGGCGTTCCTCGTACCATCAACAACCTGTGTTTCCATGCCTTGTCGCTGGGGTACGCACGCAAGCAGCATTCGATCGGCACGGAGATCATTCGCGAGGCCATTGCAGATCTGGATGTTGGCCGGTGGAAAGAGAAAAGTTTGTCTCGTGCGCCCGCGCGGCAGCAGCCGTTGCCGGCGGCGCCCGCATTTCGATCCCCCGGCCGCAGCTTAGCCTTTGCCGTCGCCGTCGTGGTTCTCATCGCGGGTCTGCTCTTCGCCGGCCCCAGGTGGCCGCTTCACTGGCCTGTTGCCCGCGCTCATCCTGCGCCGCTCATCCCGGTCGCTCCGCCAGGCAGAGCTGTTGACGGCGAAACCACGCCATGAGCAGAAACTACCAGTTGATGCGGGAGCTCGAAAGAGACCGCGCCTTCTTTTCCACCCGCTTTCGTGAACCGGCATTTCCCGTTCCCGGCGACGAGCAGAATGATCCCGCCGATGATCAGGCGCCCAGCGAATTAATCCTGGCGCTGGTCGAGCGCGTCTTTCTCAAAAAAAACCAGCGCCGCGCCTGGTAGTTTTTGCCGCCGTCGATCACGGCAGCGGTTGCAGCCAAATCGCTGTTTTGGTAGCCAAGACCCTGACTGGGATGGCTGCTGGTGGGGTGTGTCTGGTCGAGGCAAACTTTCATTCTCCGGCGCTGCCCAGGATATTAGCTACCACCAATTACCGCGGCCTCAGCGACGCTTTGCGCTCGCCTGGCAACCATTACCTCTTTTGCCAAGCCAGTATGGAAGCAAGGCATGTGGTTACTCTCGTCGGGCCCCATCGCCGCTCATTCGGGAAACCTTCTCGCATCTGAGCGCATGGCGACCCGATCTGCGGACCTGCGCAAGGCATTCGATTTTGTCATTATCGATGCGCCGCCGCTGGCGCATTATCCGGATGCAACTGCCCTGGGAAAGCTTTCTGACGGCGTGGTGCTGGTGATCGAAGCAGGATCAACCCAGCGCCGGGCGGCGTGCAAAGCCGTCAAAAACCTGCGCGCCTCAGGAGTAGAAATCCTAGCCGTCGTCCTCAAAAAACAAACGGGCTGGTAACCACATCCAAGGGTACTAGTGGGCGAGCAATTCTGGTTACTGTTAAGATTCTGTACGGCTGCTATAACTAAATAGCGCATTTCGTTGGTTTTGCCCGAGAACGGGGCCCCGCATTCTGACCCATCGATTCCGTACGCGGATCGGTTCCAATAACGCATAACGCAAAACGCCGGCCCGCACGCACGTGCGCATTGGATCCTAATCCTCCAGGAGTTCTAACGGAATGCAGGTTCACCCGAGTGACCTGGCTCAAGGACAACCCGCTCTGCCTGGCCAGGTTGAGTCGCCTGCTCCGTTTCTTTCCACCCCGCTTTTTCACCCTCTGGCCGACCTACTGATTGGCGCCGGCCCGATTTTATCTGTGAAGCATGAACTCGATGAATTGCGCTCGCGATGCAATCAGCAGGACGACCTCACTACCGATATCGATTACTTTCTAAGTTGTAAACATCCGCGTAACTGCCGCCCTGTTTTACTCCTCTTTCGCAGCGGCGCGCGTCCGGCAGCAGCACTGTTCCTGCACGAAGTCTGCTTCGTATGGTTCGGCACACGCCTGTGTGCCGGCGGAGATTCGGTTGGAGACGGACTCCTGATCGCCCCGGAACAACAGCGGGAATTTTTCCTTCGCTCTGCCATCCACGAACTGGTCAACGTTCAAAAGAGATTTCACACGGTAAGACTCTGCGTGAAGAGCTCAGCTAGGGAAACGTTGGTGGACAATGGAGCCCCTGGCCTCAGAGGTAAATTCGTCGAGCGCACGGTAAAGCACAGGCTGACCCTGGCTGACACCTACACCGGCATGCTGGCGAGTTTTGGACCACGCACGAGGAGGAGCCTGAGGACAAAACGGCGTCAGCTCGAAGACACTCTCCGGCCGGAGTTCTTCGCCGGCCTCACCCCGGAGCAGGCACTCGCGGTGATGGACTACCTCCGCTCCCGCTCGTCCTCGCCATTCAAATCGAAGTGGTATCTTCACGCCCGCCGAAAGTTTTTGCATTCCCACGCAAACGCATTCGCAATGGCACTCAGATCGCACGATGGTACCTGGCTCAGCTTTCTGAGCGGATGGCGACGAAACGGAACCACGTATGTCGACATGCAAATGAACCACTCCGCATTCAAACGTGAGTCCCTCTCAGCCGTGATGAGGGCCTTCCTGCTCGAACACGAAATCGAAGCAGGCCAGAAGTGTCTGGAATTTGTCGGCGGCTGTTCTTTGCTGCTCGAGCGTTATTGCAGTCCGGAAGAACAAGTCGTCGACCTTCTGGTCACTCGATCCACGATCGATGGCTGGTGCCTCAAACAGGCGGTCGAACGATTCTCTGATAGAGGGTTCAAACAGTGGCTGTATGGCTTGTCATTAACTGAAAACGTGAGCACCGCATCAATTGAGTAAAGGTCACTCAGAAAAAACCACCGGGAGCAAACTCGGTAACATCTGCACGAGAGGAGCAACTTCTACATCGCGATTTCCGTCCTTTACAAAATTCAAGGAACGTTGTGAAATATTCGTAAATATTAGGTGGAACTCTGTCGTAGCCCGCGATGCGCTCGTCTGTATTTGTGGTGCAAGTAGTGGTTTGGATTGATTGACACGTGGGGTCACCTACGGTATCTTTTATTAAGTAGTAACTACTTGAAATCGATGTCTGAGCTATAAGACCCTCCATGGGTGTTCGTTTTACGCTGGCGGCCAGGCAGTGCTCTACATTCATCGATCAGAAAGCGGACGTTGACTATTTCGGTTTCTCGGGAGCCAGGAAGCTCTTAGGTTTTGTCAAGTGGATTTCGTCTTAGTCTTTACAACCGTGGTTCCGATAGCTTGAGGCTGGCGGCTAAAAGCATCGACTCTGAATATTCCAGCGATGTCTTAAAAACGATTCCTGCAGATGCAGAAAGTAGCACTCATCTTCGCTGGAAATCGTGTTGCACTACCCGGCTGTAAACGCACGACAAGCTAGTACTACGCACAACAACACACGGGCTGCTGGACACACGTTTGGCGGCGGTGAGGTGGGGGAGATCTCTACATGAAGAAGCGGAATTCTACCACTCTCACGGCTTCGGTCGACAGCTTGATCGCGCTTGCGATCGTCGTTGCTGCGGTGGCCTGGGCCAATCAGAGCCGTATGCCGCAGGGCGGCCCCAGAGAATTTCTGCAGATGCGGATCACTCTGTTGAACGCCTCATTCGCAATCGTGTTCGCCGTTCTCTGGAAAGAGTGCCTGGACAAATTGGGGTTGTATCGCGAAAGCTTCACCGAGCTGCTTCGTCCTGTTCTCAGGTTGACCGCTGGCTGCGGCATCATGGCCGGTGTGCTCGCCTTGTACCTCGCGGCGCGCCACGCGGAAGGCCCGGTGGGCCGCGTAATCGCGGCCTTCTTCGTGGCTGTCTTCACTTATGAAGCGATCCGTATTTTCGTGTCCAGTCCACAGCTGCACTGGAAGATTGGCGATTCCGACCGGGTCGTGATTGTGGGCAGCGGCCGCTTGGCAGCAAAGGCATGGCGAGAGTTGCGAACCCGGCACCATCGCACCAAGACCCTGCTCGGCTTCGTTGACGACCGCGATCCATTCCTGCTGCCCCCGGACATTGCCGGCCGTTTCCTCGGCTCGGTCGATACGCTTCACGACCTGTTGCTCAACCATGTTGTGGATGAGATTTTTATCGCAGTTCCCATGCGGTCTTGCTACGACCTGGCACAACAGGCAGTCACTCTTGCTGAAGAGGCTGGTGTCCGCATCGTGTGCCTCAACGATCAGTATGACCTGGTGCACGGAAAGCTTCTTCGCCAACGCGCCGCCCTCTTCCTTGAATTGGCCCCTAAAGATGAGATGAGAGCAGGCGCCGAAGCCCTCAAGCGAGGGTTGGATATCATGGCTTCTCTGCTTGGCCTCGTCTTGCTGGCTCCCACCTTCCTGGTGATCGCCTGCGCAATCAAGCTGACCAGTCCGGGGCCTGTGTTCTTCGTGCAGCAAAGATATGGATATCGGCGCCGCCGCTTTCCCATGTGGAAATTCCGCAGCATGGTGCCAAATGCATCGGAGTTGATGGCCCAACTGGAATCAAAGAACGAGGCTAGCGGCCCGATCTTCAAAATTAAAGACGACCCGAGGATCACCCCGCTCGGCCGCTTCCTTCGCCGAACTTCGCTGGATGAGCTGCCGCAGCTTTGGAATGTCCTGCTGGGCGACATGTCCCTGGTCGGCCCGCGCCCTATGAGCCTGCGCGATGTCTCTCTCTTCGAGCACGCTCAGCTCATGCGTCGCTTCAGTGTTCGCCCCGGCATGACGGGAATGTGGCAAGTGACCGGGCGTGGAACTCTGAGCTTTGACCAGTGGATCAAGCTCGACTTCTCATATATCGACCAGTGGTCGCTCACGCTCGACCTCAAGATCCTGGCTCGCACCGTTCCCGCTGTTCTAAAACGGTCGGGTGCGGCCTGAAGGAGAAGCCATGCGTATCGCTGTAGTGCACGATTACTTCACGCAGTTGGGCGGTGCCGAGAAGGTTGCCGAAGAGTTGATGCGGATGCTGCCGCAGGCCACGCTCCACGCCACCGTTGCGCTCCCCGATCGCATGCCTGCAGGTCTAGCCGGTCTGCCGGTCGAGACCTCGTGGATGCAACAACTGCCGCTGATGCGGAAGTACTACCGTCTGTTCTTTCTGCTGTATCCTCTGGCTGTCCGCTCGCTCGACTTGTCTTCCTACGACCTGGTAATCTCCAGTTCCTCCGGGTATGCGAAAGGCGTGCAGGCTACACGGGACGCGATGCACGTCTGTTACTGCCATACGCCCATGCGTTGGGTATGGAATTTTGATACCTATTCCGCCCGCGAAGAAATGGGCGTGCTCAAGCGCCTGCTTTTGCCCGCGTTGGTTCGCGGGCTGCGTCACTGGGATGAGGGCGCCTCCCGGCAGCCGGACCACTTCATCGCCAACTCGCGTTCTGTCGCGGCTCGCATCCTTCAGGCCTATGGCCGGCACGCGGAGATTATCCATCCTCCCATTGACCTGAACCGTTTCCGTGCTTCGACCGAGCAGGAAGACTACTACCTTGTGCTGGCGCGGTTGGTCTCCTATAAACGTATTGATCTGGCGGTCAGGGCTTGCAGCCGTCTGGGCCGTCGCTTGTTGGTGATCGGCGAAGGTCCCGACCTTGCCCGCCTGGTGGCAACAGCCGGACCTACCGTAAGCTTCCTGGGCCGGCTCACCGATGCGGAGGTGGAGCACTATGCCTCGCGTTGCCGTGCGCTGCTGTTTCCTGGCGAGGAAGATTTCGGTATGGCTCCGCTCGAGATTGCCGCTGCCGGCCGGCCAACCATCGCCTATCGCGCGGGGGGCGCCCTGGAGACGATTGTGGAAGGCGTCACCGGGGTCTTTTTCGATCGTCAGGAAGTTGAAGACGTGGCGGACGCCATCGAGCGTTTCGAGCGTATGGATTGGTCCCGCGCTGAGCTTCGCCGCCATGCGGAAGGTTTCAGCGTCGACTTGTTCCAATCCAAAATGCATTCTTTCCTGGCTCATATCGGCGCACCTGTCGAGGATGCCGATGCGCTGTCCGATCGAGCGAACTCCAAAGCTGCCGCTCTGGTCGCCTCCAGGAAGAAAGGGCTGGGTGTCGCCGGCGAAGGCGTCCCTGCCTAGAGATGAAAGAGCACAAGGAAATACGGTCGTTGACTCGCTTGCGAGGAGTGGCAGCTGGTGAGTTGTCCATCTGGTGCAGTCAATCTTGAGGTCATTCGCCGTGAACAAAATTCCGCGCACGATTGGCGTACTCATCGCGACTTACCGGCGTCCGGATGACCTGTTGCGATGCCTTTCCGCTCTGAAGAAGCAGACCCTGCAGCCCGATGACATCCTCCTCGTTGTGCGTGACGATGACTCGAACACGAAGTCACGGCTGAGAAGTTATCCGCCGGATGGTCTTCGTATCCGGGTGATCTCCATCGATACACCCGGTTCCGTCGCTGCGCGTAACGCGGGGTTAGATGTTTGCAAGACGGATTTATTGGCCATCATCGATGACGACACGTCCCCTCATACCGATTGGCTGAGCCGTGTAATGGAGAACTTCCTTAACGACCCCGCACTAGGGGGGTTGGGAGGCCGGGACCGCTGCTTTGACGGCACCACCTTTGATGATCACCAAGAGCCGGTGGTGGGAAAGATCCAGTGGTGGGGCAGAACCATAGGAAACCATCACCGCGGTTTTGGTAAGCTGCGGGAAGTTGACGTCCTGAAGGGTGCGAATATGAGCTTTCGCGCGAAAGCATTTGAGCACGTGCGGTTTGACACCCGCCTGAAGGGCACGGGGGCTCAGCCAAGCGAGGACTTTTGTTTTTCGGTCGAGGTGAAGGCGCAAGGATGGAAGTTGGCCTACGATCCGACGGTATTGGTTGATCATTATGCCAGCCAGCGCGATGAGAAACGTCTCTATGTTGGCGTCTCCGCGGTACAGGACGAAGCCGCATTTCGCGACTTTTCCTATAACCAGACGGTGAGCATCTGGAATGCGCTAAGCCCGTTGCGTCGAGCCGTCTTTTTTGTATGGTCCTGCCTCATCGGGACCGGCGTTTTTCCGGGGTTGGTTCAGGCGGTTCGGTTTACGCCAAAACTGGGACTTGAGTCGTGGCGAAGGTTCTTCCTTGCACAACAGGGGAAGCTGGAAGGGTTTCGAGATCTACTGTTTCCGGCCCACCGGCCTTGTTTTGGGCAGTTCCAGGAGAACCGATCTTTATGACGGATCGATGGCAAAGCGGAGGTGCGATTCTCACCGATCTAGGTGTCACCAACGCACAACTTGCAAGGGTAGCGATTTTCACGAGCTGTGACTCGTTCGAAGGGTTTTATGGAGGTACCTTCGGGTTGAATCGCGAAACCTTTATTGCGACGTATCGCAATGATTTCGTCTGGGAATACGCGGAGGGTTTGCGGGCCTGCGGACATGAGGTGTTTATTTACATCCTCTCGTACGGCCCTGCGGAGCTTTGCCGCATCTCCGAGGGAGTATGTGTCCGTTTTCTACCTTTACCTTTTTGGTTGCGTGGGGCGGACCCGTTTCTGTGGCGTCTTCGCGGCCTGAAGTATGGAACGCGATTGCGCGACCGTGTCGCATACGCTGGATACGGGGATGCCCTGCAGAAAGCGTTGCAGGAAGATCACATTGATATCCTTTACCACCAGGAAATCTGGACAACCCGATTCGACGTGGTTGTCGAGAAGACCGGACTGCCGGTTATCGGTGCAGACCATGGCGCCATTTTTTCAGCGTGGATGGAGGCGGCGAAGCGCAAGTCGTTCAGGCGTGCTGCTGGGCTTGTTTGTCAGTCATACACGGGTCTGGAACGGGCACGCAGCTTTGGTGGTGACGCAGTCCTGATGTCTAATGGCGTGGATACTAACTTCTTTGTGCCGCCTCCGAAGGGACAGTTGCGGCAGAAGACGATCCTGGCAGTCGGCCGCCTGGTTGAGGAACAGAAGAGGTTTTCAGATCTGATGCTCGCAATGCAGTCGCTCCCGGATTTCAGTTTGATTATGGTTGGCAGCGGACCAGATGAGGCGAGGCTACGAAAGCTAGCGGTTGATCTCGGCTTAGCAGAGCGAGTTCGGTTTACTGGTTTCGTTTCGGATCGGAAGGAATTGCTTCGCCTTTACCAGGAGTGTGGGGTTTTTGTTTCAACCTCGAGTTGGGAGGCAGTTGCGCTGGTTGTGCTGGAAGCCATGAGCTGCGAAGCCCCCGTAGTCGCTACGCGAATTCCTTCGTTTATGGATCTACTGACAGACGGCGCAGATGGACTGCTCGTTGCCGTAGGAGCACCCGCCGACCTTGCTAAAGCCATCAGGAGTGCTTACGAGCAGAAGGAGCAACTTGGCGCGCAAGCGCGTAATACCGTGGCCAGTCACTATTCTTCTCAAGTTCTGTATGGCCGTCTTTCGAAGTTGATTGAGGCGGTGGCCGTTTGAACAATTTTGTGCCCAGGTGCAAGCCTGCTTCGTAAGGTCACCGACGGGTGTCTTAAGGTCGTTATGGGGCGCTTGGCTCGGCTATTATGTTCGGCGGTCGATGACCCTCGAACATTCTGCGCAATTGCTGTCTACCCGGTATCTCGATAAAGTGATACGCCAGGTAAGCGAGAAGAAACGTAGCTCCGGCCGCGCAACAGGCAGCATACGTCTGGGCATGATGAAATCCGAGACTTTCTATGCGAGCGTGTAGCTTGATTATCAGTCCACGCATCAACGCATGTATCAGATAAATGCTGTACGACAGTTGGCCAGCAAATTCAATCGCACGGGATGCTAGAAGTTTACCTGCCCCGCGCTGTTCTGATGTGATGCTGATTACAAGCAACGGCAGTAAAAGCACAACCGCGAGGTCCGCCCGAGGTACGGACATCAAGGCTACCCAACTGAGGCAGATCAAGGATGAAATCCAACCTTCGTTTGCAATAAAGGATCCAACTCGGGTCTTCATCGCCCGGAAGGCGATCAAGCCAAGAGAAAACTCCGTTAAGCAACGCAGTACGGGAATAGCGAATCTTGGGTCACTCAGATCCAGAAGCGCGTTCGGCCTCGCTTGATGACCGAAGGCCACGGGTGTGTGGCTGAGCATTCCAAGAATCGCGATGCAAATAATACCCCATGTCCAAGCAAGAACCGGACGGCGCAATAGGCCAGCTACTAAGAGCGGAAAAAGCAGATAGGCTGCCCATTCCGAACTGATAGACCAGGCCGGAGGGTTGAGGCTATCCGCCAAGCCCCACGACTGTATCATGAGTATGTTTGCTATAAAGGTTATTTTCAAGGAAGCTAATCGCGGTAAATCAATGAAGCCCAGGATAGCAAGCAGCAACGCGCAAATCGTCGTGAAAAAATACAGGGGATAGACGCGGGCAATTCTCCGGCTCAGGAATCGGAAGTACCCTGGATTCGTCCAGCCGCCGGCGAAGATATGAGCGTAGTTCAAGGCCATCACGAAGCCGCTAAGGACAAAGAATAAGTCGACTTCAAGATAGCCGTGCGCAATAAAGGTCGATAAAGGGTTTGAATATGGAAGGCCCAGGAAGTAGTGGAATAGCATAACGTGGACCGCTGCAACGCCACGAATACCCGTCAAGGGCCTTATTCCCCCAGATGCCACTACGCTCACCTCCATTTGGTTCTGAGAATTAAAGTGCACTGATGCTCACTGTAGGTTCCGTCCCTCAAACCGCCCTATGGGCGGACTTCTTTTTGCCCCAGCGGATGATCGGTTTTTCGTAAAACGTAAACGAAACCCACGCCAGCAGGAAGAGAATGGGGGTGTCGATCCAAATTGCTTTTTGGTCACTTACCCGCCAGGTTCTGGTCAGCGTTTCACGAAGAAGTACCTGATACAGGTAGAGGCCGTAGCTAATCACACCGGTAAACACCAGCGGCTTCCAGGTAAGGACCCGGGCTGCCATCGAAAGGGGATGCGTCAGCAGGTAAGCGATGAATGAGAACGCCACCAGCGAGACGAGCGAGTAGCAGGCACTGTTGTAGATGATTGTGGGGCTATCGCGGGTGAAACCGAGCCCGAAGCCGATTCGAAAGCAGAACCATAGAGTTGCAAACAGAAGAGTAGCCCAGCCGCTCCACTTTCTCAGCGCATCTTCGTCTGAGGATGATTCCAGCAAGAGCGCCAGTAGTGAACCGAGCGCAAGTCCATCGAGCCGAAACGGCGTCAGGAAGTATACGAACTGCCAATCGAGAGTGAAGACGCTCGCAATGGCGCGAACCAAGGGCTCAAGCGCAACCAGAGAAATAAGAATCAAGAGCAGAGACCTGCGAGGCAAAAGGCGAACCGCGAAGGGCCAAAGCATGTAGAAATGTTCTTCGATCGCGAGCGACCAAAGAGGGCGCAAGGGCTCGAAGTTTGGACGCGTGTAGCCGAGCACATCGCCAAACGAAAGGAAGTAGACAAGAGCTTGTCGCCAGGAGAGACTAAAACGGAGCAGAGCAGTTGCTACCAGCAGGAGAAGAAACGGAGGGAGAATTCGGGTAAAGCGCTTGACCCAAAAGCCACGCCAAAAAAACTTTTCCGCGCGAGTGCGGCGCAGGATGGACGTGATCAAGTAACCACTTAGAACGAAGAAAAGATCAACTCCCATCCACCCCGAATTGAGATAGTGGTGATGGTAGAGCAGCACGAGCAGGACAGCGATCCCCCTAAGCCCGTCAAGACTTAGATTCCGTTGCGCGGTCAACGCAGACGGATGGGGACTGACCACTTGATTCGCGAATCCGGTGCTCAAATCAGCTTTGCCTTCTCTGACCCTATGGTGTCTGCGTAGGAAAGGGCGCCGACCAGAAACAAGATCACGGAAGACGTGGAGTACTGGCCTCCTATCAGCCAAGACCCCAACGAAGAAAAAAGAATGGCCACGACAGGTAAACTAACGGTCCGCGGAACGGTATGCAGATAGGTGAGTGACTGCCGCATAGCGCTCACAATGACAAACAGGTAGAGCACACCTCCGATGAGGCCCAGACTGATGAACATGTCGCTAAAATCTATCTCTGAGCTGCCTTCGCTCGGATCGCCTCCAAATTTGGCCGCAGCTTCGGTGGTTGCCCCCAAGCCATGGCCAATCGGATATGTGATGCCTTCGAGCAATCCAGCCCAGATCAAACTTCCATGGATGCCCGCAGTCGAGTATTTAGGGTCCAGAGGGTGGGCCAGACCGCCTGCCTGATGAGCCAATGCATCGTTCACCGCTGAATTCTTCCCCGCGGACCCCGTTTGCGGGACAAAATGAGAGGCCACAATGGCTACCAGGATTGCTCCCGCTGAGGCGAACAACAAGATGCGCAAAACGGTAGAGGTTCCCAGCTTTTGGCCTTTGCGAAATGCCCAGATGAAGGCGAGTGTCAGAATGATACGCACAACCGCCGTGCGGCCCGAGGCCAGAATAACGCCCGTGAGCAGAATGGGAAGGAGAACAGCCCATCTTCGCTTGGAACCGAAATATGCAGCAGCTACGCCGACCACGCCGAACATCAGTAAGACGGCATATTCGGTTCCCGAGACGGAGAAGCCAAAGGCCCTTATGGAGCCGCCAAGATGCAGCGCGGTGTAGGTCTTTGCGGCAATATCGATCCACGCCTGCTCGTAAGGAAGAAATCCAATAAAAGTCTGCACGAAGCCTAGAAGGGCAGCCAGCAGCGCGAGAGGGAAGATCACGCGATAAATCAGTTTCTCGACAACGGCGGGAGAACCGAAGTGACGACCGACCCAGAACCAGAGAACCGGAGCAATATAGAAGATTGCTCCGGATAGACCTACACCAAGTCCTCCCTGCTTGGGATTGACAATCTCAAGGGCCATAACGACCAGCAGGAAAAGCATTGCCTTGGAGAGGTTGTCTCTGAGGCGAACCTTCAGCAGGAGGGGAAACGCCAGAACAAAGGCCACGGCCGGTCCCACCAGCAGGAGGAGATCCTGAGCCGGTTGGCCAAAGGCCACGGCAACAATCCTGCGGATGTCGCCCATGAGAAAGAGATAAGTAAACGTCCAAAGAGCGGCGGTCGCTTTGTCGTAACGAGAAATCAGGAGCAGAGTGGCTGCAACAATGAGCGCGCACACCAGGTCGAACTGTCCGCCAAGCATGAGGAGCCAGAGGATGCTCGCGGAAAACAGTCCCGCGATCCACATGAGGAACTCCGGCTCGATACCGCGCCATTGCACACTGGTGAGCGAACTTCTCGTCATCATCAGGAGAACCGCTTTTTCAATCTGAGGATAGGGGCTTCGAAAAAGTGATAACTCATCATCGAGATCCCCAGAGTGAGCCCCAACGATAGCAGCAGGTAGACGATGCTTCCCCAGAAGACGGAATGAACCAGGCGTTGGATGGGATATACCAAGGGGAAGAGAAAGACGACCAGAAGCCCGTGGTAGATATATAGCCCGTAGCTATACCGCCCGAAAAAGCGAAGCCAGCGCTGGTTTCCAAGGGCGGCAATCCATCCTTCGCCCTGTTGGGCTCGATAAACCACGCAGGCGCAAAAAATCGCGATGGAAGTGAAGCCCAGGGTTGAGATCAGCGCTGTTTCATGCGAGCCGCTGCCCGTGATCAAAAACAGGCATAGAACCAGAGCACCCGAGAGAGGCAAGATCCATTTGACAGGCAAGTTCAGCGGAGCAGGGTCCCGCACAAGAATTGCCAAGGCACTTCCGCAAATGAGACTGTCCGCACGCGTAAAAAGAAGCGAGTAGACGATGAGTGGGTCAACGCCAAAGGTCAGCAGAACGATGCGGAGAACAAGAGCGGACGCCATGATGGCAAGGCAAATCCGCAGCAAGATGGTGCGGTCTTTCACCAACCAGACCACGAATGGCCAGAGCAGATAGAATTGCTCCTCGACGGCCAACGACCACAAATGCATCAGGCCAACGCTCGTGCCCGGCGTGGGCAGTCCCGGCGCAAACACCGGGATCATGTTCGACAAATAGAAAAAGTAAAGCAGATGGCCGGGCCGCCATTGAAGGTGGAGAACGGGTGTGAGAAGGAGAAAGCCAAATAGGACGCCGTAAAACAAAGGAAAGATGCGGAGAGCGCGGCGGGCATAAAAATTTTTTGCCTTGTCTTCCCGATCAGCTGTGTCGAGCAAGATGCCGGTAATCAGGAAGCCGGAGAGGACGAAAAAGAGATCGACCCCCATCCAGCCCGCGTCGGCTATGTGCGACCAGGTACGGATGACAGCGTTAGTACTCTTGTGACCTCCGCCAAAATGGGAGAAAAAAACAGCCAGGATCGCGATGCCGCGCAGACCGTCGAGGGCGGGATAGTGCCCGCTCGACCGCTCTCGCAGCCGCCTTGGCGAAATTGCTTCCTGAACTGACGCAGAGGTTGACATTCCGAACGCAGGTCCAATGAGTGGTGTTTTTTGTAAGTTCCAGGGGGCGTGCCATGCACATCGAGCAAAAACAGCCAGTAACGTCTACAGTTCTCTAGTGCAAGACTATAGCCGCAGCGACCGAACCGGCGACTGCCCCGGTCACGCCTGGCAAAACGACATTCATAAATTGCTTGGCGCCGCTTCGCGGAACGACGAGCACGTCCCCAGGCCGCAAGCCCAGATTCTCGCCATCGACTTTGGTCACATTATTGAGGTTGACGGGGATGGTTTGGGCGCCCGTGTCGGTCTTGCGCACGATCGAGGCCTTACTGCCCTTAGCGGTGGGATTGAGCCCTTGGGCCAAAGCAATCGCATTCAGGACGCTCACTTTTTGGCCGTTTTGAATGAGAAATTCTCCCGGGTGGCCAACATCGCCAACGACATAAATCGATTCCGCGTGTGACACCACAACCACGTCTCCCGGTTTGACTTCTGTCATCCGCTGCAGTTGGGAGTAGTTGGGTGAATTGACCGGCACAGTGATGGGCTGGGTGGGTTGGTCCTGATGCGTGACTTCAATGCTGGAACCCGCCTCTTGGGTGACGCCCCCTGCCGCGGAAAGGGCGTCATAGAGCGAATGTTGGCCCAGCAAAAGATAGGTGCCCGGCTTTTTTACTTCCCCCAGAACACTTACCCCCTGGGTTGAATACTCAGTGATCAAGACGGTCACGTGGGGATCGAGCATAACTTGCGAATCGCGCAGATTCTTCTCAATCGTGGCCGCAGCCTGAAGCGGAGTAAGCCCAGCCACCTGGACGTCACTGGCATCGGGGAGCTTGATCAAGCCATCCTGGCTCACGCGCATCTTGGCGGAGAGTTCCGGCGTGTTGAAGACCTGCACGTCGATGAGATCCCCGGCTGCTATGCGGAGAGAAGGCGGACCGGTTTGCGCCGGCACAGACACGGGAACATCCGAGGCGCCATTTGCATTTGGGCCGTCGGCCCAGAGAGGGCTTTGCCCGAGGGCGAAAAACATCAGCGATACACCAAAGAACGATCGTGAGAAGGGCCGGTTACGCATACGATGCCTCCTTATACGGCTCTTCGGTCCCATAGGGCACTGCTGTGCGGGGAGCATTGTTCACCAGCACACCAATCACCCGCGCCTCTGTCCTGCTCAGCATGTTGTGGACTTTATTAAGCGCGGGTAACTGAGCGCTGTCGTAGCAGATGACCAACAAAACCGCGTCTACCCAAATGGCTATCGGAAGCCCGTCGCTACCAGCTAGCAAGGGAGCGGATTTCAGGATTACGAAATCAAAGTCGTTCTCCCATTTCTTGAGCGCGAAGCGGAAGCTACGCGAGGCAAGACTTTCGGAAGGCACCGGCTTTTTTCCCGCTGTCAGCAGGAAAAGCGTCTTGACCTGCTCGAGAGGCTGGCGATAGACATCGGTGAGCGGTTCGCCGAGCAGATGCTCGCTCAGCCCGGCGTCATTCTCCACGCCGAACTCATGGTGAAGACCCGGATGGCGCAGGTCGGCATCGATCACCAGGACGCGGAAGCCTGTCTGCGCGAGGGTGACGGCGTAGTTGGCCGTGGTCTCGTCGACGCCCTCGCCCGGCAACGCGCTGGTTATCAGCAAGGTTCTGACGGCATGCTTATGGGTGGAAAGCAGAATAGAGTTGCGTAGGGACCGATAGGCTTCGGCGGCCCTTGACCGGGGCTCACGCAGGGTGATCAGAGGTTGACTGCGACCTACCCCTTGGGTTACGGAGCCGCTGTTCAAACGCCGGTCGGGTAGCTCGCGAGGTATAGTGGCGAGGATATCGTAGCCGGCTTGTTCCTCGATCTGATGCATGGTGCGCGGCTTGCCTGAAGTCGTTTCCACCAGAAACGCAGAAGAGATACCGGCGAAGAGTCCGATTACCATCCCGCTGACCAGAACCAGCATTTTCTTTGGTTCGATAGGATGCGAGGGAACACGCGCGCTCTCTACCGACATGGTATTTACACCGCTCACCTCCGCATCAATGCTCGCCTGCTGCAACTTGCGACGCAAGGTGTCGTAAAGCTCTCTACTGGACGTAACCTCTGATTGAAGCGCGGCATACTCTGCCTGGTTTCGGTTGAGCGAGTAGGCGATCTTCGTCTGTTCGTCATACTCTGCCTGCAGCATATTCTGGACCTGGTTGGCCGCGTTGTATTCCTGGGTCAGCTGCCTGGTCACCGACTGAACATCGTCAGCGATTTCGCCATTGACTGCGGTCATCTGTTTCTTCAGCTCCGCCAAGGGGCCATATTTGGGGCCGAATTTCGCAGAGAGTTGCGCATACTGCGTAAACAGGGTTCCCTGTTGCGCCTGCAGCGACTGCAGTCTTGGGTTAGGGAAGAGGGAAGCGAGCGCCCCCGGATCCCCCTGCTTTGCGGAACGTAACTGCGCTTCCTTCATGATGCGATCGGCCTGAGCTGCCGCCAATCTGTCGTTTAGAAACCGAAGCCTGTCAGTGGTGGTGTTGCTGCTACCGTCCGTTCCTAGAATGCTGTGTTCCTCCTGGAACTTAGCCAGCTTTTCCTGGGACTCATTTACCTGGTTCTTGAGGGCGGCCATTTGTGCAGTAATCCACGTGCGCAGTTGTGAGACCGAGTCGTCCCGGCTGGCGAAGTTCTGTACCGCATACTGTTGGGCGACGCGATTCACCATCAGGGCAGCCAGCTGGGGGGTTTTATTGCGGAAACTGATGCTCACCAACTGCGTTCCTTCTACTTGCTTCACATCGGTGTCCAGCTTGACCTGGTCAATGACCTTTTGTTGTTTCGGCGATATGGTGTCAGCGTTCTGGGGAATTGGCCCGTACCCTCGATCCACGCCCGCATAGGAGCGATATTGGTCATCCGAGAGAGAATTTAAAACCCGTATCGCAACGGCATCACTTTCGATGATCGCAATTTCGGTTTTGATGATGTCGCTGTTGTCCGACGGCGCGCCCGCTCCAAGATCATTCAGTCCAAGCGAACCCGCGCGGCCGGGATCAATGCGGAGAGTTGCCGTGGCTTGGTAGACCGGCGTCTTGAAAGTGATATACAGGGCCGAGCAAAAAACCCACAACAGCACAGATGCGGCAATGAACCACCTGCGCAGCCATAGGGTGCGGAGAATATCGCTTATTGAGAGTCCTGAATCGGAGCTCGCCTCTTCGATCGAACGTCGAGGCGCAAGGCTGATCGCATCAAACTGTCGCATCTAACCTCTCATAGCTGGATTGTAAAAAGCTGGACAACTGACTGCTGGTTAGAAGCCCCTGTTTTGGACGAAACTCAAGCCGGCCAAAGACACAAATCCCGGAGAGCACCGCGTAGGCTTCACTAAGATTCTTTGGCGAACGCTTTCATTCGTATCCGTTGACTTTAAGATTCCACCCGGCATTTCATCGCGAGGGGATGATTGCTCGCCGACCGTGGAATTGACACCAGGGATATTGACTTCCAAGTACATTGTCTCATAACCGAGCAAGAGGATGTACAGCTATTTATGCCGCGACGCAAAGTTAACAAGGCCCGCGGCCATGTTAAATTTAGAAGAAAGTTTCTGCGTCATTGAGACTTTGAAGCTAGTTCCTGCAGTAATCTCTTGACTCGATCCGCCATTATCTCCAGCGAGTAATCCAGCTCGGCGCGACGGCGCCCGGCCAAAGCAAGTCCTTGTGAAAATTCCCCATCGGTCAAAAGCAATTTGATCGCGTTAAACAACTCGGTGACCGAACCTGGGGTCACTAGAAGACCATTCTCCCGGTCCTGCACTATCTCGGCTGCTCCACCGGCGCGAGTAGCAATTACCGGCTTGCGAGCGAGCATGCCTTCCAAAATTACACGGCCCAGCGGCTCCGCCACGATGGACGTGTGCACGATGACATCCATGCACTTCATCAGCGCGGGGATGTCGCGGCGAAAGCCAAGGAAAGTAACTCGCTCGGCTAAATCGAGCTGGGCGGCGCGGTTCTTCAGCGTCTCCGCGTAAGGCTTCTCGCCGAACAGGGCATCGCCCACAACGCAGAGGTGAACATCCGGCAAGTTCACGATCGCCTCGAGCAAAATATGTTGACCCTTCCACTCGGCTAGCCGTCCGAATACGCCGACAAGAATTTTCCGTGGTGGACATAGCTCCTCGCGCAGGCGCGTCACCGTCTCCGGGTCGACTTCGTCGAAGGGGCGTGCGCTCACGCCATCGGGCACCTCTCTGAGGAGGTCGTGCCGGCCTCCGGCGGCAACAAATGCGTCCGCAGTCGCCTTTGAATTCACGATGATGGCAGTTGCGAAACGATTGCCTGCCGATACAGCGATGCGGCGCAGAACAGGACTGAAATGTTCTCCGGTTAATATGTCGCGAAGATGCCACACAAGAGGCTGGCCGGATCGCCTGGCAAATGCGGAGAGCAGGAAAGCCTTTTGGGAGTTGGCGTAGAGCACATCTGCCTGGCGAGCGGCCTGCGCCAAACGCCTACGCAGACTTATCCAGGCGGGCACGGTGGAGAGAAGCTTCCACAATCCTGATTCGCGCCGGACCTCTTTGAGAGCGGCCAAGGGCAACACCTCTACGGGAATGCCAAGCTCCTCCAACATCGGACGGAACGGACCATCCTCAAAGAGGACGACGCGGGCGTTCTGAGGAGAAAGGCGGAGCCAGTCCAAAAGCGACAGCTCGCCTCCGCCCAGTTGCCCGGTCTGATCGATGTATAAAATTTTCATGCGAGAGCTTGATCGTATACGTTGCGCACACGTTGTGCGATCAGTGACCAGGAGAAGTTGTCTGCGGCGAAGGCGCGGCACGCCTGATCGGAGGGAGTGGGTCTCTCTCCGCGCAGAGCCTCTTCCAAGACCCTGGCCATTTCGTCTGCGTTCGTACTGGCAAAAATACATTCCGGGGCGAAGGGTTTTACGATTTCCGGCAAGCCGCCAACCGGGGTAACGTAAACCGGAGTTCCAGATGCGAGCGATTCGAGAGTAATCAGACCGAAACCCTCGAGCGATTGTGAAGGTACAACGGTCATATCCGCCGCGCGGTAGGCAAGGGGCAGATCCGCGTCCTCGACGCGGCCCAGGCGCCTGACATTGCGCTCCAGGCCAAACTCGACGATGCGCTGCTGCAGCTCATCTGCGATGGGGCCGGTGCCGCCCAGCAGGATGAGGACGTCGGGAAATTCGGCAGCGAGAATTTTCGCCGCATCAAGAAGGGTTTCAAGACCCATACGGCGAACCTGCCGGCGCACGGTGAGGATGATGGGCCGGTTCGCCGGCCAGCCTAGCTGACGTCTTGCCTCGGTGCGCGGAATTCCGGTGTTGAAGCGATCCAAATCGACCCCGCCGGGGACAATTTCGATCTTATTTTCCGCGATCCCGTAGCCGGCGATCAGCTCGTCCTTGAATGCCGTGGAGAGCACAATGAGACGTCGCGCGCGTGTATACACGCGCCGTTCCAAGGCGGCCTTCGCCTGCGATTTATAGCTGCGCGCGCCTTCCGCACTGCTTTCGGCAGCCCACGGGCCGTGGAAATGTACAACCGTGGGAATTTTTTTGAGGAGATCGAGAATCGGCATGGTGTACAGCGCGAAATGCGATGCGATGACATCAATTTTGTTTTGCGAGAGCTGCTTGAAAACGAGGCGGCGAACGGCCAGCAAGCGTTGAGGAAGCATGGAATCGGGTGGGGCAAAGGAAACTGCCTGCCCATGGCTCGCACTGCGGACGGTATCCGACCCAGCCACCAGTCCATGAACGTCTGTCCCTGTGGAAGCAAGATGCCGAAGCAGCTCGAAATAGTACGAATTGAGGCCACCGGCTGTTTCGGTGTGCCACTCATTGCCGATTTGGAGTGTTCGCATGCAATCCTGTCAATGTTGTATCGGGCTTGCCCGACGTTCGATACGGGCTTGTATGTTGCAGTCAGATGACAGATACAGGCGGAATTGCCACTCGCTTTGCCACCGAGAAAGCTCCGGCGCGAAAGGTGCGACACGGATCGACTGCTTTCCCGGGCCCTTGTATCATGGAGGAAGTGATCACGGATTTATCTTACCAAGCGGTCCCCGGCCATTCTCTCAGCATTGAATGGGCGGTCTTCGTCACATTGAGATGACGGCAGCGGACCTGCGGGTCTATTTACCAGGGCAGCAGCCGGACGAGCGGCAGCATCTGCGAAAGAGAAAACGGGCTCACGAAGTTCCGCGAGACATGTTTTCTGGATTTCATCGCACTTCAACAGCTGAGACGGAGAAAGCACTTGAAGACGCTCATGCGCCGATTCGTTGGCGCGAAGTCCGGGGCATCCGCCATTCTGCAGACGGGCGTCGCCAATGTTGTGGTACAAGCCGGAAACATTGTTTCCGGCATCATTACCGCCAGAGCATTGGGCCCGGGCGGCCGGGGATCGCTGGCCGCCATCATCATGTGGCCGCAGTTTCTTGCTTACGGGATGACGGTGGGCGTTCCGGTGGCCACCGTGTATTGGCTCAAGAGGCGGCCCGAGCTAGGCAGAGAGGTGAGTGCAGCGGCGTTATTGCTGAGCGCACTCTTTGGAGTCCTGGCGGCTCTGGTGGGGCTGGTGATCATTCCTTACTCCCTGCACACGTATCCGCCGGAAACAATTCACTTCGCTCGGGTGTGGGTCATCGTTACTCCGCTTGCGCTGTGCGCGGTCACCGTCATGTCTCAGGTGCAGGCGGCAGATTCATTCACCAATCTCAACATCTTTCGCGTGCTTTCTCCGTTATCGGTTCTGGCTGTGCTGTTGTTGGAGAAGCTTTCAGGCCATCTGACGGCCAATAATGCAGCGCTTGCGTATCTTCTGGCAGGAACACCGGCTACCATCTGGATAACGATTTGGGCCTGGAAATATTTTCGCCCTCACTTCCGCTCCTTGACGCCGGCCGTAAAGTTACTGCTCGGGTATGGCGTGCGTGCCTGGGGAGTGGATCTGCTGGGAACCATCGCCAACCAGGTCGATCGCATCCTTGTGGTTGGCCTGCTGAACCCGGAATCGATGGGGCTTTATGTAGTTGCGCAAAGTGCTGCGGGGGTGCTGGCTATACTTCCCAATGCCGTGGTTCCGGTCAGCCTTCCGCGGTCGTCAGGCAAGAGCAAGGAGGAGATTACTTCCATCACGGGCAGAGCTGCGCGGATGACGTTGCTGGTCATGATCCTGGCGTCGTTGCCGCTTCTTTTGTTCGGAGGTTTCCTACTCAAGCTGGTTTACGGAGCGAAATTCGTGGCCGCCGGGGCGGTACTTCCATTTCTGGTGGTGGAAGGCATCTTCGATGGCCTTACTTCGGTCCTGGCGCAGGCTTTCCTGGCCTCCGGTTTTCCCGGGACAGTAACCCTATTGCAGGGGAGCGGACTGATTACCTCCATCCCTCTTCTGTACTGGCTGATTCCGCGGTTTGGGGTGCGGGGCGCGGGTTGTGCGCTCATGCTGGCGACGATGTTGCGCTTCCTGTTTATTTTTCTGAATTTCCCGTTCAAGCTGGGTGTCAGGCCTCCCAGCATGATTATTCAGCGGCACGAGGTAGCCACTTTGTGGCGCAGGATTCGCGCTGTGGCACCGGTCGCGTGAGCAAAGGCATAGGAAGAGTCATGCGAGCATTCATCCCGTGAGCGTAGCCGCCCTGATGACAACGGAGGGAAAGGCCCCGAGCTTTCGAGAGCCGCAGGCCATAGGCATTGTCATGCCTCTCGCTTCGCAACAAGGAGGAGCAGAGGCCCTGCTGCAGCATCTTCTGCGCCACCGCGAGCACGCGCACAGGTATGTGTGTGCGTTTCTGGAAGACGGGCCCCTGGTGGCTGAGGTTCGCGAGCTGGGTTACGACGCTACTGTATTCACCACGACGCACCTCTCTCACGCAAGCAATTATCTGAAGACGCTGCGCTCGTTGCGCGCGTGGATCAAGACCAAGAGATTGCGCACGGTGGTCTCCTGGATGCCGAAAGCGCACATGTATGTGAGCCCGGCATCGATGTTCCTGCCTGCGGCTGTCGTATGGTTTCAGCACGGAGTTCCGCACCGGCACCCCATGGATCGGCTCATCTCCCTTTTCCCGGCGAAGGCCGTGCTCTGTTGTTCTGAGACGTCCAAGCGCGGTCAGGACCAAATGTTTCCGGTGCGGCAAAGCCACGTGTGCTATCCCGGGATTGCGCTCTCTTCTGAGGCCGGGAAATCGAAGACCCAGGCGCGTAACCGTCTCGGACTGCCCGAGTCCGCGCCCATCGTTGGTATGGTTGCCCGGCTGGAACACTGGAAGGGTGCTCATATTTTCGTGGAGGCGGCAGCGAAAATCCTCGAGCGCCACCCGGAAGCCACCTTGTTTGTTGTCGGTGGCGATCATCCGCTCGACGTTGCCTACGCGGAAAGAGTGAAGGAAATGGTGCGAGAGTTGAATTGCGGAGAGCGATTCATCCTCGCGGGGCAAAGGCCGATGACAGAGGTTCCGTTCTGGCACGCCGCGGCAGACTTGATCGTTCATCCGGTGGTCGGGGTAGAGCCCTTTGGCATGTCGGTAGTGGAAGCCATGGCGGCGGGCAAGGTGGTGGTGGCGAGCGATCTTGGCGGGCCTGCAGAAGTGATCGAGAATGGAGTGAGCGGTGTTTTGATTCGAGGTGGGGACGCAGGCCTGCTTGCATCCACGGTCCTGCAATTGCTGGAAGATCCGGACCGGCGTGATGCCATTGAGAAACAAGCCAGGCTTCGCGCGCAGAGCTTTTCTGTGGACGCTTTTGCCGCGCGCTTCAACCAGCTAATGACGCAGCTGTTGCTGCGGTAGGTACGCAGCTCAAAAAGGAAAGGACACGCATGGGTAACCAGGGGCGGCCGGGGCGGCTGGCTTTCGTCTCGCATCGGTTTCAACGCAACGATGGCCAGGGGCGGGTGAACTACGAGATCGTTCGCGCCGCTCTCGAGCGTGGATATGACGTAACCGTTGTCGCTGCCCATTGCGCGGAAGAAATTGCGAATCATCCACGTGCTCGCTTCGTTCCGATGGGGGGCCAGGGGTTACCTACCGAACTACTAAGAAATCTTGCGTTCGCCTGGAGCAGTGCTCATTGGATCAGGCGCCATCGCGATGAACTGGATCTCATCCAGGGGAATGGTTTCGTGACCTGGGAACGCTGTGACGTTGTCGCCGCGCACTTCGTGCACACCGCGTGGCGAAAAAGCCCATACTATCCGTTTACCTCAATCTCGCCTTACGCCCTCTATCAGCGTTTGTACACGTGGCTGAACTCCCGTTGGGAGAAGCAAGCTTTCCTTCGCGCCACCCGAGTGATCGCGGTAGCGAAGGGTGTGGCTGGCGAGCTTGCGGCCCTGGGTGTTCCGGCGCAGCGGATTGACGTTATCTACAACGGAGTCGATACAGATCAGTTCTGCCCGGGTGAATCCAACCGGGCATCGTTTGGCCTACCTGCGGACGTTCCGCTGGCACTCTTTGTGGGCGATATTCGAACGCCACGCAAAAACCTGGAGACGGTTTTGCGGGCGCTCGCACTTGCTCCCGAAATCCACCTGGCGGTTGCGGGAAGCGTGACCGGTAGTCCGTATCCTGAGCTTGCGCGTTCGCTGGGGGTTAGCCAGCGAGTCGTTTTCCTGGATAAAGTCTCGCGCATTCCAGCGCTTATGCGGGCCGTGGATTTCTTTGTGTTTCCTTCCCGCTATGAGGCTCACCCCCTGGTTGTGCTGGAGGCAATGGCTTCCGGACTGCCGGCAATCGTTTCCGGCAACTTCGGCGCGGAGGATTTTCTGGGGGATGGAGGGGAGATACTAAAAGACCCGAATGATGTAACTGCCCTGGGTACAATTATGAATGGGCTGGTCCACAACCCGGCCAAGCGGAGATCCATGGCCCTGGCCGGGCGTGACCGCGCGCTGGCCATGCAATGGTCCACCATGGCAGCCACTTATCTTGAGGTCTACGAGAAACTGTTGGGCGCGAAAGGGACAGTTACCGATCGTTAATTCGTTGGCTCCAGCAACACCTCGACTGGATCATCCGATACGGAGAGGGTTAGCTGCTGACCTGATGTTGTATAGAGCACAGTGGCGCGCGTATCCAAGTTGACGACGGCGGCGACGGCAAGGCCCGACGGGATGGTTATAGTCACCGGGGCAGCAGCCGGAGAGCTCAAAGTCGCCCAGGTTCCACCGGTGTTGCTGCGCTGCCAAATGGCGAAGAGCACCGAGTTCGCTGTATCTCCTCCCCGGGCGCCAACCAGGGAGACAGTATCCAGAGGATAGGTTCCACGATAGCTGGCGATCGCGGGCAGGTTACTAGTGGAATAGGAAGTCACCGGCGCCTGTTTGATCTTTGCTAAGTCTGTCATCAGGCCTGCAACTGCGGTATAGGCGGGCAGCGGACTGTGCGTTCCGTCAGGGTTCGCGGTTGGATTGACGAAACTGAAGTTTTCGGTGCTGGTGTCATATAACCTGTAGAACTCAATCGGCGTAACGCCGGCCGCCTGATACCCAAGAAACTGACGCATTACGAAACGTGCCTTATGCATGTCGTCTCCCATGGCACCCTCGAAGCCGGTCTCCGTAATGTTGTGTCCAATGCCCCAGGCGGGGTTGATACTTTTCTGGATTAGAGTTTCCTGTGCAGCGTAAGAGAAATTAGGACCCACTCCAGCAAAGTTGCAGGCAGCAAAGTCGTCGGCCGCGGCCGGATAGATGTTGATGGTTGCTTCCAGGCAAGGTTCTTTCCAAAGTAGATCCTCGGGGTTGTTCCCGTAAGGATGAAACGACTCTGTCGTTACGATCGAATTTGGCTGCCGGAAAGCCACTCCCGTATTGGCCAGCATCTGCGGGTTCAGCATTGAATTGCCACCGCTCTTTTCCGTTCCGCCCCAGTTGTAGGTGACGCCAGGCATGGGCGAGGTCTGAGCCTGTAACGCGGCCGCGAAACCCCAATCAGGAAGATAAGGTGTCAGCGGGCCGGGATATACCGGGATTGGTTGAATGTCATAGAAGTCGTAACGATCATCCCAGGGGTCATCGGACCACGGCGGCTCATTCCAGATTTCGACTTCGCCTGTAACGCCTGAGGCAGAAATTTTAGAAGCGAGAAACTCAGCATACCTTGCATAGGCGAGCACAGATGGGTCAGTGGGGCTAAAGGTTTGTGGCGGTGGGTAGAGGTACTCATTGACGAGATACTGCGTGGACGCATTCGCGGGCAGGGCGGAGGAGAGTCCGGATGCAAGCGTCAGCGTGGCGTGGATGGCGTCCTGCAAGGCGACGCCGATGATCAGGCCCCCGGCGTAGGAGTGCTTGTTGGTGATCGCTACGTTCGACGAGTTGATGATGGTGTCATAGAAGGGAGCCATTGAGGAGAGCGTATCCCCACCGGTTCCGGCAGCGAACTGCACATTGAGAGTCTTAGCCCCAGCCGGAGCTCCATTCGGCACAGTCACGGTAAGAATCTGATGGTAGGGCGAGCCATAGGCTGCCACGATGGTGGAATGCATACCAACGGCGGCCGCCGACGTAAGCGCAGCCTGGCAATCTGACTGAAGGGTAAACTGCGGCGAAGCGGTCGTATTCGCCGGCGGAGCGGTTTGGTTTTCCGTGCTGACCCAACTGCACTGATAGCGGGCGTGGGTTGCGCCCGCTGCGGCGGACATCTGAAACTCCCAGTTGTTCCCGGCGGTGACGTTGAATCCGAGCCCGTTCACTGCTTGGGAAGCAGTAATGGCGCCAAGTTGCTCCACTGTCGTTATTGACCCCGCATAGGTCACCGGACCAGTTGCTACTACCGATACCGAGGCACTCGCGTTAGCGTAGCCGGCAGCGGCTGCGCTGATCGTCGAGGATCCGGCAGCGAGACCTTTCAGCGTGAAGGCGCCCGTGCTTTGGCCGGCAGCAATGACCACGGTCGAAGGCGATACGCTCGCATCGTTTGCCGAGGAGCTAGCCAGCGACACAGCTAGTCCCCCAGTTCCTGCCGGCTTGCTTAAAGTGATGCTGCCGGTGATGGTGCTGCCCACGTTGATGGAGGAACTGGGTACGGATAGCGCGAGCGAGGTTCCCGGCGAGGTCACATTAAATGGGGTACTGGTCGATGAGACCAATCCAGGGCTGCTGGCAGCAAAGGTCAAACCACTTCCCGGGGTCGCGATGCTGAGATTGGAAAAAGCGGCAACCCCATGAACCGCCGAAACCGTAACGGAGCCATTCAAGACGACCCCGGAACTTCCATTGAGAGCAATCGTGACGGGGTTGGCAGCACTGGTCACCAGGTTGCCATTGTTATCCATCACGCTGGCTGCCGGCGCGGGATTAAGAATCGTACCCGCGATCGCGTTCGCCGGTTGCGTGCTGAATACCAGGTGGGCCGCGTTGCTTGCGGCGGCAACCGCTGTCACCTGCGTCTGCCCAGCGCTGTAGCCTGCAGCAGTAGCTCTGAGCGTGGAGGAGCCGGCTGCCACCCCGCTCACTGTAAATGAGCCGGAGCTTTGTCCGGCAGCGATCGTCAACACAGAGGGCGATATCCCCACATCCTTCGACGCCGAGCTAACCAGCGTGACGTTGACCCCTCCCGCCCCCGCCGGCGCGCCGAGAGTCACGCTCCCGCTCATCGAGCTACCCACATTGATGGAGGAGCTGGGAAGAGAAAACGAGATCCCCGATGAGGTCACGTTAAAGGGAAAACTGGTGGCCGAGGCCAGCCCAGGGCTGCTGGCAGCGATCGTGAAACCACTCCCCGGAGTGGAAATCCCGAGGTTGGAGAAAGTGGCGATCCCCTGGACTGCCGATACAGTTGTGGGGCCGCTCAGAGCCCCTCCGGGGCTGACTCTGAGCGTGACCGGGTTCTGCGCGCTGACGACGCGATTGCCATTGCTGTCGATGACGCTGACCGCCGGTGCGGGATTGATGGGCGAACCAGCCACCGTGCTTGACGGTTGCGTACTAAAGACCAAGTGAGCGGGTATGACGGTGTAGCTGGCGGACGATGTCGAGCCGCTGATCCCCCGGTCCACCGCGATCGCTCGCACCGTCTCGCTGTTCGCTAGCGTGAGCGGTGAGGTGTAGACTGCGGAACCGCTCGAGGCCGCAGTTCCGTCCGTCGTGTAATGGATCACGGCCCCCGGGACGTTATCCGTTAGCGTGACCTGCTGCCCCGCCGGATAGCTTCCGGATGGTGGATCAATCGCCGGAGCGTCGGGGATGGGCACCAGTGGCAGGCTCCAATCTGCCGGAGACGGGCTGATGGTGGGCTGAAAGCGCCCCCTCCCGGTACCAGGTTGAAGATGTTTGTTACGTTATCGTCCGGAGCCTGGGCGATCAGTAGCGCGGCCTGCAAGGTATCTGTGGGAGGGATTACCTCGCCAACTGCGTCGAGGGAAAACAATCGCCCGCACGGGCTACCGTCGCCGGCCTTGCCCCCAAAGGAGTTGACACACCCATCCAACAGGTCCGCAAGGCTATCCAGCTTGGCCGTTTGTACCGCGTATCCTTCGGGAATGCCTTGCCCTGGCGTAGTTCCGTGGAGGGTGTCGATTAGTTGTTGTACCAGCGTGACAGCGGCTGAAAACGACGCGTCGCCCGGGGTATAGCCCAGAAGAGACGCAGAGGACATATAGGACGCTAGCGGCCAGACCGAACCGACCGTGGTTACCTCGTTAACGGTCACGGAGGGGGAGGTGGTGAGTTCACCACAGGGGCCAAGGGCGGCCATCAGTGCGATAGCGGGATTGACCGCGCCAGAGCTGGAGGGATTGCCTTCTTTGGCCGTGATATACAGCTGCGAGCTGCTGGAAGGGCAGGCAATGTTCAAAGAAAAGTTGCCATTGCCGTCTGAGTGAGCTGGATGGCTGAGCAATGGCAGGGCGGAAGAAGCGCGGCCTGTGGTACCAGCGGAGTAGACCTGAATTGTGGAACCGCTAATGGGGTGCTGGCCCCCCCGCACGCTGCCATGCAGCGTAAAAAAGGCCGGCAACGGCCCCGTCCAATTCGGCTTCTCGCACCCGGTTAGCACCAGTAGGGCAATCGTCAGCAGGCATGAGCCCAGCAGGCGGCCGGATCCTCTTTGGTCGAACAAGCCTTGCACCTGCAACCAGCGGGGCAGCGGTTCAGTCCTGTTGCGCTCCAGCAGCCTGCGCGGTAAGCGCAATGCGTTTGGGGTCCAGTTCAGGATTGCGGTCATAGCCCCTTTTTGCGCCCCCGCCCCGTCGCCTTTGCTGCAAAAGAGCTTGTTGAGCGCGCTTCATTACGGTCAGGAAATCTCATGAGCAAACATCCAGGCAAATCGCTGTGGGCGTACGGCGAAATGCCCCTTACTTCTACCCTGAGCCCGGTGCGGAGCCTTGTCGGGGTAAAGTTTCTGTTGATTCTGCGAGAAAGCGAGTCCGGATCGAGACGAGCCCCCGGCTGGACGAGTGAAAATCATCATTGCTGAGCACCAGGCTCAGCAAACGCACGCCGCGGTCACAGTTCGTTATTTCTTTATCACCTTTATATTGGGAACCCGTAAAGGAAGAAGGAAACTTTAGCGGAGCAACAGCACAGAAGTAATTAGGTTGCGTTAATGTACAGAGAAGCGTTCCCCCGCCCATCGCCCGTTGCATTAAGGTGATCGTGGCTCCTAAGTGCAAAGGCTGGACGATTCTTCCGCAAAAGCGAGCCGTGATATTCGACAATGGCCCGGTCTCGTGGAGCGCACCGGGCAAGACGGGCGATCATCCTGCCGATCCTGTCCTGATATGTTGGATCCTGGTAACGATCCGCATTCGACACCCGGGCCTCAAAAGTCAGTGGGCAGCGTTTGGGGCCAGAATCAATTTTCGATGCTGAGTCTCTGCTGATAATCTAGAGTGCTGCTCGGCAAGATCTTTAAGTCTCCCCAGCTTCCCAGGTTTCGTTTGGGAGCTGTGCCAGCGAGGACCGCCACACAAAATGACAGCCCTGGACTATTACAAGCTGCAAGAACAACCCTTCGGAGTCACCCCGGATTCCCGCTACGTGTTCCTGACCTCTTCCCACAAGGAAGCGCTCAACTCACTGGTCTATGGTATCGAGTCCGGATGTGGCTTCGTCGCCCTGATCGCCGACCCCGGGTTAGGCAAGACCACGCTGCTCTTTCAAACCCTGGACATCCTGCGCGACAACGCCCGAATCGTGTTTCTGTTCCAAACCATATCCACCCCTTTAGATCTTCTTCGCGCACTCCGTTGGTTGCAGGTTGGCTAACTACGCGGCAACCGGTCGAAATGCAAATCACGTTGAAGGAGCTCTTAAGCGAGCAATACCGCGCCGGCAAGAGGGTCGTGTTGGTCATCGATGAGGCACAAAATCTGGATGACTCAGTGCTGGAACTGGTGCGAATGCTGTCGAACTTCGAAACCGAACGCGACAAGCTGATTCAGATCATTCTGGCAGGGCAGCCGCAGCTGGAAAAGAACATTGCGTCGCCGGAACTCGTGCAACTACGGCAGCGGGTTTCGATATTGTCTTGCATCAAACCTTTGACCCCTGAAGAGACCACGCAATATATAGCGCACCGGCTGCGCACGGCAGGCTACTCTTTCGATACGGCGCTGTTTACCAAAGACGCGCTGGCGCT
>CAWBRJ010000021.1:0-231622 GCA_963790935.1 uncultured Acidobacteriaceae bacterium | reverse complement strand
GCGCGGAAGAGCAGATCGTAGAGCAGCCGTGGATTGCGCTGACAGAGCGGGTTCAACTGGTGGGGTAAGGTAAAAACGACGTGGAAGTAGGGCACGCTGAGCAGATCTTGTTCGCGCCGTGCCAGCCATCGCTGGCGTGCCTGGGCTTGGCACTTGGGACAGTGGCGGTTGCGGCAGGAGTTATAGGAAATGGCTTGGTGGTCGCAACGTGAGCAGGCGTCCAGATGGCCCCCCAGCGCAGCCGTGCGACATGCGGTGATGGCCCGCAACACCTTGAGCTGCTGGTAGCCCAGCCAGGAGCGGTCTGTTCCCGGAAGCAGTCTCCCCGGGCGCGAAGGATGTCAGCCATCTCTACGGCAGGCCGCATCATTTAACTTTTTTCCGGTGATAGGTGCGGCCTGCCTGGCTAACGCTGGAGAGTTGTAAACTCTCCAGCGGGTTGAATACTGTCTGTAAGTGCCGTTGCGACAGATGAAGATACTTGGCGGTGGTTTCCAGGTCCCCATGGCCGAGCAGAACCTGAATCGTCCGCAGGTCCGTTCCCGCCTCGAGCAAATGGGTAGCCCAGCTGTGGCGTAAGGTGTGAGGCGTTACATGCTTGGTGATGCGCGCATGGCGGGCAGCTTCTTTACATGCATACCAAACGGTCTTGTCGGAGATGGGTCTGTCCTGATCGCGTTCACCTATGCTGCTGGGAAAAAGATAGATCCGAGGCTTCTTCCATCGCCAATACTCACGCAGCGTTTCCAATAGCGCCGGGCTGAGTGGCAGATCTCGACTGTCGCCGCCCTTGCCGCGCTCCACGCGAATCATCATGCGCCGGCTGTCGATATCGCGCACCTTGAGCATCGACACTTCTGTCCGCCGCATGCCCGTGCCGTAAAGCGTCATCAGCAGAGCACGCTGCATGAGGTTACCGGCGGCATCGATAAGCCTGGCAACCTCCTCCAGACTCAGCACCGTCGGCAACCGCCGATAAGACTTCGGGTAGGGCAACTCCTCCCGGAAGTCGCGTCGCTTGAGCGTTCGAATGAAGAAGAATCGGAGCGCCGCAACGCGGGCCACCACGCTTGCCACCGCCAGCTTGCGCTCAACGAGCAAATACGCCTGGTAGCTTCTTAGATCATCTGGCCCTAACTTGTCTGGAGATTTTCCGAAGTGTACGGCGAACTGTTGGACTGCCTGCAGATAGGCCCGAGTCGTCCCCTCGGAATAGTTGCGCCGCTGGAGCTCTTCCAGCATCCTCTTGCGTAAATGGGTCACAGGAACCTCCTTCCTTGTGACCCAACCTTACCTCAGCAACCGCTGCTGGCTGCCCCACGCTCAGGCAGTGTCCGCCGCGCCAGCGGCTTCGTTGTAGTCGTCTTTCCGGACAAGTGACCATCGCTCAGCTGTTGCCAATCCTCGCTTCCGCGATCCCCTCTGGCGATGGCAAGGAGTCCCTTCCTCAAGGCAATGCGTACCACGCGCCACGTCCGCTGCCGTGGAGCGCAAGATGGCCTTCGGCGACCAACCTGCGGAAGTGTTGCTTCAATGTGTTTCTGCTCGAACCCGTTAGTCGTACGATGTCGCTGATGGTGACCCTTCCGTGTTCGCCAGCGTGCTCGATGATGCGCACTGACACGGGGAGGAGAACCCGGTTGTCGAGAACTCATATCGATTGCAGACGCTCGCGCAATTTCTGATTCGGTTCTACTGCGAGCAATCTGGCAAGCAGAGGAGTCGCCTGCTCGGGCCAAGAAGGTCTCGGCCACTCCAGAAGAGCGTTCAGAGCCAGGTTCCTGTTTCTGGTCACAGGACTTTGGAGCCCTGTCTCGATAAAGCCCCATCCGCGACCAGGAAATCGCTTCAAATCCTGAAGAATCCAGTCGAGCGCGCTGTGTGCAGCATACTTCTCGCCGAGGCCCAAAGAATCTGCGGGACCAGTGGCTATCTCGCCGAGTGGCAAAACGCTCGCAGCAAAGCCCAAAATTTCTTCAATCTGATTTTCACTTGTCTGTTGAAGGAGCCGGTACCAGGAAGAGGACTTTAGCGGTTCCGAACGGACCCTCTCAAAATGGATTTCGCGGGTATCAATGCCGAGCACTTGGGCGGCCGCATCGGCTTCATAGAATACGCGATTGTCCGGAGAATGAAGTGCGCTATCGATCTTCACCTTCCAGTCTGGACGTCCCATCAAGGGAGTGCATGTCGAAAGCATTTCGTCTCGCATAGCCGAGGTCCAACCCTTTGAATAGCGATCTTTCCATCCGGCAGCCTCGGAAAGAAAATAGCGCAATCGTCCGGTACAAAGGAGATGCTCAAGGCTCAAGTCACTCGTCTGGATCACATGGCGCAGGTATTCCTGTATGGCAATTGGGCCTTCAGGATAATCGTCAATAGAATCCGCCGGCCCACCGCACAGCAGCGCCTTGATGATTCCAGCGGTCCCGTCCAAGAGAGCACGGTCAATATCGTTTGCGGAAAGCGCCTCGTGCAGCTTTCCCGTCCGCGCGCAGATGCCGGCGAGGTACTCGTCCATGATGTCGTTCCGAAATCCCTCACGAAGCATCCACGTTCGTATGGCTCTGTTCTCCGTTCCATCGAGCCTTTCGACAACCTGCACTCGCCCCCACCCGTGAACCCTCTGTGCAAGGTGCCACAAGACGTCTTCCGGGTGTGACGAAAGATTACGGAGGGCAAGAGCCGCATAGAGCGTGAACTCATCGTGCAGGGCAAGAGTTTCAAGAACAGGATGATCTCTGTCTTCGCCTGACAATTCGAGCAGGAGAATTCCAAATTTTGTGCTCTCGCGATCGACGGCCCGCGTAGCGAAATACCGACCAACCTCCGCAACACGCGAGCTCCGCGTTTCGCTTGTAAGCACACTCGCTTTGATCTGTTCCTGCAATTCGTCTGCAATGCTGAGAAGCACGCCTGCTTGGAGTTTCTGATACAGGGCGGAAACGTTCTCTTGAGAGGAGACCTTCAGCAGCCGGGTCAATGCTCCAAGGATAGGCTTGGTTTGATTTTGAATTTGGTTGTCATCAGCCCGATTGAAATGATGCCCGGTAACACCATCCAGAGCCCCCGCAACCCATCCCAATTCGTTTTCGTTACGTTTTGGGCGTTCTGGTAGCGTTGCGCTCGGGCCATTCACTTGCAGAATTTCGTACAAGGGCTGTCCGTCCCAGGGAGGGTTTACATCGGCCAGTGTCCAACGACTGAACGGAAGCAGTCTCAATGAAACCCTCTTATCCCGCTTCTGAAGTCAGGTGCATTTGCGCAAGTCCCACTATAAGGCGTGAGCTGGTACCGCCAGTCAACCTGGATGCGGTCAGAAAAGATGCGAGATCGTTGATCTTTTCTCCAGTTCACTGGATGCTTTGCTCGCGGACGAACCTTGGGGGATAGCCCAACGAATCGCGAACGTTCCGTGGTCGCTCTCCCAGCGGAAACCAACAGCCACCAAAACGATTTTGGCCTCTCAGATTTCGAGAGGCCAATTCAGCCTAAACTCTTTATTTTTATTGGTGCCGGGAGGGGGGGTCGAACCCCCACGAGGTTGCCCTCGGCGGATTTTGAGTCCGCTGCGTCTGCCAGTTCCGCCATCCCGGCGCGGGACGTGCTCCCTAGTTTAACCCGTATGGACCGCAACTGGCGACCCTGGTGGCTGGCAGCGGCGAGACGCGTTATCTTGGGACCTGCGTATTTCCGGAGGAGACAAGTCCATGGGACACAGACACGCCAACATTCTTGAAACCGTCGGCCACACCCCCGTGGTCAGGATCAATAAGCTCGGGCCGCCGGGGGTCAACCTGTTTGTCAAAATCGAGGCCTTTAACCCCATGGGTTCAGTCAAGGACCGTCTCGCGCTGGGCGTGATCGAAGATGCGGAAAAAAAGGGGACGCTCAAACCAGGGCAGACGGTTATAGAAGCAACCAGCGGGAATACCGGGATCGGTCTGGCGATGGTTTGCGCCCAAAAAGGCTATCCGCTGGTGGTCACAATGGCGGAAACCTTTAGCGTGGAGCGGCGCAAACTGATGCGCTTTTTGGGGGCCAAGGTAGTGCTGACTCCGGCGGCAGGACGAGGGTTCGGCATGGTGGCAAAGGCCATCGAGTTGGCTGAGGCACACGGCTGGTTCCTGACCCGGCAGTTTGAAAATGAGGCCAATGCCGAGATGCACTCGCGCACCACGGCGCGGGAGATTATCGACGATTTTCAAGGGGAACGGCTGGACTATTGGGTGACCGGGTTTGGCACCGGCGGCACCCTGAAAGGCGTGGGACGCGTGCTGGCCAAAGAGCGGCCTGAGACCAAGATTGTGGTGTGCGAACCGGATGATGCGCCGATGGTTTCAAGCGGGATTGAACAAGCGAGGAATCCTGATGGATCGGCAGCAAAGCCCCACCCGGCGTTTAAGCCGCACCCGCAACAGGGATGGAGCCCGGATTTTATCGCCAAGCTGGTTGGCGATGCGGTGGACTCACTGGCTATCAGCCAGGTCTTGCGCATTCCTAATGCTGAGGCGATGGCACGCAGTCAGGAGTTGGCGCGCAAAGAAGGAATTTTTGTGGGCATTACTTCGGGCGCGACGTTCTCAGGCGCACTGAAAGTGTGTGCGGAGGCTGCGAAAGGATCAACGGTTCTTTGTATGCTGCCGGATACAGGGGAACGGTACCTGAGCACTCCGCTGTTTGCTGATGTTTCCGTGGACATGACGCCGGAGGAAGTGGAGATTTCGCATTCGACTCCTAGCGGTTGGCTGGATGCTAAATGAGTAAAGATTCGATGAGCAGATTTGAACTCGAGGAAGATGGCGAGACTGCTTACCTGGAGTTTGAGCTTGATAAAGAGGGATGGATTACGCTCTGGCATACGGAGGTACCGGGGCCCCTGCGCGGCCGAGGGATCGCTGGGATGCTGGCTAAGACGGCGCTTGAATATGCTCGCGATCATCAATTGAAGGTGGATGTGATTTGTCCGTTGGTGGCGAGTTATCTTGCCAAGAATCCTGAGTTTCAGGGTTTGGTTGGGAAGTAAACGCAGAAGTAAATGCAATGGTCCGGGCTTCGCCCGATCTTTTTCGGCCCACGTACGCTCAGGCGAACATGGGGCACCCGTACGGAGTTGTGACACTCGCAGCAGGCTTGAGGGTAAGGGCTGTGGTATCCCACATCTCGCGAAAAACGAGCGAGATGTGGGGCACCCGGCGATTGATGCCGGGATGGAGTTCAAAGCCGCGTTCACTCCTCCCTTAAACTTTGGTGGCGGGGATGGAGTTGGAAGGCAGTGTTGGCTAGGGAATGACCAGGTATTGCTCCAGCTTTCCGTCCGGCATCTGGTAGGTGGTCACCTTTAGCTCGCGGTCGGGAAAGGTGACGGTGAAGACGCGGAAGGTCATCCCACCGCGGCCCTCCTCCTTTGTCTGTTTGAATTTGAGAGGCGGCCCCAGGGGTTTCAGGCTGGAGGCGAAGTCCTCCAGCGTTTGTTGGTTGAAGTAGGCGTTGCAGTAGTTGGTAAATAATGTGCGGTCGATGTGGCCGTCCGCAAGACCGTTGAAGATCGACAAGGCCTGAGCCTCCTCCTCGGTCGGGGCCGTCGCCGGCAGGTTGAGGACCACCGGCGTAATTCGTTCGGCAATCAGGCTGGCTGCGTTGGTGGCCATCTCATTGGTGAGCACGATGATCGCCGCCCGGTCGTCAGGGAAGACCAGGTTCTCAGAGACAAAGCCAGAGACCTCGCCCGAGTGCTCAATGTAGGCGTGACCGTCACGTTTGCCCAGGAAAACTCCCAGACCATAGCCACTGCTGGCACCGCTCTTGAGCAGGACAGGCTTGAACATCTGCGCATAAGAAGCAGAGTCAAGGAGCGAACGATTGATCACGCTGATGTCCCAAAGCGCCAGGTCGTGGGCCGGCATGGCCAGCTCTCCAGCGGCGAACATCCAACCTGTGCCCTCTTGCGGCGATGGCCGCTGCGGCCCTAGCGCATGGCGCTCGTAGCCGGTGGGATCGGTGGCCGGCAACTTGCTGGCATCGGTGTCGTAGACGTTGTCCATGCCCAGAGGGAGGAAGATACGCTTCTTCAACAGGTCGATCAGCGGGGTTCCGCTGACCTGCTCCACAATGCGGCCGGCAATGACAAAGTTGGTGTTGGAGTATTGCCATTTCGTCCCGGGGTCGAAATCGAGCGACCTCTTTGCCCACACATCGAGAATGTGCTGCGCGTTTGTGGGCACCATCATGGAGGTCATCACGTAGTCCTCCGGCCAATAATCCTGGTAGCCAGAGGTGTGCGAGAGCAGCATGCGGATGGTGACTTCTTTAGCTCGTGTCAGCTCGGGCAGGTATTTCGATACCGGATCATCCAGGGTCAGCTTGCCTTCCTGCGCCAACAGAAGCACCGCGGCGGCAGTGAACTGCTTGCTGATGGAGCCGATGGCGTACTGCATCTGTGGAGTGGCGTCCATAGGGGGAGAGAGCCGGGCCAGACCATAGGCCTGGAGATACGCGATGCGGCCATCCTTCACGATGGCGATCGAGGCGCTGGGCACTTTGGTTGAGGACAAAACCTGGGTCACTGCGGTATCGATTTTTGCTTTTGCGTCCGGCGATAGCGGCGACTGCGCGCGGGCGGCGATAGAGAGCAGCACCAGTGCGAACAAGAGAAGTGGCTTCGGCATGTTGGTCTGATTGTAAGAGGAGAGACCGGCATCTAGAATACTCAGGCGCTTACACATTGGAGGATCCGTCATGCTTACCCGCAGAGAGTTTACCCGTCTGGCTGTTGCCGGAGCCGCGTCCCAGGTAGTTTCGCCGCTGTTAGCCCAAGGGGGAGACAAGAAGATTGGTTATTGCGTCATCGGCCTGGGCCGCATTTCGATGGATCACTTTATGCCCGGCACGTTGGCCAGCAAGCATTCGCGGATTACCGGGTTGGTGAGCGGACATCGCGATAAAGCGATGGCTCAGGCGAAGAAGTATGGGTTGCCAGAGAGCTCGATTTACTCCTACGAAAACATGGACGAGATCAAGAACAACCCGGCTATCGACGCGGTGTACGTGGCACTGCCGAATAGCATGCATGCGGAGTACACCATCCGCTCGGCACGGGCGGGCAAGCATGTGCTGTGCGAGAAGCCAATGGCGACCACCGTAGCGGATTCCCAGGCCATGATCAAGGCGTGTAAGGATGCGAACAAGAAACTGATGATCGCCTATCGCTGCCACTATGAACCGACCAATCTGCGGGCAATGCAGCTTATTCGCGAGGGGAAACTGGGAAAGATTCAGGCCATCGAGAGCGCGAATGGTTTTAATGAAAAGGCCGGCGAATGGCGGCTGGATCGCAAGCTCGCGGGCGGAGGCCCGTTGATGGATGTTGGGGTGTACTCACTCAACGCGTGTCGTTATCTGACGAAGGAGGAGCCGGTTGATTTTAAGGCGTTCTCTTCGGTCATCGACCATGATGGCCGATTCGATACGGTAGAGGAGAATTTGTCGTGGACGATGAAGTTCCCTTCGGGCGTAGTGGCTAGTTGCAACACTACGTACGGGGCAGGCATGAATGGGTTTTATCGGGTGCACGGGTCGTTGGGGTACTTGTATGCGGAGCCGGCTTTTCCCTACGAAGGGCTGCATTTGACGGCGCGGTTCATGGACCCGGCGAGCGGCAAGACTGTCGAGCTCGACGAACTCAATCCGGCTAAAGATCCTTCGCAGTTCACCATTGAAGCGGATTACTTCTCTGATTGCGTTCTTCAGGATAAGACGCCGGAGACGGCCGGGGAGGAAGGGCTGCTGGACATGCAGTACATGTCGAAGATTTATCAGGCTTGCGGGTTGCCATCTCTTTGAGAAGAGAAAAAAACATTTCCAGGAAAGAGCATCCACACAGAGATCCCTCCACTTCGGTCGGGATGACAAAGGGTAGAGGGGTTATGGCCCGGAGCAGCGGTCAAGGGATGTGGGCGGTCCGGGGGAAGAGTAGCTTGATCCCACATCCCGCCAGAAAAACGAGCGAGATGTGGGACCAACCACTTTGTGACCGGGGAGGGTTTTAGGACGGTCCTAGAACGAGCCTCCGGCGATGGAGGGAATTACCAGTACCTCGTCGCCGTCTTTGAAGGCATAGGTGTCGTTGCCCAGGAAGCGGATGTCTTCTTCGTTGACGTAGAAGTTGATGAAGCGGCGCACCTTGCCGTCGGTGTCGCGCAGATGAGGCTTGAGGGCGGGAAAGCTGGTCTCAATCTCAGTGATCAGCTGGGGCAGATTCTGCGCCGCGGATTGTATTTCACGCGTACCGTTGGTGTGTTTCTGAAAGGCGTTTGGCAGCACAACTTTAACGGGCATAAACTTCCTCTCTCTCCTGCTCGACCAGTGCCTCAAAGTCAGACAGACGAGGCCGAATCGCCTGCTGCTGTTCGTACTTACCCTCAAGAACGTCCAGAGTCTTCAATCCGTTGCCGGTGATGGCCATCACCGTTAATTCATCAGGGGAGATCCGGCCATGCGCGTACAGGCGAGCAGTCACCGCAGTGGTCACGCCTCCCGCGGTTTCAGTAAATACGCCCTCGGTTTCGGCCAGCTCCTGGATGGCGGAAACGATCTCCACATCGGAAACATCTTCCGCCCAGCCACCGCTTTCGTTGATGGCGCGGATGGCGTAGGGTCCGTCAGCGGGGTTGCCGATAGCCAGGGAGCGGGCGATGGTGTTGGGGCGCTGCGGCTCGTGGTGCGACAAGCCGTTTTTGACGGCGTGGGCAATGGGTGAACAGCCAGTGGCCTGGGCACCGAAGAAGCGCACCTGCTTGTCTTCGACCAGGCCGAGTTCGATCAGCTCTCCAAAGGCTTTGCGGATTTTGGAAATCAACGCACCGCCGGCCATGGGGACGACGACGTTGTCAGGCAGGCGCCAGCCGAGCTGCTCGGCGATCTCGTAGCCTACCGTCTTCGAGCCCTCAGCGTAATAAGGACGAAGATTGACGTTCACAAATCCCCAGTTGTAGCTATCGGCAATCTGCGAGCACAGCCGGTTTACCTGGTCGTAATTGCCGTCAACCCGTACCAGGTTCGCCCCGTAAACGCGGGTGTTCAGAATTTTGGCCGCTTCCAGATCTGTCGGCACCAGGATGCAGGTCTTCAATCCCAGGCGGGCGGCATGGGCGGCTACGGCGTTGGCCAGGTTTCCAGTCGAAGAGCAACCGACGGTATCGAAGCCGAAGTTTATCGCCGCAGCCAGCGCCACCGAGACAACGCGATCCTTAAAGCTCAGCGTGGGCAGACAGACGGCATCATTCTTAATGTAGAGATTGGTGGCGCCAATGCGCTGGGCCAGGCGAGGAGCTGCCATCAGGGGAGTCATGCCGGAAGGGGTGGTGGGGATGTAGTCGTCCGGGACCGGCAGCAGGGCCTGGTAGCGCCACATGCTTTGGGGTCCCCGCGCAATGGCTTCGCGGGTGAAGGTCTTTTTGGCCTCAGACAGGTCGTAGACAACTTCTAGCGAGGAGAAACACTCATCGCAGCTAGACAGCGGCTGGCTCTCAAACCGCTTACCGCACTCCCTACAGCGTAGTTCGTAAAAACTTGCCATCATGCCCTCAAATCGAGAGCGACGGATGCACGGGCACTGCGTGACGAACTCTGGTACTGCCGTACTGCATGGAATTAGCGAGATGCGCGTAAACTGTGCACCCCGAATCTCATGTTCCCCGTTTCTTTTCAGAACGCAGGAGAGAGTTGACACCATACTCCCGGATTGCCCAGGCAGGTTGTCGTGGCGTCACAGGGCCCGTCCCTCAGCCACTCTTCATGAAATTCAGGCTCGCTCACAAGGAGCAAACTTGAATATTCAAGTGTATAGCACAGTCAGGTTGGGATCGCAAGTGTCGGATTCAGCCAACAAGTCAAGCCGGAAGTGCATCTGATTGGTAACATTAGTACAGAATCAAACGCCGAGCCTGCGGAGGGGTCTGGTCCGCCCAATAAGAAATCGGAACTTCATGACGGAAGCCAGTCCACTATCTTCCCGTAGCGCGTGGCGCGAGCGGGTACAAGCACTCAAGAATGTGCCGCCTGTGCTCGGTATTTTGTGGCAGTCGGGTCCCGCCGTGGTTGTTTGGGGCCTGACGCTACGCGTCCTGGTGGCTGCCCTGCCGGCCGCGATTGCCGGCGTGGCGGCAATAATTATTAACGGGGTACAGCACTACTTCAGCCATCAGGGGCTAATCCCGCATTTTTGGTGGCTGGTGATCCTGGAAGCTGGCCTCAATGTAGTGAACGGTCTTCTGGTGCGGGGCATCGACTATAGCGATAGTCTGCTCGCCGATCGCTACACCCACTTTGTAAGCATCCGGGTCATGAAACAGGCGGCAGCCCTGGACCTGACGACCTACGAAGATCCCGTCTTTTATGACCGCCTGGAACGGGCGCGGGTACAGGCCACCGATCGCCTGGCCATGATCCAACAAATGGGCCGGCTCTTCCAGCAGACCCTGACGACGTTGATCTGGACCGGGATCCTGCTCTGGTACTCTCCTTGGCTGGTGCTGCTGCTGGCGCTCGGCGTGCTCCCGACTTTTCTGGGAGAAACCCATTTTGCCTTCCTCGGATATGCGAAGAATTTCCGTCAGACTCCGGCGAAGCGTCAAATGGATTACCTGCGCCAGGTGGCCGGCAGCCGGGAAGGCGCCAAAGAGCTCAAGCTCTTCAATTTGAGCCCGTTCCTGTCGAACCGCTTCACCCAGCTCTCCCAGGGTATTTACGATGAGAATGTCGCCCTCTCGCGCAAGAAGCTGATCGCCGGGGGGTTCCTCGGCGTGATCGCTACCCTTGGCTACTATGGCGCTTATGCCTTTGTCATCTGGCGCGCGGTCACGGGCCACCTCAGTAGCATCGGCGAGTTCTACTACCTGAGCAATTCCATCATTCAGGCCTCCAGCAATCTGCAGCAGGTATTCTCGACTGCTTCGGGCATTGCCGACCAGGCCCTGTTCCTCACCGATCTGCTGGCGTTCTTTGAGATGAAGCCGGCGGTGACTTCGAATCCTGACGGAGCGTTGATTCCGCGTCCTATTCGCGGTGGCTTTGAGTTCCGCAATGTCAGTTTTGCTTATCCTGGCACCACGCGGCGGGTACTGAGCAACTTCAACTTCACCCTGAGGCCGGGGGAGCGGATCGCGTTAATTGGGGAGAACGGCCAAGGTAAGACGACGGTGGTGAAGCTCATTACCCGGCTCTACGATCCGACCGAAGGACAGATTCTGCTGGATGGCATTGACCTGCGCGACTATAAGCTGGAAGATCTGCACCACGAGATCGGCGTGATCTTTCAGGACTTCATGCGCTACGAGATGACGGCGCGGGAGAATATCAGTGTAGGCCGGGTGGAGAGCGAGCATTCGCAGGCAGAGCTCGAAGACGCGGCGCGCAAGAGCCTGGCGGAAAGTGTAATTGCCAAGCTGCCTGGCGGTTACGACCAGATGCTGGGGCGGCGTTTCGAAACCGGCGTGGAACTCTCAGGCGGAGAGTGGCAGCGGGTTGCATTGGCGCGTGCTTACTTGCGCGATGCGCAGTTGCTGGTGCTTGACGAACCGACGGCCGCGCTCGACGCGCGGAGCGAGTTGGAAGTGTTTGAACGCTTCGCCGAACTGACCATGGGAAAAATGGCTCTGCTGATTTCGCACCGTTTTTCTACAGTACGTATGGCGGATCGCATCGTCGTGCTGGAGGGCGGAAGACTGGTGGAAGAAGGAACCCATCCGCAACTGATGGCACTGGGCGGGCGCTACGCAAGTATGTTTGAAATGCAGGCGGCGAGCTACCGCTGAGCATCAAGAGAGAAGAGTTATGACAGACACAATTACCGGCTCCGGCCAGGCCTTTACCACCGAATCGGGGCACACCTTCACGGCTGAAGCCTTGCGGAATCATGCCGACCGGGTCGCCCCCACCTGGCACGTAGCGCACAAGCCGGAAAGGGCGGGTAGTTTTGGGCGACGCATCGAGGCTACCTCAGAATCGCTCGATCAGCTTTACGTAATTCTCGACGCCAGGCCTGTGCCGACGTATCTGCCAGGAGAGAAGCTGGACCCGCTGCTCGAGTTGCGGCAAAACCCGCGGCTGCTACGCTCCGTGGTGGCTGAAACCCGCACCATCCGCAAAAAGCTCGGGCGTTTGCCCCGGGTGGTTCGAGACCATGAAAACGATGAGCCCCGCATTGTCACCGTGGCAGATGCTTATTTGCAGGCCATGGGCTCGGAATATCATCCGGACGCAATCAAAATCTTCATCAACCAGGTACAGAAGCACGATCCGCTGGAGCTGAATGAGCTCTGGGCCCTGGCTCCGGTACTCAAATTCATGCTGCTGGAAGAAGTCATCACGCAGGCGAACGAGGTCGTTCAGGATGAGGCGTCGCACACCGAGGCCGGCGCCGAACTGCTGAAGACACGCATGCGAAGCCTGCGCGATGTGGGGTATGCGGATTGGTTTTCGATGATCGAACCGCTGGTGGTGTATGACCCGATCCTGCAACAGGACCCCGCCAACGCTTACAAGTTTATGGACTTCGAAAGCCGGGAGGCTTACCGCAAACGGGTGGCGGAGATCGCCCGGTTTTCCGACTGTACTGAGTTAGAGGTGGCCCAGGCAGCGCTCACGCTGGCGCTGGAATCGAAAGAGAAACACCGGATTGAAGATCCGCGGCTGCGCACTCGACGGGCGCATGTAGGGTACTACCTGATTGATCGCGGGTTTCCCATGCTTGCCCCTCGGGTCGGCTATCGTCCGAGGTTCATCGACCGGCTGCGGCAGAGCCTCTGGAACAACGCGGATGACTTTTATATCGGCGGCATCCAGATCATTACGGTGGTGCTGATCGGCTTGATCCTGGCGCCCCTGGTGCCTACCTACCCAATCTTTGGCGGCTTGACGCTGGCCTTTTTGCTGTTATTGCTCCCAGCCACGCAGGGTGCGGTGGACCTGGTAAACAACACTGTGACCGCGGTGTTCAAAGCGTATGCCCTGCCCAAGCTCGACTTCTCAAAGGGCGTGCCCCAGCCGTTCACTACCCTGGTGGTTATCCCCAGCCTGCTGATGAATGAGAAACAGGTACGCGAGCTCTTCGATGGGCTCGAGGTGCGCTACCTGGCTAACCAGGATCGCAACATACATTTTGGCTTGCTCACCGATCTTCCCGACTCGGTCACGCGGCCGAGGCAGAATGATACCGATCCGTTGGTCGACCTGGCCATTCAACTCACCGATGAACTGAATGAGCGCTATGCCAAGGCGGCCGGTGGTTCGTTTTTTCTGCTGCATCGCCACCGCATTTTTAACGCGCGCCAAGGCGTGTGGATGGGCTGGGAACGCAAACGTGGCAAGCTGCTGGATCTGAACAAGCTGCTCAAGGGGCAGTTTGATCCCTTTCCGGTGAAGGCGGGGGACCTCAGCGCGCTTACCCACGCGCAATATGTGATCACGCTCGATTCCGATACGCAGCTTCCCCGGGGCACGGCGCACTCCATGATCGGGGCCATGGCGCATCCGCTGAATCGCGCGGTGATTGATCCTGAACTTCGCATCGTGACCGAGGGCTACGGTATTTTGCAGCCGCGGGTTGGGGTGAGTGTGCAATCGGCGTCGCGTTCACGGCTGGCGTCGATCTACTCCGGACAAACAGGATTCGATATCTACACCCGCGCCATTTCCGACGCTTACCAGGACTTGTATGGGGAAGGCATGTTTACCGGCAAGGGCATTTACGAGATCAATGCCCTGCATGCGGTTCTTGACCGGCGCTTTCCGCGCAATTCCCTGCTCAGCCATGACCTGATCGAGGGATCGTATGCGCGGGTGGGATTGACCACCGACATCGAGGTGATCGACGACTACCCATCGCATTACAGTGCCTACACGCGGCGAAAGCATCGCTGGCTGCGGGGTGACTGGCAGATTGCGCAATGGCTCTTCAGCAAGGTGCCGGATGAGTCGGGGCGGTATGTGCGCAATCCTATCGCTACCATTTCGCGATGGAAGATTTTCGACAACCTGCGCCGGTCATTGGTGGAGACCTCTACCTTCGCCCTGCTGCTGGCAGGCTGGCTGGCACTCCCCGGCGGCGCGCTCTACTGGACCGCGGTCACTTTGTTTCTGATGTTCGTTCCCACGCTGGTGCAATTTGTCTTTGGCGTGGGGCGCGCTTACGTTACCAAGTTGCCGGGCTCCATGCGCGATGCGGTCAGCGGGTTTGGACAGGGCACATTTATCGCACTGCTGACTTTGGTCTACCTGCCGCACCAGACCCTGCTGGCGCTGGACGCGATCATCCGCTCGCTGGTGCGCAGCTTCATTACCGGGCAGCGATTGCTGGAATGGGAAACTGCGGCTGAGGCGGAATCGAACCGGCAACGGCGCACCCCGGTCGATCGATACCTAGCGGTGACTCCGCTGGTAGCAGTGGTTGTCGGGGTGATCGTTTTTCTGCGTCATCCGGAGTCGTTGCTGGTGGCTCTCCCGATCCTTATCCTGTGGGGCTTTGCTGGACTCATCACGGCATGGCTCAACAGCTCGCCGCAACAGACCAGGCCCAAGCTCACGACGGAGGAAGATACGTTCCTGCGGCAACTGGCACTCCGGACCTGGCGCTACTTCAACCAGTTTGGAGGCGAAAGCCACAACTACCTGATCCCGGATAACGTTGAGGAAGAAGGTCTGTTTGAGGCGGCGCGCGTTTCGCCGACCAACTTTGGGTTGTTGCTGAATGCCCGGCAGGCGGCGACTACTTTTGGCTATCTGACGGTTCCCGAATTTGCGGAGCTGACGGAGAACAGCTTCCAGACCTACGAGAAGCTGGAAAAGTATCGCGGACACATCTACAACTGGTACGACACGCGGACCTTGCAGCCTATCCGCCCGATTACGATTTCTTCCGTCGATAGCGGCAACCTGGCGGCTTCGTTTTATACCGTGCGTACTGGTTGCCGCAGTCTTCTGCGCGAGCGGCTGCTGGATCCGGCGCTGTTTTCCGGCATGCAGGATCATTGGGGTTTGCTGACGAGTTTGCCGGATGCCCCTGCCGGCCTGAAAGCGCTTGCCCCGCCGGCACTGAATACGGCGGCGGATGCCTGGGTCACCTGGGCGCTGGCTACCGTCGACGCGCCAGAATTCGAGGCTCCGGCGAATGGAGAGGTGGCCTGGTGGCTGGCGGAAACCCATCGCCGTATCAGCGCCATGGTGGGACTGGTTGCGGATTACATGCCGTGGCTCATGCCCCGCTTTGCGCCACTTCTCGCTTTACCCCAGTTGCAAGGGTTCTCGGAGAGTGCGGGGGCGGTCCAGGTGGGGAATGCCAGCTTGCTGGCCGCAGATTTGGATACGCGGCTCGCGCGGGCGTCTACGGGTTTGGCTTCCGATCCCGCGCTGCTTGCGCTGGCGGACGATCTGCGCACGGCATTGGCTTCGGCCCGGGAGGGGCTGAAGGCGCTGGCTAGTGAGCTGAAGCGTCTTTCAGCCGAGGCGATGCGGTTCGCTACGGAAATGGATTTTGGGTTCCTGATGGATAAGTCTCGTTTGTTGCTTTCGATCGGGTATGAGATTGAGCGGCAGCATTTGCACCAGGCTTGTTACGACCTGTTATGCAGCGAGGCTCGTATTGCTGCGTTTATCACCGTGGCCAAAGGGGAAGCACCCCAGCAAAGCTGGTTCAAGCTGGGCCGTATCCACACCATGGCTTACGGGCAGCCGGTGCTTATTTCCTGGACGGGGACGATGTTTGAATACATGATGCCTTCGATCTGGATGCGTAGTTATCCCGATACGCTGGTGTCGCGCACCTTGGCTGGGGTGGTGGCTATTCAGCGCGCTTTCGGCAAGGAGCACGGGATTCCCTGGGGAATTTCAGAGTCAGGCTGGGCGGGTAAGGATGATCACGGCCATTACCATTACCAGGCGTTTGGGATTCCTCCGATTGCCCTGAAATGGGACGCGGTGGCGGGACCGGTGATTTCGCCTTATTCGACTTGCCTGGCGTTGGGAATTGAACCGGTTGAGGCGCTCAAGAATTTAAAGCGGATGGCCAAGATGGGCTGGACGGGCGCTTACGGTTTTTATGAAGCGGCGGATTACCAGGAGTCGATCAAGACACCGAAGCTGGTGAAGGAGTGGATGGCTCATCACCAGGGTATGTCGCTGCTGGCGGTGTTGAATTTGTTGTATGACAACATTGTGCAGGATTGGTTCCATGCCAATGCGCATTTAGAGGCTACGCAGTTGTTGCTGCATGAGAAGCCGATGCACGAGGCGGCGTTGAAGGCTGAGTTTCAGGCAGCACAGGGTAAGAAGGCCAGCTGACGGGGAAAGATTACGTACACCAGGGCTTTAGAGTCTGTGTGAGAACTGGAAAGGGAAACCGCAGGTCCCTCCGACTACAGCTTCGCTCCGGTCGGGATGACAATTCTGTTTGTGCGCAAGAGCTTCAGCGAAAGATATGTCTGACCCCTGCAACATGAATTGTCATCCCGACCGGAGCTGAAGCCCTCAATTTGTATACCGGAATGTTCCCGCGGGTTTGAAAACCCGCTCCCCCGGACTAAAAGTCCGGGGCTGGCACCTTCCCGGATTTAGTTCGTTCCTAAGGCTTCTTTTACGCCGCGGACCATGGCTTCAGGGTTAAATTCGGCGCGGATGATCTCGTCGGGACAGTCGCTTTGGATGGTTACACGGTAGTTACAAACGAAGGCGACATGCTGGCCCGGCTGAACCTTTTTGATCTCATCGCATAGCTGCTGGGCGCTTTTGACTTTGACGTCCGCCTCGACATCAATCAAGACCAGGTCGTAGTCGTTCTGGCTCACTTCGTCCAGGGCCTTGCCCGAGTAGATGGTCGACTTTACTTCAAAACCGTGCAGGCGCAGGATTTCGTCGCGCAGCTCCATGATGTTTTCCCGGCTGCTGACATGAAAAATCTTTCTTTTTCCGTTGTTTGCTGAAGCGTCGTCTTGCATGAGCCGATGCTACCAGTTCCTACTTGACTGCGCCCGCATTGGCTTGCGCAGTACCCGGCACGCCGATCATGGGCACCAGCATGTCTTCTTTGCGGTGAATCAGGGTCGTCGCATTGAGGGAGGCCAGTTCAAAGCCGTGCCCGTGGGTGATAGCGTCGGTGGGGCAGGCTTCGACACAGTAGCCGCAAAAGATGCAGCGGTTGTAGTCGATGTTGTAGACCTTGGCATAGCGTTCGGAACTGGAGATTCTCTGCTCAGCGGTGTTCTCGGCCGCCTCGATGTAGATGCAGTTGGCTGGGCAGGCTGCCGCGCATAGAAAGCAGGCAACACATTTTTCCAGGCCGTTTTCGTCCCGTTGCAGCACATGGGCTCCACGGAAACGATCCTGAAAGTGGGCGCCGCGGTTGGGGCCCGGACCATCGGGGTAGTTTTCCACCTCGGTGGGGTTCAGCATCTCGCGGAACGTGATGCTCATTCCCTTCGCCACTCCGGCTATGTTTCGCACAATGGACATGACATGAGTATACGATGGGTGCCCGCTGGCCCGCACCGGAAGTCCTTTCCCCGCCGATTCTGCTTATCCCACCCGACATTGGTCCCTCGCGCAACGAAAAAATAGACCATCCCGTGGGTTAGCAGTTATTTGCTGTCCCTGCCGAAACTCACCAGGCTGACTCCGTCAAAGGTGGTTTTTCCGGTGCTTTCTGGAGGCGTGCTGCTGAGAGCGATGATGCCGGTGTCCTTGGGCTGCAAGATGAAAGTGCAGTTGCAGATAGTTCCTGTACCAGCGCCGCCCTTCTCCGCGATTGCACCAGCTCCTCTGACGGCGAACCTGAGGAAGCGTAGCCCTCGACGATGAGAGGTTTATCGTAGATCGCTTTAAACTGCCCTACGGCCTGGTCGATATTCTGCCTGCCCTGCGCCGACAGCACCTCTTCCCCACTTTGGTTGGTGGTGAAAAGAGCCGGAGCAGCAATCCACTGGCGGCTCTCAGGCAGCTTCTTGAAAATTTGCCCGGCGCGATACTGCTCGACCGGCAGATCATCAAGGTTGTCGTAGCCGCGATGCTTGAAGAAGCCTTTGAAGAAAAATTCGTGTTTCAACGCTTCTGTATCGTCGGTCAGGTTGCCTGAGGCCTCGTTGAGGTTGGTCAGAGATTGCTGCAGGTTGGTGCCTGCATCTTCGCCATACTGGTCCTCACCAAATGCGCTCTTCAGAGTGGTATTGATCTGCTGCGAGGTCTGATCGAGATTCTGGGTAGCGGACTTTGCGCTGACCAAGGTGTCATCGATTTTGGGGACCAACTGCCGGGTTTGCACGTCGGCCAGAAGATTGTCGACTCGAGTAGTGGTAGTGTTCAGTTTCTCAGTGGTCTGGCGGACGTTCGCTACCGACTGCTTTACGTCCGCCGCCGTCGCCGGATCTTCAAGCAAGAGGCCAGCCGTGCCTTTCCCTTTGCGCACATCCAGCACCACTCCATTGACGTTTCGTATGGTGCCGGTTGCTGTATCCAGAGTGGTGTCGAGGCGGCCGCTTACGTCTTTCATGGTGCTTTGCAGGCCGGTGATGGTGGTGCCCGCCTGGTTCATGATGCCTTGCGCCTGCTCCAGCAACTTGCCGATTTCAAATGGCTCTTTGCCCTGGAGAGTGCTCTCCGGCGCCGCTTCGGACGCACGATCGGTTCCTCCCTGGATGAGCAGGAACTTATCGCCGACGAGTCCCTCGGTCTCGACGGTCACCAGCGAATCTTGGCGGATCAAACCACGGAGCCGGTCATCCACGTTCATCTTCAGGCGGAATTTTTGGGACGGGCTGGAGGGGATCTCGATGGCTTCCAATTCGCCGGCATCAATGCCGTCCACGCGTACTGTGGAGCCTTTGGGTATGCCGTCCACGTTCTGGAAATTGGTGTAAAAAATGACGTGACGACGAAAAGCTTTGTGCTGATCGCCGATGAGAAAGAGAGCAGCACCGAACAGTACGATGGCGGCGGTAATGAAAACTCCAACGATCACATTATGGTTTTTCATGCGACTAGCGCTCCGCTATGAATTGTTGCAATAGGTTGTCGTGGCTCTTATCGAGTTCTGCCGGAGTTCCGAAGGCCAGGACCCGGCCCTTATCCAAAACCGCGAACTTGTCTGCGATCTTGCGGGCTCCGTGAACGTCGTGGGTGACGATCACCATGGTGGTGTGGCGCTCGGTTTTTACCTTGATGAGAAGGTTGTCGATCTCAGAGGCGGTGATCCTGTCCAGGCCGCTGGCGGGTTCATCCACCAAAAGAATTTTTGGCTGCAGAACCAGGGCGCGCGCCAGGCCGGCTCGCTTTTGCATACCGCCGGATAAAGCATTCGGCATCTTGTTGCCATCCTTCTCCAGACCAACTTCTCGCAAGGTCTGTTCGACGGCGCGCTTGACCTCCTCGGGAGATCTGTTGGGGTCCAGGCGATGAAGCGGCATACACAGGTTTTGATTCAGGGTGAAGGAGTCAAAGAGGGCTGCGCTCTGGAAGAGATAACCCATTTTGCGGCGAACTCTCATAAGGCCGGCTTCGTCCAGAGCTGCCATGTCGTCTCCCTCCACCAGGACTTTTCCAGCGTCTGCCGTCAGCAGACCCGATCATCAATTTCAGGGTCACGCTCTTGCCGGTTCCGCTTCGGCCCAGGATGCAGAGGGCTTCTCCCTCCGCCACAGTGAACGAGACCTTATCCAGAATCTTCTTTCCGTCAAAGCCCTTCTCCACTTGTTCAAAGGCAATCGTGGCGCCGTTTGTTTGCCCCTCGCTCATATGGCCTGGTCCGGAAACAAGAAGAAGATGCACTTCACCAGGATTACGTCCGCCAGGATGACGGCCAGCGAGGAGATGACGACGCTATTGGTAGCTGCCTTGCGAACGCCGTCGGAACCTTCGTTGGTGTTGTAGCCATAGAAGCAGGAGATGACGGCGATGAGATATCCAAACACCGCAGTTTTGAGGGTGGGTGGAACGAAATCGGCGAGGGCAACGCCGTCAAAGGCGCGATGCATGTAAAGCGTCCAGCTTAGATGCGACCAGATGTGCTCGGAGAGAAAGCCTCCGAGGATGCCGGCCGCATCCATAAAAATCGTTAGCAGCGGGAGCATGAGAGTACAAGCGATGACCCGGGTGACGACGAGCAACTTGAACGAGTCGACGGAAAGCGTTTCAATGGCATCAATCTGCTCGGTGGCCCGCATGTTCGCTAGTTGGGCTCCGATGCCGGCGCCCACCCGGCCGGCCATCAGCAAGGCGGCGACCAGGGGACCGATCTCGTTAAAAAACGCCAATGACTGGAAGACCGGGATTTCTGCGGTCGCGCCAAACTGCACCAGGGTGCTGCGGGTGTGCAGCGTGATGACCACTCCCAGGGCGAAACCAGAGGCTAAGACCAGCAAGAACGAACCTACACCGATTTCATAGAACTGCGTGAGCAGGTACTCACCTTCAAAGGGCGGCACCCACGCATCCCGGATGGCCCTTGCGCCAAATAGCGCCACCTGTCCGATTGAGCCAAAAATTGACTTCTCCACCTGAAGGTTCCTCTGACGTCTCCGATTGGATGCTCTTCAGACTTGGAGGTAGCGCAGTTTGTGCAGGCAAAATTTTCGGGAGACGGCATCATTTGTGCAGTCTATAGGCGAAAACCATCCAGATTATTCCGCAAAATAGCTCGAACCCGGCGAGCGCCTGGGTGGTGACACGGGGAGCCTGATTGTAATGAGTCAGGAAGGCAAGTCCTATGCAGACAGAGATGATGCCGGCACTGGCGAGAAGGAAAAGATTCGGCCGGTCGTCTCGCAGCTTGATGGCCAGCGCCGTTTGAAAGCACCCATTCCCCACGCCGTGGATGCCGGCCAGAAAGGCGAGGGATTGGGGAGTCAGCAAAAGCGAAATACCGATATAGACACCGAGCAATATCGTAAAGCCGCTTTCACAGAGCAACAGCCACCAGATATGCAGGCGATGCTCGAAGGAGAAAAATGCCGCCACTCCCAGAAGGAGGCCGTTGCCTAAAACGAAAGACCCCAGAAGGAGGCTTAGATAGACCAGGGTGACGGGATCGAAGAAGAAAATACCGAGGAAACTACTGGCAAGGAACAGGACCACCGCAAAGATGATTGCCAGGCCGCCTCTTACGGTGTAAGACCACCAGCATAAGCGCAGGTCCTGTATGGCGGTTTGGGAATTCATAGGACGGCTACCCTGGCGTAATCGGCCGGGCGGCCTTCACGACTGCGGCGAAAGAAGAAGTAAATGACGATGCTCACCGCCGCGGCATAGGCACACCAGATCGAAGTGAACTCGTATCGCCTTACCAGCATGACGACAAGCAGGCCGGCCACGTTGAGGGCTCCAAGCAGGACGAGAGCGCGCAAGCCTGAAAAGAATAACGCACCGCAGGTGGCGACCACATAAAGGACCGCAACCGTATCGGTGGTGGATATCTGGTTCAGATAGACGATGCCGTGACCGCGGGCGTAGATCTGGACCGGATAGGCGATGAGGCCCCAGAGAATGTAGAGCGCCAGCAGGGCTCCGAGGGCGGTGAAGTCGAGCATGCGCCGCCTGCGGTTTGGGGTGGATTCCATAAGAAAAACGCTGAATGGCAAAAGAAAGGGCAATAATCCCTGAGCGTACAGAATATAGGCGGCGCCGGCGTCATGGGCCACGATCGGCCGCATATGACCGTTCAGTCCAAGCCAGACAAACCCCTCGGTGAACTGGTGCAAAGCGAAGAGGCAGGGCATGGCGGCAAATAGCAGCTCTCGCCGGTGCTTTACTTCGGCCAGCGTCGCCACTCCAATCGCACCAAGCACAGCACTGCCGACAAAATTGGCGCTAGCTGAAAAGCACACGCAAGCCTCCAGGCTTACAAACACGAGTCACAAACGCATAATACGTCAGACGGGATTTTGGGCTGAGCCTGATGGGGAGTAGCCGCTGGGGTATCATTTGTTTCGGCCCGCGGCCCAGGAGCGCTTATCGATGCATGCAGAGCGGTATACGCGAAAGAGATTTTGGCTCGCATCCTGGCTTTTTGTTCTTAGCGCTATTTCTTACCTCGACCGCACCAACGTCTCCATCGCGGGTCTGCAGATCAGTTCTGAGTATGGGCTCGGAAACCAGCGGCTGGGATGGATCTTCAGCGCGTTTCTGATTGGCTACGCCGGGTTTCAAGTGCCGGCCGGATGGCTGGCTTCGCGCTTTGGACCGCGGCTGGTAATTTCCTTGGGCGTGCTGTGGTGGGGCGTCGCAACCGGACTGACCACAATGATCCCTCGCGGCATTCCACAAGCGGTTCTGCTGCTGATAGCGATCCGGTTTGCCCTGGGCGCCGGTGAGGCTGTCATCTACCCGGCGGCCAACCAGCTGGTCGCGCGATGGGTTCCGGAACAGGAACGCGGATTTATCAATGGACTCATCTTTGCCGGTGTAGGTGCCGGCAGCGGTCTTACTCCGCCCTTATTGGCGTGGTTCATCCTGCATTATGGGTGGCGATCGGCTTTCTGGTTCAGCGCGGTGATCGGTGTGGTGGCGGGCGGGGTGTGGTGGTGGTTGGCACGGGATACCCCGGAGGAAGATCCCTCGGTGTCGCAAGCCGAACTGCAGATCATTCGCCGGGGAATTGTCGAAGATACTGCGACCAAGGCCTCCGGGCCAGCCGTGATCGCCTGGCGAGCGATCCTGACGCGGCGAGACCTGCCGGCGCTGTGCATTGCTTATTTCGGCTACGGTTATACCGCCTGGATATTCTTCAGCTGGTTCTTCCTCTACATGGCACAAGTGCGAGGTTTTAATCTCAAGTCCAGCGCGCTGATTTCCATGCTTCCCTTCCTTTCGATGACCATCGGATGTCTGGGTGGCGGAGCGCTCAGCGACCGGCTTACCCGCTCCTATGGGTTGCGGGTGGGGCGTTGCGGTTTGGCATCGGTGGCGTACTTTTTTACTGCTGTTTTTCTGCTGCTTGGATCAAGAGTGCAGAGCCCGCACCTTGCGGGCGTTATTCTTGCCGGCGGTGCAGGGGCGCTTTATGTATCGCAAAGCTCCTTCTGGTCGGTCTCAGCGGATATTGCCGGGCTCAGTTCAGGTGTGTTTTCCAGCATGGTTAATATGGCAGGGCAGGTGGGCGGCGCGGTGACCGCGTCGCTCACACCCTGGGTGGCTCAGCGCTTCGGATGGACGACGTCGTTCGCGATTGCCGCCACGCTGGCTGCAATCGGCGGTGTCCTGTGGATGACGGTCCACCCGGAACGGCCGTTGAACGCATGAAGCTACACGCCGGGGCGGCGGAGCCGTACCGCGTAGATGGAGTGGTCGCTTAGCAGGTAGAGCGTGCGGCGGTCTTTGCCGCCGAAGAGGATGTCGTGCGGACGCTCGGGCACGTCGAGAGTGCCTAGTAATTTGCCCTGCGGCGAGTAGACAAAGATTTGGCCTGCGGCGAGATAGATGTTGCCGTCAGCGTCCTGCGCCAGGCTTTCTCCGCCCTGCTCAACAAAGGTCGTGATCTGGGATAACGATCCATCCGGGTTGAGTAGGCCGCGATACGTGCGCTGCTCAGATTCATTGGTGGCGTAGAAGGGTTTGCCTGCCGTTCCCTTCACCAGCCCGTAGGCTTCGAGAACGGGAGCCCATTTTGTGCCGAAGTACGATTCACCCTGCACGATAGGAGCGTTGGTGGGAATGAATAGGGTGTTGTCAGGAGAAACAAATTGGAAAGTAGTGCGGGTGCCAAGACCTTTCTCGAACATTTGCTGCAACGACGTATACGTGTAGGGCTGGGCGGCGGAGAGAGTTTCTGCGAAGTCTCCGTTGAACCAGTAGTCGACTGGAAGCGCGGGGGTAAGGCCGGGACGGTCGACGGCGGGTTCGAGCGGCAGAAGAGTGATCGAATCGCCACGTAAGGCATAGGCGGTGAGGTTTTTGCCCGCGGACGAGAGAACGATGAGATCGCCGGCCTGGTCGAAGACGAGGTTGACCGGATTGAGCGGGGCGTCGCTCACCACGATTGCGTTCCTCGACTCAGGCGACCAGCGATAGATGCGCTGAAACTGTGCGTCCACGAAGTAGAGCTGCCCCGCTCGGTCAATCGCGGCGCCTGAGATATTGAAGAAGCCGGTAGCAAGGCGCTCGACCTGCGCGCCTTTCTCTACCAGGTTGGAGACGGGACGGTTAGCGGTTATTGGCTGGTTGTCGGAGATATTGAGCCAGGCGAATTCGCGGTCACGCACCTCGGCGTTCAGAGTCTGATCGACAATGGCGTTCTCAAAAGGCACTTTGTTCGAGCGCACCGCCTGACGACATTCCCCGGAGGCATCGCACACAGCGATGGAACTGTTCGCGTCCACGTGTACATTCCGAAAGTGGATGTTGTTGGAGCCGGCTATCCGCACCGCGTAGGCGAACGGCTTCTCCATGTGGGTTACGCGATAGCCGTGATAGTTAGCGATGGTGAGATTGTTGGAGCCGTCGATTTCAAGCGAAGACGCATTCTGGCTTTCGCCGCTCTCTTCTTCTGTCTGCAATGCGTAGAGCTGCCAGTTGGATACATTGCGAAACTTGAATTCCGCGCGCACGTGGTGTTCGCTTGAAACCTCATACACGAAGCCTGGAATGGTGGTGTTTGAGACCACAAAGCCGGCCTGAGCGAAGGTGTCGGGAGTCCAGATATTGGCGAAAGTGCCGCCGCCTCCATCAATCCAGAGGCTGGGATATTGCGAGTCCCAGGGACGGTGTGGATTGGGGTCGGCGGAATGGGTGGAGTTGTAGGGATTCAGACGAGTGCCATCAGGGGCATTGGTACCGTGGCCGCCCAGGAAGCGGACATCATCCACCAACGAGCTTTTGCCAGCGTGCCATAGGAGACCGACTGCCCGGGGGTTGAAGCCGCCGGTAAAGATGCCCAGGCCGGTGACGATGTTGACGCCGCCGGAAGGCGCGAGCAGCAGCGGCTTGGGTGCATCAGGGCCTTCAAACCCGGGCGTTCCGTCGGGCAGATCGAACTGTGTTGTGCTGGGATGCAAACCGATGAGAACAGTATCAGGACGAAGCGTCAGCGTGTCGTGAAGCAGATAGCGCCCACTGGGGAGATAGAGCACTGGGTGCTGGTTGATCGCGTTCTGCAGGGCAACCGTATCATCCGTAACGCCGTCACCTTTCACGCCGAGGGTGTGAATGTTGACCCAGACGGCCGGGTCGGGCAGTGCGGCAATCGCGGGCGCCGTGGGTGGTAGAACCGCGACGGGTGAAGCCTCAAAACGTGTTTGGAATGCGGCCAGAGCACCCGGATTAGCAAGACTGAGCCCGTGGGAGAAGACGCTGACCTGATACGTATCGGTGAGCTGTCGAAATTCCCGGCCCGTCTCACGCAGCTTTGCGAATACCGGCACGTGTTTGCAGAGCACATTCTCGAAATTGATCTCTGTCATGCGGCTGGCGTCATTGCTAATGATGACCGCGGGGCCGGTAATGTTCTCGAAGCGAGTGTCTTTGATCCACAACTGATCGGAGTAGTGGCCGTCGATGGATATTGCGGTAGGCAGGTTCCGGAACTCATCATGGACCAGGGTGAGTCCAGCTTCGTTTTCGCGGATCGCGGCCTCCCTCTGGCCCTCAAAGGTGGAGTCGATAAGCGTGAACTGCCAGGCGGGCGAGGGCTTGCGCGCCAGGATACCGTACTGGCCACCGTGAAAGTGAAGGTCCTCAGCCTCGTTCGCGGCCTCATGCACTCCCGCGAGCCCAGAGCCTATGGAAAAGTCTATGTGGCTGAGAAAAGAGTGCTGAGCTGAGTGAAAGCGAATGGCGACCGCTCCGGAATTGCCCGGGCCGATTTCGAAATCGACGTTGCTGATCGCCGAATAGAAGGTGCCGGGGTTGGCGTCGGGAACGTTGCGGATGGGCGGCACGGTTCCACGCGGAGTAGGCGGAGGATGATATGGGGAGGCCCCGGACCGGGGACGAGCGCCGGCGAAGAAGAACATGTAGGCTATGCCGTCCTGATAGCCCGGAGTGTTTTCTCCCAGCACGAAGACGGGCCGTTGAGGGCCGTAGCCGATCAGGCGCACGCCAGGCCAAAGGTAAATGGTGCGGCTGATGCGGTAACGGCCTTGCGGGATGAAGACGATGCCCTCGCCTTTGCTCGACTGAAGTTTGTCGATTGCTGCCTGAACAGCTTCGCTGTCGTCCCGCTGGCCGTCGCCGTGGACGCGGAACTCCTGCGGGGTCAGATACACCGCCTCCGGGTCATCGAGCCGCGTGGGATAGGTTGACGCGGCGAAGGTCGATGTGGTCAGAGACGCGAGAATCAGGAGCAGAAGCGTTTTCATCGGCTATGTCTAACTTATCTCAAGAAGCCTGGTATATCTGCTGACCTGGATGAGATATTCTTCTCTTTCTGTGCTAAGGGAGTCGTGGTGCGGACGGAGTAAACCTGAGGGGGTAACGTAACAATGTCAGATTCTTTTCGAACGAAATTCAATCGCCGGAGTGTGCTGAAGTCCTCGATGGCCGCAATGGCGGGCGGCCTTCTGAGCCGTTACAGCCTGGAGAAGGCCGCGGCTGAAACGCAACCGGCGATCAAGAATGTCAATACGGCTTCCAGCCCTTCTACACTGAAGATTACGGACATGCGTTATGCAATCATCGTCAAGCCCGGTCCCAGCCCATGCCCAATCATCCGTATCGATACCAACCAGGGCGTGTATGGATTGGGAGAAGTGCGCGATGTGGGCGGATACCAATATGCAATGGTGCTGAAGAACCGGATTGTGGGCGAGAACCCCCTCAAGATCGATTTCCTGTTTCAGAAGATCCAGCAGTTTGGCGGTGTGTCCCGCCAGGCCGGCGGCGTTTGCGCGATCGAGATGGCGCTTTGGGATATTGCAGGCAAGGTTTATAACTGCCCGGTGTACCAGATGCTGGGAGGGCAATGGCGAGACAAGATCCGCATCTACGCGGATACAACCGAGTCGGACGACCCGAAAGAATACGGAAGGCGAGCCAAGGAACGCAAAGCGATGGGGCTTACCTGGATGAAGATGGACCTGGGCATCAACGTGCTCGAAGGAATGCCGGGGATGGTAATGGAGCCGGCGGGCCAGAGCAAGTGGGAACTGCGCAACCAGCCGCATCCCTTCATGGCGACGGAAGTAACCGATAAGGGCATCGACCGCCTGTGCGAATACGTAGCGGCAGTGCGCGAGAACATCGGTTATGACATGCCGTTGTCTATGGATCACCTGGGGCATATTGGCGTGAAGTCTGTGATTCGCCTGGGCAAGGCGTATGAGAAGTTCAACCTGGAATGGATCGAAGATGTCATTCCGTGGCAATACACCGATCTGTTGAAACAGATCACGGATGCCAGCCCCACGCCGACGATAACCGGCGAGGACATCTACGAAATCTCGGATTTCGAGAAGCTCTGCAGCGTGCACGCAGTGGACAAGATCCACCCTGATCTTGCGACCTCAGGCGGTATTCTGCGGACGCATAAGATTGGCGACATGGCTTTCGGCTATGGTGTTCCGATGGCGATGCATTTTGCGGGCACACCGGTCAGTTGCATGGCGAATGTGCACTGCGCGGCCGCAACACGGAACTTCCTGGCGCTCGAGAACCACTCGCTCGATGTGCCCTGGTGGCAGGATCTGGCCAATGGGCCGGAAAAGCCAATGATCCAGGAAGGCTACATCAAGGTTCCGGATACTCCGGGCTTGGGAGTGACGCTGAACGATGAGGTCTGCAAACAGCACTTGAAGCCAGGTACGGGATACTTCGAGCCGACGCCAATGTGGGATGATGTGCAGTCTCTCGACGACGCGCTTTGGAGTTAACGGGAGAAACCGCAGGTCCCTCCACTTCGCTACGCTCCGGTCGGGATGACAATTCTTTTGTGTCCGCAAGAGCTTTCAGCCGGTAAATACTTCCCTCTCGAAAAGAATTGTCATCCCGACCGGAGCGTAGCGGAATTTCCTGCGGTTTCGCACACTTGGAGGTGGGTCTAGCTCCTGCGGACGGCGTACTGCGATGCTTTGGACTTCACAGGCGAAGTTGTACCGGCTTCGATGATAGCGAATTGGAAAGAAGTTCCCTTGCCCATTGCGCTCTCGAGCGAAAGGCTGGTGCCGTGTTGCTCTGCAATCCATTTGCCCAGCGACAACCCCAGGCCCGAGCCTCCAGAGGATCGGCGTGTTCGATCCACACGGTAGAAGCGATCAAAGATTCGAGATTGATGTTCGGATGGGATACCAATCCCGGTATCGCGAACGGCGAAAATCGCACAACCGTCCTGGCGCGCAACTCGCAATTGAACAGAGCCTCCCGGCGGCGTGTAACGGACGGCATTGTCGAGCAGAATGGTCAACAACCGCTGCAAGCTATTCGCATCCCCCAAGATAAACAGCAACTCCGGCGCTAGTTCAACCTCGAAGCTGAGAAGCGCCAGTTGCATCGAAGTCTTCCATTTTTCACCCAACTGGCGAACCATTTGATTGGCTTCTATGGGCTCGAAGCAAAGTGCTTCGTTTCCCGCATCTACACGCGCCAGCATCAGCAGACTGTCGATCAAACCGGTCATGCGGATCGATTCCAGCTGAACGTTCTCGCAGGCCTCTCGATACTCTCCCGCGGAACGCATCCTGGAGAGAGCAACTTCGACCTCGGTGCGAATGAGGGCCAGGGGCGTGCGCAGTTCATGAGCAGCGTTGGCGGTAAAGTCACGAGTGCTGCGAACGCCCGACTCGACGCGCTGCAGCATCTGGTTGAGAGTTTCAGAGAGATCGGAAATTTCATCCCTGGTGGGGGCGACCGGCAGGCGGATATCGAGGTTCCTGTCATTGATGCGGCGCGCATCCACCGCGATTGCGGCCACCGGGGCAAGGGCCTTCCGGCTCATGAAATGCCCACCAATTGCCGCCAGGATCAGGACCGCGGGTGTCAGCAGCAACAACCGCCGACCAAAGGAGGAAAGCAGAACCATTGATTTATTCACCGCAAGACCGGTCTGGACCGAGTATGCGCGCCCGTTCACATGGATTGGATAAGTGAGCACCCGCACATACCGGGTGCCCTGATGGAACTGATCCAATGTGCCATCCGGCGGCAGAAGTCCAGGAGCGGCGGGCAACAGTCCGGCATCGATCATGCGCCGGGAACGATAGATCCATTGCCCGTCCTGATCGACCACCTGTAGATACTTGCCATCGTCTTTTATCTGGTAAATATCGGCGAACCTCTGCTCAAGAGACTGCACCCCGGCGTCAGGACCTAGCTGGCGAAGCAGCAATTGGACGTCTTCGACCCGCTCCTGCAGTTCGTGGTACTCGGTCGCTTTCAGACTCTGACGCAGCATCCACCAGCTCGACAGACTCAATAAAACGGCTGCGGCTGCGAACATCGCGCAATACCACAACGTCAAGCGAAGGCGAATCGGCAGCGGTCTCATTTGATCTGCTTTCTTTTATAACCGGCCAGATGGCTGCCGGCGATGTCGGATGGTTGTGCTTTCAATTGATAGCCGCTGCCCCTTACGGTATGAAGTAGCTTTGTTGGGAAGGGCGCGTCGAGCTTGCTGCGAAGCGAGTTGACCAGGACATCCAGCGCGCCTGGAGTGACCTCTTTGTGTTCGCGCCAGATCCCTTCCGTCAATGTGCCTCGGGCGACTACGCGAGGCCAGTTCTGAGCCAGCAACTCCAGCAGCAGGTACTCGGTCCGGGTCAGGTTGATGGGTTTTCCCCGGCGAGTAACGCTATGTTGGACGGTGTCCACAACAAGATCTGCAATGGTGAAGATCGTCGGGGCCGGCGCCGGCGATGGCCGGGTGACGGCACGAAGCCGTGCCAGCAGTTCAGGGAAGGAGAACGGCTTGGTCAAATAATCATCTGCGCCGAGGTTCAGGCCGCGGACGATTTCATCCTCTTTGTTATAAGCCGTCAGCATAAGAATCGAAGCCGGGTATCTTCGTTCCTGGAGCACTTGCGCGACATCGTACCCGCTCAGCCCGGGAAGCCCTAGGTCGAGCAGAATAACATCGAAATCTCTGTCGAGCGTAGACTTGAGGCCTTCGGCGCCGTCCAGAGCCACGGTGACATCGTGACCGTGTTCCGAGAGCCCTTTGTTCAACAAAGCCGACATCCGGGGTTCGTCTTCTATCACCAGAACATGCATCTTCGGGTTTCCAGATTCACTATCCGCTATGCTGAGCCCTATTGCAACATAGTCCAATTTCGCGTGGAAAAGACTGACAGTGAATCTTAGAAAACTTTCACCGCATCGTTAACCTCTCTTTAACAAGGCGGCCTACTTTCTGGGTCAGTCCCCCAAGGCAATCATCGGTTTCTCGAACAGAGTCGGACCCAGCTTAGCCCACAACAGCCAGCACCGCCCTTTAAGGAGAGTTATGTTCGTGAAGGCCAGCCGTATACTGCTCCTCCTGCTTACGTTGCTCCTGCTGCCGTTTGTCTCGAGCGCCGCAGCCGCCGACAAAAGCGCTTCTGCCGGCAATGGCAGCGTCAGCGGCACCGTTAAGGATGCGGCCGGAGCGGTGCTCCAAGGAGCCCAGATTGTCCTGCAGCCAACCGCAACTTCAGTCGCTTCCGATGCGCAGGGCAGCTTCGTGGTTCCGAATATTGCCCCTGGCACTTACACCGTAACGGTTTCGTATGTCGGTTTTGAGAATTCAGTAACCACCATTGAAGTGAAACCTGGCCAGACAACCACGCTTAATGCAACCATGAATGTTGCTTCGGCCAACCAGCAAGTCATTGTGACCGCGGGCCTGGTGGGCGATGCTGCTGCCATCAACGAGCAGCGCACCTCTGCCAACATCCTCGATGTGCAGACCGATACGCAGATCCAAAGTCTACCCAACGCAAATGTGGCTGATGCCATTGGGCGCATGCCGGGGTCACGCTGCAACGCAACGAGGGCGAAGGCCAGTACGTTCAGATTCGCGGCACCGAACCGCGGCTGAGCAACACCACCATCGATGGAGTGGTTGTTCCCGGTCCAGATCCGGAAGTTCGCCAGGTCGATCTCGACACCATTCCAGCGGACATTGTTGGCTCCCTGGCCATCAATAAAACGCTCTCCGCAAACCAGGACGGCGATGCCATCGGTGGCTCCGTCGACGTGCGCATCAAGCAGGCGACCTCCGACCAGCCGGTGTTTAAGGTAGAGGGCATAGGCGGCTACACACCGATTGCCGGAACACGCAAGGTATTCAGCATCAACTCTGGCGCGGGCATGCGTTTCGGTCCCAACAGCAGCCATGGCAAACGGTTCGGGCTTATGGGTGGATACAGCTATGACTATAATGGCCGGGCGATCGACGACGTTGAACCCACCCCGGACCTCTATCCGAATGGACAAACTACCTTCGATGACGGCTTGAATATTCAGGAATATCTGTATGACCGGAGCCGGTACGGCTTCGCCGGCGCCCTCGATTACAAGCTCGCCGAAGACTCCGATCTCTACGCACATGGGCTGTTCTCGAACTTCAGAGATTATGGACAGAAGTTTCAGTACAAATTGGCTGGACCAGCCGGTTCGGGCGGGGCTTCTTACCATACCAGCGTTCGCCGGCCCAACCTGCAAATTGCCGACCTGGCCCTAGGAGGAAATCAGGTTTTCACGCATTCCTTCATCCATTACCAGGTCGCCGTCGCCCACTCACGCTTTGGCGGTGCTGCGGGAAATCCGGGTGCGGACTTCAGCAGCTCTGCGGGTAGCGATTGCGGGTACAGCCCCTCGACAACGGTTAGCAAATATCGGCCGCAATACACCTGCGACAACCCCAGCGACTCCATCGCTGACCCGACCCAGTATCAACTTTCAGACATCAATCTCACCACCGGCCAGGCAACGCAGCTCAACCTGCAGGCGGGCGCCGCCATGGGGATCAACTATCATCTCGGCACCCACGCATCGACCCTCGAGTTCGGAGGCCAGTTCCGCAACGAGCACAAGGGACAGAACGCGTACTCGCCCACCTATGACAATGGGGCGACTCCGCCGATGAGCCAATTCATCAGCTCTTTTACCAATCCTCACTTCTACGGTGGGAGCTATTATCTGCCGCCCGTAACCAGCTTTGACTCCATCACTTCTTATCTGGCCGCGAACATGGCACAGCTTCCGCTGGATGAAGCGACCACCCACCAGAACTCAGACGCTGCCAACTACAACCTTCAGGAGCGTGTGTCGGCCGGTTACGTGATGAACACTCTCGAATTCGGCAACCGCATCCATTTGCAAACTGGATTGCGCCTCGAGGGCACACAAACTTCCAACACCGGTTACCTGGTTTTGACCAATGCGGACGGCAGTTATGGCGGAACGACCCCGCAATACGGGAATGGCTCTTATGTGAATCCACTGCCCAGCGTGCAGTTACGCTATACGCTGGATAATGATTCGGACATCCGCGCCGTCTATGGTCGCGGCATCTCGCGTCCCGACCCATACCAGCTTGTTCCCTATATTGTTTTCACTACCCAGGGAGGCCCTTCAGGGATAAACCTGGTACAAATCGGCAATACCGGGCTGGTAGCCGAGCATGCGAATGACTTCGACGTGCTGTACGAACGATTTCTCCCGTCTGTCGGGATGCTAGAGGGCGGCTACTTCTACAAGCAGATAACGAAGCCGATCTATCTTCAGCAATCCATCGTGCCCGCTACGGGTTCACCCTTGTCCCAGCTCTACGCCGGGGACTTACGTGCAGCAGGAAGTCAATGGCGACCATGCCTATGTGCAAGGTATTGAGCTTGCCTATCAGCAACATTTGAGCATGCTGCCGGGCCTACTGAGTGGAGCACGCATCAACGCAAATTTTGCCTATACCAACTCGAAGAACTATAACCTCGTGAATCGCTCGGACACCCCACAGCTGGTTGGGCAGGCGCCTTTTTCCTGGAACATCGGACCGTCTTACGCCACCAAGCGAGGTCTGGTTACGGTAGGGATCTCGCACAACAGCGCAAATATTTATGCCTATCAATACCAGAGTACCGGCCCGGCTGCTGTCCCCTATGGACCCGCAGGGCCGTTCGGCGACAACTACTTCTACTCCCACACCCAGGTCGACGCCCAGGCAACGTATTACATCGCCAAAGGGTTCTCTGTGCTGGCCTCCGGAGAGAATATGAACAACGAAGTCTTCGGCTTCTACAACGGAAGCACGCCATACATGACACAGCGCGAATACTACAAGCCCACTTATTCGTTTGGGCTCCGGTGGAGCCTGCACCGCGAGTAGGAAACAGCCGGCTACTCAATGATGTGATTTCTGGAAGGGTTACCCGGCGACTGACGAGGCCGGGATTAGCAATACATGAAAACAAATGCTGTCGCTTTTTTGCTTCTATGGCCGGGCATTGTTTCTGCTCAAGCCCAAATGGCGTCTCCACTCACGCTGCAACGCACCATCACTTTACCGGACGGGACTGGGAAATTCGACCACTTTGCCTACAGCCCGGCCGGGAACCGGCTCTTTGTTGCCGCGACCGGTAACCATTCAATCGAAGTGATCGACTTGAGCTCCGATAAGGTGGTTCAAACCCTTCCCGGATTGGGCAAGCCACACGGCCTCGCATGGATTGGTGAAACGGGACGGCTTTTCGCCTCGGATGGTCTGCAGGCCGATTTGAAAATTTACGACGGCGCGCCGCTTGAACAGATGAAGTCGATCAAGCTTTCCGAGGACGCCGACGATATGGTTTATGACGGCAAAACAAAATTACTTTACACCGGCCATGGTGGCAGCGCCACCGATCCGGCCATGATCGCGGTCGTTGATACGACCAATGGGACGCTGGTGACGAATCTTCCGGTCTCAACACACCCGGAAGGCATGGACATCGATCCAGCGCATGAACGTATTTTTGCGAACATTGCCGATAGCGCCGAGGTCGCAGTCATTGATGGAGTGACACATGCGCAATCCGCAACATGGAAGCTGACCCGCGCCAAAGATAACGTGCCGCTGGCCTACGATGAGGAGCACCAGGTACTGTTTGTCGCCTGCCGCACACCCGCCCGGCTCGTTGTGCTCGACGGCAACTCCGGGAAAGAACTGGCGGATCTACCATCTGACTCAGGAGCTGACGATCTCTTTTATGATGCCGAACTGCATCGGATTTATTTGATCGCCGGAAGCGGGGCGATTGACGTGTATGAGATCGACGCTAACAAGAACGTCCGCGCGTCAGGCGTGACTCAAACCTCTGCCGGGGCCAAGACGGGACTGCTGGTGCCCTCGCAACACGCTCTGTATGTCGGAGCGGCTGCCAACGGCGGCAAGCAGGCGGCCATCCTTGTCTACTCCACCAGGTAGCCACCATGAAAAGCCATCCTTTTCAGCGCCGCGGATTTCGTCGCCTCATGTTTGTTATCGCGGCTGTCAGCGCTGTTTTGCCACTTTATGCGCAGAGCGCAGAGATCCCTCCAGAAAAGCTGAAGTTTGTCCTCATTTTCAGCCGTCACGGCGTTCGGACGCCAACCGGAGGTAGCGAGCAACTGAATCAGTATTCCGCACAGCCGTGGCCAAAGTGGGATAGTCCGTCCGGTTACCTCACTGCTCATGGCGCCAGGCTCATGACTCTGTTCGGCAGCTACTACCGGGCGTATTTAGCGCAACAGGGATTGTTGAGTGCCGATGGATGTGCCGACGCGGCGCATGTCTCTTTCTTTTCAGACTCGGACCAGCGCACAGCTGAGACAGGAAAGTCGCTTGCTGCGGGAATGTTTCCGGGTTGCAACGCGAGCCAACAACCGGAGCAGCACACCCTTGCCGAAGGCCAGGTGGATCCACTCTTCCATTCACTTGTCAGCCGGGGTCGGCCAGCCCGATCGTAAACGTGCGGCTGCATCGATTGCCGGCCGCATCGGGAGCAATCCGGCAGGGGTCACGGAAGCCTACCGCCTGCAACTTGAAGGTTTAGAGCGCCTGCTTCTTGGATGTGCTGCGGGGGCTCCCTGTCCTCAGCCGGGGCACACCGCAGCCACCCTGCTGCTGGATATTCCCGCCAGCCTTGATGGCGGCAAGAGCGACCACCTCGCGGAATTGAAGGGCCCGCTGAATACCGCATCGACCATTACAGAGAATCTCCTGCTCGAATACACCAACGGCCTTCCTGCAGACCAGGTGGGATGGGGCCGGGTCGATGTTCCGACGCTGAAGCAGTTGATGGATCTGCACACCGCGGCTTCGGATCTTACCCGCCGGACACTCTATCTTGCGACGGTACAAGCATCGAATACGCTGGCCCACATGCTCGATACTCTGCGGCAGGCGGCAACCGGCAAGGAGTGTGCCGGCGCCCTGGGCAAACCGGGAGACCACGTCGTGGTCCTGGTGGGTCACGATACCAACCTCGCCAACATTGCGGGAATGCTCAACCTGAACTGGGTCATCGACGGTCGCCGCGACGATACTCCACCCGGAGGAGCATTGGTCTTCGAACTATGGCAGGGCGCCGCCAACTCAGCCTACGAAGTCAGGACCTACTATACGTCACAGACACTGGAGCAGATGCGCGAGGCGGCGCCGCTTACTTTGGATAAGCCTCCCGCCAAAGCGGAAATTTTCATTCCGGGGTGCAGCGGGGGCGGAGCGGGTTTTCCTTGCGACTGGAAGGATTTCGAAAGGACTCTGACTACGGCAATTGATCCGGCGTTTGTGAAGTAGCCCGCTTTTGAGGTTGCGACGAGATAACCCAGGTCTCAAAAGCGAGACCTGGGCCACCCACCTAAGGGCGTGGCTATCATTTCTTAATGGGCCTATTCGTCGGTCACGCAGCCTAACGACGCGCTTTTGACACTGCGGATGTACTTAGCCAGTGTGCCGCGTTCTGCTTTGTAGGGCGGCATGGTCCATTTCTTGCGACGGGCTGCAAGTTCTGCATCCGGGAGCGCTACGGAGAGCTCATTCTTTTGCGCATCGATGGTAATGACGTCACCTGTTTGTACCAGGGCGATCGGGCCGCCCTCCTGGGCCTCAGGCGTGATGTGGCCAACGATAAAGCCGTGAGAGCCTCCGGAGAAGCGCCCGTCCGTAATCAAGGCCACGTCCTTACCGAGGCCCGCACCCATGATCGCCGAGGTGGGAGTCAGCATTTCCGGCATGCCCGGGCCGCCCTTCGGACCTTCGTAGCGGATGACGAGCACCTGACCTTTGACAATCTTGCCCTCCTCAAGAGCTTTCAGCATCAACTCTTCGGAGTCGAAAACATTCGCCGGGCCAGAAAACCTGAGCCCTTCCTTGCCTGTGATCTTCGCCACCGCGCCTTCCGGCGCCAGGTTCCCTTTGAGGATCTGCAGATGACTGCTCGCCTTGAGTGGATTCGAAACCGGCCGCACAATCTCCTGTCCCGGGCGCAAGCCTGGCAGGTCTTTCACATTTTCCGCGAGTGTCTTTCCAGTGACGGTCACACAGTCTCCTCGCAGCAAACCTTCTTCGAGCAACATCTTTAGAACCGCGGGCAGGCCGCCGACAGATTGCAGGTCTTCCATGACATACGATCCGCTGGGCTTGAAATCAGACAGCAGCGGAGTCTTGTCGCTAACCTTTTGAAAATCATCGATGGTCAGCGGCACGTTGACCGATCTAGCCATGGCGATCAAATGGAGCACCGCATTGGTTGAACCACCTAAGGCTGCAACCACGACCATTGCATTTTCGAAAGCCGCGCGGGTCATGATGTCGCGCGGTTTCAAATCGAGTTCCAGCAGATTGAGGATGGCCGCACCGGCGCGAACACACTCGTCGAGTTTGCCCGGGTCTTCCGCCGGCGTGGATGAGCTGTAAGGTAAGCTCATGCCCAGGGTTTCGATTGCCGAGGCCATGGTGTTCGCGGTGTACATCCCTCCGCATGCGCCGGCGCCCGGACAGGAATGGCGGACGATGGCCTGGCGCTGCTGATCGGTAATCGAATGAGTGAGGAATTGGCCGTAGCTTTGAAAGGCTGAGATGATGTCAAGCTTCTGCCCGTTCAGGTGGCCGGCGCGTATCGTGCCTCCATAGACCATCAGGCTGGGGCGGTTGAGGCGACCCATGGCGATCAGGCATCCCGGCATGTTCTTGTCACAACCGGGAATGGAGATATTGGCGTCGTACCACTGGGCACCCATTACGGTTTCAATCGAGTCCGCAATCAGGTCACGTGATTGCAAAGAGAAGCTCATGCCATCGGTGCCCATCGAGATACCATCGCTGACCCCAATGGTGTTGAAGCGCAGGCCGACCATGCCGGCGGCGGTCACGCCTTCTTTCACCTTCTCGGCAAGATGGAGAAGATGCATGTTGCAGGAATTGCCTTCATACCAAACGCTGGCGATGCCGACCTGAGGCTTGGCCATATCCAGTTCGGTTAGTCCAGTCGCGTAAAGCATCGCCTGGGAGGCGCCCTGGGCCTTTGGCTGTGTAATCTGTGAGCTGTACTTGTTCAACGTTCTGGTCATAAAGAACAGTGTATCTTTTCGCGTGGGAGCGTTCTTATGTCTTCAGCAGCCTGGTGGCAGTACGGGATTCTTTACGAGGTTTATCCGCGGTCCTTCCAGGACTCGAACGGCGATGGAGTCGGCGACCTTCGGGGTGTGCTCGAGCGGCTGGACTACCTGCTGAGCCTGGGCATCGAGGCAGTGTGGATTGCGCCCTTTTATCCATCACCCATGGCCGACTTCGGCTACGATATTGCCGATTATTGCAACGTTGATCCTATTTTTGGCACCCTGGCCGACTTCGACCAACTGTTGGGGGCCATTCATGAACGCGGTCTCAAGCTGATTCTCGATTTTGTGCCCAATCACACGTCTGACCAGCATCCCTGGTTCCTGGAGAGCCGGTCGTCCCTCACCAATCCCAAACGCGACTGGTACCTGTGGCATGATCCGGCTTCGGATGGCGGCCCGCCCAACAATTGGATGAGCAACTTTGGCGGCCCCGCCTGGACTAAGGATGGCAGCCAGTACTACTACCATTCCTTCCTGAAGCAACAGCCGGATGTGAACTGGCGCAACCCTGATCTCCGGGAAGCCATGCTGAAGGTGCTTCGCTTCTGGCTGGACCGGGGCGTCGACGGGTTTCGTGTGGACGTGATGTGGATGATGATCAAGGACGATCAGTATCGGAATAACCCGGTCAATCCGGCGAGCTTCTCGGATAGTCCAGCGTCGGTGCGGCTGCTGCCGGTCTACAACACCAATCGGCCGGAAGTGCATGCGATTGTCGCTGACATGCGCGCCATACTGGATTCCTATGGCGGCCGATTGCTGATCGGAGAGACTTATCTGCCGTTCGATCAGCTGGCGACCTATTATGGTCACGATCTAAGAGGCGCGCAGTTGCCTTTTAATTTTCACCTCATGAGTACCCAGTGGAACGCGAAGGCGATCGCCGGGATCATTAAAGATTACGAGGCTACGCTGCCTGCCGGGGCCTGGCCGAATTGGGTTATCGGCAATCACGACCAGCCGCGTATTGCAACCAGGATTGGTCCTACCCAGGCACGCACCGCAGCGATGCTGCTGCTAACTCTACGAGGGACCCCGACGATGTATTACGGGGATGAGATTGGCATGACGAATGTTGCGATTCCCGCCGATGAAGTGCAGGATCCAGCAGAAAAAAATGAGCCTGGCAAGGGGATGGGACGAGACCCTGAACGCACGCCGATGCAGTGGGAGAGTTCACCGCAGGCTGGGTTTACGGAAGGGGTTCCGTGGCTTCGTCTGGCTGCCGATTACGCGACGGTCAATGTGGCCGCGCTCTCGAGTCAGAGTGATTCCATTCTCAGTTTGTATCGCAAGCTTATCGATCTGCGTCGCTCGAATGCGGCTTTGAACACCGGGGCCGTTGAGAATGTTGCCAGCGAAGGCAACGTTCTTCGCTATGAAAGGTTCGATGGAGAGCAACGATTTGCGGTGCTGCTGAATTTAGGTGAAGGCAAGGAAGAGGCGACGATCGCGCCGGGGGAAATTGTTTGTTCGACCCACATGGACCGGGCGGGCGAAGCGGCTGCGGTTTCGCTTCGTCCCTTCGAAGGGGTCGTGGTCAAGGTTGCCCTCAGGATCTAAAGAGTGTGTGGAAGAAGCAACCGCAGGTCCCTCCGCTACGCTTCGCTCCGGTCGGGATGACAATTCTGTTGTGCCCGCAAGAGCTTCAGCGAAAAACCCTTGGCCCCGCAACAGAATTGTCATCCCGACCGGAGCGAAGCGTAGTGGAGGGACCTGCGGTTGCCTTTCCCCGGGATTCCACAGCGTGCTTGAGTGACGGTGCGAACGGTTAGAATGCGCTATGTCGAAATCTCGCAGAGAGTTCCTGACCAATGGTTCCCTTGGCCTGCTGGGGGTTGCTGTCACTTCATGCAGCCATGAACAGCAGAAAGCTGCAGAGCTCCCTCCCGGAACACCTCCCGCCTTTGCTACCGCACCCGCGGTTGGACCTGACGTTTCCCCATTAACCTTCGCTGAAGCGGAGAAGCTGGTCCAGATAGAGTTGAGCGAAAGCGAGCGCAAGCAGGCTGCTACCAGCTGGCGCAGCGGGATGGCGCCGCTTTACGAACGGCGCGTCGGACCACGTAAAGTTGCCCTCGAACCAGCATTAGCACCCTGGTCCCACTGCCAAGCGGCTCTACCCGGCCAGCCGGCAGGCCCGGAGCACAATCTGTTTGTGCGCAGCAAGCTCGATCCCGGGCCGCTGCCCAGTAAAGATGAGGACATTGCCTTCGCACCGGTAACCCGGCTGTCGCGCTGGATTGAGAAGCGCCAGCTTACCTCGGAACGGCTTACCAACATCTACTTGCAGCGCATTGAACGCTTTAATCCCACACTCCTTTGCGTGATTACACCCACGCGTGAATTGGCCATGGCGCAGGCAAAGCAAGCTGACAAAGAGATCGCGGCTGGGCATTACCGTGGACCAATGCACGGCGTTCCCTGGGGCGGGAAGGATCTGCTGGACACCGCCGGAATTCCCACTACCTATGGTGCTGAGCCGTTCAGGAATCGCGTGCCGACAGAGGATGCGGCCGTCGTCAAGCGTCTGAACCAGGCAGGCGCGGTGCTGATCGCCAAGCTGAGCATGGGCGCGCTGGCACTGAACGATGTCTGGTTTGGCGGGCAGACAAAAAACCCCTGGCTGCTCCAGGAGGGCTCGTCAGGCTCAAGCGCTGGGCCTGGCTCCGCCACTGCAGCCGGGCTGGTAGCTTTTTCCATTGGCAGCGAAACCGGCGGAAGCATTATAGGTCCCACGATGCGCTGCGGAATCACCGGCCTGCGGCCGACGTTCGGCAGGGTCCCGCGAACGGGAGCCATGACGCTCTGCTGGTCGCTCGACAAGCTGGGTCCGATGACGCGCAGTGTCGAGGACTCCCTGCTGGTGCTGGACGCCATCACTGGCCCGGATCCAGGGGATGTATCAAGCGTTCCCAGTAAGCTGGACTACGATGCGGCAGCAAAAGTGCAGGGCCTGCGCGTAGGTTACTTTTCCAAGTGGATGCAGGAGGCGCCGGCCACCGAGGTGGATCGTGCCGCGTTAGAAACGGTCAAGAAACTGGGCATGATCCCGGTAGAAGTGTCCATCCCCGATTGGCCTTATGACTCGCTGCAGCTGATCCTGTTCGCGGAGGCCGCTGCGGCGTTCGAGGAGCTGACGCTCAGCCACGGCGTGGATCAACTGAAGATGCAGGTACCGGACGCGTGGCCGAATACCTTTCGCCAGTCACGTTTTCTTTCGGCGGTGGATTTTGTCCAGACCGATCGCTTCCGCCGCAAGGTCGCCAAGGAGATGAGCCGCGTTTTTTCCCAGGTGGACCTGCTCCTGGTTCCCTCTCTGCGGGACGAAATGCTCACCATCACCAATGCTACCGGTCATCCTTCGCTGACGCTGCGCGCGGGCTTTGTCGAAGTCTCTGAAGAGCGCAGCGACTGGGCGCCTGACCCGGCACACCCACCGGCCAAATTTTCGCCACCTAAGCGGGTGCCTCATGGCGTCACCCTGATTGGCGGGCTATTCGACGAAGGCAGAATGGGCAGCGCTGGATTGGCATTGGAACGCAGCTTCGGCGTGGCCGATCAGCGGCCACCAGGTTTTTAGACGGTTTCACCATAACGTCGCTTGTTAAGTATCGCGTGGAGTGGTTTTCCTTGATGGAAAACCACGGAAAGGTCTTCTGCTTCGATCTGCACCCATGGTGAAACCGTCAATGCAAGTTCTCGAATCGATTCGTGTGGTCGAAATGACCGAGGCTCTGGCTGGGCCTTACTGTGCCATGATGCTGGGAGACTTTGGTGCCGATGTCATCAAGGTGGAACGCCGACAGACGGGAGACCAGTCGCGCAGTTGGGGTCCGCCATTTGTGGGCCGGGAGTCTGCATATTTTCTGGCCACTAATCGGAACAAGCGTTCGCTCTCGCTTGATTACGATCAACCTCCAGGGGCAGAGATTCTGCATCGCCTTCTGGCTACAGCTGATGTATTTCTCATCAATCAGCGCAACCAGGCATCGCTCGAGCGGCGCGGGTTCGATGCGGAGACAATCTGCAAGCGCTATCCGCGGCTCATTTACTGCGCGATTTCCGGCTATGGACACTCGGGGCCACGCTCCGGACTCCCGGGTTACGACATCATCGCCCAGGCGCAGGCGGGGATTATGAGTTTTACCGGAGAGCCGGATGGAGAACCGGTTCGCTACCCAATTGCGATTGCGGATATGGCGTGCGGCCTCTACTCTGCGCTAGGAATTCTAGCCGCGCTGCTGGCGCGGGAGAAAACCGGGGCCGGTCAGGCTCTGGACATGGCGCTCTTCGATTCGCAACTGAGTTTACTGGTCAATGCGGGCAGCAATTACCTGAATGCGGGCGAGTCTCCGCAGCGGTGGGGAAATGCGCATCCCAGCATTGTTCCTTACCAGGTGTTCCGCGGCGGAGACGGCAGGCATTTTGTCGCTGCCATAGGCACCGATGCGCTCTGGCAAAGATTTCTTCGGGTGATAGATGCGGCGGAGACATTGGGGACTGACCCACGTTTTCGCACCAACGCACTCCGTACGGAACATCGCCAGGTGCTGATTCCTGCGCTCTGTACGCTCTTTGAGCGCGCTCCTGCCAGCGAATGGATAGGCAGGCTTTCGGCAGAGGATATCCCAGCGTCGGCGATTCAGACTGTTGGAGAGGCATTGCACGATCCTCAGGCTTTGGCGCGAGGGCTGGTGGTGGAGATCAAGCATCCCACGCTTGATGTTGTGCGCAGTATCGCCAACCCTGTACGATTTTCGGCCACTCCCGTGTTGTACCGTCTGCCCCCGCCGTTACTGGGTGAACATAGCGTTGAGATTTTGCAGAGTCTTGATTATTCAAACGAGCAGATCGCTGCTGCGGTGATTGGCCATGCCATCTGAATGATCGAAGCGTCATCACTAGGCAAATGAGTTGCGATGGCGCTATAGTTTTTTTAGTCACTCCGGTGTCAGGAAGAGGATAAGGCATGGGCATGGAGATTACAGATCGCGATGTTCTGCTGGTGATCGACGTACAGAACGACTTCTGCGATGGAGGCGCCCTCCCTGTACCGGGCGGACAGGAGGTGGTGCCGGTGATCCATCGCATCGCCCGCACCTTTAGCCATGCGGTTCTGACACAGGATTGGCACCCACAAGATCACCACTCCTTCGCTTCAAATCATCCCACCCGATCTCCATTTGAAAAAGTCGAGACGATCCATGGCCTCCATGTGCTTTGGCCCGACCACTGCGTGCAAGGAAGCCTGGGCGCGGCGATTCACCCTCATCTTCAGTTGGACAACGCAGAACTGATTCTGCGCAAAGGCTGTCGCAGCACGATCGACTCCTATTCCGCCTTTAACGAAAATGATCGCCTGACGCGCACCGGTCTCACTGGCTATTTGCGCGAGCGAGCATTGACACGCATCTTTCTCACCGGGCTGGCTTATGACTTCTGCGTGCGCCACTCCGCCATCGACGGCATGCGGGCGGGGTTCGAGACGTTCGTGGTGGAGGATGCCTGCAGAGCAATTGGCCTGGGCGATTCCATCGCCCAGACCAATCATGCCTTCCATGAAGCCGGGGTGCGCCGGATTACGAGCGCGATGTTGGAGCCGGCGTGACTCACTAAAACATTTCCAAGGCAGAGCATCCACACAGAGATCTCTCCACTTCGCTGCGCTTCGGTCGAGATGACAAAGGGTGGATGCTCTGACTTGGAAATGTTTTTCTGGTCCGGTAAGTTATAGTGGATTTCTTGAAGCCCTCTGTCATTGTTCTTGCGTTTAACTCTGTCGACACACTAGGAGCGACACTAGAGCAGGCGCGGGAAATTTCTGACGATGTCCATGTTGTGGACTCGTTCAGTACAGATGACACCGTGGCGCTAAGCCGACAGCATGGCGCGCAAGTCGTCCAGCACGCTTTTGAAAACTACGGCGCGCAGAGAAACTGGGCGATCGACAACCTGACGCTCCGCTATCCGTGGCAACTGCACCTGGACGCCGACGAGCGGCTTACTCCTGAACTCATCGCGTCGATTCGTTCTTTGCCGGAGAATCCCGGCCAGTCCGGATTTCTTATCCCTCGGCTGGTGCAGTTTCTAGGCCGGATCATGCGCCATGGAGGCATGTCGCCTACCTGGCATCTGCGCCTGTTCCGCAATGGAGCCGGCCGCTGTGAGGAGCGAAAGTACGATCAACACTTCTATCTCACCCAGGGCACCGGGGGGCAGCTCCAGGGCTACATGATCGACGAAATCCGCATGTCGCTTTCGGAATGGACTGCGCGCCATAACCGCTGGTCCGATGCCGAAGTGCTGGAACAGACAGCCGCCGTGGATGGAGCACGCATCCATCCACGGCTATGGGGAAATCGCCTGGAACGCAAGCGCTACCTGCGCGGCCTCTACAACGACGCACCGCTGTTCGTTCGTCCGTTTGCCCTCTTCTTCTACCGCTACTTCCTTCGCCTGGGCTTCCTTGATGGCTGCCCAGGCTTCATCTTCTGGACCCTGCAGACCTTTTGGTTCCGCTTCCTGATCGACGCCAAGCTGTTCGAGCACCGAAAAGGCAAAAGCGTTTAGAATGGCTCCACTATGCTTGAAGTCACAGTGATCATCGGCGGAGCACTCATCGCGTTCATCGCGCTGCAGTTGTGGGCAAGTAGCGGTCGCTTCAAGAGCGAGAACGCCCACGAAGAAGACTAGCGGCCGTAGCCTCTCTGGTATCCGCGGACATAGGCTTCACGGTAGATATTCTTGTACTCGTCCCGCCTGATCTCCGGGCGGCCGTACTCCGGAGCATGTTTGTAGGCTCCGTCGTGGGTGGGGCGAAAGCTATGACCGGTTGCGCGGTCGTGGCTGCCGTCGTTGAAGCCATCCTGATAGCCCCAATGGGATGCATAACCCGCAGGATCGCTTTGGTAAGAACCGTTGTAGCCTGACCCATATTGCGCCGAGGCGATCGCGGCTCCTCCGCTTAAGATCAGAAATGCAACTGCGGTACGCCAAATCCGGTTCATGGTCTTCCCTCCACTACTGTCCAGATAAAACGCAGATCTGCCGGAAGGGTTGCCGGCATCTTTTTTCTGGGAGTTGGGTTTAGGACACGACGGGAAGTTTGATAGTAAATTCGGTTTTGCCGGGTACGGAATCGAGGTTGATTTCCCCGCCAAATTTATCCAGTACGATGTGGCGGACGATGTCGAGGCCAAGACCGGTGCCCTGACCGGTGGGCTTAGTGGTAAAGAAGGGCTCAAAAATCAGCTTCTTGTTTTCCTCAGGGATCCCGCCGCCTTCATCACCAATGGCAATGGCGACTTTCTCGCCATCCACCCAGGTACGCACGGTGATGGTGCCCTTTTGTGGAGACGCGTCAATGGCATTGTCCAACAGATTCGTCCATACCTGACTCAAGCCCACGCCGCAGGTAGAGAGCGGCGGCACGGATGGGCCGAAGAGCTTTTGCACGGTCAGTTCCTTTTGCCGGAACTTGTGCCCCAGGATGACGAGAGTGCTTTGAATGCTGTCGTGCACGTCGAGCTGATGACGCTGCGGCTTGTCTTCGTAGGCGTATTTCTTAACCGCCGAAACCAGGTCGGTGACTCTGGAAACGCTTTCTTCGATGGTCCCAACGAGCTGCACACTGGAGATCAAGGCCTCCATCCAATTCAGTGGATCGGATAGGGTGTTGCCGGGAAACTCGTGCTGCGCGCACTCCAGGGTTTGTTCGTCAAAGCCGATGGCGCACAACGTTGCCGCCAGTTTCCAGGAATTTTCTATGCCGTGGTTTTCCAGCCAGGACGCCAACTCGTCTTCGGCGTCGGCCTGATCGAGGGAGCTCATCGCATTTGGCTTGACCGGTCTCAGCGCCTGCTCCTGCAGGATCCGCAGGCAATCGGTCTGCCCCTGGGTCATCACTCCGTCGCCACACATGCGCAGGCTTATCTGTTGCAGACGGCTCAGGTTCTCTCGCATTTGTGAAGCAGCTCGGCGTGCCGCTGCTCCGGGATTGTTCAGTTCGTGCATCAGGCCGGCGGCCATGGTACCCAGCGAAATCAGCTTTTCCCGGTGTAGTTCCTGAGACTGGAATTGCTGCAGCCGTCGCGCCATATTTCCCAACACGCCTGAACGCACATCAGGACAGATGAACATGAGCTTCCAGAAAAGCTCTTCCTTGAGGTACACCACTGAACATGCTTTGAGGACAGTCACCACTACTTCCGTGTCTTTACCTGCCAGCAGAGGAACCTCGCCAGAAGTTTCACCTGGGCCCAGGTTGCCGATGAGCATCAGCTCCCCGTCCTTCATGATCTTGTGCAGGCGAACTTCGCCTTCGAGCACAATCCAGAAGCCGCGGCGAGCATGGTTTATGTCGTAGAAATCTGCGCCAGGTTCGGCGTGAATCAATTCGACGGTGCCCAAGTGGCTAAGGTCTTCGATCGGTACACCGGCAAATACCGGCACCTGGTGTAGTTGAGCGGCAATGCTCGCCGCTTCCACCTGCTCTACTTTCGAACTTTGCTGAACATCCGTCATAGGTTTTAGAACTGCGCCAAGTATTGATGAATAAACTGGACCGAAATTGACCCTTCCCCGACCGCCGATGCCACTCGCTTAATCGAACCGTGGCGCACATCTCCGGCGACAAATATACCCGGAACGCTGGTTTCCAGCAGATACGGGTCTCTTTTCTGGTTCCAGCTTTTGACCAGTTTCCCGTCCACTTTCAGGTCGGGGCCAGAGAGCAGAAACCCGTTTGTGTCTCGCATAATCGTGTCCGGGAGCCAATCCGTATTCGGCGCTGCGCCTATGAAAATAAACAGGCCATTCGCCGGAACCGTCTCCTCTCCACCGTCAGATCCGCAGATCTTCAGGCAAGACAACCGGCCATCCCCCAAAGCTTCCACCACCTGGCAACAAGTCCTGACCTCTATATTCGATGTGGCGGCAATCTGATCGATTAAGTATTTCGACATGCTGGTTTTGAGTGACTCCCCCCTGACCAGCATGGTTACCTTTTTGGCATATTTGGAGAAATACATGGCTGCCTGGCCGGCTGAGTTGGCTCCGCCGACGATGAAGACATGTTCGTCGACGCAGGCCCGGGCTTCGGTCATCGCCGCCCCATAATAGACCCCCGCCCCGGTTAGCCGCTCGACCCCTGGGGTATTCAAACGCCGATAGTAGACACCCACGGCGATCAGGCAAGCGTGACAGGAAACTTCCCGGCCATCGGACAATTGCACGATGTTGTAGTTGTTTTCGGTGCGGATGCCGGTCGCCTTCTGGGTGAGCATTTCCGCTCCAAAACGGGTGGCCTGGATGAGGGCACGCTCGGCCAGCTGCTGGCCACTCAGGCCCTCGGGAAAGCCGAGATAATTCTCGATCCTCGAACTCGAACCGGCCTGTCCTCCCGGAGCTTCGTCTTCGATCACCAAGGTGCGCAGCCCCTCCGACGCGCCATAGACCGCCGCCGCCAGCCCAGCCAGGCCCGCTCCGACGATCACCAGGTCATAGAACTCCTTGGCAGCCTGAGTGCGCAAGCCGATCTTGCCGGCGAGTTCCATTTGGCCGGGTTGCACCAGATACGAGCCATCCCCAAAAAGGACCACCGGCAGCTTACGGTCATCCAACTTGAAACGGGTCAGCAGATCCACACCTTCCGCGCTTTGCTCCGGGTCCAGCCAGACGTAGGGGACTCGATTGCGGGAAAGGAATTCCCGTACCTGATGGTCGCGAAGGGTATAGCGGGGCCCCACTACGCGTATGCCCTCGAAGGGAGGTTTGTAATTCTCCTTCCAGGTCTCAAGCAGATCGTTGAGGACGGGGTAGAGGCGTTCTTCCGGCGGATCCCATGGCTTGGTCAGGTAGTAATTGATCTTGGCCGTGTTGATGGCCTGGATGGCGGCCTCGGTGTCGGCATATGCGGTTAATAAGGCACGCTTTGCGTCGGGATAAATTTCCATCGCCTTGCCCAGAAATTCCACCCCGGACATTCCCGGCATGCGCTGGTCGGAGACAAAAAGGGCGACCGTGTCGCCACGCTTCTTGAGTTGGTCGCAAGTGTCGAGTGCGGCCTGGCCGGAAGCCGCTCGCTGGATGCGGTAGTTCGCACCATATTGGCGGCGCAAATCCTGAACCACCATCTCGAGCACACTGACATCGTCGTCTACCGCGAGGATAACTGGCTTGCCCATGCTTCTTTAGTGTATTGCCTGGGGATTACCTTCGTCGCGTTCGCACCACTTTCGCTACACCCAAATCCAGTCACGACAGCAACTTGAGAGCGCCATCCTGCCACTTTCGTGGGGTTTCATTTCCTGCCCAAGCCGCTAGGCTTGAGTTCACCAACACCTCATCGCTCTCACCAGAAAAACGGCTGAGAGAAACGTACTCGAGGTGTCGCAAAACAGAACAGTTTAGATCGAGTTGAGGCCGGTGGTCGATAGCGTGATTAAGCGGCCGGTAAAGATTGCGAATCGAAGCGACATGAGGCACAAGGCAGCACGATGAATAAAATTATCCTGGCTGACAACCAAGCAATCTTTCGCGCTGGCATTGCCAAAGTTCTGGCGAGCGAAGAAGACTTCCGCGTTGCCGCACAGTGTGCGGACCTGGAACGTCTGCTGCTCTCCGTCGACGCGTATCGCTCGTCTATTGTGTTATTTGCGTCTGCGTTGCGACCTGAATATCAGGACCTGATGTCACATGTAAAAGCCGCCGGAAGCCGGGCGGTGGTGATTGCAGAGAATGGCGAGCCGGCCCAGATTTTTACCGCCCACGACATCCGTGGCGTGGTTTACCGCAATACCACTGGGCAGGCCCTGGTCGAGTGCGTGCACCGGGTCATCAAGGGCTTTTCTTCGATTCAGCGGCCGGCAGAGGCGATTGGGTCGGAGGAAGAGGATTCCGTAGGCGCGCGGGTCCGCGACCGCCTTACCCCGAAAGAAATGAAGATTGTCGCCCTCATTGTGCAGGGCTGCAAGAACAAGGAGATTGCTCTTCGTCTGGGCACTACAGAGCAGGTGATCAAGAACTACCTGCGCAGTGTTTATGACAAGACGGGGGTTTCGGACCGCCTGGAGCTTGCTCTGTTTACCATCCATCACCGGATTTTGGCCGCAGCTGCCGCAGAAGCGGGCAACTCGGTCCAGATGCGCACGGCTTAACTGCTTTCCCGCTTTCTCATCAATAGGCCCAGATCTCGCTTTTGAGACCTGGGCTTTTGCTTCTAAAACACTCTCAAGAAAGAGCATCCACACAGAGATCTCTCCACTGCGCTCCCCCGGATTTCCTGTGGAGACCCGTGGCTTTGAGGATCTGCATGCGGCTCTCTTTACGGAGAGCCGCACACGTAGTCGTCGCTAGCAGCGCGAGGTAGGAAATCCGGGTACGCTCCGGTCGAGATGACAAAGGGTAGGGTTGCTATGGCCCGCAGCGGTGGTCCAGGGACTAGAAACAGCAGGTCTCTTGACTCCGCTACGCCTCTGTCTCTGTGCACCCGGCGATGGTGGCGAGGATAGGGCCTCAGGTCTGGATCGAGCCCGGGGGGGAGCTGGCCGCTGTGTTACTGTTGCGATAGACCAGGAAAATGCCGCAACAGTCGAACCTGTTTTCGTCCACTCCTCCTAGCGGTTCGACCGTGCAAGAACGGCAATCCGCGCCCCAACGGCCTTCCCGGCTTCCGTTATGGCTTCGGCGCGTGGAGCTGTACCTCTATGTCATCATTCGTATCTACATCGGGGTGATTGTGCTCGTACTTCCCTGGTATGCACCGCTGTGGGCGGATAATGAACTTCTTAACCACTTCCCGCGACTGGCCACTTTTCTGATGTACGGCGCTGTACGCGGAATGGTCTCCGGTCTCGGGCTGCTGAATCTCTGGATCGCGATTGTTGAGGCCGTGCACTTCCGCCGATCCACTTCCTGAAAGCATGCCGCAAAAACCCGGAAACCCGCCCCACCTGCATCGCGCTCCACTCTCCTACCAGAACCCTGCGTTCATCAACAGCCCCGACGGCCGGCTGGTGCGCATCATGTCTGAATACTCAGAACCGCTGGCGCGGTTCCGGCGGGAGCGCATTCAGGACACGATCGTGTTTTTTGGTTCGGCACGGTTCCGCAATCAAGAGGACGCCAGCCACGAACTCGAACTACTGGACAAGCCTGGCTCCGCCACCCCAGCCCCGGACGAAGAGCAACCGGCCACCGATGAAGAGATCGCCCAGGGGACGGCAACCGATCTGCAGCGCCGCCGCGCTGAGGCGGGGGTGGAAATGGCCCGCTACTACGAAGATGCCCGCCAGCTCGCCTCCATGGTGACCAAGTGGTCGCAAACGCTGAAGGGGCGGCGGCACCGCTTCGTGGTCACTTCCGGCGGCGGTCCTGGGATCATGGAAGCGGCCAACCGCGGCGCTTACGAGGCCGGCGGTAAGACCATCGGGCTCAACATCCGCTTGCCTTTCGAACAGGCTCCCAACCCGTACATCACCCCTTCTCTGAACTTTGAGTTCCACTATTTCTTCATGCGCAAGTATTGGTTTGCCTATCTTGCCAAGGCACTGGTTGTTTTCCCGGGGGGATTTGGGACGCTGGACGAGATGTTCGAAGTGCTCACGCTGGTACAAACGGAGAAGCTGGCGAAGAAGATCAGCATCGTGGTTTACGGTTCGGCGTACTGGAACAGCATCCTGAACCTTGACGTGTTGGTAGACAAAGGGGCAATTTCCGCCCAGGATCGGGCGCTTTTTCAGATGGCCGATACGCCGCAAGAGGCCTTCGAAATCCTCAAGAGCGATTTGACACGCTATCACCTGGAACCGGAAGCGCGCCGCCAGGCGCCACCGAACGTGGAAGAAGAACCCCTGCTTAACCCGGATATTAGCGGCACGCGATAAGTGCAGCAACCAGGTTACTCCAGTGTTAGGACAAGCGTTACTCAGCTGATTCAGGGCGAATTTAGACATAGATTCGCGTGCCAGTAACTCGTTGTTCACGATTTGCACTAGATACTGGGCACACGAGAGCGATCACACAGGTACTGTGTGGCAGCAAGGGCCAGGGTGCGGTTGCTCCAGGTATAGGAGGAAGAGATGACAGGTTCCCGTATCTCATATCTCTGGAACAACCAGCGTGCAGCCCAAGGTTTCGCTTCCGGGGTCTCGCTTCACAGCCATACAAACCGGTCCAAGGAAACGCTCGACTTCATCGTAAAACTAGCCCATGAATACCGCTGCTTCTCAGGAATCATAGCCCGGGAAGAAGAACGGTGCCGGCGAAACCATCGTCTGCAGATTAACTACGCGAAGAGCTATTGGACGCCTCCGCTAACGCCCCGGCTGGCCTTCGATCTGGAGAGCAGGCAGATCGCGGAATCGCTGCAGGTGCAGCCGCTGGTATCGATCACCGATCACGATGATATCCAGGCGCCCATGCTGCTGCGCACCGTGGCCAGCGCTCGCCACATCCCGGTCTCTGTGGAGTGGACGACGCCGTTTGGCGGTGATCAGGCTTTCCATCTGGGCATCCACAACCTGCCCAGCGCGACGGGTGCTGAGTGGATGCGGGAATTTGAAACCTTCACCGCGAATCCCAGCGATGCGCGATTGACGGAGATGCTCTCGGCGTTGCACGAGCTTCCCAACGTCCTGATCGTCTTCAATCACCCGCTCTGGGACCTGTACAAGGTTGGCTGGGAACTGCACCAGCAGAGGGTGGAAGAGTTCCTGACCCAGAACAGCCGTTGCATTCACGCAGTGGAATTAAATGGACTGCGCAACTGGGAGGAGAATCGCCTGGTGAAGCGGCTTGCGGCTCGATGGAACAAGTTGCTGATCTCTGGCGGCGACCGGCACGGCCTGGAACCGAATGCCAACGTCAACCTGACGGAAGCGACGAGTTTTAATGAGTTCGTGGATGAGATCCGGCGGGAGAATCGCAGCCACGTACTCTTTATGCCGCAATACGCGGAGCCCTGGAAGCACCGCATCATGAAGTCCACCCTGGACGCGATTCGAGACTATCCCGACTTTCCTGAGGGATCGCGCCGTTGGGATGAGCGGGTTTATCACCCGGATATGAACGGAGTGGATCGCCCGTTATGCCAGTTGTGGCCTGACGGCCAAGCCCCGGCTTACATGCAAATGATCATCAAGTTCGTCAGGATGCTGGGCAGCCATCCTGTTAGCCACGGTTTGCGCTTTGCCTGGAACGAATCGCATGAACTGCAATTCGCACTGGGCGAGCAGGAAGCGTTCTAAAGCAGTTGACACTTCTCGCTTCGGACCGGCGCGGATACACTTTGCCTATGCGCTCGGCACCCCCCAGGGTGGCTTACCTCCCTGACACGTTTTACGAGATCAACGGGGTGGCCCATACCAGCCGGCACTTTGAAGCCTTTGCGCAACGCAGGGGTTTGCCTTTTTTCTGTCTTCATCCGGGCAAAGAAGGCAGCGCGATCCGGGAGCAGCATCAGGAGGAGTTGACGACGCTGGATATTCCGCGCGGCAGCGCGATTTCTTTTCGCATCGAAAAAGATCTCACGTTTGATGCAGCGTTTATACGGCATAAGAAGTTTCTCGAAGAGCATCTGCGTGCTTTCCGTCCCGATATTGTGCACATTACCGGGCCTAGCGAACCAGGCATCCTGGGAGCGTGGCTGGCCAAGAATCTTAAGGTTCCGCTGGTTGCCTCCTGGCACACCAACCTGCATGAATATGCGGCGCAGCGTTCGGCGTGGTTGATGCGTATGCTTCCCGCCAGCCAACGGCCGGCGGCGGAAAAGAAAATCGAGGATGCCGCGCTGATGGCGTGCGCACGTTTTTACCGGCTGGCGGAAGTGCTCTTCGCGCCCAATGTGGATTTATGCCGACTGCTCGAAAGGTTCACCGGCCGCCACTGCGCCCTGATGCCTCGCGGTGTTGAAACGCTTTCTTTCTCGCCCGAGTTTCGTGATCGCGATGGAACAGGAGAGGCTTTCGTGCTTGGGTTTTGTGGCCGGCTCTCGATTGAAAAGAATGTTGCTTTGTTGGCGCGGGTTCGGACGGAATTGATTGAGAAGGGCATCACGAATTTCCGCTTCCTCATCGTTGGGCATGGCAAGGAAGAGGGCTGGCTGCGGCAACACTTGCCTAACGCGGAGTTCACCGGCGTGCTGCGCGGAAAGGATCTGGCGCGCGCTTATGCCAACATGGATCTTTTTGTATTTCCGTCGCACACCGACACCTTCGGCAATGTTGTTCTGGAAGCGCTGGCGTCGGGGGTTCCAGCGATTGTTACTCCCGATGGGGGCCCGCGCTACATTGTGAAGGATGGCGAGACTGGATTCATTGCGACAGATGATGGCTTTTCGGCTGCGATTGCGAAGCTCATTCACGATCCGGCACTTCATGCGCAGATGAGCACCGCGGCGCGGCTTTATGCGGAGTCTGCATCGTGGGATGCTGTGTTCGAGGGCGTCTATAGCACCTACGACGAAGTGCTGGCCAGCCACGGCCGGTAATGGTTTTCCGTGGATATTGATTACCGTTGAACAGTTTGAGGGTTAGGGCTGTGGAATCCCACATCTCGCAAAAAACGAGCGAGATGCCCCGAATTTCCTGCAAGTGGATGAAGCAAGATCAGCGTGTGCGCCTTTCTTTAAGGAAAGGCGCATGAAGTTCAGGGAACCCACGAAACCTCACAGGAAATCGGGGGTGTGGGGCACCCGGCTTTGTTCTTGCGGGGGAGAGAGAAAGACAGACCTTTGATGGGGCTTCGCCCCGTCTTCCTTAACCCACGTACGCTGGTGCGAACATGGGGCACCCGTCCAGTGTTGGTTTGAGTGAAAGGATGAATTACGAGGATACTGTTCAGAGTGGTGTGAGTGGAAGAGTGGATTACCACGACACTTGTTCAGAGTTGGTGTGAGGGGAAGAGTTGATACCAGGACACTTCTTCCATCCCGCCGGATTTATTTCTTCATACGGTCGAAGTCCAGACCGAAGTGAGGATCCGAACGGGTGCCGTCGATTTTGAAGGGGACCTCGGTGCCGGCTCCGTTCTTCTGGAAGACTTTATCGAAGGGCATCAGCAGCACGCCTTGCCATCCACCGACCATCCGCGACACAGTGGCTTGCATATCGGCAGTTCCAGCAAAATTGAATTTGGCACCGTCAAGGGTGTAAATGCCGGCAACCTTGATGCTGGCTCCGGGCACGTCGTAGTGCAAGTTCGACAAGTTCAAACTTGCATCCGCCAGGTTGAAGTCGCCCCGCATCTGCGAGTGCACAAGTTCAAACTTGCCATCTCGTGCCTGCTGCGAGGCCAGCTCTACCTGCCCCTGGCTCCTTAGACTCAGTTCGTCAATCCGGCGCTGGATCTTGTCGCTACTGAAACGCCCGTTGACGATGGCGAAATTGCCTTGCAGGCGCAGCCTGTGAGCCACATCCTGCGTACCCGGCGGCAGATCCAGTTTGGTCTGGAGCTTGACGTTGCCCTCCATCACCGGCGGATCGGTGCGCACGCCCATACGCAGCAGATCTTCTATCCGAGCCTGCTGCATATCTATGTCGAGGTACACGTGGCGTCCTGGTTCTCCCTGGACGCGCACCACGTATCCTCGAGCAATCAGGAAGGAATGCAAAAACTGTGCTTTGACCGGCTGCAGGTAGGTGTTGCCATCGGTGCCATCCACGATGGCGTGGAACTCGGTATGCAACGGCACCTTGTGCCCGCTGATTTTCACCTGGAAGTCCGGGGTGTCGGTCTTGCCATCGACCACGATTCTGTCCAGCGTTCCCTGGTAAGCGCCCTGTGAGGAGAGGATGCCGCCGATGCCCTTGATGGTGCCCAGGTCAGCATTGTGGAAGCCGTAAGTGCCGCCGACCGCGGTTGCTCCAGGGTGGTCGGCATTCCAGGGACCCCAAGAGCCACGAGTCTCGATCTGGCCTAGTGGTTTGGGATTGGTGAGGATGGCGTTGAAGTCCATCGGTTGGCCCGCACCTATGGACCGTAGAGAAAGGCTCTGGATGACAAACCGCAGTGGCACCTTGGCAGGCTTATCCGTTCCCAACGTGAGGATTGTGTTGGCGCAGTCCATCTCATCCACAGAAAGGGCGATGTTGGCCTGCGAAGGACGTTTCGGCCCAGGCAGTTCTTTTCGCTGGCTTTTGGGCGGCAGGTTGATGTGCAGCCCCTCCACCTCCACGTGGCCGATATGGAGAGGGGACCGCAGCAGGCTCGAATAGCCGGTACGAAAGGCGAAATGCCGCACCGAAAAGGTTGGGGTGGTGGAGGCGACGTTGTAGGGATAGATAGACAGGTCTTTGCCCGAAACCTCAAAGCCGCGGAGGAGAGAAACACCAAAATCTCCCAGTTCCACACGGCTATGGAAACGTTCAGAGAGGCCTTCGAGCAGGCGTGCCTTCAGGATCGGCGCGGCTCGGGAAAGAAGGATTTCGAGCGCTGCTCCCGCAACCAGGACCACGACCAAGGCGCAAATCCCCACCCAAACCCACGCCCTATGCCCCCGCCACGCCACGCCGTCGCCTTTCTTCTAAGCCCGATGCTACACGTCCGGCTTGGGCCATGTACCATTCCACGGTGGAGGAAAGCTCATGAGGATGGTTCGACTCTTTACCCTCTTGCTGCTCCAGTTCGCCGGCCAGTGGATTTGGGCTCAAGCCCAGCCGGCACCGGCCCCAGCACCGGCTCCAACCATCGACGCGTACATTCACCAGGGATGGGATACCCTCTCTCGTTCGATGTCCGACTGCCAGTCGCTGGTCGACCCCAAGGTCACCACTCCGCCACTGCTGTACTTGCCCTATGGCGCGCCTACCCCTCTTCAACTGCAACGGCTGAGTTCGCACTGCAAGGTGGAGATTGCCCACCTGCCCCATCCCATCAAGCATCTGGGGGACGTCAAGGTGTCGGAAATTTCTCGCCCGGGACTGCTCTATCTGCCCAACCGCTACGTGGTACCGGGAGGACGATTCAACGAAATGTTTGGCTGGGACAGCTACTTCATCATCCTCGGGCTGCTGCGCGACGGCCGGATTGATCTGGCGAAAGGCATGGTAGAGAATTTCTTTTATGAAATTGAGAACTATGGGGCAGTCCTGAACGCCAACCGCACCTACTTTCTCACCCGCTCGCAGCCGCCATTCCTGAGCAGCATGATTCGCGTTGTCTACGATGCGGAGATTGCCCACGATCCGTCGCCGGCCAATAAGGCCCGGCAATTGCGATGGATTGCTCACGCTTACCCTTATGCCCGCCGCGATCACGATTTCTGGCTGAGCGACATTCACCGCGCCGGGAACACGGGCCTGGCTCGATTTTTTGATATTGGTGAGGGCCCGGTCCCCGATATCGCAGACCATAGCGATTACTACATCGAGGTCATCAAGTGGTTGGTCGATCATCCCGATGTGCATACCAACTACCTGGTCCAGGCGCCCGAAAACCCGTCTGCACCGGAACAAGCAGAACTCGCGAAGACCAGTTGCGATATGGCCCAATCCGTGGTGTGCAAGGAGGCCTGGTCGGGTGGCTATCGACTTTCCCGCGATTTCTACAAAGGCGACCGCGCGGTGCGCGAGTCTGGTTTCGATATTTCTTTTCGCTTCGGACCCTTCAGCGGGTCGACACATCATTACGCCGCCGTCTGTCTGAACAGCCTGCTGTATAAATACGAGCTGGACCTGGCTGACTTTGCCACCATGTTGCATCAGACGGCGCAAGCCCCCCAATGGAAGCAAGAGGCAAAAGTGCGCGGACAAGCCATCGACAAATATCTTTGGAATACCGAGAAGGGAATGTTTTTCGATTACGACTACACCACGGGCGAACAGTCCAGCTACGTGTACGCGACCATCTTTTACCCTCAGTGGGCGGGCTTGGCTACCAAGGAGCAGGCAACGGCCGTAGACAGCCACCTGGGACTGCTGGATAAGCCGGGCGGCCTGACCTGCAGCACTTATGCGAGCGGTCTGCAGTGGGATTTACCCTTTGGATGGGCTCCGCTGAACTGGATTGCAGTCGACGCCCTGCAGAAGACTGGCTTTTTGGATGACGCACGCAAGATTTCAGAACAATTCACCAACACCATCCGCAAAAGCTTCGAAAAAGAAGGAACCATCCACGAGAAGTACAACGTTGAGACGGAGTCGTCGAACGTGCAATTGATCGCCGGGTATCAGAACGTGATTGGCTTTGGCTGGACCAATGCGGCTTATGTTGAGATGGAGCACTTGTTGAATGGCCATTAAGCACGTGCTTGCTCCGACGGAACGTCGTGCTTTTGGGCAATCGCGGCGAAAGCAGGTGCGCCGTCAGGAGCAGAAGCGATGGAGTACCGCCGACCGGCAGACTGACCCTATCGATGCGCTGGCCGTCTCGGCGGTTGGCCGGGTGCCGTCGCTGCTGGCGATTAAGTGGCAACGGATGGCGGAATCCCCTTTTGGTTTTTTTCGCGGGGCTGTCCCGGTCATGGCTGCCGATCTTGCGGTGTTGCCGCATACTGGCATCCTTTGCCAGCTATGCGGGGATGCCCATGTTCGCAACCTCGGCGCTTTCGCCGCGCCGGACGGCCGGTTGGTCTTCGACATCAATGACTTCGACGAAACCATCCGCGGGCCGTTTGAATGGGACGTGAAGCGTATGGCGACCAGTATCGTTCTGGCCGGCCGGGAGGCGGGGAGTAAGAGCTCGATCTGTGGTGAAGCTGCTGCGGTTTTTCTTGCAGGCTATCGGCGTGCGATCCATGCCTTCGCCCGTATGACGGTGATGGATATCGCCCATTTCCAGGTGCATCGCCTGCAGCGGATCACGCCGGTTTCGCAGATCCTCCGTAAGGCGGAGCGGGCAACGCCGCAATACAACGCATCGCGTTTGCTCGAACAACGGAAGGGCTTGCCTCACCGGACCTTTGTCGAGCAAAAGCCTTTGCAATTCCGTTTATCGGGTGCCAAGTCACAAATGATCCTCGATTCGCTTAGCCAGTACCGTGCGAGTCTGCTGCCTGAGCGGCAACACTTCTTCGACCTTTACCGGCCGCTGGATGTAGCGTTTCGAGTCGTGGGCACTGGTAGCGTCGGCTTGCGCGACTACATCGTTTTCATGGAGGGTAACGGCAGCGACGATCCGCTTTTCCTACAAATTAAGGAGGAACCTGGCTCGGCATATGCTCCTTATCTGGGCGAGATTGGCCTGCCGCAACACCAGGGCCGGCGTGTGGTGCAAGGACAGCGCGCGATGCAGTTCCTCTCCGATCTGCTGTTGGGCTGGACCACGATCAACAATCGCCAATATCTGGTTCGCCAGCTCAATGACCACAAGGCGTCGATCGATATGCAGGACCTGAAGGGCGACGGGTTGAAGCAATACGCAGAGATTTGCGGGGAGCTTATGGCGCGAGGCCACGCGCGGTCGGGAGATGCGGTTGCTTTGGGCGGTTATATCGGCACCTCGGATCGGTTTGTGGAGGCAATCGCGGATTTTGCCGTCGACTATGCTGACCAGACGGAGCAGGATTATAAGACGTTCCTGCATTCGCGCTTCGCTCCGCCGAGCGTACGGAAGAAGCCGGTGAAGGCTGTTGGCAAGGCCGCCAAAGCAAAGAAGAAGGCAGCGATCAAGGAAGCCGCTCCCAGTACTCACACCTTGTAAAACCGTCGACATACCCACGAACCCGGGTGCCCCACATCTCGCTCGTTTTTCGCGAGATGTGGGAGTGACGAATGCTGACCTCAAGCTGTTGATTGGGTGTGAGAGTCTCGGGTTAGAGCCGTGGCATCCCACATCTCGCGAAAAACGAGCGAGATGTGGGGCACCCGGCTTTGGTTTCAACGGAACTGAAAGCTGTCGAGCGAATCTGCGACAATGAGAGCAGCGCCTTGGCGCTGCTTTTCTTATGCTTCAACTTTCTGCTGCCGGCAAACGGTTCGGCCCCCGCATCTTGTTCGAGAATGCCGACTGGCTTATTACGCCCAATGAGCGCACCGCCCTGGTGGGCGCGAACGGCACTGGCAAGTCCACCCTGCTCAAGGTCTTAGCCGGTTCAGAATCACTCGACTATGGGGCCCTGCAGCGCACGCGCGGCATGACCATCGGCTATTTGCCGCAGGAAGGTCTTGTTCTTACCGGCCGCACTGTGTTCGCTGAGTGCCTCTCGGTCTTTGCCGAGTTGCAAAGCATGGAGCTGGAGCTCGAAACCCTCTCCACGCATCTGGCTGAGTTTGACCCGGCAACCCCGGAATACGCCGCAGCGGCCGATCGCTTCTCTTATCTCGACTCCCATTTTCGCGCTCATGATGGCTATGCTCTTGACGCCCAGGTGGGCACGGTGCTGGGCGGCCTGGGCTTCAGCAAGCACGACTGGTCGCGGCAGACAGATGAGTTCTCAGGCGGATGGCAAATGCGCATCGCACTGGCCAAACTGCTGCTGCAAAAACCCAGCCTGCTGTTGCTGGACGAGCCCACCAACCACCTTGACCTCGAAACCCGCAACTGGCTTGAGGGGTACCTGCGCAACTATCCCAACGGCTACATCCTCATCTCTCACGACCGCTACTTTCTCGATGTCACCGTGGACAAGACCATCGAGATATGGAACAAGGCGCTGCACGTTTACCACGGTAACTACGAGAAGTATCTGACCCAGAAAGAAGAACGCAGGGCGCAACTGGCCGCAGCGTACAAGAACCAGCGCGAGCATATTGAGCATCTTGAAGCCTTTATCAGCCGGTTCCGCTACCAGGCGACCAAGGCCAAGCAGGTACAGAGCCGCATTAAGGAGCTGGAAAAGATAGAGCGCATCGAGATTCCGGTTGAAGAACAGGCGATCCACTTCACTTTCCCTCAACCTCAGCCGTCGGGCCGCACTGTGGTTGAGGTCTCGGGATTAGCCAAGAACTACGGCCCTAAGCAGGTGCTTGAAGAGGTGAGCTTCACCATCGACCGCGGGGACCGTATCGCGCTGGTGGGCGTCAATGGGGCGGGAAAATCGACCCTGATCCGCATGCTGTCGGGCATGGAACCACCCTCGAGCGGCACTTTGCGCCTGGGCCACAACGTGACCGCGGAGTACTTCGCCCAGGACCAGTACAAGGTGCTGGACGGCGAAGCACGCATGCTGGACGACATCAGCAACACTGCGCCCCGGGTGTCGACCACCGACCTGCGCAGCCTGTTGGGTTGCTTCCTGTTCTCCGGGGACGACGTCTTCAAGCCGCTGGGCGTGCTGTCGGGAGGCGAGCGCAATCGCTACGCCCTGGCTCGTATCCTGGTGAGCCCGGCAAACTTTCTGCTGCTGGACGAGCCCACCAACCACCTCGACCTGCGTGCCAAGGATGTTCTGCTCGACGCCATTGCGCGTTTTAACGGAACCGTGGTCATGGTTTCGCACGACCGTTACTTTATCGATCGTCTTGCTACCCGCATTTTTGAAGTTGAGAGCCGGCATGTGCACGTGTATCCCGGCAACTACGAAGACTATTTGTACCGCAAGCAAGCAGCCCAGACCCAGGGGAACCTATCGAACGGCTCTACGCCCGCGATCGAGGACAAGCCTTCCCTGGAGGTTGCGGCGGTCAAAGCGGGGCGCCGGGTGAACCCCATCAAGCTGCGCCAGATGCAGGAGCGCTGTAGCTTCGTCGAGGAGGAGATCCCACGCTTAGAGAGCTCCATTGCCAACGCGGAGGCATCGCTGGGGGTATATGAGAGTGCGGAGGAAACGCAGCGTCTGACTCAGTTGCTGGAGGATTTGCGGCGGCAACATGCCTCCCTCACGGCCGAGTGGGAAGAGTTGGTGTTGCAACTGGAACAGCAGGCTTAGTAGCCGGGTTCCTGTTACCAGATTTGCCCGGCAACCCCTGCGCACATGGATTAAAGTTAGGGAAACGTCAGATCCATCACAGGGCCCCTTGACTACGTCAACCCAGCGTAAAAGCACCCCTACCCGCTCATCCGCCTTTGCTGTCAGCGCGGGCATTTTGCTCAGCAAAGTGATTGGGCTGGTACGCGAGCGGGTCTTTGCCCATTATTTTGGCAACTCTGACGCTGCGGACGCGTTCCGCGCTGCTTTCCGCATTCCCAACTTCCTGCAAACTCTCTTCGGCGAAGGCGTTTTGTCCGCCTCGTTCATCCCCGTGTATGCCCGCCTGCGAGCGGAAGAGCGGCACGAGGAAGCCACGCGACTGGCGGAATCGATCTTCGCCATCCTTTTCTTCATTACTTCACTGCTGACACTCGTTGGAGTGTTTGCGACTCCCTGGCTGATCGACGCCATTGCGCCGGGCTTTCATAGGGAGAAGCGCCAGCTCACCATCCGCCTGGTGCAGATCCTCTTTCCCGGAGCGGCGCTGCTGGTTATTTCGGCATGGTGCCTCGGCATCCTGAACAGCCACCGCAAGTTCTTCCTTTCCTACGCCGCACCGGTGATCTGGAACGTCGCCCAAATCACGTCGCTGCTCTGGAAGGGAGGACATGTGACCGAGCCACGATTGGCGATCGTTCTCGCAATCGCATGCGTCATCGGCAGTGGCCTGCAATTTGCGGTGCAATTGCCAACGGTGATGGGATTCCTCCGTCCGCTGCATGGAAAGCTCACGCTGCGCACAGAGCACGTGAAAACCGTCACCCGGAACTTCCTCCCCGTATTTGTAAGCCGGGGAGTGGTGCAGATAAGCGCGTATGTCGATTCCGTGCTGGCAAGCTTTCTGCCGACGGGCGCGGTCTCCGCTCTGGGATATGCGCAAACTTTGAATTCACTGCCTGTGAGCTTGTTCGGCATGGCGATATCTGCGGCTGAGCTGCCTGCCATGTCGAGCGCCTTGGGAACGCACGAGGAAATCGGATTAGGTGCTGAGGCAGCGGCTGGAGAATGGGCTGAAAAATATTTCCTTTTTCGTAATTCCTTCTGCCGTGGCGTTTTTGGTTCTGGGCGATGTCGTCGTTGCCACCATATACCGGTCGGGACACTTCGGGGCGAGCGATGTGACTTTCGTATGGAGTGTTCTGGCGGGTTCCAGTGTGGGCCTTCTGGCTACGACATCGGGAAGGCTCTATTCCTCTGCCTTCTATGCGCTGCGGGATACGCGTACGCCCCTGAACTTACGCGCTCATTCGCGTGGTGCTGACGGTGGCCCTGGGCTACCTGTTTGCTCTGCCACTTCCGCGGCTGCTGGGCATTGATCGCCGCTGGGGGGTTGCCGGCCTGACGCTCTCAGCTGGAATGGCCGGGTGGGTGGAGTTTGCACTTTTGCGGCGCGCACTTCAAGCACGGATTGGAGCTGTGGTCGCATCGGTCGCACGTATCGCGCGGTTGTGGGTGGGTGCTTTGATCTCGGCCGCAGCCGCCTACGGAGTGAAGCGTGTGCTGCCTTTTCACCGCCCTGAGTTGGTCGGGGTGTGCGTGCTTTCGGTGTTCGGGTTAGGTTATCTCGTCTGCACCAGGCTGCTAGGGGTAGCAGCCCCAGGCAGCCTGACTCGCTTGCTGCGCAGAAGAGCTTAAGAGGGTGTGCGAGTACCGGGCGAGAGAAACCGCAGGTCCCTCCACTACGCTTCGCTCCGGTCGGGATGACAATTCTATTGTGGGGCAAGTATTTGTCGCTGAAGCTCTTGCTGGCTTAACAGAACTTGTCATCCCGACCGGAGCGAAGCGTAGTGGAGGGACCTGCGGTTTCTCTCGCCCGGTACTCGCACACCCTCTTAGGCGTTTCAGCCCAACTCTCTATCCACTCACTCCCAGCTTGTGCATGTAGTCGGCATCGATTTTCAAGCCTTCCATGGGCGGTACGTTGTAGCCTTCCTGTTCGACGAAGCAATGCTTGACCACTCCAGACTTGGCGGCTTGCGCAAAGATCGGGCGGTAATCGATTGAGCCCTGTCCCAACTCAACGATTGTGGGCACATTCTCAATCGATGAGTCTGGAGTGATATCTTTGAAATCCTTCACGTGCAGCATGGTGATCCGGGTAGGATACTTGCGCAAATACTCGACCGGGTTCGCGCCCCCGACAACGACCCATCCGCAGTCCATCTCCATCGTTACGTGAGCAGGATCGGTCAGGCGCAATAGTTCATCGTAAGGCACCACGCCGTCCGTTTTGCGGAACTCCATACTGTGATTGTGGTAGCCGAACTTCAGCCCGGCGGCGTTCACTTTTTTTCCAATCGTATTGAACTGCTCGGCATTCCAGCGCCAGTCTTCCGGCGTGAAGGAGTTGATTATCTCCTTAGGGGGGATGTTTTTGACCCGCGACGGATCTTTGAAGCCAGGGAAGGAACAGATAAGGTAACTGACACCGACCTCTTTATTGAATGCGATGATCTCGTCGAGCTTCTTATGCAAATCGTCTGAACCGTAATGCGCGCTCACCAGGTGCAAACCGGCGTTGCTCATGGCTTGTTTCACCTGCGCGGCACTATGGTTGTAGTAGCCGGCAGCTTCGACCTCACGGAAGCCTATGGCCCCCAGCTGTTTGAGCGTGCCTTCATAGTCCTTTGGCAATTGTTCACGCACCGAATAAAGCTGGAGCCCGAGCGGCACCTTCAATATCTGTGCGTTCAAGCGGTTATGGATTGAGCCATAGATGAGCGAGGCCGAACCGGCTTTAACAAAATCTCTGCGTGATTGCTTCAAAGTGACCACCCCTTTTGCATGGAGAAGGGTAATTGTCTTCGAGGTCGAATGCAATGAGGTTGCCTGGCCTTACCTGGCCGGCATGACAAATGTCAGCTATTTTCCTGACAAAACACACTGTTGCCAACCGTCTGGCACCCACATACTTCTCTCATGAAACTGAGGGAGGGGTTATGGCCGCAAGCGTCCTAGTAGAGCCTCAACGCAACGCGAAAAAACAGGATGGTGCCCCAGTCGCCTCGCTGCGCGAGGTCACCAAAAAGTTTGGCGGGCAGGTCGCCCTCGATCGCTTCTCTCTCCAGCTGCATGCGGGAGAAGTCGTGGCTCTGCTGGGGCCCAATGGGGCCGGCAAAACGACAGCCGTGCGCTTGCTGTTGGGGTTGAGCCAAGCCAATTCGGGTGAGGTGAAAATCTTCGGCGGCAACCCGAGAGACAGGGCCAGCCGCATGCGCCTGGGCGCCATGCTGCAAGTGGGCCGCATGCCGGAAACGCTGCGAGTTCGCGAACATTTGCAACTCTTCAGCAGTTACTACGCCCAGCCGCGACCTCTGAATGAGCTGTTGGCCATCGCCGGGCTGGAGGGTTTGGAGGAGAGGTTGTTCGGCACTCTCTCCGGCGGGCAAAAGCAGCGCGTGCTCTTCGCCCTCGCGCTGTGCGGCAATGCCGACCTCATTTGTCTCGACGAGCCAACCCTGGGTATGGATGTGGAAGCGCGGCGGTCGATGTGGGAGCAGGTGCGCAAGCTGGCGGCAATGGGCAAGACCATTCTGCTGACTACACACTACCTGGAAGAAGCCGATGCCCTGGCGAGCAGGATCGTAGTAATTCAGAAGGGCAAGGTGATTGCCGAGGGCACGCCGGAACAACTGAAGACCGCGGATGGTTCGCGGGCTATCCGCTGCATCACCTCGCTCCGGCCGTCGCTTGTTTCCGCCATACCTGGAGTTTCGAGCGTGGAGCAGGATGGCCAGGCGATGCTGGTGCGGACGCCGACACCTGAAGCCGTGCTGCGCATCATGCTGCAGCAGGACGAAACACTGAGCGGGTTGGAAGTGCGCGCGACAGCGTTGGAAGACGCCTTCCTTGCTCTCACCAACCAGACCACACCCCCGATTCACCAGGAGGCATAATGGCCACGATGCCGGCTATCTACTTCAACGAAGCGCGCTTTGAGTTGCTCAAGTTGTCGCGCAATCGTAGTTACCTCTTCTCCATGATCGGTTTCCCGGTCATCTTCTACCTTTTATTCGGAGTCACCAACAAGGATGCTGTCTTCCATGGACACACCATTGCCCGGTACCTTCTGGCTGGGTATTCGTGTTTCGGCGCCATGGGTTCTTCACTGTTTGGTATCGGGGCCGGGCTGGCCTTTGAACGGGGCCATGGATGGCTGGAGATGAAGCGGGCGAGCCCCATGCCTGCGGCCGCCTATCTGCTGGCGAAATTGTGCGTCAGCATTACCTTTGGTGTCGGAATTACGATCCTGCTGATGACCCTGGGGACAGCGTTCGCGGGTGTTCACATCACCACCATGGAAGGTCTGCGCCTTTTGTTGGTAATCGCTGCCGGGGTCTTGCCGTTTGCCAGCCTGGGACTGGTGATTGGCCTGTTGATGCCGTCGAACGCTGCCCCTGGAGTGATCAATCTGGTCTATCTGCCGCTCTCGTTTTGCGGCGGGTTGTGGATGCCGATCGAGGCCCTGCCGCACTGGCTGCAGGTTGTTGCGCACGGGCTGCCGTCGTTCTGGTTTTCCCGCCTCGCGCTGCGGACGATAGGCTACGTCGATGGTTCCGCGGTCGTCGCCTGGGCGTTGCTTGCCTGCTATACGGTAGTATTTTTGCTAGCAGCCGCGTTCATTTTCCGTAGGCAAGAGGCACAAGCCTAGTACATGATCCCCGTTGGTGGCACACCCGGAGACGATTGCGATGAGGTTCTAGAACGGCTTCCTCTTCGAAGCTGGCGACGTTGGATCGCCTATGACCACGCCATCTGGTTGGTCTTTTTAGCGTTCTGGCTTGTTCAGCCCGTAGCCGATCACGAGCCGCTTCGTAAATGGCTCTGGTTGTTCCTGGCTCTCGCTCTCTTCACTCCTTCTTATCTTGTAACGCAACGCGGACCGCGGAGGGTCCGGTGGGTTGGGTTGCTCTGCATGTTTATCGTGGCCCTGCTCTACGTGCCAATCAACCCGGGCGCCTGGGGGATTTTTATCTATATCGCAGCCTCGATCCCGGAGGTGGCTGACTCCACCAACACGGTCATCGGCCTGTTGCTCGTGCAATGCGGTGCGATCGTAGCGGAAAGCTGGCTGTTTCACATGTCTGCCTGGGTGTGGGCGACGGGCGTGGGTACCACACTACTCTGGGGAATGAATCGGCTGCGGATGAAGCAAAAGGGTCGCGCCGACAGCAAGCTGCGCATGGCTCATGAGGAGATTGAACGACTGGCGAAGACAGCCGAACGGGAGCGTATCGCCCGCGACATGCACGATGTGCTCGGTCACTCTCTCTCTTTGATTGTGCTTAAGAGTGAGTTGGCGGGACGCCTACTCGACAGCCAACCTGCAAGGGCTGCGCTTGAGATCGCAGAGATCGAGACCGCCGCGCGGCATGCTTTAGCTGAGGTGCGCAAGACAATCACAGGCTACCGCTCCGAGGGTTTTGCCTCGGAGCTGAAGCGTGCCGGGCAAGTACTTGAGACAGCGGGTGTGCGCTTGAACCGGCCGGCCACGGCGCCCTATCTCACGCCGCGGCATGAAGCCACGCTCTCGCTGGTGCTGCGGGAAGCGGTGACCAATATCGTGCGCCACGCCGGCGCCAGCGAGTGTTCGATTGAACTGACTACCGGAAAAGATAGGACGCAGCTGGTGATTGCCGATGATGGACGGGGCGATATCCAGCAGGAAGGGAATGGACTGCGGGGCATGCGGGAGCGGGTACGGGAGTTGGGTGGCAGTCTCTCCCTGGAATCGCATCGTGGCACCCGCCTGCGTATCGAGCTGCCGCAATTCAACGAGAACGCAGAGGTTGCTGAGCCGTGAGTAAACAGATTCGTGTCGTGCTGGCAGAAGACCAGGCGATGGTGCTGGGCGCCCTGGCTGCTTTGCTGGAGATCGAGAAGGATATTGCTGTGGTCGCGCGGGCGCGTAACGGGCGAGAGGCCATGACGCTGGTTGCCGAGCACGGGCCCGATGTGCTGATCACTGATATCGAGATGCCGGAGATGAGCGGGCTTACCTTGGCAGCGGAGGTACATGGCTGTTATCCGCGTGTGCACATCGTGATTCTCACTACCTTCGCCCGCGCCGGCTATTTTCGCCGGGCGATGGATGCCGGCGCTCAGGGATACATGCTGAAAGACCGCCCTGCGGCAGAATTGGCGGATTGCGTGCGGCGTGTCTGCCGCGGCTTACGGGTTGTCGACCCTGAACTTGCGGCTGAAGCGTGGACGCAAGAGCCTGACCCGTTGAGCGAGCGGGAGCGACAGATTCTTTGGCGGGCCGGTGAAGGGAAATCCGGTGCTGAGATTGCGGTGGATCTCCGTTTGTCTGAAGGCACAGTACGTAATTATTTGTCGGAAGCGATCAATAAGCTTGGGGCCGCCAACCGGATTGAGGCGGCGCGTCTTGCACGCAGCAAAGGCTGGCTGTAGTCTTTCTGACTCCTTCAAGATGACCGAACGAGTCATGGGCCTTGGAGAAACCGCAGGTCCCGACCGGAGCGAAGCGTAGTGGAGGGACCTGCGGTTTCTTTTCCGAGCACTCACACTTTCTAAAGCCCGGGAATATTTCAAGCAGTTCCCTGATACAACACCAAGTTCTCTTACCCATGACATCTGTCATCCGATTACGATGACAACCTGCACTGTTTTGTTCTTGCGCCAGCTGCGATTCTCAGCTTGTAAGTCGAGGCTGACATATGAATCGATGGACTGGCATCTTCCTTTGCGCAGCGTTGAGCATCGGCGGAAACCTGCGAGCACAAACCTGCGGAGCCCAATCCAAGAACCTTAGCGGCACCGTACTCGATCCTACCGGAGCAGCCGTCGTAGGAGCCGACGTCCACTTACAGTCGGCCACGCCGGAGCAAACTACCACCAACCAACAAGGCGCTTTCCTTTTCCATTGCGTCGGAAATAGCGCCTATCAGGTCACCGTCCACGCCGACGGATTCGCCGATAGCCCGGTAAACGGCCGCGCCGGGGCAAACATCACCGTTCATCTGCGCATCGCTGATGTGCACACCACGGTCGAAGTGGGAAAAGAAAGTGAAGTTTCTGTCGATGCCGACCACGGCGCCGGCACACACACGCTCAATGCCCAGGATCTTCAGGGCATGGCAGATGATCCAGATGACTTCAAACGCCAACTGCAAGTGCTCGCCGCCACCAGTGGTGGTGCTCCCGGTCAGGCCATCATTACCGTGGATGGATTCCAGAACAGCAGCACGCTGCCGCCCAAATCCTCCATTGCGTCGATCCGCGTAAACCCTGACATGTTCTCCGCCGAATATGATAGGCCCCCCTACCAGGGAGGCCGGGTTGAGATCTTCACTAAGCCGGGCCGCGACTCGCTTCATGGAGCTCTCTTCTTCACCGACAGCGAGTCAGGGGCTAACGCAACAGACCCGTTCGCCCTGAGCGCCACTCCGGCGGGCAAGCGTCGCTATGGATTTGAGTTCGGCGGCCCCATTCGCAAGCAGAAGAGTGATTTCTTTCTTGCCCTGGAGAGACGCGACATTCACGAGTTCAACGTGGTGAACGCCGTGGTCCTCGATGGCCAGGATAATGAGACCGCGCTGAACGAAAATGTTTCGGCGCCGCAGCGCTTGTGGGTCGGCAGCGTGCGCACCGACTGGCAACTCAACCCGAAAAATATGCTGGCGGCCACTTATTCCGCCAACGTAAATGACTCCGACAATGTCGGGAGCGGTGGCCTGGTTCTCGCAGAAGCCGGTTACAACAGCACCATCAGCGAACAGAACCTGCGGCTGACGGATGTCTTCACGCTAAGCCCTACTCTTCTCAATGAGAGCCACATCGGCTTCACCTGGAAAAGCACCAGCGATGTACCACTCTCAACCGCTCCCAGCCTGCAAGTGGCCGGCGCCTTCACTGGAGGCGGCGCTACCGCCGGCCTGCTGCGAAATCGCGAACGCGATCTCGAAGTGGACGATGACGTCCTGTGGACCCATCACAAGCACTCTTTAAAAATCGGAGTGACGTCGCTGGGCGCGCTGGTTCACGACTACGATCCTGACACCTTCAACGGCGCCTTTGTTTTCGGCGGTGGACTGGCGCCGGCGCTCGACAACAATGGGCCACAAACCGCAATCTCGGGGCTGGAACAGTACCGCCGAACCTTGCTGGCTCTCCCCGGCGGAGTTCCCACCAGCTATAACATTACCCAAGGAGATGCGTTAGTCCCGTTCGCGCAGTGGCGCGTGGCCTTGTTCGCGCAGGATCAATGGAGTATCAAGCCCAACCTATCGCTGGCGTTTGGAATACGGTATGCATTGCAAACCTCCCCTGCCAGCTTCGGCAACCTGGTTCCACGAGTAGGTATAGCGTGGTCGCCCGATCGCAAACAACGATGGGTTATCCATTTGCGTGGCGGATTGTTCTCGAGTCCGGTGATGCCGGATGTAACCACCGAAGCTTACCGCCTGAATGGATCGCGCCAAATCCAGCAGCTTCTCTATTCGCCGTCGTTTACCCAGCCACTGGTGCCTACTCCGTCGACGATCACGGTCGCAACCAATCGCCAATTCGCCGCCCACCTGGGACAGCCCTTGTCCTTTCAGGCACAGGCGGGTGTGGAACGCGAGCTACCACAACACTGGCATGTGCAGGCAAATCTCTTCGATGGGCAGGCCTGGGGCACGCTTCGCTCGCGCAATATCAATGCACCCTTGATCACAGACAGCACACTCAATCCTTTACTCGCGCCTCGCCCGATTGCGCCCGGCAGGAATATCTTCCAGTTTGAACAATCCGGTCATCTGCATGGCCAGGTGGTCTTTGTAGGCGCGGATCAGCATAGCTATAAACGCTTTGGCATCTTTGTTGGTTACTTATATTTCAACCTGAAGACGGATGCGGACTCAGCCACGCTCTTCCCTCAGTCCAGCTACTCCGATCGCGGGGAGACGGCGCGTGCCTCCTGGGAGTCCACCCACCGGCTGTTTGCCATCGGGCAGCTCAACCTGCCTCGCGGCCTGTCGCTTACCAGCCAGTTCGATGCTTCCTCCGGAGACCCTTACAACGTGGTCACCGGGATGGATAACAACGGAGATGGGGTCTTCAACGACCGCCCTTCGCTTACAGCACAAGAGGGCACCGGCACTTACCAGACACCCTTTGGCCTGTTGAATACAACCGGTATCAATGGCTCGCTAGGGCGGAACGCGGGAACCATGCCGGCGCTCGTTCACCTGGATGCGAACCTGAGCCGCACCTTCCAGCTCTCTTCGCATGGCTTTTCTGCCGACCGGCATCAGAGCATCACGCTGAACGCGCGCTCGGCCAACCTTCTCAACCACACGAATGTAACCACTGTGGGCAGCGTGGTCGGCTCGCCCACATTCACGCAGCCACTAGCCGCCGAAGCCGCGCGACGGGTGGAATTCGGTATCCGCTACACCTTCTAAAAGGAGACGTTATGTTCAAAGCTCTTGCTGTTTCGCTTCTTCTCGGCGGTGCGTCCATCATGCTGGCGCAGCTTCCAGCCCCTGTTCCTTCTGAACAAATCATCTTTCGGCATTGGCCGGAGCAGTTTATTCAGTGGATCGGCCCGGAGCTGCCCTATACGATGATCGAACTTTACGTCGATCCTGCGAGCGGGACGACGCCTCTCTATGAGGCAGTACTTACCGAGCGCTCCACAGGCAAACGCGTGCACTACGCTAACCAGCAAGGGATGGTTGACATCGACAAGCGCTCCGGGGCCGAGGCCTACCTGACAACGATGCAGCTCGACCGTCCCGCGAATCAGGGCAAGGGTGCTACCTACCTGCTGCGGTTTGTCGATCACGCGGGCCAACCCGTTTCGTGGCAGTTCATCCAGGGCTCTGATATCAGTGAACGCGGTGGTGGAAGCTCACCTGCCGGTCTCGAGCCGCCGGTGCTTGTGTATCGCACCCGCTCGGCTGTCGCAGGGGAAGGCACAGCGCTCAAGATTGGCAACGCAGTCAGCGTTGCTGACGTGTGGACGGAGATCAGCCAACCTCCATACTTTGTCGCGTATCGTGGGGCCGTCTCTCAGGACGTCGATATCGCTGTCTTTGCCGTCCCCGCACAGCAATGGACAACGACCAGTGCGGCAAAAACCTTGACTGCCGACGCTGAATGGAAGTTAAAGGCCCAGGACGGCTTGGAACGGACCTTACATGTGCAGACTGTCGCCGGCGATCATGCGACCATTCTCGATCAAGACGATCATTTTCCCGGCAGAACCGTGACCATCGACGCGGCCTTAACCAATGGTGCGTGGTCCATCGAGAAGCTGCATTACACGGCGGTAGGTGAGGATGCTAACCAGGGACTAACGATTTCGTTTGCTCCGGGTGCGAGTGGGGGCGCGGCGCCATCGAAGTTCGAGATGCTCGCAGGGCATAAGACCCGCATCGCCAGCGGCACAGTGCACGGGGATGCAGAGCAACCACGAGTGGCCTGGGAGTTCAAGGATCCGCAATGGTTGAAGGGCAAGACTGCATGGGTAAACAGTGCGGTGGTCAACCAGAAACCAGCGGGCGCGGAAACCGCTTCAAAGTAGTCTCGTCCTCAGCTTCTCCCAGCCTTGACGACGAGCCAAGGCTGGGCGGCTCAAGAGCCTGCGTGAGAATTCGGTCCTGGAAGGGCACGGCTTCAGCCGGGCCGTCATATTCGTTGAGAGCTCCCGGGCTTTAGAGCCTGCGTGAGTACTCGATTTTGTCTCAGGCAACAACTTTACGGGTTGCGTAAAAGCTCTGTTTTGTATCAGGGCAAGACTTTAGTCGGGCCATAAACGATCGCAAAAATGTCGGGCTTTAGCCCCTTTCCGCATTCTGGTTGTGGAGCTCGTGCTGGAAATAATTCACCTCGTCATCCAATACGTGGCGCCCTTCATTCACCCAGTGCAGGCGCTAAATGCCGCGCCGTGACTCTGCCTCTCCCAACCAACCGCGCCGTAACGTCTCCGCCGGGATACTCGACAGATACGGCTTGATATCGAGAATGGGAGTTCCATCAAGCATGTCGACCCCGAGCACATGCAGCATGCAGTCTTCACGGCGAAGCAACGAGACGACGGTAAGCCCAATCGGATTGGGGCGACGGGGAGATCGAGTTGCAAACACTCCGTGCGGCTTATCCTCGAAGGGCGGTTTGCCGATCAATTCGAAGTTTTGCGATCGGTCGAACTCCCAGAGAACGAAGAGGTGCGAGAAGCCCTCAATATCGGTGAGGCCGATCTCGAATTCCGGCAGAATCCTGAGTATGCCTTCTGCTTCATGTTTCGTGTGCAAACCTTTCGGAATTTGTTTTGTATCGTTGTAGGGGCTACTGACAAATCCGATCGAGCGGGGAACAAACATAAGCGCGGAGCCTTTCGTCCTGATCATAGCTGGTCAGGGATCGCTTGATGTGAGACGGTGGTAGGCATGAAAATTGCCAGCTGGAATGTTAATTCGATTCGCGCCCGGATTGATCACGTGACCGCGTGGATTAAGCTACAGCAGCCGGATGTGCTTCTGCTGCAGGAACTCAAAGCGACGGAGTTTCCCGCGTTGGTATTTCAGGCGCTCGGTTATGAGAGCGTTGCTGTGACCCAGAAGTCCTACAACGGAGTCGCGGTCTTGTCGCGCTATCCGATGGAGACAATCAACACGACGCTCGCTGGGGATGAGGCGGACAGCCATGCACGTTATCTGGAGTTGACCATTGAGGGCATTCGCATGGTGAACATCTATCTCCCCAACGGCAACCCCGTAGGCACGGAAAAATTCGCCTACAAGCTGGCCTGGATGGACAGGCTTCTACAAAAAATGAGCGCCTGGCGGAAAGAAGATGTGCCGGTGCTGGTTGGTGGCGACTTCAATGTAATTCCTGAGGACATCGATTGTCACAAGCCCTCCTCGTGGATCCGCGACGCGCTCTTCCAGCCGGAGCCGCGCTCACGGTATCGAGCGCTTCTCGATCTCGGCTATACCGATGCGTTTCGTTCCTTGCATCCTGGCGAGACTGGTCAGTTCACGTTTTGGGATTATTTTCGCCAGGCGTTCGAACACAATCGCGGCATTCGCATCGATCATTTTCTGCTTTCGCCCAAGCTCGCCGAACGTCTGCAAAGCTGCGTAATCGACCGGGGCCCGCGAGCGCAGGAAAGGCCGTCGGATCATACCCCAATCATGGTGGAGCTGAGTTAGGGAATGGACATCCTTTCCCGGCCTCTGCTGACCGCGGATCATCGCATCCACTACGGTGCTGGACCCTATCAGTTCGGAGATCTCTGGATCCCGCAAACGCGAAGCGGCTCGCTCGTGCCGCTGGTGGTTTTCTTCCATGGAGGATGGTGGAAATCGCAATACGACCTCGGTTATGCCGGTTATCTCTGCGCGGCCTTGAAGCAGGATGGGATTGCGACCTGGTCGGTCGAGTACAGAAGAATAGGCGAGACAGGCGGAGGTTGGCCGGCCACGTTCCAGGATGCGGCTGCGGGCCTCGATTTCGCCGCCACGCTGGCGAAGAGTTATCCCCTGGATCTTACGCGGGTGATCACCATGGGTCATTCAGCCGGCGGCCACCTGGCGTTCTGGGTGGCCGGCAGACATCACATTGATCTCCACAGCGAGATTTATCAGCCCCGGCCACTTTTACCACTGCGCGGAGCAATCGCCCTGGCGGGAGCAGTCGATCTACGGTTGACGATTGATCTGTCGGGGTACTTTACCTTTGCCCACGACAAGCAGGAAGTGTATGCCCTGATGGGCGGCAAGCCGCAGGATCTGCCGGATCGTTACAAAGCCGGCAACCCGGGAGATCTCTTGCCGTTCCAGGTACCGCAGGTGTTGATTCAGGGCACGGCAGACGATCAGATTCCCTCTGAGCTGCCATTACGATGGGCCGAGATGTCGCGGCGGCAAGGAGGCCAGGTCACTATCAGTATTCTCCCTTCCGCCGACCATTTCGATGTGGTCGATCCGGAGAGCCGAGCATGGGGAACGGTGCGCGAGGGAGTGTGGAAGCTAATTTCCTCTTGAATTCGTCAAGGAGTACTCTGACGTGATGGATCGCCGAAGCTTCCTTCGTGGTTGCGCTTACGTGTCCGCTGGAGTTGCCGCAGGTGTTCAAACGGCCCTGGCGGCGGACGCCGATATCGAGATCACAGCCCCGACTGCTGGCGCAGAAATCAGTCCTCATTTGTATGGCCAATTCATTGAACATCTCGGCGGGGTGATCTATGACGGCATCTGGGTTGGTCGAAACTCGAAGGTCAAGAATATCGATGGCATCCGGGCGCGTTTCGTGGATGACATGAAGCGCATTGGAGTGCCCAACTACCGTTGGCCCGGGGGCTGCTTCGCCGACGGCTATCACTGGCGCGATGGCATTGGCGATCCGGCAAAACGTCCTCGCACTTATAACTACTGGCAGGCATCCGCGCCGAAAGGTGTGGACGTTACAGAGACCAACCAGTTTGGCATTCACGAGTTTATGCATTTGTGCCGGCTATGCGGTGCGGAACCCTACCTCGCCGCAAACATGAATTCGGGTTCGCCCCAGGAATTCCACGATTGGGTGTCGTATTGCAACGCTCCTGCAGGCACGGTTTCCCTGGCAAATGAACGAGCACAGAATGGAGATAAGGACCAGTTCGGGGTTCAGTATTGGGGTGTGGGCAACGAGTCATGGGGTTGTGGCGGAGACATGACGCCGGCGGAATACGCTACGCTGTACCGGCGATTCGTTACCCAATTCCCTGCCTATGCTCCTAAGCCGTTTCTGGTGGCCGTAGGCCCACGCGGCCATTCCAAAGATCTCGATTTGGGTTGGACAACCGGTTTCTTCGATGCCATGCAGGGCGGTCATCGCTCGCGGGTCGATGGGTTGTCGGTGCACTACTACACGGATTTAAGAAACACTCCGGAGAAGGTCGCCACGTTCGATGCTCCAGGATGGTATGACGTGATCCGCGAGGGTATGCGGACCGAGACGGTCATCGAACGCCACTGGGAAGCCATCGGCAAGTACGATCCCGAGCACCACACCAAATTAGTGGTGGACGAGTGGGGAGTGTGGTATCGGCCAGGAGAGGAAATCGCGCCGGCGTACTTGTTGAGCCAGCCGCTCACCTTGCGCGATGCGCTGCACACCGCGGTCACGTTCGACGTATTCAACCGCCATGCGGATAAGATTGCGATGGCCAATGTAGCTCAGACGGTTAATTGTATCCACTCTCTGTTTCTTGCCCAGGGTGACAATTTTGTGCGCACTCCGGTGTATTACGTTTTTGAGATGTATCGCGGTCATATGCAATCGCAAGTGGCGCAAATGAACATTCACTGTGACGAACTCAAAGTTCCTTCGCGCAGCGGGACTGCGACGATGCCCGGGCTTTCTGGTTCGGCGTCTGTCAAGGGTCGAAGCTTGACCGTGACCCTGACGAATCCGTCTTTGGAGTCGGTAGTTGCCGCTCACCTTCGGCTTACTAGCGGAAGTATCGTGGAAGGCCGAGGCAGCGTTCTGACCCACGCAGATATGACTGCCGGCAATACATTCCATCATCCCGACGAGGTCAAGCCGGCGCCCTTTCCAGTTACGATTCACGGCGACAGGGCGGAGGTTTCGCTGCCGCAGCGTTCTGTGGTTTCGCTTGAGTTGAGAATGGCCTAGGGGGCTTGCGCGCAAGAAACCGCAGGCCCCTCCACTACGCTTCAGCTGGTGAGGTTGTAGATTAATCCGAATGGATCCTGCAGATAGCATCGTGGGAACTTCGGTTCGTCCTTGACAATCTTTGCGCCGTGTTTCACCAGCCGGAGCTTGGCTGCTTCCAGATCGTCCACGGTCACCTCAAACACCGGCCCCAGCGTTGGGCCTCGCTCAATGAACAGGTTGATGTGCTCCCCATGCAGACTGACCATATTGGTTGATTCTTCGGTGATCTCGAAGCCCAGGTTGTCGACGTAGAAGGAGGCTGCGCCCTTCGGGTCTGGCGCTTGAATGAGAATATCTTTACTAAAACTGTTTGCCATGACGTTCCTCCGATTTGCTTTCCACAAAGGCCGTTAATCTCGAAAGAGCCGAATCCCATTGCTTCGAGACCTGCTCGAGATATTCCTTCATCTCGAGCACTGGCTGGGGATTAAAGGTAAACAGGCTTTCGCGGCCTGCTCGGGCTCCGTGCACGATGTGTACCCGCTCGAGCACGCGCAGATGCTTGGTCACCGCCTGCCGGGTGAGCTTGGTTCCATGGGTGAGTTCCGCGATCGAATAACGCTTGCCGTCACACAACCTGGCAAGTAACGATAGCCGGGTTTCGTCCCCCAGCGCAGCAAAGACTGCCGCCTTTGCCTGCGCGCTGCTAGGCCGCTTTGCTGACATACGACTGGATGTTCTTCATCTGCTGTGCCCAACCGCCGTCATTCCGGAGGAAGGCCTCCGCTCGCCGTGCACTGGGAATTTTGTCAAAGCCGGATTCCGTTACCGTAAGCAACGTGCCAACCGCGGTCGGCCGCAAACGAAATTCGATGAGCGTGGGTTCCTCCGGTTCATAATCCACCTTCGGATCGACTGCATAGGGATGCCACGTGTAGGAGAAAAGGGTTTCCGGCTGGATTGCTTTCACTTCGATCTGCATCCGCACGTGCTCATACCCGGGATGAGTGATCTGACCGCCCATTCGCTGGCCGGCCACAAAAGGGCCATCCATCTTCACCAGGAACCATTCTCCAAACTGGCGGGAGTCCGTAAGTGCCTGCCAAACCCGTGAGACCGGCGCGGCAATCTCAATCTGTTTCTCAATCTTGTCCTGCATACATGCAACCTCCTAGTTGCATATTACGACGGACCAGACAAACATGCAACCGCAAAGTTGCTTTTTTTTAGTCGAAGAACAGAGTGTGGGTAGCGTCAGGCCCCGGAGTAGCAGCAAAACCTATGCGTTCGTAAAGGCGAGCGGCCCCGGTGTTCTCGGCGCGCAGGCGCACACAGCGGAAGTAAGCTCTCGCCTCTTGGACGAGCGCAGTCACCAGCGCTCCGCCAATCCCCTGGTTACGCCATGCTTGCCTCACGTAGACTCGCCGAATACGCCCCATATCGGGACGGCCGGCAAAGGGATCACAATTAAGACCGCCCACTGCAATCAGCAGATCTTCATCCAGACCACCCATCAGGGCCTCTCCGGCCGCATCGAAGCGATTCCTGGTGCTCTCCCAATCTTCCACCAGAGTTTCGACGAAGTCGTAGCCTTCTTCCTTCGCCTCTGCCCTTAGCCGCTGCATGCCTGCAACCGGTAGCTGAATTTTCTGAATCGAAATCATGCTCAACTAAGGATAGCTTCCCGGACCGGACCGGCGGGCTTGAGTCGCTTTTCAGGCCGGATCATCTAAAACGCATGGGCAAAGAACTGGCTGTTTCCGTACTGGATCTGGTAGGCATGCGACCCGGGGAGCGTGCGGGCAGCGCAATTGCGCGGTCGGTAGAACTGGCGCAGCACGTTGAGCGGCTGGGCTACCGTCGTTATTGGCTGGCAGAACACCACTCCATCGCTGGGCTAGCGTGTTCCGCCACAGCGGTGCTGATTGGGCATGTAGCCGCGGCGACCAAGACGATCCGCGTAGGCAGCGGCGGAATCATGCTGCCTAACCACGCACCGTTGGTGGTGGCAGAACAGTTTGGGACGCTAGAAGCAATTTATCCAGGGCGGATTGACCTTGGGCTGGGCCGGGCTCCAGGGGGCGACTTCGCCACCATGCGGGCGCTTCGCCGGGACCTGAATCAGAGCGGTGACGACTTTCCGGCATTGTTAGAGGAATTGCGGACCTACCTTGGGCCCGAGAAGCCGGGCCAGGTGGTACGGGCCATTCCCGGGCAGGGGAGCAACGTGCCCATCACATTGCTGGGTTCGAGTGGATTCAGCGCGCAACTGGCGGCGATGTTGGGCCTGCCGTTCGCTTTTGCAGCGCACTTTGCGCCGGACTATCTGTACACAGCCGCACAGATGTATCGCGATCGGTTTCAACCGAGTGCGACGCTACAGCAGCCACATCTTATCGTGGGAGTACCTGTGATTGCGGCAGAGACCGATGCAATAGCCCGCCGGCTGTTTACTACGCCGCAACAACGTTTTCTGCAATTGATTCGCAATCGACCGGTGGAACTGTTGCCACCAGTGGATTCCATGGAGCCACTTTGGCAGGAATGGGAGCGGGCAACAGTCGAGAGCAAATTGGGCGCCGCAATCGTTGGTTCGGACGCAACCGTGAAAGCCGGAATGCAAAAACTGGTACAGGAGACTGGCGCCGACGAGTTGATTGTAGTGACTGATACGTTTGAGCCCGAGGCACGACTGCAGTCTTATGAGCACGTGGCCAGGATTGCAAGCACGATCGAAGTCAAGTCTGCGGCTCACGTCAGCGCGTGATCGCCACCACCATTTTTCCGTGTTTGCCTGTCTTTGCGATGCCACCGCTATAGGCGCTTGACGCTTCCGCCAGCGGAAAGACTGGCCCGAGAAAAGTCTTCATTTTCCCGGTACCCAGCAGTTTGCCCACCTCGATCAATTGCTTCTGGTTTGGTTCAACGATGAAGAATACGTCTTTGTTACGGTAATCGACAATCGTCACCAGCCTGCCGCCGGGCTTGAGCATACCCCACGACCTGTCGAGCGTCTCCCCTCCTACCCCGTCGAACACTACGTCGACCTTCTGCGTCTGCTCTTCAAAGCGAGACGACTGGTAGTCGATCACTTCCTCTGCACCAAGTTCCGCTACCAGTTTCAGATTTCGAGAAGACGCCGTAGCAATCACATGGGCGCCATGCATGCGAGCGAGTTGCACGGCAAAGACACCGACGGAGCCCGCAGCGGCATGCACCAGCACCCGCTCGCCACGCTGTATCTTCGTCCGCTCCAGCAGTCCCTGCCATGCGGTCAGCGCTCCGATCGGAACCGTGGCCGCTTCCTCGTGGGTGAGCGAGGCTGGTTTGGACGCGATGCTCCCTGGTTGGGTGACACAAAACTCGGCGGTTGCTCCATCGGCAAACCAGTCGTTCAGACCGTATACCTCCTGGCCAACTTCAAAACCGCTCACACCCTGCCCCAGGCCGGCGATTACGCCGGAAAATTCATGCCCGGGCACCGCGCCCTTGCGCGGCGATCCATCCTTCGCCTGCGTGGTCGGAAACCAACCCAGCTCGGTGGGCGTTACTCCAGCGGCGCGCACGCGGATCAGGACCTCGCCTGCAGCGGGCTGCGGTTGAGGCAGCTCTGCCGCGACCAGCGCAGGGCCCTGGGTCGATTGATTCACCTGCATTGCTCTCATCATGAATCTGGAGATGATTCAAACGTAAATCGGGCTGCAAGGTTGCTCGAATTTATGTTGCCAGTCGCATCCTGCATAATCAGAGGCAATGACTCTGCTCTGGAAACCGGAAAGCTGGTCCCTGCGCCTGGCTGAACTTGAGGCGCGAAAGGGCGACATTAAAGAAGCGCCGCTGCGGCGCGATGTGCGCTCACTCGGCATGCTCCTCGGCCAGGCCCTGCGCGAGCAGGCCGGAGAACAGCTCTTTGCCGAAGTGGAAGAGCTGCGCCAGATCGCCATTCGCCGCCGCGAGGCCCAGGAGGGTGCACCCCCCAAGACCGAAGCGGCGCAGCCGTTTGCCACTGCCCTGGGCAGCGTTCACTCACTGGATCTGGTGCAAGCCTATCGCCTGGCGCGCGCTTTTGCTTTTTACTTCGAGCTGATTAATCTGGCCGAAACCAACCACCGCAAGCGCCGAAGGCTTTCACTGCAGCTTTCCGGTGAAGTGCAGCGCGGTTCTCTCCGTGGAACACTGCGGGTCATGCGGGCGGCGGGCATTTCCGCACAAGAGGCTGTCGATTGGCTGCGCTCGATCTTAATTATCCCGGTTTTTACCGCCCATCCGACCGAGGTGGCGCGGCGGGTGGTGATGTTCAAACGGCGGCGCATCGCCGATCTGCTGGAGCTGCTTGATCGCATTCCGCTCTCCGACGAGCAGTTGGAACTGTTCGAAGAAAGCCTGACCGCTGAGATCACAGCGCTATGGGAGACGGACGAGGTCCGGACCCGCCGCCCCACGGTTCGGGACGAGGTCAACATGGGCCTCGATTACTACGACGCATCCATTTATGCAACGCTGCCCGGTCTTTATGCCGAAGTCGCGGCGGCGTTTGAGGCGGAGTATGGTGTCCAGCTCAGCCTCTCGCAAATGCCGGTACTGCTCTCCTTCGGGTCCTGGATTGGCGGCGATCGTGACGGCAATCCCTACGTGACTCCGCAGGTCACGCGAGAGGCGCTGCAGATGGCGCGTGAACATCTGCTCAAGCACTATCAGCAGCAGCTGGGCCTGACTCTCGATCTGCTTACCACCTCGGCACAGCAGGCGCCGATTAGCGAGGCACTCGAGCAGCGGCTGCAAAGCTATCTCGATTCCCTCAACACCACCGGGCAACAGGCGTTCGGAGAGCGGTATGAGTATGAGTACTATCGGCGCTTCCTCAGCTGTATCCGTGTGCGCCTCGCCAGAGTCAGCGAATCTTCTGAAAACCTGCCGTTGGCTCTGGATTCGACGTTAGCCGGCTTACCCCCATACAAGTCCGCACAGGAGTTCCTCGACGATCTCGAAATTGTGCACACCAGCCTGGTAGACAATCGCGGTCCCCGTCTGGCCCAGGCCTTGATTGATCCCTTGATCCTCGAGGTGCGCACCTACGGCCTTCACTTGCAGACGCTCGACATTCGTCAGCATGCGCGGTTGCTTGCCGCGGCGCTCGAAGAGGCCGGGGCCTGGAAATGTGATCCGGAACGCGCAACCACGGTGCCCCCACCGCTGTCTTCAGCGTCCGCCGATGTGATCGATACCTTTCGCGCGATTGCCGAATTGAAGGCATCGTCCACGCCGGAAGCGATACGCCATTTCGTCATCAGCGGCGCGGCAAGCACGGAAGATGTGCTCAACGTGCTTTGGCTCGCACGCCTGGGTGGTGTGCGGGTAGAAGGCAGCGGTGCTGACCCCGGCTTGATGCCAGTTCCCCTATTTGAGTCCATTGAAGATTTGCGTAATGCGCCGGTCATTTGCCGCGAGCTGTGGCAGTCGCCCAGCTATCGTGAGCTGCTGAAGTCCTGGGACAACACACAGGAGGTCATGCTGGGATATTCCGACTCCAACAAAGACGGCGGTATGCTCACCAGCACGTGGGAGATTTTCCGCGCTCACCGCGCTCTGCACCAGGTAGCGGACGAGAGTGGCGTTCGGTTGCGGCTGTTCCACGGCCGCGGCGGCACGGTAGGGCGTGGCGGTGGCCCTACGCACCGCGCCATCTATGCCCAGCCTATGGGCGCTTTTACCGGGCAGATCCGCATTACCGAGCAGGGAGAAGTGCTTAATTGGAAGTATTCCGATGTGATTCTCGCCGAGCGCAATCTCGAGCTCATGATCGCGGCCTCACTGGACGCGCTGGCACGTCCTAACGCGCGCAATCCTCACGGACATTTCACCGGCGTGCTCGCACCGGAATGGGAAGCGGCTTTCGCGGAATTGTCAGATGTGGCCTTCGCTTTCTATCGCGAACACATTCTCGACGATCCTGAAGTGCTGCAATATTTCGAAGAAGCTACGCCGGTGGCGGAACTGGAGCATGCAAAGATCGGCTCCCGGCCGTCACGCCGTGGCGGGCGCCGCAGCCTGGCGGATCTCCGCGCGATCCCCTGGGTATTTGGCTGGACGCAGAGCCGGCAACTTGTGCCCGCATGGTTCGCGGTTGGCCATGCCTTTGAGCTCTATGCGCAGAAACCCGGCGGCGCAGCAATCCTGGCGACCATGGCGCGGGAGTTCCCTCTCTTCATTGACCTGATCCGCAATGTAGAAACGGCCCTCGCCAAATCCGATTTCGGCATTGCCCAGCTTTACGCTTCGCTGGTTACGGATACCGGGATTCGCGATCGAGTGTTTGCCAAGCTCGAAGCTGAATTTCATCGCACCCGGCGCAGCATCCTGGCGATTACCGGACAGTCAGAGTTGCTGGAGAACAACCAGGTTCTTGCTCGCTCGATTCGCTTGCGGAATCCTTACGTGGATCCGATTAGTCTGATCCAGGTCGATCTGCTGCGGCGCAAGCGTGCGGGAGATGATTCCGACGCCATCAATCGCGCACTTTCCGCAACCATCAACGGGATCGCGGCCGGTTTGCGCAACACGGGTTGATTCCCCGAGATTTTTGCGTCCGGGCGAGGCGCACTGCAGATCCCTCGGCTTCGCTCGGGATGACAAGGGGAGAGTGATTACTCACTTAAAAGTCTGCGAGTCGGATCGGGAGGTCTTCTTTGCCATCCGACTCACTGAACATGAAGTCAGTAACCGTCCTCCCCTTGTCATCCCGACCGAAGCGTAGCGAAGTGGAGGGACCTGCGGTTTCCGATTGGACCGGGAGAGTTTCGGGGTGAGAGCAGTGGAATCCCACATCTCGCCAAAAACAGCGAGATATGGGGCACCCCTGTTCGTGGTGGGGCTAGAGTTCAGATGGAGCGGTGGTGGGGGACGCTAATGATTCCCTAGCATCAGCTTGGCAATCGTCGCCAACTGCATGTTGGACGTGCCTTCGTATATTTTTCCGATTTTGGCGTCCCGGTAATACTTCTCGACTGGATAATCCTTAACAAACCCGTAACCGCCGAAAACTTCAACGGCCTGGCTGGCTACGCGCTCGGCTACCTGAGAGGCGAAGTACTTGCACATGGCGGCTTCCTTTAAAAAACCGAGGCCGTTGTCTTTCAGGCGGGCACAGTTGTAAACCATCAGCCGGGTCGCTTCGATTTCCGTAGCCATTTCGGCAAGCGAAAACTGGACTGCCTGAAATTCCCCAATCGCTTTGCCAAATTGCTTGCGTTCAAACGCGTAACGGGCAGCATGGGACCATGCTCCCTGAGCCAACCCGAGCATTTGCGCGCCGATGCCGATGCGGCCTTCGTTCAGCGTCTCGATGGCAATCTTATAGCCCTTGCCCGGCTCGCCCAGCACATTGGCCGCGGGTACTTTGCAGTCTTCCAGGATGATCTCGCAAGTGGAAGAAGCCCGGATGCCGAGCTTGTCCTCCTTCTTGCCAACAGAAAATCCAGGCGTGCGTTTGTCCACCAGAAAGGCGGTAATGCCTTTGTAGCCGGCAGCCGGGTCCAGGGTGGCGAAGACGATGAAGAGCCCGGCCTCGCGGGCGTTGGTGATCCACAGCTTCTGCCCGTTCAGCAGGTAAAAGTCGCCACGCTTTTCGGCCCGCATTTGCAGTGCAAATGCGTCGGAACCCGAACCGGCCTCGCTCAATGCATACGCACCGACGGTATCGGTGGCAAGCCGAGGCAGATAAGCTTTTTTTTGCTCTGGCGTGGCCCAACGCAACAAGGCATTGATGCAGAGCGTGTTTTGTACATCGATCAACACGCCTACGGACGGGTCGACGGCAGAGATCTCTTCGACGGCCAGAATCGCCTCGAAAAAGGTTCCTCCCGAACCACCGTATTCGATGGGAATCTCAATGCCCATCAGACCGAGGTTGAACAGCTGCGGAATCAACTCAGGGTTGAAGTGCTGCTGCTCGTCCATGGTGCGAACCTGGGGCGCAATATTCTCTTGAGCAAATTGGCGGACCGTGGCACGAAAGAGTTGTTCGTCTTCCGAAAGCAGGGTAAGCGGAGGAGCGGGTTGCGAAGCAAGGACGGAATCAGTCACGGGAATAAGCTATTCGCTCCCATGCGTGGCTGTCCAGCGCCCTACATGGGCAGCATTGGCTTGGGAACGGCAAGCAACCGGGGAACGGGCCGGGCGCGCAGCAAATGATGATCGTGGAGCACGGAAGAGCCGCGATGTACGATGGATAACTTTTCCCGCTCCAGAATTTTGCGCGCCTGAATGCGAGCGTGGTTCGACCAGGGACCGATGGGATCGAGCTTGATGTAAGTAGTCCAGTGGCGCAGGGCGGACCGCCGATCGCCCACTCGTTCGTAGGCGAGGGCGACGTTATAGTGGGCATCGCCGTAATGCGGTACCAGGCGGATGGCGGTGGTATAGGCCTCGATTGCCTCGGGAAGACGCTGCAGCTCATCGAGCACGTTGCCCAGATCGAAGAAGGCTAAGGCATACTTTGGGTCAGCTTCGGTGGCGCGCCGGTAGAGCTCTTCCGCATCGATAAAACGGCGCTGGTTGTATTGGATTGTGCCCAGGTTGATGCAGGCGGGTGCATGAGCACTATCGAGCGCAAGGATCGCTTCATAGTGGGCCATGGCCTCTTGCGTCTTGCCCCGCTCTTCCAAACGCACCGCTTCGAAAAAGAGTCCTTGCACCCGGGAGTCGCGCGCGGCCTGATGGCTGGCGGCAGAACTGACCTCAGCCAGCTGACTGTGCCGCGGAGAGTCAAAGTCGAATACGAATTGTCGAGCGATCGGCTCCATCATTGCACCGCTGAGGCGAAAGGCGAGCCGGGTCCCGTTGCGAACCGCGCTGGCCTCGAGCAAGGGGTTGGCCACACCGGAAACCTGCCGCATGGCATGTATTGAGGCGCGAATGTTGGCCACAGAGAGACGCGTGGCACGCAGATCCCGTAGTTTGCGTAACTGAACAAGGTCTTGAAACGAGTAGGTATCGGTTTGGTCGATGAGCCCGGAACGCTCCCACGAAGAAAGTTGTTGGAGGCGGATACGCAATATGCGAAGAACGTCTTCTCGGCTGTAATGGGTAACAGTGATGTGCTCGTTGGAGGCCGTCACCCTCACACCTCAGCTTCTGAGGCGATTATGCGGAGAGGCTCAACTACATCGCAAGGTGTACAGCCAAAAAAACAGTGGATAATCAGGTACCAAACTCAATGCAGGAACAAGGAAAGGAAATGCTTGAGTCTTTTGCACTTGTGTGCTTTCGCAACACGCCGGTTGCAAGCCGGAAACGGTGGAGTTGATGGAGCCGACGATCGGACTTGAACCGATGACCTGCTGATTACGAATCAGCTGCTCTACCAACTGAGCTACGTCGGCGCGCCCCGTTTGCACGTACCTTGTCGGATTGTATCTAGGGTCCGGCCACGCGTAAAGAAGGTCCGGGAATGGCGCCACCGGGAAAACGAAAAGGCCACCCGGCAACAGGGCGGCCTCTTCTCTAGGGAGAATAGTTCCAACGGAGGCAAAGCCATCAGAACTTTCTGGCGAAATCTTATGGTTGCCTCCCGAGGGTGTCAAGGCAAAATCCGGGTTCCGATAACCCCTTATTTATGAAATGCTTATAGCCAAGACTGTTTTGATATTGCACAATCCGAAGTCGGTTTTCGGCGACCCGGGAGAGGCCCCAAGCCACTGCAATCCGACTACTTAGGAGTGGGGGTGCACACTTAGCGGTTCAAGTTTCTCAAGGCTGATCGTCGGTCGCAAAGGGGTAACCCCCCTGGCCCTGGCCTCGCTTTCGAGAGCTTGCCAATCGATGGTGCTAGTCCTCCAGGTTGAGCCGGATGAACTCGGTCTCTTCCTGGAAAGCTGAGGCGGGCTTGCCGCGGAGAACCCGATAGAGCGCTCGTCCACCCCCGAGGAAGAGCCCCAGGAGGATCGCAGCGCCCCCTAGAATGCCCGTCAGGGCAAAGATGCCAAGGATGAGACGTGCGACCTTGGAACCGTCGCTGATGTAGCCCTGGGGGTTATTCCAGACCACGTCAGCCTGGTAATTAATCTGGTTGAGCAGCTTGTGTGCAATCGCGGGCGGGAGCGATCCGCTGATGACGGCCACAATGGGGCCGCTCCGGCGGGTGAGCAAAGATTCGGGGTGGCTCTCCGCCAGGGGCTGAGGCCAGGTGGATTTGCTATTGCCAGCCTTGAGGAAGGCGTCAATATCACGCAGGCGCGCCGCTGCCAACTGCGGGGTGGGATAAATCAGCAGCGTCACTTGCCCGTCGCCGTCACGATTGGAGTAATGGGCTGTCACAGCTTCGGCACTGGAAGGGAAGTCCACCAACGCGGCGGGAAGCACGCCGCCCGTGCGGACATAAGCTTCCGGTCCCAGTGCGTAGTGGGTGACATCGGTATCGAGACCCGCGCGGGGCAGATATCCCGGCAGAGGAGGAGCAATACCCGCCGAGCCCGGCGGCTGGGGCAGATCTTTGGCCAACTCGCGCAGTTCCGAGGCAGTCATGGGAGTGACTTTATCCAGGGTGGCGTCCACCAGGGTGGCACCGTTCCAGAACAGAACATGGCTTCCATCCCAGGCAGCACTCCGTCCAATCTGCTCTGCAATGCTGCCGGCACGGCGGAAGAAAGTGAACGCACCGTAGGCGCCGCTTGCGTCCTGGAAGCGGATGGCGCGAACGTGGAGCTTGTTATCTCCATTGGTGTATTGAGCGGTCGCAAACTGCTGGAATCCGTATTCCTTCAGCACTGCGGCATTGGCGGCATCGGCTGCTTCGGGCGCGGCAATATCCTGGGCGGGCGCGCTCAGGCTCCATCCGGCAAATTCAGTCGGCAACAATGATTGGGCGGAGGCTGAAGACGACGGCGAGGCCGGTTTGGCGAACGCCGGCAATAGCAACAGGGAAAGGGAAAGAATCGAGGCCGGAAGGGCACGAAGCATACGCACCTGTTCAGAGACTAGAGCATTTCTCCTTCGGGTGTCGAATTGCTCTTTAGTTGCCGTTGGGATGGCCGGAACTCTGCGCCAGACGAACGCCGCTGAGGCCGCTGATGTATCTTGCTACTCCGCGATAGAGCGACTCGGCGATGCGCTCGCGGTAAGCCGGCTGCTGCAGCTCGCGCGCGTCGGCCGAGTTGGTGAGGAAAGATATCTCGGCCAGGATCGACGGCATGTTGGCGCCGATCAGCACCACGAAGGGCGCCTTTTTAACGCCGCGATCGCGCATTCCCGGGTTTCCCTCCTCCAGGTCATCGTAGAGCGACTTCTGCACATCGGCGGCAAACTCGCGCGATTCGTCGATTTTGTCCTTGAGGGTGATTTTCTTCACCAGGTCAGACAGCTCGTGGATGGACTCGTCAGAAACGGCGTTCTCACGGGCGGCTACTTCCAGAGCATCGGGCGAAGTGGTGAAGTTGAGGTAATAGGTCTCGACACCGCGAGCGGATGAGTCGGGGCTGGAGTTGGCATGAATGGAAAGAAAAAGATCCGCCTGAGCTTTGTTGGCGATAGCTGTCCGTGTCTCGAGTGGGATAAAGGTGTCGTTGTCGCGGGTATAGATTACATCCGCGCCCAGGCGTTGCTTGAGCAGTTTGCCCAGGCGCAGCGCCACATCAAGCACTACTTCTTTTTCTTCAATGCCACCCGGTCCGGTGGTGCCGGAGTCATGGCCGCCATGGCCGGCATCGATGACGATGCGGCCAATCTTCAGCCCCAGTGTACGCACCAGGGAACGCTCGCCGGCGGCAGTCGGGGTCGCTTCATGGGTGGGTGGAGAGACAGAATCGTCATCGTCTGTGGAGCTTGGAATCGCCGGATGGACCGGGCTTGGCTTCTTGCGGCGGGTGACTGGCTCCGGCGTAGAGGCGGAGGTAGTCGATGCAGCAGTCGTCGAAGCTAAGGATCCATCGTCCGGCTGGGGGGCGGGGACGGTACCGGCAACCGCGGCTACGATCGGTTTCGTGGTGGGATGATCGGTAGCCTGCACGCGATTGGGCTGTTGGCCCAGGGCCGCGATTTCCTGCTTGCCGGAACGCGGCCCAGCGGCCGCACTGGCCACGGCAGCCGGCTGCGGAGTGTTGACGACCGGCGGCTTGCTGGCGACGGCTGGTGCGGCCGCTGGAGGAAGGCTCGCCAGGTTTGTGGTAGGCGTCGCACCCGGCTTGAGGCCATGGATATCAATGATCAGCCGCCAGGGATTGGGAAGCAGAAAGGCCGAGTAATCAGAAACCGAACTTACGTCCAGCACAATACGAGTCACATTGTTGGAAAACTGCGCGATGCGGATGCGTTTGAGAAATCCGTCGTCGACGACTTCTACTGACTTGCCGTTCAACTCCGGGGCCAGGCGCGCTCCGTATAAGTCGAAAAAGATGCGATCGGGACTGGGGACGCGAGCGGCCTGGTAAGGCACCTGGTTCTGCAGGTCAATCGCGATGCGGGTGTAGACAGGAGTGGACCAGTGTCGAATTCCGCTCACCAGAGAGACCTGCCCGGATTGCGGTAGCGCGGACGCAGAAAGGGGAAGCTGCTGTTGAACATTCACTTGTGTGGCAGCCGGCGTCATCGCCGGCGAAGGCCGTGAAGGAGGCTGCACCTGTTGCGGCTGAATGGCAGGCGGTGTCATCGCAGGAGGAGGCCGCGAAGGCGGCTGGACCTGCTGCGGCTGGATGGCGGGGGGTGTCATGGTTGGGGCGGAGTGGTTTTGCTGCGACCCGATAGCCGCGGCCAGGACAGCGTTGTGCTGCGAGCGAACCGCGGCACGATGGAGTGTGTTTAGCTCCTGGTTAGTCTGCTTTTCGCCCTCGGCGATGAGCGCGCCATAGCGGTTGCCGGGATATTGCACCCGAAGAAATGCGTACTGGCCCATGGCGTCATGCAGCATTTTGGGCTCGGAGAAGAGGCTGCCCTCTTCCGTCAACAGCTGGGCGACGGCCAGTGCGCTGGCATCGGCTTTGGGTGCTGCGGGATTGTTGTGGTAGACGGCGCGATAGGCATTGAGCACCTGCTCGTAAGCGGCCCGGGTGCGCTGAGACTCAGGACGATCTTCGAGGGCCTGGCGTAGGTGCTGTGCCTGCTCAAATGGGGTTAACCGGGAAAGCTGGCGAGCGTGGGCAGTGAAAGAAGCAAGAAGGACCAGTCCGGACGCAGCGCGCGTCTTCCAAGCCGGGGTCATGCGGCTTCGAGAGCAAAACGCACGGAGCAAACCCGCGGCATGGAGCATAGTTTTGAAGCGGACCCGAAACCCGCACGCCAGAGCTAACCCGATTATAGGTTGGCAAGTTGCGACCAGCAAAGAAACCTAATTATGGCGGAGACGCAAACAGCAATCGTGGCTCCACCCGTTTCCGCACGTACCCTAGCGCGAAGGCATGGGGCACCCGATGGGTTTAGACGCTAAGGGGTTTAAGCTAAGGTCTTTCCTAGCAGTTCACGGATCACGTCGGGAGCGCTGGCCAAGGCGGCACTCAACGCGGAAACATCGCTGCCTCCGCCTTCAGCGATATCTGGCTTGCCGCCGCCTTTGCCGCCTACCTTGGGCGCGAGAAGGCTGATGATTTTGCCGGCGGGGATACGGTCGGTCAGATCCTTGGTAACTCCGGCAATCAGAGCGACCTTGCCATCCTCCTGTGCGGACCCCAAAATGACGATTCCCGACCCGAGCTTGTTGCGGAGATTGTCCACCAGGGTGCGCAACTGCCCCCGATCCAAAGAGTCGACCCTGTGTGTCAAAACCTGAATTCCCTCCACGACGGCAGCCTGGCCGACAGCCGATGCGACGGAAGCCGAGGCGGATTTCATGCGTGCCTGCTCGAGATCGCGGCGCAATTTTTTGATCTCTTCTTCCTGAGTCGAGAGCTTATTGTGCAACTCCTCCGCTTGCAGGCCGCGGCGGAATTCACCGAGTGCACCTAATCCGGTAACCGCCTCTACCCGGCGAACTCCAGAAGAAACGCCGCCCTCGCTGAGCAGCTTCACTAACCCGATTTCCCCGCTGGCGCCGGTGTGGGTGCCGCCGCAGAGCTCAGTGGAGAAATCACCGATCTTCACCACGCGGACTCTCTCGCCGTACTTCTCACCGAAAAGCGCCATGGCATGGTATTCGTTCACTGCCACGTCGATGGGAACGTCTTCCAGTGTTTCCACCTTGGTGTTGGCCAACACCTGGCGATTGATGATGTCTTCCACTTCTGCCAGCTCCTGATCGGCAACCCCGGCAAAATGAGAGAAATCGAAGCGCAGGTGTTCGGGATCGACGCTTGAACCCGCCTGCTTCACGTGCTTACCCAGAACCTCGCGCAGAGCAGCATGCAGGAGATGGGTGCCGGTGTGGTTGCGACGAATCGCGGAGCGGATTTCTGTATCCACGACGGTATCTACATAGTTTCCCAGCTCGAGTGGTTGGCGCAGAAAGACTTTATGAGCACGAACCCCCTGCACCGGCTGCACACAACCGAGAACGTCGCCAACAATCACGTTATGGTCATCAGAATAGAGCCAGCCAACGTCGCCCACCTGACCGCCGGAATCGGCATAGAACGAGGTGTGATCGAGCACGATCTCCACGCTCTCTCCCGCATTTGCCTTGGGCACGCCCACGCCGTCCTTGACGATAGCCAACACTTCGCAGTGCTGTGATGTCAGTTGGCGATAGCCTTCGAAGACCGTCTTAGGCAACGCGCGGAACTCCGGGCTCGCCGAGTCTTTTGCGCCTCCCTTCCAGGAAGCACGGGCACGGGTCTGCTCTTCGCCGCGTGCCAGTTCAAAGCCGGTCAGATCGAAGTTGATACCCTGATCGTGGGTTGCATCCTCCATGAAGTCCAGCGGCAGACCATAGGTTTCATAGAGGTGGAACGCAATCGCCCCCGGCAACATGGGCGGCTTGTCTCCTGCCTCTCTGCGCACCCGCTCAATGGCAGTATCAAGCTGTTTCGAGGCCAGTGCCAGCATCCGCCCAAATTGCTCTTCCTCTGCCCGGATCACCCTGGCGACACGGCTGGCGCTCTCCTCCAACTCCGGATAGGCGGCCTTCATCTCGTCCCGAACCGCGTCGACCATGCGGAACATGAACGGCTCTTCCTGGCCCAGCAAGCGCCCGTGACGGATACCCCGGCGTAGTATCTTCCGCAGCACGTAGCTCCGGCCTTCGTTGCTCGGGAGCACGCCGTCGGAGATAAGAAAGGTCGCGGCACGGGAATGATCGGCGATGATGCGCAGTGACGCGTCAGTGGCGGCGCGCCCATCCTGGTAGCGGGTCTGGGTAAGTTCGCCGGCGCGAGCGATCAGCGGCATAAACAGATCGGTTTCAAAATTGGAGATCTTGCCCTGCAGCACAGCGGCCATGCGCTCGAGGCCAGCGCCGGTGTCGATCGAAGGCTTGGGCAGCAGTTGCAGTTCTCCTTGTTTGTCACGCTCGAACTGCATGAAGACCAGGTTCCAAATCTCCACGTAGCGGGCTTCGTCCTCGGGGAAAGGCTTGTCTTCTCCCGTCTCCGATGCTTCGATCCCCATGTCATAGAAGATCTCGGAGCATGGGCCGCATGGGCCGGTATCACCCATGGCCCAGAAGTTGTCCTTCATTCCCAACTCATGGATCCGCTCAGCAGGCACATGTTCGCGCCAAAGCTCATAGGCTTCTTCGTCGCGCGGAATCCCTTCCTCGCCCTTGAAGATGGTGACGTAGAGCTTTTCCTTGGGGAGTCCGAGCCACTCCGGCGAGGTGACCAGCTCCCAGGCGAACGCGATCGCTTCGCGCTTGAAGTAATCGCCGAAGCTGAAGTTGCCCAGCATCTCGAAGAAGGTATGGTGACGGCGAGTGAAGCCGACGTTCTCCAGGTCGTTGTGTTTGCCACCGGCACGCACAACCTTCTGCGATGTTGTGGCGCGGTTGTAATCCCGGCGCTCCGCCCCGAGGAAGACATCTTTGAACTGGTTCATCCCCGCATTGGTAAACAGCAAAGTGGGGTCATTCGCCGGAACCAGCGAGGAAGAGTGGACGCGACGGTGACCCTTCGAAGCAAAGAAGCGCAGGAAGGTTTCCCGGATCTCATTACCAGAGCGGTACTGCATTTTCTAAGTTTAGAGCATCACTGGCCCTGGTAGACCACTTCGCCCGTGGTAAATGGTCATCGTGCATTTGAGGTTATGCAGTTCGGCGGCAGGGATGGTGTACATGTCCTGATCCCAAATGGCGATATCTGCCTCTTTACCGGGTTCGATGGAGCCGATCTTGTCTTCCAGAAATAGCTGCCGTGCCGCCCAGGCGGTATAGGAACGAAGCGCGGTATGCACGTCCACTGACTCCGCGGTCCCGAACGGCTGTTTCCCGTAGACGCCCTTCAGGGTTTCACGTTGAACCGAAGCCCAGATGCCGTATCGAGCCGGCAATGGGGTGACGGAGTAGTCAGATCCCCCACCCCAGACAATCCCGCGCTCCATGTAAGTGTGGAACGGGTTTAAACGCAGCGACCGCTCCGGTCCGAAGTTGCCGGCATAGGTATCGCCGATCCACCAGGTGAATCCGGGTTGGGACTCGGGGTAGCCGGCGTCGTACTGCTTTTGCAACGAGGCCATCGTGTCGATGGCGTGATCGGTCGGAATGTTGCCATGAATGATGCTGTGGCGAAGCCCTGGCGTGGGTTTCTCCTTCAATACTTCGGCATAGGTATCGACCACCCAGTCGATGGCATGATCGCCGATGGCGTGGGTTCCTACAGAAACACCGGCCTGATGGAAGAGACGTACCTTCTGCCGGTATATCATGGGGATCGATCACCGGATAGCCATGATTTCCGCTATCCACGCCGCTTGAGTTTTTGTTCCAGTCCTTATAAACCCACCCGGTCCTGGCGCCTCCACTTCCATCCATGTAGAGCTTGGCTCCGCAGGAGAGCAGGTTGCCATCCCCTAAGGAATTGGGCGGCCGGGGGAGAGCCTGGATGCGAGCCACGGCAGCGCGCGCCGATGCAAGCGTTGTGCCGCCATGCCACAGCACGCAGACGTGCACCGGCAGACTTCTTCTCTTGCTCAAGCTGCCGGTAGGCATCCCACGTTGGTTGGCCGATGTCAGGGTCTTTCACCCCGGTCATTCCTTCGCGATGCAGGGTATCGACCATGCGGAGAATTCCGTTGCGCAACTGCTCCGGGGTTGGATCCGGAATAAGATTCAGCACCGGGTCCATGGCTGCTTCTTTGAGCACGCCGGTGGGTGCTCCCTGGGCATCGCGGTCGATGGTCCCGGCAGGCGGATCTTTCGACTCGGGGTTGATATGCGCCAGCCGCAGCGCTTCATGATTGGCCACGCCGTAGTGTCCGGTGGTATGCATCAACCAGACTGGATTGTGCGGCGCTGCCTTATCCAGGTCGGAGGCAAGTACATAACGGCGCTCCGATAGTTTGCCTTCATCCCAGCCGGCACCCGTGAGCCACTCCCCTGGCTTCAACTTTGCGGCCGCCGTGTGGACGCGATTGACCACCTCGCTGATGGTGGCGGCATCACTGAGACCGACTTCGTAGAGCTCCTCGTATCCGCCGGCCGCAAGATGGGCGTGGGTATCGATCAATCCCGGCGTCGCGGTCTTTCCATGAAGATCGATGATTTCACCTGCAGACCGCTGAGTTGAAGAATTTGCTCGTCTGAACCTACGGCAAGTATCTTGCCCTGACGAATGGCGATCGCCTGGGCAACTGAGTCCTTCGCGTCGACGGTCAGGATTTTTCCATGGACCAGAATCAGATCGGCAGGCAATTGCGCGTAAGCAGGCAAACCGGAAAGCAAGCAGGCGAGGGTAAAAGCAGTTTTGCTCATGAGAGTGAGATCACTCTAACGAATCTTCAGCCGGATTGGGCCTTTAAAACATTTCCAAGAAAGAACATCCACACAGAGATCTCTCCACTACGCTCCCCGGATTTCCTGTCGAGATCCGTGGCGTTGATCAACATGCGATGCGGTTGTGCTTCCAGAAGAGAGTTAAGTGACTGAAATCCGGGTCGAAAACGGCTGCGCTGTTCGGCAGACTAATTCTCTGCCCGGAAGCCCGCGGCAACTACTCTCCCGGAACAGTTTTGTCATCTCGACCGAAGCGAAGTGCAGCGGAGAGATCTGCGGTCTTTTTCCGGCCTCACTCGGCTCCGTCGTCGGGCAGTACCAGGTCGACTTCGCTGCATTCGATTTCCCAATTTTTGAGGACTTTGGAAATGATGGCGAAAGAAAAGCCCGCGCCTACCAGGCGCCGAATCACGCGGGCGACCTGCTTGTCGTCTTGCGGCTTCTCCATGCGTTTACGGGCAATGTAGCGCCGGACCAATTCGTCCTCGCTCACATCCGCGTAAGCGCTGTCGATGGTGCTCGCGACCAGTTCGGCATGGACGCCCTTGTGGCTGAGCTCCTGCTGTACCCGGCGCTTGCCAAAGCTCTGGTTTTCCTGGCGCAGGCGGGTGTAGGTGGAGGCAAAAGCGGGGTCATCGAGATAGTGCTGGTCCAAAAGTCTCGCCACGACGGTCGCGACCTTGGTCTCTCCCGACTCCCCCTCCTCAACCTTGCGACGCATCAGGCGTTTTAGCTCAGCCACTGTGCGCATCTGGCGCGCCAGCGCACCGACGGCGTACTGGTAAAGAGCCGCCTCCTCAAGTGGCTCTGGTTTCTTGCGCGGCCGGAATGGCATAAGCGTCTTAAAGGCCGAGCAGCCGCCGATTGGTCGCACGGTCCGCCTGCCCGGCGGCGAAGTCATCGAAGGCGTGCTCGGTGACACGGATAATGTGATCGCGGATAAACGGCGCGCCTTCGCGGGCTCCATCTTCCGGATGCTTGAGCGCGCACTCCCACTCCATCACCGCCCAGCCTGGATAGTCGTACTGCGCGAGCTTGCTGAAGATGCCTTTAAAGTCGACCTGCCCATCCCCCAATGAGCGAAAGCGCCCAGGCCGGTCGATCCAGTTCTGGTATCCGCCATACACGCCCGATCGACCCGTGGGATTGAACTCTGCATCCTTTACATGGAAGGCGCGGACGCGTTCATGGTAGATGTCGAGGAAGGCCAGGTAATCCAACTGCTGGAGCACGAAATGGCTGGGGTCATACAAGATATTTGCCCGCTTATGCCCTCCAACCGCAGCCAGGAACCGTTCGAAGGTGACCCCATCGTGCAGGTCTTCTCCGGGATGGATTTCAAAGCACAGGTCCACACCAACATCTTCAAAGGCATCGAGGATCGGCTTCCACCGCCGACCCAGCTCGCCGAACGCTTCCTCGACTAACCCCGCCGGCCGCTGTGGCCAGGGATACATATACGGCCAGGCCAACGCACCCGAGAACGTGGCATGCGCGGTGAGCTTCAGATTCCTGCTGGCCTTTGCCCCCATGAGCAGTTGTTGGACCGCCCACTCCTGCCGGGCCTTCGGCTTACCTGCAACCTCGGGTGGCGCGAAGGCGTCAAACTGCAGATCGTAGGCGGGATGCACCGCGACTAACTGCCCCTGAAGATGGGTGGAAAGCTCGGTCAACTGCAGACCCAGGCCGCTCAGCATGCCTAAGATCTGGTCGCAATAAGCCTGACTTTCGGCAGCCTGCTTGAGGTCGAAGAGCCGTTGATCCCAGCTGGGGATCTGGATGCCTTTGAAACCGAGACCCGCAGCCCACCTGGCAATATCCTCCAGCTTATTGAAGGGTTTCTGATCGCCGGCGAATTGAGCCAGAAAAATTGCCGGTCCCTTAACAGTTTTCATAATGCACACCACCCCTTGCGGCTGTTGGTCACGGCGCGCTCGACGAAGGTCATGCTGCGCACCCCCGCTTCGATGCCGGGCACCAGGTCGGTTAGTTGCGCGGACGGGTCGTTGAAGCGAGCGCGAATCGACTTCGCGAAGTCGCGATAGATGTTAGCAAAGGCTTCTATCAGGCCTTCCGCGTGGCCCAATGGCAGACGAAACTCAGCGCGAGTTTCAGCCGACACGTAATCGCCGCCAGCATGGAAAGTCTCACTCGGCTTTCCGGCCCAGTTCACGAGGAGGTAATGAGGATCCTCCTGCCGCCAGTGCAGCCCGCCCTTCTCACCGTAGAGGTGGAGCTGCAAGTCGTTGCGATCGCCGGCTGCAATCTGGGAAACAAACAACACTCCCGGAGCCCCATTGTCGAGCTTGAGCAGAACGTTGCAGTCGTCATCCAGCGACCGTCCGGCAACGACTGAGGAGAGGTCGGGGCAGATCTCCGCCACCTTGCGGCCGCTGACGTATTCCAACAGGTTGAATGCATGCACGCCGATATCGCCGATGGCTCCGCCCAGACCTGCCTGTCCCGGATCGGAACGCCACACTGCCTGCTTCTGCCCTGTGGTTTCGAGCGAGCTGCTGAGCCAGCCCTGCGAATACTGCACCACTGCTTTGCGGATCTTCCCCAGAGCGCCGGCGCGCGCCATCCGCCGCGCCTCCCGCACCAGCGGATATCCGGTGTAGGTAAAGGTCAACCCGTACAGCAACCCGGTGCGGCGAACCACTGCCTCCAACGTCTCCGCCTCTTTGAGCGTCGCCGTCGCCGGCTTGTCGCTCATCACATGAAAGCCATGCTCCAGCGCAGCCACGGCGCTGGGCAGGTGGACATGATTGGGAGTAACGATGCAGACGAAGTCGATCGCATCTGCGCGCTTGCGTTCCTGCTCCATCATTTCCTGATAATTCGCATAGGCCCGGTCAGGGCTTATGTGATAGGTCTCGCCTGCCTGGCGCGAGCGCGCCGGGTCCTGACTGAACGCTCCAGCGACCAGTTCGATGTCACCATCCAACTCCGCTGCCATGCGATGAACAGGCCCGATAAACGAACCCGCACCGCCCCCAACCATCCCCATCCGAAGACGTCTACTTTGTTGCGCCATCCTTACCTTTCGTGAATAAAACCGCGCTGAGCGACGGCAATGTTGCCCCGTGAAGAGTTTTTCACCAGGTACATCATCTCGTCAGCAGCGCCAATGATCTCCTGGATCGTGTTGCCGTCCTCCGGATAGCTGGCGATTCCGAAACTAGCCAGCATCCGCAGCTCCAATCCTTCGGATAACAGATATCTTGTCTCATGCAGCGAGTGCAAGAGCCGCTGGGTTACTTCAAGCGCCGCATCTTTGCCCGTTTGCGGCAATAGAACAATAAACTCATCTCCCCCGTAGCGAAAGGCGGAATCGATACCGCGGACGTTCTGCTTGATGGTCCGGGCAATTTCGGACAGCAGCCGGCTGCCGGTCAGATGGCCATAGAGGTCGTTGACCCGCTTGAAATGGTCGAGATCGATAAAGATCAGGCTGAAGGGAAGACTGAAGCGGCGAGAACGCTCGAGCTCGCTTTCGGTGACCGAAAACAAGTGCCGCGAGTTGTACAGGCCGGTGCAGTCATCGGTGATCGTCAGCTCCTGAATGCGTTCCACGGCGCGTACATTTTGAATGGCAATCGCGGCGTAGTCGCACAGTACGCGAAGGAATGCTGTTGTTTCCGTGGTCAGCGTGGCGGGGCGATAGTTCACCAACTCGATGACGCCCAGGGTGCGATCGCGCGAGCGGAGTGGAATGCAGATGGCGCATCGCACTGAACCAGCATAGGCGGAGAAACGGGGATCGGCGCCCGGATCGGATAAGACCACCGCCTCTCCGTGCTGAGCGACCCAGCCGGCGATGCCCTCGCCCAGGTCAACCCGCAGATTGCGGTCGCCAGAAGATTTTCCCGCAGCCACCGCGTAATAGAGATTCTGCTGTTCTTCGTCCACGATCAGCAATGACCAGGATTCGGGCTCAAAGAACTGCTCCATCTGCTGCATGATGGCGCCCAGGATCGAATCCAGGTCGAGCGAGGAGGTGAGTGCACGCGCTACGTCGTGGAAGACCCTCAGGTCCTTAGGCAGGGGCGAACGCGCTGGAAAGGAATCATCGACCATTTCTGACTGAGCCGGGATTCGCCTCTAGCCTCCGATATGCACCATGCTACGCGAAGGTTTCAGGAAGCCAGGCTCGCCGATGTGATGGCGCGCCTCTTTGGTCTCGACCGTCTTCTCAATAAAAGCAGCGAGATCCTCATCCGACCCACCCCGCGCCAGCACGCCATAAAGATCGTGATCGAAGTGGGAAAAAAGGCAGGTGCGGATTTTGCCATCGGAAGTCAGGCGTATGCGGCTGCAGGCTCCGCAAAAGGCCTGCGATACGGGTGCGATGATGCCGATTTCCCCTACCCCGTCGTCGAAGGTATAGCGGCGCGCGGTCTCACCGGGGCTGTTGGCAGCAAGAGCCACGAGCGGGCGGAAGCTGTTCAGTTTTTCGACCACTTCCGTCAGCGGCACCACCACTTCCGGCGTCCACAGGCGATCTTCCTCCAGAGGCATGAACTCGATAAAACGAACGATCACGCCTTCGTCTCGCGAGAAGCGGGCGAAGGGGATGATCTGGTCGTCGTTAAAGCCGCGTAGCAGCACGCAGTTCACTTTGACCGGCCCCAGGCCGGCTCGCTGGGCCGCGCGCACCCCGGCCAGCACTTTTTCAAAGCTGCCCGGCACCCGGGTAATGCGGGCAAAGGTCGCAGAGTCGACCGCGTCCATGCTGACCGTGATGCGGCTAAGGCCCGCTTGCGCCAACGGAGAGGCCATCTGAGCCAGCAGATGCCCGTTGGTGGTGATGGCAAGGTCCAGAGGTTCTGCGGTCGATTTGGTGCGCAGCTCGGCAAGCCGGGCGACAAGCGAGACGATGTCTTTGCGCAGCAGAGGCTCGCCCCCGGTCAGCCTGACCTTCTCGATACCCAGGTTCACGAAGACCCGAATCATCCGCAGGTAATCCTGCATGGCCAATTCGGCGTACTGGGCTCCCTCGGAGCCGGTCCGGCAGTACACGCACTTGTAGTTGCAGCGGTCGGTGATGGAAACGCGGAGATCCGTAATGGTCCGGCCAAACTTGTCTCTCAGCAGCGCCGCGGGGTGTGCGTTGTGTACCGCGATCGGACTGATGAGTGACCCGCTGGACGACATATGTTGGACTCCGGCTACCAGGATGCCGCGACGGTCTGCGTATCCTCATGACAATTAGAGCATTTTTGCGTCTTCCCGGCCCATGGGGGATGGGCAAAAAGAGATATCCGCAATGTAATAAATGCTATAAACCGTGGCGGGACAGCAACTACGGACTTCCCAATGCCCCGATCCTGCACTATAGTCAGTTAAATAAATGGATACTCCGACCGAGACGAAATCACAAGTTCACCACGGAACAGCAGGATTTCCTTCTTCCTCCGGTAAGTCATTTAACGGATATTTCAGCGCGGATAAGCGGTGGAATTTCCGTAAAAACGACCTCATCGATGCTCGCGCCCGGCGCCTCTTCGAGACTACCGCTCTTGCCTGCACCCACGATGCGTATCCGTTCCAGATTCCCTTGGAGGGCAGAACCGGCCCCACGGTGCGGGCCGACGGCCACTCCATGCTGATGCTTTCGTCCTATGACTACCTGGGACTCATCGGCGACCCACGTATTGACGCCGCGGCCATTGAAGCGATCCGGAAGTACGGCACCGGTACCGGCGGAGCCCGGCTGCTTACCGGGACCACCGACCAGCACATCCTGATGGAGAAAGACCTTGCTGCTTACAAGGGCACGGAAGCAGCGATCACCTTCAGCTCTGGCTACTTAGCCAATGTGGCGGTGCTGGGCGCGCTGCTCGGTCCAGCGGATCGGGTGATTATGGACTCGCTCTGCCATCGCAGCCTCACGGATGCCTGCCGCTTTGCCGGGGTTCAGTTGCAGCGGTTCCGCCATAACGATGCTTCGTCCTTGCGTCAGGAATTGCAAAACGGATGCCAGGCTAACCGTACTTTGGTTATCTCGGATGGCGTTTTTTCGATGGACGGTGACGTCTGCCATTTGCCCGAGATTCTGGAAGTGAAGAAGGAATTCGGTTTTTTTCTGTTGGTCGACGAATCGCATGCTTCCGGGGTGCTGGGAGCCTGTGGCCGTGGAACCGATGAGCATTTTGGCATCGCGACCGATGAAGTAGACATCTGGACTGGCTCGCTGGCCAAGTCGATCCCTTCGACGGGTGGTTTTGCTGCTGTTTCCCAGGAGCTGGCGATCTTCCTGCAACATGGGGCTTCGCCGTTCATTTTTTCCGCAGCGTTGAGCCCGGCAGCAGTCGCCGCGATCCGCGAAGGTCTGGCGATCTTGAAGGAAGAGCCTGAGCGGGTGCAAAAGATCAAGCACAACGCAGACTTTTTGCGCAGTGGTTTGTGCTCGCTGGGTTATGACACTGGGTTGTCGGAGACGGCGGTCATCCCGGTCATTCTCAATGACGAGACGACTACGGGGCTGTTCGCCCGGCGGCTGCGCGACCACGGCATTCTGGCGACGCCGGTGCTGTTCCCGGCGGTTCCTCAAGATTCCGCCCGACTCCGGCTGTGCGTAACTGCTGCGCACACGCAAGCTGACCTGGAATACACCCTGGACGTGTTCGAGAAAATGGCGCGCAACTAGTGCCTGATTCGGCCGCAGCGGCCCGGAGAACATCTTGTGCTCGTCCCCATTCGAAACAAGCTCAGACTTTGAGCAGGCTGCTCCGGGTCTCGCTTTCGTTGCCGGTCTTCCGGCAAGACCATTCGCAAAAAGTATGCAAAAAGTGAGAAAAAGAGAGAAAAGGGTCCGGTGCAGTGAGAATTCCGGCCGATTCTTGGCTTTTCCGCAGCGGATTAGTGCCAAGCGCGGAAGGCGAGGACGGCGTTCAGACCGCCGAAGGCGAATGACTGCGACAAGGCAGCTTCTGCCTGTGCTGCGCGGCTTTGGTTCGGAATCACGTCCAGCTCACATTCCGGGTCCGGTGCGGTGTAGTTAGCCGTGGGCGGTAGCACTCCGTTACGCAAAGCGAGGATCGTGGCGACCGCTTCGATCGCTCCCGCTGCGCCCAATGTGTGACCGTGCATCGACTTGGTCGAGCTGACGGGTAACGAAGCCGTATGAGCACCAAAGACGTCATGGATCGCCGCTGCTTCCATCCGGTCGTTGGCCTCAGTTGCGGTGCCGTGAGCGTTGATATAACCAATCTGCTCCGGAGCTAAACCGCCGTCGCGCAGCGCACCACGCATCGCCCGAGCAGCGCCCTCGGCGGAAGGCTGGGTCACATGGCATGCATCGGCCGACATGCCGAAGCCCACGATCTCCGCCAGCGGCTTCACACCGCGCGCTAACGCCCGGTCCAACGGCTCTATCACCAACATCGCGGCACCCTCTCCCAGGATCATTCCCGAGCGGTTGGCGGAAAAGGGGCGACAGGTATCCGGGCTAACCACACGCATCGCCTCCCAAGCCTTTAGTCCACCCAGGAACAGCGGCGCCTCGCTGCCGCCCGCAATGGCCAGGGGCGCCGCCCCAGATCGCACCATCCACAGTGCGTTACCAATTGCGTGCGCCGAAGAGGAGCAGGCGGTCGAGATGGTATAGGCCGGGCCATGCAGGCCATACTCCATGGAGATGTGGCTGGCGCCGGCGTTACTCATTCCCAGCGGAATGGTGAGTGGATGGACCCGGTGCCTGCCGTGGTGGAAGAGTTCCCAATAGCCAATTTCTTCGGTAAACCGGCCGCCCATGCAGGAACCAGTAATGATGGCCGCGCTCTCGCGTAGTTCGTCCGTCCATTCGACCCCAGCCATGGAAACTGCTTCGCGGGCGGCGATTACGGAGAATTGCGCGAAGCGGTCCATGAAACTGAGCGTTTTGCGGGAAAAGTAGGTGTCGGCGTCATAGCCACGCACGGCGGCGCCGTTCTTGAAGCGAACCTGATTCATGCCCATTTCGGCAACCGGCCCGACGTCGTTCGGGATCGGCCCGATTCCAGATTCACCGGCGGCAAGTGCCTGCCAGAATTGTTGCTGGTCAAGGCCTAGAGCGCTGATGACGCCCATTCCTGATATGACAACTCGCATCTACACCATTTTCATAGAGGACTGTTTCGAGGGTACCAAACTTATTCGGTCGCGGTCTGGGCGGAGGGATTCTGTTTGGAATCCACCAGGTAGGTGACACCGTCGATCATTTCGCGAATGGTCCGGATCTTCTTCGCGTCTTCGTCTTTGATCTCGATGTCGAACTCACTTTCGAGGTCGAACAGGATGTTGATGCTGTCCATCGAATCGATGCCCAGTTCTTCGAAGGTGCTATCGGGCTTGACCTTCTCGAGGGGAATTCTTTGGGTGGTGGCAATCACTCGAAGAACTCGTGCTTGGATCGTCTCAGACATTGGGGGGCCTTCTAAAAACCACAGTTCTGCCCGAGCGCGTTGTTGAGGCCCGGGGAGGCAACTGTTTCAGTAAAGTTAAACCGCGAGCCTAGTGCTGGCAATAGTTTGTCATTGAAAGCGATTTTTTCAAACTTTTGCCTCGGCGACGGCGAGCCGCCGGGCGGTGCGCCAGGCGTAATGCAAGGCGGAGACGATGGTGAGCAGGGCAGTCGCATCGAGAGCCAGAGTGCGCAGCATGGTAAGGGGAAGCGGTGCGAAGACCTGGCAGAGCAGGACGGTGAGCAGGGCCAGGATCTGCGCGCAGGTGTTCGCTTTGCCGTAGATGCTGGGGCGAAAGTCACGCATGCCGAGACTGATATATAGCAGCGAGGCGATGATGAGAATACCCAAATCGCGGCTGAAGACCAGCACCGTAACCCGCCGCGGCACCAGGCCCTGGTGCATAAGGACCAGAAATAAGGTGCTCAGCAGGAGCTTATCGGCTACCGGGTCGAGGTATTGGCCAATTTGCGTTTGCTGCTTGAGTACCCGGGCGGCGAAGCCATCCAGGCCGTCGCTCAACCCTGCTACCACGAACAGGCAGAGGGCCGTCTTGTAGTGGGACTCAAGAACCGCAATAACCAAAAAGGGTATGAGGCAGAGGCGCAGGAACGTAAGCAGGTTGGGAGCTGCGCGCAATTCTTTCAGCAAGGCGTTCCGATCTTCGTGGCGGCGACCCGAAATCTTGATGGTACATGAGCTTTTGATATGATAGCGAGATGCACGGCGCAGGCGCGTAGCTCAGTTGGTTAGAGCGCTACCTTGACACGGTAGAGGTCAGGAGTTCGAGTCTCCTCGTGCCTACCATATTTTTGCGCCTTGCTGCTGGAACGTGGCGCGCGTTTTCGTCCGCGCCATTTTCATCTTCTTCAGGTAGGCCCATCGACGCTCCAGTCGAAAGACTGATCTGGTTTGGACAGGCCGGGTCACCCACAGCTTCAGATTTCTATCGAACCGTTCCGCAAAGCTGTTGCATCAAAAGGCCGTAAACTTTGCTCGGTAAAGGTAGTCACATGACCCAACAAAGGACCCACCTTGTTGCGGTGGGCTTGCTCGCGCTCTCATTTCCCAGTCTTCACGCTCAGAGCCCGCAGCAGATCATTCAGCAGGTGGTAGACGTAGAACGTAAAGCCGACCAGAACGACCACTCCAATTGGATTTACCTGGAGGAGAGCGATAAGCCCAAGGAGCACCTTGTTCAGTGGGTTGGGGCCACGCAACGAGGCAATGTCGAACGCGTCCTTGAGAAGGACGCCCAGCAGCTGCCTGAGAGCCGGCAGCGCGAGCTGATTGAAAAATTCATGCACGACACCAGGGCTCAAAACAAACAGGTCGAAGAGGCGAATCACGATAACCGTCAGATCGATGACCTGTTAAAGCTGCTGCCCGAAGCTTTTATCTGGACCCAAACCGGATCGACCGCAAACACGACCTCCCTGCATTTTGACCCCGCACCGAACTTTCACCCGCCTACGCGTGAAGCGCGCGTGTTCAGCAGCATGACCGGCGACCTGGTGGTGGATAACCAACAACACCGAATCTGTAAAATCAAGGGCCACCTTTTCCACGATGTCACTTTCGGCGGGGGCCTTTTGGGAAGACTGAAAGAGAAAAGCTCCTTCGCCCTGGAGCAGCAACAGGTCGGCCCATCTTATTGGGAGTTATCCCAGATCCACGTCCACCTGGAAGGTAACGCGTTGCTCTTCAAAAGCGTGTCACTGCAGCAGGACGACAAGCGCTCAAAGTTCCAGCCGGAGCCGGGAGACGTCACCCTCGAGCAGGCGGCGATATTGGTGATGAACGAGCCCAACCTGCTCACTTGCAGCGATTCCGTTGCCGCGGGGGCAGGATCTCAGGGGTCGGCTCCGTGTGGCGAAAAGACCGCCAAACGCACGGACTTCAAGCCCTAGCCTTCGATGGCTGGGCTGCGGCCGGCCACCTACTTTTGGACCGGCTCCTGCTCCAGCTCCGCTGAGTTGTTGGCCGCTGCATGGGCCTGTTGCAGCCGATACCCGGCTCGTGTGCGGATGTGGTACTTCTGCATGTCTTTGCCGACGAGCTTGACCGTGATCGTGCGCCAACCCGTGCTGGGATTGGGCTGCGGATAGTAGCTGAGCGCGTAGAGGTGCGCCAGATCCTCCTGGATAAAGGCAAACGCCTTCTTTTCATCCCCCCAGCTGCGGGCGAAATAGGCCTTGCCGCCGGTCGCCTTGCTCATGCGCTCAAAGACAGCCGTCGAGATCGGCTCTAACTGCGCTTCCCGAGTGCTGATCATGTAAATAATCGTGCCTGTCGATTGCGCCAACTCCGCCACGTCTTCCGGCGGAACCAGGCTGGCATTGTCGGGGCCGTTGGAGAAAACCACCACCACTTTTCGGCCGCTGTAACGAGCCGCGTCCTCGACCGTCATCAAGAGGCAGTTGTAGAGCGCGGCATCGTCGCCGGCGACCGTGCTCCGTACCCCACGCAGGACCTGGGACCGGTCAGAGGTGAGTGCCGAATTGCGCGAGAGATCACGGCTATAGGAATAGAACGCGACCTTGTTTGCCCCTTCTAACGAACGAATGAAATCGGTGATGGCGTCCTGCGCGAACACAAAGCCCCGATACATATAGTTGCTGGTATCGAAAAGAACAAATACGTTGGCGCCGGATATCTGCGACTGCATGGTCGGTGAAGCGTCGCTGGATGGTGCGGAGTAACCCTTCTCCACCATGTTGGATGCCACCATGGGAGCGAGCGTTTTAGGTGTCGATTTAGGGGCCGCCGGCGTTTTGCCGCCGGGCACGTTTGGCGGAGGCTGAATCACCTGCCTGGGCGCTTCGTTGCCTTCTTCGAAGGTCGCAAGTCTCTCCGGTATTTTGTCCTCGGTAATGGAAAAGTTCTCCGGGCCCAGGCCGGAAACATAGTTTCCTTTGTTATCAGTTACGGCTACGTTTAGCTGGACCAGATCGACGTTCACGCGGATGTTGGTCGAATCATCCTGGGCTCCGGTCAACCGGCCACCGACAAAGAAGAGCGTGAGCAAGGTCGGAATAAAGAGAAGCTGTTGCTTAGCCATAGTGTGTCCTGTATGCCTTTATTTATTTTCCGCCGGCGCGGAGATTACCCGAGACTGTTGCACCTGTACACCATTTTCCTGGCCGGAGGAGGAAGCTTCTGTCACCTGCGGCAACACGATCTTGCCCTGGCGGAACTCTTCGCCGGTTTCTCTCATGGCACGGGTCAACGCCGGCCAATCCTCAATGTCGGTGGCAAAAATATTGGCCACCATGTGCCGGGTCAGCTCAGGGACCAGGCGATTGAGCATGACCGGTGAGTAACCCTTCTCGTCCGCCAGCCGCGCCCAGTAGAGATTGCTTGAATCCCATGACTCGCCCAATAGCCGGCTGGAGTTGCCACCGAAGGCTGGAAACGGCTGCACGTTGAGAAGCTCGCACATGTAGTTCTGGGCCAGCACCGGATGAGGCGTGCCAAAGTCACGGGAAAGACGCTGTAGGTTAACCTCCGCCGGATACTGATGACTGAGGGCATCCAATTCTGAGCCCGCAGCTCCCAGCGCCTCCTGGGGATATTTCTGGTGAAACTCGGCCGCCAGGTGAAAGGTATCGGCCGGCGTTAAGGGCCAGAGGGCTGGCTGCTTCGTCGCCCGACTGCAAAGCTTGCTCTACTTGTCCCAGCCGCTGCGCAGGCAAGCGTTCGGCGAGAATTTCCAGCACCTTGCCCCGCAGTTCCTGATTGACACCCCGGTATTTGCCACCGCTGCGGTTACAAGCTCTTCGCCGGCTCGCTGGTAAAGAGCGACCGCATGGAGTTCGTTGCGGGTCACATTCCACCAGCGCGGCAGGGTTGCGCTGACCAGCAGGTCTGCAGTGACCTCCTTCCATATCAGGGCCTGTACATTTTTCGGAGCGATGAAGTCCTCTTCTGTCGTAGCCAGGACATAGGGCAACTCGGCCAGTGAGCCAACCAGGTAGGCGCCGCCGCCGGCGGGTGAGCCCTGGTTGAACAATTCCGGAGCCTGCCAGAGCTGGGTCACCCCCATAATGGTTTCGCCGGAGAAGTCGTGGGAGCGCACAAACAGCGGGTTGTTGTGCAGCAGTTGGGCCCCCGGCGGCTCGTAGTAGGCGTAGTTCAAACCTACCAGCGCGTCGCGGAGGAACGGCGTGAGTTGCCCCCGTGCCGCTTCCAATTGCTGCTTCGAGCCAGGGGTCTTGATTACCTTGGTGATATCAACATGCACCTGCAGCTCGGCATGACGGTTGGCGTAAACGCCGGGCGCCCACTCGGTTTTTTCGCTTTCCGTAAAGATGGGACGGGGCAGCTCAAATTCCCGAAGCTGCGTTAGCCAGAGGAAGCAAGTTGCTTGCCGGAGCACCGCCCGCGGCCATCTTGTCGAGTCCGTCCCCGAGTGAGAACAAGGTGTCGAGCGATACCAGGCGTTGGTCATCGAGCACGGTGCGGATCCGGACGGCCATTTCCTGGCGCATGCGTTGCCCTTCCGCAGTGTCCTGCGGGGGGCCTGCCAGCAGCTCAATCAACTCGCCTTGGGAGAGGTTGGCTTTGCCGCTGGCCACCATGACGGCTTTGAGAGAGCCATGCCCGGCGTCGAAGAGTTGGGCCAAAGAATTTACGCCGGAGAAGGGTGCAATAGCCTGTTGCCAAGATTGGTTCAGATCGGCGCTGCGAATTTCTCCCTGGCGAGCCAGAATTTGCCAGATCCCCAGGTTCGCCTGCAGCATTCCCATCGCGTTGCCGCGCAGGCTATGGTCGTGCATTCCGTCGATTGTGTCCGCCACCTTCACAAACTGAGTAATCGACGTGTCGTCCAATTCAGGGAACTCTGAAAACAACAGGTACCAGTTACTCAGCTGGGGAAATTTACGGGCCAGCAAAAGGACGGTTTCGGGCGCGAGACGCTTGTCCGCAGCGCGCCTGCTGTCCATCTCGTTCAGGGTGAGATAAATTTGCAGCGGTCCCTGTTCGGTATCAAGGCGAGAGAACGCGGCCATGGCTTCCAGCAGTTGTTCCGGCCGTTTCCATCCCCGTGCGCGCCTGCCCCAGTCATGAGCAGCCTTGGGTTCGCTTTTCTCGGCCAAGATCTGCCTCCAAACATCGAGGTTGCCGGGGATGCGCGGTTCGCCGTCGGCCCCCCACTGCACCCGGGTAAACAGCATCAGGAGTGCCGGCGCTTTGCGAAAGACCGCCCGCGCCGGGTATGCCTTGGGATCGGGCTCGCGAAAGGCATCGTACAACCGGTGCAAGCGCGGAGATGCCGTAAGGTAGGCCTGCTGCTGGGGTTCACCCGTGCCAGAGTGTCGAAATAAACCGCTAACCAACCGTTATCTTCATCCACCAGGCGGAGTACAAAGTCCCCCGGAGACCTGGGACTGGCGCCCACCAGATCTCTCCACCCCGTCTCGGCGGCAGTCCCTCCCGGCACCACAACCCGGCCGCCGCGGATGTAGATCTGGGTGCCATAGAAATCAAGAACCGGCCCGTACGGCAGAAGTTTCCCCAGGCCAGGCGAGTGCGCTAACGCGGTCCGGGTTTCAACGTCGGTGTTGGCCATCGCCCAATAGAGCCGGTCTACCGCCGGCTCGCGGAGCAGGATGTCAACCAGGGTTTGCGACCCTCTGCTCTTGGCGCTGCTGAGCGACTTCCACTCATTCTCACTGAAAAGCACCGGAACGCGAGACTCGGGAAAGGCGTAGGTGAAGACCTCTCCCTTCTCCAGGGCTTCCTCCAGGGCGGTGAGGGGAAAACCAGAGTCGGTGGTCAGGAAAGCCCGTTCCGCATCGGAGGTCATCAAAGTGGAACCCTTTTGGCCGCAGGCCGGCCGGGCGTGGTAGCCCAGGATACTCAACAAGGGCTCCGCGTCGGCACAGTTGGCGATGCGTAGGGTGCCGTTCGAACCGGCCATCATTTGCAGCTCTCGCGCCTGGTGCAGGTAGCGCTCGAGCAGATGCAGATACTCGGTCGGCACACCGTTCAGGTAGCCGGTCGCGTAGGCGTTGCGAGCCACCAGGGGCAACACATCGTTGGGAGCTATCTGCTGGCTGATGCCCGCCATGCGCAGGAAAGATCGCAGGGGCCCGGGAATGACCACCGTATTCTCAGGGGGAGCAGCGTGGCTGGCGGTGCGAGAGGGCTTAGGATGGACGACGCTGGGGGCCTGCGCCCAGCTCAATGAGCACTGGCAGCAAAACCCGGCGAAAAGAAGAGCGGACAAACGGATAACAGGCTTCACAGCGGACGCCTCTTCGCGAAACTTTGGGACCCTGCGGCAAGTTTGATTTTGGGAGAAGTTTACATTTGGTACCTGGCCCACGTGCATGAAGAACCCCGAGATTCATCACAACTTGCCGGTGGGTCACACCTGTTCTGCGACGTCACTCTGGTCCACAACTTTCGTGGAGAAAAGATACACCACCTGCATCGCCTAGGGGTGAATATCTCTTCACCGGGTCAAAACGGTACGACCCAAATGAGGATTGCATTAGAGGTAGTGCAATCTGAGGTTCGGTCCAATCGGGGGATGGATTTGCAACTCAACCGGGGGCTGGTAAGGCGTGGCATCCTCCCTCCGGATGAACAAATCCGCTTTTCGTTATGCCCGGAGTTTATAAGTACCGGAGTACTCAGGGCCTGCAGCCCACCTAAGACGATGAAAACCAGCTCCTGTTCAGCAACGACTCTCCTGGAAGCACCGCCCTCCCCCTTGTCATCCCGACCGGAGCGAACCCGGATTTCCTACTTCGCGCTGCTAGCGACGACCACGTGTGCGGCTCTCCGTAAAGAGAGCCGCATGCAGACCATCAAAGCCACGGGTCTCCACAGGAAATCCGGGGGAGCGCAGTGGAGGGACCTGCGGTTCGGCGGCGCTTTCTTGGAAATGTTTTTCGACAGAGCGTTCTCGCGGGTTTGAAAACCCGCTCCCGCGGAAAAGCGCAGTACGTTCCCATCGGAGTCGCGAGGACTCGTCTGTCAATCTTTCGTGAATCGGTCACCGGCGCCATTGACGGTGGCTGTGGGCTGCCATACATTCACTGCACCATGCAAGCTAAGAGCTTTGATCAACTGCTGCAAGAATACAGGCAGGCCATAGACGCCTGGGTAGCCGCCATACGAGCCGAAGAGGCCCTGGCCAACGATGACCATTCCATGGTCGAGATGGAAAAGTGGGATGCAGCTGGTTTTACCGAACATGATGCCGAAGCCGCTGCCAAGAAAGCCCGCGACCAGTACAAAAATGCATTGCGCAAGAAAAACTACGGATTCTAAGCGACTTACGCCGACCCTTACAAATCCCTAACAAATCCGCATCGCATTCCTTACGAAAAAAGTCCTTTCATAGGGGCATTGGGCTCTGTATGCCAAGGGGGACTTCATGAGTACATTCCGTACGCTTCGGCCGCTGATCGTAGAGGCGACCCAGTGCGAGCATTCGAAATCGATCGCCACGGACACCGGTGTTTGCAATGTGTCAAAAGGCGACTGGATTGTGAAAGGCGAAAACGGCGAAACTTATATCGTCGACGATGAATTCTTCCATCGGACGTTCACACCACTTCAGACCTATCCTTGGGAGTCGCAGCCGGAAGAAGGCCGTCATTACGGCTGCTGAGCCGTAAATCGCGAATCATAAATCCAACGTTACTGCCTGGTATCGTTTCCGAACATGTGGACTACGCGGAAGAGGATGCGGCGTTTGCTTCCACTTTCTCCCGCCAGCATTCTGGTTAATTAAGCCCGGAGTGCATGGCGGCGAAGTGCTGCCCCTCAGCGCGGCGCGCTTTTCTGCGATCAGCGCCTATTGTTCGACGCTCTCGGCGCGGTGCTCTAGAACCCACGTGCCGTGCACAGTCAGCAGTGAAACTGCGTGCTCAACGTTTTCCTCCAGGGACTGGTAGGCGGTGTTGTCCACGTCGTACTTTACCAGGTCCTCGAGTTGGGGACGGCTCTGCATATCCATAAACATAGGCTACCGCAATTCATTGGCCCGAAAACGAGGAACTTGAGACACGGTATCGCCTTGACAAATGGCCAGAACCGGACTCACATGGATCGACGCGAGTCAAGCAAATCGTAATCGTGGTGGAGACATAATGTATCTGTGCTGGATAAAGAGGTTAGCCGTCGCTTGCTTCTCGCTCTTCGCCATCCCCTCGTACGCAGCGAATGCTGACATCCAGACCAATCAACTGCAACTCACTCTTTCGTGTGCGCAAGGATGCCTTTGGGCTTATCGCACAACGCACACCGGGCCCGAATACCGATTCGCCCCGCCAGTCTTTTCCATCGATACCAGGCAGGTCCCGGCCACGGTTTTTCATTTCTTCCCCATTGGAACTCCGATTCATCTCGACAACGGGGCCACCGAATATTCCTTTGCCGGAAAGCTCGCACAAGATCCTCATCTTCAACTTCTGGTCCAGTTCCAGGTGAACAACGAAACGCCGGTGATTCGTTTTCGCTACACCCTCAAGAGCGATCAAGCGCGAACACTGACTGCGCACGGGGCAAACAGACTGAGTTACCTGGAGACTTCCCTCAACCAACTGCCGGCCGCGGAAGAGGTGACACTGTCGAACTTTGCGCAGCTAACCCACAGTTACACAATTTCCGAACAGAACATCGACGACAGGTATTTTCAGGATGGTGGCACCTTGATGGGTCCGATCATCGCCGCCAGCAACAACCACCGCAGCTTCATGCTGGCTTACGAGCATGGCTCGCAGGTTCCGGATGCTTTTCTCCGTTATCGGCTGCGTGGCGATCGAACGGTGCGCCTGGAAGCGGTGAAGGGTAACTACCTTCCTGGAGAAAAGATTGATGGCAACCATTCGTGGCAGTCGATTTGGATGGAGACCGCAGCAACTCAGGGCGGAATCGATCAACTCGCTTCGGTTTACCGCCGCTATGTGCTCAAGTACATGACGCAGAACCCGGCCACAAGGAAGCCTTATATCTTCTACAACACCTGGAATTTTCAGGAACGCAACAAGTGGTGGAACGGCAAGCCGTATCTGGCATCGATGAATGAGGATCGCATCCTCAAAGAGATCGACGTGGCTCACCGGATGGGCATCGATGTTTTTGTGCTGGATACGGGATGGTATGAAAAGACCGGAGACTGGACCGTCAGCAGCAAGCGCTTTTCCGATGGTTTGAAAGCCGTCAAGCAAAAGCTGGATGGCTACGGTATGCATTTGGGTTTATGGTTCGGACCCACTACGGCCGCCGTCTCCAGCCACGTAGTACGAGAGCATCCGGAATGGCGCATGTCCTGGGATGGTAAAGTGGGCGAGCCCCAGGAAGTCTGGGAAACGGAGCCGAGCTATAAGATGTGCATGGTGAGCGGCTACGCCGATGCCTTCGCGGACGAGCTGATTCGCCTTGCCCGCGAAGTTGGCGTCACCTATTTCAAGTGGGACGCGATTGCACAGTACGGATGCAACGACCCACACCATGATCATGGCGACGAAAGCAACACTGCTCAGGAGCGTTCAGACTCCTATGCATTTCAACTGGTTCAGTACATGAGCCGGGTAGCGGACAAAGTCGCCGCGGCGGTCCCGGGAACGATTGTGGACTTCGACGTTACCGAGGCCGGACGGGCGATGGGCCTGGCGTTTCTAGCGTCAGGCAAATACTTCCTCATCAACAATGGGCCTTATTACCAGAGCTATGACGTCCCCATCGATCTTGCACAAACCAACTCCAACCTGTTTTTCTACCAGGGGGCGGCGCGCACCTGGATTGCCCGATCGCCCTTAACGTTTGATAAGTGGATTCCCTCGATTTTGTTCCTTACTCACTACTTTCCCGATGATCCGGAGCAGTGGCAGCAGGTGGACGTCGCCTCGCTGATCCTGGGGCAGAACGGAATATGGGGAGACTTGCTCAGTGTTTCTGATTCGGGGGTTGCCTTCATTGGCAATGCCCTGGCCAGATACAAGCAAGTCCGCGACGATATCACGGAGAGCGATCCTGTGGTGACTGGTCTTGTTTCTGCCAGCCCCGAGATCCACGAGAAGCTTTCAGCTACGACGGGGCGAGGCGCGGTAGTCCTTTTTGCCACCGAACGCGGGACGTACCAATACATCACGCGCCATAAAGTCGCGGCCGAGCATTGGACCAGCGAAGGAGTAAGCGTATCACTGGATGCCGACGGCCGAGCCAGGATCGATGCAACTTTCGACAAGCCCGGAGCGAAGATACTTTTCTTTGGCGTGCACTAGAGGAGGAACACTGAAGACACAGCTGATTCATTTGTCCACGGTGGATGTGGCGATTATCGCTGTCTACTTCGTCGCGGTGCTTTTTATCGGGTTTTACGTGCGGGGTTCTACCAGGACCAGCAAAGAATTTTTCATGGCGGGCAGGGAGATGACCGCATGGATCGCGGGCCTGAGCTTTATATCCGCGAACCTGGGCTCGCTCGAGATGATGGGCTGGGCTGGTTCGACGTATCAATACGGCATCCTCGCACTGCACGCCTATTGGATCGGCGCCATACCGGCCATGGTATTTCTCGGCCTGGTCATGATGCCGTTCTATTACATCTCCAAAACCTATTCCGTGCCTGGATATCTCCATTTGCGTTTCGGCAATCCAGCGCGCGCTTTTTCTGCGATCAGCTTCGCCTTCATGACCATCCTAATGAGCGGTATCAACATGTACTCGATGGCGCTGGTGATGAAAGTAGTTCTCGGCTGGGACCTCAACTTCAGCATCTGGTTGTCTTCGCTGGTGGTCGCTATCTACGTGGCGCTGGGAGGACTGCGGTCCGCCATCTTTAATGAAATTTTGCAGTTCTTTCTGATCTGGGCAGGGGCGCTGCTGGTTCCCATTCTCGGCATGATCGAAGTGGGGGGCTGGAAAAATTTGACTCGCCAAATCCAAACCAATCTTGGACGCTCGGACTACACCCATCTTTGGAGCACGATGGGGCACTTCAAAGACAATCCGATGGGCGTCCACTGGACCGGCCTTGTTTTCGGCTGGGGCTTTGTGCTTGCTTTTGGCTACTGGACCACGGATTTTCTGGTGGTGCAACGGGTACTCGCTGCGAATAGTCTCCGCTCCGCGCGCCTCGCCCCCATCATCGGCGCGGCGTTCAAGATGGTCGTGCCGCTCATCGTCATCCTCCCCGGACTGCTGGCACTGGCGCTGTTACCCTTCCCCTTGCTGCCCGAAGGCGTGGCAGTGGCGACCCATGGACACAGCTATAACGAGGTATTGCCCCTGATGCTGGTGCGCTACTGCGGGCCGGGGTTGATCGGCCTCGGCGTCACCGCGCTGATTGCCGGCTTCATGTCTGGAATGGCCGGCAACGTGAGCGCGTTTTCCACTGTATGGACCTATGACATCTATGGCGCCTTCCTGAACAAGAAAGCTTCGGACCGCCACTATGTTGCCATGGGCCGCTGGTGCGCTTTGATTGGCGTGCTCGTCTCGGTGGGCACGGCGTACCTGGTGCAGCACTCTGCCAGCATCATGGACTATGCCCTGCAGCTCTTCAGCTTCTTCGTGGCGCCGCTGTTTGGAACTGTGATTTTGGGAATGCTGTGGAAGCGAGCTACCAATCAGGGCGGCTTCTGGGGATTGCTCGCTGGCACACTGACTTCCATTGGATTGTGGGTGTGGGTGGCGAAAGATCCCTCAGCACTGCGTTATGTTGCGCTCTCTCCCGATGCGAAAGCCATGTCGGAAAACTTGTACCGCGCGCTGTGGGCCTGGCTAATGTGTGTTGGGGTCACGGTGCTGGTAAGCCTGGCCACCAAGCCTCGGCCGGTGAAGCGAACTTGAAGGACTGGTGATGGGCGTATCAGCGTTACCAACAGCCGAAGCATGCCGATGGTACCAGGAACCCCTATTCTGGGGAGGCGTTGTCGCCGTTGTGTTCGTGGCGGCCAACCTCGTGCTTTGGTAACCGGGAGGAGTGATGATCAAGCGGTGGTTGTGCCTGCTGCTGCTCGCGCCGGCGAGTTTGCTGTGGGCTGCGCCTAACCCCGAGTGGACGACGCCGCTGGCGCCGTTCCGCATTGCGGACAACTTGTACTACGTGGGGAGCCAGGATCTCGCGTCCTACCTGGTGGTGACTCCCAAAGGCGACATTCTTATCAACTCTAGCCTCAAGAGTTCGCCGGCGCTGATTCAAAAAAGCGTGGAACAGCTTGGGTTTCATTTCAGTGACATCAAGATCCTGCTGATCAGCCATTCACACGCCGACCATGACGCCGGCAGTGCGGAGATCAAGCGCTTGACCGGCGCGAAGTACATGGTGATGGATGGCGATGTACCAGTGGTAGAAAGCGGGGGCGCGAAAGACTTCGCCTACCCGACAGATCTCTACCCGGCAATGAAGGTAGATCGTGTATTGCACGATGGCGATCAGGTCCGGCTGGGCAATGCGGTGCTGGTCGCGCATAAGACCCCAGGACACACACGCGGCTGCACCACCTGGACCATGCGCGCGATGATCGGCGGGCAAGCGCGCGATGTGGTGATTGTGGGCAGTTGGAATGTAAACACGGGATATCGTTTGGTCGACCAGCCGGGAAAGCCTGCGTCCTATCCGGGCATTGCTGCAGACTATGAACATTCCTTTGTTGTTTGGAAAAGCCTGCCTTGCGATGTGTTTCTCGGCGCGCATGGTCAGTACTTTGACATGCTTGGCAAGCTCGCGCGAGCCAAGGCTGGAGCGGGAGAAAGCGTCTGGATTGATCCGGACGGGTACAAGGCTGCCGTGGCGGAACGGCAACAGGCGTTCGAGACTGAACTCAAGAAGCAACAAGGCGGAAGCTAAGCACATGTGCACTGCAAGAAAAACATTTCCAAGAAAGAGCATTCACACAGAGATCTCTCCACTGCGCTGCGCTTCGGTCGAGATGACAAAGGGGAGGGCGGCGCAGTGGAGAGATCTGCGGTTTGCACTCGCTTATTTATGCAGGCGATCCAGCGTCGCCTGATCGGGTACTCCGTTGAAGTATTTGCTGAGAGCTTCAGCGAAAACGCTGGGACCATCGGATGCACGCGCGAAGAGAGTGACCGAGGAATGAAATTTCAAATCGTCTGGGTAGCCGAAGATGTCGTCAACTGTCTGGTTCGTTAAGGCGTTCACCAAGGCAGTACACTCGCGCAAGCGGCTGCCCAGGACCGGATGATCAAGGTAGGCCTTTGCCTCCTCAAGACCGGAGATAGCAAAGCGCTGCGCCATACCACTCGAGCCCAATCCTTGTATCTGCGGGAACACAAACCACATCCAATGAGTGCGTTTCTTTCCTGCAGCAAGCTCGGAACGTACCTGCGCGAAGCAGGAATCCTGAGCATCTACGAAACGCTGCAGATGGTAAGGATCAGTAGCGATCATTGAAAGGTTGCACTCCCGCATGACGACGATTGGCAAAGCACGCCGGAACGGAAGGCAGTATATCAATCCGGTGCCCACGTCGGTGGGCGGATGGACGACGATGGTCAAGGTACTACGCCGGTATCTGACCGACCGGGAGGAGCGCGTTCCGAAGCAGCCCCTCGGACCTTTCCTGACCGATGTGCGCCGGTTCGAGACCGCGCCGGCGAGTGGTCTACGCGTGACGTGGATGGGACACTCCTCCTCGCTGGTTGAGATCGATGGAACGCGGGTGCTAATCGATCCGGTGTGGGAGCAACGTGCGGCGCCCGTGGAGTGGGCGGGACCGAAGCGATTCTTCGCTCCTCCTCTACGCCTGGAGGATTTGCCCCGCATCGACGTGGTACTTGTTTCGCATGACCACTACGACCATCTTGGTGCACGCACCGTGCAACGCCTGGCGAAAACCGGCTGCACGGCCACGGCTCAGTGGATATCCGCGCTTGGCGTCGGCAAGGTCCTCAATCAGCTGGGTGTGCAGCAGGTGCGCGAACTGGATTGGACAGAAAGCCTAAAGGTGGGATCGTTGACGTTGACTGCGCTGCCGGCGCGCCACTTCTCCGGACGCAGCCTCGCGGGCCGATTTGAGACCCTGTGGGCTTCGTTTGTTCTGGCCGGCGAGAAGCACCGCGTCTACTACGGTGCGGATTCAGGAGAGTGGGCGGGGTTTAAAGAGATTGGTCAAACGCACGGGCCATTTGATCTGAGCATGCTGGAGATTGGCGCCTTCGATCCCATGTGGGCGGATATTCATATGGGCCCCGACGGTGCGGTGAGAACCTTTCGTGCCCTGGGCGGCGCCGGGCTGTTGATGCCCATTCATTGGGGACTGTTCAACCTGGCGCTGCATGGCTGGAGGCAGCCGATCGAACGCCTGATTTCTGTCGATAGCCTGCCCATCTGGTCTCCTGAGCCAGGGATGCCGACCGAGGTGGTCAAGGGAATAGAGCTACGATCAGCCTGGTGGCAGCGGTAAACTATCGCGGGCCATCGCCGCTCGACGCCAAATACATCAGTGACCGCTACAACAAATTCCTCAACAAAGATGGATATTCGGCGATCCAGCCGACAATATGTTGTGATTGCGGCCGGCGGAGGAGCGCAGTATGCGGTTCTGCTAAGATTCACCGCATGTTCACTCGCAGAACTTTTGTAAGCATGACCGCGGCGTCGCTCGCCGCGCGCGCCCTCCCGGCCCAGGAGCTCGCTGGACAAGCCCAGCCAAGCACACAATTTTCCGTCATGATCTGGACGTTGAAGAAGCTTGGCACTTTCGAAGAGAATCTGGACCGTGTTGCCCTGGCAGGCTACCACCACGTGGAATTGGTCGGGGAGTTCAAAACCTGGTCCGATGCGGATTGGGACCGCATTCTGGCGCGCATGGAGACTTTGAAGATCTCAGTGGACGCAACCTCGGGCGTGCAACCGGGATTCGCCGATCCTTCAGGACAAGAAGCATTTCTCACCGCGCTCAAGGCGCTCATCCCGTCGGCCAAGAGGTTGAAGTGCAAGCAGATTCTTCTGCTCTCGGGAAAGGTGATCGACGGTGCGCCTGCCGGAAGCCAGCATACCGCCTCAATCGAAGCGTTGAAGCGCGCTGCGGACCTGGTTGGCAACGCCGGCCTGATTGCCGTGATCGAACCGATCGACCGGATTGAGAACCCGACCATCTACATGGATGGAGTGAGCGAAGCATTCGAGATCGTCAATGCGGTGGGCAGCCCACACATCAAAGTGCTCTATGACATCTACCATGAGCAGCGCCAGTTCGGGAATTTGATCGAGAAATTTGAAAAGAACATCGATCAGGTTGGCCTGATACATATCGCCGATGTTCCCGGGCGGCACGAACCTGGTACCGGCGAGATTAACTACCTGAATATCTATCGCAAGCTCGCAGAATTGAAGTACACGGGGACGATTGCCATGGAGTTTTATCCTACGGGTGACATTGTAGAAACACTGCGCCGCGCGCGGGACACAGCTCGGCAATTACTCTCTTGAGGCGGGCGCAGTCTTTCGGGTTTTTTCGTTCTTCTCTCGTCTTAATTTCCAGGCCGTGCGCAATGCTCCCGCCAGCAGATCTTCGTTCGCGGCTTCCAGGCGGACGTGAGTGGCTCCGTTCCTGCCCCAGCCGCCGGCGACCGGTAGAAAGACGTGGGGCTGATCTTCTACAAAAAGCGCTTGCTGCGCAGGAGTGAGCATCAGGTTGCCGTAGCCCTTGGCCTCATGCGCAAGGGTGGCGAATATTCTGCCGCCTACGCGGAAGTCGGCGGCTCCCATGTGCGAGCCCTCTTCAGCGCCTTCCAGTTGTAATGCCAAGCGTCGAAAATCTTTTGCGTTCATGGTCAACGAACCAACGTTAAATAGAGCGCCATCGCAATCCCAACGGCTGAGAGCAATAGTCCCAGGATGACGCCGTCGGTCGACACTCGGCCGGCTTGCCAGGTTCCGGAACGAAGTTCGCGAACCAGCTGGAAATGCCGCACCACAGCGGATAATGTCACCACGACGCCGAGCGCCACCAACATAACTCCAGACCAAAGAGATAGTCCAGTGGTGCGGGCGGGAAGATGAGACGTGCCGGCGCTCAGCTCGCGAAGAAAGAGCCCAAACCGGCTAACCGCAAAACCAATGCCCATCAGGCCGAGGCCAGTGCGGATCCAGGCCAGGAAGGTTCTTTCGGCGGCAAAGTAGACTCTAGGATCTTCTTCTGCAGGCTTATCCATGGAGGCATTGTAGCTGCCCTTAGACGCCATACTCCTGGTTGTATCGCTCAATCAGCTTGAACCCTAATCGCTCGACAACCGAAGGAAGGGAGCCGCGAAAGGCCTTTCCAGACTTTGACTGGTCCGCTTGCGAAAACTCTGGGTTATCCGGGTTGGGCGACTCGGGTAAGCAGGCATTCGCCAGAGAAAGTAAAGCAGCCGTCAATTCCGGGGCGACGTTGGAAAATCGCGCAGCAAGCATCGCTTGCAACCCAATCGACACTTCCGCCGATCCCATCGCTAACGCAGTGACAATTTTTCTCGCGGCAACGGTCGCATTGGCCGCGGTTCCGGGTAGGCTGGCAGCAGCGGCAAACCAGCGATACTCCTGTTCTGCGTTGCCCGTAAAGCGCGCCTGGATGTGGGAGCCAGTGCGCATGATGCCTGGGGAGACTGTGGTCACCCGAATCCCTTTGCCGGTAAGCTCCGCGCGCAGGCCTTGCGACCAGCCGGTGACGGCAAACTTGCTCGCTACGTACGGCAACAGATGAGGGAAGGCAACTTTTCCTCCGATGGAGCCGATGTTAACAATCGCTCCATTGCCGCGAGCCAGCATCTGCGGCAACACTGCTAACGTCGTATGCAGCGCGCCGAAGAAGTTGATGTTCATGGCCTGATGGAAACTGTCCAGCGTCTGATTCTCCAGCGGGCCGACAAGAATGATTCCGGCGTTGTTGACGAGCACGTCGATCCTGCCGAAATGCCCGGTTGCCGCGGTGACCAAATCGCGAACCTGGGGCTCGTCACTCACATCGCAGGCGTGGAGCCACACGTCTGCCGGAGCTGCACAGCCACTCTCCACCAGGCGCGCTCTTGCACGGTCGAGTTCATCCGCGTCTCTTGCGGTCAGCGCCAGCCGGGCGCCCAATAAAGCCAATTCCCGTGCGATGGCGAAACCAAGGCCTCGGGAGCCTCCCGTAACCAGCGCCACTTTGCCTTTCAACTCCCGCCTTGCGTTCGCTTTGCGCTGCTCATGCACGATCGCATAGGCGAGGCCTGTGATTCCTAAAAGCGCTGCTGACCAGCCTGCTGGGCGTAGATCGATTTTCATAAGCCAGTTAGATGCGCCAGGAGCCTGGTTACACGAGCAGAAAGTTGCTCTGCATCGAAGGGCGCCCGGACCTTCATGTCGTTGTCGAAATAGACAAACACGTCACGACGCTTACGCCGACCCGCCTTGCGCGTGCTTGCTTTCCTGCCGTTATCGACCTCGCCTCCCTGAGCCCATGCCACGACACGGTTCGCCCAAATGTCGAGCGCTTCTGCTTCGTAGCCACTGGCGTATAACTCCTCACTCCCATGAAGACGGCAATAAACAAAATTCGAGGTCACATCCATCAATAGCGGCCAGTCCACCGTGTCCGCCACTACCAGGCCAATGTCATAGCGTCTGAGTAGCCTGATGAATTTTTCATTGACGAAGCTTTCGTGACGAATCTCAATCGCGTGGCGCAAGGTTGCGTCCTGCGAGACGTCAAACCACGAATTATTCTTTAAGCGTTCATCGTGGTTCCGCGCCAGGTCGGCTGCCTGCTTGCGGGTTTTAGGTAGCAGGGCAAAGAAATCTTCCAGCCGCTCAGGCTCGAAGTTGAAGTTGGGCGGAAGCTGCCACAGGATGGGTCCGAGCTTTGCTCCAAAGGCCAACACTCCCTGGGCAAAGAAATTTGCCAGCGCCCCTTCGATGTTACGCAGGCGAAGCATGTGGGTTATGTAGCGGGAGCCTTTGATAGAAAAGACGAAGTCGTCTGGCGTTTGTTCGTGCCATTGGACAAAGCTCCGTGGTCTCTGCAGGGAGTAGAACGATCCATTTAATTCGATGGTGTTGAATCGTCGAGACGCAAACTCCAGTTCCCGCCGGTGCGGCAACTTTTCAGGGTAGAACACGCCACGCCAGCCTTTATATCTCCAGCCTGAGATGCCGATGTATATGTTGCCGTGGACATCTGCATTCGGCGTCATTCCCATCTATCGCGGCGTGAGTTTGGTCTTTTGGCGTTCCTCGGCGTTGGTGCGGATCTTTTCGTAGGTCCTGGCCAGCTCGTCAAGCTCGAGGTCTGAGAGATTCTCCACGTCGATCATCTTGTTCTTGGCCTTGTCGATCGCATGGATCAGCTCGTTCAGTTTCAGGTGAATCGCTCGCGCATCGCGGTTTTGGGTGTTCTGAATGAGAAACACCATCAGGAAGGTGACAATCGTTGTGCCAGTATTGATGATCAATTGCCAGGTATCAGAATAATGGAAGATGGGACCGGTGAGAGCCCAAACCAGAATGACGCCGATCGCGCCGATAAACGCCCAACGGGAGCCCAGATAATGAGAGCTTCGCGCCGAAAATCTAGCAAACCGGTCGGAGCGGGTCACGATGGTCGTTTCGGCCGGGGAGACGTCCTGAACCGGATCCTCGCTTACTTTGACGGTTACTTTGGCTGCTCTCATTTGGCCCTCGACGCGGAGACATATTGCGCGGCTAACTTGAGATCGGTAACCAGGCTGGCTATTTCTGCCTCTTTGGCCTCAGGCTCAGGCATACGAAGAATCGCGGAGGGGTGAATCGTGGCCGTGATGGGCCCGTATTTACTAGGAAAGACCTCGCCGCGATGCCGGGTGAGGCGAAATTGCGGCCCCAGCAGGTCCTGCGCAGCGGTCGCTCCCAGGCAGACGATTATTTGCGGCTGCACGGCCTCAATCTCCGCTTCGAGCCAAGGGCGGCAGGCCGCTATTTCCAGCGAATTCGGCTTTTTGTGGAGCCTGATCTTGCCCCGTGGTTCCCACTTGAAATGCTTAACTGCATTGGTAACGTACACGTCCCGGCGATCAATTCCGGCGGATTCCAGACATTTATCCAGCAACAGCCCGGCTGGCCCGACAAACGGCCGGCCGTGCTGATCTTCCCGATCGCCAGGTTGCTCCCCTACCAAAAACAAGGCGGCGCGCACCTGGCCTTCACCGAAGACGACCTGGGTCGCCCGTCGATATAGATCGCAGCCCTGACATTGCGCTGCTGCCGCTTCGAGGCTGCGAAGATCATGGCGCTCGGGCAGGTACTCCAAGGCCGACTTGGGGCTGGGGTTAAACAGGCTCATTGCACCCGTATGATGCAACTTAGATCAAAGGAAGAAATCGAATTGTTAGCTGCTTTTCTTTTTTGGAACCTTGGCGCCCTTCTTCCGAGCCTCGGATAAGCCAATCGCGATTGCTTGCTTTTTGCTCTTAACCGTGCCGCCTTTGCCACCCTTGCCTGACTTAAGGGTCCCACTTTTTTCGCGGTGCATCGCGCTCTTTACGCTCTTGCTCGCCGCTTTACCGTACTTCGCCATTTTTCTTGCCTCCTAAAGACCTAAGGCGGCCCCGGCACGAACCGTAGACAGCCTGCCCACACAACGCAGCAGCTTGACAGTTCACGCGCTCCCCGGTGCCGCTGATCAGTTCCTCAGCGTTTCCTTCCTCAGCCTTGACCGATTCCAGCACCACTGCACCTTCGGCCAAGGCCAAAATCTCCCCCCGACGCAGTGTTGCATAGACCGCAATTTCGTAATGCTCGACTCGCTGCCCGGCCGCGATCAGCGACACGTCGCTCACGGACAATCATCCTGAAAATGTTCGCGGAAAAAATCATTTGCCTGCTCCTTGTGGGTGAGGTCGAACATCACACTTGTAATGCATTTACTTTTACAGCGTTCAAAGCCAGAGACACCCTCACTGGCAACTGGGATGCAAGCTCCTGGGCGAGGTTGTAGTGATGAAGGCCTGGAGACCAACCGAGAAGTGTTGCTGTCCCGACAGCAACACCTTTTCGTCAGAATGGCATCCAATAGAGGTTGGGCTGAAAACGAAGGCAGGAGCTGACCATGTTGAGCGAATGCTTCAATCCAGCATGTCGTAAGAAGCTTGACTACTTGCGTAATGGACGAGTGATAAGAACAATTAGCTCTTCTGCCGCGACTATGTCTGTGGAGCACTACTGGCTGTGCGGAACCTGCTATCGGAGATTCGACTTCGAATTCAAATCCGATGGGACAGTCATCCTCAGTCCCAGGACAAGGGCGGTTGCGACAAGCGAGCGCCCACTGATCGACTACCTCGCCGGTTGAGCATTCCGCGGACAGACTCTCAACCAATACGGCACAGTCCTACTTACCCGTTTCGCTGCAATTGCTCCGCCTCAGCTGCCCCACGTTCGATCGCTTATCCGCCCCGGGATGAAAGCGGCCGGTCTGGCTTATTGCGGCCACCCCACCGGCGAGGCCCGGATGGCAGCCAAACCCAAATGGCTCATCGACGTCGAGACTTTTTGTCCCCCGGTGGGTTTGCATTGCCTACTTGAGTTTTGGCAGAGGGGTCCAAGCCATTAACTCAGGTGGCGGCTTCGCCCGCTTTAAGCCAAAATTCTGAGGTCTATAATGTGTTCAACTGGGGGAGAATCAGATGAATGTCTCAGAGGATTCCACGGTACTGTCGTCCTGGAAAGACATAGCCAGGTATCTAGGCAAGGGAGTGCGCACAGTACAGCGCTGGGAACGCCATCTTGGGCTCCCAGTCCGCCGGCCCAACGGAGCGTTACAAAAAAGTGCGGTTGTCCTTTACCGGGGTGATGTAGATGCGTGGCTGGCGACCCGTTTCTCGGCGCGCGCACTCAAAAAGAACGAGGCCCAGACGACCCAGTCATCCCGGTCGGCGCGTACTACCCTGCGAGAGGGCATTCGCACGGCGCGCGAACTGAGAATGGCCAATCAGGAGCTAACCGAACAAATAAGCCACTCTATCCGTATGCTGACTGAGCGGTGCGAGCTCCTTACGGTTCAAAGCCTGCAGGATTTCAGCTTGAGAGAGTATGCCAGACCTGCGGAATCGCTGGCCACGGAACTGAAAACCATCCCAGATCTGCTGCCGAACACCAATATCCTCCCGTCCGAGCGGATCGCTTAAGTTCTTAAGAACTTCACCCTGCGGGTCGTCTTAAAGTCAGCTGCGCATGGAAGAGCCACAGTTCTCTCGACCAGATGCTGCTGATTTCGGACAACTCCACCACCAGCCAGGATTTCGTTTTCGGGACTGGTAGCGTTCATGAATTGTGTGCGCCTCCTTCTATGGTGAGCGTCACGCGTTCCACGGTAGCGTCTCAGAGAGAGATCTAAGATCTGTTTGGGGATTCCCGTCCAAGCCCTTGCCGAAGGAGGAGTATCCTCTCAAGCAAGAGAAGCGGCTGCGGGGCTAGTGGGCTAAGCATCTGAGGGAGCATCATGTCAGCCAAAAAGTCTGCCTCCGGCAGCAGCGGCGCTCCGGGCTTGGCGTCGGAAGCCTCTCGTCGTTTGCCAGTGGTGGGCATTGGCGCCTCTGCCGGAGGCCTGGAGGCAGCCAGCAGCTTTTTCAGGGAGGTACCATCCCACCTCGGCATGGCCTATGTAGTGGTGCTGCACCTTGATCCCGCGCGGGAGAGCAAGTTGACTGAAATCCTCGCCCGGACCACACCCATGCCCGTGGTGCAGGTGCAAGATGGCATGCGTGTAGAGCCGGATCACGTTTACGTCATTCCCCCAAATTGTGAAATGACGATCGAACACTGGGTTCTGCAACTGCGAGACCGGGAGCCACACAGATCAGCAAATACCACCATCGATACTTTTTTCCGCTCGCTGGCGGTCGGTCACGGGAGCGACGCTATCGGGGTTATTCTTTCGGGAACCGCTTCCGACGGAACCCTTGGGCTGTCTGCGATCAAGGGTGAAGCCGGCATCACGTTTGCCCAGGAGCCCAGCTCCGCCAAGTACGATGGCATGCCGGCAAGCGCCATTGCCTCAGGTTGCGTTGATTTCATCCTGCCCCCTGCACAAATAGCTAAGGAAATCGCGCGCATTCGAAAACACCCTTACATTGCCGATGCTGTCTCCCCTGACGGCCATCACGTGCATGACGACAGCGAAATGGAATCCATTTTCCGGCTGCTGCGCCGCTCTACGACGGTGGATTTCACGGGGTATAAATCGCCTACCATCGCGCGTCGCGTTCAACGTCGCATGGCTCTGCACAAGATGGACAAATTATCAGATTACGGCGCCTTGCTGCATCGCGAGCCCGCCGAGGTGGACGCCCTCTACCATGATCTGCTGATCAATGTGACCAGCTTCTTTCGCAACCCGGAGGCTTTCGCGGCCCTGAGGCAAGTTGTGTATCCGGCAATTTTTCAGGCGCGAACCTCCGCATCTGGACCGGTACGCATCTGGGCCCCAGGATGCTCGACGGGAGAAGAAACGTACTCCCACGCTATGTCACTGGTCGAGTTTCTGGGAGAAGAACGAGCAGATATTGCCATTCAGGTGTTTGGAACCGACCTGAGCGAGCGCGCTATCCAGACGGCCAGGGCGGGGGTATATAAAGAGAATATCGAAGCCGACGTAACCCCGGCGCGGCTGCGACGGTTCTTCTACAAAGCTGACGGTGGCTACCAGATCAGGAAGGCAATTCGCGATCTCTGCATTTTTTCCACTCAGAACGTATTCAATGATCCGCCTTTTTCCCGCATGGATCTGGTAAGTTGCCGAAATGTGATGATTTACCTGAGTCAATCCCTGCAGAAGAGGGTAATTCCGATTTTTCACTACGCATTGAATCCCACCGGGTTTTTAATGCTGGGAAGTACAGAAGGCCTTCTGGGCGCGGGTTCGGAGCTATTCGAAATGACCGACAAAAAACAGAAAATCTTCCGTAAGCGGTTGGTGTCATCCCCGGTTGCCTTTGGCTTTTCTGTGGGCAAGCAAGAACAGCCAGGCAGTGGGCCGCAAGCAATCACGCCGCCTAAGCCTCAGGAAACGACCAAGATACCAATGGAATTGCAACGAGAGGCGGACCGGCTGCTGCTGGCCAGGTACGTACCCCCTGCCGTACTTATCAACGAGCACCTGGAGATTCTGCAGACCCGCGGCCGCACTGCCTCTTTTCTCGAGTTACCTTCGGGAAAAGCCAGTCTCAACCTGCTCAAAATGGCTCGCCCGGGCTTGCTGTTTGAACTGCAGGGCGCCATCGACGAGGCACGCAAGCAGGGCTTTGAAGCGAGAAGACAGAACGTTCGGGTAGAAGACGAGCAGATAAAAACGGTAGCGATCCGTGTGATTCCGTTTAAGGTTCCGACCCAGACGCAGTATAGTTTTCTGATCGTTTTTGAAAGCGAGACGGCAGCTGAAAACGGATCAGCCACCACCGGCCTTACGCCGATGCCAGCCGCCGAGCTGATTCTGGACCCGGCGCACGGCGGCGAGCATTCTTTGCTGGGACAACAGATCGTTCAGTTGCGGCAGGAACTCGCGGCCACGCGGGAATATCTGCAGTCGATCATCGAGTCACAGGAAGGCACCAACGAGGAGCTGCAGTCGGCCAACGAAGAGATCCAATCGGGCAACGAGGAACTGCAAAGTACCAACGAAGAGTTGCAGACTTCGAAAGAAGAACTGGAGTCAGCCAACGAAGAATTACATACGGTCAACGAGGAGATGCAACACCGCAACGAGCTGCTCACCCAGCTCAACAACGACCTGACGAATCTGCTTTATAGTGTCAGCTTGCCGATTGTCATGGTGGGCGGCGACTTGAGCGTTCGCCGTTACACGCCACAGGCAGCGGCGATGCTCGGTTTAACCCCAAGCGACATCGGCCGGCCCATGCCGAGGCTGAGGCTGAAGCTGGATATGGGGAGCCTGGAGCAGAATATGTTGGATGTGATTCAGCAGGTCCAGTCACAGGAATTGCATGTTCAGGACAACGATGGAAAGTGGTGCGTCCTACGCATTGTGCCCTACCGAACCATGGATAACCGAATTGATGGAGTGGTTCTCAGCGTGATGAACGAGATAGGGAGCATGGCGGGCACGCCGGACGGGGTGAATGGAAAACCTGCAAAGAAAGATCAGCGGCAAAAGGCTAAAAGTGGGAAATCTTCCGGAAAGAGGTAGGTTTTGTTCACTGGGGCAAAGCCAGTCATCACGACGTGAAAAAGGGAAGTGCCATTAGCTGTTACATTAGGGACCATTTTCAGGTGCGCGCGGCAACCCGGCAGGCGATGGGCCCTTCCCACTAGTGTGCAGCAAAAAAGGCCCATTATGATGATGAAACCAAGCTCTCCGCATCGCGATCCGCCCGGAGACGAGCGTACGCGTCGTCTTGAGACTGCGCTGCGGCGGTCAGAAAAGCTGGCGATGGCTGGCCGGCTTGCGGCTTCGGTGATGCACGAGATCAACAATCCTTCTCAGGCTATTGCTGACCTGGTTTACCTGATTGCCAAAGACGCGGACCGTCCTGAACTGGTTCGAGCGCACGCTGCACAGATTGAAGAGCAACTGGTCCGCATACAATACATTGCCCGGCAAACGCTTTCGTTCTTCCGAGACACTCCCCGAACCCAGATGAAGGATCTGGTTCCGCTGATGGATACGGCGTTGCGTTACCACGCGGGCCTGCTGGAGGAGAAGCAAATTCAGCTACGCAAAGAGATGCCGGACATGCTGCTTGGTTCGGTGTATCCTGGCGACTTTCTTCAAATGGTTTCGAACCTGGTACGGAACGCGGCAGAAGCATTGCCCCCAGGAGGCACGCTCTGCGTCCGGCTGAAAACTTCGCACGAAAATGCGCGCCTGACAGTGGCAGACAACGGCCGGGGTATCCCGCCGGCGATTCAAGCTCGCCTCTTTGAGGCTTTCCAGAGTGATAAAGCAGATGCGGGCAACGGACTGGGCTTATGGATTTGCAAAACGATCGTGGAAAAACACGGCGGCCAAATCCATTGGCGCAGCTCGCTCAAAGCGGCGACCCATGGAACGACGTTCTCTATTGTGTTACCTCTGGCCGGACCGGAGGGCGAGCAAGGCTACGGGGAGCGAAGCCCTTCCTACGCGGCGGGATAAAGCTAGTGGCCGAGCGCTGATTGCTTCGCCAGGCGGCCGACCACCTGCAGCAGTTCATCCACGCCCCGAACCGAGTCCAGCAATTCGTCAAATAGTCCTTGAGGCTGTTGAATGTCGTTCAGGCCGGTCAGCCTAAGCAGCTTATCCGCAGGGCAGCTGTGGCGGATGGCGACTGCCAACAGCGCAAGCTCATAGAACTCGAGCGTATGGCAAAAAACCCAGACCCTGCCGCCACTTACCTTGCGAACTGTTGCTGTCGCTTCGTCCGGAAAGATGGAATGGACGGTATAGCCGGCAGAATGAATGATTTTGGCCCGCAGACGCAGGAGTTCCCGATCACGCCCGACCTGCACGAGTGGGGGCCGAGGCGCGCCCGGGGAAACTTTCTCACTTGGATGAGCAAACGGAATTACCCTTCTTGGCAGCATCGCAGCTCCTCCTACGCAAACGGAAAACGCATAAGGTAGGGATTGACGATCGCCTAACAGGGTTTTGACAGCTGACTGCTGTCTATTGGAAATCGATGCCTACAAGGCAGAGCGTACTGGAGGCTTCCACACCACAAAAGCGACAAATGACGCCAAGTCATGCTACGTGGCAGTGTCGAGAGACTTCTCAGAAATACCGAGAAGCTCTGATTTCTTGTTCAGCAGGGTCATCACTTGATCGATTTTCCATGTGCTCTTCACGAACCAGGAAGGGAATGAGAGAGGCGCGCAAGGAAAAGGCCGGCATTGGTTGCCGGCCCCGATTTCCTCACCTCCCCGAAATTCGAGAGGTCAACCTTGTGGCTGGAAGTGGGAAGAGTCCGTCGGTTGCTGCGATTCTCCTTGGCCGACGGCGAGCGGAGGAAATCGCGAAAACCCGCGCCCCTCCCCATCCAGCGCTCCTTGAAACCGCGAATGTTCCGCGCGGGTGCTGTATAGAAAGATGCGGGCGAATGGCTTGGGGTGGTCTCGGGCGCAGAGGAGCCTCTGCTCCATAATGAAAGTATGCCAATCAGAGAGGAGAATATTTCCACCAGTGCACGATCCTCCAGGGAGGGCTCCTGGGAAAGCTTTCTTCATCGGCCGCCGTTGTTCCTCGATCGGGCACAGGTGGAGCCTTGGTTGGCCGGGAAGCGAGTGCTTATCACTGGCGCTGGTGGCTGGATCGGCTCGGCTCTGACCCGCGCGGTCGCAGAGTTTAAGCCCGAGCGTATCGTGCTACTGGAGGCTGCGGAGCGCAACCTCTATGAGTTGGAGTTAGCTCTGCGGCGTTTGCCTGTATCAGTTAACTATATTTTGGGCAGCGTCTCCGATCCCATCCTGCTGGCGGAAATATTCCGCCGCTTTCGGCCAGAACTGATTTATCACGCTGCCGCTTTCAAGCACGTCCCTATGATGGAGCAGAATCCTTTCGCGGCGATCGAGAACAATGCGATGGGGACCAACTTCTTGACGCGGGCCGCTCTCGACCAAGGGACAGAGCAGCTGATTCTGGTCTCCACCGACAAGGCCGTGGAGCCGGTCAGCATGATGGGAGCCTCGAAGCGGCTCGCCGAACTCATCCTGCTAGCCAGAATGGGCATGGGCACTCGCATGAAATCTATCCGGCTGGGGAATGTCTTCGGTTCTGCCGGCAGCATCGTGCCGCTCTTTCGCAAGCAGATCGAAGCCGGAGGACCGGTAACCGTGACCGATCCCGATGTTCGGCGATACTTTGTCACCCGGGAAGATGCGGTCACGCTGCTTTTGATCGCAGCGTCGATGGAGAATTCGCAAGGTATCCTGGTGCCCGAGTTGGGCGAGCCCGTGCTGGTGCGGGCGGTGGCGGAGTTTCTCATTGCAGAAGCTTCGACTGGCCGCGAGCCGGGCATTATCTTCACTCAATTGCGGCCTGGCGACAAGATGTGCGAAGCGCTGCTCTCTAGCCGCGAATCGTATGCGGCTTCACCAGACTCGCCACTCCGCTCTGTTGCCAGCCCTGCCATTCCGGCCCAGGCTCTGGACGAGATTTTGCAGCAGTTGCAGCAAGCCTACCGGGAACGCTCGCTGCAACGGTTGCTAGCTGCCGTGATGCGTGCGCTCCCCGAGTACCAGCCGAGCACGATGATAAAAGCTGCGCTGGCGGCGGAGACTGGCATATGAAGCGAACCATCGCCGTGGTCACGACTTCACGCGCCGACTACAGTCATCTCTATTGGCCCTTGCACGAGCTGTCGCAGCACCCGGATGTCGAGTTGAAGCTCATCGTTCTGGGAGCGCATCTCTCCCCTCAGTTTGGCGAGACAGTACGAGAGATCGAGAAGGACGGATTCCCCATCGCAGCGCGGCTGGAATGCCTGCTCAGTTCAGACACTGATGTGGGCATGGCGAAAACGCTGGGGCTTGCCGTGCTTTCGCTCGCCGATCTGCTGGCGCAGATGCGGCCTGACCTGCTCCTGCTGATCGCCGATCGCTATGAAATGCTTGCTCCCGCTGCAGTTGCTCTTACCCTGCGAATCCCCGTCGCCCATATTGAGGGCGGTGAGATAAGTGAGGGAGCCATCGACGATGCGGTGAGAAACGCACTTACCAAGATGAGCCACGTTCACTTTACTTCGACCGAAGGTGCGCGTGCACGGGTGATCGCGATGGGCGAGGAGCCCTGGAGGGTACATCGCGCCGGCGCCCCTTCGCTCGACCATCTGCGACGGAGCCGCTTACTTAGCCGTCAGGAACTCGAGGAGAAATTGCAGGTTGACCTGCGGACCCCACCGTATTTGGCGGCCTACCACCCGGTGACCCTGTTGCGCGATACAACCCAGGAAGCCGATACGCTGTTTGCTGCTTTGGGTGAAATCAGCGCACCCATATTCTTTTGTTACCCCAACTCGGACGCAGGCAACCACGCCCTGCTCGAGAGGACGAAGAGCTTCCTCGCTACCAGGAGAGACGCGCGGCTTTTTGTGAATCTTGACCCGGTGACCTATTGGAGTCTTTTGCGCGAGGTTGCTGTCCTTATTGGTAACTCCAGCAGTGGCATTATGGAGGCCGCCTCCTTCTCCCTTCCGGTAGTGAATATCGGGTTTCGGCAAAAGGGCCGGGAGCGGGCACGAAATATTCTGGATGCCGAGCCGGAGGTGCCGGCCATTCGAGCAAAAATTGCTGAGGCCGCGAGCCCCTCGTTTCGTGAATCGTTGGCAGGCATGACCAATCCTTATGGTGATGGCCACGCAGCGGAAAAGATTGTCCAGGTGCTCACGAGTACGCCTCTCACCGAGGATCTGATCGTCAAGCGGGCTGTCTCCACCGAAGACCAGATCGTACGCGCATGAGGATTCCCTTATCTGCTCCGGACATTACTGAATCGGAGATCGAGGCAGTGGTCCAGGTTCTGCGCACTCCAAGGCTCAGCCTCGGTCCGGTGACGGAACAGTTTGAAGCCGCGGTCGCGGATTCCGTTTCGCTGCCTCACGCGGTTGCAGTCAGTTCGGGAACCGCCGGATTGCACCTGTGCGTGCGCGCGCTCGACATCGGGGAAGGTGACGAGGTGATTGTTCCATCGTTTACTTTCATCGCTGCCGCAAATGTCATTCGCTATGAGCGCGCGGTACCCGTCTTCGTCGATATCGATCCGGAAACACTGAACATCGATCCAGGCAGAATCGAAGAGGCGATCACACTGCGGACGCGGGCCATTCTGGTGCCCCATACCTTTGGCCGTCCGGCAGACATGGATTCCATTCTGAAGATCTCCGAACGGCGCGGCCTGTTGGTGATCGAGGATGCCTGCGAAGCCATCGGAGCCGAATACCGTGGCTGTAAGGCAGGTTCCATGGGCCGAGTGGGTGTTTTCGCCTTTTATCCCAACAAGCAGATCACCACTGGAGAAGGAGGCGTCGTGGTCACGGCAGATCCGATGCTGGCAGGGCGCATCCGCGCTCTGCGTAACCAGGGCCGGTATCCCACCGATGATTGGTTTCAACACACTGAGCTTGGCTATAACTACCGCATCTCGGAAATCAATTGCGCGTTGGGGCTGGCGCAGATGGCGCGTCTCAAAAATATTCTGTGTAAGCGAGAAGCGGTCGCGTCCGCCTATGACCAGCGTCTGCAGCCGTACGCAGGTCTGATTCTGCCGGCTCTTGCGTCGCCTGCCGGCCGGATCAGTTGGTTTGTCTACGTAGTGCGCGTGCGTTCGGCCGACAAGCGGGATGCGATCATCGAGGGTTTGGCCGCTGCCGGCATTGCTTCCGGCCGGTACTTCGCCCCCATACACCTGCAGCCGAGTTACGCTGCGTGGCGAACGTCGTCTCACTTACCGGTGACGGAGGTGGAGGCATCGCGCACCATTGCGCTCCCGTTTTTTAATCAAATCGAGGCCTCGGCGATCGACGAAGTCTGCCATACCCTGGGCCGGCTGCTGCAGGATGAAAGCTGTTAGCTAATTTGGCGACGCGCCTAAATCGATTTCTATCCGGCATTCAGGCGGCCATTTCCAAGCCATCCTGCATGTTCTATAGTCGAGGATGGCTTATCCAGTCATTTCAGCCGGAGCAGAATGCGTCTCCCAGCAATTATATTTGTCGCCCTCCTATTAATCGCAGTACCTGCGAATTCCGATGTTCAAGCTTCCCAGCGAGCGGAAGCTGCCAAAGCGAACAACCTGGGCACGGCACTGATGAATCAACAGTTGCTCGACAAGGCCGCGGCCAAGTTCGCCGAGGCATACAAGTTAGACCCAGCGCTGGTCCAGGCTGAGGTAAACCGCGGCATCGCCCTGGTTTACCTGCAGAAGATTCCGGAGGCCAAGGAAGCGCTGGAGCAAGCCGCAGCCAGGAATCCAAAGGACCCCCATGTCTGGTACGCGATGGGAATCCTGTACCGCATTGAGGCGCAGTATCCTCAGGCCCTGGAAAGCTTTCAAAAGGTAGCAGCGCTTGATCCGGAGGATGCCGACACTCATTATTTCCTTGGGTCCGTTCTGCTGGAACTACACCAACCTGACCAGGCCCTGGCAGAGTTTCAGACTGCGCTACGAATAAATCCTATTCATGCCTCTGCCCAGTTCGGGCTGGCGAAAGTGTTGCAGCGCCTGGGCAAGCGAGAGGAAGCCACCACTGCTTTCCATCGCTTCGAAACCCTGAACCAGGAGAAGATCGGCTTTCCGCTCGCCCACACTTATGGGGATGAGGGCCACTATTCGCGGGTACAAGATGCGCTGAACCTGAATCCGCAAGTGGGCCCGATGATTCCGGTCACCTTTACTCCGCAAACCATCGGCGCCCTGGCAACAACCGCCGCCAAACAAGGGGATCGGCCGCGCGGAGGAGCATGCCTGATCACGCCCGCAGGCGAACACGCTTATCTGCTGGTCATGGGCTCAGGCCCAGATGCCATCCGCACCTACGCGCAATCCGGAAGCGGCAGCTTTACCCTTGTACCGAGCGCCCAGACAGGTCTCGTAGCCAGCGGCACCGGCGTTTCCTGCACCGTAGGGGACTTCGATAACGACGGGCTCCCGGATGTCGCAGTAGCCATGAGCGACCGCGTGCTGCTGTTCAAAAACCATGGTGGTGGCAAATTTACCGACGTGACTTCCACTACCGGAGTGCAGCCAGCCAACCATCCCGCAGGCATCACCTTCGTCGATTACGATCACGACGGCGACCTTGATCTTTTTGTAACCGGCGAGGCCTCCGCCGCAGGATCCAAACCGAATGTGCTGTGGCGCAATAACGGCAACGGTACCTTTACCAACTGGACAGAGCAAGCAGGCCTGGGCGGCGAAGGCGCGACTGTGGCAGCAACCCTCTCCGATCTAAACAACGATCGTGCGGTGGATCTGCTGGTAACGGGTTCGGGGCAGGCTCCCACCTTCTTTGCCAATCCCCGCGAAGGCCTGTTCAAGTCTTCGCCGCTTTTTGCCGAAACGGGCTTGTCCCCCACGGTAGGCGCAGTGGTGCTGGACTTCAACAAAGATGGATGGATGGATGTGGCGCTCACCCATGCCGGCAGCCCGGGGATCACGCTGTGGCGCAATGTGCAGGGCAAGCGCTTTGAACGCGTGCCCTTACCGATAGAGAACGCGACCGCGGGTTGGGGGCTGACCGCGATTGATATCGACAATGACGGCTGGCTTGACCTGGTCGCGGCGGTTGAAACGCCGCAGGGACCAGAGCTACGTGCTCTGCGCAACCTGGGGCCCGCGGGCTTTGAAGACGTGACCACGAAGGTGAAGCTTGACCAGGTAAAGCTGGCTGCGCCGCGCGCCTTGATCGCCGCTGACGTGGATGGTGATGGCGCTGCGGATCTGATCGTCACCCAGCCGGACGGCAATCCAATGCTGCTGCATAATGAGGGCGGCAATCGGAATCACTCTTTGCTGATCGCCATGAAAGGCGTCGCCGATAACAAGTCAGGCATCGGCGCCAAGGTAGAGGTCTTTGCTGATGGCGTTTGGCAAAAATTTGAGGTCGCCGGAGCATCCGGCTATCTCAGCCAGGGGGCGCAACAAATTCTTGCCGGCATTGGCAGCGCAGAGCACGCCGACCTGGTGCGCATCCTGTGGCCTACCGGTGTTCCTCAGGATGAAACAGAGATAGGCACGAAAAATCAGCTCAACATTACGGAGCTTGACCGGCGGGGAAGCTCCTGCCCTACCCTGTTTGCCTGGAATGGTTCCAAATATGAATTTATCTCGGATGTGATTGGCGCCGCAGTCATTGGACACTGGGTTTCGCCCACCGCAAAGAACAATGCTGATCCCGATGAATGGATCAAGGTGGAAGGTTCGCAGCTGCGTCCGCGTGGAGGATTGCTCAGCCTGCGCTTTGGGGAACCGATGGAAGAGGTCAATTATATTGACCAGGTTCGCCTGCTGGCCATCGATCATCCCGTGGGCACCGAAGTCTACCCTAACGAACGCTTTCTCAACCAGGCTCCTTTTGCTTCCGGAAGCCCGGTTATCAGTACAGCTGCGCGTCCTGTGGCCGGAGCGTGGGATGACAAAGGCCGCGACGTAAGCGAGTTGCTGCGTGAACGCGATCACAACTACGTGCGCGACTTCACCAATCTTTCCTTTGCCGGATTTGCCAACCAGCACACGCTTACCCTTGACCTCGGTGAGTGGTCGACTGCGAATCCGCTGCGTTTGCTGCTGCACGGCTTCATCGAATATTTTTCTGCCAGCTCTATGTATGCCGCATGGCAGGCGGGCCTTGAACCCATGGCGCCCTATGTAGAAGCGCAGTTGGCAGACGGCAGCTGGAAGCGGGTCATCGACGATATGGGTTTCCCTGCCGGCCTGCCGCGCACCATCGTCGTCGATCTCACGGGCAAGTTACCACCCGGCACGCGACGCATTCGCCTGGTCACCAATCTCCAGATCTACTGGGATCAGGCTTTGATCGATAATGGTCCGGAGGCGCCGCAGCTCATACGCAAGACAGAGTTGCCGCTGGCTTCCGCGCATCTGGCTTTTCGCGGGTATCCCGAACAGATCGATGGCAAAACACCGGGCGATCTCACCTATAACTATCAGCACATGAGCCAGACCGGGCCCTTCACGCGCTCCCGCGGCAGCTATACGAGATATGGAGAAGTCACGCCCTTGCTGAAGTCGGTGGATGAATCGTTCGTGATCTTCGGCACGGGCGAAGACATGGATGTGGAGTTCAGCACCGCTTCGCTCCCTCCGTTGGCGGCGGGGTGGAAGCGTGATTACTTCTTTTATGCGAATGGCTTTGTGAAGGACATGGATTTCTATGAAGCGAGTCCTTTCACGGTTGCCGACATGCCGTTCCACGGCATGAGCACGTATCCCTATCCCGCCAACGAGCATTACCCGCTGGATGACCAGCGAATGCGTTATGAGCTGGAGTGGAACGACCGGTTTGACTCCGCCCGTGCTGCCCAGCACTACGGATTCGACTACAAATACACGGCTCCATCACCTGCTCAATGACCGGCCTCACGGTATTGCCCGCGGTCGAGCTATTGTCGATGTTACGGCGAGGGCAAATTTCTCCGCTCGAGCTGGCTGATGAATACATCCAGCAGATCGAACGCCTGAATCCGCAGCTAAACGCGCTGGTTGATTTTGATGCCGAGCGGGTACGTGCGCAGGCGCGTACACTCGAGAACCCGAGCGGCCCGCTCTTCGGTTTGCCCATGACCATCAAGTCATCGATCGCGACTGCCGGATACCGCTGCGAGATTGGGAGTCTTTTGCACCGGGGGAACAAACCCCGCGAAAACGCAACTGTAGTTGATCGCCTTAAGAGCGCTGGAGGGGTGATCCTGGGAACCACCAACTGTCCTGAATTCTTAATGGCCTACGAAACTGACAACCGGCTCTACGGGCGCACAGCCAATCCTTGGGACCTGGAGCGCACCGCAGGCGGATCGAGCGGCGGAGAATCGGCAGCGGTGTCAGCAGGCCTTTCCGCCGCGGGACTGGGCAGCGATAGTGGCGGCTCGGTTCGCGAGCCCGCCCACTTTACCGGCATATGCTCGCTTAAGCCCACACCTGGGCGTATTCCCGGTCGCGGTCACTTGCCTGCTTGCGACGGGCCCTTTGCGATTCTTGGCGCCATCGGACCCATGGCACGCACCGTACGCGACGTCACCCTGCTCTTCATTACTCTTTCCGGACAAGATGCCCTCGACCCGGTAAGTCCGCCGATCGGACTTAAAAATGAGTCGATGGAAGATTTAAAGCGCATACCGATTGCGTTCTTTGAAGAGGACGGGCCGGTCACTCCGGAGATCCGCCAGGCGGTACGAGACGCGGCGCGTGCGCTTGAAATCCAGGGTTTCAATGTGCACCCGTTTCGACCGCAGGCGCTCGAAGAAGCGCGACAGTTATGGTGGAAGTTTTTTGTCCGCGGTGGGGCCATGCTCCTCGAGCCGCTGGTGCAGGGACGGGTATCGCAGCTGAGCCCCACATTTGTTGATTTTCTCTCCATTGCTCATCGCGAGCCGCCGCTCTCCGCGCAGGAACTGCTTTCGGCCTGGATGGATTGCGATCACGTGCGCCGAAGACTGTTAGCCGAGATGGAGAAGTTTCCCATTCTTCTCTGTCCGGTCTGTGCCATTCCGGCGTTTCGCCCCGGAGAGCGTTCCTGGGTTGTCGATGGGCAGCGAGTCGAGTACCTGGACGCGATGCGTTACACGCAGTGGTTCAATTTGCTCGGTGCCCCCGCAGCGGTTGTGCCGGTAGGTCGGTCGCCGGAAGGTTTGCCTATAGGGGTGCAGATTGCAGGGCGTCCGTTTGAAGACGAGCGAGTGCTAGGTATTGCAGCCGCCATTGAGGCAAATTTCGGATATGAGCCGCCTCCGACGAGTTAAACGCTAGAAGCCCCTCGCGTGGAGGTAATAGACACAACCCGAAGCGAGTAGGCAGTAGATCCCAAACAAATACCAACGGCCGCTCTCCAGCCAACTGCTTAGCCATTTGAGCGCTATCAGCCCTGCCAGGAAAGAAAATCCCATTCCCAGCACGCTGAACACCAAGGACGCTCTCAGATCAATGGGAGCACCCGCTAGCCGAGCAGCATGGGACGCCTTTTGAAGCCGCAACGCCTCTAGTCCTACCACTGCCGGAGTCAGTATCACTGCCAAAGCGAAGCTGAAACGCTCCGCACGCTCCTTGGTTGCGCCCACCAACATGCCAGTGGAAATGGTCGAGCCAGATCGGGAGAAACCTCGAAAGGGCGAGCGCCAGTCCCTGTACGGCGCCCATCCAGCCCGCTTGGGAGAAGGTTAGTGAATCTCTCGCTTCTGAGGAAGCACTGGCCTTTTGCCGTTTCTCAAGCAAGCCAGCGATGAGGATCAGTATTCCAGCAGCGGCGAGGGCAGGCGCGACCAGTTCAAGATGGCTAAAAAGCTGCTCGATTTCCGCCTTCGGTGCGCCGCGGAATAAAGTCTTTTCGATTATCTTTTTGAGCGCTTCTCCCACGATACCGGTAAGCACTGTTGCCCAGAGCACGAGAACGGCGAAACGCTTGAACGCATCGGTGCTCGAAAAGTATGCATTTTTCCACGTCTTCCAGAAGAAGGCGATGACTGCAAACATGGTCCCGGTATGCAGCATGACAAGAAGCAGGGTCATTTGCGGGGACGAAGGATCAAGCCCCATAAGCTTCTCAGCCACGACCACATGCGCAGAGCTTGAAACGGGAAGAAGTTCGGCCAGACCTTGCACTACGGCCAGGACAATTACCTGTAGAAGGGACATGGCTTTAGTTTAGAGAAGGAGCAAAGTTATCTGCGTTAAGCTATGAACCATTTCTGAGCGGCGTGCGGAAGAAAAACATTTCCAAGAAAGAGCATCCACACAGAGATCTCTCCACTTCGCTCCCCCGGATTTCCTGTGTAGACCCGTGGCTTTCATGATCTGCATGCGGCTCTCTTTAGCGAGAGCCGCACACGTGGTCGTCGCTGGCAGCGCGAAGTAGGAAATCCAGGTACGCTTCGGTCGAGATGACAAAGGGGAGGGCCGCGCTTCCATGGACAGTAGCTGCTGGACGAGATCCCAAACCGCCATTCATTCCGCTCTTCACTTGCCAATCAAGTCTTTGAGTGGGTGGCCCAGGTCTCGCTTTTGAGACCTGGGTTTCTCCTCGCAGATAGGTCTAGCCGGAACACCCACTTAGCGTCCGCGCCATTTTCTTAGACGGGCCGCAGGCTCATCGATACTCCAGTCGTGATGACAAGGTAGAACAGCTCTTCCAGGGGAGAGTTACTTGCTGGAAGAGGTTCCACAACAGCGTTCATTCCACGATCGAGTCTTTAAGTGCTCAGGTGGTGGCGAACATCGGCGCCGCGCACCCAGAAAATGACGTCTTCCGCGATGTTGGTCGCGTGGTCCCCAACCCGCTCCAGATTGCGGGCGATCATCAGAGCATGCAGCGCCTGTGGTGTGTAGTGAGGCTGCTCCTTGATCAAGTTAGAGAGCGCAAAGAACGCAGCGTCGTTCAGCTTGTCCACACTGTCGTCCATGGTCAGCACAGAAGTGGCCATCTCGGCATCGGCCTCGATGAACCCTTGCAAGGCCTTACGCACCATGGCCGAAGCGAGGGAGGCCATGCGCGGGATGTCCACCGGCAGATCCACCACCGCGAAGGCCTGCAGGTCACGTACCCGGTCGCTTATGCTCACCGCCTGATCCCCTACACGTTCCAGGTCCGCATTGATCTTGATCACCGCCAGGATAAAGCGCAGATCGATGGCCATCGGCTGCTCCATCGCCAACAAATCAAGCGCCATCTGGTCAATCTCGCGTTCGAAGCTGTTGATGGAAATCTCGCTGCGCACCACCAGGTCGCAGAGAGAGAGATCGCGCACCCGGTACGCTTCGACCGCGCGCTGGATCGCTTGCTCCGCCATGCCCGCCATGACCAACAGCCGCTCTTTTAAATCGTCGAGTTTCCGGTGAAAACGAATCCGCGTCATCCAAACCTACCCGTGATGTAATCCTCAGTACGTTTATCGGTAGGATTGGTAAAGATCTTATGAGTGGCGTCGAACTCCACCAACTTGCCATTCAGGAAGAACCCGGTATTCTCAGCAACGCGCGCGGCCTGCTGCATGTTGTGAGTCACAATCACAATAGTGTACTGGGACTTAAGCTGAAAAATCAGATCCTCGATTTTCGCTGTCGATACCGGATCAAGCGCCGAGGCAGGCTCATCCATCAACATCACTTCCGGATCCACCGCCAACGCCCGGGCAATGCAAAGCCGCTGTTGCTGACCACCCGACAGGCTGGCTCCCGATTTCTTTTTAAGGTCGCTCTTCACCTCATCCCACAGAGCGGCCTGCTGCAGTGAGCGCTCGACAACTTCGTCAAGAATTTTGCGATTACGGAATCCGTTCAGACGCAACCCTGAAGCCACATTGTCGTAGATCGACATGGTGGGGAACGGGTTCGGCCGCTGAAAGACCATGCCGATGCGGCGGCGAATCTCCACCGGTGAGGCTTGAGCGTAGATATCCGTCGGACCGACGCGCACAGTGCCGGTGACCCGGCCGATGGGGTTTGTCTCGTGCATGCGGTTCAAGCAGCGAACGAACGTGGATTTACCGCAACCGGAAGGGCCGATAAGAGCCGTGGCGTGGTTGGCAGGAATTTTCAAGCTGATGCTCTGAAGGGTATGGTTGGTACCATACCAGGCATTCAGATCAGACACATCGATTTCTACACCCACTAGCTTGCCCCTTTCAGAACTCCGCGGCCTGCTACGTAACGTACGAGAGCGACGGATACGACAATCAGCACGATCAGCACCAGTGCGCCCGCCCAGGCCAGCCGATGCCATTCGTCATAAGGAGAAAGCGCATACACGAAAATCTGCAGCGGAAGAGCCGCGATCGGCTGATTCACACTGGTGCTCCAGAACTGATTGCCGAATGCGGTAAAGAGCAGCGGCGCCGTTTCTCCGGCGACCCGTGCAAATGCCAACATGCAGCCGGTAATGACGCCGGGCGATGCGGTTCGCAGAGTGATGGAAAGCACCGAACGCCAGTTGGGTACACCGAGTCCCAGGGCGGCCTCACGGACATTGAGAGGCACCATCAATAACATCTCCTCGGTGGTACGAGTGATGGTCGGAATCATCATGATGCCCAGCGCTACGCCGCCGGCAAGGGCGGAGAAATGCTTCTGCGGCACTACGATCAAGGTGTAAATGGCGATGCCCATGACGATCGAAGGCACACCGTTGAGCACATCCGCAGTAAACCTGACCATGTTGGCCAGGCGCTTGTTGCGGCCAAACTCCGCGATGTAGATGCCGCCTGCAATGCCGATGGGCACGCCCATGAGACTGGCGATGGCCAGCAGAATGCCAGATCCCAGGATGGAATTGGCCATCCCACCGCCAATCTCGCCCACCGGTTTCGGCACCTGGGTGAAAAAAGCAAGATTGAGCGAACTGGCGCCTTTGAAGAGGAGATAGGCGAAGATGGCAATGAGGGGCGCCATCACCAGGATGGTGCTCCCTATCGCAGCGGCCGTCGCCAGATGGTTCATGACGACGCGGAAAAGCCGGTTCGAAGCCCGCGCGCGCAGCGGGGGCGGCATGGCGGTGGTGGAAGCCATTCGCTAGGTGCCCCTGACCGGCGCGCCGCGAGTTACCGCCCAGACCAAAACCCGGGCCAGCGCGTTCACAATGATGGTGACAATAAACAGCGCCAGCCCGATTTCAATAAGGGCGCTCAAGTAAAGTTCGTCAGAGGCTTCGCTGAACTCATTGGCGATGACACTGGCCATGCTGTAGGCCGGGGCCAGCAAAGAGCGCGCAATTTCCGGCCGGTTGCCAATCACCATGGTGACCGCCATGGTTTCGCCGAGGGCGCGGCCCAGACCAAGAATTACTGCGCCGACAATACCGATGCGCGCGTTGCGCAACACACCCATGCGGATCATCTCCCAGCGCGTGGCTCCCAGGGCCAGCACTGCTTCCCGCTGCGCATGGGGGACCGCCGACATAACTTCGCGAGTGAGCGACGAGATGATAGGCAGAATCATGATGGAGAGAATCACGCCGGCGGCAAACATCCCGATTCCATAATTAGGCCCGGCGAAGATTCCGGACCAACCCAGGGTTTTGATCAGGAACGGATTCAGGTATTGGCGGAGCAGCGGAATCAGCACAAAAATCGCCCACAGACCATACACGACGCTGGGGATGGCGGCCAGCAACTCGGTAAAAAAGGCCAGGAATCCGCGCAGCCAGGCGGGGCACATTTCGGTGAGGAAGATGGCGACGCCTACGGCCAGGGGCACGGCAATAATAAGCGCCAGGATCGACGACACCACGGTGCCGTAGATGAACGGCAGCGCACCGAAATTGCCATTGATCGGATCCCAGGCGGATCCGAAGAAGAACGAGATGCCGAATTTCTGAATCGTGAGCTTCGAACCGGAAATGAGCTCGACCAGGATTAACAGAACAATGGCAAAGATGCTGAGCGCACACACCAGCATCAGGGCGCTGAAGGCACGGTCGGCGAGCGAGGAGCTGCCGCAGTTCAGAAGATACGCACGGACGGGAGAGAGTGTCGGCTCCGCGCCCGGAGACGAACTGCTTTCTGTTCGCTGGGTCACGTCAGCCTGGCCAGCCACTCGCGGCACCTGAGTATCTGATTTCACCACTCATACCGTAGCGGGCTTTAGTGAATTTCAGGTTAAAGGGGGTACGGCACAAACCTTTTGAAATGAAAAAGATTGTGGCGCGCGGATCCGGTTCGAGGAAAACTTTCCCGGGGTCAGAATAACATCAGGCACACACCGCGAGGGTGTGTGCCTGATGCCTGCGATTCGCTACTTCAGGGTGTTGATGGTAGCGCTGACCTTCTGCGCTACCGACGCAGGCAGTGGCGCATAGTAGAGCGAGCTGACGTCGTTCTGATGCTGCAGCATCCACTTGAGGAAATCGATCAGGACTTTGCCATTGTTAGCATCCTTGGCAGGATTTGGAATGAGCAGCCAGGTAAAGCTGGAGATCGGGTACGCATTTCCGGGCGCGTTGGTGACAGAGACCCGATAATCGGCCGGCATGCTCTTGACGCTTGCTGCCGCTTCCGACACCCCTTCAATGGATGCCTTCACCCAGCTTCCGCCCGCGCTCTTCACGTAGGCGTAGGGGATCTTGTTTTGCAAGGCGTAGATCAGCTCAACATATCCGATCGCGCCTGGTGACTGGCGAACGAAGCCGGCCACACCCTCGTTGCCCTTGGCGCCAATTCCCCGGGGCCAGCTCGGTGCTGCACCCTTGCCTGGGCCGCTTGCCCAATCTTTGCTGACCTTGGACAAATAGTCGGTAAAGATGAAACTGGTGCCGCTGCCGTCAGAGCGGTGCACGACAAAGATGTCCACAGACGGCAGCTTGACGCCTGGATTGTCTTTAGCGATGCGGGCGTCATCCCACTTGGAGATCTTGCCCAGGTAGATATCGGCCAGAACGTCCGGCCCTATCCGCAAGTCACTGACGCCGTCAATGTTGAAGATCGGGACCACGGCTCCCAGCACAGTAGGAATCGCCTGAATCTTTATTTTTGAGGCGGCCAACTGTTCATCCGTCATGGTGACGTCGCTGGCGCCAAAATCGACCGTGCCCGCCGTAACCTGCCGAATGCCCCCGCCGCTGCCGATCGACTGGTAATTGATCTGGACTCCAGGATGGGAGGCCATGTACTCGCTAAACCATTTGGAATAAACAGGATAGGGAAAGGTCGCTCCCGCTCCATTCAGTTTTTGCGCGTGCCCCGCGCAGACCGTTGCACTCATGGCAACAGCTAACAACCAGATCGTCTTTCGCACGTTCCACCTCAGAAAAGTAGCCCTGATTCTCTGGGATGCAAGTGAATGGCTCTTTACAGGACCGTGAATATGACGAGAAAAGCCCCAAACCAAATCCCTTAAAGGCTCTACTTTTCAACGGTTTGCACGGGAGAAGCCGAAACTGGCGCGGGGGCCCGCCGCAGCCACCAGCGGCAGACGGAAAAGAAAAGTCGCGCCAAACCCCAATTCGCTCTCGCAGCGAATATCCCCACCGTGGGCGTGCACGATGTGCTTGGCGATCGCCAAGCCAAGGCCCGTCCCGCCCGATTCGCGTGACCGAGCCTTATCCACTCGGTAGAAGCGCTCAAAGATGCGGGGCAAATGCTCATAGGCGATGCCGGGACCGAAATCCTGGACATAAAATTCGATCAACCCATCCTGCTTGCGCGCCCCCACCCGTATGCGTCCCCCAGCCTTGCCATACTTCATCGCATTCTCAATCAAGTTGCCGAAGACCTGGCTCAGTGCGTCCAAATCGGCCATGACGGGCTCGTCGGTGGCTTCTCCCAACTCGAGCGTGAGCGCGGAATCGAGAACCAGCCCGGCCAGAGATCCGACCGCTTCTTCCACCAGGGTGGACGCTGGAACTCTTTCGAGATTCAGCTTGTAATCACCGGATTCCACGCTCGCCAAAGCCAGCAGATCTTCGGTCAGGCGATTCATACGCGACGCGTTCTTGAGAATGATCTGCAGAAACTCACGCGTCTGACTGCTCAGGCCCCTGTCATCCAACAGGGTCTCGACATAGCCGGTAATGCAGGTAAGCGGCGTGCGCAGTTCGTGAGAGACGTTGGCCACGAAATCCCGCCGGGTCGTCTCCGAGCGCTCCTTCTCTGATACGTCGTGGAGCACGGCAACAGCGCCACCACCGGGCATGGGGGCCGCGTTGACCTCAAAGATTTTTCCCGGCGAGACGGAGGTGGCTCGCCGCCGGCTGGCCTGACGTTGGGTCAGGGCCGCCGCCACCGAAGAAAGAACCTCGGGATCGCGAATGGAATGCACCAGGGCACGCCCTGACTGAATCGGGCTGATCGCGATGCGTTGCATGACCGCATTGCACCAGCTCACCTGTCCCTGCGGATTGATCGCGATAACCGCCTCCTGCATGCTGTCGAGCAGCGCCGTGAGCTCGCTGCGACTGCTTTCCAGGGCGTGGAAGCTCTGCTCCAGGCGGCTCGCGGTGACGTCGAGCGCGTGAGCGACGGCGGAAATCTCATCCAGATTGCCTTCCTCTACCCGTGCCGTCAGATCGCCGGCAGCGATACGATTGGCAAAAACCACGATCCGGGACAGACGCTTGGCCGCCCGCTGCGCCAGCAGGGCCGCCAACAAGGTTGCCACTAGAAGCGAGAGCAGCGATGCCAGCACAATTCCGCGGCGCAGTACATGCACGGGGGCAGGAAGGTCGGCCGGCGAATACGCCGCTAACCGCACTACCATCGAGCCTGCCGGGACAGCGATATAAACCGCCCCTTCACGGCGACCACGGCCCACGGGCTCATGTTGATCGAGCACAGCGGTGATTTCGGGGGGCACCTCAGATTCGGTTTGCGCGTGGTCTTGTGAGGAAGCAATCAGGCGGCCCTGGGCATCGAAAACAGCTACATCTGCGCCGGCGGCGATGGCATCCTGACGGACGGCCTGTTGCAAGGAGCCCACTTCGGGGTGGGCGCTTATCTGCGCTGCCACCAACCGGGCTTCGCTGGCCAGGGATTCCTCTGACTGAGCACGCAGCGACCGCTCCATCACCTGGCGGAGCGAGACGTCCAGAACCGCCATGCCCAGGAAAAGCACGACCACGAACGCGAAGAATAGCTTGGTGAAGACCCTGCCCGTTACGTGGCCATTCTCGGTCATAGGAGAGCTGCTCCCTCAGGGGCTACAGAGGGTGTTTTAGTTCCGGGGGGAAGCCACCGCCCCCGGCGAACCTAGGAGGCTGTTTTGCGAGGTTCTTCCGCCAGCCGGGGCACCTCAAAACGATAGCCCGCGCCCCGCACGGTCTTGAGGTAGCGTGGACTCTCAGGATCGGTTTCGATTTTCTCACGGATGCGCCGCACATACACATCCACCGACCGGGGAGTCACGAAGCGGGCATCGCCCCAGACGGCATCCAACAGGTGGTCGCGACTGAATACCCGGCCCGGATGCCGGGCAAGATAGTCCAGCAACCGAAACTCCGTCGCCGTGGTGGTCGTCAGCTCTCCACGTACCTTCAATTGCATTGCGCTGGCGTCGATCACGACTTCTTCGAAGGAAATGATCGACGGGGCGGTAGGCCGTTCAAAGCGGCGCAAAACCGCCTTCACCCTGGCAACCAGCTCGCGGGTGGCAAATGGCTTGGTGATGTAATCGTCCGCACCCAGCTCCAGGCCCAAAACCCGGTCATTCTCGCCGGCCCGGGCGGTCAGAAAGATAATCGGTACGGTACTGAGGGCAGGATTGCTGCGCAGCCGCCGGCATACGTCCAGCCCGTCTCCGCCGGGAACCATAATATCCAACAGAAACAAAACCGGCGCCTGGCGTTCCGAATCAGGTACGAGGTTGGTGGGAGTGCTATAGAGGCGTACCCCGAAACCGGCGGCTTCCAGATGATGCTGTACCAGGCGAGAAATATCCGGATCATCTTCCAGGACGCATATGGTTTGACTCAACTGTCTCTCTCCCCCACGTTCGGGCCTCTCAAGATACGGCCACGCCCTGCGCGGATGCGTTTAGCGTACCCCATACGGGGCATAAGAATGCAAAACTACCGTGAATCCTTGGACATGCTGGCGAAATCGCGACATCCCCCCAAAGAGCAAGTTCCGAACTGCCATACACCGGGTACCTTTAAGGCAGGCTTAGAGTAAGCTTTTGGTTGGCTGCGATGTCGCGGCCTAGGTCAAGGACGGTACCCGTGTCACGTCCAGTCATATTGTGCATCGACGATGAAGATCTCGGCCTGGAGATCCGCAAGATGGTTCTCGAACGCGAGGGATTCACCGTCCTGACGGCCAAGGACGGCCAAAGCGGCATATCCGTCTTTGATACCGAGCAGATCGACGCCGTGGTGCTGGATTATGCGATGCCGGGGATGGACGGAGGCAAGGTGGCCGCGATCCTCCGCGAGCGTCGCCCCGATATCCCCATCCTGATGCTTTCGGCCTATGTGGCCCTTCCCGAAGAGGTTATGCGGGTGGTCAGCGTCTCCGCCACGAAAGGAGACGGCGCGTTCACGCTGGTCGACAAATTGAAGGACCTGTTGCACACCAATGCCCCTGAGGGTCGAGGGGGCTCGCGGTGAATCTCCACCAGTTCCGGCAGATTTTGATCACTACCGTTCTCCTCCCGCTGGTCCTGCTGCTACTCCTCGCCCTGGTGCTGGCTTGGCAGATCCAGCGCACGCTGCGGGAACAGCGCCGCATCGACCATACCGACCGCATTACCGCTCAATTGAACGAGTTGGAGCGGCTGGTGGTTGACCAGGAAACCGGGCTCAGGGGATACCAGCTCACCCGCGATCCGACGACGCTCGAGCCGTACCAGAATGCGGAAGGTCAACTGCATGCAACCCTTGACCGCCTGCTGCTTCTGGTCCGCGAGGATCCCGACCAGCTAAGGCGGTTACGCCAGGTACGCGACAGCCATGAGCTCTGGATGGGGTTTGCCGGCCGGGCGTTGGACAACTTGCGTGCTGGAAAACTCTTCGGTGATACGGGGCTGGATCTCAACGGCGCCCAACGTATGGCCGCTCTCCGCACTCAATTAGGCGCAATGACCCAGGTTGAGGTCCACCGCCGCGACGAGGAGGTGGAGTCCACTAATTCCCAGGTTCGTACGCTGATGACGGTGTTGATCGCGTCGTCGATTGGGGTTGGAATCGTCCTCGGAATCTACACGCAAAGAAACATGAAAAAGGTCTCGGCTGCCTTCCGCACTTCGCTCGAAGAAGCGCATGAACGCGCGGATGAGCTGGTGGAAAGCCGGCAGTGGCTGCAGACCACGCTCGAATCGGTGGGCGATGGCTTGATTGCCTGCAACCAGCAGGGCCGCATAGAGCTCATGAACCCCGTGGCTCAGCGGCTCACCGGGTGGACACTCGAAGATGCCAAAGGCAGGCGCCTTGAAACCGTCTTTCGCACGGTCGACGAGGAAACACGCGAGCCGGTGAAGAATCCAGGCGAAGAGACGGACGACCCAGGCGCAAAAAATCATGCCCTGCTACTAGCGAAAGACGACGACGAATATCTGATCGATCAAAGCGCCGCCCCGATTCGCGACGCCAGAGGGAAAGTAGCCGGTGTGGTGCTGGTGTTTCGCGATGTGACCGATGTTCGCAAGCGGGAAGCGGCCCTGATGGCGCACGAGAAACTGGCGGTGGCGGGGCGCCTGTCCGCCAGCATTGCGCACGAAATTCATAACCCGCTCGACTCCGTGGCCAACTTGCATTACCTGATGGAGAAGGAGACAGACGGCGCCCTGCAGCAGCGATATCTGGCCATGGCGCAGCAGGAGTTGAATCGCACGCTGCAGATCAGCCGCGCCATGCTCGGCCTATACCGCGAGCCCAAGGCGCCGGTTGAAGTAAATATGCGCGAGCTGCTGCAGAGTGTGCTGTTGCTGCTCGATCGGCAGCTCAAGGACCAGTTCGTCACCGTAGACCGGAAACTGGAAGAGGACGCTTTCATTCAGGGATTTCCTGGAGAACTCCGGCAGGTGTTCACGAACCTGATTACGAATGCGGCGGAAGCGGCGGGTCCCCGTGGACGGGTGCAGGTACTGCTCGAGTCCGAGCTGCCTGCGGATACCCGCCCGGGCGCAATGGTGACCATTAGCGACAGCGGACCCGGAGTTCCAGAGAGTGTTCAAGCCAAGCTCTTTAAACCCTTCTTTACTACGAAAGGGGAACTGGGCACCGGCCTTGGCCTTTGGGTCAGCCGCGGAATCGTGGAGAAGCACGGGGGCAAAATCGAGCTCACCAACAGCACCGATCCAGCCTATCCAGGAGCGGCTGTCTTCGTTTATCTACCGGCGCTCGGTCCGGCTGCGGCGACCATTACGGCCGGCGCGCCAGAAAACGGAGTCGCACGTAGTCAGCGCTCCAGTGTCCCTGTTGGTCGCTTAGAACAGGTTTAAGCAAGGCCACGATCTGTTCTACCGCTCCCGCCCGCTCCGCTTCAGGCAACACTTCGAGCACACTACGGCGGAAGGTGGCAAGCCAGGGAGCCATCCCTGACTCGAGTGGAGTCGGACGCGGATTAAGGGCAATTTCCTCCACCAGGAAGCCCTGCCTTTCCAGCCTTGCACGATACTCGGCGGGGCTGAAAAATTTATTGTTCTCGATCTGGTCAGGGGGGATTCCTCGGGCCGTCAGGACCGCCAGCAGGGCGACACGAATCGCGGCGATATTTCCCAGACCTCCGCATTCGGCCACAAAGCGGCCGCCTGGCTTCAGCGCCCGGTAGACCCCCGCGAGAACGGCGTCGTGATCGCTCATCCAGTGCAAGGCGGCGTTGGAAAAAACTGCATCGAATTCGCCCTGAAATGGCAAGGCTTCCCCGTTGATGAGGCGGGCGTCCACACCCCGTTCTTTGGCCGCTGCAATCATCTGCGGTGAGCTATCGACACCGACCACCGCGGCTCCTGATTCGCCGATACGCTGGGTGAGAAAGCCATCGCCGCACCCCAGGTCCAGGACGCGTTCGCCTGCGCGGGGCTGCAGCGCCTCAACCAGCGATTCGGCAAGCACTGCCACGAAGCGGCCGTTGCCTGCGTAGAGAGACGCGTCCCAAGTCTGCTGCATGTCTTCCATGCTAGCCGAGTGATCCACAAAGGTGCGCGCCCACCCCCGACTTCAAGTAGGTGGGTGTTCGTCCGCGCATGTTTCTTCTTGAGCCGACTGTGGCGTTAGATCGATGAGACCGGAAGCAGCGTCAGGTCATCCACCAGCCCAACTTCCTTTTGCACGAATGGTTCCGCATAGCGAACCCCGCCCAGAAGGCCGTAGTGCCGCGCCACGGAGAAAGTCCGTTCGCGGATCTCGTCATGGGGCACAAAGAGACCTTCGCCGGACGGCTGATCGGCATATTGCGAGCGATAGGCGAGCAATGCGCGAAAACGCTCATCGATGAACGAGGTGATGTCGACCACAAAACTCGGCCGAACATCCGCATAAAGGCTGGCATAGACGATCTTGAAGGGCCGGAAAGGCGGTTCGCCAGTGTCAATCTTCGCCAAGCCGGAAAGAAAGCAAGCCTCATACCCTAAGGTCCCACTGTTGTAGTGGTCAGGATGGCGTCCCTGCCAGTAGGGCAGGATGACCACCCGAGGCCGCAGTTCGCGTAGCTTACGAACAATCTTGATGCGGTTTTCCCAGGTGTTTTCCACCCGGCCGTCGGGAATGTCGAGCGCTCCTCGCCACGAAACACAGAGAATACGCCCTGCTTCTGCTGCTTCGGCGGCCCGCTCGTCGGCAGAACCGCGGGTACCGGCTTCGCCCTGCGTCAGGTCGAGAATGGCCGTGCGCAGCCGCAGCGAATGCATGCGCAACAGCGTTCCGCCGCAGGTCTGCTCCACATCGTCCCGGTGGGCAGCGATCGCAAGGACATCAATAGGTGGTGTTGTCGTCATCACTGGGGGCATCCATGTAGGCCACGTCGTAAGCCGTACCCACCACCGTCACCTGCGAGTTGTCCATGGATGCACCAGTCGTCGTGTTGTAGATGTACACCTGCCCGCCCTCGGCGGTATAGACCTTGTGCAGAGTGGTCACGGCAGCGATGCCGGTTGCGTCACCCTTATAAGAGTCAATCATGGTTACCGAGTTACTGGACGTATTAAACATGGTGAGACAGCCCAGATTGGTCGTGGCGCCCTGGTGATAACGCTCGCCCTGGGTGCAGAGTTGCGACCCGATCCAGAGCGTATTGTCGTCCGCGAACAGCATCTTCAAATGGGTTCCGTCGGCGATGGAGTAGGCACCGGTGACTGCCTTCGCATTGGTATCAAGGATCGAGAGAAAGCCGGCGAAGAACCCATCGGGTTGCAGCTGCTGACCTGCCAGGTACAGCAAATTGCCATTGGCGATGGCGTCTGTCGTCCCGCCGGGAACGGGCACCGTCGCCGTGACTGCAGTCGGAGCCCCCGGCGGTACCGGGGCGCCACTCTGGATGATGATCCCCGCAACCGGCAGAAAACTCACGCTGGCCTGCTTGCCCCCGCACTCCGGACCGCAATTGAGCACCCATGCCGTGGTGCCATCGGGAGAAAAGACGGCCTTGGTGGGCCGGTCAAACGTGCCCGGCACCGGCAGCACGCAATACACGGGCAGATTTTGCGGTTCGCAATCCACTGCATTCGTCGGCGTCTTCTGATTGGTCTGCAGCTTGTAAACGCTGTAGACCAAATTGCTGTCCTGGACGAAGACCAATGCTGCCGAGCCACTGGGATTAGTGGAAACGCGATAGACATTGGGCACGTTCAACCCATAGCTGGTACCAAGAACACGGTCCTGCACGGTGAGCGTATGGGCGGTCTGGTTGGCAGCGAAAACGTACCTCTGGTCGCGGGAAATATAGACACTCGAGGAAGCGCCGGGCAAGCTGACGGTGGTGTTTTGCTTCTCACTTGCGTAATTCAACAAAGCGTAGCTGCCGTCGCCCGCCCCATAAACCGCGCCTGCCTGCTCCTCCGGCATATTTTGGATGGTGATCGGATCGGCTCCCGAGTATCCAGCAATGGAGAAGGAGGCCACCTTGTCGTTAAAGCTGTGCCGGATATCGTAGAAGGCATCGACGATTTGCAGGCTTCCCTTGGTCAGCGGACCGGGATTTTGCACGGCAATCAACACGCGATTGAGAATTCCGCTGGGGGGCAAAGCCCGGCCGCCAAAGTAATAGCTCTGACCACATCCGGCCAGAACGACGAATACAAAACTAGCTAGCGCAGAATGGGCACAGAACGACCCGAGACTTCTTTTCTTCAACTAAGACCTCACCAAAATCACCACGCGGCGGACAAGCGGGAAAGGCCAAGTATAACAAAGGGGCAATTGGCATTCGCGCTTCGGGTGGCTTAGCATAATTAGACCTACGTTATGACGAATCGGCTCAGGGAGATCTTCGGGACGCGTAATGTGCTCTGCGACGGGGCCATGGGCACCAGCCTGTACGCTCGCGGCATCTTTATCAACCGGTGCTACGACGAATTGAATCTCTCGCAGCCGGAGCTGGTACGCAACGTTCACGAGGAATACCTGCAGGCGGGCGCGGAGATCATTGAAACCAACACCTTTGGCGCCAATGCCCTGCGTTTGCAGCGCTATGGCTTCGCCGACAAGGTGTTTGAAATCAACCGGGCTGGAGCCGAACTGGCGCGCAAGGCTGTGAACCAGCGAGCCGACAAGCAAAGTGCAAAGGCCTGGGTTGCAGGCGCCGTCGGTCCCCTCGGCGTTCGTCTGGAGCCGTTGGGCAAGACCAGCCTGGAGGAGGCGCGCACAGCGTTTGCGGAGCAAATTCGCGGTCTCGCCGAGGGCGGCGTCGATATGCTGGTGATCGAAACCGTCTCCGCCTTGAATGAGGCAGAGCAGGCTATCCTTGCCGCCCGATCCGTGGCCCCTCGGCTGCCGGTGCTGGTGATGGTCACCGTCGATGAGGATGCCAACTGTCTGGACGGCTCATCCCCGGAAACAGCCGCTGTCAAATTGACTGAGTGGGGGGCGGATGCGATTGGTTGCAACTGCAGCGTCGGCCCGGCGACTGTGCTTACCGCAATTGAGTGCATGGTGGGCGCCACCGATCTTCCCTTGATTGCCATGCCCAACGCCGGCATGCCGCGCGAGGTGGATGGGCGGAATATTTATCTCTGCTCCCCGGAGTACATGGCCAGCTTTGCTCGCAAATTGGTCAAGGCCGGGGTGCAATTTGTGGGCGGCTGCTGCGGCACTACTCCCAGCCACATTCGCTCGATGAAGTCTTCCCTGCGCGCCATGGGCGCACAGGAAGTCCCTCATCCTGGAGTGAAACACATCCCGGCCGCCTCTGAGATCGAGCCGGCGCCTCTGGCCGAGCGATCTGGTCTTGGCCGGCTGATTGACAGCGGGACTTTTGTCACCATGGTGGAGATGGTCCCACCCAAGGGCATTACTTGCGAACGCGAGCTCGAAGGCGCGCGCATGCTGTTGAAAAACGGGGTCCACATCATCAACGTTCCGGACCTGTCTCGTGCTGCGCCGCGCATGAGTGCGCAGAGTCTGTGCATCCAGCTTCAGCGGACTGGCATGGAGACGTTGCTGCACTACACCTGTCGCGACCGGAACCTGCTCAGTATTCAGTCGGACCTGTTGGGCGCCTCTTCGATCGGGCTGAAGAATATTCTCTGCCTGACGGGCGATCCGCCTAAGCTGGGCAATTATCCGGATGCTACGGCAGTGTTTGATGTCGATGCAATTGGACTGGTGAACATTGTCCGCCGTTTGAACCACGGGTTGGATCTGGGCAGCAATCCTGTCGGGGTCTCCGCCGGCGTGACCATCGGCGTGGCCGCCAATCCCGGGCTGCCGGACATGGACAACGAGATTCGCCGCTTCGCTTACAAGGTCGAGGCGGGGGCGGAATATGCGATCACCCAGCCAGTCTTCGACTTAAAGCTGCTGGAGGCGTTCCTCAAGCGCATTGAAGAGTTTCGCATTCCGGTCATTGCGGGCATCTGGCCGCTGACCAGCCTGCGCAATGCGGAGTTCATGAAGAACGATTTGCGCGTCTCGATGCCGGACGAGATCATACTGCGCATGCAGAAGGCCGACACCCCCGAGCGGGCGCGTGCGGAAGGAATTGAAATCGCCCGCGAGATGCTGGCAGCGGCGCGCCCGATGATTCAGGGAGTCCAAGTAAGCGCGCCGTTTGGACGTTATTCCTGCGCGGTGGAGATTTTAGAAGTGGTGGGGGCGGGCGTTGGCAACGTTTGAGGAATCGCTGAAACAGCTGGAAGGGATTGTCGCGCAGCTTGAGCGTGGTGATTTACCGCTGGAAGATTCGATCAAAATGTTTGAGGAAGGTATGCGTTTATCGGCGCAGTGCAAGCAAGAACTGGACACCGCCGAAAACAAAGTACAGATCCTGCTCAAGCAACGCGACGGTTCTCTCAAACCCGAACCGTTCCCCTTGAAGTAACAACAGCGGATCCCTGCGATCCGCTCCCTCGAAAAATTCCGACTTCCAGACAACCGTGGGTGGCCCAAGTCTCGATTTTGAGACCTGGGTTTCTCCTCGGAATTGGCCGTTACTCGCCTTGAGATCTGGTCGTTGGGATGGGCAGCGCGGGGACTTGCGCGACGAATCTTGCCATCCCAGTCACTGAATTAACGGTGAGTCACCAGCCTACCCTTGTCATCCCGACCGGAGCTCCGAAGGAGCGCAGTGGAGGGATCTGCAGTAGCTACGGTCGCCAACCGCTGTTCCACAAACGCGATCAGATCGTCTCCAACCAGACCAGGCGGCGCGATCAGGAAACGTGGCTTGCCCGCCACCAGCTTCAATGAAACCTGGCTCCACTGCGGCGTAAGGTCTTTGCCGGAATCACGCACTAGCACCGCGTCGGCTCGATCCAAAAACAGGCGCGCCGACTCTTTGAAGTCAGCCGTGCCATGGTCCAGAACTGTTAAATACAGATCAGGACGCAAAAAACGCATCACGCTGTTGGACTCGAAAATAATATTCTCAGCCGCCTCGATCTCCCGGCGAATGCGCGGCATGGCCTCCGCCAGATTGCCGATGCGGGTGCGTACCCACAGCGAACGCACGGCCCCGGCGGCGAGGAAGCGGGCGCTGTCGGTCCCGGTATCGGGATCCCGCTCGGCGCTGATGGCAATCGTGTGCTCATCGGTCTGGCAATCGCAGGGCTCTCCATTCGCACTACAGAACCCGTGACCGAATTGCGTAATCTTGCAAGCCGTCCAGTTGCGCTGAGGAAGCCGCGCGATCAAACTGGCCACGACCGACGTCTTGCCGACGCTGCGCGAGTGCCCGCCGACCACCACAATGGCCATTACTCTCCCCTTTTCAGCCGCGCCAGCAGCGCCAATTCCTTCAGGTACTGCCTCACCGGCTTGGCCGGCGTCCCCCAAAAGACAATTCCCGGTCCCAGAAGTTTTTTCTTGGGAAGAATCCCCGCTTGTCCGCCGAGGATCACTCCCGGTCCAACCATGGCATGGTCGCCCATTCCAACCTGACCGCCCAGGATCGCCCCATCCCCCACTGCACTGGAACCTGAGATGCCAGTTTGCGCGGCGATCACCACGTCGCTCCCGATGCTGCAGTTGTGACCGATATGAATCAGATTATCCAGCTTGGTGCCACGCCCGATGCGGGTTTCGTCCAGGGCGCCGCGATCGATGGTGGTGTTGGCGCCGATCTCCACATCGTCCTCAATCACCAACGTACCTTGCTGAGGGAACTGGGTGTATTCCCCGGTCGCCCGATCGCGTACATAGCCGAATCCATCCGCCCCCAGAACCGCGCCGGCGTGCACCTTGACTCGATTGCCCAGCGTGACGCCAGGATAGATAACCACCCGCGGATAGATGCGGCAATCGCTGCCAATGTGTACGCCGGCGCCAATCACCGCTCCACTGCCTATGACGGTTGCCTCGCCCAAGGCAGCTCCCTCGTCGATCACGGCCTGAGCCCCGATCGAGACCCCGCGGCCTATTTCCACTCCCGGCGCAAGCACCGCAGTCGCATGGATCTCCGCGGCCGGCTGAGGCGCACGCAACAGCGCGGCAGCGCGGGCAAACGCCAGACGCGGTTGCCCAACCCGCAGCAGAGGCTTATCTGCGCCAGTTGAAGCCATGCTTCGTCCAACCAAGACCGCTGCCGCGGCTGAGGCCAGCGCTGCCGCCAGCGAAGTTTCTTCCTCGGCAAACACCAGGCATCCCTCGCGCGCACCCGGAATACTCGAAACCCCATGAATCATCACGTCCGAAGGGACGCGATCGACTTCGGCACCGAGTTGGTCAGCCAATTGACCGAGAGGGATGGGCATGGATCAAGTGTAGATGGCGGCTTCGCCCTGCGGACGTGTCTTCCAACGTCGATGTACCCAGAGCCACTGGTCTGGGTACTGGCGAACGTACTCCTCGATCACCCGGGTGAACAAGGCAGTATGGGCAAGGGCGTCCGCCTCAGCATCATCGCTGACCGGCAGATCAAGCCCAGCGCCGAAACGAAGCACGTATTGCTGTGTCGCCTCGTCCCACAGCAGGAACCCGGGCAACACCTTTGCTCCGGTCTTCATGGCCACCCGCGCCAGGCCAGAACCGGTGCAAGCCGGATGGCCAAAGAAGTCGACGAACGCCCCCTGGGGCGGAGTCATGTTGGTATCCATCAAAATGCCGACGGTCTCGCCCCGCCGCATGGAGCCCAGCAGACCACGGGCAAAGTCGTCCTTATGCAGCACTTGATTGCCATGCAGACAGCGGATCTGGTTCACCAGGTTGTCCACCAGGGGATTGTCCAGGCGCCGGATCACGATGCTCATGGGATATCCCATCAGCGAGTGGTAAAAGCTCGACAATTCCCATGCGCCCAGATGGCCGGTCAGGATAAGCACCCCTTTGCCCTGATCGCGAGCCGCCAGGTAGTGTTCCAGGCCCTCGTAGCGAATAAACCTTTGCGTCTGTTCCGGCGTATAGCGCGGCATCTGGCAGAACTCGGCCAGCAACCAGCCCAGATTGCGATACAGTTTGCGCAGGATTTGCTGCCGCTCAGCCGCGGTCTTCTGGGGGAAGGCCAGGCGAAGATTACGGTCGCCGGTGCGTCGCAGACGCGGAGTCAGCAGCAGGGCGACACGACCGACCAGCGCGCCCAAACCACGAGCAGCCCTCCTCGGCGGCAAGCCAAGAAGCTTCACCAGGGTCCATACCAGCGCAAATTCCAGTCGTCTCCGCATGCGCTTGCACAGCAGTTCCTCTCCCTCGTCAGTTTAAACAAAAAACTGCCCGGCAAAAGATTGCCGGGCAGCGCTCGAACAAGGTGTGAAAGCAGCTACTTCTGCGATTCGGTGAAGTACTTGGCCACCGTGCGCACAAACGGGCGCGCATCCAGCGGGGTGGCCACTTGACCCTTGAGGATCTCCGCGCTGGGGTAGGGCACACTATAAAACGTGCGCGTAGCGTCTACATTCTCGTCCACCACAGCGCCGGTCAGGTCGACGCCGGCAAAAAGGCCCTTGGCGCGCGAATAGGTGAGCAGTTCCGCGTTCAGTTTCCAATCCGTCGCGGCCTGCGAGTCTCGCCCTACTGGCCCGGCAGCCGCTGAGGCGTCGCCGCCAATTTTGAACTTGTTCTTCAACAGGTCCTGAAAGCCCTTGTCGTTGACCGCTACCAGCACCAGGTCAGTGGCTTGACCGCCGATCTGGAAACCGAAACTTCCGCCCGCGATGCGGATGAAGGCAGGGGCACTCCAGCCGTGACCGGTGCGGCAAGTGACCACGCCCTGGCCGTATTCAGCACCGACCAGGAAGGCGCCTTTTTTCACGCTGGGAATGACACCCACACAAGTGGCCTGGGACATAATCTGATTGGGAATCGATTTGTCGGGGACCGCCATAATCGCGTCCAGGACATCCTTCGCGCTTTCAATGCGCGCTTCGAGAGTCGCCTTGTCTTCCGCTGCGAAGGCAGACAAGCTACTGAGGGACATCCCAACAACACAAAATATTGCAAGAAGCTGTTTCATGGTCTTTCAAATCTCCAAGTGGGACATTCTGTCCGCACGGTACCGGAATCGCTGACGTTGGCGAGGCTCTTCTGATGAAAAGCCTCTGTATTGCCACATTCAAAACTGGGTGGACGTGTTGCTGAGATGCAGGAATGAGGTTGGAAGTTGGAGCAGGCAAAGGAATAAGGCGACGGAGAGACCGGGCGGCGGGAGAAAAAAATGGGGGCTGGTGACAGCAAACCTCGCCATCAGAAGCCCCGTCCCCAGATCTGCGTTGTTTCTAAAGTAACTTTCAAGCATGAAAGGTAACCGGGCAATGTCACTAAGGTACTATGCACCTAAGTACTGTAAGCGGGTTCAGTCCGGATTTGGGGTCACGATCGAATTTGTCACCGCATAGATGGACAACGCGATCCGGTTTTCCACCCCAACCTTGCGCATGAGCTTGGCCACGTGCGCCTTCACCGTTCGTTCCTCTATCCCCAAAGTGCGGGCAATCTCGCGATTCGATCGAGCGGCCACCAGCAGCTTAAGGACCTCTGTTTCGCGGACGGTGAATTGCGCTAACGAGGGAACTGCCGACCGCGACGGCTTGGTCGCGCGATCTACGAAGATTGAGAGCACTCGGCGCGGGGCCCAGATGGACCCCTGGTTCACGATCATGATGGCCTGTTCCACCTGCTGCGGGCTGGCGCTCGCTTCCAGGTACGCCTTGGCCCCGGCGGTGATCGCCTGCAGAATGACCTCATCGTCCGCGTCCGGGCCCATAACGACCAGCTTCACGTCGGGCCGCAACCCATGGATGGTCCCGACCAGCGGCAGCGGGAGCCTATCTCCGTGGAGACCGATCAGGGCCAACTTGAACTCCTGGTCGGCCAGGAACTGGGCCAGCTCAAAAACCACGAACTCGATACGCGGGTGATCCTGGAAGAGGGTGACAAAACCCTGCACCCGGATGGGCTCGGGCTCGAGCAGCGCCACCCGTAAGCGGGGAAGTAGTTTCGCGGGCTCCGCCATCACAGTTTTGGGAGTACGATACCCTGCTGCTTTTGGTACTTGCCCTTGCGATCAGCGTAACTGACCTCACAGGGCTCCTCACCACGAAAGAAGAGAATCTGGCACAGTCCCTCATTGGCATAGATCCGGGCCGGCAGAGGCGTCGTGTTTGAGATCTCCAGGGTTACAAATCCTTCCCATTCCGGCTCGAACGGGGTGACATTCACGATAATGCCGCATCGGGCATAGGTTGATTTGCCTACACAGATGGTGAGTACGTCACGGGGAATTTTAAAGTATTCGACCGACCGGGCCAGTGCGAACGAATTGGGCGGAATCAACACCGACTCGGCAGTCACGGTGACAAAAGAACGCTCGTCGAACGCCTTGGGGTCGATAACAGCGCTATTTACATTGGTGAAGATCTTGAACTCATCGGAAACGCGAAGATCGTAGCCGTAAGAAGAGAGACCGTAGGAGATCACCCCTTCCCGCACCTGCTTTTCGCTAAACGGTACAATCATTCCCTTTTGCGAATGCTCGCGAATCCACCGGTCGGACTGAATTGACATGCAACTCCTTAAGCATGGTGATGCGGGACAAAAAATCCTTCATCTGGAAACTGCATCTTACGGTAGGCCGGGTTGGTTGACAATCTTCATCCACCAAAACAGTAGGATGCTATACGATGAGGACGTAGCTCAGGCCCCTGTTGTTCCCATTCATCCCTCGGGGTAAAGGCTTTGATTAAACAGGACATCATCCATCAAGTGATCGCCAAGACCGGACTACCGCGTAACAAGGCGGAAGCGGCTGTCGACACGGTCTTTGAAAGCCTGAAAAAAGCGCTTGCTTCGGGCGACCGGATCGAGCTGCGCGGCTTTGGAGTATTCAATGTCCGCCCGCGCAAGACGGGCATTGGCCGCAACCCGCGGACCGGGGCCGAAGTCAATATCACTCCGGGCAAAGCGGTTCGCTTCAAGCCGGGCAAGGAACTTCACTTGCTGGATTCCTAGCTTCGAACGCAATGCCGACCACAGCGGACCATCCGCTTCTTCCGGGCCCTGCCGATCATTCGGACTTTCCTCCACCGGCACCGCGATCGTTTGCCTGGCTATCGCTTTGCCTGCTGATCGTGAGTGTTTTCACCACCGCCAGCACCGGCGCCCTGCTCATGCAAAATTTCCGCCTGGGGCAGCCGGCGCTGGTGAATGAGGGGGATCTTTTCCCCCTGCGTTGGATTTGGAGCCATCCCGCCGCCCTGGCCAGCGGCTGGTCCTTTTCCCTGGCGTTGTTGGGGATTTTGCTGGCGCACGAGGCAGGGCACTTCTTCTTCTGCCGTCACCATGGCATCGACGCATCCTGGCCTTACGTCTTGCCGGCTCCGACCTTGAGCGGAACCGCCGGAGCCGTGATACGTATCCGCTCTCGTATTCCTTCCCGCCGGGCGCTGATCGAAGTGGGCATTGCCGGCCCGATCGCTGGCTACCTGGTGGCGATTCCCACCACTGTTTTGGGCATCCTGCTCTCCCGGCCTGCGGGCCCGGACACGCCGCCGGCGTTGGTCCAGTTCCATTGGCCGTTGACCGTCACCCTGCTGGGCCGGATGCTGGGTGTCCACTCAGTGGATAAGTTGCTTCCCCACCCTATCCTGATCGCCAGTTGGGTAGGGCTATTCGTCACGTCGCTCAACCTTATCCCCGCAGGACAACTCGATGGCGGACACATCCTGTACGCCATCTCGCCGCGTTGGCATAGGCGTTTGACATGGGTCGTGCCCATCGTCTTGCTGGCTATGGGAGTGACGCTGTGGACTGGATGGGTATTGTGGGGAGTGATCCTGCTTCTGCCGGCCATGCGGCATCCGCATGTTCCGTACTTTCCGCTCATGCCCTATAACTATCGCTGGCTGGGTTTGCTAGCACTCGCCATTCTGTTGCTGACGCTGTTACCAGCGCCGTTTGTCGGCACCAGCGTGATTGACCTGTTCCGCTAAAGTTCTCTACATCAGGTTTACGGCGTCCACGTCGACGATCAGATTGCGCCGCGGTATGCCCATTGCTTCTGCCTGCGCCAGCCCCGCCCGTAGCGTTCGCGCCAGGGCCTGCCGCTGGGCTGCTTTCAGCAAAAGGTGAAAGCGATAGATACGTTTTATCCGTACGATGGGCGCGCTGGCCGGTCCCAGCACGCGGACCTGATCGAGCGGCATAGCGGCAAAGCACTTTCCCAGGCTGGCCGCCCAGCCGGCAGCTTCTTCCAGACGCGGGCTCTGGACGATGATATTGGCCAGTACCGCGTGAGGCGGGTAGTGCATCCACTTGCGGTACTGCATCTCCTTCTTCACAAAGGTGCGAAAGTCGTGGGCCGCCGCACACTGGATCGCATAGTGCTCCGGGTAGTAGCTCTGCACCAGCACATTGCCCGGCAGCTCACCGCGGCCGGCACGGCCCGAGACCTGGGTGAGCAACTGGAAGACGCGTTCGGCGGCGCGGAAGTCCGGCAAACCAAGCGCATGGTCTGCGCCTACCACTCCAACAAACGTGACCCCATGGATATCGTGCCCCTTGGCGATCATCTGCGTGCCCACCAGCAGATTGATTTCCCCGCTGTGCAGCCGGGCAAGCAGATGCTCCATATCGAACCGGTTGCGGACAGTGTCGCGGTCCATGCGGCCGATGCGTGCGTGGGGAAATAATTCCTGCAGCCGCTCCTCGCCCTGCTGAGACCCGGCCCCCAGGTAGAACAGGTGCTCGCTTTCGCACTTGGGACAACGCTTGGGCACGGTCTTTACGTATCCGCAATAGTGGCATTTGAGCCGCTGACCGGCGGGGCTGGCGACGGTCTCTCCAGGAATAATGGGCTTATGGTGAGTGAGCGCGATGGCGCAGTTCTCGCACTGCATCTTCTCCCCACAAGCACGGCAGAGCACGGCAAAGGAATAGCCGCGCCGGTTAAGCAGAATAATCGCCTGCTCTCCGCGATCGATGGCGGCCTTTGCGCGCTCCAGCAAGACGCGGGAGAAAATGCTCTCCTGCCCCGTCTCCTGGAACTCGAGCCGCATATCCACCAGGTCCACCACCGGTAGCGGCCTTTGATTAACGCGTTCCTTCATCTCAATCAAGCCATACTTGCCCGTCTCGGCATTGCGCCAGGACTCGAGCGAGGGAGTCGCCGAACCCAGAACGACCGTCGCACCCACGATCTTGGCGCGGATAACCGCAACGTCGCGCGCGTGGTAGCGGGGAATCTCCTCCTGCTTGTACGAGAGGTCATGCTCTTCATCGACGATGATGAGGCCCAGGTTTTCTGCCGGCGCGAAAATCGCCGAGCGTGTGCCGACGACGATCCGTGCTTCCCCACGACGGATGCGATACCACTGCTCCGCCCGTTCGTCGGGAGTGAGCGCGGAGTGCAGGAGCGCCACACTGTCACCGAACGTGCCGTGCAACTGTGCCGCCATAGCGGGCGTGAGACCGATTTCGGGGACCAACAGAATGGCCGAGCGGCCGGCAAGCCGCGCGCGCTGCATGGCGGCGAGATACACGGCTGTCTTGCCCGAACCGGTCACGCCATGCAACAGGCAGGCGCCAAACTTTTCCCCGTCGAGCGCCGCGGTGATCTTATCGAGCGCCGCTTGCTGTTCAGCATTGAGCACGTGCTGCGTCTGCGGTCCGGCTGCAGCCGAAAGATGAAACGCTGCCCGCCGTTCCTCGATGCTCACCAAACCGCGTTTTACCAGCGTCTGCAAGGTGCTCGAGGGAACCTCCAACCGGCGCAGAACCGGGATGGGAAGGGATCCGCCGGCGCCTGCAAGTTCGGCTAGGATCGCCAGTTGGTTTTCATTCAGCTTGGGCGGCCGTACGTCGGCCACCAGCACAGCAAAGCGTACCAATCGGCGGGCGTCCCGAGGTGCGGCTTCGGTTTCCCGCAGCAGCCACTTCTTGCGCAGCATGTTGGTCAGCAACTCTGCCGTCGCGCCCGTGGCAGTGCGCAGGGTTCCGCTCTTTGCCGGCTGCCCGTCGGAGAGATAATTCAACACCGCGTACTCAATATTTTGATCGTCGGCAGTCAGGCGCGAGCGGCGCGAGGAACCTTGCTGAGCGCCTTCGAACAGGATGCTTTGCCCGGTCTCGCTGATGCGATAACTGACCGAGCGACGTACTTCGGCCATGAGCGGGAGCATGCTGCGCAACACTTCCCCCAACGGCGCCAGGTAGTATTGCGCAATCCAGGCCGCCAGTTCCATCAGCTCGGGGTTGAGAATTGGCACCTGGTCAAGCACCGATTCAATCAGCCGTGCTTCGACCGGCGGCGCCTCATCGTGCAAGCGAGTGACGACACCAATCAGCTTTTCCTGGCGAAAGGGCACGACGACGCGGCCCCCGACTGGCGGGTCATCCTCAGCCTTGAGCTTGTAGGTGAAGGCCCGATCAAGCGGCACCGGCAGCACAACGTCACAGAATGTGGACATCAGCGGGATGGAACGGACAATCCCAGCTCAGCCATGGCCAGCTTCAGATCCTGCCAGGCTTCTTTTTTCTGCCGCGGATCACGCAGCAAATAAGCCGGGTGATAAGTGACGATCAGCTTCGTGTCGCGGCATTTATGCACGCGTCCGCGCAGGCCGCTGAGCGAGGACTTGACGCCCAATAGATAAGTCGCGGCTGTCGAACCCAGGGCCACGATCACCTCTGGCCGCACCACATCAATTTGCTGGAAGAGAAACGGGGAACAGGTGTTGGCCTCTTCGGGTTCGGGCGTGCGATTCTGGGGCGGCCTGCACTTTACGATATTCGCGATGTAGACCTGCTCCCGCTTGAGGCCGGTAGCAGCGATCATGTTGTTGAGCAGTTGGCCTGCCCGGCCGACGAAGGGCAGTCCCTGCGCGTCCTCGTCTGCCCCTGGTCCCTCGCCGACGAACATGAGCCGCGCGTTGGGATCGCCGTCGCCAAAGACGATTTTGTTGCGGCCGGCGCTCAGCGCGCAACGGGTGCAGTCGCCGATTTCCAATTGAATCGCGCGCAGCGCTTCGGCGCGGCTGGGCGGAGCAACGAAAGAGCCAACAGCGGGCTGCAAAGGGACAGGCTTACGTACGGGGATAAGGGGCTCCTCTGGGGCGGCCGCGATCGTGAGATCGGTATCGCGGCGATAAAAATCGTAAATACCAAGATCGCGCAGATACTGCATGTGCGCGGAGATGGCTTGTTGCTGTTGCGGATCAAGCGGCATCGTGAATCTCTAGATTACATCCGGCGGAAGAACCGCAGGTCCCTCCAGTACGCTACGCTCCGGTCGGGATGACAATTCTGCTATAGGGGTCAATTCTTCCGCGAAAGCTTTTGCGGGCAGAAAAGAATTGTCGTCCCGAGCAAATGACTTGTCGGTAACAAGTTGAGAGAGGCATGAACGCGCTTTGCCTCTATCCCCGCCACCAGTCGCCGGGTGCCCCACATCTCGCTCGTTTTTCGCGAGATGTGGAGTACCACGGACCTTGCCCTCAAGCCTTTCGCGGGCCGACAGATCTACAGGGGTGCCCCATGTTCGCACCAGCGTACGTGGGCCGAAAACGATGGGCGAAGCCCACCAAAGCTTTTCGTTCCGGACCTACGGTCTGTTCATTAGGACCGGAGCGCAACAGAGTGGAAGAACCTGCAGTTCCTGCGCCCTAATCCTGCAGCTTGGAATTGCTCGAAACCAGGCCGGTCTCAGCAACCAGCGACGCCGGCCGGCGCAGAGCCATCACCTCGTCCAGGATACGACTCGCGAGCTGATGCTTGGTCATCTCGGGCAGTTCGATCGAGGTCCGAGTGGTCAAAAAAGTCGCTGCATTGCGATCGGAATCAAAGCCCAGACCCGGCTTTGAAACATCATTCAACACGATCGCATCCGCACCTTTGCGCAAGAGTTTGTCGCGGCCGTGCTCGATCAGGTTTTCCGTTTCTGCAGCGAAGCCGATGACCAGAGTACCCGGCCGCTTTGACGCCACTACCTCGCGCAGAATGTCCTCGGTCGGCTCGAACTCGAGCGTGATTGGGCCGGTCCGCTTCATTTTCTGCTCGGCCAGCACCCGCGGGCGATAATCGGCAACCGCGGCGGCTTTGATGATAATCGTGGTCTGATCGAGGCGGCTGAGAACAGCGCGCCGCATGTCCTCAGCGCTAACCACAGAAACCAACTCAACATTGGCCGGCGGAGGAAGCGCCGAGGGACCACTCACCAACACCACACGCGCTCCGCGGCGTTGCGCTTCTTCGGCCACCGCATATCCCATTTTTCCGCTGGACCGGTTGCCAATAAAACGAACCGGGTCGATAGCTTCCCTAGTTCCCGCAGCAGTTACCAAAACCGTCTCCCCAACCAGATCATTGCGGCCATGGAGCTGACCCAGCACGGCCTCAACAATCGCCTCCGGCTCGGCCAACCTGCCGCTCCCGGTCATGCCACAGGCCAACGGTCCTTCATCGGGGGGAACAACCCTCACCCCGCGACTTTCAAGAAGCTGCATGTTGACGCGCGTGGCCGCATGCTCCCACATATTCACGTTCATCGCCGGAGCAACAATGACCGGTGCACGAGTAGCCAGAAACAGGGTGGTAAGAAAATCGTCGGCAAGGCCGTGGGCAAACTTCGCCAACACATTGGCAGTGGCCGGCGCCACGACCAGCGCTGCGGTCGTCTGTGCTTCGCCGATGTGCTCTATCGAGGAGTCAAGATCGCCCTCGCCGGGAGACGAAGGCCAAAGCCCGGTGATCACTTTATGGCCGGTGAGTGAAGCAAAGGTGAGCGGGGTAATGAACCTTTGGGCCGCTTCCGTCATCACCACGTGGACATCCAGCGCCTGGCGCTGCAAGGCACGTACAAGCTCCGCCGCCTTATAAGCGGCGATGCCCCCAGAAACACCAACCGTAACCTTCATAGCGATGATTGTACCCGGCCAGACCCAACCACTCGCAGTAGTTAAGCGTCTGGGTCGGAGGGCAGGTGCGGTTCCAGAACTATCTCGCCAACGATTTCAGGCTCAATCACTGGTAGTGGCTGGGCAGCCGCCTTGACCTTGCCCGCAGCAATCTCTTCCTGGGCTACCCTGCAGGCCTTATTGGAGCGGGAATCAATCAACGGCTGGGAGCCGTTCTGGAGTTGCCGGGCGCGCCGGGCTGCCATGACCACATAACGAAAATTGCTATCGATTGAGTTTACTGGCGTCATCTTGCCTCCTCTTGAAAGTTCGTCGCCGGCTTTCAGGCGCGAGTGGCGTGCATGTCGAGCAGGCCGAAGGAGGAGAGCACCCGATCCAAACGGTCGCTCGAGTTTCCTTGGCGGCACTTGTCGGCGAGCTGCATCATGCGGGCAGTCTCAGGGTCTGGTGGCGCTCCGTGGCGCAGGGCCCTTTCCGTGATCACTATGGCGGTCAATGCTTCTACCGCGTCCTCAAGGATATCGTTAATCAGGATATAGCGGTACTGACGGTAGTTTTCGATCTCGCCCCGGGCCTTGGCCAACCGGCGTCCTATCTCGGCCTCGTCCAGCTTGCCCTCAGCAATGCTTCGGTTGCGCAGGCGCTCCTTCAGGGTTTCCGGATTGGGCGGAAGAACAAAAATGCTGACCGCATCCGGCACTCTCTCCCGCACCTGGACAGCACCCTGCACGTCAATATCGAGCAGAAGGTCATTGCCTGCCGCCTGGGCGTCGGCTAGCGACTGGCAGGCAGTACCGTAGTAGTTGCCAAAGACTTCCGCCGACTCCAGAAATTCTCCCCGCTCCTTCATCTCCTGAAACCTGGCCGGCGAGATGTAGTGATATTCCTTATCCGGGCGCTCTGTCCCGCGTGGCTTGCGGGTGGTGTAGGACACGGAGAATTCCAGCCCCGTCAGCAGCGAACGCAGATGGTTCACCAACGTCGATTTACCAGAGCCGGAAGGAGCCGAGATGATAAACAGAATTCCCGCCAAAGTGTTTTCCTGATGATACAGTGGTCCGCTAAGAGCGCAGTCCCGCACAAGTGTTACTCAAGATTCTGCACCTGTTCGCGGGCTTTTTCGATCTCCGATTTCATTCCAAGGCCCAAATCAGTAATTCGCGACCCGTTTCCGCTCACCCCGCCGGTCTTGGAAAGCAAAGTATTGGCCTCCCGGTTCATCTCCTGCAACAGAAAATCGAGCTTCTTACCCATTTCACCCCCGGCCTTGAGCAGTGAGTGGAAATGCTGGATGTGGGTGCGCAGGCGGGTGACCTCTTCCTCAACGTCACTGCGCTCGGCCAGTATGGCGGCTTCCTGCATAATTCGATCCCGGTCGATGACCCCGTTGCCGTTAAGCAGGGTTGAAATACGCTGGCTAAGCCGTTCGAAGTAGGCCTTTTGGACCTCCTGCCGCATGTGCGCGACCTGGGATACAGCCAGATCCAGGCGTTCCATGGTGGCGCCCAGCTCCGACGCAAGGGCGGTGCCCTCCTGGGCGCGCATACGATTCAGCGCCTCCACCAGGGGATCGATCTGCGCGGCCACATCTTCCTCCAGGGCCTGCACTTCCTGTTCGCTGAAACGCGTCTCCCCGGTCAACACGCCGGGCAGGCGGAAGATGGCGTTCAGATCGGGCTGCTGCTTCAGCTCGCTCTCCTCCGCGGCAACCCGGAAAGCAGCGATATAGCCCTGCAGCAGATCGCGGTCAAAGTGCGCGCTGGGACGAAGGCCACGTTCCACATTCAGGGTAACTTCCAGATGCCCACGCAGCACTTTTTCCTTCAGCAGGCGGCGTAGCCTCATCTCCAGCGACTCGGCCCCGGCGGGCATGCGCAGGTGCAAATCGAGAAACCGGTGATTCACGCTCTTGAGCGACAGATTCCAGGACAGAAGGTCGCTGACCCGGCCGCTGACCCGGGCAAAACCGGTCATTGAATACACCGGGGAAGCACTCAAAGCTTCACCTCCGCAGGCTCGAGGGCCTCTTTCGGCAGCACATTGCCGGGGAATTCCGCCGGATCCATGAATTGCAGCTGGTACAGGCGCTGGTAGGTGGCAGACACACGCAGCAGCTCTTCATGCGGGCCGATGGCGGTGATTCTGCCGTCCTCAATGACGGCGATGCGCGAGGCGCGGCGGACGGTCGAAAGACGGTGGGCGATGACGAACACCGTACGCCCAGCGATCAGGTTCGAAAGGGCGATCTGCACCAGCGACTCGCTTTCCGAGTCCAGCGCAGAAGTCGCTTCATCCAGGATGAGAATCGGCGCGTCCTTGAGCAGCGCCCGGGCAATGGCAATGCGTTGCCGCTCTCCACCCGAAAGACGAAAACCCTTTTCGCCGATCACCGTGTCATATTTTTCCGGCAGCCGCTCAATGAAGTCGTGCGCCAAGGCTGCCTGGGCGGAGGCGATGACCCTGGTCATCGGGATGCCGGCCTCGCCATAAGCGATGTTGTTGCGCACCGTATCGTTGAACAAAATCGTCTCCTGGGTCACGTTGCCGATCTGCGAACGGAGAGAGGCCAGACTCACGTCCCGCAGGTCGTGTCCGTCGATCAGGATGCTCCCGGCGGTGACGTCAAAGAAGCGCGGGATCAGGTTTACCAGGGTCGACTTGCCCGCGCCGCTGGGCCCGACCAGCGCCACCACTTCACCTCGCGGGACCACCAGGTTGATCTCTCGCAATACCTGCCGTTCGCCCTCTTCGTTGCGGTAATCGAAGCAGACATTTTCGAACCGGATCTCCTGGGAAAATTCTTTGATGACGTGGGCGCCAACCTTCTCCTGCACCTCATCCTGGGTATCCATGAAGCGAAAAATCTCCGACGACGCGCCCAGCGCCTGTTGAAAGTTGTTATAGAACAGAGCGAACTTGCGCACCGGCTCGTACAGCTTGAACACGGCGATGATAAACGCGAAGAAGGTACCCGCGGTGAGGGCGTGACTGCGGATGTTGTTGCGGCCTACCCATAGCAATAAGGCGATGGCCACCGCCCCGATGGTATCCATGAGCGGCGAACTGATAGCCTGCGCGCGCACCGAACGGAGGTTGGCATCAAACAGCCGGCGGGCCGCCTGCTTGAAGCGCGTCATCTCCCAAAGCTCCATGTTGAACGCTTTGACGATCCGGTTCCCGGTGATGGTCTCGAACAAGATATTTTGTATTTCGGCCAGCTTGTCCTGGCCCTTCCGGGTGGTCTGCCGCACCTGGCGTCCGATCCTGCGCGCGGAAGCCAGCACCACGGGCACGAAGAGCAGCAGAACCCATGCCAGCTTGCCTCCCAGGACAACCACCACGCAGGCGGTAAAGATCAGGGTGAAAAGCTGCTGCAGAAACTCCGCCAGCACCGACGACATAGCAAATTGCACCCGCTCGATGTCGTTGATCAGGGTGGATACGATTGTCCCCGTGGCGTGCTGCTGGAAGAAAGAGACGGAGCGCCGGAGGATGGCGTCGTAAAGGTCATCCCGCAGGTCGGTGATCATGCCGAAGCCGGCGTAGTTCACCAGGTACGTTCCGCAGTAGTCGCAAATACCTTTCAGTAACGTGGAAGCCACCAACGCGAAGGCCACGATGTCCCAGGCGTTGTGGAAGTGGGAGGGAACGATCTGTTGCAGGCTGATGCTAAAGCGGGGGCCGAATAAAGGGATGGTGCGGTCGGGCGCGTTGGGATTGAGCACCCGGTCAAAAATGGGTCCTACCAGCAGCAGCCGGAAAGCATCCAGGAGCCCCACGCCGGCCATCAGGATGACAGAGGAAAGCGCCTGGAGCCAATACGGCCGCACGTAGCCCAACAGGCGTACCAGCTTCTTCAAGCGGAAACCCCAGGGCCACGGTGCTGCATGGGATGCATCAAACTATTGTAATCGCGCGGGGTAAAAGGGCGAGGGTAGAGCGGAGGCGGGCTCGTTTCAGCCTCCAGACTATGCGTGGGTGGCAGAGCGGCTTTCTAGTGGGGCATGTCGCGATGGACGGCCTTTACCCGGTAGCCTTCCTTGGATAGCCGCTTGCGCACTTCCTCGGCAATCATCACCGACCGATGCTGGCCCCCGGTGCAGCCAAAGGCCACCGTCAGGTAGCTCTTTCCCTCCTCGATATAGTGAGGCAGCAGGAACAGCAGCAACTGGGTGATCCGGTCAAGAAACTCAGCCGTTTGGGGGAATTCGCGGATGTATTTTGCCACCTTGGGATGACGCCCGGTCAGGTGCCGGAACTCTGGCACGAAATGCGGATTGGGCAAGAACCTCACGTCGAAAACCAGGTCCGCCTCCAGGGGTACCCCGTTCTTGTAACCAAAGCTGATGGAGGAGACCAATAGGTTCTTGTCCGTACCGCCGCGCTCGAACTTCTGCAGAATATAGGCGCGCAATTCATGCACGTTGTAGCTGGAAGTATCGACGCTGATGTCGGCCAGATTGCGAATGGGATCCAGGAGTTTTCTCTCCGCACGGATCGCGCGCATGACCGTTTCTGTGCGGCCCAGCGGATGCGGACGCCTGGTTTCAGAAAATCGACGCACCAACGAAGGGTCGGAGGCATCCAGAAACACCACCGTCGTCGAAAGCACCTTCCTTACCCGGCGAAGGATCGCTGGAAAACGGTCAAGGTGCTGGCCCTCGCGGACGTCCACCACCAGCGCTGCGCGATTGATCTCCGCCGATTGCCGCACCAGGTCGGCAAAGGCGGGGATCAACTCCAGCGGCATGTTGTCGACCGCGTAAAAGCCTAAATCCTCAAACGCTTTTAAAGCAGAAGCCTTACCGGAGCCGGAAAGGCCAGTCAGAATCACCAGCTCGGAGGCCACCGCGGGAACGACCGCATCGACTCTCTTGGCAGCCCTGGAGGGTGGGGTTTTCGGCTCGCGTCTGCGTGGCATGGGGCCATCGTAGCATTCAAGCCCAGCTCAAATGCGCCAACGGCCATTCTCCAGTAACGCCTGCGCCCTCTCTGCCGACACTGGCGCAGAAAACAAGTGTCCTTGCCCCAGATCGCAACCCAATTTGAGCAGCGCGTCCAGCTGTTCCCTGCTCTCGATGCCCTCTGCCAGCATGCGCACTTCGAGCATGCGGCCAAGATCGAAGATGGTTTGCAGGATGGCCGCCTGCTTCCCAGGAATCGGCAGGTAGGCAATTAAGCGGCGGTCGACTTTTACCAGCTCAATCGGCAGCCGGATAAAGTGATTCATGGAAGCCAAACCAGCGCCGAAATTGTCCAACGCGGCGCTGACTCCGAGAGCAGCAATGCCCTGGAACACCGGCAACGCGCCCTCGGGATCCTGATTCACCGCGTTCTCCGAGATCTCCAGACGCAACTGTCGCGGAGAGAACTTTGCGTTAGACAGCAACCCGGCAAGATCGCGCAGCAGATTCGGGTCCCTGAACTGGCGCGAGGACAGGTTCACATCGATGCTCGGTTTTGCACCCGGGATCGTCTCTGCCCAATGATTGAGTTGCCGGCAAGCATGTTCCAGCACAAATTGCCCGATGGGCACAATCAGTCCCGTCTCTTCTGCCGTAGAAAGAAAATCCTGCGCCGGAACAAAATTTCCGTCCGCAGCCCTCCACCGCAACAGCGCCTCGAAACCCTCGACCTCGCCACTCGCGAGCCGATAAATTGGCTGATACCAAACCTCGAATTCCTTGCTTTCGAGCGCAGTCTTGAGGTCCTGCTCCTTCCTCATCTGTGCCGCCACGTGCACATGCATGGAGCCGTCGAACACCTCGTGCCGGGCATGGCCGTTCGACTTGGCCTGGTACATGGCAAAGTCGGCATCGCGCAGAATCTGTTCCGGGCTGGTGTGATCCAAAGTGCCAAAGGCGATCCCGATACTGGCAGAAACAAAAATCTCATGCCCGTTCAATTCGATGGGCAGGCAAATGTCATGCTGAGCGCGTTCGGCAATCCTGGTTACATCCGAAATGTTGGAGACATCCTCGAGCAGGATGGCAAATTCGTCGCCAGCAAAACGAGCCACCGTATCCTCAGGTCGAAAACAGGCCCGCAGGCGAGCTGCCATACGCACCAGCAAGTCGTCGCCGGACGCGTGACCCAGGTTGTCGTTCACCGCCCTGAAGCGATCCAGGTCAAGAAACATGACGGCAAAATTCAGCTGCGAGTGCCGTTGCTGCCGGGCCATAGTGAGCTGCAGACGATCAAGAAACAAAGTCCTGTTGGCCAGGCCAGTCAGAGGATCATGCAAGGCATCGTGCTGCAACCGGGCGTCTGTCTGCTTCTTCTCCCTGATGTCGCGGTAGCTTACGAAATTACCTACCTCAACGCCTGAGATAATGATCGGCGCTACCAGAATCGAGACGTCGATGAGCTCTCCCGACTTGTGCAGCCGGACCGTCTCCATCGAAGCCCGCCCATGCAGTTGCATGGTGTGCTCCAGGATGTCGAACTCATGGCGGCGCGTTTCGGGAATGAGAATGTCGTACGTGTTCTGTCCCAGCGCTTCGTCCTCGCTGAAACCGAATAGAGATTCAAACTCGCGATTGATGTGCAAAATTTTCGAACCGCGAGTGATCATGATGGCTTCCGGAGCAGCATTCAATAAATGCTCCAGGAAGTTCGATGGCGTCCCGCTCCCTGAGTCCTGCTTTAGATCTCTTTCCCGTTCGCGCCGCGACCGCAGGGCAACAATCAGCAACTCCGGTTCTGGTTCCACGCGGAGCATGCGGAAGCTTCCCCGGACGGGTACCGTGGGATCGAGCGGCGTGCGCATGTAGCAGTTAAAGTCGGAGGAATACGCCTGCGTGCCTGAGCCAAGCACAGTCGCCGGACCGCGCGAGGACGAGCCCGCATTTGCATAAGCAAAGCCTGGGTATTGGCCGCTAAAGAGATCGTCGACCAGAAAGAACGCACTTTCGTCCAGGTGCAAGATCTCGCGCGCCGCTCGATTGGCGTACACCACATTCCTGCCCCGCTGCACAAACACGTAGCAGGGCAAGGCTTCGAGGAGTGACCGTTGCTGGGCCGTTAGTGCGGAAACATCAGCTTCTGTATTCATATTGGATCGACGCAGCGGACAGAGCCCCTACAGGATTGAGTATCAAGGTCGCTTAAGAAGCAGGAATATCCCCTGAAAGAAGTACCAGAAAACTCCGAGGTCGCAGTTACTTAGGTCAAGTAAAAAGCAGCAGGATAGGCAACAGTTTACGTGACCCGCCACTCGTGTGCCGACGCACGAGTTACGAGTATGTGACACCAAAGTAATTGATCACTGCGTTTGCGACGAATAGGGCGGCAGAACCTTATGGCCGGAGGAGTGTTGCATGGTCTCTCCGCTTCGCTGCGCTCACCTCGGGATGAAATGCTGCTGCGGACGAACGTGAGTGGATGGCACAGGTCTCGCCCCGAGACTGAGTTTCTCCTCGCAACCGGAGCCAGCGGAGTGGAGGGACCTACGGTCGAACTGCGGCTCTAGCGAACCCTTCATCTCGAATCTCACGGAGCTTCGATCAATTCCATCTTGCCGTCACGCTTGCGGTGCAAAACTTTCACGTTACCTTCGTTATCGCGGAACACAAAAACATCGCGGTCGCGAAACTCGGCTTCCTTGACCGCCTCTTCCAGGGTCATTGGCCGCAGCGCTACTGAGTCAAGGGAACGAACCACGTGTGGCTCCGAGATCGGCACCCGGGCGGGGAAGGAATGTACCGTGACGGGAATCGGGGGCTGCGCATGATTCTTGCCATTGGTAGTCCCGTTGTTCGGAGTCCTGGTTTCCGCCACACTACCCCGGCCGGTGCGCGCTACACCTGTCTCCTCCACCAGTTTTTCCTGCTTGGGTTGACGCTTGCGTGTGCGCTGCCTGTCTTTGTGCCGGGTCGCCTGAGTCTCGGCTTTTGCCAGCGCTTCGCGCAACGCCGTTTCCATGTTGGTGGCGGACTCGCAGAGCGCCACGAAGGTGCAGGCGCGCGTGCTGACGGTCACTTCGGCAATCTGCCGGTATTTTTCCGCGGTGAGAACTACGTGAGCGCTGGTGATTTTTCCCAGAACCTTGGCGATGCGTTCGATTCCTTCTTCTGCTAACGTGCGCAGTGGCTTGGTGATTGCCACCTGCCTGCCCGTGCATTCAACCGGCATGCGGATACTCCTGAAGATGCCCGATTCTATAGCATTCTAACTATCAAGTGGTGATGGAAGCTTTAGCGAAGGTGGGACCTTCGTTAGCGGAAAGTCGCATTTAACTGCAGTTTACTCCTCTGAATTCAATCGCGCACCCGGCGTTGATGGGTGCTGGGAATGCGGAGATCTTCGCGGTACTTTGCCACCGTGCGACGGGTCACGTCAATGCCCTGGGCTTCGAGCATGCTGGCAATGAGGTCGTCGGTCAGAGGCTTGCGCGGATCTTCTTCATCAATCAGCTTCTTCACCTTGCGCTTAAGCAGCATCAAGGGAGTGCTGCCTCCCTCCGGCCCATGCACGCCTTCTGAGAAAAAGAACCGGAGCTCAAAAACGCCCTGCGAAGTGTGCACATATTTGCTCGAGACCGCACGGCTCACGGTGGAAGGATGCACCCCGATCTCTTCCGCCACTTCCTTGATCATCATGGGCTTGAGCGCGTCTACGCCGCGTTCCAGGAATTCGCCCTGGCGGCGAACAATCGCCTCGCACGTGCGCAGGATCGTGTTCTTACGTTGCTCAATGTTGCGCATCAATTGCAGCGCTGAACGGTAGCGCTCTTTGACATATTCCTTAACGTCTCTCTCCGTGCCTTCCTGCGACAACAATTTGCGATAGCCATGGTTGAGGCGCAGGGTGGGTAAGTCTTCTTCATTCATGACGACCACAAACTCGCCGCCCCGTTTGACGAAGGCCACGTCCGGCTCGATCAGTCGCGCATCGGAGCGGTTGAATCGCTGGCCGGGGCGAGGATCAAGGCTGCGAATGAAATCGATGGCGTGCTGGATCACTTCGGGCTGCGCAGTCAGCACTTTAGTCATCTCGCGCAGATCCCGTTTCTGCAGCAGCAACAAATGCTGATCGACAATGCGCGCTGCCAGCGAGAACACTTGCAGTCTCTGCTCCTGGAGAGCCGCCGCGTGAGCAGCCTCGCCTTCTCCATTGGGGCCGGCCTGTGCAGCCGCACGCTGGCGCGACACCTGCAGCTGAAATTCGCGGCGTTGCGCCTCAATCTGCACCAGCAGGCATTCGCGTAAACTGCGCGTGGCCACGCCTACCGGGTCCAGATTCTGCACCAGGTGCACTGCTTCCGCCAGAAGCTCGGCGGCGGCTTGAGGGGCCGACGCGGGAGCCGGCTCATACTCGCGTACAAAACCGGCTAACAATTCTTCATCCCCGGCCAACAGATAGCCGTCTTCGTCCAGGTTGCCCACGACGTACTCGGCGGCCGCCCGCAGGTCGCTGCTCAGGTTCAGCGAACCCAGTTGCCAGAACAGGTGATCGGTGAGGGTGCTGGGCTGGGACAGGAAATTCTCGAACGACGGCTTGTCCGTTTGCTCAAAACCGTTGGGCGTACGGAAGCCGGGATCCAGATAGTCCTGAAAATAGGAGCCAAAGTCGATTTCGTCGAACGGGTCGCGCTTGTCGCGTTCCGCCTGCGCCGCCACTTCTTCTACGCTTCGTTCGCGCTCTGCCTCTTTGAGGGCGACGTCGTCGATGAGGGGAACGCTCTCTTCCATCTCCTCCAGCACCGGATTCTCAACAATCTCGGTGTTGATCAACTCTTTTAGCTCCAGCTTGTTGAGCGCCAGCACGCTGACCATTTGCATCAGGCCAGGCGTCAGGATCTGACGCTGCGCAACTTTCAAGCTGAGCTTAGGTTGTAGAAGAGCCATGCCTTTTCACCGCATCAACACGTCGCGGCCTTAGTTTACCTTTTCTGGGCCTTTCTCGTTGCAGGCTTTTTCTCCCTCGCCCGCGTGTGACCAAGGTCACAGATTGGATGCTTTAATTGAGCGAAAAGCCCTCGCCTAGATAAACCCGCCGCACCTCAGGATCTTTGCCCAACTGCTCCGGCGTCCCGGTACGGAAAATGCGCCCCTCGTTGATGATGTAGGCGCGGTCGGTGACGGAGAGCGTTTCGCGCACATTGTGGTCCGTGATCAGCACCCCTATGCCGCTCGCCTTCAGGTCAAAAATAATCTCCTGCAGATCGAGGACGGCGATGGGATCGATGCCGGAAAATGGCTCGTCCAGCAGGATGAAGGAAGGCTGAATGCAGAGACAGCGGGCGATCTCTACCCGGCGCCGCTCACCACCCGACAGGGCGTAACCGCGGGTTTTGCGAATATGTCCCAGGTTCAACTGGTCCAGCAGCTTTTCCGTGCGCGCCCGGCGCACTTCGAGCGATAGGGATTGCACTTCGAGCACCGCGAGAATGTTTTCTTCCACCGACAGCTTGCGAAAAACTGATGGCTCCTGGGGCAGGTAGCTGATCCCATACTGCCGCGCGCGCAGGTACATGGGAACCCGTGTGATATCGACTTCGTCGACAAAAACTTGTCCCGTATCGGGAACGATCAGACCGACGATCATGTAGAAGCTGGTAGTCTTGCCCGCGCCGTTGGGGCCCAGCAGCCCGACCACTTCGCCCTGGCAGACCTCCAGGTTGACGCCCCGAACCACTTGCCGGCCCTTATAAGACTTGCCGATTTCGTCTGTACTAAGCTTTTGCATTCATCTCGCAACCCGCGTCTGGGTCACTGCGTTGGAAGCGCCGCCACTCACCACGACGCTATCATCGCGATCATTGAAAATCAACGCGTTGCCGGTTACCACTCCACGCACCTGATCGGACAAGCGCGGAGGCGTACCGCTGGTTCCTGTGAGCACGAATTTGCCGTCCGCGGCGGTGTACGTAAGCTCCTCCCCCGTCCCTTTGCGTCCCGGTTGTTCCAGTTGAACCGCGCCCCGGGCCACAATTCTCGAGACGCTCTGAGAGGGCACGCTCTGCGACGGAACATTTTGGGGCGACACACTCGGCGGCTTCTGACTGCCTGACTGGTCGGGCGTCCTGGGGGACGGCGCAGGGCTGAAATAAATATCCATGAAGCTCGAATGCAAGATCCCGCTGATCGTCTGGGCCACGACCCCGCCGCTGAAAACAGCCTTGTGGTCGTTCTCGGCGTAAAACAGCGTGCGGCTTTGCACACGGACAACCGACGGGGCGGCCTGCGTCTTCGAACCGGGCTTCGCATTGGTTTGGGGATTCGTTTGGGAACTGGTAAACACCGCGTAGACTGCAGGCGCACTGCCTGAACCATGGGCGGAGAGGGTCCCATGCGCTCGCGAAAGCTCCAGCACGGGCGCCGAAACCGAATCGTTTCCTTGCCAAAGACGAGCCTCTCCGCCGGCTTTGCCGTAGAACGTCGATATGTCAGTCGCGTGATCAAGATGGGCGTGGTCGGCCACCACGTGTACTGGCCCATTTCCAGCAAAGCCCAGATCTTGCTGCCCCTTGCTCTGCTGCCCCTTGGCTTCCCGATAGGTAGCCTTCACGTCACCCGTCGCTGTGGCATTGCCGGTCGTGCGGTCCATTTCCAGCAAAGTTGCGCTCAGTTCTCCTGTCTCTTCAAGGATGCGTGGATTTCCCGTCAGCTGCACGATCTGGGTAGCGGCGTCATAAGCTGCCCTCTGCGCCGTGGCGGTGGTCGCAGCTGGAGTCTGCCCGCCGGCAGTCGGCGCCCCTTGCTGTGTCAGGGTCACGTTTCCCAGCTGCACTGCAGACTGCAGTTGAGCTGCCGGCTGCGCGGAGATTGGTTTGTTTTCCTTTTGCCGCTTTACCCTGTGCCTTTGCAGGAGAACGAGACGAAGCAAAGGTGAGCAGAAGATTGTCGCCCTTGCTGCTCTGCGTGACCCCAGCCGGGCTGACCGTGACCAGGCTGGTATGGCCTGTTCCGCGCACGCTGGAAAGGACTTCCCCGTTGTCCAGCGTCGCAAATAGCTGATCGCCCCCTATCGTCATGTCCTCCGGGGGGGTCTTGGCGTAGATGGTGTGTACATTCACCCGGCCGCCCCCAGCCGCCAAAATGTGCTGGGCCAGAGGACGGCGGTCAGGCCCAGGCGCAAAGTCGATGTCCACTTGCGAGGCCTGCATCTGGCGAGTGGTCGACTGAGGAGCGTTCTGTTTCGTTTTGGCACTATCGAGCTGGGGCAGCTTCTCCTCGTCCACGACCGAAACCGCGGTCCGCAATTGCGCATGCCGGATGGTTGTTTGTGGCCCGAACAACATCGTCCCCGAGGTGGCTGACCCATGAATCAGGCGGGACTCGTCGTTGGCCACGTACAGCAATCCCCCGTCTAACATCGCCTGTTGCGGCGCGCTCTTCGCATCCAGATCGACGTGTGCGATGCGGGCGTTGACCTGCTGGCCGTCATTGCCGGTGAAGACCACATGTCCTTCTGCCAACACCTGGTAGGCGGAACCATCGGTGCGGAACGAGACAGTCGCCTGATCCGATGAGCTGTGGCTGTCGGCGTAGTCAGTTACATCCTGAAGCAGGTAAAGCAGCCGGCTGCCACGATCGTATTGCGCGTGATGGGCGCGGACCTCCAGCGGGTTTCCTCCTACACTGGAATTGAAGGCCACGTCGGCGGTGAGGATGATGATTCCGGTTTGCGAGTCGAAGCTGGCGCCTGTCGCGCTCCCTGCCGCCTCCGCCAGGCGGAACTCTATCTTTTCCGTAGTGCTGGCCAGCCCGGTCTGCTTGTTGAACACCAAGCCAGAAGTCTTGATGTGCACCGTGTTCTTGTTTTCGCTTTCCTCCGAAGCAGCCTTGCCGGCTTGGGGGCCAGGAGTAGCGGCTCCTTGAAAATCGATTTGAACCTCGCCCACGGCGCGCGCAATGCCATGCACCGGATCCCAATCGAAGTCGCTGCCGTAGATGCGGTTGGCAGGTTGGCCTTCCGCGCCATACAGGGTGATGCTCACGTCGTGTAGCTCTGCGTGACCGCCGCCCTTGTACTGCACGGCCTTGGACGCGTGCAGGGTGTAGATGGTGTGACCGCCCCGCGACTCTGAATAGGTAAACCCTTCGGTCGACTGCTGGATGCTGGTTTCCAATCCACCTGGCCGGTCATGCCCCAGCCGGCGGCCTTGCCACCGTCCGTAAAAAAAGAACCCGGCGATGGCGGTCAGCAGGCATCCAGCAAGTATCAGGATCCAGGAGCGCAACTTAGCCGGCGTCAGGCCCATATTGTCATCTTCTCACCCCGTTTAAAACCGGATTTCCTGTTGAGCTTGTTGGCTTCGGGAAAGTTCATGCGGCTTCCCGTAATGGAAGCCGCACAAGTGATCCTGGTTAAAGCCTTCAGCAGGAAACCCCGGTTTATCGGCCAAAGCACACCTGAACAAAGCTTTAAGATGGAGAAATGGCTGACCGGTTGTATCTGAGTCTGTGGTTCCCCAACTTTCGCCTGCCGGCGCTCGCTCCCGCGATTGTCTGTGTACTGAAGCAATTCGGCACGGCGGGGCGCACCCCGCGAGTGCGTGCCGCCTCCGCTTATCCCATCTCCTGGAATGAAACACCGTTCTACCAGCGAATTTATGGGGAGGACGAGGTGGAGGAGTCCGCGCCCGAGCAGGCGGTGCCCATGGCCACCGGGAACCTGCACGACGACTTTGCCTACGAGTTTGAGCTGCCGTGGGATCTTTGGGTACCAGAGACGGTCGGAGGGCTTGATCCAACCTGGAAGCAGGAGCCGGTGACGGTGCGCGTGGTCGGCTTCGGCCCGGAGTTTGACGAGGGCGCGTTCGAACAGAACGGACAGATCCGGGTAGATTTCGGCCTCGACACACCCTTTCTGCTGGAAGATGTCGACCTCGACGAGGTAGGCGCTGAGCACATCAAGCGCAATGTTCAGAAGCTGGTGGAAGTGACCAACGCGATCCAGGAAAACTGTGCTATCAGCAGCCGCCTTTTGTGGTCCGATTCGGGCGAAAACCTCGCCCAGAAGCTGATTGCCCGGTTGCAGCGAGTCAATTAGCTACGGCAACTGTCCCCACGCCACCAATGTTCGGGTGCCCAAATGGGGATGCGCGCCCGCTCCTATTGTGTTTGTTGACTTTGCAGGGCGTGGCCGTGACGGACGTCTGACCCGCGCACCCAGAAGATGACATCTTCCGCCATGTTGGTAGCGTGATCGGCGATGCGTTCCAGACTACGTGAGATGAACAGCAGGTTGACCGCCGATTGGGCCGCGCTCGAATCCTTCTGAATGCATTCCAGCAGTACGGCCTTGGCCCTTCGGTTCATTTCGTCGACGGCGTCATCCATAGCCAGTACGCTGGTCGCCAGTTCGGCGTCGCGTTCATTGAGTGCCTGGAGTGCTTTCCGAACCATGGTCATCGACAACTCCGCCATGCGTGGAATGTCGATCGGGAACTCGCACGGCCGGCTTCCTGCCAGCTCTTCGGCCAGCAACGCAATCGTCATCGATTGGTCACCAACGCGCTCTAAATCAGCGTTGATCTTGATCGCAGCCAGAACAAAACGCAGATCCACCGCCATGGGCTGCTCCATGGCAAGAATATCGAGCGCCATCTGATCGATTTCGCGCTCTGAGCGGTTGATGATGGCCTCGTTCAAACGCACGTTGGCGCACGCGGAAAGCTCTCCGCGGCAATGTGCGTCCAAAGCAAACCTTAATGTTTGTTCCGCCACCCCAGCCATCTGAAGCAGGCGTTCACGTAGATTCTCGAGTTTCTGATGAAACGAGATTCGAGTCATTGGTCAGGCCCCCTGATTGATTTCTCCCTTTTGCTGTTGATCAGGTTCTAGAGGAGGGTCCGTACCGTATATATTCCACGATCCGTTAAAGTAGCATACAGCTTTTAACACTCTATTAACACAAAACTTTCGCAGTAGGTGTACCGCACAAAGTTGTATCAGGAATATTTTTCGTTAACCGGCAACGATCTCAGAGAAGTCAGCAATACGCGAAAAATCGCTGAGTACAGAAGCAATCAGGGCCAGCCGATTCCTGCGCAGATGAGCTTCCGGCGCCAGGACCATCACTTGATCGAAAAAGCTGTCGATCGCGGGCCGCAGTGTAGCGACCCTCTCCAGAGCCTCTGGATATTTCTGTTGCGCGCGAAGGGTCTCCACCTGGGGGGCGACTCTCACCACCTCGGCATAAAGATGTTGCTCCGCCGGCTCGATGAGATCCTCAGCTTTGATGGACTGACCTTCCTGCTTCTCCTCTGCCTGGCGAAGGATGTTCTTGATCCGCTTAAATGCCGTGGATATAGCCGCCAGATCTTCCGACCCGCGGACATCGGTGAGAGCCTGTGCCCGCGCGATGGCGTCAGCCACTGTCGTGAGCCCGGTGGAAAGCACAGCATTGACCACGTCGTAGGAGTAGCCGCGAACTTCGCGCAGGTAGAAGTCCAGGCGCTCCTTCAGGAATGCGCCGGCCTTGCCGGCACGCGGCAACGTCTCCAAAGCCAGCGATTCCAGTCCTTCGATGGTGAGCGGCAGGCCTGATTCGGCCAGAATTTTGATCACTCCGTTGGCCGCACGGCGGAGCGCAAAAGGATCCTTGGACCCGCTCGGCTCAAGACCGACGGCAAACATTTCGGCAATCGTCGCCACCCGATCCGCCAGGCCCAGGAGACGGCCTTCCACCGTTGGAGGAATGGGATCATCCATGGCTGCCGGCCTATATTGCCAGTAAATTGCTTGCGCGACCGCTTCTCCCGCCCCCTGAGCCCGTGCGTAGAGCCCTCCCACAATCCCTTGCAGCTCGGTAAACTCCTTCACTAGCTCAGTGGTGAGATCCGTTTTGGCCAGCAGCACCGCTTGGTCCAGAGCAGCCTGGTCCAACGAAATCCCCTGGGCGGCAACCGCTGCTCCCAGGGCTTTCGCCATCAGCAGGTTGCTTTCGGTCTTGCTGAAATAACTGCCGAGGTCCCGTTGAAACGTGACTGTCTTTAGCATTTCTACCCGCGCGCTCAGAGGAATCTTCTGGTCATAATTCCAAAAGAACCGGGCATCGTTGAAACGCGCGCGCAAGACTCGCTCGTTGCCATGGCGGATGATGGCCATGCCTGCGCTGTCGACTTCGGTATTCAGCACCGTTAGAAAATGCGGCGCCAGCGCTTGCTGCTTATCTTCGAGCGCGAAATACTTCTGGTGATCGCGCATCACCGTGACCAGAACCTCTTCGGGCAAGGTCAGGTACTCAGGCTCGAAGCTCCCCAGCACGACGCTTGGCCACTCCGTCAGATGGGTGACCTGTTCCACCAGCGCCTCGTCTTCACGCCAGCGAGCCTCGGGCAGTGTGCGCGTCGCGGCGTCCAGGGCCTTGCGGATGCGATGGCGTCGCGCAGCCGGGTCCGCGATGACAAAAGCCGCTTCGAGCGCAGCGGGGTAGTCGGCGGGACGGTGAATCGGCACCGGGCGGTCGCCGTACAGTACGCGATGACCATAGCTGACGCCTCCGGCGGTAATCCCGGCGAACTCCAACGGAACTACCGTCTCATCCAGCAGACAAATCATCCAGCGCAGCGGGCGGACAAAGCGTTCCGGCTTATTGGCCCGCCAGTACATGGTCTTGGGCCAGGAAAGCGCGCCTATCTCCTGCGGTAGTGAGTCGGTCAGAACCTTGGCCGCACTTTGACCGGCCCGCTGAACCGTCGCGGCCGCGTATTCGCCCTTGGCGGTGGTGATCTTTTCGAGCGCGGTGACCGCAACACCGGCCTTTTTGGCAAAGGCCTGGGCCGCCGGGCCGGGATTGCCGTCGGGAAATGCAGCTTTCCAGGAGGGCCCGGTCAGTTGTTCCTGCATATCAAGCTGTTGCGCGAGCACGCCTTCGACCCGCACCGCCAGCCGGCGGGGTGTGGAGTAGCTGGTGATTTTGGTACCGCCTAAACGCTGGCGGCTGAGCAGTCCCTCGACGCGGCGTGCCAGCTCAGCCTCTGCAGCGGCGATCATGCGTGCTGGGATCTCTTCCAGGCCTATTTCCAACAACAGGTCAGCCATGCGACTCCCGCGCGATCATCCGCGAGTAGACCTTGGCAATGCCGACCGCGAGCTCCCGGATGCGGGCGATAACGCCCACCCGCTCGGTCACGGAAATCGCCCCCCGCGCGTCGAGCAAGTTGAAGAGATGTGAGCACTTGAGGCACAGGTCGTAGGCCGGGAGAATGGGAAATCGGCGCTGCTCGGTCACGCTAAGCTCCTGCGGCTGTTGGTTCGCCCGGCTTAGCAGTTCCTGGCACTCGGCCTCGTAGAGTCGCAAATGCTCCCACAGCTTCTCGACATCCGCTTCCTCAAAGTTGTAAACGGAGAACTGCACCTCTTCCAGAAAGCGGACTTCGCCATAGGTGATGCTATCCGTCCATATCACCTCGTAGAGGGAGTCGACATCCTGAAGGAAAGCGGCGATGCGCTCCAGCCCGTAGGTAATTTCAGCCGAGATTGGATCGAGATCCTGGCCCCCACACTGCTGGAAGTAGGTGAACTGGGTAATCTCCAGGCCATCCAGCATCACCTGCCAACCCACGCCCCAGGCGCCCAGGGTAGGCGCTTCCCAGTTGTCTTCTTCAAACTTGAGGTCGTGCTGGCGCAGGTCAATGCCGATCGCCTGCAGCGATTCCAGGTAAATTTCCTGCACGTTGACCGGCGGCGGTTTCAACACCACTTGAAACTGGGTGTGTTTGAAAAGCCGGTTGGGATTCTCGCCGTAGCGCCCATCGGCAGGACGGCGGGACGGCTGCGCGTAGGCCACCGAAAACGGCCGCGGATCCAGCACACGCAGAAAGGTTTCGGGCGACATGGTACCGGCCCCCACTTCTACGTCATACGGCTGTTGCAAAACGCATCCACGCTCGGCCCAAAAGGTTTGCAGACGAAAGAGGAGTTCCTGAAAGGTAAGAGGGCTGGTTACTTGCGATGCCACGGTTGGATTCTAAATCAAACGTTCGGCTGGACGGTTCTCCAGGAAGCTACTCCCGTAATCGCGAAACCGCTATAAACTGGGTTCCCCATCGAATCAAGGAGGAGTTGGCCATGCAAAGCCGAATCGTCGGCACTACCTTACCGGTTCTCGAGTTCACCCTGGAGCCGAACGAGTCAGTGGTTTCAGAAGCAGGTGAGCTCTCCTGGATGAGCAGCTCGATTCAATTGGAGACGCACACCCAGTTCGCCGGAGGGGGAGGAATCTTCGGCGCCTTGAAGAGAGTGGCGGGTGGTGGAAGCCTGTTCATGACGGAATACCGCGCCATCGGTGCTCGCGGCGAGATTGCCTTTGCCACCCGGGTCCCGGGGCACATCCAGCCGGTGCAGGTTGGTCCCGGCATGGAGTATCTGATCCATCGTCACGGGTTCCTCTGCGCCACGCCCCAGGTTCAGCTCGGGGTCGGTTTCCAGCAATCGCTGGGAGCCGGGGTGTTCGGCGGTGACGGATTCCTGCTGCAGAAGGTCACTGGGCAAGGGGCCTGCTGGATTGAGTTGTCGGGAGAGCTGGTGGTCAAGGATCTGCAGCCTGGAGAGATGCTGCGTGTCCATCCGGGACACGTTGGAGCCTTTCAGTCCAGTGTTTCCTTTCAGATCACGAGAATTCCTGGCATCAAGAACATGATCTTTGGCGGCGACGGAATTTTCCTTGCCGCGCTCACCGGCCCGGGACGAGTCTGGCTACAAACCCTCCCCATCTCGAAACTGGCTCACCAGCTGATGCATTACATGCCTTCGGCCACCAGAGAGAGAACCGAAGGTGGCGTGGTAGGCGGAATCGTGGGATCGCTTCTAAACGGCTAACCATCGATCGGAAAAAACTCTGCAACCTCCAGACTTTGAGTGGGTGGCCCAGGTCCACTGCGACCTGGTTTCTCCTCGAAAGTATGTCAGCCCGGCCACCCACTCAACATTCGTCCGCAACTATTTCTGTTCAGCCGCCGAAGAGCTTCAGCGAGCAATACTGACTCCTGCAACAGAATTGTCATCCCGACCGGAGCGAAGCGCAGTGGAGGCACCCGCGGTTTCTTTGAAGACCCGTTCTACCCGCCACCCAGGCGCGACAAGGCGGCTGCGGTTCTGAGTTTTCTTTCCAGGTGACGCTCCAGGCTCTGAATGGCAAAGCGGCGGAGGTCAGCACCGCGGTTGCGGGGCCACGATTCCGCGGCGAACGCCGACGCCGGCGAACGAAACATGCGTACCGCAAGCATCTGGGAATCGGGCGTCAGCGTCGCCCCTTCTCCGCCGTGCCGGTGCTCAACGCACACCAGCCCATCCGAAGAAAAGTGAAAATACGCGGGTTGCCCGGCGAGCGAGACACCACACAGCAAACAGCGGCTTAAATCCGGAAGCCATCCCATGAGCCGCGTAGTCCAAAGAGCAAAGTAGGTAATCGGCATCCAGATGTGATCGACCCGGGTCTGCTCGAGTACGGAAAGCAGCAGGCGGAAGACCAGGTCGTGGGGATCGTGGTCGGGCAGCGTTTGCTCCAGCACCTCCGCAAAAAAGGCGAGGGCCGCAGCTCGTGCATAGTCAACCGGCTCGGCGAGCGGCGAATGGAGAATGTCAAAGGAATCCAGGCGCACCAGCTCCTGGCTGGGCTTCTCGGCATAGTGGGCGCGCACGTGAGTCATCGGCTCGAGCGCGCCGCCGAAACGCCGGCGGGACTTGGCCGCTGACTTCGCTACTCCCTTGATTTTTCCGTAATCCCGCGTAAACAGCGAGACGATCTGGTCGGCTTCATGGATCGGCCAGGTACGCAACACCACCGCTTCCACCTGATGAACACTCATCGCTCACCAGGAACACGAGCAGACGGTCTAGCGGCCGAAATGACCAGCGTTCTTCTCAGTAAAGCTCGACCACTTCTCGGGCAGGTCGTCGCCGGCGAAGATGGCCGACACTGGGCACACCGGAACACAGGCGCCACAGTCGATACACTCCACCGGATCGATGAAGAGCTGATCGGTGTCCGCGTACTTCGCTTCATCCTTCTTGGGATGAATGCAATCTACCGGGCAGGCATCCACGCAGGCTGTGTCCTTGGTTCCTATGCAGGGTTCTGCGATCACGTATGTCATAAAGTACCGATCTCCCGATGGCGAATAAGTGAAACCAAATTGTACAGCAGGAATAGAAAGCGCAAAGTGGCTTCGAATTCAACGCCCCAATCTTCGCGCTGCAAACTCGGCGGGCGTGGGAACTGGCTCTATCCCACGGCCGGCAAACATGTCCTCGAAGAAGCCCAGAATCTCGCCGGTGAGCAGACCGTTGGTGGCCATCACTTCCTGGCTATCCAGACGAAACGGCGTGCGGTCGAAGCGGAGCATCTCTCCTCCCGCCTCCACGACCAGCAGCGCGCCTGCCGCTGTATCCCAGGGGTTGAGATTGAATTCCCAAAAGGCGTCTACGCGGCCGGCCGCACAATATGCCAAATCCAGCGCCGCCGCTCCAGCCCGGCGAACGCCGTGAGAACGCAGCGTCAACTGCTGATAGAAGTGGATGTTGGGGTTCATGTGCCGCTTGTGGCTGGGAAAGCCGGTGGAGAGCAAGCTCTCCTGCAGATGCTTGACACGCGAGACATGCAGCCGGCGGGCGCCCGCTGAGGAACTCAGCAGCCACGCACCTTTTGCTCTTTCCGCGACGAAGAGTTCATCGCGGACAGGGTCATACACCAGGCCGGCCACGATCTCACCATCCTGGTCCGCCGCCAACCCGGGCGGCCGATGCTCCAGGCCCAGGGAAACATTGAAGAACGGGAAGCCGTGGGAGAAATTGGTGGTGCCGTCCAGCGGGTCGACATACCAGCGATACGCACGCTCCAATCCGGAGCGGGTGCCCTCTTCGCCAAAGATGCCATGATCGGGAAACTGCTCGCCGAGCCGCTTTCCGATAAGCTTTTCCGAGGCTCGATCGGCTTCTGTAACCAGGTCGACATCGCCTTTATACTCCGTGGTCACGCCGCTTTCGAAGTAGCCGCGAAGCAGTTCACCGGCCTCTAACGCGATGCCGGCAGCGCGGGCAACAAAACCAAGATCAAGCTGGTGGGGTAGATCCTTCAAGGCGCACTTCTCTCAACCGCATTGGCGCGCCGGCCGCGTTCGCTGATAGTTCGAATCTGGTGCTTGTAGATGAAGAGATTCGGCTGGCCTTCGCGCGTGAGGCGAATCATGGTGTCATCGAAATACTCGATCCACCCCGAAACATTTTCCCCGTCCCGCAGTTTGACGTTCACTTTTACCTGCTTCTCACTCAGGAACCGGAGATAAAGCGTCTCCTGGCCGGTTTCGCCAAGAGGCGGTTCCTTCTTACCCCGCCGGGTTGGATTCTGGTTTGCCATGGATGATAAAGAGATGCTGCAAGCGCGTTGAGCGGATGTACTAAAAATCCACGTGTGCCCGTACCCCGGGAACGATAACCGGGCCCCGGTCCCGATTGTAGCCCGGATTGTTTATGTATGAGAGTTGCACCGCCATATAAAGGCCGCTTATCAAGTGCGCGTTGTAATAAGTCTCGCTGACCGCTTCGTGGCCGTAATTCAGATGGCCATCGCCCAGGATGAATCCCAGCCCACCCAAGGCCAGGTATTGGGCGTGCTTGCTGCTGATGCCGCCGATTTCAAAGGCGCTGCCAATCTGGTCTTCTTTTCTGCCCCACGCGTCTCCGGGGAGTTCGAAGCCAAACGCCAGGGTGCTGTTCATCTCGGTATAGGCGAACGATTCTTTGTGCCCCTCATTCCAGCCGGCGCGGAAAAAGACACGGAAATTGGCCGGCAGCTCCTGCTCCATATTGATGCCGAAGCCCTGCTTCAACGAGCCCTGGTGCCGGTAGAGGGTGATGTCGGGAGTCTTATTGACGCCATTCAGATATCCCGCAATCGCCTGGCCGTAGTCGCCCATGTTGGCGTGGTTCAAATAAGCCAGCGGACGAATATGTGTCTCCAGGCCCTGAAACCATTGCGGCTTCCATTCCAATTCGAGGTTATCGGCTCGCGCGCGGCGCAGATCGGCTTCGAGATTGATGCCGTTGGCTACCGTCGGCATCAGCGCTTCACCGTAGCGAACTTCGAACTTCGGTCCGGTGTAACTGAGAATCGCGGCGATCGTGTAGCCGCGGGTGTTGGCAGCGTAATCGTAAGCGCCGTTGTTATCGATGGCCCAATTGGTGAACTGGAGGTGGCTGTCGCCGCCCACCGAATTGTTGTCAAAGAAATCGACCAGCCCCATCTTTCCCATCATGAATTCAATACGCTGCCTGGGAAGCGATCTCTGCAGGTAAAAGGGATTGGGCTGTTCCTCCACCCGGTCCGCGGTCACGGGAATGGTGTAGTGCAGAAAATAGCGGGCGGCGTAGACGTCCTGGCCCAGTGTTGGATTACGTACCACGTCGAGATTGGGGAACGCTGCGATCCCCAAAGCCTCGCTCAGACCCTTGCCCCCGGCCTCCTCGGCGTCAAAGACAAATTCTGTCCAGCGGGTGATTTTGACTCCGGTGTAGAGGGTAAGCACGCGGGAAAGGGCGGTCATCTCTACCCGGCTTTGGAAGCTGTTGGTCGCCGCGTAGGGTGAATGAAACGGCTCGTGCGCCTGGAAGATGAAATTGGCCTGGCCCGAGATCCAAATCCGGTCGGCGATGAGATGGTGCGAAAACGACGGCCGGATTCAACTGGTCGTCGGACTGATCGGCCTCTCGCTGGTTGATATGGGGCAGAGATTGCCTCGGGGCCGGAGTGGTGTTGGGGCCGGAGGCCTGGGGCTCGGGAGAATCCGGCAGCGATCGCCCTTTCCTGGGGCTGCGCCCAGGCAGAGAACGGCCGCAAGAAGCGAAAGACAAAGATGCATCCATACCCCACTCAGAATAAGAACCTCGGAAGAGGTTAATTGACAGAGCCTTAACAAATGTCACTGGCTCTTGAATTTCTTCGGTTATGAAATAAACACTCAAGTGGCATGCCCCACGTGCTTTTGCGACCTGGGTTTTCGAGTGCCAGAGCCCGCTACTGCACTGGCGAAGGATAATAACCGGGCCGATTGCGGAGGACGTAACCCGCGTCGGCCGGATTGCGCAGCTTGACCGAGATTGAGCGAAAGCCGGTGCCCAACCGGTTCGAGGGATAGTATCCGAGCAGATATTGCGTCCGCAGGTCTTCCGATAGCTGGGCGAAGGTCCTGTCCAGAGAGGAGGCGTCGGCATAGTAGTACTTGCCTCCGGTCTGCTGGGCCAGCGTGATCAGGGCATGTTCTCCCGCCAGATCGCGGCCGGCGCTGGCAGCGATGGGAACATCGATGATGGGATAGACCATGACTTCACCCCGCAAAGCCTGTTCCAGCGCCATGTCGTAGGTCGTGCCTTTGACCGTATTGCCACCGTCGGAAATGATGACCAGCACCTTGCGACCGGAACGCGGGGCCAGGCTCTGCGAGGCGAGATACACGCCACTGTACAGCGCTGTGGCCGCACCTCGTCCCATATCGTTCAACCCACGCTCGATGCGGCCGGCATTATTGGTGAAGAAAATCACCTCGCGCACATTGTCGGCAAATTCCATCAGATCCAGGTGGTCGACCGGGCGAAGCAGGGAGCGCACAAAATGTTTCGCCGCCTCCTGCTCTACGCCGAGGTCCTTATGCACGCTGCCGCTGGTGTCAATCGCCAGCACGATTTCCAACGGAAGTTCGGACTGGCGCTCGAATACGGCGATCTTCTGCGCATGATCATCTTCGGAAAGCAAAAAGTCGTCCCGCGTCAAGCCGGGAATGGGAGCGCCTTTGTCATCGGTAACATTGACGAAAACATTTACCAACCGGACATTGACGTTAATGGTGGGCGTCTGTGCCCAACCGCACAGGGAAAAGGCGCAGCAGATGGCCGCGCAAAGGCCTTTCACTTTTCCACCAAGTCGGAGGGAAAAGGTTCGCCGTCGGCCCACACCGCCCCATCTTCAAAGTGCTCTTTCTTCCAGATCGGCACCGTCTTCTTGAGCGTATCGATCAGCCAGCGACAAGCTTCGAATGCCTGCGCCCGGTGAGCAGAAGAAACAGCGATCAGAACGCTGGTTTCTCCTACTTCGAGCCGGCCCAACCGATGCACCATGGCGACCTGGCGCACGCCGTGAACCGCGACCGCCTCTTCCGCCAGAGCCTGCATCTGGTGCAGGGCCATTTCCTCATAAGCCTCGTACACCAGGAAGAGCGTTCGCCTTCCCCGGGTGTTGTTGCGCACGATGCCGTCGAACACCACCACGGCGCCGTCTTCCCCCTGCTTGACCTGGGCCGCCAGGGACGCAGAATCGATGGGTTCCTTGACCAGGGAGATCAGTGAGCTGGAACCGCCGCTGACGGGAGGCAGCAGCGCAACTTCATCACCATCGCGCAACAGGCAACCTTTCACCGCGTAGCTCTGGTTCACCGCGATGGCCAAGGTTGACCATAACTTCGGCTGCTGGGGTAACAAATCGCGATAGTGTTCGAGGACTGCATCGACCGTTGAGCCCGCGGGCAGATCGAGAGTCTGGCTCTCGCTCGACAGCATCTCCTTCAGCACTCCAAAGAACAGGACCGTGACCCGCATGGGAAGAGAATATCCGAAGGGCATTTGACTTCAGGTTAGACGTGGTCACCCACAAAATGGCGCTGCTTCACCGTCTGCGGAGCAGGGACCTGCTATTTCTCCCCATCCCACTAACAACTCCAACCAGAGCCACCTCTCTCCCCTTGTCATCCCGACCGGGATTTCCTACTTCGCGCTGCTGGCGACGACCACGTGTGCGGCTCTCCGTAAAGAGAGCCGCATGCAGACCATCAAAGCCACGGATCTCGACAGGAAATCCGGGGGACCGGAGCGTAACGCAGTGGAGGGATCTGCAGTGCGCCCTGCGGCTCTCTCAAATCCTGCCTCGTAAGCGTAGTAGACGGACCTGTCAGACCAGGACGGGTATGTCGGCCACCCCGGCAGTGCCAAAGACCCTGCGGTAGCGTGCTATTTCGGATCGCAGGCCTGTCGCCTTATTGAAATTATCTGAGAGTTTGACCGCAGGCCGGCCGTCGGCTTCCGTCATCTTGCAAATGAGGCTGGCGGGGTGGAATCCGTTTCTGCCCCCGGGGTGGCAGCCACGGAAATCGTTGGTCAGCAGGGTGCCCCACCCGGCACTGAAACGGATGCGCCGGCCGGGAGTCCACTTGGCAGGGTCATTGAGGTCGGCTGCGCTCTGAAAATCCTTGGGCGTGAGCCCGGGCGTGATGGTTCCCATGAAGTAGGCATGCAGGCCAAGAATCTCTTCCACATCCATTGCGTCTGAGGCGATGATCAGCTTCTGTTTGGGGTCCCGGTCCCGCTTGCGCAGCCATTCAATGTATTCGTCCCCAGCAACGTACGGATCCTTGCTGTCGATACGCTGCCCGGTCCAATCCGCCGTCCACTCCGGCGCGCCGGCAAGGAACTGTGTTGTCCCGTAAGTATCGGGCAACATGATACGGATCTCGCTGCTATAGGTACTCTGCCAAAGCTCGAGAATGCGATATTGCGAGCTCTTCAGGTCCACGTCACTGGTGGCCATGGCAGCCAACGCCATCGGCAATTCGTGGGCGTTCGTCCCTACTGCTTCCAGGTTGTGCTTGTAGGCCAGATAGGTATTGGAAGTGCCGGTGAAATGCTCGCCCAACGCCGTGTTCATGGCATTCACCACGTATTCCTGCCACAGAAAGCTGTGCCGCCGCCGGGTACCGAAGTCGGCCACACGAAGGTCCTTAACTCCCACCAGCCGCTCAATCTTGCCCCAGAGTTTCGCCTTGGCCTGGGCATAAAGGATGTCCAGTTCGAACTCACTCATGCCTTTGAAGGCGGCGCGCGATTTAAGCTCGTTGAGGATGGAGAGGGCATAAATCTCCCACATCGTGGCTTCCGTCCAGAGCCCATCGAACTCCAGGTGAAATTCCCCGTCACGGACGGTCAGACGATAGCTGGAGAGGCGAAAACCGTGGTCCAGCCACTCCAGAAAGTCAGGCTCGAAGATACCTCGCCGGCCAAAAAAGGTGTTGCCGGCCAGCCAGATCAACTCCGATTTCAAGAAGCGCAGGCTGCGCACATGCTCCAGCTGTTCGAGCACCTCTTCCCGGGCAATCACGTCCGCCAACCGTATGCCGGACGATCGATTGGTCACGGAAAAGGAAACCTGCGTGGTGGGGAAATGCTTCCAGATGAACTGAAGCATCAAGAGTTTGTAGAAATCCGTATCCAGCAGGGATCGCACCACCGGGTCCAGGTCCCAGTTATGGTTATGAGCGCGCTCCGCGAAATCAATGATCATCGATAGTTGCTCTATTTAGCAGATGCCGGATGCGCCCTACCGGCACTTTTTGTGTGAGATAAGCCACATCCGAAGTTCGATTCTACTTGGGACATAAAAAAGGCCCGCTGGTTGGCGGGCCTTTTGCTGAATTCGAGGTTATCAGACCTCGGCGTGTTCGATAATATTTTCCCGAACTGCTTCGTCCTTCTTCTCTTCGCTGACGGACTTGGGCAGCGCCACGGCCAGGACATCTTCGATGCGGCTCGCGTAGTGGATACGCACACCCTCGACCTGATCCGGCGTGAGGTCCTCCTCGACATTTTGCCGATTTTCCGCGGGCAGAATCACGTCCTGCACCCCGGCGCGCTTGGCAGCCAGGAATTTCTCCTTGATGCCGCCCACCGGCAAAACATTGCCGCTAAGGGTGATCTCACCGGTCATCGCCGTCAACGGACGAACCGGAGTATCGGTCATTAGTGAAACCAGGGTGGTTGCCATAGTCACACCGGCCGACGGGCCATCCTTCGGGATCGCTCCAGCAGGAACGTGGATATGGATGTCCAGGTCCTTGGTGAAGTCCTCCTCGAGAGCGAGCGAAGGCGCATTCGAACGAACCCAGGTCAGAGCCGCCTGCATCGATTCCTGCATGACTTCGCCGATCTGCCCGGTCATCTTGAAGCCGCCCTTGCCCTTCATCCGGTTAGCTTCGATAAAGAGCACGTCCCCGCCGGCAGGAGTCCAAGCCAAACCAACCGCTACCCCGGCTCGCCGGGTGCGCTCGGCTAGTTCGGTATCGACCCGGACCTTGATGCCACCCAAAAATTCCTGGATAACCGCCTTGTCGACCACCAGCGTTCCCGGTCTTGCCTTCCGCGATCCGCCGCGCTTGTTTGCGGCAGACGGTGCCAATCAGCTGTTCCAGCTTGCGTACGCCCGCCTCGCGCGTGTAGTGACGCACGATGTAGCGAACGCCCTCCTCTGGAAAGTCGATATTCGGCTCGCCGCCTTCTTTTTGCTCGATGCCGTTCTCCTTGATCTGCCGCGGGATCAGATAGCGAAACGCAATGTGCGTCTTCTCATCCTCGGTATAGCCGGAGAGATCGATGATCTCCATGCGGTCACGCAGCGGCTCCGGAATCGGATCCAGCATGTTCGCAGTACAGATAAAGAGCACCTTCGACAAATCGAACGGAACGTCGAGGTAGTTGTCGCGGAACGTATTGTTCTGCTCCGGATCGAGAGTCTCGAGCAAAGCCGATGCTGGATCGCCGCGGAAATCGCGTCCCAGCTTGTCAATTTCGTCCAGCATGAACACCGGATCGTTCGCATCCGCACGGCGCAACGCCTGCATGATCTGCCCCGGAAGAGCTCCGATGTAGGTCCGCCGGTGGCCGCGAATCTCGGCCTCGTCGTGCATACCGCCGAGCGAGATGCGCTGGAACTTACGGCCCAGGGCACGGGCGATGCTGCGGCCCAGCGAGGTCTTGCCTACGCCTGGAGGTCCGACAAAGCAAAGAATCGGTCCCTTCATATCGGGCTTCAGACGGCGCACGCTTAAGTAGTCGAGAATGCGATCTTTCACCCGCTTCAGGTCGTAGTGATCGAGATCGAGGATCTCCTTCGCCTTGGAAATATCCACCTCCCCGCCGGTAGACTTGGCCCACGGCAATACCGCCAGCCACTCTACATAATTACGGGTCAGCGAGTAGTCGGCCGCCATCGGAGACATCCGCGATAAGCGGTTGAGCTCCTTCGTAGCCTCTTTCTTCACGTCCTCGGGCATTCCCGCGGCTTCTATCTTCTGCCGCAGTTCCTCGATGTCCTTTTGACCCTCGTCCAGCTCGCCAATTTCCTTCTGAATGGCTTTGAGCTGCTCCCGCAAGTAGTAATCGCGCTGCGATTGCTGGACCTGGTCCTGGACTTCGGTTTGAATCTTGTTGCGTAGCTGCTGCACCTCGGCTTCTTTGGCCAGGTGTTTATTGATGCGCTCCATACGGAGCACTACGTCGGGCGTTTCCAACAGCTCCTGCTTATCGGTGGTAGCCAGGAACGGCAAAGAGGAAGCAATGAAATCGACCAGGCGCCCCGGATCTTCAATATTCAAGGCGATGGTCTGCAGCTCGTCGGAAAGTGTAGGCGAGGTGGTGACGATTTGCTGAAACTGCGCGATTACGTTCCTCTGCAGCGCTTCCAGCTCAGCGGTCTTCCCCGCGTCGACCTCCGGCAAATGGTCGACGGTCGCCATCATGAATGGCTCAAGTTGGGTAAATTCACCCAGTTTGACCCGCTCCGTGCCCTCGGTAAACACAAACAGGCTCTGGTTGGGCATTTTGACGACTTTGTGCACCGTCGCCAGGGTGCCGGTGGAATACAAGTCGCTGGGTTGCGGACTGTCCATCCGCTCGTCGCGCTGCGCGACCACCACAATGGTCTTCTGCTCACCCAGCGATTGAATCAGTTGAATCGAGCTCTCCCGGCCGACTGTCAGTGGCAGCACGGCATGAGGGAACAGCACCGTACTACGAACCGGCAGAATGGGCAGGACCCTCCCTTGGGAGCTGGTCTGCTCGCGCCGGCTGAGGTCGGTAGGATTAATAATGCTTAAGAAATCGCTAGCCATGAGTGTCCTTCTATCAAATTACTGGATATGAGATGCCGCAGATTTGAAAAGGTCGCAGAACGCCCACTTTTGTATCCTTCATCGGCCTCACCTCGCGGTCTATCACAACCCATTGATTTAGTTGACTGCAAAATCCCCTTTAAGAAAGCGGCGGGGCCGCCGGGTAGTGTCCCAACTCCTTCACCCACAGGCACTGCCGTCGAAGCTTCTCCAGAGCTGCACCAGCCGCCGCCTGGTCGGACGTTTGGTAATCGAGGTAAAAGACATACTGCCAGGGCTGGCCTTGTACCGGGCGAGACTCCACCTTGCACAGATTCGTGTTGTGGTCGGCGAATACCTGGAGGGCCGAAACCAGGGTTCCGGGCCGGTTTTCGACCGTAAAGGCAATACTCACTTTGTCTGGATTTGGCAGGGGGCGAACCTGGGAACTGTTGCGAATCAAGAAAAAGCGGGTGTAATTGGCCGGATTGTCTTCGATATCAGCGGCCAGAATCTCTCCCCCGTAGGTCAGAGCGGCCTGCTCGCTGGCTATGGCGCCCCGCTCCCGGTGGCCGTCGCTTTCCTGGCTGACAATATGCTTGACGCTGCCGGCGGTGTCGTAAAACGGGGTTGGCGTCATGCCCGGGTGCTGGCTAAAAAACCGGCGGCACTGTGCCAATGCAACCGGATGCGATAGAACCTGGCGAATATCGTCGATGCGGGTGCCGGGAATGGCAATGAGATTGTGACGAATTCGCAGCAGGGATTCCCGCTCAATGCCTACGTCGGACTGCAAGAGCAGGTCGAAGTGTTCGACTACAGAACCAGCCAGCGAATTTTCAATCGGGATGACTGCAGCGCATTGCTGGCTTTCAACCAATTTGAAAACCTCCGCTGAAACGGCACAAGGAACAATGGTTGCCTGCGGCTCCATTTGTAATGCGGCCTGGTGGCTGAAAGAGCCAAGCTCTCCCTGAATGGCGATCCGCATATTGACTTAATTTTGATAATACGGCAACCCGGTTCGGTCGGGAATGCACCAAAGTACAGCGTAGCAACACTTTAAGGTGAGGAGAAAGACAATGCTTTGGACTATTTTTTTGGTGCTGCTGGTACTTTGGTTGGTCGGATTTATTGGGTTCCACGTAGTCGGTTTGTACATCCACGTGCTGTTGATCATTGCCCTGGTGGTTCTGGTGATCCAGTTGATAGGCGGTAGAAGGGCAATTTGAGCCAACCTCCTTTTTCTGTACCGGCAGGTGTGCTGGGAGGAATGAGGAGGCATCTCACTGGGTATGCCTGAAAGTTCGCAGGCGCGAGGAGACATCAATGAATAAAGATCAAGTGACCGGCAAGGTGGAACAGGCAGCGGGACGGGTAAAGCAGAGTGTGGGTGAGACCTTAGGCAACCAGAAACTAGCCAACCAGGGGGTAGCTGATCAGGTGAAAGGCGCCGCCAGGGAAACCTGGGGAAATGCCAAGGATGCCGCCGGCGTGGCCGCAGATCGCCATCAAAAAGAGGCGGAACACAAGGCAGACGAGACCCGGGCTGGGATACGCGACAAGGTCGATGAAATCCACGACAGCGTGAACGACCGCATCGACGCGCACAAAGCAAACGAACGTCAGAAAGCCAAAACGGCCTAATCTCACTTGTTTCTTGAAACGCACCCTCCTCACGGGAGGGTGCGTTTTTATTTGGGTAGCAAGAGAGCGGCGGCAATAAAGAAGAAGAACACCATGGAGATGATGCCATTCAGGGTAAAGAACGCCGCATTGAGGCGCCGCAGGTCGGTCGGGGAGATGATGAGATGCTCGTAGAGCAACAGCATGGCGACTGCTGCTACGCCCACCCAGGCGATGGCATCTAGCGCAAACAATTTTAGAAGCCAGCACAGCAGGGCGAGCATGATCAGGTGCATCCCGCGCGCAAACCAGAAAGCGGTATGAATCCCCCAGGTTTCCGGGATGCTATTCAGACCAGCTTCCCGGTCGTGCGCCATATCCTGGCAGGCGTAGAGCACATCAAATCCTCCCACCCAAAACAGGACCGCCACTGTCAGTACGATGATGCGCGGATCGAGCGTACCGCGGACGGCGATCCACGCTGCCGCGGGAGCAATTCCGAGGGCCAGGCCGAGCACCAGATGAGACCAGCGGGTGAATCGCTTGGTATAGGAGTAGAGCAGAACCACTGCCAGCGCTAGTGGAGAGAGCAACAGAGTCTCCCGGTTCAGCTGCGCGGCGGCCAGAATAAAGGCCAGCGCCATAATCACAGTAAACCCGGCGACAAAACGGCGGCTAAGGATCCCAGCCGGAATAGCGCGTCCCACGGTTCGCGGATTGGCGGCATCCAGGCCAGCATCCGCCCAGCGATTGAATGCCATGGCTGCGGACCGCGCCGTCACCATGCAGACGACAATCCAGAAAATCTTGCTCCACGACGGCCATCCGGAAGCGGCCAGCATAGCGCCCGAAAGAGCAAATGGAAGGGCAAACACAGAGTGCTCCCACTTGATCATTTCCAGCGTGGTGCCCACATTCCGCAGCAAAGCCATAAGGTAAGTGTACCTAGGTAGCCAAGCGTGGTTCCCAGTAACACTAGAGTGGGTGGCCCAGGTCTCGCTTTTGAGACCTGGGCCACCCACCTTATTGCTTGCGAAGACTACTTTTCGTTCGATGAAGTGGCGACCTGAAGGTTGTTGGTCACCTTGAAAACGCCTGGAACACTGTTGGCCCGAATGTCCAGCAGTATCTTTATCAGCTTGGCTGATGACCACGCCATTCAACGTGACGTTGCCATTCACCACCGTTATACGAATCGGCTGCGCCGGGTCGATAGCGTACTTGTTTAGGCTGGGAAAGCCGTAAATGGCCGCATACACCTGGCGCCGGATGCGATCGTCCATTGGCGAGACTGGGTCGACCGAGATGTTATCAATTACGTCCTGAACGCCAGGGAAGTGGCTGGCCAGCGAAACCGCGGAGTCAGCGGCCACTGGTCCTAACGCATTTCCGCCCAGGGTCACCACACCATCCTGCACGTTCACACTGATGGCGTTGAAGGCATTGCCATAACCGACGCGATCGTATTGCAGCTTCTGTACGATCTTCTGTTGCAGCTGAGCGTCAGAGATTTCGCCGGCCCCGGCAATCTTCAGCTTGTTGCGCACCGCAGCCACGTTCTTGATCCGGTGCGCCTTTTTATCAATTTCTTCCTTGGTCGCGAAGTCTTTGACCGTGCCTTCCAGATCGACGACGCCATTCTTGACTGATACCTGTACATCCTTGAATTTCTTCAATTGGTTCTGCAGGTCAGCCTGGATGTTGGTATCAGTTTGGGCGCTTTGTCCAGCGGCAAACGAAGCCTGCGGAATAACGATTTGAGAACCCAAAACCAGAACAGCAGCCAGTGCCAAAGTTAGACCATTTCTTGCCATCTTCATCTCTTTCTCCTGTTTTCGCGCCTTCGCGCGACGTCCATGAATATAGACACAAACCGGGGCCCTGGGTTGCCTTCCCTGTTTACTACGCCTCTTGGACGGCGTCAACGATAGCGTTTGTGAACTTTCAACACCAGGCTGAAGACGCCCGCTTCGTCGCGCACGGCGAGCACGGAGACGCTCTGCGTAATATCCACCTGGGCCTGAATGAGCTGTTGTGCGGTGGCGTTTACGTTGGTGGCGTACGTCACCTGTACGTTGCGGGAAAGATTCTGCGACACCGTGATGCGAGCGCTGGAACTGCCAATGCTGCCGACATAGGTCGGGTCGATCTTGACGCTGCCGCCGCCAAACAGCTTCGAAACCCTGCTGCCGACGGCAGCATTCAGGGCTCCTCCAAGCAGAGCATTGGTGGTCGAGTCGGAGCCAATGGATTGCTCCTGCTGCGCATACAGGGCTTGCTCTTCCTGGGTGCGGCCGAGTGCCAGCAAGGAGATCACATCCGCCTGCGGAAGGGGTGGCTCAGAACGAAAGGTCGGCGTGAGCTGACTGAGGTTGCCGTGTAGCCCGATGGTCACGTCGTATTCCTCCACCCGGGTGGTGGCATCGATGTCGATGATGGGCTGGATCATGACCGGATTGGTGAAGAAGATTTCCCCGTGCTGCAAACGGTAGGTGGTGCCGGCAAAATTAGCGGTTCCGTCGGTGATGTTGATTTTGCCCAGAATAGCCGGCTGCGCCACGGTTCCGCGGATACGCAGATCGACACTGCCGGCCAACTGCGCATAGGAATTCTGAAAGTCGAGTTGCGGCGCCGAAAAGATGTGCACATCCAGCCGCACATGGCTGGAAGGCGCGTTTGGATCCGGCGGTACCTGAGCCGCGGGACTCGAGGCAAAACTGGCGAAGTCCACATTTGGACCAATGATGAAGCGGGTAATCTGAACATTACCCCCCAACAGCATGTTGTTCTGTGAGCCCTGCAGGTGCAGAGTGGTGTCGGCCGTGGCGCTGATGCCCAGGTAGCGAACCCGGATATCTTTCCCCGTAGCTGTGAAGTCGCCGTAGATTCCCTGCTGGTAGGTTAAAAAACCCCCCAACTTAAGCTGGCCGCCGCCGGTTGTCCCCACCAGGTCCTGCACTTGCAAACGGTTCTGGTCGAAGATCAAGTTGCCGTTCAATTTGCTGATGCCATTGGGCAGGTCTTTGAGCGCCATGGCCACGTTGGTGAGGTGCACCCGGCCCGAAAACAACGGCTGGGTGATCGTACCGCTGGCATTGACGTTGAAATCCAGGTGTCCGGAAGAAGTAATGTCCGGATCGAACGTTTGCGCCAGCGTCATGTTGATCGAGCCCTGGCCGGTCACCGCCAGATCCTGGGTGCCCGTAAAAGCCGCGGCGCCCGTGACCTCCATATTCGTATCCGGGCCGATGATGTGGGCCTGGGTCAGGTTGAGCACACCGTTATGCAACGATGCGCGGATCGGCCCTGCATCCTGGAGCACAATGCCTTGCAGATTGACAGTGAATTGGTTGATCTCCGCGTCCCCGCTGAACTGCTTGGGTTGACGCAACGGGCCGGCCACGTTGATCGTGCCTCCAATCGACGAATTTCCGCTGACACTCTGGACATGAAATGCTCGCAGAAAAGGCGCGATGTTGAGGCTGTCCAGCACGATGTTGGCCTGGGTATCGAAGTTGTCGTGCAGAGCTGTCTGGCCTTTCACCTTGAGCCGCGCTGTCGTCAGGCTGTTCTGCACAGTGAAGTAGGCGGTGTTCCCCTGGGTGTGCGCGATCCCTTCCAAAGACCCTGCCGGCTGGCCACCCATGACCAGGTTGCGCAGATGAACGCCCGCCAGAATTGAAGGAGACTCCAACGTGCCTGAGGCGTGGGCGTCAAACTTCAATGCGCCGGCAACGGATAGCCGCGGATCTTTCGCCTGGGGAAAATGGGCGAGCTCAAAGTTGGTTCCATCCAGATTGGCAAGGAACGTTTTTGTATTCAGGTGGTAGGTCCCGTTGCCCTCGACTGTCCCGCCATCCTGCAGCAAGGTAAGCTTCGTAAGGTTCACGTCCTTTCCGGCCAGGCTCACGGCTGCGATCAGGCTGTGATAATGCTGTCCCTCGATGGCCCCGCCCACCACATCAAGATTCGCCCCTCCGTTCAGGTCGCCCAACATTCCTCCGGCATGAGCCTGCAGGTTCAGTGTGCCGGTGACCGGAACATCCTGCCCAACAAGTGACCACAGGTCAGTGAGGGAAGCGTTTTGCATCTGGGCCACGGCGTTGATCGTCGCCTGATCGTCGAAGGCGACCCGCCGCCGGCTGATGTGATGAGCCTGCAGTTCACCCGAGGCGTGAATGACGGTCTGGCCCCGGGAAAGGGTAGCGTGGCCGACGGAGATCAAGCTCGAAGAGTAGCTGGCCATGGTGTCGAGATGGTCCCAAGAGAGATACATAGGAGCAGGCGCAGGCTTGCCCGCAGGGGCCGGAAGCGCGAAAAAGGTGGAGAAATTATTAGCAGTGAGATGACCCTGGAAAGCTGGATCGTCCAGCGAGCCGCTCCCCGTGCCGTCGAAGGTAGCCTCGCCGTGAACGTAAATAGGAAGACCGGAAATGCCCTTTTTGCCGAAAACCCCCAGATCCAGCACTTTCAGCACGTCATCGAACTCGCCCAGGTTGTGGTTGACCAGGTGAATGGTGAGATTGGAAGGCTCGGTCAATGGATACACGCCGAGCGAACCGGAGACATCGAGAGTGGTCGCGGGGCTATGTGCGTCCAGATGATTGATCTGGACCCTGCCCCCGCGCTGGAAGTACTTGGCGTCGACCGCTCCGCTAAGCGAAAGCTCGCCGGGAGTGGGTTTATCAGGGACGCTCATGCCGAGGACGGCCGCGACCGTAAGGTCATCCGGGCCCCCGGTCCAATCGACATTCACGATTCCGTCCCCGGCTGTGTCGAAGCCTAAATCCCGCCAATGAATGGGAATCACGCTGTCGAGTACGGTGGTCAGGCGAACGCCGCGCACCTGGGCGCGAACGCTCATCACCTGCGCTCCTGGGGCTTTCGCCGGACTAAACGAGGTGTTCCAGTGCAGATAGCGAAAAGCCGCCTGCACAATGCCGCCCTGTCGCGGGCGTGCCAACCAGATCGGGGAGTGAAATCTCGTCCGGGGTGATATGCAGACGAGTGGTCGCGTTGACTCCATCAATCCAGAAATATTCCATGGCGTAGCTGGCATTCACTATTTTCGCGTTGCCATCCAGTGCATATTGGCCGTCTCCGCTTCCCTGGCCGGTAACAGCCAGGTCGACGCTCCCGCGCCGGAAGCCGTCGACCAATCCCATTGCTGTCAGCTCTGCCAGCTCGACGGTGCCATTCACAGTGCCTTTCCACTGGGGATGGGCGAAGTGAGTAAGGTTTCCGGAAATTTGGAGGTGAGCTTTTTCGGTGCTGAAGTGCATCGTCTTGAGATCGACCGCATCGCTTGAGAGGTCCACGCTCAAATCGAGTTTGCTATGCACGGGCGCGGCTTTGGCTTGCTGCACCGTGATGTCGGAGCACGCAATTTCGCCCAGGTAGTGACCGTTCGCGGGCCCGTACGTGATCACCACGCCCAGGTCGTTCGCAGCCAGCTGAAACGGAACGGAACGCTGGTTAATCAGCGCCATGCCATTGTGAACTTCCACCCGCCGGGCTTTCAGTTCGAAGATTGTCCGGATCGTCTGCCCGCTGTCGTTTTGTTTGGCCTTCGGGACGGGCTGGTTGGTGCTGCCGTCGGGATAGATGATGAGATGGATTGCCGGGCGGTCCACCTCCAGAAAGTCGAGAGCCAGTTTGGCATCCACCAGCGACAGGATTTTTGCCCGTGCGTAGAGCCGATCCACGTGGGCGTAAGGCAACTCACCCCGGCCTTCCAAACCGTGGATGGTCAGGTCGTCCACTTCCACCGCCAGGTGGCGCAGGTTCCAGGTTAAAGACTTTATCTCCACCCGGCCCCCGGTAGCATCCTCGAGGACAGAGATCACCCGTTGGCGGACGTTGTTGGCAAAATGCTGCGTCGAAGCGTAGAAAAGTAATCCGCCAACGACCACCAGCAGCAGGAGCACCAGGACGCCAGTTACCCGCCAAATCCAACCCCAGGCGCTCATCGCTGTCCTCCTGAATCGGAGTCATCGCCTGACCCGGTGGTGCCCACCTGCCCGTAGGCGGGATCCAGGATGCTCACGCTGCCTTCACTCTTCAGACTTTGCAACCACTCCAGCAGCAGTGAGCTGACCCGCTGTTGCAGCAGGATTTCCTCGATTCGGCTGGAGACGGCTTGGAGCGGTGGCGGCGTCTTTCCCTGGAGTTGGGGGACGAGGACCTTGTGGTAATAGTCCGCAATTTCGGCTGGGGTGATGCGCACCCCGGAGCCAAAGCGCGATTGGATAAACGCCAGGATCATCATGCGCTGTTTCCAGTGCGCATCGACCTCCTTTTGCGTCAGGCCTTTCGCTTTGAGAAAGGCTTGCCAGCCGGCGTCGGTTTCGCAGTGGTACTGCGTGCACTCAGGGATCAGGCTCCGCAGTTCATTAACGTGTTGTTGAACCTCCTCAGGCGAAGGCGGCGTAAGCTCCTCCGCTGTCCGCAACTCTTGCAGGATGAGGGCACGATCGATCAGACGCTGCAGCGCCCTTTTTGGCGTGTTGCGGCCGGGATCGCTAAAAGGCTGCAATACGGCTAAACGCATCTCTTCCTGCACATCGCTTTCCAAGATGACGCTGCCATTGATGACCGCAACCACATGATCAAGCACCACGGGTTCTTGTGCCTGTGCAAGGCTGGTGATCATGGCCAGCAAGAGCAAAACACTCCATTGCGCGAGAACCAATAATCGGGTGCCCCTGGATACGGCTGCCGCGGGTAAAAGCATCTGTTCTTTCCCGCGGTATCCGCCCCATCGATTCGTCCCGAAGATCGACATCAGAAGCTCTGTCCAATACTGAAGAAGAAGTTAAAGTGACCGGCCTGACCGACGTGCGGGTTGGGAGCCGTCGCCGCTGTTGTGTAGTCGTAAATGACAGGATAGATGGGCGGATTCAGGTTGTAGCTGAAGTCTCCCCTTAGCGGTCCAATGGGGGTGTGATATCGCAGGCCAAGACCCAACGCATGGGAGAAGTCGTTGAAGTCGCAGGTCTCAGGCGTGTTGTAGGTGGTATAGGGCACGGAAACATTGCGACAGGTATAGCTGTGGGGCTGCTTGGTGCGCAGAGCACTGGGCCAGACCTGGGAAGACGTCTGAAATGCGTTGCCCATGTCGTGGAACAGCACAAAGCTGAGGTCTTTGCCAACCCAACGCAAGGTGGGCGGCGGGGGCCGAAGCTCGAAGGTATTGACGAACACTCCGTAGCCTCCCACCGGATAGCCAGTCTGCGGGTCGCGGGGCCCGGCGGCATTGATGGGAAAGCCGCGATGGGAAGTAGCGCCGCCGGCGTACAGCCGCTCCGGCAAGGGTATCAATTGCTCATCCCCATTTCCGAAAGAGCGCTCCTGTCCGTAGCGAGTCTGCCGCGCAAACACCCAGTGATCCCGGCCAAAGTCGTAATAGCTGGAGTTACTCAAGTCCAGGCGGCTGAAGTTAGCCTGGGAACCGAATTTTCCATCTGAAAGAAAGACTTCGCCAGTGTTAAAGGTACCGTGATGGGCATCGAGCGCCACATCGCGGGTGTCACGGATATATGTAAAGCCAGGGCCCCCTACCCGGACCGGTTGCGCCAGCAGCGGTATTTCCGACAAGCTGACTTGCAGCGTGGCGGAATTTACCGAAACCCGGCGGTAGCCGAAAGAGTAGATCAAGGTCGTCGGCTTCGTAATACGGTCCGACAGCCGCAGGTTGGCGGAAAGGATCCCTGCCCGGTAAGTGGTGATGATGGCGCTGTTGTTGTATCCGCCGGAAAAAGTCAGGTTGAGTTGTGGCTTGTTGCGGAAGTGGGGATCCTGGTAGCTCAGCATGGCCACCTGCTCCAGCGATCCATAGTTGGTGCGCAGGGTAATGGACTGGTCGGTACCGCGCAAATTGGTTCGGCTTACATTGAACAGCACGCGCTCGCTGGCGCCGGTGATGCCGTTGGGATTGCACTTATAGCTATTGGAAATTCCTAGCAGGATCTGTTCCTGCAGGGAGAGACAGCCCTGCGAGGGCGCGCCGGTTTGCACCTCAAAGCCGAAGCCGTAGCTGACATCCCACCGTTTGGCTTCGGTCAGATTCACCAGGATGTTCTTATAGGTTTGATCGCCGTTGGGATTCTGAATCGCCGTATTCACTTCGTTGAACAGGGCCAGGTCATAGAGCCTGCGCTGCATCAGCAGCAGGGCGGTCTGATTCAGCGGGTCCCCCGGTTTCAGCGTGACTCGCTGCTGCACCACCGATGGTTTTGTCATTTCCACCCCGGAGATGAGGACCTTACGCACGAAAAACTGCTTGCCTGCCACAATCTTCATGGTGAAGTCAATTTCGTCCGGGTGATCGGGGTCGTTCTGTTGGAACAAGCTCACCTGGGCATTGTCATAGCCTTTGCTCGAGTAGTAGGTCTGGATCAGATTTCGATCCTCGTTCGCATTGACTGCCGAGTAAGGTTGGCCCACCCGGGTATTCAGCAACGGGCGAAAGTCACTCAATTGCTCCGGGGTTGCTCCGTCGATATCGTACTTACCGATGCGGCGCTGGGTGCCCTCGTCGATCACATATTCGATTTTGAAGTGGGAGATCTTTTGCGGTTTCCCTGTACCGGTATCGGTATCGGTAAATTTGGGTGTGACCGTGACGGCGCTGAAGCCGTTGCTTAAATAAAGCGCCTTGATGCTGGCAACGTCCTGAGCCACGAGTTGCTGGCTGAAGGCGCCGTAGCGATCCAGGAAACTGTTGGGCCGCACGCTGAGGCGTTCGGTAATCAGGTGGGTGCCGAAGTATTTATTGCCAGTGACCGAGACCGAGTCCACGACGTGACGCTTTCCTAGATCGACGGTGTAGAGCGCGGTCAGATGCTGAGCATCGGTGTGCACTGGCGCGTGGGAGACCTTTACATCGAAGTAGCCGTGGCTCTCGTAGTAGTTGCGCAGGTTCTGCGCGCCTTCGGTCAGGAGGTCCTGGTCGATCGTGCCCTCCTCGTAGACGGGTACGAGCTTTTGCAGAGTGCCCCGGCTGATCTTTGCTCCGTCCACCCGGACCTGGACAATGGGCCCCTGGTGAGCAAGAAAGGTGTAGTTCAGCCGGTTGCTGGGCGGCACGTACTCTTTCGAGGTCAGGCTTACGGTTGCCGCCAGCCGCTCCCGCTTGTTGTAGTGCTTGCGCAGGCTCGATAGCGCGCGGCTGACGGTGTTGCGGTTAACTTTTCGATTGCGCTTGAGTTTCCCCTCTTTGCGGAACTGGACTTCTGTCACCCCGCTGTCGCCGGTTAATTCAACGTCGCCGATGCGCGCCTGCGGGCCGGTGGTGGTGTAGAAGTTGAGATCGACCAAAGAGTTTTCCCGGTCGAGAACCTTTGTTTGGTTAATCTGGCCACGATAGAAGCCATTGTTCTGGAGCGCGGCGCTGATTTCCGGCTGCGCCGCCGCGACCCTGCTCTCAGAGTAGGCGGTTCCCGACTGTAGCTGGGTGGCGTTGTCCAGCACCGCATCGAGGCGGTCATCTTTCACTCCCGCCACGTTCACCCGTCCCACAAACAGGCGCGGAGTTCCGGAAAAGGTGATGGAGACGTCATTGCCGGCACGGACCCCAAGCACCTCAATCGTGTTGTAGAGACCGGTGGCATACAGGCTGCGCAGGCTCTCGCGAACCTTGTCCGGATCCAGAGGAGTGCCCGCCTGCTGGGCCAGCTGCGTGGGTAGCGGCTTGAGCAGATCTTCGCCGACACCCGCGTAGCTGACACGCACCACCTGAAGACCAGCCCAGTCGGACATAGAAATCTGCCCGGAGTTGGAATCTGGAACTGGGTCCACGGCGGGCGCCCTGGGCGCCTGCGATTGGAGAAGAAGCCATGCTTAGCACAAGCAGACCGTAGAGCGCGACGCGCGCCGATGGAAACAGTGGTGTCACCGAATCTCTATACTATGACGTGATCCTTAATCTGGATGTTACGGGAGCGCGCAGTGGAAGCGCTGACCCGCGAGGGGGGACGTTTTGATTGACGAGCGTTACTCGCGCCAGGTGCTTTTTCCCGGGATCGGGGAGCGGGGTCAAAAGCGCCTGGCCCGAGCCCACGTAGCCGTAGTGGGCTGCGGAGCTACGGGAGCCGCCGCAGCGGCGCTGCTGGCGCGGGCCGGGGTGGGCACTCTGACCTTGATTGATCGCGACTTTGTGGAAGAGAGCAATCTGCAGCGCCAGGTCCTGTTTGACGAGGCCGACGCTCGCGAAGCCCTGCCCAAGGCCGAAGCCGCCCGGCGCAAGATTGCCCAATTCAATAGCCGCACTGAAGTACACGCGCACGTGGCCGACCTGGTGCCCTCGAACATTCATACGTTGCTCGACGGGGCCGCCATTCTGCTCGACGCGACGGACAATTTCGAAACTCGCTACCTGCTCAATGATTACTCGGTTGAGCAAGGCCGTCCCTGGATTTACGCCGCCGCGGTCGGAGCTTACGCCAGCACAATGAATATCCTGCCCGGTGAGACGGCTTGCCTGGCATGTCTTTTCCCTCGTCCGCCGGCGGGAATGGTCGAAACCTGTGACACCTCCGGGATCCTGAACACGGCAGTAAATTTCGCTGCGTCGGTCGAAGTCACCGAGGCGTTGAAGTTTCTGGTAGGGGCGCAGGACAAGATGCGGCGCACGTTGCTGGGGCGCGATTTGTGGACCAACGATCAGGCTGAGATTAACGCTGCTGTGCCCAGGCAGCAGTGCGCGGTTTGCCAGCAGCGGGATTTTTCCTTTCTCCGGGGAGAGGACCGTCCCCAGATCACCCTGTGCGGCCGGAATTCGGTGCAGATCCATGAACATCATCGACCGATTGACTTTGCCGAGATGCGGCGCCGCCTGGAACCCCATGGAAAGGTCAATTTCAACCAGCTTCTGTTGCGTTTCGAGCGCGGGGACTACACCGTCACCGTCTTCGCCGACGGCCGCGCGCTGGTACAGGGGACGACGGACGTCACTCTCGCCCGCAGCCTGTATGCGCGTTTTATCGGCAGCTGACGCAATAGGTTACCCGGCCAAGCAACTTCACTCCCACATTCTGCTTCCCATGAGCTAGTCCCGTGAACTGAGTGATTTGCATGCTGAATGCCAACATCCGCCGGCAGACGAGTCATAGCGGTGGAACTTCTCTACTAGAGGTACCAATGTCAATACCCAGTAAGGACATGGCGACGACGCCCGGACCAACGGCGCCGGCCAAGGCGCCCAACCAGCACTTGCGCCGTAATCCACCGATTGCGGGGGAAGCCGAGGCCATCCAGAAAGCCCAGGCAGGCGATAGACCATCCTTTGAAATGCTCTATGCGCTGCACAAGCGGAGGGTATACTCACTCTGCCTGCGCATGCTGGGCAACGTGGCTGAAGCGGAAGACCTGACCCAGGAAGCGTTTCTTCAGCTGTATCGCAAGATTGGCACCTTCCGGGGAGACTCGGCATTTTCCACCTGGCTGCACCGGCTGGCGGTAAATGTGGTGCTCATGCATCTGCGCAAGAAGGGCCTGCCCCAGGTCTCTTTGGAAGAGACATTGGAACCCTCCCAGGAGGACGGTCCGCGCAAAGATATTGGCGCCCGTGACTTGACTCTTTCCGGCTCCGTGGACCGGGTCACTCTGGAGCGAGCCATTGAAAATTTGCCCCCGGGTTACCGCCTGGTATTCGTTTTGCACGATGTTGAAGGATATGAACACAATGAGATTGCCGGCATGCTGGAGTGCTCGATCGGCAATAGCAAATCCCAGTTGCACAAAGCTCGTATGAAGCTGCGCGACCTGTTGAAGTCGGGCCAAAGGAAAGAGGCAGTTTTATGAACAATGTCCGGAAAGCAGCCAACGGAACAACCGTCGATTGCGCCGTTTTTCAGGACCAGCTTCCGAGCCTGTTTGAGTCGGGTGAAGATCTGAACACGCAACGACATCTGCAGACCTGCGAAAATTGCAGCGCGTTGGTGCGTGATCTGGAATACATTGCACAACAAGCCAAGCTGTTGCTGCCCATCCACGACCCCAGCCCTCAAGTCTGGGAAAACATTCAAACCGCACTTAAAAAAGAGCCAAGCGCCAAATAGCTCCTACCCCGCACGCAAAGTTCTCGCCAAGTGGGTGGCCCAGGTCTCGCTTTTGAGACCTGGGTTTTCCGGTCGACCACGATCCATATTGGATTTTAGAGTCGCGTGAAAACTGGTTCTGTCTCCGGGGACGACTTTAAAGGCTGCTGACAAAGCTCTGTTTTGTATCAGGGCACGACTTTAGTCGGGCCGTAAAGGGTCGATATAGGTTGGGCTACCTCGCCGCAGCGAGCATTAGCCCCTGCGGTATCTGCCCGGCCCCGAATTTTACGGCACGATTATTAAACTCGAGCCCTGGTACAAAACAGAATTTTTCCGCAGCCGTAAAGTCCGGCGTAACCGAGAAACCCAGGTCTCAAAAGCGAGACCTGGGCCACCCACTCGACTGGATCCTTGGGTCCACGGGCTTATAATCCGCAGATGCAACGGGTTTCCCGGTTAATCCTGACTGGTTTCATGGGCGCCGGCAAATCCACTGTGGGCCCCATCCTGGCCCGGGAACTGGGCTGGAAATTCGTCGACCTGGACCACGTAATCGAAGCGTCGAGCCAACGTACGGTAGCGGAAATCTTTCGTGACTATGGCGAGGCGGATTTCCGCCGGCGCGAGCGGGACGCGGTCCTTACGCTCATTGGCCAGGAAGAAATTGTTTTGGCGCTGGGTGGCGGCACGGTCGAAGACGAAACCACTCGGTCCCTGCTGATCCAGTCCCGCGGGAACTGCGTCGTTTTCCTGCACGCTGAACTGCCCGAGCTCCTGGCACGATGCACCGTGGAGGGGAAAACGCGGCCTCTGCTCGCCGCCCCTGAGGCATTGGAGGACCGTCATACCAGGCGCCTGCCGCACTACCGCGCCGCCCACATCACGGTGACCACCACCGGCCTTAAGCCCGAGGAAGTAGCCGACCGTGTGTTGACCGAAGTAAGGAAGAGGGTTAGTGAAGCATGACAATCTCCGAGCCGCCCGTAGAAACCGTCGCGGTACAGACCCAAACGGTGCGAACCCGCTCCGTGCGCGGCAATATCATCTTCGCTTTTGCCGCTGCTTTGGTGTTGGCGGTCGCCTACCTGATGCGCGAAATCCTTCTGCTGCTCTACGTAAGCGCGCTGTTCGCGGTGGTCCTCACGCCGGTGATCCGCGGCATTATGCACCTCCACATTGGCAGGTGGCATCCCGGCCGCGGCCTATCGATCTTTCTCCTGCTGCTGAGCCTGGCCGCCGCCGCCACCCTGTTTTTTGCCTTTGCCCTGCCACCCGTCGTCCGCGACCTGCAGTCGCTGTTCACGGAGCTGCCGACCCGTGGACCGCAGCTGATCGACCAGCTGCATAGATTTCCCTTGGTTTCTCATATCAATCTTTCCGGTTTGGCCGCAAAACTACAGGGATTCGCCTCCAACTTCGCGGAATACCTCTTTCTTTCCATCAGCGGTGCAGCAGGCAAATTGGCCGATATCGGGGCGGTCATCTTTCTCACTGTCTATTTCATGCTCGAAGGCGACGAGGCCTATCACTGGGTGCTCTGCTTCTTTCCCCAGCCTGCCCGCGCACGCCTGGACGCAACGTTGTTGCGCGCCGACGCCCGCATGGGCAAGTGGCTGCTGGGACAAGGCGGTCTCATGCTCATCCTGGGGCTCTGCAGCCTGATCGTTTTCGTCCTGCTCAAGGTTCGCTACGCGTACGCGTTGGCCGTGCTGATGGGTGCGCTCAATATCATTCCCATCGTTGGCGCCATGGTCTCGATGTTCCTGGTATTGGTGGCGGCGGCGATCGATTCCTGGGAAAAAGTGGTCGGGGTGGCGATTTTTTATGCAATTTACGCGCAGGTCGAGACCTCTTACCTCACGCCGCGCATCATGAAGAGCAGTGTGGACTTGTCCGCGCTAGGGGTTCTGGTTGCGTTGCTGATGGGTTCGAAGCTGGCGGGTGTCATCGGGGCCATGATCGCGGTGCCCACGGCGGTGCTGGTCTCGGTCCTGATTCAGGAATACCTGATGCAGCCCGACGCCAAAGAAAACAGCATCGTGCCGGCCGCTAACGTCGCACCATAAGGATGGCAGTTGCGCGGAGCTTGCTTGCTATCATGAAGGAAGTAGCGTTGATGAAAGATTTCCAGCCGCAAACCAAGATCGAAACCAGGAAAGTGCTCCCATGACTGCCCACGCTGTCGATCCCGCTACGGCCAGCGACCTGGTCATGCCCGAACGGGTTGTGGCTCAGCCCAAGGTGCAGCATTCCCGTGTTGCGGACTATCAGGAGCTTTTCAAAGTTCGGGTGACCTCGATGGTCGTCCTCACCGCCTGGGCCGGCTTCTACCTGGGGTCCATGAGATCGGGCATTACCAGCATGCACTGGGGGCTGGTTGAGTCTTTGTTGGGGATTACGCTGATCTCCTGCGGGGCCAGCGTGCTGAACCAGGTCATCGAGCGCAAGACCGATGCCAAAATGGTGCGGACGGCGCAACGGCCTGTGGCCGCCGGCCGGTTTGGTCTGGCCGCCGGCATGGCGCTGGGCCTAGCCTGTTTCGCCGCCGGCGCCGTGGTGCTGGCGTGGTTCACCAACCCGGTAACCGTCATGCTGACCCTGCTGACCGGGTTTATCTACGTTGCCGTCTACACCCCGCTCAAGCGCTACACCACCCTGGCTACCTTTATTGGCGCCTTTCCCGGCGCCATGCCCCCGCTGCTGGGCTGGACCGCCGCCCGCGGAGTGATTGAATGGCCCGCCGTGGCCCTGTTCGCCATTTTGTTCGTATGGCAGTTTCCCCATTTCATGGCCATCGCCTGGCTCTACCGCGAGGATTACGCCAAGGCCGGCATCCGCATGCTGCCGGTGGTGCAGCCGGATGGCTGGTCCACAGCATGCGAGGCGCTGGTCTATGCGGTGCTCATGATTCCGGTCAGCGTGGTGCCGTTTTATCTACACGTGACTGGCCGCATCTACCTGGTCACCGCAGTGGTGCTGGGTTTGCTTTACCTGGCGTATACCGTTCGCTTTGCCCGCATTACCCGGGCGCTCAGCGTGACCGAGTCGCGCCGCTACGCGCGTGAATTGCTGCGGGCCAGCGTGATCCACCTGCCGCTGCTGCTCACGGTGATGATGCTGAACGCAACCGGGAGGAGATAAGCCCATGGCCACTTTGAGCGAACATCCTGCAGCCGGCATTGGGTCCGGCGGGGGGTCCGGCGGCGCCCGGGGGGCGATGCCCATCGAGCTCGACGGCCTGTCGCATAACTATGGCGACCGGCTGGCACTCGACAACCTGAGCTTTGCCGTACAGCCAGCGGAAATTTTCGGCCTGCTGGGCCCGAATGGGAGCGGCAAGACTACCCTGTTCCGCATTCTTTCGACGCTGATGGTGCCGACGGGAGGAAGCGCCCGAATCCAGGGCTTTGATGTTGCCCGGGAACCGAACCGGGCGCGGCAGCAGACCGGCATCGTGTTTCAGGCCAGAAGCCTGGACCTTAAATTGACCGTCCTCGAGAACCTGAAGCACCAGGGGCACCTGTACGGACTGCGCGGCGAAACCCTCAAGAGGCGCAGTGCCGAGGTACTGCAACGGGTGGGCCTGAGCGACCGGGCAAAGGATTTTGTGGAAACACTCTCCGGCGGGATGCAGCGCCGGGTGGAGTTGGCCAAGGGCCTCATTCATTCGCCGGCGGTGCTGCTGCTGGACGAGCCCTCGACCGGACTCGACCCCGGCGCGCGCCGCGACATGTGGCAGTACCTGCGAACCTTGCGTGACCAGGAAGGGGTCTCAATCCTGGTGACCACGCACCTGATGGAAGAAGCAGAACATTGCGACCGGCTGGCGATTCTGAACGAGGGCAGGCTGGTCGCGCTGGGCTCCCCGGCGCAGTTGAAGTCGGCCATCGGAGGAGACGTGGTGCTGTTTGAAACCGCCAGCCCGGAGGCGGCCCGGTCGCTGGTGGAACGTATGGGCGACCGTTTCGGAGTGCAGCCGAGCGTATTAGGCAGCACTGTCCGGCTGGAGCGCCCGGAAGGCCATCGCCTGGTGACCGCGGTGGTGGAAGCTTTTCCGGGAGAAATCGACGGTATCTCGGTGGCTCGTCCCTCGCTCGAGGATGTGTTCATTCAACGTACTGGCCATCGCTTCTGGGCCGATGCCCGGGAGAAGGAGTAACCATGGCGACCATAGCGGCAACCGCGCCACGCGGGGTAAAAACGGCGTCCCCCGGAATCTGGCTGCCGGCCTACAGCCTGTGGCTGCGGGAGATTGTGCGTTTCTATCGCCAGAAGGCACGGGTAGCGGGCGTGATTGCCTCTCCGCTGATTTTCTGGGTGGTGCTGGGCGCGGGTTTCGCGCACAGCTTCAATGCGGGTTCCGGAACCTCGGCTCATTACCTGGGCTATTTCTTTCCTGGATCCGTAGCCATGATTGTGCTGTTTACCGCAATCTTCAGCATGATGTCGCTGATCCAGGACCGGAACGAGGGCTTTCTGCTCTCGGTGCTGGCGGCGCCGGTGAGCCGGTCGTCGGTGGTTCTGGGCAAGGTGCTGGGCGGAGGCACGCTGGCCGCCATCCAGGGAATCATTTTCCTGGTGTTTGCCCCCCTGGTGGGGGTGCACCTGACCCCGGCTGCCATTGGCTTGAGCATCCTGGCAGTGACCATGATCAGCTTCGAGTTGACCGCGCTGGGCTTTGCCATTGCCTGGCCGATGGATTCGACCCAGGCCTTTCATGCCGTTGTGAATGTGCTGCTGATCCCGCTATGGCTGCTCTCGGGCGCGTTGTTCCCGCTCAGCGGGGCCGCCGGCTGGATGCGCTTCTGCATGATGCTGAACCCTTTGACCTACGGAGTGGAAGCACTGCGAGGAGCGTTGTTTCCCGATGCACCCACACAGTTTTCGCTGCCGGTAAACCTGGCGGTGACGGCAGCCTTTTGCGTGCTGACCTTTGCCGCCGCCTGGGCGATTGTGAACCGGCGCACCAACAAGCCTTCGGCTTAGGAGTTTGACCATGTTAGTGGCAGAAACCAACCAGCGCCCTTCCGTGGCGCTGCCTGTGGCTTTGATCGTAGCGGTGAGCGCGGCCGCGGTTTGCTTCCTGCTTTGGCTGCTTTATCTGCACCATCCGCTGGACGCTTCGGCCGCTCACTTTCGCTTTCTGCCCGCACTCAACGCGTTGCTTAACGGGCTGTGCACCATAGCTTTGCTGACTGGCTTTTACTTTATTCGCCGGCGCAATATTCCTGCTCATCGCGTGGCGATGATGACCGCGTTTGTCTTTTCGTCTCTCTTCCTGGTCAGTTACATCACCAACCATGCACTGCATGGAGAGACGCACTTTCCCGGCTTTGGCACGGTGCGGACGGTCTATCTCTCGATACTCATCAGCCACGTCGGTCTGTCGGTAATAGCACTGCCCATGGTGCTAACAACCTTCTTCTTTTCTTTGAGCGGTCGCATCCGGCAGCATCGCAAGCTCGCGCGCTTTACGCTGCCCATCTGGCTTTATGTGTCGGTGACCGGGGTGGTGGTGTATGCCATGCTGGCTGCCTGGCGTTGAAGGCGGACGACGGCACGTCACAACTGCTACGCGCCGGCATCTGGATTTTGGTAGTCGGCATCCTGGCCGCGCTGTTGACGGCCACGTTCTTTGGCGGTATCGGCGAGCACGGGCCACACACCAACTCCGGTTGGCTGATGCTGCTGTTGGCATTGATGTGCCTGCCGTTTGGAACTATGCTGACGTTGCTGGGAACAGCCAAGTGGCTGCGCAACCGGCGCATCGCGCGGATGAACAAATATTAATGCTGAAATCCTCATAGCAGCGCGGGTCCGCAAAAAGCGGAGCGGGTTCTGCTATGCTTCAGCCTTACCCAAAACAGAGGGAGCATCATGGCAAAGAGCATCAACAAAGTTATTCTGGTGGGCAATGTAGGCAAAGACCCGGAGGTAAAACTTCTTCCCAGCGGTTTGCCGGTCGCCAACCTTGGCCTGGCCACTTCCGAGCGCTTCAAGGACAAGACCGGCGAGTGGCAGGATCGCACCGAGTGGCACAACCTGACCGCGTATCAGCGGGTGGCGGAAATCATTCGTGACTACGTGAAGAAGGGCGCAAAGCTCTACGTGGAAGGCCGGATTCAGACCCGCTCCTGGGATGACCAGGCAACCGGGCAGAAGAAGTACCGCACCGAGATCATCGTCAACGACATTATGCTGTTGTCGGGCCGCGGCGCGGAAGACGGCGGTGGCGGCGGTCCGCGCTCCAACACCAGTTCCTTCGATCAACGGGCCCCGGTGCATCACGAGGAATTTGCCGGCACCGAGATCACGGACGACGATATTCCTTTTTAGCTGTTACGCAGCATCGAAAGAGTATGTTGCCGAAACGAAAATTAGGAACGCAGGGCCTGGAGGTTTCCGCTCTGGGCCTGGGATGCATGGGCATGAGCCAGTCCTATGGCTCAGCCGACGACAGCGAATCCATAGCCACCATTCATCGTGCACTCGACTTGGGTGTCAATTTTTTTGACACCGCCGAGGTGTACGGTCCTTTCATCAATGAAGAGCTGGTGGGAAGGGCACTCAAGGGTCGGCGAGAGCAGGCGGTAATTGCCACCAAGTTCGGGTTTCGTATCGAGGATGGCAAGAACACCGGGATCGATAGCCGTCCGCAACATATCCGCGAAGTGGTGGATGCTTCATTGCGGCGGTTGCAGGTAGAAACGATTGACCTGCTCTACCAGCACCGGGTTGATCCCAATGTGCCGATTGAGGATGTTGCGGGAACCGTCGGAGAATTGGTCCGCGCGGGGAAGGCGCGTTATTTCGGCCTCTCAGAGGCGGGAGAAAAAACGATTCGGCGCGCGCACGCTGTGTATCCGGTGACCGCTCTGCAGAGTGAGTATTCGCTTTGGGAGCGCAACCTGGAGGCGGAAATCATTCCCACGCTACGCGAACTGGGCATAGGGCTGGTGCCTTTCAGCCCGTTGGGCCGGGGTTTCCTTACGGGTACTGCCAAACGCGCAGAAGAGTATCCCGAAGGCGATTTCCGTTGTGGGGATCCCCGATTTCAAGGTGCGAATTACGATTCGAACATGCGCGCCGCCTCGGTGGTGAAGGAAGTTGCCGAGCGCAAGAAGACGACGCCGGGACAGATCGCCTTGGCGTGGCTGCTGCATAAGGGCGAGGATATCGTTGCGATCCCTGGGACGAAGCGGCGCACCTATCTTGAAGAGAATGTTGCTGCTGCCGGGATAAGGTTGGAACCAGCGCAGATGGCGGAGCTCGATCATGCTTTGTCCTCCGAGGCTATTTCTGGTCCGCGTTATAACGAGCGCATGATGGCGCTGGTTGATCGATAGCCCAGGAGCTTGGCCGCTTCTTCGGTGTGGCTGGGCGGGGCCATTTCTGCCCTGTCCGCATGTTGGTTCGATTCAAAAAGTGCTCTCTAAGCGCACAGCCTTAAACGTTTGACCATACGTCGGACTTTAGAGTCTGCGTGAGAACTGATTTTGTCTCAGGGGACAACTTTACGGGCTGCGGAAAAGCTCTGTCTTGTATCAGGGCACGACTTTAGTCGGGCCGTAACCGCTCGAAAATTCCCGGGCTTTAGCCCCTGAGGGCATCTTTTTATCAACGCATAAGAGGCTTTACTGGATGAAAAAAGTACCTCTCGGGCTAAACAGGCTGCGGAAAAACTCAGGTTTTTGAAGGGTACGGCCTTTAGGCCGTACGTAATTGATTGAAAATAAGACCGGCTTTAGCCGCTGAGGGCCGCAGTCTATTGGCAGCATCGACTTTTTCCGCAGCCTCTAAAGCCCGAGAGCTCTAAACAACAGCGCGGCTGCGGCGCCTGCGTGCGTCCAGCAACTCTTCCATATCGTGTGGAGAGACAACGTGTGGCCATGCGAGTGACTCAGGGCGGTCACGATGTACCGGCGGAGAAGCTGGAATCGAGATATCCGCGCACGATGGCAAACCTCAAGACTGCCCTACTTGAAATACCCCATGCCTGGATTTTTTATAATGACGACCTCGGGCACCCTACCAGCTGGTCGCAGTCTACGAGCATGGAAAACTGGTTGCCCTGCATAAGCCTGTTCCGCGATGGCTCGGAATACCTACCCAGAGGTGAAACTGCGCTGGCACAAAGGGTTGCGGTTGCCGAAATGCGGGGCCAGACGCTCATTAGCGCAGCTATCGTTGGTTTGCGCGGGTTGCTGCAAGTTTGTCATCGGGTTTGGCTCTGTCCGACGCGAATAACACTCTTCCGGGATTCGGCCATGCAAGGGGCAAGGCGAGCGTAAGCCGGCCTAACGTGTCGAACCCAAATACCGCCTCAGCTTTCCAGGCCCCTCTTCCAGGACGCTTCGTTTTCCGGTCAGCGAGAAAGAGCCTGCGTGATGCCGGCTTCTACCAAGGGCGCCATGATCGCGTACCCGGCTGCGTTCGGATGAACCCCGTCCGGGCTCAGCTCAGCCTTCATGCCACCTTCACTGTCGGCCATGTGGGAGTAGTAGTCGACATAAACGAAACCTTTCGCTTTGGCATAATCGCGGATGCGCTCGTTCAGGCTCCTGATCTTGGGCGCAGGATCGAGGCCGTGACGCCATCCGAAGTCCTTCGCAGGCAAGACCGAGCAGAGTACAACCGCGATTCCATTGGCTCGCGCCAACGTGCTCATGGAATCGATGTTCTCCATGATCGCCGTCAGTGTAGTCTTGCCCGTGTTCCCGGCTATGTCGTTCGTGCCCGCCAGGATGATCACCACCCTGGGCTTGAGGTCGACAACGTCCTGGTGAAAACGAACCAGCATCTGCGGAGAAGTCTGGCCGGAGATACCGCGGTTGATATACGGCTTGCCAGGGAAAGAATTGCCGAAATCATGGCCCCACCCTTCGGTGATGGAGTCCCCCATAAAGACCACACGTTCTTCATGAGCAGCGGGCGCAGGCATCTGCGCATCGGCCTCCCGGTACTTCTCAAGGTTAGCCCAATCGTTCTCGAGACGCTCCAGTTGTTCTGCAGTAAGGGCTGGTGGTTTCACCGTCGGTGCAGAAGCAGGCTGTTGCGCGGAGCCCAGCATGGTGTGGAACAGCAGCAGCGAAAAGATGAACACAATGGACCTTCTCTCCAGAACCGCAATCGGCCGGCAGACCCGCGGCACTCGTATGATAATAAGGAAGTCTTTGATGAAAGGCATGATGGATGCTTTCGAGACGTAAGTTTCTGCAGACCCTTTCCGCTGCAGCCTGCTCTGATCTGCTGGTTCAACAAGCAAAAGCCTTCGCCGCGGTGACAGCAGCGGCCATCGACGGCGCTGAGGATGACCTCACCCGGTACGTCAATCTGCGGGTTGGTACGGGCGGCCACGGTCACACCTATCCTGGCGCAACCGTTCCTTTTGGGGCAGTGCAGTTGAGCCCGGACACCTACGACCGTGGCTGGGACTGGTGTTCGGGTTATCACGTATCCGACCGGTCTCTGATGGGTTTCAGTCATACCCACTTAAGCGGCACCGGCGGCGGAGACCTGCTGGATGTGTTGATCATCCCCAACGTGGGCGAAGTGAAATGGAACCCGGGGACGCGGGAAGACGTGGAGGAAGGATATCGCGCGCCGTTTTCTCATGCAGATGAAAAGATGACGCCCGGCTACTACTCCGTTCCCTTGCACGATCGCAATGTGCTGGCTGAGCTGACAGCCACGGAGCGTGTGGGTCTGCACCGCTACACCTTTCAGTCTGCAGGCCCGAGCCACTTTGTGCTCGACTTCTCGCATTCCTATAACGATCCTCTCAGCCCGGTCGCCGATGCCACGCTCGAGCTCGTGGGCAATGACATGGTCACAGGCGGACGCACCGTACACGCCTGGGCCGAGGGAAGAAAAATCTACTTCGCGGCGCAGTTTTCCAGGCCCTTCAGCAAGGCAGAATTCTGGCAGGAAGGCGCAGTGCTTCCGGTGGGAGGTTCGCGCGCCGCAGGCCATGCCATCAAAGCTGCGCTGCACTACGACGCAGCTTCGGGCGAGAAGATCTTAGTTCGCGTGGGCATTTCCGGCGTCAGCACTGCCAACGCAATGGCGAACCTTAAGGCCGAAATGCCACATTGGGACTTCGAGCAGACCTGCGCCGCGGCCAAACAAAAGTGGCAGGCGGAGCTGAGCCGCATCCGCATTGAGACCGGCGATCGAACCACGCAGACCATCTTCTACTCCTCTCTCTACCACATGCTGGTGGCGCCTACGTTGTTCGACGACGTCAATGGCGAGTACTGCGGCATGGACGGCAAGCCCCACAGGCTTGAGCCGGGTCAGCATAACTACAGCACATACTCGCTTTGGGACACGTTCCGCGCGCTCCATCCTGCTTTCACGCTGTTTGAAAGCGATCGCGTGCCCAGCCTGGTGAATTGCCTGATCGACATGGCGGAGCAGAGCCCCGCGGGCATGCCGGTGTGGCCGCTGCAGGGCAAGGAGACAGGCACCATGACCGGCTATCACTCCGCCAGTGTGATGGGTGAGGCCTGCGTCAAGAAGTTTCCCGGTATCGATTGGCAGCGTGCTTACAAGGTGATGCGGCAACGCAACATGATCGATGACTATCGCGGTCTTGGCTACTACCGCGCCATGGGTTTCATTCCCGCGGACCGCGAGGAGGAATCGGTAAGCAAGCTGATCGAATACAACTACTGCGACTGGGCTTGTTCACTCGTAGCCGACCAGGTGGGGGCCACGGACGACGCCAGGTTGCAGCGGGAGCGGTCGAAGAATTATCGTCATCTCTTTGATCCCAAGACGCAGTTCATCCGCGCCAGGCTCATCAACGGACACTTCACTGAGCCCTTCGACCCCATCGATATGGGGCATACCGTTGACTATCGCGACTACACCGAGTCGAACGCGTGGCAGACGACGTTCGGCGTTCAGCACGATGTGAAGGGCTACATGGAGCTGTGGGGCGGGCGAGAGCCGTTTGTCAAGAAGCTCGATGCTCTGTTTACCGAGCCCTCGACGCTGCCCAAAAATGCGCCGCCCGATATTGCCGGCATGGTCGGTCAATATGCGCACGGCAACGAGCCCAGCCACCATATCGCCTATCTTTACATCTATGCGGGCCAGCCGTGGAAGACGCAGTCGCGGGTCAACATGCTGTTGAAGGCCTGGTATCACGACGATCCCGATGGTCTGGCAGGAAACGAAGACTGCGGACAAATGTCTGCCTGGTACGTGATGAGCGCCATGGGCTTATACGCAGTGGACCCGGCGAGCGGAAACTACGTGCTCACCTCGCCGCTGATTGACAAAGCCACCATAGCAGTTACAGGCGGCAACAAGCTTGTTATCGAAGCCAAAAGATCGTCGCCGGATGCGATCTACATCCAGGCTGTGACCGTCAACGGCAAGCCTTCTGAGAAGCTGTGGGTGCGGCATGAAGAGATCGCGCACGGCGGACACATTGTTTTTGACCTCGGAACGGCGCCGAACACGAACCTGGCCACCGATCCTCAGCACGCGCCGCCATCCCTCACCGCATGAGCATTTATACGCAGTGGACCCGGCGAGCGGAAACTACGTGCTCACCTCGCCGCTGATTGACAAAGCCACCATAGCAGTTACAGGCGGCAACAAGCTTGTTATCGAAGCCAAAAGATCGTCGCCGGCATCGCGATCATTACATCCAGGCTGTCACCTGTCAACGGCAAGCCTTCGAGAAGCGGCGCGGCACGAAGAGATCGCGCATGGCGGCCACATTGTTTTTGACCTGGGAACGGCGCCGAACACGAACCTGGCCACCATCCTCAGCACGCGCCGCCATCCCTCACCGCATGAGCATGACCTGCCACAAGATGGGCCATCTGGGGGAAATAGGCGTCTTTTCGGGGACGTCCACGCAAACCCCGCACGGTGAACATTGGGGAACATTCAAACGGACGGAATTTCCCCTAATGCCAAACGGGCCCGTCGCAAGCGTTTTTGAGATCGATTTTGCTACACGTTAAGCGATAAGACAATCTGTCTTGGGTCAGCGACTGCTCTTGCTGGCCTGCCACGCTTCTGCGGGGCCAGGGGCCGTTGCGTCGATCGTTCCAGCGCATGGACGAATTCTGCAGTCCCGAGCGGGCGTCCGGTGTGCGTCGAAAGACGGATCGCGGCCAGTGCGGACGCATCTTCCTTGGCCTTCAGGAAGATGCGCCAGGTTTCCGTAGTCCAACGGGACTGCCACAGTTGCAGACCCAGCCACTCCGCAGCGGAATCGGAAGCACAATGGACGGCGGCACTGGACCACATCCAGGATTCGGCCTCCGCCACCAGCCCGGCTCGCACCGGATTGAGCTCCGTATAGCGCAACGCTTCCGCATATATGCGGCTCGTCCAGCGGGCATGAATAGTAGCGCCCCTGCCAAACGTGACCACTTGAATGATGGATGGCGTTCCAGTAGGAGGCATAGCGGCCATGCGCGTGCTTGAGCGCTAGCCCGAGGGGATCAGCGCGACGCGGCACAAGCACCAGGTGGACGTGGTTTGACATGAGACAGTATCCCATCATCGTCACATCGTGTAGCGTGAGACTCTGCTTCAGCAAATCAAGATATACGCTGCGATCCGTGTCGCTATCTAGAACAAACCGACGCGCGTTTCCACGCTGGGTCACGTGGTGGGGACCATGGACCGCGATCACGCGAGGCAGACGCGCCATGAATCCATCTGGACCGCGACCACACGCCGCATCTGACTTGTAAGTCTCACTGCATACTGCCAAGCCCGAAGATCGCAAATTGGCCAGCCACGTCGTGCTGAGCTCGCTCCACTCCACATCTACACAATGATGCTGCGGAGTTGGTAAATTCCTTCTTGCTGCCATATGAATTCGGTTTCACGATTCGGACCTCCTGCCAATAGCGTCTCTGACGCTAGCTCACGTGCTAGGCTCGCTTAAGAAGGCCTTGTTTGCATTAGGGAAAATTCCGTCCGTCCCCGCAAAGCCGTCCCCCGCAAAGCCCCCAAAAATCACCCCCTTTAGTGAACGTTGAAGATCGATATTGTCCCCCAGGTTTCCCCGATGCCGTAGGTAACGTGCTCTTGGGATACTGGCAGGGAAACGGCTATTTTCTCAAGTTGAGGATCTGGAACTCGTCATCCTTGCGAAACAGTTCCAGATGAGGGGGTCGGATGGCGGTCGCTATCGAGATGAACACCATAGCAAACCCAAATGCTAGGACCAGCCACAACACTATACCCGCCAAGGGCGATCTGCCCGAGGAAAATACGATGACGGTTGGGATGCCATAGCAGGTCAGGTACAGAAGAGCACGAAAGAGCTTAGAGGTCCTCACAAGCCGCTGACAGTGCGGACACCTGAACTCCTTCGCCACCTTCAGTTGTTTGCGTCCAATCGGCTTCAGGCACGCCGGACAGACCCCCGGCAGAGTCTGATTCTGGTTGCCCGTGCCCACTGTCAGTGTGCCCCCTGCGATTGAGACTGACGGTAGTCCCGGCCTATCTGATTGAGCTGCTGGGCATAGAACTTGATGGCTTGGCCCGTTGGCTTCGTACCGACTTGGCTGAGCGTTTTAAGAGCAATTGCTGCCGCTGCCGTTGCAGGGATTCCTTGCGATTCCAGGTACGCTATCACTTGAAGTGTCGCAGTGTTAGCGGCTTCGGGGATGATCGTCGCTGCCGCCGCGCACCCCACAACACAGGTAGCCGCAGCCAGCGAAGCGCCGTAGAATGTTGCCACCCCTCTTACACTTCCTACGGTTGCGCCCGCTGTTGCAACCGTTCGCAAACCCGTCATGTTGTTGCCTACGTACGGATCGATCCCAGGGTTCTCGGACGGCACATAGGTCGCCGCCCCCACCGTTGTAGTGTTCCCATTTGCATCGGTCGAAGTGATGGCGACCGAAGTGAAGTTGCCATTGGCGTCCTTGGAGTTCCCAACCTGATCAAGCGTCGGAGCATTCAACCCACCGTTATCCTGCGCTTGCTGGGCGGCCTTGTATGCATCATTGGTGACAGTGCTGCAGTGTCCGTGTTGTCACAAATCTGTACGTCATGGCCCAAGTCGTCGGTGCGCGAAAGAGGGTTATTCCGCACGTATGCGTAAAGATTCAGGCTCTGAGGATTTGTATAATCTGCCCAAGGGACCGGAGCGGGATCAAGCCCATAGTCATTGTAATCCGGGGAGAGGAATCGGCCCATATTCGATCCGTGGTATCTGGCCCCGAAGTAGTCTAGGCCGCTCTCACTATCTCCTTCTTTGCCGGTGAACTTGCTTCTGCGGGACGCCGATGCGAAAGTATGCCGGAGTACGTCGTAAATGCAGGCCTTGTATCGTAACCATATACCAGCGGAAATGGGGTCACCTGCATAAAATTATTGACGATCGCTATATTGGGCATCCATAGCCGATGCTAATTCCGCCGCCCGCTGCTTCTGTGCATCGGCCAACTGATCAAAGATTCCCGGGCGGCTTGCAAGAACATCTCGGCCGGAAGTCCGCCAAATCCCGGCCAATACTTTGAACCAGGTTTCCAGATCACTTGTATTCTCTAGCACACGCTCCTTCTGGACCTCACGATATCTCGGATCACCACACATAAAGAGCAGGTCTTCAGGCCAGAATATGCCCCCGTCTCTTGGTTCTGGCCCGAAGGTGCAGCATTGGTTGGTACGCTCGGCATATTCGAGATCGATCCATACAGAGCCCGAAGAATATTTCATTCCTAGCGGTTGCTGATCTACGACCACAAAACCACACTCAGTCTCGAGGAAGGCAAAATTCGTCCGAATGATTCGAAGAATACCCATGTGGCCATCCTTCGACGGCAACGTAGCCGCTACCGCTCCGAGAATTTCATTCCCGATCTCAAATATCGAATCGTAGTCTTGTTTTTCTTCGTGAGGCTGCCCACCCGACATATCCTTGAGCCGGTTCAAGAGAAGCTGCTCTTCGGACGCCCGCGCTGGATAGTTGACCTTTGTATTCTTTTCTAGCACCCATTGCCCGAGGTCGCGCCAATACCACGCTGCCTCATAAATGTCATTCACGAATGGACTTGAATATCTCCGTGGTTCAATTCGAGCGAGAAAATCGCTGAGCTTCTTTACATTCTCTGCAAGCGTTGCCACTCATTGCTCCCTGACAGTAACTGTCGCTTTTTGACCTGAAGGCGTCGTGTAGTTGACATGCGGGTCGGTGTGAGTACTAACCCCGCCGGGAGCGTGCCCAGGATCGTTGCGGTCGACGCTTCCTCCTGCTTCCTGGATCATTTGGTTAGCTTCCTCTCTAGTCGGCACTTTACCGTTCAAATCAGGATGGTCCCCTGGAGTTTTCAATTCGTTTCTCGCCTTGATATAGGCTGGGCTGTTATTCCAACCCCAAGAAGACTTGAAAGGGATTGAGTTGAGGGCACTCATTATCTGCGCATACTGCTGGGCAGCCAGCTGATGTGCCAATGAGTTGACAGCATTGTCGGACATGCCGTTCAGAACGCCGGCATCGAGAGGGTGGCCATTGGGAAGCGTCAGGCCTTTCTGGGCAATGAGCGTGCGCTGCTGGTTTGGATCTGTCCGGATTTCCTGCATGAACTCGTCCAACAAAGTAGGATCGTTTTGGCATTTGAACGTGAATACGCCGTCTGGGCCCACACTGCCTTGGTCGCAGCTATGTCCATCTTGATCGGTGTTGCTCAGCGGGTTGTTATTTACGTAAGCGTAGAGGTTAAGTGACTGCGGATTGGCAGGATCGGCGTAGGGAATCGGCTGCACGCCTTCACTCCAGTCGGGGCTCATGAATCGGCCCCAATTGGAGCTGTAATGCCGAGCCAAAAAGTCGTCGAGGCCGGACTCCGTATCCCGTACTTTGTTGGTGAAGAACTCCTCAGAGGGGTTGGAGCCTGAGCCTGTTTGGGACACGTAGTCGCCAAAAGGGCCGCTGGAAAGAGATGTCCACGGTGCGCCGGTCGAGGTCGTTATTTCTCGCTTCGTTCCCAACCAATCGTTAAGCGCAAAGTGCCAGTTGGACTGGGCATACGTTGTTCCGGTGAAGGTCCCCAACAGTTTGCCCTCCCAGAAGACATTGTAATGGAGCATATTGAAGTTGCCATCTGTCTCCTCCAACCTTTCCGACCGCGGGCCCACCATGTAGGCATTCGTCAAAGCGAGCCCGTTGGCGGTCAACAAGCCGTTCTTGGTCACATCGCAGCTGAAGGTGGTGAGGTTTCCTTTCCCCAGCAGGGGTCCGTTCGCAGCGTAGACATAGCCGATCATATCTCCACTCGTCAACTGCTTCACCGCGCAAAGGCGGTTCTCCGCATCGTATAAATAATCGTTCGTTCCGTCGGAATACAGGTTGCCCGCATTGTCGTAAGTCGAACCAGCGTAAGCGTCAGAGCAACCCAGGAGAGGTGTGACCGGTCTGATCTGTTTGCCATGCAGAAGGAGTAAGTTGGTCGAGTTGATTTGCCTGCAAGTTAGCCAACCGAGGCAGCATTTGAGCAAGATAGTCTCTGCCTGGGATGTTGAGCCTTTTGCAGGTTTCGATGATGGAGAGGATAGCGGCGATCTTGGCTCCGGCTTGCTCGCTGCCGAGATGGATCCAGTTTTTGCGGCCCAGTGCGATTGGTCGCATGGAGTTCTCCGCCAAGTTGTTGGATAACTCTATTTGAGGATGTTCAAGGAAGCGAGTGAGCTTGTGCCAGAGAGTGAGCGTGTAGTTGCAGGCCTTGCCTAATGCACTGGCCGGTAGGGTGCCGCGAAGAGCGGCCTTGATTTCGTTACGCAGCCTTTCCAGCAAGGGTGCGGCTTCTTGTTGCCGCAGTTGATGACGGGCTGCGTGATCGAGTTTCTGGGCGCTGGCCCGACCGTCGATGGCGAACAGTTCATTGATACCCGCTACGATGCGAGTAGCCACTGCATCGGAGGGATGGAGCTTGGCCGCCTCGTAAAACTTTCTTCGCGCATGCGCCCAGCAGGCCGCGTGGATCATCTCCGGCCCGCCGACCCGGTCGTAAGCGGCGTAGCCATCGGTCTGCAGAATACCTTCAAAGCGGCCGAGAAACTGCTTCGGACCTTCCCGTCCACGGCCCATCTGAAAATCAAACACCGTGCTTGCTCCTGGTCGTCCATACTGCCAGAGGTAAGCCTGATGATTGGATCCGGTGCCGGCATGCAACTGCACCGAAATCGGCGTCTCATCAGCCTGCAGATAAGCTCCGGCAAGCAGTTCGCGCTTGACGGCCGCGGCCAACGGCAGCAGCAACTCACCGGCCCGCATCACCCAGCCATCCATCGTCGCCCGGCTGATCTCGATGCCCGCCTCCCGCTCCAGTATCGCGCTCTGCCGGTAAAGAGGAAGATGATCGCTGTACTTTTGGATCAGCGTGGCGATCACAATCTGATCGCTCACCAGTCCCTTGTCAACGATCCTGGACGGCAGAGGAGCGGCCATCACACCACCCTCGCCGCAGTGACTGCAAGCTCGTTTCTCCCGCCGGGTGAGCACGACGAAGTACTTCGCCGGCTCTACCTCCAAATGCTCGCTCTGGTCATAGCCGATCACGGAAGTCTCCTGCTGGCAGTGCTTGCAGCTGCACTGCTCTGGTGGGCACGGAATCACGCGCTCCACCCGCGGAAGCGACGCCGGCAGGCTCTGCCGCCCGGGATGCGCCCGCTTGGGCTTGGTGGAGCTACTCGGGGCTGGCTTTTCTCGCTGACTCTCTGCCTGCACTTCGGCCTGGCTCACACCAGGCTCCTGTTCCAGAAGCTCCAGCTGCAGGTTCGACAGCTTTTCGCTGCCCGGACCATACTTGTTCACCCGCTCCAGGCGAAGGCGCTCTTCCAGCAGCTGCACCTTCTGCTCGGCATACTCCAGCTGACGAAGCTTGTAACTGACAGCATCGAGCAACGTCGCTGGAAGCTGATGGCCCTTTAACTCGGCCAGTAACTCGTCCTTGCTGGAAGCCTGACTCATGCTGTCAAAGCAATAACAGAGACGTAGGCCACATACAAGTAACTTACACTGCTACCTTACGATACCAGCGCCGTCGGCTCACCCGCTCTAGGTCCATGCCGTTCAGCAGCAAACCCAGTTCCTCGTGGCTCAGCACCACAGACGGCTGATCGGCGGTGGCGCAGGGCCAGCGAAATCGGCCCTTCTCCAAACGCTTGGCACATACCCATAACCCGCTGCCGTCCCACACCAATACCTTCAACCGCGTTCGCCGCGCGTTGGCAAACAAAAATAAATGGCCGCTCAGAGGATCAACCCCCAATCGCTCCCGCACCAGACCGTACAAGCCCTCGAACCCCTTGCGCATGTCCGTCGGCCCAACCGCCACATACACCTTAGTCGCCAAGCCAATGCCGAACACTACTCCGGCTCGATCACAGAGAGCAAACGCTTCAGCGTCTCCTCATCAAAACTCTCGCTCACTTCCACCCGCAAGCCGCCACTCAGCACTAGCTGCAATCCGCTCCCACCATGCCCCTGCTGAGACGATAACTTCACTCGCGCGAATCTACCCTTCGGTTCCGCTCCGCCCTCGGCCAAACGATGCCGCTTGCGATACAGGTCCAGCGTGCCCAACGACAACCCACGCTGCTCACAAAACTGCTTCCGCCTTAACCCGCTGGCTTCAAACTCCCTCACCAGCTCTTCGGCTGCCTCTCGGCTCCGCCACTTCATCCCCAACGACTGCTCTTCGCTCATCCCTGCATCTTCAACAAACCACCAAATCAGACGCAAGATGGGTTGCTCTGACGCTTACGCTAACCAGCCGCCCGATTGTTCCCGGTCGTGAAGTTCAGATACGGCGAAGGCTGCGACTCGGTCCCGTTGTAGGTAAAGTACTCCACATTGCGGTTGCCGAAATGGTCATAGGTTTGCTGAAAGGTTGCCGCCACGCCGTTCATCGTCCCTGTCGATTTCACCCAACGGTGCAGAGCATCGTAGCTGGCCGTCCAGGTCCCCGCAACGCTGTCCTTGTAGCCTGTCACATTGCCATTGGCATCGTAATTGAGAGAATACTGGTAGGGGATTGTGTTCAGGCTGTCGGTGTCCACCTCCCCGGTGATCCGGCCGCGATTGTCATACGTCCTGGAAAGAGCGATTCCGGCAACATTGGACGTCGGGTCGATGGCGAGCTTTGCCGTGTCGACCGCGCCTCCCGGATAGTAGGTCTCACCGGAGAAGGCGGTGGAGGTGTTGTTCGTCCTTTTTGTCGTCCACCCCGCAAGTTACCCCGTTTCTGCACGATCCCATTTGCAACCGATTCGGTTGCATGCGCAACCCTTTCAGGGGTGGAGTGTCACACTACTCCCCATGCGCAGCATGGCGCTTTTCAACGATGCTGGATCAGGCATAGGTTTCAGGGGGCGACGGGGTTGCTGACCTGCGATGCTGGCACTGTCACGGATGCAGCGAGGCCGTCCCCGAAGGACGGCTGCTACGATAAAGGGAACTACTGTTGACCGGCCAGCGACGGCTCGGGCCGCTTCTGCTCGAAGGCCGTGACGAACTGTGCCGCCGCTTCGCGCACCTCATGCCATTCAGGGTCGGCAAGAACCTTTCGAGGGTCAGGAAATTGCGGCATGCGCTCCCAGTAGCGCTCCAGAACAGACTTAAAGGCAGCCCATGAGCGGAGCTGATCCTCTGTGAAGTCTTTCGAGTAAGTCTTAAAAAACAGATCGAACGTACAGTCCTCTATGAGTTGACAGTAAACCTCCTCCGGGGAGGAAATTTCGTTGCCTCCTCTACCAAGCCAAGTCCTCTCTTGGTACTCACGACTCGCGACGTGTTGGGCCGAAGTCAGGATGCAACTTAGCCATTGCTGATGAGTCATCATCTTCCAGACCTCTTTATGGGAGAAGGGGCTATCCATTGGGGTATCCACGGGGATGTGTGCGTCGACCGAATCGCCCTCTACTTCGTTGAGGTTTGAGTCGAGATACTGACCATTCTGCTTGACCACCATATAAGGCTCCCGTTGAGCAGGATTGGGACTGTTAGGATTTCCTGGCATTACACGTACTCGATTGTGAGGATTATTGGGATCGATGTATTCCGTACCACCTTTCCCTTTTGAACCTGGCTTTTCTATCCAACCCTTTGGAACGATGGCGGGTCTTCCGAGCGGCGTCCCTGTGGGCTTGGGAACGAGGGCACCCCCTCCAACAACGCTAGCCAAGGTTCTCGCGTAGGCGTACCCCGTCTGCTGGGCTCCATATCGGTCACCCAGCATGAGTCTAGTTAAGCCAGTAAACGCCATCCCTGGCATATCGCTCAAAGAGGGGTCAGGTTTGGCAGTTGGGTCAGTTCCTTGCCATTGGCTGCTTTGGCTGTTCCAGAAAAGACATCCGCTGCTACCCTGGCAATTCCTCTCCCCGTTGTAGTCGCCGTTAAAACATTGGTCACCTGAGCCGTCGGCACAATCTCCCCAGCTTGCATGGCCGTCGTAGTCCCTCCGACTAAGCGGATTGTTCTGCGTGAAGCTGTACAGGTTCAACGTCTGAGGGTTGGTCAATGATCCATTGGGCACAGCATCTGGCACGTCATCGTCATCAGCACTTTGATAATCCGGCGACATGAATCGGCCCCAATTGGAGCTGTAATGCCGAGCCAAAAAGTTGTCGAGTCCAGATTCGGTATCGCGTACTTTGCTGGTGAATAACTCCTCAGATGGGTTGGAGCCGGAGCCTGTTTGAGACGCGTAATCACCAAAAGGGCCACTGGAGAGTGATGTCCACGATGCGCCGGTGGAGGTCGAAAGCTCTCGCTTGGTTCCCACCCAATCGTTGAGCGCAAAGTGCCAGTTGGACTGGGCATACGTGGTTCCGGTGTAGGTTCCCAACAGCTTGCCCTCCCAGAACACATTGTAATGGAGCATATTGAAATTTGCATCTGTCTCTTCCAGCCTTTCCCACTGCGGGCCCGCTATGTACGCGTTGGTCAACGCGAGTCCGTTTGCGGTCAACAAGCCGTTTTTGGTTACATCGCAGCTGAAGCTGGTGAGGTTTCCTTTCCCCAGACGGGGGCCGTTGGCAGCGTAGACATAGCCGATCAGATCCCCACTCGTCAACTGCTTCACCGCGCAAAGACGGTTCTCCGCATCGTATAAATAATTGTTCGTTCCGTCGGAGAGCAGGTTGCCCGCATTGTCGTAAGTCGAACCAGCCGCCCGATTGTTGCCGGTTGTGAAGTTCAGATAAGGCGTCGGCTGCGACTGGACCCCATTGTAGGTAAGGTACTCTACGTTGCGGTTGCCGAAATGGTCATAGGTCTGCTGAAAGGTTGCCGCCACTCCATTCGTCGTCCCTGTCGATTTCACCAAACGGTGCACAGCGTCGTAGCTGGCCGTCCATGAGCCCTCAACGCTGTCATTGTATCCTGTCACATTGCTATTGGCATCGTAATTGAGAGAATACTGGTAGGGGATTGTGTTCAGGCTGTCGGTGTCCACCTCCCCGGTGATCCGGCCGCGATTGTCATACGTCCTGGAAAGAGCGATTCCGGCAACATTGGACGTCGGGTCGATGGCGAGCTTTGCCGTGTCGACCGCGCCTCCCGGATAGTAGGTCTCACCGGAGAAGGCGGTGGAGGTAAGCGTGCTGCCGGAATTGTCAAGAGAGAGGCTGGTGGCGATCGAGCTCACCCGGCCGGAGGGATCGTACATGTACGCTATGTAGTCGTATGTGCCAGAGCTAGGTCCGTCGGCATCTTCTGATACCAGGCGGGCTGTTCGGAGGTCGTAGCCGTAGTTCGGCTCCTACACCGGCACCCGGACAGCTCTGGGCATTCGATCCCAGGCAGTTGACATATCCGGTAAGGTTGCCTCGTTGATCGTAATCGCCGCTGGTCCACGTGGTAAGGTTCGTTGTCCCCACCGTTGCCATCACCGAGTTCAAATGGCCCACGGGGTTGTCCTCGTCCTGGGTCAACTGCCAGGCGTATTCTGTGTCGTAGCCGTAGGTCAGGGCGGGCGTATTCGCCGCCGTGTCATTGGTATATGTCTTCGCAGTCAGCCGGTTCAAAGCATCGTAGGTGTAGTTGGTGACAATCGCTCGCGCATCGGTACGGCTCTTCACGTTGCCGTTCGCGTCATAGGTGTAGACTGCGCTCCAAGGCCCCGATGTTGAGCAGGAGCTGCCAGTCGCGATGCTCTCAGGATTGCAAGCGTTGGTTAGGCGGGACATTGAGTCGTAAGCAAAAGTTCTGTACCGTGCTACGTCTCCGGAGGTTCCTATCTGGTTCACCGAGAGCAGATTATCCAGGGCATCGTAGGTGTTGTCAGTTACCAGGGTGAGCGACCCGGACCCCGCCGGGTCGTTCTCCTTTGCTATCGTCAGCCGGCCGAGGGCATCGCTGGTCCACTGCCAGTGGTTCTTGTCTTCATCGTAAAAATCCACGACGTTGCCGGTATACTGCCACTTCTGCGTATTGCTGTCCGGTTGGGTCTGAAGGGTTTTGCGACCCAGGGCATCGTAGGAGAAATAGGTGTATCCATCGGTGACCGCAACGGGTTTGTTCTGTCCGACGGTACAGCTCAAAGTGGCTGGGGCGTTGATGGTCGGGTTTGAAACAACGCATACCCGGCCATTGACGTCGTAGGCGGTTTCGACTACCGAACCGTCCCGGGCAACCGCCTTGATTGTGCGGCCGACGCCGTCCAGCGCGGTGCTGCTCTTCAGTACACCGTCGCCTGTTGACGTCAGATCCTGATTGACCTCCGCCTCGGTCGCGCTTGGATAGGTGTACACAGTCTTGCTTTCTGCGGATGTATTTGTTGCCCAATTGGTGGTTCCGATCGCATTATCGACCAGGGTAGGCCGCCTGAGCGAGTCGTACATGTACTTGGTGAGGATGTTGTTCTGATCGGTGTGCGACATCTGCAGGCCAGTGTTGGTGTCGTAGTCATACGAGTCGATGTGCTTGATGCCGTTTGTGGTGGGCTGGGTTACCGAAGAGAGGAATGCATTCTCAGCCCCATATGAATACGTGGTCGAGTTGCGGTTGCCATCCGTCGCAATCGTGGGACTTCCCAAATCGTTGTAGTCGGTATAGGTGGTGATTGCAGCCGAGCCTGAACCGACGGCCTTCGTGACGCTGGTGGGTAAGCCGCGCAGCGTGGCTGCTGTGCCGAAATTGGTGTAATCATGATTCGTTGTCCCCGCCGCTGAGACCAATGCGCCCTGGCCATTGATGCTTGTCTGATTGAACGCATCGTACGCGGTTGTCGTTTGTGCCACCAGGGTTGCAGAGCTTGCTGTAAGAGAGTTGTAAATCGATTGCTGGTTGACGCGATCGACGATATTGGGCGCAACGTACGCGCTATTCTCCTGGTACAGGTAAGTGTATTGCGTGTTCCTGAGCAGCGCACCGTGCGCGCCAGATCCATAGTCGTAATCGACGCGGGTTAGAACATCTCCTCGCGATACGTCATTAGCGGGGTTGTCGCTGCCGCTGTAAAACCCCGAATTCGGGATGGAGTCCCAGGAAGTGTCGGTCTCCGCCACTTGTCCTGTGGCTGCCCAGGTGACGGTCGTCGATTTCGGCATAACCACGCCGGTGACGGTGTAGGCAGTGGCCTTGGTAACAGCCAGGACCCCGCTTGTGGCGCTCCCCGTAAAGGCTTGTTCCTTGGTCATGTAGCACGGCTGAAGCTGAGCTGTCGATGGAAGGCCGAGAGGGTTTGGGGCGTAGATTGTGCACGTGTATTGGGTATCGTTGAGGAAGGGATCGGTCACTGTGACGACATTCGATGTGTTGGCCCCCTGGGTGGAACTCATCGTGTATTTGTACTTCCACACTGAAGTTTGACCATTGGCCGCGACGGTGCGCGTGAGTACCTTGTCTCCGCTGACGTCAGTCTGCCCGTATGTCCAACTGATCACCCCACCCGTGGGCAGCGTGAGCGATTCGAGGTCAACGAGAGAGTTCGGCTGGAAGTTAAATGTATAAGTGTAGCCTCCGGGAAGGGTAATGACTGACGGAACACTGACAGAGGATCCAACCGTTGACACGCATTGAAATCCGTTCTCCAAAGCGCACAGCGGAGCTGTATTTACAGCCAGCGTGGTGTAGGAAATAGTGATGGTTTGCGATGCTCCGTTTTGGTCGGTATACGCGATACTGGTTGGCTGGTAACCGTATTGATATTCTCCTACGACCGTAAATACTCTTCCAGCCGTGTCAGTGATTGTGGCGGTTGACGTTTTGGTTGTGTTGTTGGTGGTTGTTATCGCGGTGAGTTTGTTTCCATTGGAATCTTCGATCCCAACATTTTCGAAGGCAGGGAAGGTATAAACGGTGCCATTCTTGGTGATTGCATTGGCAAGGGTGTTCTGATTCGGTGTCCGATTCGCCAGAATGCCAGAGGAATCTGCGGCATACATAAGTGTAGGCGCCGGGGCGTAGTCGCATGGAGGAGACGTCGCGATGTAGCCATTCACGTTGAAGGGGTGCGCGGTGCCTTCTTCGTCTACGAACGACATGTGAGTCAAATAAGTATCCGGGTAGGATTGCGTGCCGCATACGACGACCGGTGAAGTTGTGGCAGCGCTATAGTAGACATTTCCTGGATAGCTTACGAATGAGGGTGAGCGATCCTGGTTGACCGTGTATGTATCGGCGGGAGCATCGGAAGCATAGTTCCATATTTTGTTGTCGTAGATGAAGTGGATGTGGATCGGGATGCCAAGTCCTGGAATGTCCAAGAGAGGTATGTCTATGTGAAGGTCGCCGTTGTTGAGCTGCACGGAGTCGATGTTGCTACCGGAAAAGGCGCCGTTAATGGGGACGCCGACGTTGCCCGCATCTGGGATCCCCGCTGTTTGCGGGAAGCACGACGGAGCGGCTAGCAGGATTCCTAGCGCGGTGATCACGAAGACTGCTGGATGGTGTGTCCGGTTTGCTACCAGTTTGAGCGGCGTGAGTCGGTTGTTCATAGTCAGCCCCGTGCGGTTGATCTGCAAATCCTAACTGCGTCTGCCTCGCAGGCAAGACGTGCATCTTCGAATGTCAATAGCTATCCGTCGCCGTTACCAGGTACGGCGTAGCTGGCGAGTCGATCTTCGACGCGTTTACTACAGGGAGGACGCGGTAAAAGGGTCTCCAGAGGAGTCGTGAATGGTTTGTTGATCGACGCTTGCGAGCAAATGGTACGAGAGTCAAATTAGCCGAGCAAGAATTGCGCGCACAAGGTAAATTCACTACGCAATTAATACTTAGGTAATGGTGTGGGCTGGATAACTCGCCGTCAAGGCGACGGGAAAAGGTGCTACTAATCAGGTGTCCTATGTCAACTAAGTGCTTAGAAAGCTATAACAAGGGCCTAAGTGGTTAGTGAGCTCGAGTTCAGGTCGTGTTCTTGCGAAGAATCGGCGGGGAAGGCGGCTTCTCCCGCGTGGATTTATGATCATGCCCGATCAATTTCCATCTGACACCTACAGCGGCAATGGCGCTGGGAAAGGCTGTGCGGTTCATCAGGTGCGATTTCTCTGGTCGCGAAATGGAAAGTTATCTCGCTTCCGGAATTTGGGAGGGAAGTTTCGTGAATCACAGCATTTGCGACGCGGAGGGCAAAGATCACCACACTTACATTTAGGAAAATGCGGTCAGGGTGGGCTTGAGCGAGAGACTGGAGCTCTTTGTTGACCATCGGCGTCTTTGGGGAATTGGGTGCCCTAGCCACCAGGGCTAAAGCCCTCAGTTCAGATACCGGGGCGTTCTCGCGGGTTTGAAAACCCGCTTCCCCGGACTAGGGTCCGGGGCTGGCACAAAGGCTATGATAAAGACCTTAAGAGCGCGAAGAGCTTTTTGCGATTCCGCTCAAGGGTATAGGCGGGTCGTTTTCCA
>CAWBRJ010000020.1:0-89571 GCA_963790935.1 uncultured Acidobacteriaceae bacterium | reverse complement strand
AATAAAGGCGATTCGGCTGGCTTCGCTGGTCACGGCAATCAATGTCCTGGTCGCGAGCGGCTTTTCCATCGCGGCGATCATCCGTCCGCAATACCTGGTCCCTGCCGAATCGGTTCGAACGCAGGCGTCGTTGCTATTGGCGATGTACGCGGCGGCGCCCAGAATTCCTCTGGCTTTGCTCGTATTGGGGGCGATCTACAAGCAGGCGACGCCTGCGTTGCTGATCCTGGGTGCGCTCGCCGGCGCCATGCAATTGCTGGATGCCGGAATCGGTCTGTTTGCGCATGATCTTGGGAAATGCGCTGGGCCGCTCTTTATCGCCGTCCTCCAATTCTTCGTGGTGTACCTGCTTCACAGATCCGTGCGGATCACGCCGCAAACCAAGCGCGGATAAACGTACGCTACGGCCCGGCACTTGCAAGTTCGCCCCAGTTGCGGGGTGAAGCTGATGCAGCGCATCACTCGGCCGTGATCAGAATGCCCGGGCGAGTGGAGCGTGCGCCGGTGGTTCCGATGATGGTTACTTCGTTTGTCCCGAACACGAAACTCCCGGCGGATTCGACCTGGGAGACGATTACGTCCAGTAGTAGCGAAAGTCAAACGAAGACGGTTTGACGTGGCCGCGTTGGGAGATCAATGGCTGAGGGTTCTGGGTTGGAGTTCGGTTCTTTGGTGACGAAGATTGCTGTAGTGCTATCTCTTTTCAGCGTTCCGGCACTGGCGCAACAGAGGAGCGAGCCATCATCGGCTGAGGCTCTCACGTCAGCTCTGCCAGATGCGCCATCTGTGCAAGACGCCCAGGATGCTTCGCCACCCCGGGAAGCGGCTCAGGCTGCCGCTGCTAGCTCTTCGGCTCTTCGAGGCCCGATTGGACCGGTGCCCCCACTATGGAGCAAGAGACCTCTGAGCTTGCAGGAGAAGTTCACCATCTATACGCATCAGGCGTTTGGACCACCCGCCCTGATCTTTCCGGCGTTCGGTGCGGGCATTCGCATGGCGAATCCGCCGAAGAACTATCCCCGCGATTGGACCGATGGGGGAGGGGCCTTTGGAAGGCTCTACGGCGATGCGATTGCAACGCAGACAACCAAGCGGACTGCCAAGTTCGTCACTGATACCTTGTTCCACGAAGACCCTCGTTATCAGCCAGCTTCGGAGGGAGCGAACGTGGTGGCAAGATTCGCTCATGCGGTGGCCTTCACCTTCGTTGATCGGAGCGACTTCGGCAACCGCGAATTGGCCTTGGGCAATTTCACCAGTGCGGTCGCTGGAGGGTTTGTTGGAATGGCTTACCTGCCCGATGGTTTCAACGACGTTTCTCACGCCGGGCAGCGGGTGGGTACCGAATTCTTAGGCATAACGGCCGCCAATATAGCCCGCGAGTTTGCGCCACAGTGGGGTCCGGTGGTCCACAAACTCCACATTCCGAAGATCGTGCCGCCTTGGTGGGTGCCGAACAGGCCCCTTAACTCGCCAACATTTTGACCTCCGCTAACAGGCGCTGCGCAACACCAGGGCAACCACGGAGGTGCCTTGATAAACAATACGCGCCTGGCAGTTGCAGGCATCGCCTCGAAATACGGTCGCACGCGATCCCGGCGGACCTCCCATCGCTTGGTCTTCCGGCCGATTCCAATCGATTCCACAACCGTCTCGACCGAAGGAATCCAATTCTCCCTTCTTCAAGAGCGCCAGCGCCTCTTTGCCGCTCAGGCCCCGAAACGAGGCGCGCTGCTCCGAAGATTCGATAGTGGAACTGATTTGAGCATCCAGGCGCGCGTCATCTCGAAATACATACCACAGCCGGATGTTGTCTCCGTCCAGTTTCACATTGCAGCTCTGCGGCCCTCCAAGCTGCTGAAGCACCTTCTTGTAGAATGGGCCAGCTTCCACGCGTTGTTGGAATTCCCGAACTTGCTTCTGACTGGAAGCCGGCATGCCTGCCACACCGGGCGGAGAGCATAGGGACGGCTGGCTCTGCGACCAGCTCGCATGGCTGCTGAGAGATAACAACCCCAAGAGCAATCCGGCTGCCCCGAATCGAGCGGATCGTATGAGTTGGTTTTCCATCGTGCAAGCCCTCCTTCCTTATAGATGAGCTTGGCCTTCGGTGGTTAAAAACAACGATGTGAGTAGACGACCAGGTTCCTTAGAGCATATGAGTGAAAGGAGTGAAAAGGAGGACCAGAATGGCCCTAAGGGAGTTCAGGACGGAGCTGGCGCTTTTACGAAAGCGGCCAGAGGCGACCAGGCCAGACGCGGCCAGACGGGAAGTTGTAACCAGCGCTTGCCATAGCCGGCATGCATGGTTTCGTCGGCCCAGTCGATCGTCGATCAGTCCGAAAACAATTTCGACGAGGTCTTTTCCGTAAACGTGAAAGGTCTGTTTATTGCCTTACAGCAGGAAATTCGCCAGATGCTCCGGCAAGGATTCGGCGGCTCCATTGTTGTATCGACTGCAAGAGACACGCGTTGCCAATCAAGGCGCATTTTCGAGCGTCTCTCGTTCTTGCCTACGCAGTTCCCGCGCACTTCCTACGGCCACTCCTTCCTCCGGGCTGACTTTGGATACCTACGGCGATTTTGGTTTCCTCACCATCGCCTTGGTCGAGACGCGAGATCTTCGGCCTTCCTTTATCCCGGCTCGATTGGGGATGAGCTTCTGTCTTTCTGGATATCGGATTTTCACGCGATATCAAACAACAGCAGGGCGGACATTGCGGGGTTTACGAATACTCAGAAGCGACACAAACCGCCTGTCAATGCAGCTGTTTGGAAATCTCCTTACCCACTACCATTACGAAGCGCTCCCGATTCAGAGTGCAATCGACTCAGCATAAGTACGAAGTCCAGGTAAGCAATCGCAGGACGATCTTGCCGATCTCCACGTTGAGGCAGACCTTTCCACTCAAACAGTTGCTCTTCCCGCCGGATCGCCGTTTGCCGATCTCAAAGAAGCGCGTAAATTTGCGGGCCCTCTCCCGTTCACATTTGACTATGAAAAACAGACCCACTCCATGATCCGCGTCGAAGGGGTACGGCAACGATGGAACCCGCGTCCGGTACCTGTCATCGTCCACCAAAACACGTTCCTCGAACAAGACCCATTTCGCGGTGCAGGAGCAATTCTCGCGAACGCCTTCTATCTTGAGGATGTACCGTACTCCTGGCGGCCTGGAATTCGCGAGACGCTTCAGTGACCGTCACCCGTGGCAAATACGCCGGAGTCCTGAGCATTCTTCAAGTACAACTGGCACTTCTACGCAGCGAGTCTCTTTGCGCTGGTCGGTATCGCTGCTGTGCTATGGTTCCGGCCCCTGCCGCGCGCAGGGGAAGCACTCCTTATCGGCGCGGCCGCTCTTACGGCGTTCTGGTCTTTGAGTTCCCTGCTTGTGTCATATTACGTTTACGACTACAGGGGAGTAACTCGCTGGAATTGGATCCCAGGAATACTGTCGTTTCCGCCGCAGCAGTGGCTCAATATCCACGCGGGACTGGACGAGTCGACGCTCATTCTGACGCAGTTCTTCCCGAACACTCGATATATGGTGGTCGATATCTACGACCCTCAAGAGATGACGGAGCCGTCCATCGCACGGGCGAGGCGGCTCGACCCATCCCCTCAGCCAACGGTCGCGGGCAAACTGGATGCACTGCCGTTACCCGATTGCGACCGCGATACATTGTTTCTGCTCTTTGCGGCGCACGAGATCCGTCAGCCTGCTCGCCGCACGGAATTCTTCCTGGAGTCCGCACGTGTCCTTGCTAACTCGGGACAGTTACTTCTGGTAGAGCACCTGCGCGATTGGAGGAATTTCGTCGCCTTCGGCCCTGGCTTCCTGCACTTTCACTCCAGAAACGAGTGGCTTCGGCTCGCCCACGACGCAGGCCTGACCGTTGAGCGTGAAGACAGCATCACCCCGTTTGTCCGCTCCTTCCTGATGACCAAGGCCGCCGCATGAAGCTTGAACCTGGCGGAAAGACTACTCGTCAACAATCCAGCACGGGCGCTAGTGCAACGTCACTACGAGGGGCCGCTGCTGCGGAAGTTAGGTGGCCGACTTGACGGTGCGCGCGTACTCGATGTCGGATGCGGACGGGGTGTTGGAGTGCAAATACTGCTGGAGCAGTTCGGCGCAGGCCAAGTCTACGGACTCGACCTCGACCCGCAGCAAATTCGCCGCGCACGAAAGCGATTCGCAGGCAAATCTGACGGGCGCGTTGTTCTTGCGGTGGCGAGTGTCGATAAACTTCCGTTTCCGAATGAATACTTCGACGCTGTCTTCGACTTCGGAATGCTGCATCATGTCGTGGATTGGCAAGCCGCCGTCGCCGAAATTCGGCGTGTCCTCAAACCCTCCGGGCTCTTCTTCTTTGAAGAAGTAACCCGCGCCGCCTTGAATCGATGGATCTATCGCACTTTTCTCGATCATCCCGCGAAGAACCGCTTCAGCGAAGCGGAGTTCCTTGCTGAGTTGCCCGTTCACGGGATCGAGCCACTCGGCAAAACCCATCGCATCCTGCTAAATGACATCTTCATTGGAATCGCGAAGCGCACATAACGTTGAAGCTGTTCTCTCACCCCGGATATACCAACAGTCCGCGGTGGCATCTCATCGCAGCACCTGCACAGGCCTAAAACGCAGAGCTTCAACGTCGAACTCTCCGATCTCGAGCTCGCGGAAGAGAACCTTGTAGAAGCGTCGGCCACAAGCTCAAATCCTAGCTCCTCAAAGCGAAAGACCTCGCTGATGAACACCCTGTCCTTATGCCAGCTGATATCGCCGCTATTGTTTACCCTCCAGGTCAGGAACCCCTTGGGGTAGACGAATTCAATCAGATTGCGAGGAAGGATTACGGCACTGGGTTGGTACAGGCTTCCGGGCGTCACGTTGTTTAACCCCTCGTGTGGAGTATGGCGTCGTGCGTCGTTTCTTCAGCTTCCGAGTGAAATTATCGACCATGAAATTATCGACCAGACGGGAAATTATCGACCAGACGGAACTGACCCCAACGCGCTCTCGAGGACCAAGCAGCAGCTTCGAAAATGGAGGGCGGGCCGAAGCGGCAGCTAGCTGGATTCGTTCGGCAGATCTACGGGTTTTCCGTGCGGTGTATGTCGATAGGCGTCGGCCCAGGCGTCTTTGCGAGCAAGCATCTCGTTTGGATTGGAGAGTCCTTTCGCAGTCACGAGACGTTCGAGCGCAGCCAGCCAATATTCGTAGTAGTGGGAACCGTCGTCCGGGTGGCCACGATCCGCCGCAGACTTGAGTTCATCGGCCAGCACGGCCGCCCACTCTTTCCAGGTGAAGTAGCCTTGAGCGGAAAGCCGCACGGCCAACGCAAAGGCCTGGGCTTGCCAGGGCTCAGCAAAGACCGGACCGCCTTCGTCGCGAGGCAGCGAGGGCAAAGAAGCGAGCCGGTCACGATCGGATGGCAATTCAGGCATGATCGAGATAACTATCCCACATATCAATGGAAACAGAATCGCGCGGCGAGGCACCCTCTCCCCACAACTCCAGCGCGGTGAAACGAACCGAATACAAGTGCTGCGGTTGCTCGCCCAGAAAATGCGCGTTGGTATCCGGGAATACGAAGATGCCGTGGCAGCGGACGACAGTGCCCTTTTTGCCTCTCGCGTATCGCGGCAGGCGAGTGTGGCCCACTGGATTCATATTCCGGGCGCGGACCTGTTGTCCCACTTCGAAGCGAGCCTTGGCGTCAGCTTCCGGTCGCATAAAATTGCCGCGCAGCCCGGCCACGGCGGATACGGCGGCGGCGGTAAGAGGCGGAGTTGCCTTCTGCGAGCCCGGTGTGGGCTTGCTGGTTTCCATCTCCTCCCGCGTCACCAAGCCAGACTTCACCAGCAACTCCAGGTTGCGCATTAGCCATTTCTCGTAGTAGCTCATCTGCAGATAATCAGCGGGGGGAAGAAGCTCGATACCGTAACGGCCTGCGTCGATATTCCACTTGCCCCACGCACCAATCGCGCGGTTCATAGCGAACACACGGCCTTCCCAAGGCTGGTGAAATACGGGTTCGTTCTCTTCGCGCTCGATCGGACCCATATCTTGCATGCCGCCCATGTCGTGAATTCCGTTCATGCCTCGCCTCCTGGTGGCGATGCAACCTTGGCCACCCCGATCATGGCATCCCGTGTAACCAGAGCCGCAAGCTCCTGTTCGGTCATCTTTTCTGTGCCAGCCGGCCTTTCCGGCAAGACGAGGTAGCGGATCTCCGCCGTGCTGTCGGAGACCCGAACCTCTACGTCTTGGGGCAGCTCCAGGCCAAATTCGCGCAAAACGCCGCGTGGATCGATCACCGAGCGCGATCGATACGGCGCCGATTTGTACCAGACGGGTGGCAAACCGAGGATTGGCCAGGGATAACAGGAGCAGAGCGTGCACACCACCAGGTTATGCACGCCTTGGCTGTTTTCGAGCACGACCATGTGTTCGCCCTGTGCCCCTCCATAGCCCAGCTCGGCAATGGCCGCTGGGGCATTGTTGAGCAGCCGTTCCTTATATGCCGGATCCACCCAAGCGCGCGCCACCACGCGAGCGCCGTTGCGCGGTCCAATCTTGTTTTCGTAAGCGTCTACCAGCGCATCCAATGCGGCCCGATCTACCAGGCCTTTTTCCACCAGCAACGACTCCAGTGCCTTGGTTCGCAGCGCCGGATCGGACGGAACAACCTGGTGGTCGTGATGATGGTCATGATCATGTGCGGGCATAAGTTTGAAACAGCCATCACAGCTTTCGGTCTCAGCCGAGTTTCTGCTGTGGCATCCTCGATGGCGAATATCTTAACACCGAGCCACCTTCGTTGAGTGTTGGTGTTTCAAAACCCCTTCACCGTGTTCTTTCAGCGGGAAGATCGCGAAGCCATTCATAGATGAAGCAATGGGCACAGACTCCCTGGCATTTGCATGGCTCAAGTGAAACGGTTTGTCCCTGTCGCGGTGTCCAGCGATTTCTACCACCTTGGGAGGGCCGTAGGTATTTATGGCGGAAAGCCTACGCGCCTTATCAAATCCTGGAAGCGCGAGTCCGAGCGCAGCGGGTCAAGGCAGGGATCTATTTTGAGACAGGTGAGTCCCTTGTCGCGCGCGGCGAAGGATTTCTCCAACCATGCGAAAGCCTCATCCTTCTCCCCTAGCCCGGCATAGACCAACGCGATTTCGTATACTCCCACACCCGTGTTTTGCACCTGCTTCTGAAGTTCGGAAATCATCTCGCGCGCTTCCGCCTCTCGTCCCATGCGAGCGTACGCGTTCCCCATATGGCCCAGGGCGTGGGGTTGATCGCCCAGCTTCTGAAATTGCTGAATGGCCTCCTCGTACTTGCCTTTTTCCACATAGATGATGGCCAGGGCAAAGATGAGTAGATCGGGTTCATGCGGCAACGCCGTCGCACGCTGCATTTGCAACAGTGCCCGGTCGTATTGACGGGCATAGTAGTAAATGAAGGCAGAGTTAAGGAAGGCGCGACTGGAAATGGGATCGAGTTGCAACGCCAGTTGCATCTCGGAGATTGCTTCTGGCAGGCGGCCCATCCGTTCCAGATGACCGGCGTAGGCCCAGTGCACTGGGGCTGAGTTTGGATTAAGCTCGAGGGCCCGTTTGATCTCCTTTCCCTCGGTCGCCCAGTCCCACTCGAAATTCATCGCGGCATGCGCCAGCTGGAGATGGCCCCCGGGGAGAGCTTCATCGAGCGCGATGGCTTTGATGGCCGCGGCCTTCTCTTTCGGAAACGCCTCGGAGTAAGGCATCCAGCCCGCTTGCCCCATCCATCCATAACTATCGGCCAGGGCAGCATACGCCTGCGCGTAGTTGGGATCCTTGTCGATTGCTTTTTGAAAATAACCGATTCCGCTCCTCGGATCCCCTGTATCTAAGGCCTGCTTACCCTGCAAATAGAGCTCCTGAGCTTCCGGGTCCACGGTGCGGGGACGGGCAAGACGGGCCCCCTCCTCGGGCGTCACCGCAATCCGGATCTGGTCGGCGATGGTCCGCGCTACCTCGCCCTGCAAGGTGAGAACGTCGTTCAGATCGCGAACGTAGCTGCGCGCCCAAATGTGATGATCGGTCCTGGCGTCGATCAACTGGGCGGTGATCCGCACCTGATTGCCCTGGCGCAGCACAGAACCTTCCACCACGGTATCTACCCCCAATTCGCGGGCAATTTGGGGAAGCGTCTTAGTCGTGCCCTTATAGGTCATCGTCGAGGTGCGGGAAATCACACGCAAGGCAGAAACCTGGCCCAGATCGGCAATCAGTTCTTCCGTCATGCTGTCAGCGAAGTAATCCTGGTGGGGATCGCCGGAGAGGTTCTGCAGCGGCAGGATGGCGATGGCTTGAACTCCCGTCGTTGGGGGGGAGCCCCTGGGCCACACTTTGAAGCCGAGATAACCCAACGCCGCAAGGAGAACCATTCCCGCCAGCGTGCCCGCCACCACGCGCCACCGGCGCAAGGTCCCTCCCGGGGAGGTAAGCGTCAATACCTTCTCTACGGGTTGGGCCGGGATTGCGGACGGTTTTGCTGCAGCCGGAAGATCTGCGCCCCCGTATGCTTCTGCCGTCCCCGGGGAAGCTCGCCAGTGGAATATCGGCACATACGACCCGGACGCAAGCTCGATGCGCACCACCGATGGTTTGGTCGATTCCTGGTAATACTGCGCCAGCTTTCTGCGGACTTCCGTCGCCTTCACCCGGACCACAGCATCGTTGGCCGTGTCGTAGTCGATCCGGCGGCCGAACATCTCAGCGCCGATCATGCGCTCGCGCAGGCTATCCCGCCGGCCCGCCAGGGCATGGTCCACGATCAACTGAAGGAAGTCCTGCGCTCGCTTACTCCCCGCGAACGCCCTGCTCGCGAACACATCGTTAAGATGATCGCGCAGCAGACCGAGCCGTTCCGGGCTGTACTCGCCCGGATTCGAGTCTGGATAGATTGCCGGCATACCGCAAACTCCGGTGTGAGTGACTCTAACACAGCGAAACGTGGCTCTGGAGGTGAACAAACGGTCCACCCGAAGCACGCGTAGGTCTGTGAGAACTAGTGTCCTCGCCGCAGAAACGTGCCAACACGCTGTTACGAACATTCCGCGTGCTGCCCACCTCTGCTCTTATCTCAGAAAGCATTGGGAGGAACATGCAGACCTACGAGAAACTCGCGTATGAGGCTGACAGCTCACAGATATTTCAGGGAATCCTTGAATCTTCGAAAGCGCTGCGCGAGGCCCTGGCCTCCCTGTCAAACGCACCTACCACAAATTGCAACCTCCTCATCACCGGCGAGACCGGAACGGGCAAGGAACTGGTTGCCCGCGTCATTCACCGGTGGTCGCATCGTTCCCCCGGGGCGTTCGTCCGTCTTAACTGCGCGGCGATTCAGCCTCAGCTGATAGCCTCCGAGCTATTCGGTCCGCGGAAAGGCAGCCATTCCCTCCAGACGCAACCACGTCTCGACTGCCTCCCGCTGGCCGAGGGGGGAACGATCTTTTTGCAAGCTATCGACGATCTGGTCCCCGAGGCGCAGATCGGCCTGTTGAGAGTTCTCGAAGACATGAAGCCTGTGTCAACCGGCCGAAACCGCTCCCCGCGACTGATTGCTTCCACACGTCACGATTTGCAGGCTGCCACCAACGCCGGAACCTTCCTCCGCGGTCTCTTTGACCTGCTCAATGAAGTCTCCATCACCCTGCCACCCTTGCGGGACCAAACAGAAGATATACCGGCTCTTGCCCGCTATTTCCTGAATTGCTACTTTCGCACCTGCCGGTCAGCAAAACAGGAAAACCGGCTGCCGGACCTCAGCGAGTCCGCCATGGATCTACTGCGGTCCTATCCCTGGCCGGGCAACATGCACGAGTTACAAAACGTCATGGAGCGGTTCGCCATCCTCTCTGAACCCAGGATGTTCTACGTCGACGCCACATGGATTCCCTGGGAATCCGAGCCCACGCCCATCCTGGCAGCGCCAAGGTCCGGGATGTCGATACCCAACGAGATGGAACTGCTGGACGCTGCCTTGATAGAAATGCTCACTGTGCTTCCGGGTTGGGATGCCTGGACCTGGTGGGATGAGCCGAGGTGGGATGCATGGATGGAGAAGGAGCCAGAACAAATTGAGCGGGAACGCCTCAAGAAGTTGAGCAGCAAGGTCGTACCCATCTCTACCTGCCGGCGTACTGGCTACAAGCAGACTATATTTTGAAAGTCTTTCCTTCAGCGCAGCGGCAAAGCATGGCTCGGCGGCTAGGCGACGCCTAGGGCGATTGGAGAGAAGCTCATTGGGCGCCGCCTGGTTCTGAAGCCTAATTACCTACGCGCCTTACCAGATCCTGGAAGCGTGAGTCCGAGCGCAGCGGGTCAAGGCATGGATCTATCTTGAGATAGGTGAGTCCCTTGTCGCGCGCGGCGAAGGATTTCTCCAGCCATGCGAAAGCTTCATCCTTTTCCCCCAGCCCGGCGTAGACCAACGCGATTTCGTATCTTCCGACGCCTGTGTTTTGCACGTGCTTCTGCAGTTCGGAAATCATCTCGCGCGCTTCCGCCTCTCGTCCCATGCGGGCGTACGCGTTACCCATATGGCCCAGGGCATGGGGTTGATCGCCCAGCTTCTGAAATTGCTGAATGGCCTCACCGTACATACCTTTTTCCACGTAGATGACGGCCAAGGGAAAGGTGAATTCATCGGGTTCATGGTGCAACGCCGCCGCACGTTGCATTTGTAACAGGGCCTGATCGTATTGACGGGCAAAGTAGTAACTGAACGCAGAGGTCACGAAGGCGCGACTGGAAATGGGATCGAGTTGCAACGCCAGCTGCAACTGGGAGATTGCCTCGGGGAGGCGGCCCATCCGTTCCAGATAATTGGAGTAGGCCCAACGCACGGGGGCTGAGTTTGGATTGAGCTCGAGCGCCCGTTTGAACTCCTTTTCCTCGGTCGCCCAGTCCCAGTCGAGATTCATCGCGGCATACGCCAGCTGGACATGGCCCTCGGGAAGAGCTTCATCGAGGGCGACGGCTTTGATGGCCTCAGCCTTCTCTTTGGGAAACGCCTCGGAGTAAGGCATCCAGCCCGCTTCCCCCATCCATCCATAACTGTTGGCCAGTGCAGCATGCGCCTGTGCGTAGTTCGGATCTTTGTCGATTGCTTTTTGGAAATAGCCGATTCCGCCCCCCGGGTTCCCCTTATCTAAAGTTGCATGCCCTGCAAATAAAGGTCCTGAGCTTCCGGGTCGACGGTGCGGGGACGGGCAAGACGGGCCCGCTCCTCGGGCGTCACCGCGATCCTGACCTGGTCGGCGATGGTCCGCGCCACCTCGGCCTGCAAGGTGAGAACGTCGTTCAGATTTCGGACGTAGCTGCGCGCCCAGAGGTGATGATCGGTCCTGGCGTCGATCAACTGGGCCGTGATCCGCACCTGGTTGCCCTGGCGCAGCACGGAACCTTCGACCACGGTATCCACCCCCAACTCGCGGGCGATTTGAGGCAGAGTTTTCGTAGTGCCCTTATAAGTCATCATCGAAGTACGAGAGATGACGCGCGAGGCTGAAACCTGGCCCAGGTCGGCAATGAGTTCTTCTGTCATGCTGTCCGCGAAATAATCCTGGCTTGGATCGCCGGAGAGATTCTGCAGAGGCAGGACCGCGATGGCGTGATGTTCGGGCTCTGGGGGCGATCTCCTGGGCGAGACTTTGAAGCCGATATAACCGATCGCAGCAATGAAGACCAGCCCGGCCAGCGTGCCGGCCACCACGCGCCACCGGCGAAGTGTCTCCCCCGGGAGGGCCATTGCGGACGGTTCCGCGGGAGCCGGCAGATCATCTCCAGAGAGTGGCCCGGGGTGTGGCCCTGACAAAGATTCGCCGGGGGATTCGCCGTCGGATTCCCAGTGGAATTTCGGGACGTAGGACCCGGAGGGCAGCTCGATGCGGACCGGGGTGGGCTTGGTCGATTCCTGGTAGTACTGGGCCAGCTTTCTCCGGACTTCCGTGGCCTTAACCCGCACCACAGCATCATTGGCAGTGTCGTAGTCGACGCTGCGGCCGAACATTTCGGCCCCGATCATGCGCTCGCGCAGGCTATCCAGCCGACCCGCCAGCGCGTGTTCCACGATCAACTGGAGAAAGTCCTGGGCCCGCTTACTGCCCGCGAACGCCTTGCTCGCGAACACATCCTTGAGATGATCGCGCACCAGACCGAGCCGTTCCGGACTGAACTCCTCCCGATTCGACACTGGATAGGTTGCCGGCATACCGCAAACCCTTGTGTGAGTGACTCTAACACAGCAAACGTCGCTCCGGAGCCAACAAACGGTCTACCCGGCACGTGCGTAAGTGCATAGAAACAAATGTTCTCAACGCGAAGCTGGGAACACGCTGTTACGAACATTCCGGGGGTGGCGATTCCCTGTTGTTATCTGAGGCAGAGGAGTGCATGCAGACCAACGGGCAACTCGCCTGCGAAACCGACAGCTCAAGGATGTTCGAGGAGTTCTTTGCATCTTCAAGCGTGCTGCGCGACGAGCTGGCGTTCCTGCGCAATGCAGCTAAATCCAATCTCACCGTCCTGATCACGGGCGAGAATGGTACGGGCAAGGAGCTGGTCGCTTGCGCCGTTCACCAGTTGTCCCATCGTTCCCCCGGGGCGTTCGTCCGCATCAACTGCGTGGAGATCCAGCCTCAGCTCATTGCTTCCGGGCGATTCGGTCAACGGAAAGGCAGACGGTCCCCCTGGGCGCAACCACGTCTCGACTGCCTCCCGTTGGCCGAAGGGGGGACGATCTTTTTGAAAGGTGTCGACGATCTGGCCGCCGAGGCGCAGCTCGGTCTTCTGACAGTTCTGCGGGACCTGGAGTCTGCGTACACCGACCGAAACCGCTGCCCGCGGCTGATTGCCTCCGCACGTCGCGATTTGCAGGCTGCCACCGGCGCGGGAACCTTTCTCCGCGGCCTATTTGTCCGGCTCAATGAATTTGCCATGACCCTTCCTCCCCTGCGAGAGCGAAAAGAAGATATACCGGCGCTGGCTCGCCATTTCCTGGCTGAGTACTTTCTTACCCGCCGCATGGTACGACCAAAGAAGCAGCGGCCAGTTCTGACCGAGCGGGCCATGAATCTGCTCCAGTCTTATCCCTGGCCCGGCAACCTGCGCGAGCTCGAAAGCGTCATGAAACGGTTCGCCGTACTCTCTGAAGCGAACATCCTCTCGGTCGACGCCAAGTGGATTCCCTGGGAGTCGGTTGAGGCGCGAAGTTCGCCGGCGTCAGCCTCCGGGATGCCGATGCCTAACGAGACCGAACTGCTGGAGGCGGCGCTGATGGAAATGCTGGCTGGGCTTCCGGGTTGGGAACCTTCCAATCTGCCGGGATAAGCCAACATAAGGCGGGATTTGGGCTCCGAGACATCGTGGTGATAAGGAGACTCTGTTTTGATGAAATGGTTCCGATCTTTGCGGAAACGGGGCATGACGCGGCGACTCGGCGATATCCATGAGGAGTGGGTGGAGGCCCGCTGGGCGCCGGCTGCGTCTGAAGCCGGTAACCACCGCTTCGTTGCCCTTCAGCCGATCTTCGATCGTAGGAGAAAGGTCTTCGGCTACGAAGCCCTGTCCCGTAGCAAGTGGGAAAACCGGTTCACCGGCGACCCGGATACGGCCACCCGGACCATGATCGACGACTGGTTGCTCCATGGACTCGACGACCTCACCGGTGGCTCGCGCACCTTTATCAATTGCACGTTCCAAGCGCTTACCGGGGGGTCGTTCTCGCTGCTTCCCGCGCGCACCGTGCTGGAGTTGCTGGAAACCGTCGAGCCCAGCCCAGAGGTGGTGCGCGCCTGCCGCAAAATGAAGGCGCTAGGCTACCAGATCGCGCTCGATGACTTCCAGCTTTCAAGAAAGATGGATGTCTTGCTCGCGCTTGCGGACTATGTCAAAGTTGATTTCCGCCTCACTGATAGTGACAAGCGCGGAGCGATTGTGCGCCGTCTGAAGGGCCTCGCCACCATTCCCGTCGCGGAGAAACTCGAGACTGAGGAAGACTTTGAAACCGCGGTCGCGGAAGGTTTCCGGCTGTTTCAGGGATATTCTTTGGGTGCCCCTGTTCTCTTTTCCAAGAAACGATTTCCCCCTCTTGATGCAAACCATTTGCGCGAGACCCGCATGCCGGCGTTTGGATAGGAAAAGAACCCAGGTCTCAAAAGCGAGACCTGGGCAATAGGTACCATGTCCCTTATTTCCCCCATTTCGCGTGCGAACGCTACTCGAGTTAGTCCGTATTTCCCGACTGATGAGGGGCTCGTTCAACCAAGATTGTCGCTCAATGCTGTGGCGGCGGTGCAGCCGGTGTTTGCGGGGAGACCGGATCAGGAGATTTTTCTTCAGGTGCCGTGTTGAAGCCGGGCAACATGTGCGAATCCGCGCGGAACATATGGAAGGAATCAAAGGTGATATCGTTCAGCACCGTCGCATAGGGTCCGTAAGTTCTGAAGGTTTCGTACCACTGGATTTTCTCTCGGCCATTCAGGGTCTCAGATAGAACTGCCACCGACCGCCCTCTCGAAATGGATACGCTTCTCACCGGGCAGATATAGGATTTCCCTGCGATCTCCACGGGGCCATATTCGATCATGACCTCTGACCGGATATCCGGCGTAGTCGATTTTAGGTCGAAGATCAGTTCCAGTCGAAGGATGGCTCCCGTCGTAGGATCGATCGCGATCTCCCCGTGATAGCCCGCACGGTGGTGGAAAGCAATTGTTCCGTCGCCGTCGGGCAAGCAGCAGCCGCCTGTGCGATAAGAAGATTTCTCCTCCGGGATCACATAGCCGAAGACTGCGAGGGATTTACCTGCGCCCTTCTCCCAGCGCCTCCATAAGAGAGCTACCGGGGGCAACGAAAATCGTGTCGATAGCCCCACGGAGAAGGGGACCAAACGTTCCCCAGGTCACCAGGTATGGTTCGTCAGCTTTTCGCCGCTTGTGTTTCCCGGTATCTGGCTCCACAACTTCGTTTCCATTACGGTAGAGCAACGTGTCCTTTACCGTGTCGGCGATGTGCAATGGCTGATAGGTTATCTTCGTATCGCCCTTCTCAAAGCGAGGGGTTTCTTGATAGTGAACCGTGGTTCTCGTGGCATAGAAGTTGGGCAAATTTGGCAACGTCTTGTTCAGATATTCCAGGGCCAGTGAGGTCATGCGCTGCTGCGCATTGTGATCGGGAGGCGCATCGACTGAAATCTCGGCCGGAGGGGGATTCAGAAAGGCCGACGCATCGGCCAAAGCCACGAGCGCCTGCCGGGCCTTTCCGCCACGCAGGCCTGCTAGACACGCTAAGAGCCTGGTACTACTCAGTCGTTCGGTGAGCGTCAAGTCCGAAAGTTCCCGCGCGACCTCTGCGTCCTGCTTGTCGTGGGCTGCGCTAAGCACTTGCTCCAATTGTTCAACCGTGACCGTTCTGGCCGCAGGGTTCGGTTGATCGGAATAGTAGGGCTCGTCGTAATACCCGGTGGTTGTGCGGGCGGTCAGACCTGGCCTGTTGATTCGCACTTTCAGGTCGTGATACTCGTCTGGATGGTTAGCATGGGAAGGATCGAACGACAACGTGTAGTATGTGTCGGCCTCCTGGACACAGGAATTGATCTGGCGAACCAAGTCCGGGTTCGCCTCAAACCCCGTGAAGTTATAGTCATTGATATTCGCCGCCGGGTCGTCACTCGGTTCCAGCACGCGGCCACCGGTTTCGACGGCAAGCACTTTTCTGTTGAGGCGCATGAACGTAGCCTGCTGAACCGATTGCACGCCGTTCAGATAAGCCTGATAAATGAGCGACCGCCCATCGGCGTTGGTTTCACCCACGGAGAAGCTGTAGAGGGCAATGCGAGCTTCCCGGAGCAAGGTGGAAAACCAGTAAATCGTATAGAAGGTATCTTGCTTGGGTCGATTGCTGTAAAGGACGGCCCCGCTGCCTAAGCCCCATCCTGGTCCGACCCAAATCAGCAGCTTTCTGCCCGGTTGCTGCCTTTCGGCTGCGGCAATATCGCCGAGCGCCTTCAGAGCTGTCAGGGCCGCGGGCTCGCCAATGGGTGCGTCTATCGACTCTCCCCTCATGCCGCTGGGAACGCGACGAATCCAGTGGATGTGTTTGTCATGAGCGAAGTCTGCAGCTAACGTGTTCCCGTCGGCGGAAGGCTGGCCGACCATCACTATACCCGTCGTGGAAAGCTCGACGAGAGATACCGGCTGGGCGAGATGACCGTTGTTCTGCCGCAGGAACCGCTCCACTTCGTGCCGCTCAAAGGAAGCTAGTCTTTGGGGCAGGTTGAGTGCATCGACCAGCAGAATCACCTTCACCGGGGGGTCCGCCGTATTGGAGATTTCATCGAACGCATGAAAAGTGCGGATCTTCTCCGGCTGGCCATTGTCTAGCAAGGTGAAGTCCTTAGCGGCGATGCCGGATATTGGCTTTCCCGCCTTGTCAGTCACTACGACATCCACCTTGATCAGCCCCTCCTCCGGGTCATAGATGGGAGCTGCGACTGAGGTGGGCCTTGGTGGATGAAACGCGAGTCCTGCTGGTGACTGCTGCGGCGCTTCTTGCCGAACTGTATTTTGCGCGCAGAGTGAAAGCACCAGACAGAACACAAGTGTCGAAGACGCGAGAGATGAACGGGATAGACGCAATGATCCTCCCTTAATCACATCCACAACTTGAAGAGCCGCGATCGTTGCCTTCCTTCGGCACGCACATTTTATTCCTTTGTCGACTGTCAATGGACTTATCAACTGGCCGTTTCGTCGCATTCAGTTCTCGATCGCCACCGTGTCGATGGATGCAAATCGGCGTGAAGGGGACCTCTCCATGAACCGACAAACTCTCTCACAGAAGCGAGATCAGCCAAATCAAGGTGGGCAACAGCAACCTTCGGATTACTGGTTGTTTCTTTGATATTCGCTGCCACGATATTGCCGGCTTCGACGTTCCTGACGGCCAAAGTCACTTCTACGCCAGTGAGAGCCAACGTCCTGGCGGTCTCGATTCCGATACCGGACGATCCCCCTGTTACGATGATCCGGGTTTCGGAAAGATCAACACCATTCACGCCTCTTCAGCGGTAGAGTGAAAACCGAATGTCGTTTTAATTTGAGGCAGGTGTTATCCAATTCTGTGGTGCGAGTTTATGCGAGAAAGGAAATCAGTAAAATTCGATTAATGGAACGCGCCTTTGTCGATGTCCTCTGGAGCACCTTCGTGGTTGTTTCCGAATCGGAGCGAAGCGCAGCGGAAGGATCTGCAGTGTCGCGAAGTAGCGGTTGGTAACTCTGTCCATCCCAGTCGCTAGCCTTCCGATAAGTAACCACCCTCCCCTTGTCATCCCGACCGAAGCGCAGCGCAGTGGAGGGATCTGCAGTCTTCGCGAAGTAGCGGTTCGTAACTCTGTCCATCCCAGTCGCTAGCCTTCCGATAAGTAACCACCCTCCCCTTGTCATCCCTCGTGCTCACGTCCGGCTCCTTGTTGCCTCGATCTGGCAACACGCGCGTATGCAGGTGTTTACCTTCTTCATAAAATCTGCCCGAGAGGGATTCCCCTCCTTCCATGTGAGCCCAAACTGGAAGAGTACTTCCGAGATTTCTTTGGGCGTGCAAACATTTCTGGCATTCTTGAACTCAAATGAACGGGCTATGGCCTTCGCAAGTTTTTCCTTGAAGGCAACCTTGAATTCCTCGATCTGACTTCCGGACAAGCGCTCTCCTGCTTCGATGACATCGAACCATCGTGGGTTGAACGTCACCAGATGACGTCCGAACCACGCATCCATTGCGCCCATAAGCCGCTGAAAGAGAGCAGTGTCCGGCTTGTCGAGTTCCTGTTGAACCAGGTTCAGGCCATCCTCCAGGTATTTCTGCATCGCAGCCTGGAATATCTCCTCTTTGCTTGAGAAATGGAGATAGAGTCCCTGCTTCGAAATATCCGCGGCATCAGCCAGATCTTCGATTGAGGTCTTCTTAAATCCCGACTTGCCGAAAACCAGGATAGCCGCATTCAAGATCAATCCTTTCTTGTCGGGCGCGGCCAGCTGGGATTTGGGTTGATTCCTCACTTGACCATATTGACTGAAAATGTCAATCAAGTCAAGTGACAGTGTTTAATCGTTGCATATCGAAGCCAGGACGAACTCGCGTTCGAACCTCAGCGCTGTTCTGTTTTTTCCTAGGGTGTCAGGTCCGCCGATCCACGACACGTCTCTCATCATTGACAAATATCTCCCGAGTTGGGCGTGCAGCACTGTCCTTTGGAGTTTTGGCACATCTGACCAAAGTTTCCACCGGCCGAACTGAGATTGCAATTCTGCACGGTCTGGAAGAAGTTGCCGCCATTGACGACCCGGCAGCTCTGCAGGATGTTTCCTACACAGCGACTCTCGGCGCTGGGAGAAACGCACGGAGTATTGTTCAGCACATCATTGGAAGCATTGCGGTCGTCAATCGGCGAGAGATAAGTGTAGGCCGGCGGAAGGAATTGTGCGGAGTTGGGATCAAGCCCAGACGGCAGGTTGCCGAAGTTGCCGACAAAGACGTTGACCATTCCACACACACCCATATGATTGGCCGATGTATAAGGCGGCATCGGGTTGCTGCTTTGCGTGATTGCACCCTCCGGGCCCGGACGAGGCGCAATCAGCGCCTGCAGCTCGAACCATTTCCTGCCCTGCCCATCGTCAAATGCCTGCTCGCAATCCATATCCACGTCCAGCATCCAGTAGTTTGCGCCGAAATTGTTTTCGTCAGCGATACCGTAACCAGCCATGGTTACATATGGCTGGTTGTTGCCCTGGGCCAGGCTGGTGGTCCATTCCAAGGGAGTGCCGCCGCCGAACTTCCCCGGTGGCGTCGCCTGGCCAAGCTCCCCGCTGCTGAAATCAAGACTCACATCCCCCCAGCGATAGGGATTGGTGTGCGGGTTGAGCCAGTTGCGATGGAGGATCCGGATCGCGCCGCCTTTAACGCCGCCGCGGACAAACACGTCCTGACCAGGAATCGTCTGCGCGTACAGGAATACTACGGTTCGGTGGATATCCCGCGTTGGCGTGGGGGAAGGATTGCCGAGACCGTAGACCATCACCTGGTTGTCGTAAGTGGCCTGATAGACCTTGCCGTTGGCCACCAGGGGAGGGGCAAATTTGGTCGACGCGCCGACGTGGTCGTTGGGCTCCGTTTCGCTGTCCCAAATGGATTGCAGAGTGCCGCTTGCGGCGGTCGAGACATCGTAGGCCCGCAGGATGTCAGGAGTTGGGTTCTGGTTGGCGTCAGGGTCGCTGGGGAGGTTTCCGAAGGCCTCGTTCGCCCACAGGATCGCGTTCGATGTTCCGTTGGCCGATAGCGACAGGATCCCGCCCGCCATGCCTCCGGGGGAGCCAGTCCCCCAGGAAGCAGTAGCCGTCCCGCGTGCGGTTGGCTGAGCACTGAAATGCCCGGCGCTCTTCGAAAAAACGCGGACCTTATTGTTCTCCCCGTTCACGAACAGCAGATTATTGAAATAAACGCCCGTGCCATGGATGTGGGCCGAGCGGCCGCTGGTGGCGGGACCAATGGTGAACGGATCCGTCGAGGTCACCTGGTTGAGGTCGTCGAAAAGCGAGGTGTGCCCATTGGTGGGCTGGTAGTCGAACGATGCGACGAACGGGCTATCAACGAGCTGGGTATAGTCCTGCTTTCCCATGTTGGCGCGGTTCACGTGGTAGTAGACTCCGTCTTTGCCCCCGGCGATCAGGCCCATCTCATCCGGCAAAGCGATCACGCCTCCCGACGCCAGGTCCTGGTCTTTATGACCGGCATCACGACCCGAGTCGACAAAAGGAGTGAACCAGTCGCTCACCGTGAGCGACCCCGGATTTCCGGGATTCCAGGTGAGGTGCACGATGCTTTCTCCCAGTTGATCGACAGCAAACTGTGGATTGTAGGGACCATTGCCGGTCACCACATAGATGTCTCCGTTTTGGTCGATAGCGGGCGCCGCATTTGCCATCCATACGCCCCCACCCCCTCCGGGACCATTATTGTTCGGTGGAGTGCTGCACCAGACGTTTGCCTGGGGGGCATTTTGCGCCAGCTTGCCAGTGTCGTACGCCACCACCCAACCTGGAGCTCCTCCTCCCTCGCCGCCACTGAACGCGATCACCAGCGCCTGCGGGCCACCCGGCTTGGCGGCCAGTGCCAGGGCCGATCGCTGTACCTGATAGTAACGATTGAACCCACCGCCATTTACGTTGAAGCTGTCGATCAGCACCGAATTGAACTTTTGCTTAGTCAGGTCCGTTATATCGAGGCCGAAGAGGCGGTAGGTCGGGCCGCTGATGCCGTTTTCGTAACCCCAACGCACGACGTAGAGCGTGCCCGTGCTTAGGTCGATCACCGGTGTGCTCAGGATCCCCCACTCGGTGTGAATCGTGGCCGGCTTCAGATTGTGGAGATCGACCCCGGTAATCGGCGTGCCGAGCCACTGCGCGGAAAGCTGGTTCCCGTTGTCTGCGTCAAAGGCAAAGACGGTGTTATGCATGGTGGCGACGTAAATGACGTTGTGCGTCCCGCCGGCAATCTGGATACTCGATGCATAGAGCGGAGAGCCCTCAATCTTGCCATCCACCTTCATGACGAATTGCTTGTGAAACTGGTTGGCGCTGGAGCTTACATTTGCGGGAGTGAGGATCGTCTCTGCCGTGTTCGCACCCGTGCGATTTGGGTTGTAGCTCCTCTCAGGTACATTGACTGCGGCAAGTATTGGGATCGAGCAAGAGAGCGCCAACACGATGGTGAATGCCTGCAGTCTGTAAACTGATGTCGTTTGCCGGAGCATTTATGTCCCCTTTCGCGTGCCCATTTTGTTTGAATTGAGGGGCGAGTCGTCTGGGTGGCCTTTGTGCCTTATAGTGCGACTGTGCCGCCAGGTATTACAAGATATTCTCAGTTTCCGGAAAGGAGCAAAGGATGGGTAGGACCCTTCACAATCGGGGCAGCATCACCTTTCCGATAAACTGTGTGCCTGGAGTTGAGGACTGGAGAATCGAATGAAAGCCCTGGTAAAAAGCCGTGCGGAGCGAGGCCTCTGGTTGGAAGAGATTGCTGAGCCCGCCATCGGAATCAACGACGTTTTGATTCGCGTTCGATATACCGGCATCTGTGGCACAGATGTTCATATCTACCAATGGGACGCCTGGGCACAGAAGACGATTCCGGTGCCGATGGCCATTGGGCACGAATTTGTCGGGGAGATCGTCGAGGTGGGCTCCAACGTCAACGATTTCTATCCAGGCGACATCGTCAGTGGCGAAGGCCACGTCGTCTGTGGCCGCTGCCGCAACTGCCTGGCGGGAAGGCGCCACCTGTGTGCGCGTACGCTGGGCGTGGGTGTGAATCGACCGGGAGCCTTTGCTGAATTCATTTCGCTGCCCATGACCAATATTTGGCGGCATGACCCCAAGATCAATCAGAAAGTGGCAGCGATCTTCGATCCCTTCGGCAACGCGGTGCACACCGCTCTCTCATTTCCGGTGCTGGGCGAAGACGTACTCATCACCGGCGCGGGCCCCATCGGCATCATGGCGATTCCCGTTGTGAGACACGCCGGGGCACGGCACGTCGTCATCACCGACATGAATCCCTTTCGGTTGGACCTGGCAAGGAAGATGGGTGCCACGCTGGCGGTGAATCCAACGGAGACGCCGATTACCCAGGTGCAGAAAAAATTGGGAATGCTCGAAGGCTTCGATGTCGGCCTTGAAATGTCCGGCAATGCTGAGGCATTGCGCGACATGATTGCCAACATGAGCCACGGCGGGAAGATTGCGATTCTCGGTATCCCCGGCAAAGAGATGCAGATGGATTGGCGGCAGGTAATCTTCAACATGTTGACCATCAAGGGCATCTACGGACGCGAGATGTATGAGACCTGGTACAAGATGTCGGTGTTGCTCGAGTCGGGCGTCGATATCGCGCCCGTCATCACTCACCGATTCCCCTACACTGACTTCGAGCTGGGCTTGGAAGCGATGATCTCAGGACAGACGGGCAAGGTTCTTTTGGACTGGACCAGCCTTGCCTGAGGACACTAAAAGATCGGATCTATGACTGACAGGGGGCAGAGATGTACGGCAAGATACAACAAGATCTGCAAGAAAAGGTAGTCAAGATTCAGCAGGCCGGCCTGTTTAAGCGAGAACGTGTGATCGAGGGGCCGCAGCAGGCAGACATCTCTGTCGAAAATGGAACTTCCGTCCTGAACCTTTGCGCAAACAACTACCTGGGACTGGCAAACCATCCTGCAGTGGTCGAGGCCGCGCAGCAGGCTTTAAAGGATTGGGGTTATGGGCTGGCGAGTGTCCGCTTCATCTGTGGTACGCAGTCCATTCACAAGCAATTGGAACAGCGTCTGAGCGCCTTCCTGGGAACGGAAGACAGCATCCTCTATGGTTCCTGCTTCGATGCCAACGGTGGGTTGTTTGAGACACTGCTGGAGGCGGAAGACGCTATCATCTCCGACGAACTGAATCATGCCAGCATCATCGATGGCATCCGGCTCTGCAAGGCAATAAAATTCCGTTACCGCAACGGTGACATGGCGGATCTGGAGTTGAAGCTGAAGGATGCAGCGAATGCCCGCTACCGTCTGATTGCAACCGATGGTGTCTTCTCCATGGATGGTTACATCGCCAAGCTGGGCGACCATTTGTGATCTTGCCGACAAGTACGACGCACTGGTTATGGTGGACGACTCCCATGCCGTCGGCTTCGTTGGCGACCATGGACGAGGGACCCCCGAGCTCTGCGGAGTAGAAGGCAGAATCGACATCGTCACCGGAACGCTCGGCAAGGCACTGGGAGGCGCAAGCGGTGGTTACACCAGCGGACGCAAAGAAATCATCGATCTATTGCGGCAAAGATCAAGGCCGTATCTATTTTCGAACTCCGTCGCCCCGCCGATTGTTGCCGCGTCTTTGAAGGTCCTGGACCTGGTGACAGAATCGCCCGACTTGCGTAAACGACTGCACGATAACACTCGATTCTTTCGAGGAGAAATGACGAAAGCAGGATTCGACATTCTGCCTGGCGACCATCCCATCGTGCCCGTCATGTTCGGGGATGCCACCCTTGCGGCACGCACGGCGGAGCTTCTTCTTAGCAAGGGAGTCTATGTGATCGCGTTTTCCTATCCCGTAGTTCCCCTGGGAAAGGCGCGAATCCGAACCCAGATTTCAGCCGCACATACCCGGGAAGAACTCCAATTCGCGGTGACGAAGTTTGCCGAAGCGAAGGCGGAAATAGGTTTCTGAGGAAGCAGTCATCAGCTCACGCCACCCTTTGGCAGCGCGTCTACACTATCAGTGTGACCAACCCCGCCGGACTTCCTCCAACCCGGCTCGCCCCGGGAAAGCCGGAGGACCACCCACTCACCGCTCCCAGCTTCTATCTCACTGGCCGCCAGCCGCTCAACCCCGGAGCCATCCTGCTCGCGATCGTTGCCGCCGTCGGTGCGCTCTCCCTGGTCCTCTTTGCCCTGAGTCACACCCGAGGTGCCGTCCAGAAAGACGATGACGATCCAGACCAGGTCGACACCGTCGTCATCGGCGATCCCACCGACGCTCCTGTGCCCGCTCGCCCCGGAACCCCTGTCAGCCCCGTTCACCCCACCATTCTCGTTCGCCTTCCACGCTGGGGCGCCCAGGTAGGCTTCATCCCCAACACTCCCGCCGGTCAGCTCCTCTACAACTGGCTTGCCGCCTTTAATCAGGCAAGCTACCCCGCGCTTGCGGATGCTCTGCCCAACGTTGCTCTCGCGGCCGCGACCGGCGCACAGATGGAACTCCGGTGGCAGACCGGTGGCTTTAGCCTGCTCTCTGCCAAAGAGGTCCAGCCCGGTGTCCTCGTCTTCCGGCTCCGCGACGAAACCCCTTCGCCAACCGAGTTCCTCGGCACCCTCCAGGTGCGTCCGAAGTCCAGCCCCGCCAACATCGCGAGCTTCAGCCTCCGCGCTGTTCCCTCACCCAGCCAGGGCTCCACCACCGGGGCCGCTCCGCTCTCCCCTGCTGCACCGCGATGAGCCGGCAATCACGACCCTTCTCCTCCTTGACTATTTAGGAGAGCGCGGACTACACTCCTAACCATCTTAGGAGGGCGTGTGACTGGCAAAGCCCAGATTCTTCCTGGCACCCTCGATTTGCGCATTGCGTGTGCTCTGGCCGCACCACCGGAGGAAATATGAAGCTCATTGCTTATGTTCGCTCCCTCAGCGACGCTCTCTTTCATCGCTCTCGGACTCAGGGCGAAATAGGGGAGGAGCTTGCGTCGCATATCCAACACCGCATCGACGATCTGGAACGTTCCGGCCTGCCACGCGCCGAAGCAGAACGCCGGGCGCGCATCGAGTTCGGCGGCTATGAACGATTCCGCGAAGGATGCAGCGAAGCGATGGGCGGACAGCTGATCGAGACCATGGTCCAGGATGTACTCGTTGGCCTGCGCATGTTGCGCAAATCTCCCGGCTTCACGGCTGTCGCCGTTCTGACGCTGGCGCTCGGCATCGGTGGCAATACCGCTATCTTTTCGATTGTGAACGACGTGCTGCTGAATCCGCTGCACTTCCCTCAACCGGACGGGCTCGTGGCGCTGCACGAGAGCAAGCCGAATTTCGAAAAGGGCTCAATCTCGTACCCGAATTTTCTCGATTGGCAGAAGGATAATCGCGTCTTTTCAGCGATGGCGCTGGCTCGTCGTTATGCTTTTAGCCTTACCGGCAGAGGCGACGCCGAGCGGGTGGGTGGCGAATTCGTGTCGCGAGACTTTTTCCCCTTGCTCGGGGTTAATCCCATCCTCGGACGTACGTTCACGGCTGCGGAAGAGCAGGCCGGTGCGGGTCCGGTTGTGCTGATCAGCGAAAGATTGTGGCGGGAGAAATTCGATGCTGCTGCGAACGTGCTGGGTCAGGCAGTCACACTGGACGCGAAGGACTACACGATCGTAGGCGTGATCCCGGCGAGCTTCCATTTGCGCCTGCCGTTCTTCCGCGAACAGGATGTATACGCTCCCATTCGTCAGTGGAGCAATCCGCTGTTGATGAAGCGAGGGGCGGGTTTGGGCATTCATGGCATTGCACGACTCAAGCCCGGCGTCACCCTTGAACAGGCCCGCGCCCAGATGGACGAGGTCACGCGCAATCTCGCGGTAGCCTTCCCTGACGCTGACCATGGGATTAGCGCCAGCATCGTTCCCTTGAAAGAAGAGGTTGTGGGCGACGTCCGGCAGACGCTGCTCGTGCTGCTTGCAGCTGTGGGGTTCGTGCTACTGATTGCGTGCGGCAACGTTGCCAGTCTGTCGCTGGCGCGATCGGCCCGGCGGAGCCGCGAATTCGCCGTACGTATAGCGTTGGGCGCCAGCCGTGGAAGAATCATCCGTCAAGTGCTTACGGAAAGCATTCTGCTGGGGGTTGGAGCCGGCGTCGTCGGATTGCTCCCGGGAATCTGGGGCATGCACGCCGCGATTCGGCTGCTACCTTCGGCGCTGCCGCGGGTGGAGGAAATCGGACTCGATTTTCGTGTTCTTGCTTTCGCGATGGCGGTTTCTCTGCTGACGGGGATCTTGTTTGGCCTGGTGCCGGCGTTGAAGACCTCGCAAGCCGACCCACATGCAGCGCTTAAAGAAGGAGGCCGCAGCGTAAGCGGGTGGCGTCACGGTGCACTGGGGACGTTTGTCGTGATGGAGACGGCGCTGGCTCTGGTGCTGCTGATCGGCGCGGGATTGCTGATCCGCAGTCTGGTGCGGCTCTGGAACGTCGATCCCGGTTTCAATCCGCATAATGTGCTGACCTTCGGCCTGTCGTTGCCACCCTCGATAACGAGTGCCTCCCCAGACAGGATTCGTGCCGCGTTTCGCGAGGTGGATGACAAACTCGCATCTGTCCCGGGGGTCAAAGCGGTTTCGCAAACATGGGGCGCGGTTCCCATCAGCGACGACGACGAGCAGTTATTCTGGCTCGAGGGCCAGCCCAAGCCGGCCAACGAAAACGATATGAACTGGGCAGTCGACTACATTGTCGAACCGGACTACTTGAAAGTCATGGGCACTCCACTGAAGCAGGGCCGTTTCCTCACGCCCCAGGACGACGAGCATTCTCCGTTGGTTGCCGTGATTGACGAGGTCTTTGCCCAGAAGTACTTTCCGGGACAGAACCCGATCGGAAAGAGGATCACGTTGAATAACTCCGGGCAGATGGTGGAGATCGTTGGCATTGCTGCGCACGTTAAACAGTGGGGGCTCGATCTCGACGACACCAATAGTTTGCGGGCCCAGCTCTATCTGCCCTGTATGCAGATGCCGGACAACTTTATTGCCATGACACCGTCGGGTTCGGGCGTGATGTTGCGTTACGAGGGGAGCCTATCCGCAGCGCTCGATTCCATTCGCGGCGCCAACCAGGAAATGAGCAGCCAACAGACGATCTATAACGATCAGACGATGGAGAGCGTGATCTCAGATTCGATGGCCGCCCGGCGTTTCGCGATGATTTTGCTGGGCGCGTTCGCGGCTCTGGCATTGGGGTTGGCCAGCGTGGGCATCTATGGTGTGATTGCGTATGTGGTGGGAGAGCGTACGCAGGAGATCGGGATTCGCATGGCTCTGGGTGCGCGACAAAGAGACGTGCTCCGTCTTGTACTGTGGCAGGGCACACGGCTGGCTTTGTTGGGCGTCGTCATCGGACTCGGGGCCGCACTTATTCTTACCCGCCTGATGACGCGGCTGCTGTATGGCGTCAGCGCAACGGATCCGGCTACCTTTGCCGGTCTGGCAGCTGTCCTGACTGCGGTCGCGGTTGCGGCTTGCTGGATTCCCGCTCGTAAAGCCATGCGCGTTGATCCGGTTGTCGCTCTGCGTTACGAGTAGGTCCCGGATAGGGGAGTTCGGCGACAGAAAGATAAAGATCACGTTCCCCAGACCCGTCCTGCCTCGGTTGTCGATACACTAAACCGATGCTGCGTACCGTCCAGACTATCCGCTACGTCCTCGCGCTGCGCGAGGGCGGCTCACTGCCAGCGATCGTCGAGGCGGACGACCTCGGGCTCTACGTTGTGAAGTTCCGCGGAGCAGGGCAAGGCCCGCTGGCGCTGGTCGCGGAACTGGTAGCCGGTGAGATCGGCCGCGCGCTGGGGTTGAAGGTGCCGGAGCTGGTCTTTGCCGAAGTCGACGCAGCGCTCGGACGCAACGAGCCGGACGCAGAGATTCGCCATCTGCTCAAGGCCAGTACGGGGCTGAATCTTGCGCTCGACTATCTGCCCGGCTCGACGATGTTCGACCCTGCGGCGGGCGATCGCGCGACGCCCGAGATCGCGTCGATGGCGGTGTGGTTCGACGCCTTCGTGCAGAATGTAGACCGCACCCCGCGCAACCCGAATCTGCTGATCTGGCACCATTCGCTGCACTTCATCGACCACGGCGCAGCGTTGTTCTTCCACCACAACTGGGAGACGTCGGAAGAGAAGGCCGACTCGCCCTTCCCGGCGATTCAGCAGCACGTGCTGCTGCCGTGGGCCAGCGCGATAGCGGACGCGTCCGCATTGGCCCGTCAACGCCTCACACCCGCAGTGCTGCGCGCGATTCTCAACCTGGTGCCCGATGCCTGGATCGCTTCCGCCGCCACGACCGCGGAGCAACGCCGCGCGCAGTACTTCAAGTACCTGAGTCACCGTCTGGCGACCGCAGTAAACTTCGAACAGGAGGCGATCCGTGCTCACCAAAGCTTCGTTTGACTATGCCGTGCTGCGCGTGGTCCCGCGCGTCGAGCGGCAGGAGTTCCTCAATATCGGTGTAATCGTCTTCTGCCTTCAGAAGCGTCTGCTCGAGGCCAAGGTCCACGTTGACGAGGCACGGCTGCGAACGCTGTGGCCGATGCTCGACCTCGAAACGGTGAAGCAGCACGCAGACGGGGTAGTTCGCATCTGCGCCGGCGACGAGACAGCCGGGCCAATCGCAAAGCTCTCGCAGAGAGAACGCTTCCAATGGCTGATCGCGCCGCGCAGCACAATCATCCAGACGTCGGCGGTGCATACCGGGATTCTTACCAAAGACGATTCGCTCGCGGATAGGTTGGAGCGGCTCTTTGAACAGTTAGTGGGGAGTATAGATATAAATGGAGATAAAGGGAGAGCAGACCGATTACAGCCATTCTAATGGGTAGATGTATCTGCACGGTCGGAGAACCCCTCCCGCCGAGCGAACCAGCTACCGAACGTCACTGCGAAGAGGTCAGCGGCTTAGTAATATCGTCGAGGTATGCGGGTGTGTCCGCAATCCGCTCCAGTGCTGGATATCGCTCGCCGTCGTGGTAGTCGATATCTACTTCGGTCAGGAAAGAGTCGGACTGCACGATGAAATGGATTGGGGCTGTCTTGCCTTTTGCTTCGCGGATACCGGCGTGCAGCACGTCGCCGCTGAAGACCTGCCCGTTTACACCAATAATCTTAGATCCCGGCACAAGCCGGGCCTTATCGGCCGGGCTGTTCCAGCGAACGTCGACGATGCTGCCATCGCTGTTCGCTCGCAGGCCGATGGAAAACCAGGCGTCTACGTTGCCCAGGTACTTGCTGAAGACGTCAAAGAGTGATTTCTCCGAATCGGTCGGCTTATCCCGATAGACTAGTTTGTAACCTCCATGCTCAATGCCGGCAAGGTCAGCGCGCGGATTGATCTTGTCTACGCGGTCGTGCAAGAAAGCCGCCCAGTCATACGGCATCACCTGGTTCAGGTCGGCCACCAACTCGTCGAAGGTATAGGGCACGATCAGCGGCCCCGTATTGCCGCCCTTAGCGAGAAAGATACGAACAAAATCGTTCAACGACTTCTGATTGTTGGTCGTTTTGCGAATCAGCGTGTCAACATCCAGCCACAGCAACTCGCCCTCATAGTAGTAGTCCTGACCGCGCCTCCAGTTCTCCCACACCCGATTGTCACCGCGAAGAATGCTCGCGGCGACCGCCGTATCCTCCGTGGGACGCCAGTCGCGCCCCGGAGTGTAGTCAAGCACAGCAGCAAAGAACGCCAGTACATCGCGATATTGCTGCTGCGACTTGAGCCCTGACCGCGCCGCCAGCACGTGTCCAAGATACTGCGTCATTCCCTCGTATACCCAAAGCATCGCTCCTTGCTGCGGCTTAGCGAAGTCCGCCTGGTACAGGCCGACGGGACGGCGGTACTTTCCGTTCCATGAATGGGTAAACTCATGCGGGAGCAGGTCGGAAACCGCTACCTGGCGGCTGGGATCGGAGAAGTCTTTCGCGCCGACGCCGTTATCCGACGACTGCCCATGCTCCAATCCTTCGAAGCCGGCTACATCGGAAACGGTGAGCAGGAAGTGGTAATGGTTGTAATGGTGAGACGCGTACATCTTATCGGCTTCGCGAACCAGATTCGCGGTCTCAGCCAGGACAGGCGCGGGCAAGTCGGAATCTTCGGGGGCGTCGGCGACCACATCGATATAGTGCTTCGGCGAGATTTCCGGGGCCAGCGGAAATTCACGGAAGTATTGCCCGGCTATGATGGGTGAGTCCTCCAGTTGCTCGACGTTGGTGGCGGCGAAGTGGGTGATTGCACCAGCAGCCGGGACGGGATAACTGCCCGCATTCACCGGTGTCAACGCCGTCCCGATACCCCATCCGGGTGGAACGATGAGCGACGGCTGAATTGGGATCTCGCGGACCGGAACGTCGGCCGGGTACAGCAGCAGTTTCTCCCACTCCAGGACTGCAAGCTTCTGTGAGATCCGTCCGGTGACGATGCAGTCGAGATGGACGTGCAAGGTCGAAACTCCTGGAGGAATGGTCAAATGAAACTGGTACAGATCCACATCATCGCGACGCCAGGTGAGTGGCTTGCCGTTGGCGGTAAATATCATGCCGGTTATATCCATGGCTGGTCCTGCGGGCATGTGCGTGCCCGGGATCCACTGCGGCGTCGTCAGCGTCAGCGGCCCAGCGCTCACCTGCAGGTCCACGTCAGCGTGATACAGTTTGCGCGGCGCGTCGGAGAGGTCAGCAGTGATCTGAATTGGCTGGTTGCGGGACTCCCCCAGTGTCGTTCCCACCGCAGCGAAGAACGCGAGCGATGTAGCGATGGCAACTGCAGTAAGATTTGCACCAAAAATTGCCTGCCGTTCGGAATGCATAGAACTCCTTCTTGGAGTTTATTAAGCCTCAATGCAAGGTGACCTTTTTCGATTCGAAGCAGCCCCAGCCGAAGCCAGGGCAGCAACGTTTTCCTCGACCGGAACTATACATTGAGTGCTGAGTTCATCGTCAAGTTAATCCTGGCTGCAAACGGGGGGGGCGCATAGCGTTATGCGTCACCACGATCCTCATCTTCCCGGGCCGTGCATTTGACATGTGCATCACATGCAACTATGCCGAATCATCTGTCGGTCGTCCTGGTTAGCTTCGTTGCCCGGATTCATAAACATCCATCTGTGTGACGCACTACACTAGGTGACCGTCTAGGCGGGCCATCCATGATTGCCATTCCTCGTTGGTCATGCCCTCGCGTACGACTTCGCCACACCTATTGGGCAGTTCTGGGGGATAGGTATACTGTCCCCTATCCCCCAGGTGAGCAGGCTTTCGATCATATTGCTGCCTGGAAACCTGGCATGACGGAATCGACAGGAGGAGCGTTGACCGAAACACCTAAGGATCGCGGGACGCATCATTCAGACGGCCACACGCATGCGCACGATCACGCGCATCCACACCGGCACGTTCATCCGCACAATCACGTTGTCTGCGGCGATGGCCGGACCTCGCGCCGCGACTTTCTCCGCGGGCTGATGGGGAGCGCCCTGGCCGGGGCTTCGATACTGGAGTTGGCTTACCATCGTGCTGCCTGGGCCCGCGCAGCGGCTCCCAGCTCCGATGCCAAGTTGTTCGACCTGCAAAAGGCCGCGAACGGCGTTTACTTCGCTCATGCCCGCCCCCAGGCCATGTTGAACTGCAATGCCGCCATCTTTGTCCGGTCAAAGGATGTGGTCGTGGTGGACGCGCATTCCAAGCCATCGGCGGCCGCCTCACTCATTCACCAGATCCAGCGGGAAATCACGGAGAAACCGGTTCGTTACGTCGTCAATACGCATTTCCATTGGGACCACACCCAGGGTGATCATGCTTATCGCTTGACCGGTGAAAAGGTCGACTTCATCGCCAGCGCGTCCACCAAACAGCTTATGTCGGACCTGGCGGTTGCCAGGATGAAGGCTTCGGTGGGAGCAGTACCGCAACAGATCGACGCCCTGCGCGCTCGGGCAGCACGCTCCGCCTCGGCTGCCGAAAAGGCTTTCTGTGCGGACCAGATCGCGCAGATGGAGGCCTACCAGACCGAGCTGAAGAACTACACGTTGGAGTTGCCGACCATCACGTTCGACAAATCGTACTTGCTCCGGGATCCGGCGTTCGATCTGCACATCGATTTTCACGGCCATTCCCATACCGCTGGAGACATCTTCGTCTTTTGTCCGCAGCAGCGGGCAATCGCCACTGGGGACGCGATTCATGGCTTTCTGCCCAATATTGCGGACGGCTTTCCCCGGCTCTGGCCGGGCACGATCGATGCTGTCGGCCACGCCGATTTCCAATTTCTTATGGGCGGCCATGGCCCGCTGCAAACGGACCGCACGGTGATGACCAGCCAGCGAAACTATATCGAGGAGTTGACGGGGAAGGTTGCGGAAGGCAAGAAGGCAGGCCTAAGTCTTGGCGGAAATGCAGAAGCGTTTCACGGTGGCCTCCCTCAAGTCTCTGCAGTCGAACGGCTATGCAGAGTTTCTGGTGCGAACCAGCGAGCAGAGCGAAGCACATTTCGGCAAGATGCCTCCGCTGCAGGAGGGTGTGAACGCGAATATCCACGACGTCTACTCCAACCTCGACCGTGTCTAGCCGGCATGTTTCCTCAGATGGAATGGTATGCGGTCCGTTGCTCGCATCGCGCGTTGGCAACAGCTCAAGCAAGGTTTGGGGATGGTGAGGCGATACTTCTAAAGATGGCGTAGCGACTGGCAAAGTAGGTGTGATGGGCGTAGGCCCTCAAATGGCTTGCTGACTCCACCACCCCGGACAGGACCGGATTGTGGTAGACGAGGATCACGTCACGCGGGTGCTCGGCGAGGGATCGGTTGAGGTTTTGGATGACCGGCCCCATGACGAATTGGTCAAACGGGTAGAAAAGATAAATAAGCAACGGTTCGAGCGGAAATTCGTACTGCGTTGCATCGATGTGCACCGGTTCGATCTGAAAGCAGGCCTGGTTCGAGTTTCGATAGGTTTTCACATTCTGCTGAGCCACGGCATGGAGATCCGAAGCGAACTCAATGCCGATGACGCGGCGGAAGGGGAGCTCGGCGGCAAGCAGTAACATTCTGCCCTTGCCCGAACCTATGTCGATGAAGGTGTAGCTCGAAACGTCGGTCACTGGGAGATTGCGGAGTATGTGCCGCCCGGTCCGAGGGGTTGTGGGGATATAGGGGATGGCGTGAGAAGCGTTCTCACCTACAACGGTCAGTTGGCGCAGATCGTCATCGCCGCAGGTTTTGACGTGATAACGCCAGTCGAACCAATGTGCGCGCAGCGTACTGCGAACAGAGGAAACGATACGCATTCCGGGGAGCCGCATGAGCGTGGCTTTGCGATCAATCACTTACACTCGCAGTATTCGTGAAGCAAGTTTGAGGGTAATTTCACAATCAATGAAAATATCTTTCGTTCTCCCTATCCTTTTTCTGTGCTCGGTCGCATCGGCCCAAGGAAAATACCAACCTGAACAACATCCTGTAAACCAAAATCCGAACAACTACACCATGAATGTCCATGTTTCCGCAACTCATTTTCGACAGTGCGCCACTGTTGGGATCAATGCTCTGTGCGGTGAAGGAGTCTATGCGGACGCAATCCTGAACGGGAAGAAAGTTGAGTTGTTCGGCGGCGTCGATAAGCACCAGGCGCTCCTTATCGTACCCGGCGACTATCGCGCTATGCTCCCGAAGAAGCCCCGTGCCAGCAATAGCGAGGTTCTTTTCCAGGACTATTACGTGCTTTTACCGGATAAGACCGCATGGCCTTGTGAGATTACCGGCTTTTCCGAATAACACGGCAACCACTGAGCGTTGGTCATGCCCTCGCGTGCGACTTCGTACTTGAGGGAGTTTGAGGGAATTGAGGCTGGCTGGCTGTGCGGTGGCTTACTCCCAGGACAACATCTTCCCGGAGAAATCGAAATGGACGCGGCGGGCTTGGAGCGCCGCGATGCCCACAAGTCCGTCGATTCCCGCAAGCATGTCTGGGGCAGGAGACGGTAAGAATACGACGCTACCTCGCGATTCCCCTCGCCGAAGACAACGTCGGGCAGAGTGGCCTGTTTTACTGGCACGCGTCCGCCCATGGTTGCGTTTTTGATGCTGCCCGAGGTGCGTAATCCTGGCACGCTCCTGCGCAGGCGCTCCTCGTACAGAAGAATACCTTGCAAGCCGGTATCGACCATCAGGTGAACCGGCCGATCCTGAACCTGAAGCTCGACAATCAGGCACTTGGTCATGGGATCGCCCCCCGCCAAATAGGTTTTTGGCGGGCCGGGGTCGAAGATCAAATGCCCGGCGCCGAAATCGATGGTGAAGTTGCTCAATTGCAGAAGATCCAGGCCGATGATGGCATCTGCCTTGCCGGCGAGCTCCGAATAGCGCGCCAGATCACCCACTAGTACAGCAACGTTGGCTGCCCGAACGGGACCGAACTGAACCTCAGGCACGGTGCCCGTTTCCCACTGAAGATTTCTGTCAAAGTTGAAACTCTGAGCCCGGTGCGCGCCCAACCTCAGTTTTTGCGCAATTCTTTGGCCGACAATGCTGATCGTAGAGCCAGTGTCCAGGATGAACTTCAAGTGGGCCTGGTCTCCGATGCGGCCTTCCACCTGGATGAGATACCCGGAAGAAAGCCGGAATGGCAGTGCGCCGCCGGGCGCGATTTCCGAAGGTCTTGGTTGGTCGTCTGCCTGCAAAGGTGGGGGAAAGAAAAGGCACAGGCAGGCCAGAGAAAACAGCCAACGATGCATGAAGTTCGCCTCGGCCGTGGTAGCGGCTAGGACGAGCTTCCGGCTGACAAGCAGCGGCCTCAATTCGCCGGCGATCTCTTCGTACTATCAAGTTTGTCTGCCTGTAATGCCCGGATGGCGCTAGACTTAGCTTCAATATCTTCTGAGGATCTCCCGGGAATCGGACTCTATCTCACACCTGCACGGAGTCGCCGATGGGCAACTCGACACAACGGCCGGTCGCGCGCTTTGAAGATTTCGAAGTCCACCTGGAAACGGGGGAAGTGTGGAAGGCGGGCAAATGTCTGAAGTTGCAGGACCAGCCGTTCAAGGTTCTGGCAGCGTTGCTGGAACGGCCCGGAGAGGTCGTTACGCGAGAAGAGCTCCGTCAGCTAATCTGGCCTGAGAAGAGCTTCGGAGATTTTGACCATGCCATCAATCTGGCCATAACTAAGCTGCGGGCCACCCTGGGCGACGCTGCCGGTGTACCCCACCTCATCGAAACTCTCCCGCGCCGGGGCTACCGGTTCATCGCGCCGCTGAAGGAAGAAATGGATCCTTCCCCTGCGAAGGAGGATCCGGCCAGGCCCGTGGGAAAACAGCTCTGGCTGATCGTTGTCACTCTGGCATTCATCCTCCTGTTAGCCGTCACGCTGTTACGGATCTTCCCAACATCTCGGAAGCAGCCGCCAACTGCCGGCGAAATCCTACCCCTGGTCTCTCTGCCAGGGTGGCAGTCCAGCCCTGCCCTTTCTCCAGACGGCAGCCGGGTCGCTTTTGCCTATGGGGGAGCACCGCACCCGGGCATTTATGTCGCCTTGATTGACGGCGACAAGCCTTTGCAGCTCACCGGCAATGATCGCGACAACTATCCCACCTGGTCGCCCGATGGCCGGCAAATCGCCTTTGCACGTTTCCAGTCCGGCGACCAAAAAAGTCTGTATGTGATTCCGGCTCTTGGCGGCTCGGAACGTCGTGTTTATACTGCGTCGTTCCCCAAGTGGAGTGCTCCAAGCACAGATGCTGAACCTCGATACTGCAACAAAATGGACTGGTCGCCCGACGGAAACTCCTTGATATTTTCAGAATCCGTGGATAAGGGCACCAAAGCTCGCCTGACCTTACTCTCGCTCTCTGACTTAACCGCTCGCCCACTCACTTCCCCGCGTAGTCAGCAGTCTGATTGTTCCCCCGTCTTCTCGCCCGACGGCGCCACGGTTGCGTTCGCACGCAGCCTCCTGAGCGGTTTTCTGAGTGACGTGTTTGTAGTGCAGGTTGCCGGCGGCCAACCCTTTCAGCTCACAACCGGAAATTCCGGAGGGCCGCCGGCCTGGACTCAGGACGGCAGTGAAATCGTCTTCGCTTCGCCCGCCAAGGGTTTTTGGAGTTTATGGCGAATGTCCGCCTCAGGCGGGATGCCGCAGCGTGTTGGCGGTCCGGGGGATGCCTATGAGCCTTCCATCTCCCGCAGCGGAAACCAACTCGCTTACCAGTTATGGAAGCAGTCGAGCACCATTTGGCGGCTCGACCTCAAGGACGAGCGCCATGCTCTGGCTCCTCCCTTCCGGCTCCTGGCCGGCAGGGGATTCGCTTCGCGGCCCAGCTATTCTCCCGACGGCAAGAAGGTCGTCTTCCAATCTAACCGCATGGGCTATAGCGATATTTGGGTGTGCGACAGCGATGGATCCAATTGCTCTCAGCTGACTGCCCTCCACGCAAGATCGGGAAATGCCCGCTGGTCTCCGAATCGCCACTCCGTCTCCTTTGAATCCATCGCCCAGGACTATTACGAGGTTGGCGTCGTCGAAGTACCAGATGGCATTCCCCATATGCTTGCCACTTTTCCCGGCGTCAACAATGGCGCTCCGAACTGGTCTCGCGACGGCCAGTGGATCTATTTTTATTCCAGCCACGATCCTGTGTCTTCTCAACTATGGAAAATGCCGTCTCAAGGTGGGCCTCCTGTCCGAGTGACGACAAACGGGGGTGTCTATGGGATCGAGTCGATGGACCGGCGGTTCCTTTATTACGCCAAATTTGCCGAGTCCGGGATCTGGAAAAAATCATTGGATGGCGGCCAGGAATCACGACTGCCGATTAACAACGCCTGGTGGTCTGCCTGGGACGTTGCTCGCGGCGGAATCTACTTCATGAACCCGGATTTTTCGCCCAACGGCAGAATCGAATTCTTCGACTTCGCTCGTGGCCAGTCCACACCAATCTTTGCTTTCGACAAGCCATTTCCTTTGGGTAGTGGTCTCGTACTGTCTCCGGATGGCAAATCGCTTCTTTTCGGGCAAATCGAACTCACCGAGTCCGACATCATGGTCATGAAGAATTTTCGCTAGCTCTGTGAAGGAATACGGCGACTGATACTCATTCACCGTCACGAGCGTTCATGGCCTGCAATAGGTATGCTGTCACACAACTGTCCGGTTCGTTGGCTATTGAGGGCCGACAAGTCCATTACTGAGTATGGTTTCTGACGATTCGGTGGTGTCCACGATTTGAAACGGACGATGCGGTCTTGCGGTGCTTCCGGGTTTCACCGACCCGGAGGGTGGCATGAACGCAGGCAAGACGCTATTTGCGCAGGTGATGGAGTTTGTCCCGTGGAAGACGTTCGGCCGCATCATTGCAAAGCATAAGGGCGACTGCGGTGTACGCACGCTGAGCTGTGCTGACTTGTTTCGAATACTGGCGTTTTCCCAACTTACATGGCGCGAGTCACTACGTGATATCGAGGTTTGCCTGGCGGCTAATCAGGCGAAGCTGTTTCACATGGGGCTGGCGCAGCCGCTTGCTCGCTCCACGCTAGCCGATGCGCTCAACATTCGTGATTGGCGCATTTATCAGGCATTGGCGCAGCGCTTAATTAGCCGCGCGCGTGCGCTGTATGCCGAGGATCCGCTGCTCGATCTCGACGCTACTATCTACGCGCTTGATGCAACCACAGTCGACTTATGCTTAAGCTTATTTGAATGGGCGCCGTTTCGCGCTAACCGCGCTGCCATCAAGCTGCACGCCCTACTGGATCTGCGCGGCGCTAATCCTGCTTTCCTTTACATCAGTGGTGGTAAGCTGAATGAAGTTAACGTGCTGGATATTCTGCCGATAGAAGCTGGCAGTTTTTATGTGATGGATCGGGGCTACCTGAACTTCAGGCGTCTCTTCGCGATGCACCAAGCGGGGGCCTTCTTTGTTACACGCGCCAGGTCGGCGATGAATGCAAGACGTGTCTACTCCGCCGTTGCAGACCGCAACAGCGGAGTCATCTGCGACCAGCGGGTCATGCTTAACGATCGCAAAACCAGCCGAAAATATCCTGAGCAGATACGCCGCATTCGCTTCAAGGACCCCGACTCCGGCAAGACACTGGTCTTTCTAACTAATAACACCGCTTTGCCCGCGCTAACGGTTGCTGCGCTCTACAAGAGCCGCTGGCAAGTCGAATTGTTCTTCAAATGGATCAAACAGCACCTGCGAATCAAACGATTCTTGGCCACCAGCGAAAACGCAGTGAAGACTCAAATCTGGTGCGCTATTGCCACCTATGTCTTAATCGCCATCGTCAAGAAAGAGCTCAAGCTCAACGCTTCGCTCTATACCTGTCTACAGATTCTGTCAGTCTCGATCTTCGAGAAAACCGAGATTTCATGCGCGTTGCAGCATCCCTTTTTAGTCTCAGATCCAGCATGCTACCCTAACCAGCTGATTCTTTTCGAGATCTAACCGGACAGTTGTGATGCTGTCACCGCATTACGCCGAAACTCTGGCCCCGCAGCTGGGAACGCTTGAATCGATTGAACGGGACATAGGAATTCCTCGACACGTGGCGTATCCGCCACGTCGATACCCCACAGGATGAGCAAAACACTAAGAGCTGTTGCTGCGTCGCTCAGCTAAATAAGGGGATCATGAGCGGCGCCGTTTTTCCGCGGCGTATAAGCCGCGCGCGCGACAAATAAACCGAAGATTTGGAGATTTCCCATAGCCTCCCCTCAGCGCAAAACTGCGCAGCTAAGGAGAAACTCCATGTCCAAGCACATTGCTCGCACCCTCACACTCGCCGTAACACTGCTCGCTCTGGCTCCAGCGGCTTTAGCGAATCAGACAGGCGGCGATCCAGAGCCTATGCCCCCCGGAATCATTCATGTGATACTCACGGTCTTGGGATTGGCATAGAATGTTCGCACCTGATCCTTTGGAGCGGCCGTCTTGAGGGGGCATCTCGATGCATTTGACTGGTCTGGATCTCTTCTTCTGGGCGGCCAGCTTCCTGGGTCATCTGGTGCTGATCTTCGTGCTGTGGAAGCGGCATCGCGCCAAGCTATTCCCATTTTTCACAGCCCTCATCTCCACGAATATCATTCGATCGATTGTGCTGTACCTGGTTATGCACCATGGGACGAATGCCGACTACTTTTACACCTACTGGTCACTTGTGGCGCTCGATGCAGGATTGCAGCTTTGTATCGCATACGAGATGGCTTCCCATGTTTTCCGTCCCCTGGGGGTTTGGTCGTGGGACGTGCGCAAGAGCTTCATCTGGCTATTGGGTCTTAGCCTGGCCGCAGCCTTCGGATTGAGTTGGTTAGCCAGCCCACCCACCCAGTTTTTAGTGAAGTCTATCGTGATCAAGGCGGACTTATTCGCGTCAGCATGGATGAGCGAGCTCTTTATAGGCATGATGCTTTTATCCGCACGCGTGAAGCGGCCGTGGAATACCCATGCCGCCGCGATCGCTAAGGGATTTGGGGTGTACTCGATCCTCGGTGTGATGGTCCAATCCGGACAAACATACTTCGGCCTTCGTCAAGGGAATCAGGCCTATATCGCAATATCCCATTTTCGAATAGCCGTCTATCTTGGCTGTGTCGTGTATTGGATTGTTGCGCTTTGGCGCGATGCGCCGCCATCCCAAGAGCTAACGGAAAAGATGCGCGCACAATTGTTTACCTTGCAGAGAGAGATGGAATACTCTCTGCAGAGCCTGCGATCGCGGAGAGAGTCGTGAACACGCACATGGGGTACTTTCTGGTTGCGGCCGCAATCTTTATCGCCGTCCTCATCGCGCTCGCCGGACGTAACTACTATCGTGCCCGTCGATCTCCTCAAGAAAGCTGGGAAAGTCTCATGCGAAGACTTATTTTGGTAGACCGAGCAAGCGTCGCCAGGATTGCACTCGACTTCTTCGAGGAATCGGAGCAATCCGCCGGGGATGACCGAGGCGTCGAAGTGGAGCCGTCCGACATATCGCAATTGATCGGGGGTCTCAAAGGTATCGAGGTCCTGGGAAGAAATAGCCAGGTGCTGATCGAAATGGCTTGTTACCTTCAGCGGTCCTATCCAGAGGCCCTGATCATCGCAGAACAACTGCGTCACAGCGCAAGAGAGATCGAGTTACATGTGGGCAGACTGAGAGGTGCTGCGCAAAATGGTCATCTAGAGGTGAATTTCCCGTTCTATGGACAACGAATTATTGCGACCTACTATATGATGACACGCCAGTTGCTACACCTCTACGAGCAAGGCGACGTTCCCATGCTGGCGGATTTGCAAAAAGCGCTTTAGTAATGCGTCGCCTTCATGCGCTGCCTTCCGCAACCAGGCGCATGAATACGCCAACCACCATACCGATCACATCTATCTCTTCGCGATATTTGAAGCGTTGACTGCGCGCGCTCGAAAAGGGATGCGGAATGAGGGTCAGCCAGACCGATTCTTTGTCAAGCTCGCACCAGCCGCAAACGTAGCCAGTTCGTGTAAGCAGAAAGTAGATGGGCCGGTCAAACTCGTGGCTCAACCGCTTGTGCCACGTAATGCTCGTCTTCTGTTGATTAATCAGCACAATGGAACCTGCTCGAATCATCGGATCGAGCATCTGATCGCGATGCCCAATGATGGCCCTTCGGTAAGGACTCGTGCCCAGCCCGTCGGCTAAGGGAAGAAGGGTTGTCGCTTCCGGGACAGGATCGGAGCTGAAGCTGTCCGGCAACAGCTCCCGTGCCTGTTCTCCCAGCGGTCCGTCATCTAAGAGGAGTGTTGTATTGGGGCCGGCGGGCACGTTGCATCGGGAAAGACGGCCGTCGCCAGGTTGGCAGTAGCCTAACATTTGTTGTGGAGGAAGATTGTAGATGGCTGCCAGGACCGCTACTTTGGTTGCACTCAACTCGTGGTCTTCGCGTTCCACCCGGCCGAGCCAACTTGCGGAGATCTGATAGGAGGGGCTTCCCCATTCCTGCGCGAGCCGCAAACTCCGTTCTTCCACCTCCAGCAGTGAAAGCCCCCACTGGCCACGAATCGTCCGTAGCCTGACGCCGATCCCATTCATTCGAAGGACCTCCAGGAAATCCTGCCCGAAATGCTTCCCAAAGTGTAACCCTTCACAATAGAGCTGCAAAATGGATATGGCCGCCGGCCACGTGAGCATTCGTCGACGGCCCGCATCTACCCGCAGAAAACTAAATCGAACTTTAGGATTCGTCAGAATTCGTTTTCCAAGCGGAAAAGCGGGGAGGACGGCGGCCCTGGTTGCGCGTTCTCTCGTCCTTCATCTCTTGCCTCCGGCTCGAGGAGGCCCGCTCTACTTCTTTGGGTCGCTGGCCGCGGGTTTTGCATGTCGCCTTTCGTGAACGTATCGCTTCACAAAGGGCTGGTATGGGATGGGAATAGTCGAGAAGTTTCCGAAATCACTCTTAGCTAATTCTTTCGCAGCCTCGAATAGCCTCTTAAATTCCTTGTCCTCATCCAGGAGACCTTTCATGTACCGTGTCCACTTTTATCGCTAAGTCATTTGTTTCATGAAGGTGCTCAAATTTTTGAATTAATTAAGTGGGGTAGCTGCCTGAGTACAGGAACTACAACAGGTGGCGTCTCTCGGCCTGATTTACCCCCAACAGATTGGGCTCACTGCATTAAGGCAGCTACCCCACTTTAATTAATTTGAGCATCTTGCCCTCCCGTCTGCCATATTCGGCGGGGGAAAGTGTGCGCCTTATGCGCCCTAAGGGGTGGCACCGACGGCTTCCGCCCCGGCGTCTGGATCTTACTCATACAACGTCTGGATCTTACTTTTACAATAGTACGGTATTTGGACGGCGTCGAGAGGGAGGGGAAGAGGATTTCTTTGGTAACCATGGCTGGCACTTTCGTCACCAGGCCGACAGCAAGCGCTACCTTCAGGCAGCTAAAACTACTGCAAGAGGTATGCTGGTCGATGCTGTTCCTGTATCTCCCCTCTGTATCTCCCCTGTATCTCTCCCGAACTCACCGGTTGGGGCAAGTGAGAGCATTACTCTGAAGTCATCCATTGACGGTCAATCGAGAAGCCTAAAGTCCTTCTAGTGGACTGTAACAGCTGATTTGGTAGAGCCTCAGGGGCTATTCATGAAGCCCAAATCTTATGAAAGCCGCGAACCATAAGGGGACTGCGCTTTTTCGCAGCCACCAGCGCTAAAGCGCATCATCGGGAGGAAAGACCTCCCGGAGCGCTGAAGCGCTCCTTCCCCCGCATAAATGCGGGGGCTTCCACCCACTCCTAAGTCGGGTCCTGATACAAAGCGTGAGAGCATCCCCAGGAGAGTCGCGCACGCTCGCACATCTAGGCCTACTCCCGAATCGGCTGTTACAGTCCACTAGTCCAGCTTCTTCTCCAAAAGGAACTTCGACAGATGATCCGCAATCACGACGTTGTTGAGGTCCGACATCGGGAAGTGTGTGTTGCCCCGGATGCCGATCTCGGGCAGGTGCACGACGGTGACATCGCCGCCATGGCGGTTCACGACATCTGCCCACCTTTTAGCCATTTCGAAAAAGATGCGCCATTGCTCCTGGCCTGGATTCACGCTCGGCTTATCGGGGATGTTATCGCCGTAATAGATGATGATCGGTATCTGCGTGAGCCGCATAAAATGCGACTGAGACACGGTGATGGCGCTCAACGCTCTTCCTCCGAGTGTCATGGGCGGCGGCACATCTGCTTCGGGGAAAGGAAAGTCGAAGCCTGGCTCGAAGGCAACAATGGCGCGGACATTCTTGTTCTTAATAGCGGCGCGCCATCCCGGGCCGCCGCTCTGTGAGTGGGTGACGAGAATGCCCGGTCCAATTTTGTCGAATAGCTCCGAAACAGCCTCGATATTCACCCGTGCGTCGTATGGGCCGGTGTTGGGAACCATCTGCCGGAAGAACTGGTTGAGCGCCTCCGGGTCATGCGAGAATTGCACGCCCGAGTAGAAGTCCGGCCACGCGCCGAGTCGGAAGATGCCGAACCAAAGCTGCTCGTCCGGCGTGGCCGTAATGTTGATCGGCCGCGTGCTGCGCGCTGCGCGTCCACGCCGTGGCTGATCAATCAGGTAGATCGGGAAGCGGCGGCGCAGGAAGATATTTTGGAACCCCTCGCGCCCGTCCGGGGTGGTCTCCCACGTCTTAGCAGACTGCCCGTGGCCGTGCCAGAAGACGAGCGGAAGTTTTCTGGCATTTACCGGGACCTGGTAGAAGACGTAAGCATGGTCTCCGTGTAACGTCTGCCCCGCGGGATCGGTGCCGGCAGGATTGTACGCGCCCTGCCTGATGGGGTCTGAGGACAGCTTCATAGAACTTGTACGCCAGGCTATTCAAGACCGACTGACTGGGCAACGTCCATCCGTTGATGCAATCTCGCAGGTGCTTCATGTGAGCCCGCGCACCTTGCAGCGTCGCTTGCAGGAATCCGGTTCCAGCTTTCAACGAGTCCTGGATGAAGCCCGTCACCAGATGGCTCGGTACTACCTGAGCAACTCGGCGCTGGAACTGAATGAAGCGGCTTACCTGCTGGGCTTTGAAGACCCCAATTCATTCGGACGTGCATTTCGCGCTTGGGAAGGAATGCCTCCCAGCGATTGGAGAGAGACACATCAGACATCCAAAGTCATGTAGGAGGTTGCGGTTCATTTTCAGATTGCGCACAGGCGCGCCCCCTTCTCCACAGATATGAACGTTCAGGAACGCAATGGCCGAAGCCCTCAGCCTCATTCACATGAAGCATCCATGCAGCAATCGATCTTCGACAGTCAGGGGTTCGAGACAATCAGCGCGTCCAGGGCGACCGCGCCCATTCCTTCCGGATAGACTACGACAGGGTTGATGTCGATCTCTTGAATGGCGGGGTTAGACCTCACCAGCGAGCCGAGCGCGCGCACAATTTCCGCCGCAGCCCGCACATCCAGTGCGGGTGAACCCCGGAAGCCGCGCAGCAGCACGCCGCTCTTCAGCGTGTAGAGTTCGCCGATGATTGCTTCCACTGAGAGTTCCGGCGGCAGCAGCTTCACATCCTGCAGCGCCTCCGCCAGTACCCCGCCAAAGCCCACCAGCAGCACAGGGCCCCAATCCGGATCATTCTCTGCGCCAACAATCAGCTCGATGCCTGGGCGCCCCATACGTTCAACCAGGACGCCATCGAGCACAAGTTCAGGCTTCGTATCACGGATATTTTGTTGCAGGCGCTGCCATCCCGCGGCAAGGGCTGCCTCATCGTTCAAGCCCAACACCACGCCGCCAGCGTCACTCTTGTGCGCCAGATCCGCAGCCTGGGCTTTCAGGGCTACAGGAAATCCGATATCCGCAGCGATGGATTTGGCTTCTTCCAGAGTTCGCGCCAGAGCTCCTTCGGGAATTGGGATACCCAGCGCACGGAGCACCAGCTTACTCTGATACTCCGGTAGCACACCACTGGCTAATACAACGCTGGGCTTTGCAGCTGCACTCTCAAGTTCACGGCGACTCTCATGCACAGCAAGATCAGTCACGCGTGCAAGGGCTCGTAGAGCGCGCTCCGGGGACGGAAAGAAAGGAACTCCCAGAGCTCGCAACTCCTCCACATATCCAGACGGGATCCGAGCTCCTTCGTCAAGACTGGCGAAAATCACGGGCTTCGTCGGCCGGAGGGTGCGAATAGCTTCCAGGATCGACGGAAACTTTAGGCTGCTGGTGACTTCATCGGTAAGGATGATGCCAAGGACAAGGCTTCCGAAACGGTCTTCCGTGAGGAAGGCCGGAATCGTTCGCCGGTAGAGATCGGTATCCACCAGCGCCTGTGCCGTGATGTCCAGCGGATTCGTCGCAGGAATGAAATCGGGCAGCACGCTTCGCAGGGCGGCAGCAGCCGTCGCGCTCAGCTCCGGCAGGCCGAGTCCGATCCGCTCGCATAGGTCGAGTGTCACAGCCTTGAACGCTCCAGACTCGGTGAGAATGGCTGCACCGCCGCGTGGCAGCGAGGGGCAGCGGATCAGCAGGTGCGATACGTCCACCAGTTCTTCCAGCGTGTCTACCAAAACCACTCCGGCGTGAATCACTTTTGTGCGCATCACCTGGTAGTTGGTCGCGATTGCTCCCGTATGCGTGGCTGCTGAGGCGCGGGCGGCGCTGCTGCTGCCTGGGTGCAGCAGAACGATGTATTTCCCCAACGCACGCGCACGGGCTGCAAGTTGCAGAAAGCGTCGTGGCTGCCGGAATTGTTCCACCACCATAGTGAGGACGCTCGTTCGCTCGTCCTCCAGCAGATGCTCGACAAAATCCTCAACGCCGTTGGCTGCTTCGTTGCCGGTCGAAACGGAATACGAGATTTGCAATCCATGATGGCGCAGGCTTACACCCAACACTGCGGCCATGGCGCCGCTTTGTGAAACAACGGCGACGCCTGGCGGCTGGAACGCCGCTTCGGTTTGCGTGACCACAAAGGTGAGTGGAATGCCGTCCACATGGTTGACCATGCCCAGGCAGTTTGGTCCCTGGATCACCATGCGATGTTCGCGTGCGATTTCTGCCAGCTTCTCTTGCTCCGCGCGGCCCTGCTCACCACTCTCGGCGAATCCGGCGGTGAAAATGATCAGACTACCGACCTTCCGCTGTGCGCAGGCAACGGCTGCGTCGACCACTCCGTCCCGCGGGATCGAAAGCACAGCACAATCTATCCCCTCAGGCAGCGCATCGATCGAAGCCAGACACCGGCGCCCGCGAATCTCGAGCCGCTTCGGGTTCACGAGATAGATATATCCGGTAAAATTCGCGCGCTCGAGATTCGAAAGAACAGCTTCACCGAGCGATCCGGGAGTTGCGGATGCGCCGATCACCGCAATGGAACGCGGATGCAGGAGACGACCGAGCGAAGACGTTGAGACAGGTGGGTATGTGGTGTGGCTCAATTTCATCTCCTGGAGGGGCATCTGAATGGACTAGAAAAGGTCGCTAGAAGGGATAGTGACGTGCATCGGTCTGCACCGTGATCCAGCGCAGATCAGTGAATTCCGCAATGGAGGCCTTCGAACCGAAGCGCCCGTAGCCACTATCCTTCACTCCGCCGAAGGGCATATTGGGTTCATCGTGGACGGTCGGCCCGTTGATGTGACAGATCCCGGAATCGATCCGGTCAAACGTAGCGCCACCGTGTGCGCAGACTGATTGGCCACCTATCAGCAATTCAACAGATCGCATGTATCCTCCGGTCCGATGCTCGATAGCAGCCGCTCACCGTTTGTAAGACTCCAGTCCTGGCTTGATGCTCTTCTCATCCAGGAACTGTTTGAGCCCCTTTTCGCGGCCGTGCTCCGGGTCGCGTTGCTGGGCCTGATCCAGCTTGGCGTAAAGATAGTCCTCGCTCTGCTCCCAGGTAAGTTCACGGCAGCGCTTGAACCCATGTTTTGCTGCGCGCAGAACGACCGGGTTCTTCTCTATCAGTTTGCGCGCGAGCGCGACGGTTTCCTCGCGGAGCTTTTCAAGCGGCACGGCCCGGTTGACCAAGCCCATCTCCGCAGCCTGTTTCCCGGTGAATGTTTCTCCGGTCATGATGTACTCGAGCGCTTTGCGCTGTCCGACTGTATCCGCCAGCGCCTTGCTCACCAGGTTGCCAGGAGGGATGCCCCAGTTGATTTCCGACAGACCAAAGACCGCGGTTTCTGAGGCAATGGCAAGATCGCAGGCCACCAGGGGCGAGAAGGCTCCACCGAAACACCAGCCATTCACCATGGCGATAGTAGGCTTGCTATACATCCGCAGCAGTTTCCACTGCCAGGTGGATGCGTCCCGCCGCACTTTTTCCTGAACGATTTCCGGCGCCTGATCGATCTCGCGAAAATACTCCTTCAGATCCATGCCTGCCGACCAGGATTCACCCGCGCCCGTCAATACCAGTACCTTAGCCTCGCCGTCGAGTTCAAGCGTCTCCAGCACATCGCGCATTTCCATATTGAGCCTCGGACTCATCGCGTTGCGCTTCTCCGGACGATTCAGGATGACCCATCCAATTCCCTCCTCGACTTCTACGCGAACAGTCTTCCAGCGGCCCTCGTAATTCGACATTGCATCCTTCCTCTTCCAGGTCTGACTTGCTCCACCGAGAACATTCGCTGCGCTGTTCCCGCTTATGGTTTCTTGCATGCGAAATTAGCCGCGTCCTCTGTGCTGCCACTTCCGTTATATCGTGCAATTTCAGGATACGAACAGAGCGGACGGCTTCGCCCGGGAAATGTCTTTCCTGTCGCGATAATTCTGTCCGGCGCCTCACCTTTCTCTACCCAGGCTTCTATTGCGGTCAGAGGGTCAAAGTTGTCGAGCGCCGGACCACCCATGCAGTGATTCATCCCCGGGATGAGATAGAGTCTTGCAAATGCGCGCGCATGATCCATGCCGCCATTATTATGCGTGAGCTTCTGGTAGTAGTAGATCAGATCGTTCGCGGAAAAGACGGGATCGCTCATTCCGGTGTAGAAGATGATCTTGCCGCCGTGTTCGCGGAATGCGGCCATCTGGGTCGAAGTGGCATCAATCTTGTCTTGTGACTTTTCGATGCGTTGCGGGTCAGTGTCAAAGTTAAATGCAAAAGCATTGGCCAGTTGGGCATCGTTCGGCCCCAGTGCGATGTGATTCACGAATTGCGGGTAGATCATCACATTGATCGCGGGCATCTGTGCTGTGCCGAGAATCCAAGCCCGCCAGCCAGGTGCATCGATTCCCGCATCATAAGGCCAGCCTGAGTAAAGCGGAGTGCCCTCGGAGCTTTTCGGTCCGGCGAAGGTTTGCTGAATTGCACGAACCTGTCCGGCAGAGAGGCACGAGTCGTTCTTCTCTGTCTTGCACTGCAGAACTGCGGGATCGAATCGGCATGCCTCCGGATTGCTAATGAGGCCGTCGGTAAGACCATCGAGCGAATCACAGGCCTTCAGAATCGCGGTTGAGAGAAGCTTTAAGTCGGCATCGGAAAGCGCGAGGTAAAGCTGCGGGATTCCGTTCGCATCTTTGGGAGCAATCTCGGCGAAGCGCGCAGTGGCCCAGGCCTCAGCGATCGCCGCTCGGGTGAGGTCGAAGGCCGGGTCGCCGGCGACAATGCCATCGAAATCGTTGGGATAGCGCTGCGACGCAATCATCGCTTCGCGGCCGCCGTTGGAGCAACCCACCATGTAGGAGTGCTCTGGCGAGCGCCCGTAATATTGGGTGACGATCTTCTTCGCCACGGCCGCGACCCGATCCGTGGAGCGATATTGGTAATCTGCAAGCGCCTCGGGATCCGAGCCGAAGGAGGCATCCATAGGGTTTTTGCCTTGGTGCCCGCCATCAGTAGAAACGACCGCGTAGCCACGGCTCAGTGCGTCCTTTTCACCGGAACCGACGGCAAACGCTCCCACCGCGGGACTGACCATTCCGTCAAGGCCGCCTCCGCCCTGGAACAGCAGCTTGCCCGTCCATGCATCCGGTAGCCGCAACTCGAAGCGATCGCCGTAATCGACCCCATCCGCGCCGGTGTGTTTGTTGGCTTCTCCCTTGACCAGGCAGTGCGCGGTTTGCGGCCCAAAGGGAGCTACGACGGCTCCCTCGGGCGCCTCTTCTGCACTGAATATCAAGGCTTCTTCCAGATGTATGGTGGTCAACGCCGCACAGTCTTTGGCTTGCGGAATCTGCACGGGAACTGAAGACTGGGCACTGGCATGCGCCCAGACGCCAAGCAGAATCATGGCCAGCACAGCCGCGTTCAGGTCTCTGCACTTCGTCTTATTTCTCATCAATACCTTTCTCGCACCGTAGAATTCCACCGCTAGAATTTGAACTTGAGTGCGAATTGCAGCTCCCGCGAAGTGCCCACGGTATTCGTTATCTGGCCCGCAATCGGGTTCGCAACTCCTGCACCGCTGGCCGACACCGCGGTGTAAAGCGTTTGATTGGGCAAGCCGAAGTTTGCATGATTGAAAAGGTTGAACGCCTCCGCTCTCAGTTCCAGGATCTTCCCCTCGCCAAGCGACGTGTCTTTCACTAACGATGTGTCAATCTCCACGTATCTTGGTCCGACGACCGTGTTGCGTCCCAAGTCTCCCAGAAAGCCCGCGGTCTGCAGCGTGAACGCTGCACTGTCGTACCACTGGTTCACGTTTCGCAAAACCGGATTGTTGCTGTGGCCCGCGACAAGATTGGGACGTTCGTCTGGTCCCTGACCTCCCGCTGGGTTGTTCAGGCCTACCTGGTCGAACCCATCGATCACGGTGAAGGGACTTCCGCTCCGTGCACTGGCAATGCCGCCAATCTGCCATCCTTTCGTCAAACGGCCACCCTCGAACGGCAGCATGTAGAGGGCGTTCCCTACAAAGTTATGCATGATGTCAAAGTCGCAGCGTCCCTTGTCGGCGGCCAGATCGTAGGGGTCGGACTGTGCCTGGTCGGGGTCGTTGGTGTTCTCGAGCGCGGTCGAATGGGACCCTTCATCGATACACCTGGAGTAAGTGTAGGCTGCTTGAAAGATCAGACCCTTGCTGAAGTTGTGGGTCGCGTAGAGTTGCAGCGAGTTATACCAAGACGGCCCCACGGGACGATTGAAAGACAATGCGCCCAGGGTGGGGTTGGCGCGAGATGCGTTCAAGTAGTAGGGCTCTCCGTTTACGGTCTGCGGGATCGGAGGATTCAAGTCGTTCTGAACCAGAAGATGGTATCCGTGCGAGCCGACGTAGGCGGCGGTAATCACCGTCCCACCGCGAAGCTCTCGCTGGACGCTCAGGTTGTACTGCCATAGGAATGGAGAGACCTGGGGGTTGTATTCCAGGGCCTCGCCGATGGTGGGAATCGGTACCGTGATGCCAGCAAACGGAACCGGATAGGAACACGGGACGAAATAAACACAGACCGCCACGCCAGTCTGATAAGGCCCGGCAAAGAGGTAGGCCGGATGATATGTCCTCACCTGGATGGGATCATGGAAGAGTCCGCTTCCCGCGCGGATCGAGGTCTTGTGGTCGGGAAAAGGATCCCATGCCACGCCGACGCGCGGATCAAAATTCTTGAGCGAGGGGTTGTATTGAAACACGTGGGACACAGGATTGCATCCCGTAGTCGCTGGGTTGGTGATGTTGATAAAGGCACACAGCTCGTTGTGGATCTCGACTGGATTCGAGACATATTCCCATCTAAGACCGAGGTTTAGCGTCAACCTGGGCGAAACCTTCCAGTTATCCTGAAAGTACGGTGTTAGATCCACTTCACGGAAGCTGCGACTGGAATTGTCCTTGCCTGGCAAAGCTCCGAGAAGGGTGATGGTAGGATCGGTTGGGCGCACCTCCTTGCCTTCCAAAAAGGTCTCCAAGTTAGGGAAACTCCAACCTTGGTCATCGAAGAAGCCATTGGAAAGCGGACTTTGCTGCCGCAGGAACCCCAGCCCGAACTCAAAAGAATGGGTGCCGTGGGTTAAGAACACATCGTCGTTCAGCATGTAGTTGTTCTGAATCTCATAGTCCGGCGTGAACGCGGACGGTCCGATCCCGCTGATGCCCGGCACATTGATGCTGCCATCCTGGCGTGTCTCCCCGTAGGATGCGAAAAACGCCAGAGCTGGATTCGTATTGGTCACAAACGCACGCATCTTAGTCCGTACGAAGGAGAACCGCGCATCATTTGCCAGAGTGGAGGAGAGAGAGCCGCGGTCTCCAATCGTAAGGTATTGATTGCGTCCCAGCGATTGCTCCGGGTAGAGACCGAGAGGGGAAGCGAAAGGCTCGGTCAGCGAGCCGTTGTCGTACACATAGCGGACGAACGCCGAATTGCTGGGCGACAGAGTGTAGTCAACTCGCGTGTTCACGTAGTCTTCGTTTGCCGGCTGCGTCCCGCGGAGAACGATCTGCGCGATGCCCCCACCCAGCTCTGTCGATCCAGTACCAACCGCCGGATACAGATTCAAGATGGCCTGCGAAGCGGGACTCAGCGGTACTAAGGCTGTGCCATTGGTGCCGCAAGGCAAATCCGGAGCAACCGAACAGGGCACAATGCCTTGGCGAGCCAGAGCATCCGGCACCGTAGGCAGAACAGTGCTCCCGAGGAGTTGGCGAATTCCCTCGTAGTTGACGAAAAAGAACATTCGATCCGTCTTGATCGGGCCGCCTAGCGTACCGCCGAATTGGTTTTGACGGAACGGATCCTGAGGGAAGTTCGTGGTGTTGAAGTAATTGCGGGCGTCAAACGCACTATTGCGCAGAAAGTCGTACACCTCGCCGTGATAGTGATTGGTTCCGGAGCGCGTGGTCGCGTTCATCACGCTACCGCTTCCACCGAATCGCGCGCTGTAGGAGTTGGTAAGCAGCTGGAACTCTCCGATGGCTTCCACGCCCAGCGACGTCCCGATAATACTGTTGCCGGCTCCGTGACCCCAGAAGCCCTGAATCTCCGCTCCATCCAGGAGCAGGTCCTGGCCTTCCGGGCGCGACCCCGCAATTGAGTAACCCGGGGCGCGACCATAAAACGATGTCTGCGCGCCGGAAGTGATCGTCTGCACGCCGGGCGCCAGCAGGATCAATTGTTCGAAGTTGCGTCCGTTCAGCGGCAAGTCCTCCATTTGCCTCTGGCCAACGAATGCTGAAATCTCGGCCGAAGTCGTCTGCACCTGCGAAGGCGTTTCGTTCACCGTCACTGTCTCGCTTGCCGTGCCCACGGTCAACGCGAAATCGACAATCGGATTGCTTCCGACGCTGAGCACGACACCTTTGCTGACATGGGTCTGGAAGCCGCTTGCCTGCGCCTGCACGTCATAAGTCCCAACCACCAGATCAGGCGCCTCGTAGAGTCCGTGGGCATTTGTAGTTACCGTCATCACTGTGCCCGTAAGCACATTGCGGATGGAAACAGCGGCTCCGGCAAGGGCGGCAGCAGATGGATCGGTTACGGTCCCGGAGATCGTGCCGGTTCCGACTTGAGCCAAAAGCAGGCAATGCAAGCTGGACAGGCCGACGAGAAATAGCAGAAGGGGAGTTATCCGTTGAAATCTGTAGAGCACATACACCTCCAGTGCGGCCAAAGCGGGCAGCCACGGACGGGACACACTCTCGCACCGCACTGGAAGACTTGTCAATACTTTTTTTGACAGCTTCTTGATACCTTTTTGATATCGCTTGCGGAACGCCAGGACCCCGTAATTCCGGCGCGGTTGCAGATTCCTGGATACCTGGCTGACTCAGCCGGTGGGGATTTGCTATTGCGCAATTGAGAAAGCCCGGATGCTACAATCCGCTTCGTGGAGTTCCGCCAGTTACGCTATTTCATTGCAGTTGCCGAACTTCTGCACTTCACCCAGGCGGCGCGGAGGCTGCGCATTGCGCAGCCTCCGCTGAGCCGGCAGATCCGCGCACTGGAGAAGGAACTAGGTGTGCAGTTGCTGGAGCGGAGTTCGAGCAAGGTCTTTCTCACCCACGCCGGCAGCGTTTTTCTCGACGAAGCGCGGGCCATCTTGCAGCGTGCGGAGCAAGCCATGGAGGCCGCAAGGAAGGCCAACACAGGAAAGACCGGCACCGTCCGCCTCGGGATTGGCATGGGACTTGGAGATGCTGCGAGCCGCGTCATCAATGGCCATCTGCCGCTTTTTCCGGATGTCGAACTTGACGTGGTAAACATCCCATCCGGCTTTCAATCAGAGGCATTGATCTCCAGAAAAATCGATGTCGGCTTTCTGCGCCCGCCGATCAACAAGTCCTTTTTGACATCGGAGAAGATTATTACGGAGCGGCTATCGGTTGTATTGCGCAGGTCCAGTCCGCTTGCCAAGCAGAAACGCCTCGGCCTGAAACAGCTCGCCAGCGAACCTCTCCTGCTGATCGCACGGAATATCTCCTCAGGCGTGTATGACAAGACTCTTGACTTATACCGCGAGGCTGGACTCAATCCCAAAATCATCCCCACGGACACAACGCCCCATGATGAAGCTGGAGCCATACTGGTGAATTCCGGCAAGGGCATTTACATCGCTGTGGGCAGCCATCCTTGCCATCCGGCCTTTGCCGACCGGTTGGCCGTTATTCCGCTATCCAATCCTTCCGCGGCGGTGGAAGCGCACGTTGCCTGGCGGAAGGATGAGTTAAACAAGACCGTCCTGAACTTTGTCGATTTCGCACGCCAGATGTTTGCGTCGAGAGAGAGAAGATCTCGGACCTAGATACATCTCCAGGACCACCAGCATGGATCTCTCTGTTGCGGTAGCCCGTATCGACGGTTACGCAACCCTGAACCGCACGCGAAACGCAGGTGCAGAGTTTGCGGCCACTGTATTTTTCTGCCTCGCTTAAAAAAACATCTCGATGGTCCAACTCACCTTCTGTGTGGGTCACCTCCACAACGCACAACCCGCACTCGCCGCGCAAGCAATCAAACATGATGTCAACTCCGGCCTCACGTAGTGCCTGCAGCATGCTCTTGTCGCCTGGCACCATCACTTCTATATCCTGATCGGAAATTTTCACCTTGAATGGTTCCGGCGCAAAACGTCCACTTGACCCGAAGGTCTCAAAACGCAGATCGGCCTGCGAGCGTCCTGCCTGTTTCCACTCACGGCGCACAGCATCCATCAGCCTCATGGGACCGCACATGTATAGCTCACCTTGAGGGTGCAATGCGGAAATCTCTCGCGCCAGGTTGGCCCGCTTGCCTTCCTCCCCGGGAAACAGGCACAGCTTATCGCCGAGTTGCCCCTCGAGTTCATCAACAAATGGCATGCCTGCGCGGTTGCGTCCAAGATAGAGCAACCGGAAATCCGCACCAGCACGTTCCAGGGCAAAAGCCATACCCAACATGGGCGTGATGCCGATGCCGCCTGCCAGGAGCAGGTATTGCGGTCGGCCAAAGCTGAGGGCAAAGAGATTTTGCGGGTTGGACACGCATATGCGAGCACCGGCCTGCAGCCGCCACATATAGCGTGAGCCTCCGCGGCTCTCCGGTTGGCGGCGCACGGCAACGCGGTATGCGCCATCCACTGGGCGGTCTCCCACCAGGGAATAGCAGCGAACATCGGCCAGCTCACCACCCGCCCCTGCGATCATCACGCTTACCTGGATATGGCTTCCAGGGTGATATGGTTGTGCGCCGCCTTCCGGCGCAATCTCAAACTGCCGGATTTCAGGAGATGGATTCTTCACAGAACGGACGATGGCTGCGGACCACTGTGTTTCATAACGCATGTTCAATGGTCCTCGAGGCGTTGCCGCTCGGCCTTTGATTCTCTTGTGCTGATAGATTCGACGTCCACTTCGCGTCGCGGATCAGCGAGGCGCCTGGCACCAGATGGTGTATGGCCTGGTTGCCCAACGCGATCTCAAGGTTTCTTCGGGCGAGCCGCGAGTGCTCCCGGGCCAGGCTTTCTGCACGCGCGCCTTCGCGGTTCTCTATAGCCTCCAGAATCGCACGATGCTGGTCCTGACCAATGATCAGAATTTCGCGGGATTCGGGTATCTCCGCTTGCGCCGATATGAACCCGCTGGGCGAAGCGAACGGCAGGCTCACAACGCGCTCCATCTCACGGCGTAACACCTCGCTGCGCGCCAGCCCTAACAGCAATGCGTGGAAACGCTCGTTCAGCTCAATGTAGGTTTCGAAGGATGCGGCGTCCGGTGTCGAGCCATGCACCGCGGCACTGAGCTGGCGGGCAACCTCCTTGATCTCGTGCAAATATTGGCGAGCGGCGTGCGCCTCCCCTGGTAGCCGCTCAGCGGCGAAGCGTGCTGCTGTGCCCTCGAGCACGCCACGCACCTCAATCGAGTCGTAGATGTCGGATAGCGTAAAGGCCCGCACTACGAAGCCACGGGTAGGATGCAGTTGGAGCAGACCCTCATGCTCAAGCGTTGTGAGCGCAAGGCGCAGCGGAGTGCGCGAGACATTGAGCCGTGCTGATAACGGCAGCTCCGCCATGCGTTCTCCCGGCTGAAACTGCCCACTCAACAGCAGCTCGCGCAGCCGGAGCAACGCGGTCATGGTCTGGGAGCGGTTCTCGCTGCTCTCTTGAGGAGCTTCGTCCTGCTCGATCACACTAGCGCGCGGCATATTCTTTAGCCTCTTGAGCCCAGGTGCGCTCAGCCTCGATCCTCTCGTCGATCAGCCGCCTTGCCCACATGGCTCCCGCGTCTATATTCAGGTTGTAGAAGGTGCGGCCATAGTTTTCGTTCATAGCCCGCTGCTGCGCTTCGAGAATAAGTTCGTCTTCTGAAAAAACGTGATGAACACCTTCGCGCAACCTGGTCGTAAGCGACTGGTCCTGCAGTTTGTAGTTGCGGACAAAGGCCCAGAAGTAATGACAGGAGGTGTCTGTTTCCGGGGTGACAGTGTTGAGCACGCGTCCGTTTACGCCCTGCGAACGGTCGCCCTGCTGGGCTCCTGTGCCGATGGGCGCGACGCCCACGTCAATCGAGATGGTTGAGGGTGCCTCGAAGGTTATGATCTGCCAGCGATCACACGGAACGGATCGGCCCAACTGCATGCTCCAAAATGGCGGGGGATTAACGTTGTGCATCCAGCGGGTGACGGTCGCGTGGTTCGGTCCGTGGGTTACATTGAAGGGCGCTTCCGCGATCTCACGGTGACCCAGGCTGGAGCCATGGACGAACGTCTCGTGGGTCAGGTCCATGAGGTTATCGAGGACCAGCTTGTAATTGCAATGGACATGGATGGTCTCGCCGTCTCCGGCCCATTCAGGATCCTGGTTCCAATGCAAGTCAGGTATTTTGCCGGGATCGGCCTGGGCCGGGTCGCCTGTCCACACCCAAACAAAGCGGTGCTTTTCAAAGACGGGATAGCTGCGAACGCACGCGGCTGGGTTGATGGTCTGCTGTGACGGCATATAAACGCAGCGCCCCTGGGGGTTGTAGGCCAGGCCGTGATACCCGCAAACGACGTCATCTCCATCCAGGCGTCCTTGCGAGAGCGGCAGCAAGCGGTGCCAGCAGGCATTTTCAAGCGCCACGCATACTTCGTCGGTGCGACGGTAGAGCACTAGGTGCCGCCCACAGATGGTCCGGGGCAACAGCCGGCGGTTGACTTCCGTGTCCCAGGCGGCCGCATACCAGGCGTTTTTGGGGAAATCGCTGTGTGTGAAAGTGGCGGGAGCAGGGTTCGTAGGAGGCACCGAGTATTCCTCAGATCGGGATGAGGATACAGCGGGAAGCCAATTGTATGCAATATGGCCGTGCGAAAATTTTAGCCGCCATCGCGCGATTGCGTTTACCTTGTCCGGCCTAACCGGAATGATGTTGCATCATGTCCCCATCTATTATAATGTTAAGTATATATTTTGCATATATATAACCAACTATCAATCGGATTCGGTTACGCCCTGATCAAAGTTGGGCGGATGCCAGGTTCTTGTCTGGCGTCCAAGCGGGAGGATTTTCCCCGGATACCAATATTGCATACAAATTAGATTTTGGATCGTAGATCGAGAACGAATGACAGGTCTGTGACCGCTCACAACTCCATCGGTAAACCCATTTTCCGAAAGACCCGTGGCCGCAGGCCCGCGAGCAACTGGTGGATGCTGCGCATATTCTTTATCGCTGCGCCCAGCCGCCGTCCGGTGGAACTGCAGTCCTGACAGAGTCTGGCGCGTAGAGCTCGCCCTTGATCTCGCTGAGCGTCTCCGCCTGGCACTCCCGCCGCTTGCCGCCAATACCGCCGAACAGCTGCGCCAGGCGCTGCCCGCTTTCATTCCGCCCGCAAATCCCCTGGATGTAACCGCACATGGGCTGGTCGATCCCGATCTGTACCGCCGTACCTTGCCGCTGATCTTGAACGATCCACAATACGGTTGCCTGGTGCTGGCCATCATTCTCACTGACGAAGCCACCAGCACCCTAAAGCTCGGCCCGACATCGAGGCTCTGAAGAGCATTTCCACTAAGAAGCTGGTTATCTTCGCCGGACTCGATGAAGGAGCTGTGATCCCGGCGCCCTATGTGGACCAGCTGCGTGAAATCGGCGTCCCATTCTTTCCCACCAGTGAACGAGTCTTCCGCGCCCTGGCCCGCATTTCGAACCAGATCCCCCTCGCCCAGCAAGAACAACCCCGCCCACTATCGCCGGGTCAGCATCTGGAGCATGGCACCCTCCCCGAATTCAAGGCCAAGCAAATCCTGAAGTCCATCGGCATAAGGGTTCCAGAGGGAGAGTTGGCAACCACAGTGACCGAGGCGCAGCGCACTGCTGAGCAGATTGGATACCCAGTCGCGCTCAAGGCGCAGGCAAGCGCCTTATCGCATAAGAGTGAAGTGGGGGGAGTCGCTCTGAATTTGAGAAATGCTGAGGAGCTAACAACCGCGTGGGACGAGATGCAGGCGGAGATATCTCGCCGGCTGCCGGATCTCCAACTCGACGGCATATTGTTAGAAACAATGGGCAGGACCGGGATCGAAATGATCATCGGCGCGCGCAACGATGCACAGTGGGGCCCGGTGCTTCTCGCGGGGTTTGGCGGAACCATGGCCGAGGCGCTCAACGATTTCCGGCTACTTGCTCCGGAAGCATCACGCGCGACCATCGTGGAAGAGATCAACCGTCTTCAAGGCTCCGCGATTTTGCGCGGATTCCGGGGCTCCCGGGAACTGGATGTCGACGCGGTAGCCGAAGTTGTGGAGAAGCTCGGGCAGCTGATGCTCTGCACTCCCTCCATCCTGGAAGTGGATATCAATCCCGTCGTTGTGTATGAAAAGGGCCAGGGCGCGGCTGCACTGGATGCGCTGATCGTCAACCTCTAGCCGCTCAGATCGGATAGTGACGGGGCACATTCTGGATCGTAATCCAGCGCAGCTCGGTGAATTCATCGATCGCCGCCTTGCCCCCAAATCGCCCATAGCCGCTGGCGCCCACACCGCCAAACGGCATCTGCGCCTCATCGTGAACCGTTGGACCATTGATGTGGCAGATTCCACTCTGCAGCCGGGCCGCCAGGCCCAAAGCGCGCGACACGTCGCGACTGAAGATTGCCGCGGCCAGACCATACTCTGTGTCATTGGCTACTTGAACCGCATCGTCATCATCCTTCACGCGCATCACGCACACCACCGGTCCGAATGATTCTTCCCCGTAGATACGCATCCTGGGCGTTACATGATCGAGAACGGTGGGCTGGGCAATCGATCCCTCGATGCTCCCGCCGGCCGTGACCAACGCTCCCTTCCCTACTGCATCCTCAATCAGCGACTTCATTCTGCTCGCCGCCTGTGCGCTTACCATCGATGCCAGGGCCGAATTGCCGTCCTCCGGGTTTCCCGCATGCAAACTCGCAGCTTTGCTTGACAAACGGCTCACGAAATCGTCTGCCACCGCCTGGTGGACGATCAGGCGCTCCGTCGACATGCAGATTTGGCCTTGATTAAAGAAGGCGCCGAATGCCGCCGCTTCCGTCGCCGCCCCTAGATCAGCATCGTCAAGAACCAGAAAAGGCGCCTTACCGCCAAGCTCCAGCAAGGCCGGTTTCAGATGTCTCGCGGACAGCTCTCCAACAATGCGCCCGACCGCGGTCGATCCTGTGAAGTTCACACGCCTGACCAGTGGATTCGCAATCAGCCGTTCGACCAGCTGCGCGGCATCGGCCGGGGCATTACTTAACACATTGACGATTCCACCATCCAGACCGGCTTCCTGTAACACGACCCCGATCAATTGGTGGGTCGCGGGACAAAGCTCGGAGCTCTTGAGCACGACCGCGTTTCCGCAAGCTAGAGGCATCGCCATTGCTCGAACGGCCAGGATCACAGGAGCATTCCACGGAGCTATGCCCAGGACAACACCCGCCGGCTGGCGCACAGCGAGTGCGAGATTTCCCGGCAGGTTGGATGGAATCACCTCACCCGTAATCTGCGTGGTCATCGAGGCTGCTTCGCGCAACATATTCGCTGCCAGCGAGACATTGAATCCATACCACCCCGGAGCGCCGCCGATCTCCGCCACTCCCAGTGCAACTAGTGCCTCCGTCTTTTGTTCCAGGAGTGCGGCGGCATTCAACAGGCGGCCCCGGCGCTCGGCCGGTGCGATTGCAGCCCACGCCGATTGCGCCCGATGCGCCGCCGCCACAGCATCATCTGCATCCTGCAGCGTAGCTGCGGCGGCTACCGTCACTACGTCGGACGTAATCGGATTCCTCCGTTCGAACGTGGCTCCGCTCGAGGCTTTGCGTCGTTCTCCCCCTATCAGCAAATCAACATTCAACACTGTTCCTCCAACCCCACCGCAGGCGCACAGGCATACCCCGGCATGACAACATCGACAACGGTAAATGAGCATAACGGTTATGTCGACTACCCTATATCCCAAGATCCTGTTCCGCCGTTTCTGCGGCCGGTGTGAGTGGATGCGGGCTGGAATCTAGCGACGGTAGCTTATGATTACGCAACAGATGTAGCGAGTTTAGGTGGGAGGCACAACCAGAGAATGCCCGAGAGTAAGAGAAACCTGGTTCGCACGCGTAAGGTAGCAACGCCGCCGGACGCCGCAAGGGTAACTATCGATTTCGCGGCTCTTTCCAGCAGCATCGGATTTTCCCTGAGACGTGCGCAATTGTCCACTTTTCTGGAATTTACCGCGGCGATGGAAAAGCACGACATCCGCCCCTCGCAGTTCGCCGTATTGGTACTCATCCGGTCTAACCCCGGCCTTAAACAAACGGCCATCAGTAAGGCTCTTGGCATTCAGAAGGCCAATTTTGTCGCCCTTCTGGACCGCCTCGAAAAGCGGGGTCTTACGGAGCGGCGCAAGGTAGGAGGAGACCGCCGTTCCTTTGCCCTCCATCTGACGCGAGCCGGCGAAATCTCTGTGGCGAAAATGGAGGCCGCTCACTCAGCTTTTGAACGCCGGCTAACCGAACGCCTGGGGCCGACGCGAAGCAAGCTGTTGCTACAACTCCTGAACGATTTCTCCGACCGGGGGCAATCTCACATCGCGTAAGTGACTGTCTGCGCGCGCAGCAATGATTGCGACTTGAGAAACTGTTAGATAGTCCCATCGCTCCAGCTCAGCTTTGCCAGCCACCCTGTCAGGTCGAACGCGTCGCGGACCTTCTTTACGTCTTCGAACCTTGCCGCGATGGGGACCGTCTGGCCGGGAGCGTCTGCGGGGTCGCATAGATCATCAGGAAAACCCCCACCGAGTGGTGGATGTGATCGCGCTTTTTCGCGGCGGGGTCCACCTGGCCCAGGATTACCGCGGTCATAAGCTGGGCGCCCACAACCAGGTCAAGAAAATCATCCGCCGCTTTGATCGGGTCAGCTTTTCGGAGCTTCCCTTCCTCCATCTTTCCTTTCAAGAACCTGGCAGTCGCCTTTCTACCCGCCAGGGGTCCCAATTCGAAGAACTGCCTGGCCACAGCCGGGTCATGATACGACTCGGCCGCGACAATGCGCACCAATTTGCCAAAGCGCTCCGAGAGGACGAAGTCGTGAATAGCTGCCGCCGATTTGCGGAGGACCGTTTCCATGTCTTCAGTCGATGACCAGCGGACGTCCATTCGCGATTGCATGGAGTTTTGCAGTTCCGTAATGACGGCCGCCAGGAGAGCACGCTTGTCGGCGAAGTGGGAATAGAGCTCGCGCTTGGAAATTCGAGCTCGGCGGGCGATCTCCGCCGTGCTCGTCTGCTCAAATCCACACTCAAGAAACACGTCTGAAGCGGCATCAAGGATGCGCTGCCTATGAGATTCCTGCCTGGCTGCGATTTTCGGCAATTATGGTTCTCCATGGACAAATGACTTCATCATTAAAGCTGAAAGTCCATCATAGGGTAAGCCCGAAACGCGGGTGAGGGCCTGGCCGTTTCTTCAAAACGTTGAGCAAGGCCGCTCCCTGCCTACCGCGCTACCTGATTGCTTTACAGAGGCGGGGCAGCTTTGATACCTATAATGCTGCTTTGGTACCTCTTGGGTACCGAGACGGATCGTTTGTATCGTGGGAGTACGCATTTGCGCCGAGCCCGTATACGTCGACGCACTTACGCTGGCGATCGACTGGCTTATCCTTCTCTGAGTGTTGCGGAAGACTTTCTCCACATTTGAGCGGGAATCAGATGGAATGGTGGTCCATGATGGTGGAAGAGCGACACCGTCATCAGCGATGTAAGCTTCGGGCACGAGCTGCAGGAACGGATGTTGCAACGACGAAAGACTGAGAAGTGAAGGGAGGGACAAGTGATCGATCTTAAGGGGCGCGTGGCCATCGTTACCGGGGCGGGCAGCGGTTTGGGCCGGGCACATGCACGGCTTCTAGCCCAGCGAGGAGCGCGTGTGGTCTTAAACGACCTGGGCAGCGGTGCAGAGTCGTTGGCGCGAGAGATTGCCGAGGCCGGTGGCCAGGCTCGCGCCTTTCTGGGCTCGGTCACGGATGCGGCGCGCATGCAGGAAATGGTCGCTGAGACGCTGGCATGCTGGAACCGCATCGATATTCTCGTCAACAACGCCGGCATTCTGCGCGATAAGACCTTCGCCAAGATGAGCCTCGACGATTTTCGTCTTGTGATGGAGGTGCACCTGATGGGCGCAGTCCATTGCACCAAAGCGGTCTGGGAGACCATGCGCAAGCAGAACTATGGGCGCATCGTCATGACGACGTCTTCTTCCGGTCTTTATGGCAATTTTGGTCAGTCAAATTACTCGGCCGCCAAGCTGGCGCTCGTCGGTCTCATGCAGACGCTCGCGCTTGAGGGCGCGAAGTACGACATCCGAGTGAACTGTATCGCGCCCACCGCGGCCACGCAGATGATGGAAGGCATTCTACCCCCGGAGCAGCTGGCAATGCTGCGGCCTGAACTTGTGAGTCCGGCAGTGTTGGCTCTGGTTTCAGAAGATGCCCCCACCCGTGCCATCCTTTGCGCGGGCGCCGGCAGTTTCGAAATTGCCAACATTACGTTGACCGAGGGGATCCACATCTCCGGAGATTCCCCATCGGCCGAGACACTTCTGGAGCGGTGGCCAGAAGTCGCAGATCGGACCGGCGAAGCCGTGCCAAACCAGGGTTTCGTCCAGAGCGAACGCGAGTTGAAAAAGGCGGGGTTCGTCGCCCCGCGGACTTCGACCGGCTAACAAGCTTCGCGATAGCGTGATCGACTGGATCCTGCCCCGGGGATCTCTTAAAGCGGCAAGCCTGCAGGTCCACAGTGCAGTTTCTGCTTCGGACCATTACCCACTCTCCCTCAAGATTGCTCTAACGTAAGCTCAAAAAGCAAAACGCGTTGCACGAGGGTCGGGAGACCCCGTGCAACGGGGAAGACTTTGCGTCAGTCAGGTTTGCTGAAGTCAAGGAAGTCCGTTATCCCATCTGGCAATCCGGCTTCCCATTGAGCTATAAGCGTCAGGATAGCAATCTTTTCGTTAACCATAGCCGTCTCGGGATCGAATTCCCCATCCCTCACCACATAGGCCTTCCCGTACCGGTGGCGATTTTTCCGCGCGGACTTGATATGCCATGCGACGCCCTTCGTATATCTCCAGCCAATTACCTCGTACCCGCCGAAGGCGCCTCTTCGGCTTACGAAGGATATTGGTGCAGGTAGCATCTCTTCACCTCCTGCGTCTGCAAATCGCGCAACCCGCTCGATGAACGTACATCCGATTCGCGGCTGCGTTCCTTTCAGTTAACGCTTCTTCCCTAAGTTGGAAAACCAGGTGGGCTTCTCCTTCAACAAACGGGCGGACTTGCGGCTGCGATCGCTTCCTCCACTCTTCGAGGGCCAAGTAGTACTCCTGTTTCAACTGATCGCCCTCAGCACAGTGCCCGCCATCCCTCAGTCTCGGAGATGTTATACGGCTGTAGGATGCCTTCTTCGGCGAAAGCTTCATCTCTTCCGGGCTGGTTTCGGGAACAAGGTTCATTCGGTCCGCCTCCTCTTCCGTCCGCCATGGCTCCCGACTGCATAGAGCGATGCGGCAGCCATTTGCAAGGCTAGCGCGACCACGGATCATCGCCGGCCGACTTGTTCGGTTAAAACCCTAGCATCAGCCAGTCAGACCAGATCGAACAACTAGCAGTCTTGCTAGGGAAATGACCAAATATGATGAGCCGCCGTCTACTCCATTAGCGGCGTCCGTATTCCACGAGCTGCCTTTTCCTCCCCAGCCTAAATTCCCCGCCCAATTACATTTCGCGATAGTTCAGGAGGATCAAGCCGACCACGGTCAGACACAGTGGTGAGAGGACGCCACACATGGTGGCCATGCGCCCCTGGGCGAGCCGTAGCTCCAGCCATCGGCCCCAGCCCGCCGTAATACCAAAGAGAGCAATAGATGTGTGGCTCATCTCCGCAAGCAGCGCCTCTTTCACGTCCCTGGGTGAATGCTCGTGTGTCAGTAACATCGCCGCGCCGACAGCACACATTCCAGGAAAAACGTAAGCCGCCCAACGAGCGCGTAGCTTACCTGCCTGCACAGCGCATTCGAAAGCTGCGAAGATTACAACCAAAAGAGCGCCGAAACGATGTTGCAATACATCAGGGGCGGAGAAGCTCTCCCAGAAAGGACGCGGCCCCAGGGGCCAGTTCTCCGGGTCAGCCCGCAGAAGGATGAAAACGGCGAGGCCGACGAAGCTTAAAGGCCAAAAACGGGCCCAGCGCATTGTGCGGTGCCGGCTGATCAACGCCAGCAGTCCCGCGATAAGCACGATCAGCCCTGCCCAGTGATGGTTGTACTCCGACCATTCCTTGTCGTTTGTGTCGCTACCGACGGTAGCAATGAACGGGCTTTCCTGAACCGCTACTGCGATCGAACTTGGAGGAGCCAGCGCGGTTATAGGCGGACTCGTCAAACGAGGTGACTCTGGGCGCAGGCGCGCGTAGATCTCATGAGGTGTCAGCCTGCCTTGGGCTGCAACATCGACTGCCGGTGGCTGAGAGGTCAACGAAGCCGCCGTCAATACCGCGAGGAACCCCAGAGCAATTTCCGCCTCGCCGACTCGACGCAAGCGTGCCAGCAAAGACTCTGGATCGGTGGCCAGCCGCCGCACCAGAAGCCAATTCCCTGCCCCAAGTCCAACGGTCACGAGCAAAAGGCAGCACTTGGTGACCACCATAACCCCATACGCGGTACCGTAGACCGCGCTCCAGGATCCCAGATAGGAGCAAGCCAAACCGCCTCCAGCCAACACCAGCGTCGCGGCGCCCAGCAACGCCATCCGTGAATAGCGCTCGGTCAGGCGCCGCGCCTCATCCACACTCTCGGCCCGGCCTAAGGAAATCAGCAAATAAGGCATTGCACCAAGCCAGAGGGCTGTACCCAGGTGATGCGCCGCAGTGAGAATCACCAATAGAACGCGGCCGTCAATGCGTGCTGCAGCATGGCTGGTTGAGACCACGGACGCCAGCAGCAGTGGGCTGACAAGTAGCATGACCAACGTTGATTTGCTGTTTTTGAGGCTTGCAGAAATCCAGAGTCCAACCGCGAATATGATTGCGCAAAAATCAGCCCGGAAGAAGTTGGTCGTCAACACATCCCTGAGGGTCAAATCAGAGCCGCTCATGAGGATGGCTCCGGAGGCTGAAACCATGGCAACTTCGGCAACAATCAGCGCCATCGCTGCCATCCGGATGCCTGTGCGACAAAACTGCCCAACGGCCTCGCTAGCCCTGGCCGGTTTGGCCACAGCTAAAAGGAAGGCGATGCCTCCCAGCAACAATGCCTCGAAGGCCAGCGTTGCGGCACGGGCCAGGATACTTAGCAAATCGATATCGCGCAGGAACCAAATCAAGGAAATCGTTCTCGGACGTTACTTTATTTGAAAGAGCACCTTGCCACGAGTGACGTGCCCATCGACAGCCAAGACCTGCCAACGTAGTTCGTACGCCCCTTTGACCAGCCCAGTGAGCTTGGCAGACAGTAACCCGGGCTCAGGCTGGCCCCCAATCACGACCTTCTCCAATTTTCCTTCAGGGGCGAGCAGTGTAAGGATGGAATGCTCTATATCGAGTCGCGAGTTGTATTTTAAGAGGACTGCGACATCCGGACCAGCAACCGTGCTGTTCTCTGCCGGCTGCGCGCTCACTAAAACGGCGTGGGCCCATGCGACCCTGGGAGCCAAGACTACAACGCCGCAAACAGTGATGACCGCGACCACAAACCAAGATGGAAATCTCATCTGGTGCCTGCGCAAACCTACCCTCCAGAACCGTCCGCTTCTAGAATCCTCGACGGGGCTTTCCTGCCCCCGATTTCGGGTTGCCATGCCGACTCGGTTAGCCTGACAGCATTCGGTCACATTCGAAACTGGCAAAACTGATAGTTTAGCGACGAATCTCGGCAAACGTCCGCTGAGTCACCTACTGTCGGTAGTGACAGTTGTTTCCCGAACGCTGGAGTCCTAGTCTCTGACAGAATTGACACCTGCGCACTGTTCTCTCGCGGGCCACCGAAAACAATCGGGACGGGGCGAACAGATGACCTTGCAAAGAGAGAACCGACCGAGAATCGTCGCCGCCCTTCATGTGCGCGACGAGATCCCGGCTGTTCAAGAAGCCTCCTGACGCTGTATGGTCTTCTGGATATGGATTGGGCATTCCACGGTTAATATCAGTCCACGACCAACGCGGATCTTCCTGCCGCTCGCCCTGTCGATTTTGATGGCAGTATGTTCCCTGCAGGTGCGCGGCCAGGAGCTTTCGCCGCGGGCTTATTTCATCACCCCGGCGAATGCCAACGCGATCACGCTCATAGCATCCTTCTATACGGGCGGGGTTGATTTTAACGGAACCATCCCCATAACGGGCGCCACCGGGACATACGGAATACCGATCTTCAGCTACTATCACTCGTTCGGTATCCTAGGCCGTTCGGCTAACGTCGCGGGGGTGTTGCCCTACGCGGTTGGGCACTTCCAGGGATCGGTTCTCGGCTCGCAAAGGGAGATATACCGCTCTGGGCTCATGGATACCAGCCTTCGCTTATCAGTGAACCTGAAGGGCGGACCCGAGATGTCAGCGCCTCGCTTTGCCAAGTGGAAACAGAAGACACTGTTGGGGGCTAGTCTCAAAGTGATTGTGCCGACAGGCCAATACGACGGTACAAAGCTGGTCAACTGGGGGATCAACCGCTGGGCGTTCAAGCCCGAGTTTGGTTATTCCCAGCGCTGGGGCAGGACGATGCTCGACGCTTATGCGGGCGCATGGTTCTACACCAAGAACCCCGCATCTTATTCCGTCCCTGTTCCTAAACCTCAAACAGAGGCGCCCGTTGGTGCCTTCGAAGGACACTTGAGCTACGATGTGAAGCCCAGGCTGTGGTTCTCTCTCGACGGAAACTTGTGGTTCGGCGGAGTCACGAGTCTGAGCGGCATACAAAACCTGAAAACCCGGCAGACCGGCTCCCGCGTGGGAGTAACAGGCTCCTACCGGGTGAGCAGACATCAGTCTCTCAAATTGAGTTACAGCAATGGCATCTATCTCTTGTTTGGGGGGAATTATGAAAATGTCTCAGTGGCGTGGCAGTATTCCTGGATCGGCAAGCAAATCAGGTGAAAGCTCGAATCGCCGACCGAACCCCGCGACTGCGTATTTCGAGCCGCCCGAGTCCTCCATAATTCTTAGGCAGGCTTATCACTTTTACTGGTGGGAAACCGTTAGTTCTGCCAGTATCTTTTGCGACATCCAATTGCTAAGCTCGGGTGCAATACGCTCGGAATCTTTTAAGGAGAACCGGGCGTATCGTAACGTCTCTCTCTGACAACGCGTTGCATCGGTGTTACGCCCAGGTGCAGCGCGTTTTTTTGCAGGACGGAGGATTGATGCAAGAGGAGGAGAAAACCGGAGCCATTGCCGCCGAATTGAAGGCCCCGCGCGCCGGCGCCATCGCCGGTATCCTGTTCTCGATCCTGCTGTTGACCAGCTTTGTGCTTATCCGGCTTTCCGTTCCCGACAGTCCCCAGGATCCAGGAACATGGCTCGCCGAAAGTGCAAAGTCCATCCGACTGGCCCTGAATTTGCTGCCCTTCGCTGGAATCGCCTTCCTTTGGTTCATGGGTGTGCTACGCGACCGCATGGGGGCAAAAGAAGATCGCTTCTTAGCCACCGTGTTCCTGGGCAGCGGGCTTTTATTTCTGGCCACGACCTTTGCCTCTTCCGCGGTAACAGGTGCGCTGATCATGGCGTACGAAGCCCTTCCAGGAAAGACGATGGACTCAGCCACCTACACATTCGCCCGCACGCTGGCCTACGAGTTAGTTAACGTATACGCCCTGAGAATGGCGGGAGTGTTCATGATCTCGGGCTGCACGCTCGCGATCCGCCTCGGGATGTTCCCGCGCTGGATGGCGCTGCTCGGTTACGCGCTGGCACTTTTTCTTCTCCTGAGCATCGGGCGTTTCGGCTGGGCACCGCTGGTCTTTCCGCTGTGGGCGCTGGCGATTAGCGTGTATGTCCTGCTTGCTAATTTTCGGCACCAGCTGAGGTAAACAGGGACGAGGAGTGCGGGAATTGGAGCAAGGAGAAGTGCTTCTCGCTACTCGTCGCTCGCGTTCACTTCTTCTGCGGCGGCTGCTGTTCCAACTGTTTCAGCTTTTGCTGCATCATCATCTTCTCCTGCTCCTTAGTTAGCTTCGGAAACAGCAATGCGATCGATGCCCGAACCGTCCAAGACGAGGCTCCAGGAACATGCACTGCATTGCCATAGGCCTGAAGGCTGATATTCACTGGCTGAAATCCAAGCTTCATGATTCTTCCCACGCCGCCACCGAATGGCACCGTCCACACACTCCCGCTCGCCGCGGACGAGTTCCAGTTGGCAGTGAGGATCGGTTGCGTGGTCAGGTACCAGCCCTTTTTCAGGTTGTCGTTGACGAAGTACTGCAAGAGCATCTGATCAATGCCCGGACGGCTGCCACCACCGGCGACCGACCAGACATTGTTGACCAGTACGCCAATCACAAAATGGCTTGGCATACCCAGAGCTACGAAGTTAGGTCCGATGGCAAGCTTCCCTTGTCCCGTGTACTGGCTGGTCGCAGTCGGCAATTGAAAGAGGGGGCCCGCGCCCCAAATCAACTTGTGCGGTTTACTCGGAGAGAACAAGAAGGTCGGCTGCATATCTCCGAGGCCGGAAACGCCAACCTCAGGCCCAAGCGGCTGGTAAATGATGGGGGTGATCCAGCGAATGATCAGGTTCCAGTTCTCGCTAAACTTCAATGGGATCACCGGCTGGATGTTCACCACATTTTGTGTACGGTATCCGGGATTAATACCCGTGTTGCTGTTATTCTGCACGGGGACGCTGATGAGGCTGGCGACGGGGTTCTGCGCCGCTTTTCGCAATGCGTCGGCATTGGTAGCTGCGGCTGGCGTTTCCTGCGTGGCAACTTGAGTTCCCTCCGGTGCAATGGGAGCATCTTGTGCAACCAGCCGCACCGTTAACAAGAGCGCCGCCAGCGCCCACAAAGCGAACCTCACTCTTATTGACGATTTCGACGCTGTCAACAGGAGAATGGGTGCCGTCCCCAGGATTCCATTTTTGCTTAGACTCACTTAGGTCCGACCTTCCGAGCGGTGAATTGCATGTTCCCTCCGAGGACTGCCCACAAGCGATGCGCCGTCCTTCAATTGCACGATCCATCGTCTTGAAACTTGCCGCTGGCCGACATAGCGGCCAGTGAGCGAGCGCAATTCAGGATTTTCTGGTCCAGCGGATCCTTCTTAACACTCTCTGGGGTGATGTAGTTCAGGTTCTTGCGCGCCGCAAGAATCTTGTTGCCCAGCTCTTGCATGTGGTTGAACTCCTTGGTTAACAACTGAAACGCGTTGCTATCGGAAGGGGTGGCGGCCGCTACAGATGTCAGGCGGAGATTCTTGGCTGCTTGTGCACGGTAATCAGCCATCCAGGCGTCTTTAATTGGGTAGCTGTTCTCAACGGCATTCAGAAGCGCACTCCGCCATTCCCTGATGTCACTCATGGTTTCTATGGCACCCTTGAGGAAGTCTTTGGAGAAACCAGAATTTGCGTGCTCTCTGGCCGGAGGAACGACGCCGCCCGCCGGAACGGTCAACACGATTTGGCTTCCGTGGTATGCAATGGACCCACTCATTAATCGTGCCAATGCCTCGACGGCTACGTAGGAGCCGCCATTTAGGCCGATTACCGGCGCTTGCCCGGGATACCCGCTTACCACAAGAGATCCGGCTGGTTGGCCGGCTTGTGACCAAGCCGATCCGCACGTGATCAGAAACCCCAGAATCAGCCATCTGCTATTTCCTGTTGCTTGCATGAGTCCTTCCCTGGAGCACGCCCGCTTGTCAACAGAAGACGGGAGATTCACTCATTGGTGCGGAGATTTTCGACCGGGTAAGCGCTTACCGAACAACGGTCCAGGTCTTGTCCGGTGCATAAGAGGACATCTGTTGCGCTATGTCGGCGGTCTTATCGCCAAGATCCTTTTGGTAGATCACGCCTTTCTGGCTGACCAGGAATGTCATGACACCGCTGGACCGATAGTCCGCGGGATAAGCGACGAGACCGAAGCCACTGGCGCTCGGGAGCATGCGGTAGTAGTAACCGTGATAGGGCGTGCGATTGCCGGAGGTGTCGTAGCCTTCATTGGCAGCCTGGGCAAGCATCGGTCCGGCCGGACTTTCGGGCTCGCCTTCTTTCAGCTCCCAATAGAGTCCATTCTGTTTGCCCGGTTCGCTGACGATGCGGGCTGCGTAGGAGCCCTGAGGTTTTCCGTCGTGGGGGGAGGCCGCGTAGTCACGCTGGGCGGCGACGATACCTTTGCACACATTGATGGCCGCCAGCTCGTTGTGACCAATGCGCCGGTAAAGAATCTCATCTTTGCCCGCTGGTCCATCCCAATACCACTGACCGCCCTTGTGGGCAAGCGGGATCGGGAGGGGCCAGCTATCCTTACCGACCTCGAGTGTGAGCTCGCCGTTGTGCGAGGGCACGAGGGAGTGCCCTTCGTCGTACCACCGCAAAAAGGTTTCTCGAGCGGCCTTGTCCGCGACGGAATCGCTGGAAGAAACGACCTGCTCACTGCCTGGGCCAAGGATTGCTCCGAGCTCAGAAGGATCACCGTCGCGTACCGCCTGAATGAAACCGGCAAGAGCATCCTTTGAGGACGAAAAAGTCTTCTGCCCCTCGCCTTGCGCGTGAGAGTCGGCAACGAAGGCCGCCAGATATATGGCGGAAAGAAGAAAATAAGTTGTCATCCTACAAATGCGTTTCATTGTCTGGAACCTCAACTGCTTCTTTGATTGCCGCCGACTTCGCGGCTATTTGGCGCGGGCGCGGTCGCGGCCGCCGCCCATGCTTGCCTGCCCGCGATTGCTGGCTACCCGCTCTGACTTGGCGCTGCCACTGTTGCTGAATGCGCTGTTACCACCTCCTCCACGATTCTGTGCCTGGGGTGCGGGACGAGCCGCCGGAGCGGCGCCCCCAACCGGACGAGCAGCGGCACTACTGTAGCCACGGTCGCCACCTCGATTCATGTTCGAAGGGGCGGCGGCCTTGTTCATGGTGCTGGGGCTGGCGGCATTGGGCCGATTCATCGGAGCGGCATTCGCAGTGTTCGGTCGATTCATGTTGTTCCCGCCGGGGCTCGACGCAAGGTTAGGGCGATTGGCCGGCGTGTTGTTGCCGGCATTCGGGCGATTGGCTGCAGCCAGATTGTTGCCGGCGTTGGGGCGATTGGCCGGATTCGCGTTTGCCATGGACGCGCCCGGCCTTTGGTTAGGCGTGTTGGGGCGGGCCCCCTGATAGGTAGATTGACCTTTCGAGTTTGGCTGGCCAGCGGCTTGGTTGCCCGCCCCCAGCGGCGGCCGATTGTTGGCGTTGATGTTGTTATTAACGTTGGGATTGCGGTTGTAAGTATTGTTATTGTTGTTGAACTTGTTGTAGTAGTTGTTGTTCACGTTCACGTTGACGTTTCGGTTGTACTGGTTCCAGTGGTAGTTCGGTGGAGGATGATATCCGTAGGCTGGGCGGTATCCTGGGTAGACGGGGCGGTACGGAGGTGGATAGTAGGGACGTCCGCCGTAATAAACCCCGTGATATCCCCAGGATGGGTAGGGATAGTAGTTGTTGCGGTTGATCGCCGCACCCACCGCCATGCCAACGCCGAAGGAAAGAAGTCCGATGGCGACCGCAGTACCAGTGCTGACGCCGCTCGACGTGGGTGCAGGCTGATTGACGACTACGGTCGTGGGAGCCGGTGTGGTGTAGATGGTGACGGGATTGTACTGCGGAACATAGACGACCTGCGGATTTGCAGGTTGAATCTCGACGTACGGCTGGCCGTTATCGGCCTTCTTGGTTTCGACCGTCATCTGCGGACTGGATTTGAGGTTTCCTGTCTGCTGCGCCTGAACGCGCTTGCGCTGGACGGCTTCCATCACGCCCTTCTGGTCTGCCTGAAAGGCCTGTCCAAGCTCGCGAGTCCAGTCGAGCTGCTGACACATATTGTCCACGACCTGGGGAAAACTCATCAGGTATTGCACGCTGGGGCTGAAGCCAGCCTTGGCGGCGGCGTTGGTGAGCGCGTCCCCTTTGAGATTCTGGTTCTGCAGCAGCCAGTTCCCTCCGTCGAGCACCTCCTGGGAATTGATAGACGCAGTAAGAATCTGCGCCAGCAGTTGATCAGGATAGAGCGCAATGGGTGCAACCAGATCGTCGACGCTCATCTGCTGTGCGGGCGGAGTTTCGGGTGCAGCCGGAGCCGGGGCAGCAGCCTGGCTCTGTGGCGGAGTGGGTTCACCCGACTTGCTGCAGCCGGACACGGTGCTCATCAATGAGACCGCAACAGTTAGAAGAGAAGCAGTGCCAGCGCGGAGAACTGGGTTCATTGGCGGATTCCTCACGAGTAATAACGCTGGTTGCAGCTCCTCGAGTGCCGGGGCGTAGGTCCCGAAACCGAAGTAGCTGTTGGCGGCTACCCTAGACTGACAGCGTACGGTCGCGTTTGAAAACTGGCAAAACTGACAGTTTTGCAATCAAAGAATTAGTCAAGTCACACCGAGGTAGAGCTAATAGGTCAAGATTTGACGCAAGAAGTAGCTTTTTTGGAGAACGCTAGGATTTCTACCAGTTCTCCCTTCCCGACCTCGCCCCGTAGCCGTGGGGGAGATTAGCGACGGCCCGTCTGGGGCTGCTGTAGGCAGATCGAGAACGCCAATTAGCAGCCTAACCTACACCCCAGAGCTACGCGCCAAAATTGTCGCCCGGACTGAGAGGCACGAAAGCGTGGATCGTTGTACCACGCTTGAGTTGGGATTCAATCGAGAGCGTGCCGTTCAGGATCTTCAGCCGCTCATCCATGCTGATTAGCCCGAGTCCCCGGCCTGCTTTTGCGGCCTCGATGTCAAAACCGGATCCGAAGTCGCTAACCGTGAGATGAACCTCATTCGGCGTTGCCCACGAACGCACGTCGAAGTGCCGTACTCCACTATATTTCACTGAATTGTGTAGAGCTTCTTGCAGTACCCGGAAGAAGCAAAGAGAAATGTCGGGCGACAGGGCGCTGGGCAAATCGTGTGTTTCGAAGTCGATCTCCACTTTCTGCTGCTCGCCGAATTCTTTGCAGAAGCCTCTCATGGCAGTGGCCAGGCCCAGATATTCCAGTTTCGATGAGTGCAATCTATGCGATAAGGCTTGGATATCGGTTGCTATCTCGGAAAGTTGATCCTTCAATTCTCCGACACGGCTGCGAACTCCAGGCAAATCTGCGGGTCCAGGATGAAGTTGTTGTAGGTTGGTAGCCAAAAGTGCGAGACGTTGACCAATGTCGTCGTGAAGCTCTCTGGCGATCCGTGTGCGCTCCTGCTCCTGTGCCTCAATCATCCTGCGGCTCACACTTGCGAGGGCCGTTTCCGCCAGCTTACGGTCGGTGATATCAACGCAGGTTCCGATGTAACCGACAAAAGAGCGTTCCTGGTCGAACCTCGGCACTCCGATGTCGAGAATCCATCGATATTCTCCGTCGTGCCGCCGAAGCCGGTACTCCATTCTGAACTCCTCACGGCGATCAAACGCCTGTGTGTAGGTGTCCAGGCATCTCCGCAAATCCTCGTCGTGAACTCCCTCTGTCCAGCCGTTTCCAAGCTCGGAGCCCATCGATCGCCCGGTGAAGTCCAGCCAAGGCTTATTAAAATAGGTGCAGAGCTTGTCGGCACCTGACATCCAGATCAGTGCAGGCGCGGTATCCGCCATCAATCGGAAGCGTTCCTCGCTTTCGCGCAAGGCGTGCCCCGTCCGTTTACGCTCTTCTACGACAACTGCGAGAACCATGAAAGGTGCTACAGCGAAAAGCAGGAATAGCTGTAGCGACATCACATTATTGAGTGGCTCTGCTCCGGTGAAGGGGCCGCGTCCATGGACTGCACCCCAAATTGACAGAAAGGCAACTACTATCATCGACGTGCTAATTCCCATCATTCCAAAACGCAAAGCGGACCATAGCAGAAATGGCAGAAGTGAATAAAGCAGTACCGGCGCGCTGCTGCGCAAAGGAGCCACGAAGGCGACATAACCCAGAAGAGTCAACCCAGCGACCAGCGTGGCTGCCTCAAAATAGAAAGCAGGTGATTTCCGTATCCATGCCTGCCTCGTCTTCACCCAGGCCAAAATGGCTGGAGTTAGGGTGAGAAGGGCTAGTGCCTCGGTAAAGAAACCGATCCTCCAACGAATCCAGTAGTTTCCGCTGGAAGCGGACGTGGAGATAAATGCTGCCGCCATCGGAGCGAGGATGACTGCAATCAATGAATACCTGGCCAGTGACGCTACGCTATTCAGACGAGGCAGACCGCCACAGAAGTAGCTAACTCCAAGAGAAGCGATGAGAATTTCGACCGTATCGGCCAGTATAAGTAACGCGGTAGAACGAAGCGTCAAGGCCGCCTGCAGGTCATAGAGAACAAATCCTGCCAACCCTGCTGCGATCAGTATTGGCCAGATTCCCCGCGGCAGCAACAGCAATACCGCAACCAGAAGCGCGCAACCCGGCCAAAGCGGCCAGACCATTTGAGGCCGTAGAACCAAAGCCCCTCCTAGCTCGGCAGCGAGGTAGGATAGGAAAGCCGCGAGGCAAGCCAGGACCACCGTGTTGACCGGAGAGTTCGGACTTGCCATGCTCCGCGCTACGCGACTGTGTTTAGAGCTCATACCCACCTTCAGCCATGGAAAAGAGTTCCAAGCAACGAGTCAAGTTTAACTAAGCTTAGGTATAAACGTTTATCTCAGCATACGTGAGCTGGACGAAAACAGAATGATCAACCGAATTCTTCTAGGCCCTATACCAGTCTCAAAGGATATCTATTTCTTTATTGACTTGTGGCAGTATCGGGGGCGAGGTGATTCTTGGCTTCCCGTAGGTGGACTAGCAGTTTTACTAGTTCTCGTGAGCGGTACGGTGCCCATAGACTGTGGAAGCGGGTCGGGAACTCTAGCGCGCGGGATGCCCATCTTCTTATTCGCCGCATTGTTTCTCGTCGGCCTGTTGATGGCCTGCATCGAGTTCGGCCGCCGTATCCGGCTGCGCTGACGTGATGAAAAGTAGAGCTCAGGGCTCGGCGTGATCGACGGCGCTGTCTTCGGTCTCATGGCCCTGCTTCTCGGCTTTTCGTTTTCCGGCGCTGTTTCTCGCTTTGACACGCGGCGCGAACTCATCGTTCAGGAAACCAACGCTATCGGGACGGCCTGGTTGCGGGTTGACCTATTGCCAGACGCAGCCCGCAGATACGCGAAAACTCAAAAGAGGAACCACGCAAATCTCGTAGAATGCCGATTGCTCCTAGAACGGTCTTAACAAAAGCACGGGCCTTAAATCCTGCTAGGTTCAGCTGCTTTCAGGGTCCATCTGGCTCAATGCGTCGCGGATTGGTAACGAGGAAATACGCATTACTCCGTCGAAGGGCATATACATTGCCATGATGAGAAAAACTGCGGTGGAGATGACAAACATCTTGGCACCACTGGACTTTCGGTAGCCTCAGTACTTGACTCGTAGGGCTTCTTGAGATCTCTTAGGGTCCAATGGAGAAATTCTAGTGATCATGGAAGTAGTGCTGACAAAGGTACAAAAGCTCACTGTACTCACGCTCGCTGGAATGCTTGTCGTGGTGATGGTTCTTTCGACGATTCACCTGGGCGTACTGATCTTCCAGCAGATTATGGCGCCTCCGCGGTTTCTGATAGCAGTCCAGGGATTGCTCGAAATTTTTGGGTACTTCCTGCTGGTCCTGATCGGCGTTGAGTTGATTGAAACTCTTAAAGCCTATGTGAGAAAAGATGCTATTCATGTTCGCGTTGTCCTGGAAGTTGCGCTGATCGCGATGGCGCGGAAAGTGATTATTGAAGAACCAAATGCCGTCCCCAGCTTGACGTTGTTCGGGATTGCAGCCCTGATTCTTGCGTTGGGCATTGCTTTTCACTTTGAGCGGCAGGTGAAGCACGACACGTAAGATCAACGATCGGTCCACCGTTGATGTTCCAGCCTTCTTGATTGCGGGCCCATGTTAGTCATTTAAACCCAGAGCGATCTGGATCTCTATGGAGGACAAATCCTTGAAACGCAATCCGATTTTGATAGCTATTTTCACCTTCCTGCTTTTGGCGCCTGGTGCATTTGCCCAGGAGCAAACACCTGAGGCCTACACCGGAGTAGCCATTGGCACCGGAGGAACTGTTGGCGGCAAATCCATCACGTTCGATTTTCGAGTCACGCAATACACCACGGACGAGGATGTTCAGAAGTTTGCACAGCTACTCAAAGACAAAGGCACTGACGCGCTTCGGCGTGCCTTAGAAAAGGAGAATAAGGGTCGCGTCGCTGTTGTCGGCTCGACGGGCAATCAGATCGCTATCGCACGCAAACGCACCCAGGGCGCCGACACCATCATAACGATCATTACTGCTCGTATTCTTCCTTTCGGCGAGCTCTATCATAATGGGCGCTCCACCGACTACTCCTTCGGTTATCTACAGGTGACGCTCGACTCCGAGGGCAAAGGTAGTGGCCAGATTATGGCTGCGGCTAAACTCCGCTTCGATAAAAAGAGCGGCCAGTATCAGATTGAGAGCTTCGGCAACCAGTACATCAAAGCCACTAATGTACGGCCGTCGAAATGACCGGACCCAGGAGACACCACGACGTTCAAGTAAGGTTCCGTTGTCCTCGATTTTTGTAAAGTTCGATAAAATTCGATCCTTTTTGGTCTTTTGGGGGCATTGGCAGCGCGTGCGTTTCGTTTAGAGTCTCAGGCGCCAGGTAGAGGGGGTCTTTTCTGTAGAGACAGGAACCCTGGTGTCTGGAGCAGAAGAGGACACGGGGGCATGAGGCGCTGACGGGGTCGTTTCCGCGGGGCTAAGGGGGCGGGCGAAGATGAATTCGCTGGAGTCAAAGTCAGGGCCGGGGGTAGGACCGGGGTCCGAAGGCGCGTCTGCCGCCACGCCGGGTGGAGGATCGGGAACGCCAGACCCATCTTCGTCTCGGACAAGGTCAGGGCTGGGCTGGGGGCCGGTGGTTTTCCCTTGCTGCTCGCGAAGCCAGGTGGCGGTATCGACTTGCGGAAGGGCGGCGACGAGCGGATTTCTTCTCCGAAGAGCCGGCGCGGCGATCGTTGGTGATTCCAGAGGGGATCAGGCCTTCGATGGCCACGATCATGGCGAGGGCCTTGATCTGAGCGGAAGCGCTGTTGCGGGTCATTTCGGGGTCCAGGTTGGCGATTTCCCAGAGGCGGGCCAGGACTTGCTCGCGGCTCAGGTTCAGCCGGCGCAGTTCCTCGGCCTCTTGCTGCACGAGTTGTTCGTGCATGGCGGCCCGGTGCTCGAGCATGTAGGCGCGGACACGGGGTTTGGCTTTGGTGTAGGCGGCGGTGTCGGGGTTGAGACCCACGGCTTCGGCGGCACGGCGGTCGGTCATGGTTCCAGAGAGGACCAGGTGGGCAAAGGCTATTTCCTGATCGGTGATGGGGTCGCTGACTTGATTTTTAGGCATAAGTGGCTCCGTTAATTGGGAAGTTGGTTCAGTTGCGAGGGAGAAGCAACGGGGGAGAGGTTGATGAGCTCTGAGAAGCACAGTGGCATGCATAAAAAGATCCCGCCGAGGCGGGATGCTGAGTTAGCTGATTTTGGACAGGGATCGGGTGTGACACCGGACAGCGATAACAGCTATCCTTCGCTCGCGAGTAGTCCGGAGAACTGCCGGAACCTGCCCGGCTGGAGCGTTACGCGAGTAGCCCGCTCCTGCCGAAATCGTTTGCCATCAAGATGCGCCCGCTCTGGGATCTGATACAGGCGCCGTGACATTTTCTTGAACCGGAGTACTCTTCCGGAGGTTACTTTCGTATATAAGAGACGAATCGGTCTGCTTGAGAGCACGAAGGGAGGAGAAGGTTATGGGAACATACCGATAACCCGTGGCGTCGCGGATCTCATCTTGACGCGCAGACGTTGGCTGCTGGCTAGTCGTGTGTGCCAACGAAAGCCGTATGCATTGCATGCAGCTTGCTTTCATCCTCAGTGCTTAAATTGCGAGGCCCCAGTTCGATATCGACGCGCTCGACCGTCCCGGTAAACGGAAACGGTGGTTGATACGTGTTACTGACAGGCGAACCAGTGTCCGATCCGAGGCCGAAGGTGTCGATGCCGAAGCGGCCGGGGACCGTATGAGCAATCCGGGCTCGCCCTACCTCTTTGCCGTTGATTCCGATGACCGCCTCGCCACCTTTACCCAGCCCGCCGCCATCGTAGCCGAACTCCATCGTGACGGTGGACTTGCCGACCGGAACGGGAATGTTCGAGACGAGGTTCGTGCGCTCTCGCTCGAACCAGTTGTAATGGTAGACGAGCTTGCCGTTCTGAACGTACAGCGCAAATCCAGCGGATATGCCTCCTTCCGCCAAAATCACGCCTTCGCCCCCGGCGGGCATATCGATCTGCGCGGTGATCCTGTGCGAAACATTTTTGGTGTTGGGCGCCGCCGTCTCGGCCAACCTAGAAGCACCGCCGTAGTAGGTGAATTTGGTGCGCTTAGGGTCTGAGCCCCCAGGCGAGGGTTTCGGCACAAAGGCGCGGCCGATACCACGATCATCGAACGGGTAAACGTGGTTCTTCGCGCACTCCTCATCGAAGATCGCTTTCAGCTCGGCAAGCTTGTCCGGAAATTTGGCCGCCAAGTCGTTGCCTTCGCTGAAATCCTCGTCGAGGTTATATAGCTCCCACTTGTCTTTCTCCCAATGGCCCGGGGCCAGGTCCTGACGCCAGGGCAGTGTATGCTGCGCGCAGGCGATCCAACCCTTGTCGTAGATGGCCCTATTGGTGAATATCTCGAAATATTGGCGTTCGCGCACAGGCCGAGCCTTGGCGTCGTCAAAGGTCGAAGCGATGGAGACGCCATCCATCGGTTTTTGATCGACACCATTGACGCTTTCCGGGGCTGGGATGTGAGCGACATCTAAGATCGTGGACGCGACGTCGATGAGGTGCGCGAACTGGTGGCGCACTCCACCCGCGTCCTTGATCCTCGTGGGCCATGAGACCACCATCGGGTTCCGTGTGCCGCCCAGATGAGAGGCCACCTGCTTCACCCACTGGAAGGGAGCATTGCCAGCCCACGCCCAGCCGACCGGATAGTGCGGTTCGGTATGCGGGCCGCCAATGTCGGCGAGGATCTTCAGGTTGTCTGCCAGGGAAGACGGGATGCCGTTAAGATTCATCACCTCGTTAGCCGTCCCCGAAAAGCCGCCCTCGGAGCTCGCACCGTTATCGCCCACGATGAAGAAGATGAGTGTGTTTTCGGCGTCCGGAAGGTCCTGGATGGCGTTGAGCAGACGACCGCACTCGTTATCCGCGAAGGCGAGATAACCCGCGAAGTTTTCCATAAACGCTGCGAACAACGTTTGTTCCTCGCCGGACAGCGAATCCCACGGCTTGACCCAATCCGGACGGGGTGTCAGAACCGTATCAGGCGGGATGACTCCCAATTTGAGCTGCCGCTGATAGGTCGCCTCGCGCACGACGTCCCAGCCGGCATCGAACATTCCCTTGAATTTCTCCTTCCAGTCGCGAGGCGAATGGTGCGGGGCGTGGGCTGCTCCGGGGGCGAAGTAAAGGAAGACAGGCTTTTCCGGCGCGACTGATTTGTTGTAACGCAGCCAGTGAATCGCCTTATCAGTCATATCTGTCATGAAGTGATAGCCCTCTTCGGGCGTCTTGTCCGGCTCTACCGCGGTGGTATTTTCGAATAGCACCGGATAGTACTGGTTGGTCTCGCCACCGATAAAGCCATAGAAGTAGTCGAATCCCAATCCTGTCGGCCAGCGGTCGAACGGTCCTGCGACGCTGCTCTCCCAGTCGGGCGTGTTGTGATCCTTGCCGAACCACGAAGTACTGTATCCGTTGCCTTTCAAGACCTCACCTATGGTTGCGGTGGTCTTCGGGATCATGCAGTTGTAACTTGGGAAGCCGGTGGCCCACTCGACCAGAAAGCCCGAACCGCAATTGTGATGATTGCGCCCGGTGAGCAGCGCCGCGCGCGAAGGGCCGCAGATCGCGGTGGTGTGGAAGCGGTTGTAGCGCAGGCCACGCGCGGCGAGTTTGTCGAGCGCGGGTGTCGGCACGGGACCGCCGAAGGTGCTGACCTGGCCGAAGCCCACGTCGTCCAGCAGAATGACGACAACGTTTGGAGCACCCGCGGGTGGTGCTGGAACCCTGGGCCAGTCCATTTCAGACTCAAGATAGGTCTTGCCGATCTTACCCCGAAAAGGCAATTCCGGCAGAGGGAGCTTCGAGCGGTCGCGGTCTGTTTCAATGGGTGGTTTCTCGGTTGCCATGGTGTCATCTCCTTGTATATGTGAGGCTTCTCAGCGACGCAATGGTGCGGACCCATCCAGCGTAGGTGCAGCACGCCTGCGCTGGGAACGCGTTGCCTAACTCGTTTTCTCGACGCCCGGGGCCTTCCATCGGCCATCGAGCGCGTCCTGCTTCGGCCAGTACAGCCGCAGCAGCATGTAGAAGGCGCCGTTCGGTGCGGGCAGCCAGTTCGCCTCCTTGCCCGTGCCGGGTGAATCCTTCTGGATGTAGAGCGTCAGCGATCCGTCGGCATTCTTTGTAAAGCCCGGAAGCATCGGCGAGTTGAGCAGGTAGCGATTGATCGGGTTGTCGACCAGCAGTTGCGTCTTGCCGTCGTACATCGTGAGCGACCAGAACGCGTTCACCGGGGGCAGTTGCCCGGCCGGGAAGGTTAAGGTGTACTTCCCGGTCGATCCGTCGAGTGGCCCGCCTGTGCTGTCCGTGTGGGTGACGGGGTAAAGCGCCTCGGCGGCATCGTTGGCGTAGATTCCGGCCAGCGCGACGCCCGCACGCAGCAGCCAGTCGCCTTTGTAGTAGGCGCGGCTTCCGCTGTTCAGGCCAGTTCTCCAACCGTTGACGGAGGTGCCAAGGGTGACGCTCTTCTGCTCGATCTTAGCCATCCCGCTCTTGATTCCTTGCACTACTTCGCCCGCCAGTCCGGGAGCGAGTTTGGTGAAGTTGAATGGTTTACCTGCTTCGACACCGATGGTCGCAAACTCCGCCCGCAGCGCAGTCTCCACGGCCTGCGACGGGCAGAGGCTCAGCATGAAGTTCACGAAGGCGAACGGGTCCGCCTTTGCGAGGTCCTTGGTGATTGGTGGGAAGTCGATGGGCGGGGACGCAGGAGGTGCGGGCTGACCGAGGAACTGCGAGAGCGTCTGGACCTTGTAACCGGCCTGGATCTTTCTCACGTTGTCAATATCAGCAGGGCCAAAGAGCTGCGTACGAAACGCGGCTGCGGAGAATAGGGTTTCGCACTGGAACACCTTCTTGATGCCAGGCGGCGTTGGGCCGCTCCAGCCCGGCCCCGCGACCATGAAGGAACCAGCCTCGTTGCCCGTAGCGCGGCTGCCGACATACGCATAATTATGCGTATAGAGGTCGACGATCTGCACGGTGTAGTAGCGGCCCGTTTCGACCTCCGGTACGGAGAGCACCACGGGCTCGGCGCGAAGGTCCATAAAGAGCATGGAGTAGGGAGTATCGCTGTTCGGGGTTATGACCGCAGTATCCTTCGGCGTGAACACATTTGCTTCGTTGAAAATCTGGTTAAACGGAGCCTTGTACTGACCCGATTTCGGGTTGACGGCATACTCGTACATGATGCCGTAGTTCATGATGAGGGGGAAGCCGTAGATGAACGCATCTTCGGCGATCTGCGTGGCGCTGCGAGTCGATTGTGTAATTGTGGCGGACATTCGTTCTTCTCCTTAGCTGGAAATCACCGGCTCCATGGGCGGCGTCTTCCAGGTGCCATTTTGGGCTGCGACTTCGGGCATATAAATTCGCAGCATTTCATAAAAGGGGCCCTCCGGCGCAGGCAGCCAGTTGGACTCCAGGGCTGCGCCGGGTGAGTCTTTCTGCACGTACAAGGTGAGCGAGCCGTCGGCACCGTAGGCGAACGACCCCAGCATCGCGGAGTTCAGCAGATAGCGCTGAAGCGGATTCGCCACCAGAAACTGGGTCTTGCCGTCGTACATCGTGAGCGACCAGAAGGCTTTGGCGGGCGGTAATTGACCCTTTGCGAAACTAAGCGTGTAGTTAGTCTTTGAAGCGTCGAGCCGCTGATGTTTAGCGTCGACGAAATAGGGCATGTAAATTGCCTCCGCGGCTGTGTTGCCGTAGAGACCCAGCTTCGCGGCGATGAAGCGGTAGAGGTAATTGTTCTTCAGATACTCTCGCGTGCCGAACACATCTGAACTGCCAACCTCTCCCGCGTTGACCCGTTGCATCAGCGCTTCAACGTCCTGCTTAACATCGGCAAGTCCAGCGACGACGGCCTGCTGCAGTTCAGCCGGGAGCTTCCCGAAGTCGAAGTTTTTCCCTGCACCGATATTGAGCTTTGCGAACTGCGCCATCAGGTCTATCTCGGTCGGGTCGGTGGGGCAGAACTGCAACATCAGGTTCAGGTAGTTGAATAACGCAGGAGAGGCAAGCATGTCCTCGGCTGGCGGCATCCACGCCACCGCCGGAGCAGCTGCCGGCGCCGGCTTCCCGAGGAACGCGCTGAGCGCCTGCGCCTTGTAACCCTTCTGGATCTCCTTGACATTGCCCAGGTCGCCCGGATTGAACAACTGCGTCCGGAAAAGTATGTAAGCAAACTCAGTCTCGAAACGGATGACATCCCTGATTCCCGGAGGCGTTTGTCCGCTCCAGCTCGGGCCGGCCATAAGGAAGGTGCCGCCGTCATTGCCGTAGACCCGCGAACCGAGATACGCCACGTTGAACGTATAGAGGTCGACCAGTTGGGCCGAATAATAACGGTTCGCCTCAACCTTCGGCATGGTGACGATGATCGGCTCTGCCCTCAGGTCCATCCAAAGGAACGAGTAAGGCGTGTCGGAGTTAGGCGTGACAACGAACTTGTCGTCCGGAGTCGCCACGTTGGCAAGGCTAGCAATCGTGTTGAAGGTCGCCCGGAAGTCATGACCGGCAGTATCAATCGCCTGCTTGTGCATCGTCTGGTAGTTTGCCACCATAGGAAAGCCGTAAATGAATGCTTCCTTAGCAATCTGGCGGACTTCCTGCGACGAGACTTCCGGCGTTGCGACACTCTCTTCGAGAGAATTCATTATGTTTCTCCTCACTTGAATACCGGGACAGGAACGACCAAACGCACTCACGTGGCAGCGAGTGTAGAAGCACGGCATTTCCGCAGGAAACCGATGTTTGGTTTATTTGCTGCTATGGGTGTTCAATCTCCTGTTTTTGAGTTTTCTGAAACGAAGCGGCAGCCTGATTTCGACTGCCGGCCCGAATGTGCCTACTGCCGCGCCATCATCACTTTGAAGGCGTGGTCTGGATCCTCTTTGATCGTCTCGCCGCTCACGTCAACGGTCGCGCTGTAGATTGTGCCGGTGAACGCGAAAGGTGGTTCGTACTTGTCACAAACTGGCGAACCGGTGTTGGCTCCGCACAGGATGCCCCCGCCAAAGCTCAAGATGATCGGTATCGTCAGTGGAAGATCGCCCTGCCCGGCCAGCTTGCCATCCACGTAAAGCCGTCCGGTGCCTGGCGCGCCTTTGCCCTTCATGATGTCTGGTTTGCCGGTTACTTCGAACTCGAAGCGCAGTTTGTGGCGTCCCTCCGGAACAGGCGCCGTCGATTCGATGTCAAAATACTGGCTGTCAACGTAGTTGTAGGCGTAGTGGAGCTTGGCGTTTTGGACGTAGAAGGAATACCCCCCTTGGACGCTTCCACAGGACAGTAGCACGCCTTCCGCGCCACCCTTCGGGATATCCACATCCGCGGTGATGCTGTATGGCCGGTTCAGCGTCTGAGGACAGGAGTTAATCGGCACGACCTGCGTGTTTGGATAGTACGTGCAGCTATCGCGAGCGACCGCGATCTGCGGCCGCTCGTCCAAAGCACGAGCCGGGCCACGCGAGTCGATCGGCAACACGTTGTACTTGCCTGCCTCGACGTACCATGTACCGACCATTTCGATCAGTTTCGCGCGGTTTTCGGCGGCGATGTCATGGTTCTCGGCGTAGTCTGTCTCGAGGTGATATAGCTCCCAGTTCTTGGCATCCAACTCGGTCAGCTCGTCATACTTGATTGGCATGCCGAAACCCATACCCGCTTCCTTGAAGGACGGTCCCGGCCAAGGGCACACCGCGCGCCAGCCGTCGTGATAAATAGAGCGGTGGCCCATCATCTCGAAATATTGGGTGATATGGTTCGTGGGCGCCTTAGCGTCGTCCAGTGCTCCGGCAAAGCTGAGGCCTTGGATCGGCGATTGGGCGACACCTTTGATGGAGGTCGGACCCTCGATACCAAGCGCCTCAAGCACCGTTGGAACCATATCGATGGCATGGGCATACTGCGTGCGCAATTCTCCCTTGGCCTTAATACCCTTCGGCCAGTGGACGATGAACGGGTCGCTGACGCCTCCGCGATAGGTTTCGCGCTTCCAGCGGCGGAATGGCGTGTTCCCGGCAAAGGCCCAGCCCCAGGCGTAGTGATTGTAAGTTTTAGGCCCCCCCAACTCGTCGATCATCTTCAGGTTCTGTTCGAGCGAGTCCGGCACGTTGTTGAAAAACTTGTTTTCGTTCACCGATCCGTTCGGTCCACCTTCGGCGCTGGCGCCGTTGTCGGAGATGAACATGATGAGCGTGTTCTCCCACTGGCCGATCGTCTTCAGGAAGTCGAACAGACGCCCGTAGTGGTAGTCATTCTGGGTCAAGAAGCCGGCGAAGACTTCCATCATGCGGGAATACAGCTTCTTCTCGTCGGCCGAGAGCGTGTTCCAGTCCTGCACGTCGGGATCGTGGCGCGAGAGTTCAGCATCTTTCGGGATAATGCCCAGCTCTTTCTGCCGCGCAAATGTCTTTGCCCGATAGGCGTCCCAGCCATCGTCAAACTTTCCCTTGTACTTGTCCGCCCACTCCTTGGGCACGTGATGTGGCGCGTGCCCCGCGCCGGGGCAAAAATACAGGAAGAAGGGCTTGTTCGGCGCGACCTGTTTGGAGTCGGCGATGAAGCTGATAGCCTTGTTCGTCAGGTCCTCTATCAGGATATAGCCCTCTTCCGGGGATTTCTCGGGTTCAACGGTTTGATTGTTGGAAACCAACTCCGGGTAGTACTGGTTCGTGTCGCCGCCGAGGTAGCCATAGTAGCGCTCGAAGCCGCGCCCCAAGGGCCAGCGATCATACGGGCCAGCCGCGGACATCTGATCCGCCGGCGTCAGGTGCCACTTGCCGATGGCGTAGGTGTTGTATCCGTTCTGGAGCAATATTTCCGAGAGAAACCCGTTCTCGAAGGGTATGTTCGCGTTTGCGCCAGGATAGCCGGTGGAACCTTCGGTGATGCACGACATGGCGTTCGAGTGATGGTTGCGCCCGGTTAGAATGCAGGAGCGCGACGGCGAACACAGCGCCGTGGTATGCATGTTGTTGAACAACAAGCCATCCTTCGCCAGCTGGTCGGTGTTCGGCGTTGCGATGGGGCTGCCGTAACATCCCAGGTGGCCGAAGCCGGTATCGTCCTGCACGATGAACAGGACATTCGGTGCACCATCTTTCGCCCGCAGCGGTGCGGGCCAAGCCGGGCTGGAGACATCGAATGTACGTCCAATCACACCATTGAAAGCGGTACCTGGTTTGTATTCCTTGAGTGCCATCGCGGATTTCCTTTCAAAGCTCTTTCTGGTTTTCTTTGCCTGTGTTTTCTAGAGAAGAGGCGCACGCATCTCGGTTGCGCCCCAAGATAGGATTGCCGCCCTGGCGAAACAACTGGCAAGAGTGACAGGTGCAGGGTCGCGTTAACTAGTGTCAAAAATGACAGCCCGAACAGCACAGACTATTATTTGTGCCAGTTGTTCATAGCGCGGTTTTTTGCGTAGCGTCAGTGTGCGCCCCAAGGAAGCTGGAAGATGCCCGAACCTCCCAAAGTATGGCCGCGTACTGCTCCCTCATACTTCCATGTCCTGGCCAAGCCAACCGGAGCCGTTTGCAATCTTGACTGTAAGTACTGCTTTTTCCTTTCCAAGGACACGTTGTATCCCGGGAGCCCGTTCCGCATGGCGGATGACGTACTCGAGGCCTATGTCAAACAGGTAATCGAGTCTCAGCGCGATCCCCAGGTCACGATTGCCTGGCAGGGTGGTGAACCGACCTTGATGGGTTTGGACTTTTTCCGGCGGGCAATGACCCTGGTACATAAATACAAGCGCCCGGGAATGGTGCTGGAACACACTATTCAAACCAACGGCATTCTCATGAATGAGGAGTGGTGCGAATTCCTACGGAAAAACAACTTCCTGGTCGGGTTGTCGATGGATGGTCCACAGGAAATGCACGACGCCTACCGTGTGGACAAAGGCGGCGGACCGACCTTCAGCAAAGTGATGCGGGCGGCTCGACTGATGCAGCAGCATAGGGTTGAGTTCAACATCCTCTGCACGGTTCACGCGGCTAACGCCGCACATCCATTGGAGGTCTATCGTTTCTTTCGCGATGAATTAAAGACAAAGTTCATTCAGTTCATTCCTATCGTGGAGCGGGCCAGGCCCGAGTTGCTTGAAATTGCGAACCAGGGTTGGGGCGAGAACAACCATACGCGCCCGCTTTACAAGCAGGAGGGGAGCCTGGTCACGGAACGGACAGTCACCTCCGAGCAGTGGGGCCAGTTCCTGATAGCGATTTTCGATGAGTGGGTGCGGCATGATGTAGGTGACGTCTTCGTTCAGTTATTCGAATCGGCGTTGGCATCCTGGATGGGGCTGCCTCCTTCTTTGTGTATCTTCGCGAAGACCTGCGGCAATGCCTTGGCGCTGGAGCATAACGGTGACCTCTATTCTTGCGACCACTTTGTTGAGCCAAAGTTCCTCCTGGGCAATATTAAGGAGCAGCACCTGGTAGAACTGGTCGCGTCTGACAAGCAGCGACAATTCGGGAATGCCAAACAAGATTCCCTGCCTCGCTATTGCCGGGAATGCGAAGTAAAGTTCGCCTGCAATGGCGAATGTCCGCGCAATCGATTTATTGAAACTCCGGATGGAGAACCGGGATTGAACTATCTTTGCGCCGGGTACAAAGCCTTCTTCACACATATTGATCGCCCCATGAAGCTCATGATGGACCTGTTGGTGCGGGGACGAGAGGCTCCAGATGTAATGGAACTTCTGGCTGCGGAAGTTGCTCGTTCAGAGACAACTCAATAATTACGGATTGGCCTGCAGAGCAATCCTCCAGGGGATACCTATTCCAGCGATTCTGGGGGATAGGCATGCTTTCCCCTTATCTCTCCGACGTATTTTCAGTCAGTTACGGCCCGACTGAAGTCGGGCCCTGATACAAAACCAACAACTCGAGCGCGGCCGGTTGAGGACTGCTTTCCACCCTTCGCAAAAAGCGCGAAGGATGGGGCGGATACCGCGGGAAGGACAGATGTTTCACCCGCGGTAGCCGCATGGGCCACCCGATCATTTGGGGCGGGGCAAGAAATACGCGTGCAAAACCTTCTCAGGCGAGAAGGAATCGAACAGTCCTGAAAAACGGGGATTGCGGTAACTTGCCTGCCCTGACCGGCCCGGGCCGAGGGAATTTACTGAAAAGCCGACTTTGCTGGCACCCGCGCGGTAGTCATACTCCAAACGGGCCATTGACCCAGTTGAGCAAATTGTCACTTACTTGTACATGAAAAGCTTGGCGCTTGCTGTCTTGTTAACGTCCGCAGCATTCGGTCAAACGACCAAGACCGACATTGCCATCCACTGCGTCTCGTTGCCTGGAGATATAGTCGGTGGTCAGCTTTGCAGTGCGCTTCGGGATGCTTTGGCGAGAAGTCCCCGATATCAGGAGGTTGATAGAAATACACAAGGATGGCAGCTTAGGCTCGCTACGATGGGGATCGATGACAACAAAGGCACCGCAGTCTCGATGACCCTGGTCTACCACGCGATTTATGTCGTAAACACGGTACAAGTTTGCGGGGCATCCGTTATCCCTGATTGCGCTCAAGGCATGCTGTCTGATTCCGATGATCACATAAGGTTGCTTGAAAAGGCGATCAAAGATCCGCCGGCCAAGCAGCAGACCCCCTAAGGTCTGGATCGTCGAACGCCGAGTCTCAAAGGATACGACGCGTGAACTACCGTTGCGAGCTGGGCCCATACTTTAAAACGAAGCAAGATGCGTTGCGGGTGGATTTGTAGGCACCATGGCAACGCACCTGGGAAAGAAGCTGCTACGTAAGCCGGCCGGAAAAATCGACTACATGCCGTTGGTAAATCCCTTGTTTACTATGAGCTTGACGTCGACACGCCGGTTGAGCTCTCGGCCTTGCGGGTCGGTGTTCTCGGCGTCAGGATGAGTGGCGCCGAACCCGGCTGGTGAACGATCCGCCTCAACGGGATATTGTCCTGGTTGCGAAGATAGTTTGCCACCGCGGATGCACGATCCTCGCTGAGTTGCTGGTTGAATTCTTTCGTTCCCGTCTTGGAGGCATAGCCGGCGATCTCGATCAGGTAACCATCGGTCGACGTTGCAAGCTGAGCGAGCTTGTCAAGATCGGCCTTGGCGGCGTCATCCAAAGTGTACTTGCCGCTAGGATAGAAGATCGCGGCCTCGGCGACAGTTTGGTAGCTGTCGAGGTCAGAGACGCGCTGGTTCACTATCTGAACGGCAGCTGCATTTGTAATCGCAACTGCGCCGGCTGCGGTTGCCACCTGACCTGCTTGATCAGCCGTAGTTTGCGCCTGATTTGCCGAGGACTGCGCGCCGGCTGCGGCTGTGACGCCTTGGTTCGCTGTAGCCAGTGCGTGGTTGGCCGCTGCCTTGTTGGCGGAAATTTCCTGTTGCTGCGCGACTTCAATTGCGAACACATCCGGCGAGAAGGTGATCTTCTTTGCTTCCAGTTGGTTGTCCGCATTACCTACGCCCTCGGCACTGATCTTCAAGCCAGGAACCATAGCGGTGACGTCCATGTCTTCGTGACGACGGAAGGACACCTTGGATTTGTCGCGCAGAATTTTCGTATCGTCGGTAATCTTAACGATCGCCAACGACCCGGCTTCTCGTCTTGGACCTTAACCAAGTCGCCCTTTCGGGATATGATCGTTCCCTTCACCTTTCCTTTTTCCCCGGAGGTGAACGTCTGCGCTAAGCCGACTGAGGCTAACGCCACGACCGCAAGCAGGGCCGCGCATGTTTTTTGCGCCCCTACACGTGTAAAGCAGCTAATTGCTGATTTCATCGGAATTTTCTCCATCATCTGTTGAATCAAGCTGATCGGACCAAAATCATCGACGTTGGGTGCAGGTCACGTCGATCCGTAAGTTGGCCGGAGCTGAACTGGGTCAAGGTCGAAGGCCCCATATTCACCATCACCCTAGCGAGAGGCTGCACAGCTTACAACTGTCACAAGTGACAGGCTCGATCACAAACCACCGGACGTTCGAGGTCCGTTTCTGCAGGAACAATGGCAGTTACTGGGAAAGATCGAGGCGAGTTGCTAGCCAGTTTGCGGGCAATCCCTTACATGCTGAGGCAGAGCTCTATGTGAAGGCGCGTGGGCGAGCAATGGACTGTCAGGCGGAGCTTATGATTCAGGATTTGGCAGAACGGGTTGAACTTCCCGTGAAACGGAATTTAGGTAACTTCATTGTTTAGCAAAAAGGCTCTGGCGAACTTATTGAAAACGAGACTTCTCAGACACTTGTTCCAAAAGTCGTTATACGTCCAAGTTAACTGGATTAGTAAAAGCTGGCCGACTTCACTAGTGTCCGGTTAGATGTGGCAGTGCAGGTGGGGGTTTGAGATAGTTTGCTGCAAGGCGCATGAAATCTGTGTTTTCAAAGGTGGAGACGGAGTGAATCTGTAGACAAGCCTAGAGCGAGGCGCCGAGTTGGAGTCCTTTCTCGATGATGGCGATCAGGACATAGTGGCGATGGCGCACCAAATCTGCGTTTTGACCGCGTTCTCGGAGGATGGGCTCAGACAGAGCTCGACAGTGTTGCATCCGTGAATTGCTTAAAATTGCCTGCGGACCGGCATTCGTGTGGGATGTGCCATGGCAGGGGCTAAAGAGGCTGCGGAAAAAGTCGCAAAACGCTTGGGAGCAGCCACCAGGGCTAAAGCCCGGGAATTTATTTGCCGAGTGTTTCCGCGGGCTTAAAAGCCCGCTCCCCGGGACTGAAGTCCGGGGCTGGCACCAACGGATTGGCTCGGATAGAGCCGTCGCCTCGTTGAAGGGATTGGCCGTTGTGAGATCCGCAGGGCTAATGCTCGGTGCGGCGAGGTAGCCCAATCTCTTTCAGTTCGTGTGCGAACGGGCATGTCGGTAACAGAAGGTACCGGGCATGTAGGTAACACTTTTCGTTCAGGTTGAAGTTAAACGAGCTTGAAGAAAAAGGGAAATCCAAGTCGTCGCCGAGGCTGTGGGAATGTGGGAAGCACGCGTTTTTTGCGAGCTTTCCAAGGCAGTGTGGGAAGAGAGGGAAAGGGCTTTTACTTTTCCTCTCTTCCCACACTGCCGTCATTTCCATAGCCATTCACTCCTCTTTGTCCTGCATCGGTTGCAGGACGAGTTTATGACTGTCGAATCGCGCCAGGGGGAAGGCGCAAAATCAACGTCCCAGTAGCGATCGTCGGTCGGCTCCATGCCAATGACTTCTCCTCCCAGGCACTTGCTGATAAAGATCTGTGTACCTTTCCAGAAGAAGGTTCCATCCGGATAAACTCGCTTCGCCTTCA
>CAWBRJ010000019.1:0-10241 GCA_963790935.1 uncultured Acidobacteriaceae bacterium | reverse complement strand
TTTGCGTCGCAGAGGCATCATTCGTCTGTTGGGCGAGCCGCCGCCTATCCTGCTCATCAATCGCCAGGACAGGATGAACTCGCTTGAGAACCCGGGTCCACAGTCTCCTGGCTTCGGGCGACGCTCGAAACAGTGTGCTCACCTTACTTCTCCGTTTTGCATAAACTGAAACTTCTTTCTCTGATAGCTCTTCGCAGCAAATTCGTCATCGACACGGTGCTCGTGCCCCGCACCTGTGCTCCGGTGTCAGGTTCCACACATAACAAGAGCTCTGAGGCTGGTTGTATTTGACCAGTGACCGGCAGCCCGCACCATCACCCTTTCCGGTACTAGAAGCGGCCAGGAGCGCGTCAACTAATGGGAAAGATGACGCGGGAAGGCACGGTAGGCAGCGCCATTACCCAGAACGTGTAGTCCGCTGTGCCCCGTGCGTACCCGTTGTGAGTGGTTACCATCGCGCGTGATCCAGGAGGGGGACCGAATATGCCGATAAGTCAGGGCAGAAGTCTGCTCTCAGCGTGGAAGAACTTATATTTCGAATATTGATGAAGCTCGTTCAAGACGCTTTCCCCTTGTTCTGTGCGAATGAGCACTTGAGAGGGCAGCCAGAAGTCGGCGTCGTAACCCTTAATGCGCACGGAACGGAATCGCAGATCCGTGGTCATTTGTAGCAGGTTCACGCTTGGGACCGGCGACAGAAGATCGGTTTGTAAGCGAACCACATTAAAACTGGATTGATCGATCCACACGATTCCCTGGAAGAAAAATGGTTCTTCCTTGCCGGCCCACTTGAATTTCCCGGGCAGCTTGACTTGGGTTGGAATCTGCACAAACCCCAAAACGAGGGTCTTGTGATCGTCCATGCTCTGCTCCCCGAGATAGCGGAAGCGTAATTCCGATTGGTTGGCTGGCGATAAGAGTAACCACTGATAGGCGAATCCAAACCCACGCGGCGCCACTCCGTCCACAGATGCATTGACCTGACGGTTCTTGAAATCTGTCCGCAACTCCGTGATTGCCGTAGCCCCGTCCGGGTGGTGATCGAACAGCAGCAGGTAATTAAATTCGACGCTTCGCATCTGCTGAAGCTGTGTTTCCAGGTCCAGCAGCGCAGGGCTTTCCTCCATTCCCAAAACGCTGTTTGCAGGTCCCGCGGCGCGAGACATCACGGCCGAGTAAACGTCTTCGAGAGAACTCAGGTTAGGTACTCTCGACAAGGAGTTGAGCGTCGCTTCGCCGGCTCTGGAGAGAATCGAAGCCAGCTCATCCTGACTGGTGCCGGGCTTTATCCCATTCAACGCAGGAACCGCGGCTCGCAGCTTGGGCAAAGGATAGTCGACATAGGTTGGAGCATTTGCACGGGCCGGTGGATTGCCGGGCGAGATGGGTTGATTGCTTGCCACTTCGCGCGGTGCGCAGCACTCGATGGAAACATCTACATTACGGGACAGAGCGGTCACCCGATGTTCTTCTGCATCCGTCACTACTTCGCGGATGCGGTAGACGCCTGGTTTCAGCTCGAACTTCGAATCCATTTTCAAGCCGGCGCTCCGAACCTGTTCGAGCTGCGCGTCTACAGGATTCAATGGAGCCTGCCCTTTTTGCACCTGGAGAAGATTGTCCTTTTGATCAAAAACAGCGAATACAAACGTGACGATATTCAGGTTGCGCTGCCCATCCTTGCGAAAGTGCAGCGACCTGGTATCGAGATGCGCCGACAGCGCAAGCTCACGGTCGTCTGTTTTGGTGGAATAGACTTTCACGTCCATCGTGACTGGCAATTGCTGTATTTCGGTTTTGGCAAAAACAGCTTCCCGTAACTGCTCTTTTGCCTGAGCCTCCGGATCGCCTGCCTCGCCGGCCTTGGCAACGGTCTCGGCCTCAGCTTCACTCCGGGGGGCAAAATAGCCCCGCCGCGCCTGAACACTCCAACCCTTGGGCTTCTCTGCCAGCTCCACCTTCAGGTCGTGGAACTTACCGTCTGGCTTGAGATCTTTAGGATCGAAACCCAGGTAGTACCCGGAAGGGCTTCTCAGCACTCGGAATCCAGCTTGCAGATCGTTGATGTTGTGCAGGAACTCGCCGCCGGTCCCTTGCGCAACCTCTTGCAACACGTCTCGTGCCGCAAACTCTCTGTCGGATCGCAGACGATGTAAGTTCGCGGTGAGGAAAGGCGACATGTACGTGTGGGACACGTCATTCTCATGTAAGGGGTCTGCGAGACCCCGGGGATCAAGCGAACTGATCACCACCTGCGCGCGCAGCGCGCGGTCGATGGTTTGGTCCAGCTGAGATTCTTCGCTGCGCGACAAATATCCAGGAGAAACCAGGACGACGGCACGCTGGCCGGGCATCCGCGAAACATAGTTCACTACCTTATCCAGTTCCTCCAGGTTGGCCCGTGCCTGTATCTGCGATTGCTCCAGGACTTTTCGCGCCAGCACGGCAATATACCTTTGCGGTTCGCCGGGCCCGGTGGGCACCTGGCTGCATCTTTGATCGTTGAGAGCTTGATCCTTCGCGACTTGCCAGGCGTCGGTGTTTTCGTCGTCAAACTCGATGATCTGCTCGGCCTGGTAATCGGATAGTTCCGGGCAATCGTGGGGCCTCTGAGCCACAGGAGAGGCATGGAGCTTGAGCAGGGCGTCGTGGATCTGCTTCGGGTCGCCGGTAAAATCCGACAGGCTGTTCCCGGAGGTAAATAGGCCAACCCGGTCGGTTGACTGAAGGTTGCTTTCGAGGTAGCGATCAGCCGCATCCCGCGCATGCACCACGTCCGCGTCGGACATATTCAGATCGTCAAAATACAATGCCACGAAGCGTCGCGGTACCGTCGAAAGTGACACGCCCGGAGCCGATGGGTTGACGGATGTGACCGGGGGCGCCTGAGTCTCCGCAGCGCTGGTCTCCACCGCAAATTGCGTGATCGACTGTTGCTTACCCCGATCGAAGAGCTTGAAATCTTCCTGTTTGAGGTTTTCCACCGGCTTATTCTGCGCGTCACGCACGACGACGCGCACAACCACCAGGTTGCTTGTCACTTTCAGGTGAAACGGCGACTGATCCCCGGTTGGGACTGTAGTTACCTGAGCGGGCGCCTGAGCGAAGCCGGAGGTCGATGAGGTGAGAAACGCAGCAAGTACGAGCAGGGCGAAGATTAAGAAATTTTTAGGCGTGATAAGAATCCCGGCCGCCGCATGCTCCATGAGCACCCCTGGAATTGAACGCTATTCTATCCAAGGTAGAAAAGCTTCAGCAACATTTGTACCCGCTGGCGCTCGGAAAAGAATGCGGCAGCCGCCAAATACACTGAGGTCGCAGCTATTGGCTGCCCGCGGCGTTTCCGCCTCAAGCGCAGCAACGGCTGGGAGGGCACCCGGCCGAGCCTGGCATGGTTGCCGGTCTCGAACAAATGCACTCCTCGCAGGCGCAAAAACTGCGTGCCCGCGGCGCTTTGACGCCGCGGGTGCGTGATTAAACTAACCGTGGGAACGAAGAACCGTGGCCGTCTTGCCGGGCAGTACAAATCAAAAATAAAATAGTGACCAGTGATTCCTAAGCTATACCGTGTGCTTCGTTGTGGTTCCCCCCGGGGGAGGTGCGTTCTATGTGGCCAAGCTGGTCATCGAGCCTCATCACATGTAGCAGACGCATAGCGCCGGCTACATAAAGCAGTGTAAGTGCACAGAATGACATCCCTACCATTTATTCAACGCCCTGGGGCAACTTGGTGACGGTACGGGTGGCTGTGTCGATCGGTTTCGACTTATAAGTTCGCTTTATGCTCAGAACCTTTCCGTCTTTATCGATCTCCAGATTGACTTTGGGACGTTCTTCAAAAAATTCCATTTGTTTCTCCTCTCGGTGATGGGGCAGTGGCAAGACCTGTTTTGATCGTGTGTCCCGTCTCACTGTCTCCGTTTGCCTCTCGTTGTTTACTTACCTCGCAAAATGTGAAGCAATAATATTTCCGGTTACGCGATTAGTCCAGTCACAGTTACAACAAAGCTTAGGGTAAGTGCTTCCGGATCAGTCGAACGTAAAGAAAAGTTAATAACTAAGACGAGGGTCATCTTTGTCAGGTGCCTAAAGTTTTGTTAATAGTTCCTAGACAGCTGACGATTGGTCTTTTGGCCAGGAAACCGACACTGTCACTTAACGGGCGAACAGCCCTGCTGATTCGTCTCCACCATCCGCCGGCTCGACATGTGAGTACGCCGCTGAGCCTGAATCCTCTCCTCGCAATCCTACGAATCACCAAACGAGAGTGGCGACAGCGTTGCGGGGCAGAGCAAAAGAGACCTGTTGGCCAGCCTGAATGACCCGCAGATTCTTTGCTTCCCCAGGATTCGTCAGCACCAGGGCGAAGCCGCCGTCGGGGTTCCGTACGGCTACATGGCGAACCCCCGAATCACTACTGCCCGTGGCAATGCGTATCCCATCCTTCTGCAGATGCTTGGAAAAATGCCGGAGGGCGTGGCATTGTCCGCTTTTTACGATGGTTCCGTCATCTTTCAGCGTCACCAGGCCGGCGCAATTGTAAGGTCCCAGGTTAGGCTTTCCCCGGGGATCGAGCATCAGGTTCCAGGTAATCGCACTGCGGCACCAGTTCTCCAGTGCATCGGTGAAGACGCCGCCCCATTTGGCCCAATCTGTGGCATAGTCGGCGGCATCGATGAATGGGCCACCCTCGGTCCAATAAAAAGGAACGCCCGGATCCTTCTGGTGTACAAGGCTCATTTGATCGGGTGTACCCGTGTACGCGTGCCACGCCACACCATCCACATACTTGGCCAATTGCTTATCTTCGAGCTGCGATTCCACCCGTTGGTAAAGCTGGTAGTTGTGGTCGAGCAACCAAATCTGCGTTTGCTGGTGCTGTGCTCGCAACAACGGGCCCAAATGATCGCGTACAAACGCCGCCTCTAAGGGAGCCGACCACCGGCAGGCAGGCATCGTTCCGTTCTGGGTGGTATCCACCTCATTCTGGGGAGTGATCGCCTGCACGGGCACGCCCAACTGCGCATAGCCCTTGAGAAACTTACCGATGTAGCGGGAATAGACGTCCAGATAACTTTCCGACATCCATCCGCCCAACATAGATTCGTTCGACAGATCCCACAGCCAATGGGTGTAGGGTCCGAGATAATTATCCTTGGTTCTCCCGCCAGCGGTTGTTCCGTAGGTTTTCATCCAGCCCGGAGGACTCCAGGGACTGGCAAGCAGAAAGAGGTTGGGATTGATCTCCCGGATCTCCCGCAGGGTAGGCACGATATAGGCTTCGTCATGCTTTAAGCTGAAGTGATCCAAATTCATGTCGTCGGCAACATCGTCATAGGAGTAGACGCTGCGCGAATAATCGCTGGAGCCTATGCAACAGCGGCCCAGGTTCAGATTCAGCCCCGCAGGAGAATATGTCTCACGCAAAAACGCCTGGCGGGAGGCGGCGGGCATGCCGTGCAACAGGAAGCAGGAGGCGTCCGTAAGCGCAGCCCCAAAGCCGAGGATGGGCTGAAACTGGCGTGTGCTATCGATCTCGATCGTGGCCCCGCCTACCCGGGCTGCAGCCGGAGTCCAACACAATTCGGGGCGCTCGGCATACTTCTCCGTCGCATCCGTAACATAGAGAGTTGCAGACCCGTGACCCACGCCCTGGGATCTTAGCCACCGGGGTGACAGCACAAACAGGCCGCTTGCGGCTGCACGGCGAAGAAAGGCGCGGCGATTCGAGAGATCCGAGGTCAAAACATCCATTTTCATGGCCAATCCCAATCAGTATTCCGTGAAACCTGATTTCACGGTTTCGGTATCCCGCTTGGGGGGGATTCTGTATCGGTGAACCTTAGCAAGCTCAGGTAACGGAGGACAAGTGGTTTTAATCCTTCCCCTTGGCACCTGTTACTTGCGACAGTCGTCATTACATATGTTCAGACCTGGTGAAGCAATAGCACTTGCCCGGATCCGGGTTACGTCAGACTTCCTGAAAGGTGACTACTAAACATCAGTTCGCACAAGGTTGGCTTGAACGATTCCGCCTAAAAACCACAACGCCCAAGTTCGCGCCAGTCGCGGGGGCACTGCCCGATTAGCCTGAAGTTTTTTGGGACACTTTAGGGACCTGGGGTTATAGAACGGGTACGTTTTTAGAGGTCGAAGAGCTTGTTGAACCGCATGCTCGCTCTTGCAGCAGACAAAGCCGTCGGGTGCCGCAACGAAGCAGTCCCGGAGGGACGGAACAGCCTGTACCCCGCCACGGCAGTGCCGGGTACGACTAAGGTTATGAGGCGAGTCCCGGAGGGACGGCACCTTGCCCAACTTGGCTCATGCACCCGCTGCAGTTCGGGGGCATATATATAGTGGCCAACTTACCGCGACACGTTACAAGTGGTTACTAAAGTTTAAGATGACAAAAGTTTCATCGTTTCGTATTCTTCTGCAAACGCAGTCTTCGGGCGCGGATGAAAAACTACCGTTCTGCAAGGCATTGATTGAACTATTTGAAGCAAGAACTCTCCTTGGCCCTAGGCAAGTTGTCCTGATTTCCAGCACTTGTTTGCACGTTACCCCGGCATACTCGGGGCTAGCGAGCCAAAGCGGATCTCGCGGAGCCATTCCCCGAGGGTGTTCCCCCTGAGAGTAGCCCCCACAGATGTTTAGGGCGTCGTCTGCTTGTGCAGGCCGCGCCGAAGCAGGTGACCTTGAGCTTTGGTCGGACAGGTGTAGTTATTGTCGGTGGAGGCCCAGCGGGACTGGCGCCTCTGCTCGCGGCGCATAGGGGCGGGCGTCTCCCTGACCTCCTAAGAGAAGGTGTCACGGTGGCAGAGGAGTCGGACGCCGTCGGCGAGGGGAGCATCGGCCGCTGGTGCATCAACTCCGACAGCACTGGCTTCACCTTTGCAGACTGCCTTACCGGACCATCCGAAAGCGAACTGGCCAACCTACGAAATCATCCCATCACCAAAGAGTTCCTGGCAGCAGGCGACGGTACCGTTCCCTTGCGCCGCGCGGGCGAGTTTCTAGCTTTGGTCGGGCAGGAGATGAACGAAATCATTGCAGCCGCGCCCAATGGGCGTGTTCTGAAGCGGCACCGGGCCATTTCGACCGAGAGCATCGGAAACGGCTGGCGTACGCTGATCCGGGATACTGAGACGGGACGCGAGCGAACCATCGATTCCCGCAACGTAGTACTCGCCACCGGCGCCTCCCAACCGGCAGAACGCCTACGGCGTGAGAGCGTGGCCGGCGTCAAGCTTGTCGAGCGTTACGGGCCCAAACTATTGCAGTCGGGCGACGTTCTCAGCACCGTAGGTTTCGCCGCCGTCTCTGCTCGTCTCAGCAGCCTTGGCCGGTCGCCACGCGTCGCCATCATCGGTGGCTCAACCAGCGCAGCGGCTGTTGCGCACGCTTTGCTTAATCGCATGCCCCAGGTCGCCTTTGGGCCCGGCGGAGTCACCCTTCTGCACCGGCGCCCATTGCGGATTTTTTATCCCAACGCGGAGGCCGCCCTCAAAGACGGATACACGGAATTTGGCCCCGATGATATTTGCCCCGTCAGCGGGCGTGTGTTTCGCCTGGGCGGATTCAGGTTGGATTCGCGGGAGTTGATCATGCGCGCCCGCGGCATCGCAGGACGCCCGCCTGAACCTCGCCTACAGCTCCATCGCCTGGGCGAGGACGATGCCGCTTCGCTCGACGTCCTCGACAATGCAGTTCTTGTCATTGCTGCGCTCGGTTACCGGCCTCGTGCATTACCGGTCTTCGATGAAGCCGGCAGACCCGTGCCCCTCCTCGCCGAAACGAGCCCGCAGGCGCGGCTTGTGGACAATGATTGCCGGGTGTTGGACGCGGGCGGCAACCCGCTCCCGCACTTGTTTGCGATTGGCCTGGCCGCCGGCTTTGTCCCCCACGGAAAGCTTGGTGGTGAGCCCAGCTTCAGGGGCCAGGCAAATGGCCTCTGGCTGTGGCAAAGTGACGTAGGCGGCTTGATTGTCGATGCCATTTTGTCGCCGTCCGTTGACCAGGACTACGGAGTGGAACCCTTCGACCTCGACGGCTGGGAGGCGGCCGGCGCGGAATCTGTCGCCGCAGCCCGGGAGCTCGAGGTATGAAGATTCCGCTGGTTCGTCCCACGCCTCCTCAGCTCTCCCTTGCAGTCGACGAGCTGCGGTCGCTCGAGCAGAGTAGGACCTTCAGCAATTTCGGTCCGGTCAATACTCGCTTTGAACAGGAAATGCTGGAGCGTTTTTTCGGCGGCCGGGGCGCTTGCACGACCGTTTGCAATGCGACCATCGGGCTCATGTTGGCGATCAAGGAAGCGGTGGGGGAGACCGCTCCCAAGGCCGAGAATGGACAGTTTGCCCTGATGCCGAGCTTCACGTTCGCAGCCGCGGCGCACGCGGCGATCTGGTGCGGCCTTACGCCGCTGTTTTGCGACATCGATCCCCAGACCTGGGCGGCCGACCCGGCAGCCGAGTCGGCGATGCTGTCGCGTTATGCCGGCAAGATTGCAGTCGTGATGCCCTACGCAACCTTCGGATACCCGATCGATCTGGACCGCTACCAGCGGATTCAGACACAACTCGGCGTGCCTGTGGTCATAGATGCAGCAGCCTCGCTGGGCACTTTCGACCTGTTTGGCCGGGGATTCGGCACTGGCTCTAGCGCTAGCGTTGTGTTCTCGATGCATGCCACCAAATCGTTTGCGGTGGGCGAGGCCGGATTGATCTATAGCGCGGATACGGATCGTATTGCCCGGCTTCGAACCATGAGCAGTTTCGGCTTTGGCGAACCGCGTACGGCTACCATGGCCGGCTTGAATGGCAAGCTCAGCGAAGTGAATGCGTTGCTTGGCCGGTTACGACTCGCTGACTTCGACAGCATCACGGCGCGCAGGGCGGCATTGCTGAATCGCTATCGCGGCGCACTGCCGGAACTGGATTTTCAACTGCGAGCGCCAGGCACCCAGGCGCATCAGTTTGTGCCCACCTTATTACCCTCTGCACTGAAGGGGCAGAGGGTGGCTGTCCGCGAGGAATTAGCCAATCGAGGGATCGCGACCGGAACCTATTTCAGTCCTCACTTACTGGAGCAGCCGTACTTCCAGAAAATGTGTGTAGCGGGTCCAATGCCGGTCTGCGACGATGTTTCCGCGAGGATGATCAGCCTGCCTCTTTTCGATACCATGACTGATCATGAGGTTGACCAGGTCAGCGAATGCCTTAACACCGTGATAGGGACTAAGAAGCGCTGGAGCGGGTGGCAAGAGCCGTCGCGTGGCGAGCAGCACGTGCCTCTTGTGTATGCAGACGTGAAGCATGCGGTTGCAGAAGTTACAGTCGAGTAAGGTCGGCGGTCCCCACGCCGGAATTGGGTTGTTGAGGAGAGGACGGTATGTCCACGGGTGCTCCAAACTGCGCTGTCGTTTTCAAAGCTTACAACTGGGATAAGTTCGTCGAACGCCAGGCGCGACGCTTGGCGGAGGCTGCCGGCTCGATGGACTTTTACGTCCTGGTAGATGAAACCGGCGGCCCGGTTGGACCGATACCGTTCGAGCGTGTCATTCGCTTCACCTGCGCCGACCTTGAAGACGCGGGGCTGGCGATGCGCTTTGGTGCTGGTGGGGTGCTGTGGTGGAATCCGGATTACGCCCACTATCAGTTTCTGACCCATTGCAAAGGTTACGACTACTACCTGTTTGTGGAGTATGACTGCCTCGTGCAGTGTTCTCTGGAGAAGTTCGTTGCGTGCAATGGAAAAAGGCGCCGATCTTATTGCCTTGCCGATCTCAAAAACCTTCGACCGATGGCATTGGATGCCGTATCAGCGGGATGTCTATCCTCTTAGCGAAGCCAGGCTCGCTCTGCTCAACGTCTGCTTTCATTCTTCTCGAGCGTTAAACCTGTTGCATCGGCGTAGGCTCGCCATGGACTCTGACCCAGCTGTGCGCCATTGGCCGAGCAGCGAACTTTTTGTTCCGAGCGAGGTGGTGCGCGCGGGGATGACGTGGCTGTCGCTCGCCAACTTTGGTGACGTCTCTCACTATGATTGGTTTCCTCCGACCCTGGATGAGGATTTGGCGGCAGCGGATGGAGACACCTTCCTCCACCCAGTGCTCGATCGGAGACGCTACATCGCCTCGATGCTGTTAAACCGCGGCTCCCTGCCGCCGGGTGAACTCGACCGTGCCCTTTCCCGCTTCCCTCGCGAAGAGTACACGAAGCTGGTAGGACCGTCAGCCCGCA
>CAWBRJ010000018.1:0-45419 GCA_963790935.1 uncultured Acidobacteriaceae bacterium | reverse complement strand
AGACAACCTCAACAGCTTCTTCGACGGCATGGCGGGGAAGCAGACAGTGGTGCGTGTTGGTACCAAGCCAGATGGCAGCGACGGACGTGACGTCACGGTGGTGCCGGTGGATTCTGAGAAAGGCCTGCGCAACATCGACTGGATCGAGGCGAACCGGCGCAAAGTGGATAAGCTCTCAGGCGGCAAAGTTGCGTACATCTACATGCCAAACACGGCGGGGGCCGGCTACTCGAACTTCAATCGCTATTTTTTTGCGCAGCTCGATAAGCAGGCTGTGGTGCTCGATGAGCGTTACAACGAGGGAGGCCTGATCGCCGACTACATCGTGAATGTGCTGGGCCAGAAGATACTGAGTGGCGCGATTGAACGCGATGGCAAGCCGGTGCACGATCCGGAGGGTGCGATCTTCGGACCCAAAGCGATGATCATCAATCAATCGGCCGGCTCGGGTGGCGACGCGATGCCCTGGTATTTCCGCAAGGCGAACCTGGGCACGCTGGTGGGCGTTCGCACCTGGGGAGGGCTGGTGGGAATCGGCGGCTACCCGGTGCTGATCGACGGCGGCACGGTCACCGCGCCTCGTTATGCGATCTATGGTCTGAACGGCGAATGGGAAGTGGAAGGCCACGGCATCGCGCCCGACGTGGAGGTGGAAGAGCTGCCGAAGGATGTAGCGGCTGGTCACGACCCGCAGCTGGAGCGCGCGGTTTCGATCTTGCTGGAGCAGCTCAAGGAGCATCCCGTGCCTACGCCGGCGATACCGCCTTATCCCAACTACCACCAGCACGATGAGCTTGGGGGACGCTGAGCAGACGGCCATTGCTCAAAGCCCTGTACGCCGCCCTGCTCGACATGGTCGATACGGGTTTTCTCGAGGGCGAAGAAATACAGCGGATGGTTATACCGACTTTCGGCCGCAGTCGAGCCGATTTTGAGGCTCCTTTTGGATCGGAGGGTCGATTCGGCAGTCTTCGTCTGGAGGAGCTGGATATCTTTCTCGGCGAGGACCACTTCTGGTCAGACTTCGAACAGCATGGGAATGCCCAGGCATTCGCCGCTCACTGGGCCGCCTTCACGCGGGCTTCGTCTTCCCCAGCCTCGCCGGCAGCTTGAAAGGTGGCCGGGCCGATGCACGAGCCGCTCAATTTTTCGAACGCCTGGAAGCGGACACAGCTGCGAGGCTGGCGTTCAACCCGGAACGTATGCTGATCCCGCTCACCAGGGTACTGATGGTGAAAGAGAGCTAGGGGTTCCAGGTTCTCACCTGATCGCAAATCCACGAAGGGAAGGATGGTTATGATGCTATCTGGTCAGGATTTCTTTGCGGTTAGTGCGATAGCTCGGCGATTTGCACATGATAAGGTTCAAGCAAGCTGCCTGTCGCGCGATCGACAGTGGCGCGTGCGATCTGGTAGTTAATCTGCGTTTGCAACAGCTCGAGCTCCGATTGCGCGAGTTTGGTTTGAGAATCCAGGACGAAAAAATTCGTCTCAGCACCAAGTTCGTATTTCCGCTGATCAGCAGCGAGCGATTTCTGGGCAAGCTCCAAAGATGTTTTGCCCGCGGCAAGGGTGAGCTTCGCCTCTTCCAATAGATGAACAGAATCTTTGACCTGTTGAACTATCTGTTCTCGGGTTATTTGAGAGGTGTATAGATCATGGCGCCGCGCTACCAGCGCAGTACCTAGATTCGCCTTTGCGCCTCGATTCCTGATCGGAAGGTTCAGAGTGAGTGTGCCCCCGTAGCCCGGGAAGCCAAACCCAAACATTTGGCTGAACGATGTTCCCAAGCCACCCGGACTGATCAATTGCCCTGTGTTCAGGTCGTATTGATTTCCCCCAATGCCGTTGGTCTGATAGAAGCCAGTGAGCGACAGGTCAGGCTTCAGGGCGTTGTGGGCGAGTCGAATGCTGGTTTCATCATTCGCGATAGCATCGTTAGCCGCGGCAATCTCCGGACGAGCGCTGAGCGCTTTTCTTAGGACCTCCACAGGATCGACATCCTCGATCTCTCCCTCTGGCTCCGGCTTCTCGACGAGGTCCAGCTCCAGCGCGGCCAACGTTGGATCCTGATCCACACCGATGGTAAAACGAAACGCCTCCTGCGCCTGCTTAAGAACGTATTCGCTTTGGATGGCCTGCAGTCGACGAGCAGCCACTTCAGATTGGGAGCGATAGATATCGAGCGGTGGCAAGGCGCCGAGTTCCAGAGCACGCTTGTCATGTTGATAACTGCTCTCAGCCAAGTCAAGAGACCTCCGCTCGACATCGAAGCTTCCGCGTGCTTGGACAACTGTCCAGTATTGCGTGACAACCTGCAGGATAGCGTCGTTCACCTGCGCCTCAAAGCTGGCACGCGATTGCTGAAGAGTCCGTCGAGCGATGATGAGAGGAGCAGTATTGGCAAAGCGTCCGGCATTGCGCAGGAGAGGTTGAGTAAACTGCAGGGTCAGCGTTGAGTTGACGTAAGGATTAAGAAAGTAAAAGTCGCTGTTGGTGGAAGTTCGATTGCTGGAAAAACTGGCGAATATATTCGTTCCGGTCATGAACGTCTGCGTATAACTGGCCTGCACAGTCTGACTAAGCGTATTCACAGGAGCGCTGGTGTTGTCCCACACCTTGCAGTTGCGTATAACCTGAATACGACACTCGATTGATATTCGCGCTGCTTTGGATCAAGGGATCAAACGGCCTATAGGCGCCAAGCAGGGAAAACTTCTGCGCTTCCACCTGCGTTTCCTGGATGCGAATATTGCTGTTATTTTCAAGTGCCAGGCGCACCGCATCCTGAAGACGAAGATGTAACTTGCCATCGATTACGTAATCTTGCACGTGTGCTGGAGGAGAAAGTTTGCCGGACTTGACCCGTGACGTCAGCAGGGCCGAATAGCTTTCAGGTGACTGTGCATCTGCCGGGAGGATGGCGGCCAACATAAGCAAACAAGACATTGCAATACGGAAAAGACCCATCGTGTCGCTCCGGAATATTATCGAAATCTACTCAATAAGGTGTGCTCTTCGTAATTCAACTTTATTCATAGCGGATTGCGTCTACCGGATCGAGGCGGGCCGCCTTCATCGCAGGATAAATCCCGAAAACCAGCCCTACGCTGATGGAAACGAGAAAAGCAAGTGCGATCGAACTTGCGGTTACGATGGTCGACCATCCAGCCAGCCAGGCGATCATACGAGACAGGATGAAGCCAAAGATGATACCCACCGTTCCGCCAGTGAACGAGATGGTGGTGGCTTCGACGACAAACTGTCGAATGATGTCCGATTGCTGTGCACCCACTGCGCGGCGAAGACCAATCTCTCGTGTGCGCTCGAGGATACTGGCCAGCATGATGTTCATGATTCCGATACCGCCAACGAACAGAGAGATGGACGCGATCGCGACCATGACGGCATTGAACAGACGCTCCGTGCGTTGTTGCTCGGCGAGAAGTTCGGCAGGGACAATGACACTAAAGTCGCTTGCGCCATGATGAGAGGAATTGAGAACGGCGCTGACCACTTGTGCAGCTGCCGTCATGTCGATGTTCTCTCGCAGGTTGAGATAGATACCATCAATTTCATCCCGCACTTCGCTGTAGCTGTCTTCCAGGCGAAGGATGGACGCCTGGAAGGGAATATAGATGACGTTGTTGGGGTCTTCGGTGGGCACTCCCGCCACCTCGGTCTGCGCGCTGAGTTGCGGGCTCACGATGCCGATCACGCGGAACCATTGCTCATTCACCTTTACGTATTGACCGATCGGATCGGCCGCTCCAAACAGGTTGAACTTGGCGGCAATGCCCAATACGCAGACAGAAGCGCCACGATCTTCGTCCTGACGATCGAAGAACTTACCGCTCAACAGGTGAAGGCCCGCAATTTGCTGGTACTGCGGCTCCACTCCGAAGACGGCCGGCACATCCTGCTGCGATTTTGGGATGGTCTTGGACGGGGTCACGCGCTTGCGGGGCGTCGATGCCTGAATGCCGTCAACGTCATCAAGGATGACGCGATAGTCCTCAAGAGTTAAGCCGGGAGAGATCTTGCGCATCTTTTGATGCGCCTGCCACTCGGTGGTTTCCTTGGCCTCCACGATGAGATTGCGCACACCCATCTGTTCAATGAGCGCCATCACTTTCTGCCTGGCGCCGGCACCAATCGACAGCATGGCAACCACGGCCGCCACTCCGAAGATCATGCCCAGCATGGTCAACAGTGAACGAAGCCCGTGGAGCATGAGGTTCTGTATGCCGAGCTGGATATCCCGAACCCATTGCTGGTAGCCGAAGTCGAAGCGAACAGCGCGAGGTGCTTCCCTGTGTCTTGAACATCTAAGGTGTCCCTCCACCGGGCGTTGCGGAAGTGCCGGCGCTTCGCTGTTTTCGTGGAAGCGTCGGATCGATCATGGCAACCGAAGTCCCGTCGCTCAATCCTTCGATAACAGCGCGACTTTCCGTTTCGTCCTTGATCTCGATTTCTTTCTGCTCATAGTCCTTGCCACGCTTCACGTAAACGATGTGCTTGCCATCCTTGAGGAACAGCGCCTGACGAGGGACATAGAACACATTTTTTCTGGTGTCACCAAGAAACAAGAGCCGCGCAGTCATCCCCGAGTGCAGGCGTGCATCCGCATCGGAAAGCTGCATCGTGACATCGAAGGTGCCGCCGCGCCTGTCATCCTCGAAAAATTCACGGGTTGACATTCCGCCGACTTGCTTGACCTTGCCGTGATACGTGCGGCCAGGCAATGCATCGAACACTACCTCCACGGATTGACCCTGCTTGACGTTACTGCGGTTACGCTCGCCAATCTTCGCCTTCAGTTCCAGTTCTGTTGGATCGACTACCTGGGCGATGGCGCTTCCCGCTTGCGCCTGGTCGCCGGCATGGTAATCCGGCACCGACATGCCGGTAAAAAAGAACCCTCCCGAGGCATCCATGTTTTTTTGAATGGAAATCAGTCCATCCATCGGCGCGGTGACACTCATCTTGTCGATATTTTGCTGCGCCTGATCCATCTCCAGTTTTGACTTGTTGTATTTCTCCTGGGCCAAATAAACCGAGGCTTGCCCCGACTTGTCGTGCGATTCGATGTCCCTCTCCAGCTCGGCCAGCAGCTGCTTTGCCTGCTTCAGGGCGGCGTCGTTTTTTGCCGCATCGATCGCGCTCACGATTTCTTTCTTCTGCACATCAAGTTCCGCTTTTCTGACATCGTAGCGGGCCTTGAGGAGCGCCACTTTATCCTGGGCCTTAAGCACTGCGGCGTCTGCCTTTGCCTTGGTGATCTCCTGCTCGGCCTGCAATAACTCCGAGCGGCTCTGCTCCAGCTTGTAGCGCTGTTCGCTGGGATCGAACTCGATCACCACGTCGCCCTTCTTTACCGGCAAACGGCCAGCCAGCAGTCGAGTGATCTCGAGCGCGCCTCCGCCAACCGCCGGTGCGGTGAGCATCATCGTATGGGTCGCATTCAGTTCGCCGTCAGCATGAACTTTCAGATCGAGGTCGCCGCGCTTAACCTGGGCCAGGGGAATGCCATCGCTTGCGATCGCCAGGCGGGAGCGGCTCAGTTCAAATCCAATCAGGATGACCACGGCAAGACCTGCCGCGAGGGCCGACCAGCGCGTAAGAGGCCTTAGCTTCATGCGTGCCTCCTCACTCCTTTACCGAAGAATCTTTGGCTAAAGGATCCTGCAGGGCCACTCGATCCCCGGGGCGTAAACCGCTGGAGACAAGGATGCGATCGCGGCTTCTGCGGCTAACCTCGATCGGCTGTTCCCGATATTTTGATCCATCGACGACATAAGCCACCGTCTGACCAGATCTCTGAAAAGAGGCTTGCACCGGGATGGCAATCGCATTCGGAATGCGGTCAACGATTACGGTGATCTGCGCCGTCATACCGGGCTTAAGGCGCGGATCCTTCTGATCAAGCGCGATCTGGAGATTGAAATCTCTGGGTATGGGCCAGCCTGCGGAGAAATCCATGGTGGCGATGGTCCCGATCTGCTCGAGCTTGCCGCTAAACTGCCGCTCAGGAATCGCATCCAGTTGAACGGTCGCGGATTGGTGGGCTGCAAGACGGCCACGGTCCGCTTCGTCCACTCGCGCCGAGACCCGCAAAGTGGAAACATCTGGTAGTTCGGCGATCGGCGCCCCCGCCCAGACTCGCTCCCCCGGCTTGAACGGAGCCATATTACCCACATGCCAAACCGATACCAGATTGACCAGCCCGCTGGAAGGCGCGACCAATGTCATGGTTGCCAGGGAGCGCTGCGCACGCGCGAGGTCATACGCCGCTTTCTTGCTCGCGTCCAATTTGCTATCGACGTTTGCGTGGATGACCGCGCGATCTGACTTCAACTTTGCTTCTACTTCAAGCAGCTTCTGCTGGGCGTTTGCCACTTTCAGGTTTGCTTCGGCTCCCTCGATTTTGGATACGATCTCCTGCTTGCTGGCGTCCAGCTTTGCCACTTCCACATCGTATTGAGCCTTGGTAACCGCAGTCATGTCTTCTTCTTCGGTGAGGCGCGATTGCGCCCGCACCTGGTCGATCGCTGCCTCGGCCGATTTGAGGGCCGATCCATCCTGTGCCATATCCTGCTCGGTCTTCGATTTGTCGAACTCGACGATCAAGTCGCCCTTCTTCACCTCGACGCCGCTGGTGGCGATCTTGAGGATTTGCAGTTCACCCGCTTCGGCCGGAGCGGAAATCGACAACGACTTCATCGCCTTCACTTCGCCTCGAAACTGAACGCTATCGACGAACTCTTCGCGTTTCACTTCGAAGGCTGGAATAGTCGAGGATCGATTGGAGAGGCGTACCAAGCCAAAGATGCCGGCACTGCCTAAGAACAGGACTGCGAACACGATCATGGCCTTGCGCTGCTTAAGCACGTTTTGGAATCGATCCGTCATCGCGCATTCTCGGCAATGTTGGGGGCGCCCGCGGGCACCGTGTCTACCGCCGCCGAAAGGCCGGGCAACAGCCTCGGATCGGTACACATAATGGACCAGGTAGCCGAAAAGGTGCGCACCTTTTGAGAAAAGTCACCGGGCTTTCCCATAGGGTCGATTACTTCCAACTGTGCAGGACAAACAAGGTCGGGGTAGGCATCAAGATGTACGCGCGCTTTTTGCCCTTCGTGAAGCGCCAGTACATCCTGCTGATTGACCGGAACCTGCACTTCCATCTCGGAAGGGTCGACGACCTGCATGAAAGGCACGCCTGGCCGCACTTGATCGCCTTCCTGCACTTCTCCGATGTTTCCCTGCTTCCAGATCGTATTGAGCACAACGACCCCGCTGATGGGGGAATGAACCTGCATGAGGGCCGCGTTTGCCTGGGCATGCAACATGGTTTCGCGGGCACGATCCCGTTGGATTTCGAGGATGCGAATAGAGGCCTGTGCCGTCTTCCGCTTCAGACTGAATGTTTCTTTCAGTTGATCCAGCGTCGCTTTGGCTTCCTCCAAGGTTTCCCGGGCTTTTTCGGCATCAATCCGCGACAGCAACTCGACCTTTTGCATCTCCAGTTCCGCCTTGGCCAGATCGCCTTCGGCCACCTTGATTTCGGTCTCGTCCTTGGCGCGAGCGGCGCCTTCTTTGGCAACCTCCTGCAATACGTCGTCAGCCAGTTTGCTATTTTGCGCTTGTTTATCCAGGAAGTCGCGTAGTTGGGCCTGGCGGTCAAACTCCACCAGAATGTCTCCCTGCTTTACGCTGGACCCGGCGGCTCGCAGGTTAGTGATCGTAAGGGTGCCCTCCTTTTCTCCAGCAAGAAGTGGGGCTTGTATAGAGCGCGTGCGGACCGCTTGGGTCGTACCCTTCAGGCGCAACTCTCCATTGGTGTCAGCGGGGAAGAGGATATCAGGCTGCCAGGGACCGGCGCCTTGTTGTGTCCAGTCAGCCACAGGAATGTGGCTAGGGTGCACAACAAGATTGCGGCGATAAGCACTAGCCAACGTTTCTTGTGCCACCAACCTTGCTGCTCTCTGGTGGGCTCCAGGGCGGGCGAGGGTTCAGTGCCAGGCTCAACAAGAGGTGCTTGCATCCAACCGTGCTCCTGTTAACGCAACACCATAAATATATATACTCGGTAAAATCCGGTGTTGACTTAAGCTTCGCCTCGCGTCCCAATCTTCTCTGAAATTCACAGCATTAGACGGACAGGGACGCAAAATCGCTCATTTTCTTTTTACATTTCTTTCAGCATCGGCAAGACCAGACCTAATGGCCCCAAAGAGAACGCTCTTAGCTCAAGGAAGTGCACTTTATCGTTCGGTGCGTAGCAGGCAAGAACTCAGTCTTCCCAGACATATGCGTTCCGATTAGGGCTATTTCGATCCACCAATCTCCCCGGGCGTCGATCTGTGTTTTCGGCAAGTTGCCGTGGTTGCAGGTTTCCTTATTCAGTAATCGTGGAACCGTAATCTGTGGGTTGCGGAACCGTTCCCCGAAGCTGGTCGATGAACCGAGGCACTTCTTTATCAATCAAGTCCGGCCGGTCAAACATAATGTTATGTGTGCTACCTTTGGCGACAATTCTGCGACCGCGTGTTGACAGCTTCTTGAGGTCTTCCTGCATTTGGCTCCAGGCGTTCTGTGCATTCACATCTTGCTCCGTCGGATGTCTCGACCTTTGTTTCGCGGGATCGTGCGAGATGATCAGGACTGGAAGCGCGCCGTATGATCCAGACTGAACAGCCTCTTGGCTGGACCGATCGAGATTGTTCATTTCGGCTGAGATGGCGCTAAAATGCACACGGCAATTGGCTTCCCCCTGTAACTTCCTCGTGTGACCGTCAACCCCCGGCGCACCCCATGAACACATCCCTGACAAGCGCGGAACGCCTGCACTCATTGCGAGCCTGAAGAGCCATGGCGGCGGTCCCGCGCCCCCACCTTTAAGTGCCGGGTTCTTGTCTTGAAAAGGAGTAGCACCGTCCACGAACACAATCCCAACCACATTTGCCGGATAGCGCGCTGCATAATCGCGCATATAGATTCCGGCAATCGAATGACCCAACAGGACAATGTCCCCCGTAATTCCAGCCTGAAGCAAAAGTTGGTGCAGATCACCAGAAATATGGTCAGCATCTCGAATATCCGGTGCTCTATCACTCCAACCGAATCCGGCGCGATCGTAGGAGCAAACGCGGGTGGTCTTTGAAAGAGCCGGTTGTACTCCTCCCCAAATGAGCGAGTCACTGCCTAGCCCCGCCTCAAGGATGATGGTAGGTGAGCCGCTCCCGGTACAGAAGATGTGCATCCTATGGCCGTTGACGGTATAGATATCGCCCGGACAGGGGTTAAGGGCCCAAAAACGATGCATTGCTATCGTGTTGAACAAGCTGTTTCCTGCTACGGCAACTGTTAAAAGAACGCTGATCGAAAGAACGATGCGCTCGGTTAGCTTCCTCCATAAGCGGTAAGGCCTTGCAGAAACCGAACGAATACGGTTAACAGCTAACCACGTAACCACAATCGCGATCGCTATAAGGATGGCCGGCATGACAACATAGTCGAAGTCCATTCATTCCTCGGTCTCTGCGTCCTAGTGGCGCTTCTAGCAACCGAAAATAGCGCCGGCCGAGTTCCCTACAAGCCTAACGTGGTTACGGGAGCGGAATACTCTTCTTCGAACCGTAGCTCTTCGCTAGAGGAGGCGCGCGTTCCGCTCAAATACCGCATTACCAGCGCTGCTATGGCGAAGGCCGATAGCATAATCAGGCAGTGAGCCAGACGATACAATTGGCGGCTTTCAAACGCGGCTGCCTGACTCAACAGTTTTATACAGATCAGCAGGCCAACCCAAAAGTAAATGTGGATCTGCGCCTTACCCGGCAGATAGGAACAGGTGAACGGTATTTTGGGGAATGTATAGAGGCAAAGTTCGACCAGAAGAACTCCCAGCAACACCATCAAGCTCAAATGACCTAAAGCAGGGCGCCAGGGATACATCAACATCAGCCATGCTGCCATGACCAGCGACACTGGAGTCACCCCCAGAGTCAGCCAGGAAAAGCGGACTCCCTTCTGGTAATCCAGGGCAGACCGAATTTGCGTGAGGCGGATTACCCAGTTCGCCTGCAGTGAGATAGGGATCGACGCCACCACCCGTAACGCCAACACCGTGAGTGTCATCATCAGCGCGCTGGCAAACAAGAACCAACCGCTCACGGCCGTTGAGGAAGATCCAATTGCTGCAGACGTCGTGTGCACGTAACCGATGATGATGGTGATGCCAATACCCAGGTAAAAACTAACAATCATGCGATGCTGACGACTTCTCAGCAACGTGCGCATACTGAACAGCGTGAGCGCCTCGGTGAGCGGATGTCCGAATCTTGGCGCCCAGGAGACCGATCGCATCTGTGGCAGAATGTCGGGCTGCTCAACTATCTTGCCCATCAACCGGTAATAGCATAGGAGCAAGGCCGCTCCTGCGCCAAGGGTGCAGCAGCCCAAACCGATCCATGCGCGCGGCGCCAGAGGAGCCAGCGCAGGATGCATCAGACCCGTTGAGTTGATTGAAAAAGCCCAGGAACCAATAAGAGGGCAGCCACGCGAGCAGGCGTTGATTTTGCGGCGCAGTCAGCGCTGCAGGTGATTCGAGAGAGGGCTCAAGAAAATAAACACTCAGCAGGGCGCACATGACCGCTGCTTGAAAAAGCGCTGAGAGGCGAAGAAACATCTGTCGCGGAAGTAGATTAGCTGCCAGGCCCTGAAAGGCGAGAGCGGTCAGAACAAAGAACGCGCTCGCTGCACATAGAGTGATCCAATAGGCGAGTAACGCGCGCAGCATACCAACAAACCCGCTGTCTTGTGCGCGAAAGAGCAGGGGCCAAAGGAAGCCCGAGAAAATGTTGAGCGCAAGGACCGCCAGGGCAGGTCCGGCGAACAGAGCGGTGACCTTGGCGAGAAACAGTAAACCCTTCTTCACTGGCAGAGGCGCAATAATCAACAAGTCTCGTTTGTCAGGGAAAGCTGCGTCCCAGTTGAGGACGGTAATGAGCCCAGCCACGGTCATCGCTGTTTCTATGAGAAAGTGTTCCATGCCCCATGCGTTGTTCGTCATCAGCGTCGCCCCATTCATCAGGAAGAGCGGCACACTGAGGACGAAGCTGAAGGTGCAGAAGATGGAAGCGAACTGTCCCATCAACCGGGTGAGATCCGCATCGGCCGATAGCAGGTCAAGATCGACCACGCGCAGGAAGAAGACACGGTAGAGCGTACGAAACTGAGCTCTTCTGAAATTCCATTCACTAGGCATGGATTAAGTCCGCAATCTCTCGTGAAACCGACTCCGAATCGCTCTCGACCGCTAGTTGAGAAAATATTCCCTCCAACGTCGGTACCTCCATCAGGATTCTCAACCGTTCAATGGAGTCGTCGGCCACGACCTTGCCGCGATGCAAAATAATTACGTGCGAGCATACTCGCTCTACCGTTTCCAATTCATGCGAACTGAAGAGCACAATCTTGCCCCGTGCGGCCAATTCGCGAATCAAGCTCCGCAGGATCAGGGACGAGCCCACGTCGAGGCCCGAAAAGGGTTCGTCGAGCAGAACCAAATCGGGGTTGTGCATCAAGGCCGCACTGAGAAGAATCTTCTGCCGCATTCCCTTCGAATAAGACGATATCGCAACGTCACGATCGCCATGCAATCCGAAAAGGCGCAGAAGCCCATGGATGCGTTCGTCTGCGGTGCTCCGTTTCATGTCTCTTAATTGTGCGACCATCACCAGGTACTCCAGGCCGCTCAGGTGCGTGTAGAGATGGGGCTCTTCCGGAACATAACCTAGCCGCTGCCGATAGGCCATGGGGTTTTCCCTGATGGGGCGTCCGTCCAGGAGAATCTCTCCCGAGGTCGCCTCAATCAACCCTGTGGCCAATTTCATCGTAGTGGATTTCCCGGAACCATTGGCCCCGAGGTAGCCGGTCACCTCCCCTGGACGCGCGACGAAGCTCACATGGTCGAGGGCGGGAATGCCAAGGTATTGTTTATGCAGACTGCGCACTTCAAACATGCTGCCCCCTACCCACAATTCCCCTCATTCATCCGGACGCCTCGCGGCTTCGCTATTTCCATTACCGGCGTTGATAGGCCTTATCCGACTGCAAGCGGAGAAGATTGACGACACTTGCGCCTTCCAACAAAACGAGGAATACTACCCCGCCCAGCAAGAGCCAGATCAAAAACTTCCCGTCGTTCGCAAGCGCCGCTCTGCGAAAGGGCTCTACCGAAACGCTCCATACATGGTTGCCGTCGGAGCCACTGTGCGGTAGCTGAGCCACGCTCCTATTTAGCTCCGCTCGCGCCTCGCGGATACTGACTCCTGGTGCAAGGCGCCCAATGACGTTCACAGGCAGATCGTTCTGATGAGCTAATCCAGGCGTAAGGACCAGCGGTATTGCTATGGAACCACCTTGGTCACGCTGACCCGGCGCGAGAACTCCTACTACGCTGTACGGTTCCAGATCAAGAAAAAGAGTTGTTCCGATGACGCCGGGATCGGAGCCTAGACGCTTCCACATCGAATTGGTAAGAATCACTTGGCGCTTCCTACCGGGCGTGTCCTCTTCAGGAGCAAAGTCGTCTCCGAGGGAGAAGCGGTCACCCATCATCCGGTAGAACCCCGGAGTTACCAGGCTGGCCACGACCGTTGTCAAACCGTCTCGCGTTTTGATTTTCAAGACCCTTTCGGTGGATGCACTCAGTCCTTCGAAGGCCGTGGTTTGCGCTTTCCAGTGGAGAAAGTCTTCGCTCATCACTCCTTGCCCAGGACCGCGCATCTCGGGCCTCAGCAGAACCAACTCATCCGCATGAGGATAGGGCGTGAGGAAGTCAAAGTAGACACGAAAATAGATTGCCGTGTTGACACCCAGGCCGAGGGCTAACGCCACCAGCACGAGAAGAACCGTTCGCGGCGTCCTCCGCACGATTGCGAGTGGGCGGCGGAGCCCACGGTCCAAAGCGTCCTGGGACGATCGCTTATTCATAGCGTAAGGCGTGAACCAGATCGATCTTTGATGCCCGCAGCGCGGGTACGTAGGTAGAGAACAAGGCGACGAGCGTAACGAAGAGAGGGACCCCAATCAGCACAGCAGCCGTATGTATTTGAACATGCTGGAAAATATTTCCCAACAAATGAGGGAGGGGCAGGCTAAGAGGCAGCCCAATGAGTAGCCCAATCCCAGCCAGCTTAATACCATTCTTCAAGACCATGAACAGGATGTGCCGGCGATGCGCGCCGAGAGCCAGGCGAACCCCAATTTCTCGGTTTCGTTGGCCCACGGTAAACGCAATGACCCCGTAGATGCCTATAGCTACCAGCAACAGTGCCAGAATGGCAAAGATCGCAAGCAGAAGGACGAGCAGGCGGTTGCCTCCGTTGGTGGTGGTGACCACTTGAATCATCGTGCGTGGATTATCGATCGCCTGATTCTTATCCAAAGACCGAAAGACCTGGTGTAGCGGCATAATCAGACTCCCAGGGGCCAGGCTCGTGCGGGCGACAACCGTCAGACGAGCATCAGGGTATTGCGCATAGGGGAAATAAATTTGCGGTTGAAAGGATGTTTGCCCTTGATAGTCAGCTACATTCGCCACCACCCCCACAATCTCAGCGGCCGTCTGCCCTATTGAAGAATTAAATGTTACGGCCACGTGCTTGCCGAGGACGTCTCCCTTGGCCGCGAACTGCTTGAGGAAGGCTTCATTGACCAGTGCAACCGCAGGCTTCCCCGCGTCATCGGAAGAAGTAAATCCTCTCCCACCGAGCAGTTGAATGTGCATCACATGCAAATACTCCGGGCTGATGGCATAGTAGCGCGCCCAGGGGCGATCCTCGGGCTTTGTGATTGGCTGGCCCTCCATGCTCAACGGAACCATGCGTGCCAGGCTGATCGGCAGGTCGGTCGTGGCCGCCGCGAGTTGAACGCCCGGCAGGCTTTGAACGCGTCGCACGGCTTCTTGCACAAAGGCGCGCTGTTTCGACGGGCTATCGTACATGCCCTGCGAAAGTTCGAGACCAGCAGTGACCACCTGCTTTGGATCGAAGCCTTGATTAAGGTTATCGAGATCGTACAAACCCTTGACTACGACGGTGCAGCAGGTAAGCAATATCATTGCCGCCGATATCTGACCGACCACGAGAAAGCTTCGCAGCCGGCGGGGCCTTTTTGCGGAGGATGCAGCCCGGTCGGCTTCCTGCAGAGGTGAGCCCGAACGAATCTTCGTCATATCGAAGGCAGGCAACAGGCCAAACAACAAGGCCGCGCAGATCGAGATTGCAAGGGTGAATACGAGCACGCTGCCGTCGATGGTAATCTTATCGGCGATGAACGCGCCGTAGGCGTTGAAGTCCAACCGGGCGCGTAATAGACGCACTCCACCAAGAGCCACCAGAAGAGCGAAACCGCCGCCGAGCAGCGAGAGCATCAGATTTTCCAGCAGCAGTTGCCTTGCCAGGCGCCACCTCCCTGCCCCAAGGGCCCTGCGGATGGCGAGTTCCTTCTCGCGCGAGAGACCGCGCGCCAGCAACAGACCGCTGATGTTGCCACATACGATGAGCAGCACCAGTCCAGACACGCTCATCAGCAGCGTGAGGGCGATACGCATGGACTGAGGGACAAAGTAATCCTCAACGGGTGTGACCGAAGCGCGCCAGTCTGTGCTGTGCTTTAACAGGCTCGCGGAGTAGCGGGCATCGAGCGATTGCACCTCGGCTTTCGCCTGACTCATCGCTATCCCTGGCTTCAAGCGCGTGAAGACAACGTATTGTCGCGGTGCGTCGGCGCGTGGCGCCCGCTCATCCTCGCCGAAAGTAAGCGGTGTCCATAGATCCACGGGATAATAAGCGTGTTTGAAATAGCTCGGCATCACCCCCACCACGGTGTATTTCTCGCCGTCGAGTTGCATGGTTTTGCCAAGGATGCCAGGATCCATACCGAAGCGCCGCTGCCATACGCTCTGGCTCACGACCACAACGTGTTTTTGTTCCGGCCGGTCGTCGCCGGGCAAGAGCGTGCGTCCCCTCTGGGCCGTAGCACCGAGCAGTTGGAAATAGTTAGGGGAAACTTGAAATGCCCGCAGGCGCTCCGGTTCGCCACTTTCGGAAACATTGAAGCTGCGGGAAGCATCGCCTGCGGCAATTTCGCTGAAACTTTGCGCTTGTTCGCGCAGGAACAAGAACTCCGGGGCGCTCAGAGGGCTGCGGTCGTCGTCGTAGGAGGTGTTGGTGCCCACAATAACACCCACCCGGCCTACCTCTCGAATCGGGAGCGGGCGCAAAATGCCGCTGGCGAGACTGTAAAGGCTGGCGTTGATCCCGATACCGAGGCGCCAGCGTCAGTATTGCTGTGATGGTGAAGCCTGGAGACTTGAGCAGTCCGTGGATGCCGTATTGCAGATCCTGGCGAATGCTATCGAACACTAAAACCGCATCCGCTGCGGTCGCACGTTCCTTTACAAGAGTCGGGTTTCCGAAGCGAACCAGGGCATCTCGCTTCGCTTCTTCGGGAGTCATGCCAGAGGCAAGGTTGTCCTCGGTCCGCATGGCGATGTGCGCTTGCAGTTCAGCATCGATCTCACGCTCGATCCGGGAGCGCGCGAAGAGATTTGCGATACGGCGAAAGTGCGGCATAACTCTACCTCACGCGTACCGCAACACGGAGCGGACGCCTTTGACCAGATGTTCAAATTTCTTTTCACGCTTCTGCTAGCTGTTTTCGGCCCGTAGCGGTCAGCTTGTAATACTTCGCCTTCCGGTTCCCTGCAGGTCGTTCTTTGCCATTCGTTATACCCCTAGACAACTATGATTTGAAGACTCTACCCATAGACGTGTAGGTATGTCAAATGACTTCTGGGGCGTCTACGCCGGTAGGCTTGGTCGGACTAGAAACGACCGGTTTCGCTTGGCAGCGCCCACAAAAAGAAGACCGAAGTGATGCATGGATTTTGACTATGTTGTCGCGCCGTTCATCATTCTTGCGTTGGCGATCATGGTTATTCGGCTGAGTGTTCGCCGGATGCGTTCGCTCTCCACAACGGCTCACCGCACGCAGCGATTCTGGAGGCGGGAGCGGGAAATGACTCGGTGGAGTGAAAAGGAGTTCGGCGTGCGTCGCGCTGCCCCGCCTGCAAATATGGGAATCCTTGAGCATAGTCAAGTGTCTACTATGTAGTATGCTACCACGAGGCACCCTTTTGAGCACAAGTAAAGAATGCCTTTATGTCCGCAATTCAGAAGCGAATGAGGAGTGGCGGTCAATATCAAACCACGGGGCAGTCTGCGTCGACACAGAGCTGTTTTCGCACCGGCCACGTTCGCCTCCTCGCAGAACAGTCTGGTCAACGCAGGCCTTCGCCCCTCCAGACTGGACTCTCCGCGAACAAGTCGTTTTGGACTTTCCTTCAGATCCCGGCTGCCGAATCAACTGTCAGCCACTATGTAGTATCCTATACCCATCGGTTTTCAGGATGTCCCCAAGTTGAGAACGAAGCCCCAGAACTCAGAAGGTTGCCTGCGTCGATAGAAAGCTGGTTCCGGTCGCGATGATATCTGAACTCCGAGAGCCCCCAGCGGAATAAACCGTTGTTTCACCCTTCGGTGAGCAAAACTGCTCAGAGTTCGGATCTCCAGGGGAACATACTTTTAAGTGAGTTCCGTGGCGCTTGCAGAGTGCAATTTGCTGCTTATGCGGAACTGTGCTCGATTCGCAATCGTTCCCGAATAACTTTAGAGCAGCGGCATCGAAATAGAGAGGGAACCATCCGAATGACCCCGAACGAGCAAGCAGTCGTTGATCAGGAAGAGAGCCCAGTCTCCCTAAGCCAGTGCTTTGCCAAGTCCGCTTCTGCAGAGTTCATTTTTGATGTGAACTTGTCGACCGCTGTCGTCGCCAATGGTAAGTGCGAACTTAAAGCTCCGGTTCCTCACGGTCCGCTCGCGCCAGACATGCTCGACAAGATGAACCGGTATTGGCGCGCAGCCAACTATCTCTGTATCGGCCAAATTTACCTATTCGAAAACCCCTTGCTGCGAGAGCCGCTCAAGGCGGAGCAGATCAAGCCGCGGTTGCTCGGGCACTGGGGCACGTCTCCGGGGCAGAACCTCATCTACATTCATCTCAACCGCCTCATCAAGGCGCATGATGCGAACTTGATTTACATCGCGGGCCCCGGACATGGCGGCCCTTCGCTCAATGCCAACTCCTACCTTGAAGGCAGTTACACCGAAGTGCATCCGGAAATCACTCCCGATGAGAACGGCATGCGGCTACTCTTCAGGAAGTTCTCGACGCCAGGTGGCGTGCCCAGCCATTGTGGCCCGCATGTTCCAAATTCCATGCACGAGGGCGGCGAACTCGGCTACTCGCTGGTCCACGCATTTGGGGCTGCCTTCGACAATCCGGATCTGGTCGTTGCCTGCGTCATCGGCGACGGAGAATCCGAAACCTGCCCGCTCGAAGGGAGCTGGAAGGGAGTTAACTTCCTCAACCCGGTACGCGATGGCGCCGTGCTTCCCGTATTGCACCTCAATGGTTACAAGATTTCGGGCCCGACTGTGCAGGGACGAACCAGCGACGAAGACCTGAAGGCCTTGTATATGGGACGTGGTTACAAGCCTTATTTTGTCGAAGGCGACGATCCTGAAACCGTGCATCAGCTTCTTGCCGGAACGCTGGACGATTGCTATGCGGAGATTCAAGCCATTCAACGCGAGGCGCGCAGGGATGGTTTCAAGAAGCAGCCCATCTGGCCGATGATCGTTCTGCGCACGCCCAAGGGATGGACTTGCCCCAAGGAAGTGGACGGGATTCCCATCGAAGGAACCTTCCGGGCTCACCAGGTGCCCCTGGCCACCGTCCGGGAAAACCCCGAGCACCTAAAGATTCTCGAAGCGTGGATGCAGAGTTACCGCCCGCAAGAACTTTTCGACAACGATGGCAAGTTCATCCACGAGCTCGCCGAACTCGCTCCGCGGGGCAATCGGCGAATGGGTGGTAATCCTCACGTGAATGGCGGCCGGCTGCTGACAACGCTCGCGCTGCCCGACTTTGGCGACTTCGCGCTGGAGATCCCCGGTCCCGGACAGGTCATCGCTGAAGCTCCGCGCAAGCTGGGAGATTTCTTTGCCCAGGTCTTCCGCCTAAACCCGACCAACTTTCGCATGTTCTGCCCCGATGAAACGGACTCCAATCGTTTAGGCTCTGTCCTCGAAGCAACCAAGCGGTGCTTTATGGCCAAGACCGTCTCCATCGATGACAACCTCAGCCCTGACGGGCGCTTGATGGAGGTGCTAAGCGAGCATTGCTGCCAGGGATGGCTGGAAGGTTATCTGCTGACTGGGCGGCACGGCATGTGGTCTTCTTACGAGGCCTTCGCGCAGGTGGTTGATTCCATGCTGACACAACACGCCAAATGGCTGGAACAGTGCCTCGATTTTCCCTGGCGCAAACCGCTCGCATCCTTGAACGTGCTCTTGACTAGCCACGCGTGGCGCAACGATCACAATGGCTTCAGTCATCAGGCGACCGGCTTTGTCGACAATGCACTCGCGCGCAGGAGCGAAACCATCCGCGTGTACTATCCGCCGGACGGCAATTGCCTGCTCAGCGTCTTCGACCACTGTATGCGGAGCCGCAACTATGTCAACATCGTGACCTGCGGCAAGCAGCCGCAGCTGCAGTGGCTGAGTATGGACGAGGCCCGCGAGCATTGCTCACGAGGGGCGTCGACCTGGAAGTTCGCTACGAACGACGATGGCGGAGAACCAGATGTTGTGATGGCTTGCGCCGGAGATGTACCGACGATTGAAACATGCGCGGCGGCATGGCTCCTGCAGAAGCATGTTCCGGGCATTAAGGTACGCGTCGTCAATGTGGTCGATTTGACAGCCCTGATGATGCCGGATAACCATCCTCATGGGATGGACAACATGTCGTTCAACGCGCTCTTTACCGAGCATGCGCCCGTCATGTTCGCCTTCCACAACAACCGGTGGCTCATCCACAGCATGGTTCACGGACGTTCCAATGAAGGCCGCTTCCACGTGCGCGGCTACATGGACCGTGGAACCACGACCACGCCGTTTGACATGGTCGTTCTCAATGAAATGAGCCGCTTCCACCTTGCTATCGAGGCACTCAACCACATCCCACGGCTGCGTATTGAAGCCTCAGATGCAGTCGATATGTTCCATCGTAAGCTGTTCGAGCACTACGAATATATCCGGCAACACCTCGAGGATATGCCGGAGATAAGGAATTGGCATTGGACTGCCGATTTCAGTGAGCCGAATGCGCCCCCGCCCTTGGCTAAGGGACATCCGCGCGCAGCTTTGTTCACAAACAGCTGATGGGAATTCCCGCCAGGTGTTTATAGGCGAGCCAGAAAATTGCGCCCACCACGATTCTCGGCCGACAACGTGCTCAGGCAATTCCGAGCCGGGCGAAGACGGGGATTTTGATTCCGTCGAGAACGACGCCGAAGACTACGGCGGCCGCAAATACACATGCCAACGTGGATAGTGATAACGGCCCCATCGCTATTCCCCGGCTCGCCAGCACGGTAATAATGAGAACGTCCGCTACGGAAGAAAACACAAGCCACGTCGTTGGGCGAAGTCCCCACATCTGGCGACGGGCTCTGAGGGCATAGATCGTGGCCTGGCTGCCAAAGACGATGGCGACCACACAGAGCGTTCTCAGCGCTTCTATTCCGAGCCGGAGCTCAAACTTACCGACAGCGAGGATCGATACGCAGAACGCCAGGAAGCACAAGCCCAATGCGATGGCGGCGCCGGTAATTTTCCCTACATTCCACGAATTCGGCATTGCCGATGGCTGTACTCTATCCGTCGTCAATGACATGGCGAGAAAATCTCCGGTGATCATGACAATGACCATCAGCATCGGGGTAAGGACGGCGTGTCCTGTCATGATCAACCCGATCGCAAGCAGCAGCACCTGCACGATCTTCTTGAGGACCGAATTAAGGGTGTAAGTAAGGATCCGCTGAAACGTGCTCCGTCCCTCTTTGACGGCGGCGACAATTCCTCCCAGGCCTGCTTCTGTTAACACAACGCCTGCTGCTGACTTGGCTACGTCGGTTGCGGTCGAAACCGCAATACCAATTTGGGCCTGACGGAGCGCCGGTGCGTCATTGGCGCCATCGCCGCACATTCCTACGCCGTGCCCACTCGCCTGAAACGCTTTGACGAGGTCGTACTTGCCCTCTGGGAGAATGCTTGCGAATACAGCGAAGTCTTCCGGCCTAATGGGCTCAGGAAGCCTCCCAGCAGGACATACCGGTCCGTCCAATCCGACCTCGTGTGCGACGATCTTTGCCGTTTCCGGCGCATCGCCTGTCACCATGACGGTACGAATGCCGAGTGCTTTGAGCTCTGAGATCAGAGAGACTGAATCCTCGCGAGGTGGATCGCTGAGTGCGATGAATCCAACTATCTGGATAGAGGACTGCGGACCAGCGGCTACGGCCAACACCCGGAATCCGTGTTTCTCCAGTTCGTCGGCCATCGCGGCTGCGCCAGGCGCGGCCGTCGTGAGAGCGCTGATCGCCGTGAAGGCTCCCTTGATAATCCGCAGCTCCGTCCCATTGGCGTCGGTCGCTGTCGCTTCAGAGATCTTCCTGGCTGGATCGAAGGGAACGAAGTGAGTCAGCTTTGGCAGATCGAGGGCGGGCTTATGCGAGGCAGCTGATCGGATCGCTTCGTCAACTGAGTCCTGCCCGCCGTCAGAGCTCGCCAACGCCGCAAACCCGAGAACGTGTTCGTCATCGAATCCACGCATCGGTCGAACGCTCGTCACGGAAAGCTCGTTGCGGGTAAGGGTTCCCGTCTTATCCGAGCAGAGTACGTCAATGGTCGCGGCTTCATCCACCGCTGAGAGGCGCGTAGGGAAGCACCCCCAACTTCGCCAGGGAACGAGCGCCGAGTGCGGCGGCAAGAGTGAAGGTTGCCGGTAACGCCACTGGAATTGCTGCCAGGACAGAGGTTAACAACAGCGGGACAATCTCGCCCCATGGCATCGCATGCATCCATGCATACACGTGCTATGAGTAGAATCACTCCACCATTGAAGAACGCGAAATTGCGCACGATTCGCAGGACCGTTTGTCTGCTGCGAACTGACAACGTGGGCCGTACGCACTAACTCCGCTGTGCGGCCGAATTTCGTGCGAATCCCGGTAGCTGTCACCTGCGCGGTCGCTTCTCCGCGACGCACAAGCGCACCTGCATAGGTATCGGCACCAGCGCCAGCCTCTATCGGCAAAGACTCTCCAGTGAGCATGGATTGGTCGAGCAAAACCGAACCATCCACGAGGTGGGCATCGGCAGCAACCACGCCACCCAGCGACAGCTTGATCAAGTCGCCAACCACTAACTGTGTCGCTGGTACTGTCTTCCACCCGCCATCTCGACGCACGGACGCGTTGAGGGCGAGGCGTCCCTTCAATGCGGCGAGCGTGGCTTGAGCGCGTCCTTCCTGGAAGTACGCCAGTGCCGCATTGAATACGAGAAGACTTGCAATGACTGCGGCTTCGAAGTACTTGTGTAAGACAAGCTGAAGCACAATGGAAGCTTCGAGCAGCCAAGGAACCGGCGCCCAGAACTTGAGCAGTGTCATCCGTGAACGGATGAGCTGATGTGTCCGGCATCGCATTTGGACCATCTTTACCTAAGCGAAACGATGCTTCGTCATTGGATAGCCCACCGATTGCGGTCCGCGAAATTGGCGTTCGAAGACCTGCGGGAGCTGTATCTACGGTCATAAGAGATTTTGCCTTCTGCGATGAGCTCCGTCGCAATGTTCTGGTTTTATGGAACCCGGTGTCTCTGCCGCTGAATCTCCATCGAACAATCAACGTCAACCGACTCGCGATAGAAAAACATCTCGCCAGCATTGGGCCTGCGGCAATGGCTTTGAGTCATAAAAGCCTATATTCTCAACGATTTTCTGAAGCAGTTCCGGGCCGAAAATGTGCCGGTGAGTGTCGATGATGCTTCTGGTTGCCTTGGATTGAGTCATTTAGAGGTCCTCTGGAGAAGTCTCGATCAAAGTACGTTCTGTCGTATGTATCGCTTTGCTCATGATCGGACAGACGACCGATCCGCTGCCGGGGCACTGAATTTTCGGCCTTCCGGCTACTTTGTTGCTCCTAGTTAACGGCAACCTGGAAGTCATTCTCGGTACTGCCTGCAAAGTCGGTCTTTTTTGAGTAAATTGCCTGAGATGTCTCGGGCCTGGAAAGTCGAACTTACTGCGTGTAAATGTGGGAACCTTTGAATCCAGTGAGGTGTCTACTATGTAGTATGCTATCTTGTTTCGATCGGGCTGGTTCGATCGGCCTGGGAAAGGACAACGACATGAAACGATGTCTCAGCGCTCATTTGAGCAGTTGTGATTTTACGATTGACCTCTCGCCAATTCTCCTTTGTTTTCTATTAATCGCTATTTCGGCTCCTCTCCTCTGCGCCCAGAGTGATGCTTCGGGTCCCTCCAACGCGAGGGCGGCATTTGCCGGAATGTGGAAAGGAGTGTGTCAGGACGGAAAGCCCTTCATTTTATTGACGCTTCGACCTACATCGAATGAAATCGAGGGAACCATGAGCTTGGGGAACGTGAGCCTCGGGGATTCGGCAGGAAACAAAGTTGGATCCTGTACCGCCGCAGATCCAGCGAGCCGCGACCACTCAACGTCAATCAAGGACGTCGTCGTTGACGGTCAGAAACTAACATTTGAGTCTTCTCGAGGGCCACAGGTCGAGATAATCCTCACCAGTAGAGATACTGCCAAGCTGAGGTTCCCGGGCACACCGATGGAAGACGCCTCGTTCGAGATCCACAAGGCATCCTTTTGAGCATAACTAAAGAATGCCTTTATGTCCGCAATTCAGGAGCGAATGAGGAGAAGCTGATTTAGATCCCCCTACTCGTTCGAAGAAGTACGCTGTCTTTTCCTTTCACTTGCGAGAAGACTAATTCGCCTAGTCGTAACAGGTGGTGAGCCAGATGTTTGCCCGTTCCCAACAGATTTCTTCTCCCCTTGTACTGCCAATGCTCGGCAGCATACTCACGACCAGCATCATTGCTTCCATTCTCATTCTGCCTCCGTCGAGGCCAACGCTCAGTTTCCAGCAGCTATTGCTCCGGGCAGCATTCGATCTCACAATCGCTGTCTGCATTCACGTCGTCACCGTTTGGTCCATCTGGCGACTGATACGCGAATATGTTGAGCCCTCCGTTGGCACGCTTACTGTTCACATCTGGGCCGTCGTCGTGTGGCTGCCACTTATCACCACGCTCACTGCCGAACGTTCTCTCTGGATCTCGTGCATCGCCCCCTGGGCCTTTGCCAATGCCATCACATTCCTCAACCTATGGAGCACACTGCCGCCGGACGATGAACCCGTAGCGCCCATCGGCCGCGTTCTCTTCCAACCGCCTTCCACACCCCCTTTATTGAGAGCCCTGCTGCCTTACTGCATCACGGTTGTCACTATCCAGGTAGGGCTGGCGTCTCTCGTCACTGGTCATCCCTGGTCCGCCACCGCGCTCATTTCCGCGGGCGTGATGTTGTTCCTGGTGCGTCATCCGCTCGTGCAAGGCATGGCAAAAAGCCGCCGCAAGTTTTCGCGCTTTTCGCTGCTGCAGACCGCCGCGGTCTTTTTCCTTATCTCGACGGCACTCACGCCTTACCTGCAAAAGGCATACGGCCTGGGCTCGCTGGCTTCCCTTCTCGCGGTCCGCGCGCCCCGCGTCAGGCCTGCTACTAAATCCGCAATGGGCTCTCACTATTCGGGTGTTATCCTCACGCTCCCTGCAAAGCCTCACCCGCGCATCGAGCCCCCTGACTGCTTCCGATGAAACCAGCTTCTCCAATGCTCTTTCAAAGCCCGTCATCATTCCGTTCGATGGGGTTTACTGGTACTTCAAACAACCGGACACTCGCCCGGCGGCAGATGCCCGTATCCAGCAAGGCGATCCCATCAAAGCCAACGTACGCTCGACTGATTATCGTGAGCTTGCGATGGAAGCTCATCAGACGCTGCTCAATCCAATCTCCGGCGACTGCTGCCGCGCCATGCGCATCGACCTTCTCAATGGGGACGACCGCCCCGGTACGATCCGAATCGAGCTGCTGCTCAGGGACACATCTGGTAAACCCGGCTTCTCGCTCCTGCTGGGAAGTATTGCGATACCTTCAAGTCAACTTCAACACATTGCGCTTAACCGTCCGCCCGTCCCTGAATCGCTGCGCTTCCAAATGCCTGCAAAGGCCCACGGCAGGCGCTTTGACGAGATTACTGTGGTCGTCAAGCCATCTTCCGACCGCGCTCTTGCCGGCTCAAAGATCGCCATCCAGAATTTCGTGCTTGTTCCTTAGTTGGCAGGTGACTCGCAGACCAGCCAGAGAAGCTGGGTATCCGGATGTACGTTGAGGCCGGACAGTGGCAAGCCACTTGTAAACAACTAAGATCCTCGGCGGCGAATATTTCTGGTGTCTGCAAAATCGGGTTGTAGGATCGCATGATGGAAAGTTCCAAAACATCTTCTTTCGAAATCCCTTCACCTATGCTGATCATCTTCGGCGGCCTGCCTGCTACCGGAAAAACAACGATTGCAAGAGAATTGGCGAGACAAATCGGTGCCACTTATTTGCGAATTGACACGATTGAGCAAGCCATCCGCGATTCCACAACGATGAGGCAGCCGATAACCGACGAGGGGTATCGTGTCGCCTATGCGGTCGCGGAGGACAACCTTCGCCTGGGACGAACGGTGATTTCGGATTCTGTGAATCCAATTCAGTTGAGTCGCGACGCTTGGATCGGCGTCGCGCATCGGGCTCATACACGCGCCGCTGAAGTTGAGGTTCTTTGTACCGACCTGCGGCTTCATCGCCAACGTGTCGAAACACGATCGGCAGACATCAGTGGCCTCAGGCCGCCAACTTGGGAGGAGGTTATCTCTCGTGAATACGAGCCATGGGAACGCAAGCACATCATAATCGACACCGCTAGACGAAGCGTGGCAGAGAGCGTTGAGGAACTTCGAGGAACCCTGACGAAGTGATTGTCCCCGAGTCCGCGTGTTCTTCCCTCTGCCGAGCAGGTCGCCAGCGACATCCTTACCGTCTGAGAGTCCTAAGACTTCGTGGTGCGACCCACACCGCTTTGGGCACTCTCTTATTTGCTATGAAGCCCGACGGAAATGCCACGTTCTGCGTTCGCTGTTATGGGACCGCATCGAACGCCTTCTGGATAAACGCGACGATCCGCCGCCGGGCATCGAAGCCGTGCCACGGCTCGGGGACGGGATAGCCATAAATCGCCAACGCCAGCGGACCATGATTGTCGCGAGGATAAGTCACCAACTCGACTGGCGCCCCTGCCTGGCGCAGTGCACGATACATCTCCTTCGACTGCCCTAACGGATCCGTCGTGTCGCCCTCACCCTGCAGTAGCAGAAACGGTGTGCTGGCCTTCCCCGCTCCGGCCAAGGGGCTCTGCCGCCATGCATCCTCGGGATGCTCCCAGGGTTTGCCGAAATACCAGCGGTCGTACCACGATGAATCTTCCGTCCCGTATTCGCTATGCTGGTCGATCACCGGCGCGCCGCTGATAATGGCTTTGAAGCGGGTCGTCTTTCCCTCGACGAACGCCGCCATTTCGCCACCGTAACTGTAACCAATCAGCGCCATGCGATTGCTGTCAATCGGCTCGGTTTTCACCACGAAGTCAACCCCGGTCATGATGTCGCGATAGTCACCGCCTCCAAGATCGTTCTTGTTCGCAGCCGCAAAAGCCGCGCCGTAACCGGAACTTCCCCGCGGATTGGTTCGCAATACCGCCCAGCCGTGCCCCAGCAGGAAATCAACCCAGGGCGCGTGCGCATCGGAATACTCCCCCAGCGGACCGCCGTGGACTTCCACGATCAACGGAACATGCTTCGTCGCCGCTTCCGGCGGAAGATACAATCGGCCCTCGATGGTGAATCCATCGCTCTTCCACTCCACGTGCTTGGGAGCCACGCTCAGCATGTGCTCGGGTGTGAGCGGCGGCGTCTTCACCGGCACAAGAGAAGACTTCAGGTCCGCCGCGTAGTAAAGCTGCGGCGGATTCCCTCCCCCGCTCCCCAACAACACCCAGCCATTTCGCTGGACGTTGGTGTTGACATCGGAAACATGAGTGGGTCCCGGCAGCACAAATTCGGGCTCGGCCGTGCCCGGTGTATACCGTGCGACCTTCCCGTTGAACCCGAGCTGAACCAACTGAACGGCACTCCCATCGCCAAGCACTATTGGAGCATCGTCTCTCATCGATCCTTTCCAACCATCGCTCAGGTTGTGGGTCGCCCTCGTGCCCAGATCGTAGGAGTAGAGGTCTGCATAACCCGGAGGTGCATCGTGCTTGGCTTGCGCCAGGTAGAGAATCGAATTGCGCCCTGGTGTCCAGGAGGCGGCTTCGATCGTCGGCGGCAAATCTGCAAGCGGCTGTGGGTGGCTCTCATCGGCGAGACTGACCAGCCAGCTGCTCATCGCCGGCGCCAGGTCGCCGGCGCCGTTCGGGCCCTCGGAGATGGCCAGCAGTTTCGAGCTGTCGCTGCTCCAGGAAACATCGTGCACGTCGGGAGCCACGGACAGCAGCCTCAGCTTGCCCGTCGCCACGTTGAGCAGGTACAAGCGGGTCTCATGAGGATTGTGGTTCACCCACTCGGCATCCGCCTTCGCTTCCTTTTGTGCTTTCTCGCCGGGAGTTTCCGGATCCTGGGCGAGGATGGCGATGGTGTTGCCGTCGGGAGAGATCCGGTAGCCGCTTACGTCGATTTCTACCTCGCCTGGGTTCGCCTGACCTGAAGTATCCATCGACTTTGGGGATTCCGGATGGGCTTCCTCGGTCTTCAGTGGTAGCGCGTCGGGAAGCTTGGCCTGGTCGACCACCGGTGTGATCTTGAGTGAAAATGCCTTTGCCTCTCCTCCTGTCATGGGCAAGCGATAAAGCGAAACATGAGCATCGCGCTTCGCCAGGAACAATATGCTTTGCCCGTCGGGCATCCATTCGCCGTCGTACTCGCCCCGTTTGTCCGCTTCCGGGGAGTAGGTGAGCTGGCGCGGATCCTCTCCACTCACCCCCGTGAGCCACAAGTGGCTCTTGCCGCCATCTGCCGTAGCGTCTGTCACCCGGATAAGGATTCCCTTGCCGTCGGGTGCGAGCCGGGGGTCGCTCATGGTCTTGAATCGTCGCAACTGCTCGTTGCTGGGAAAGCTGGGCGCACTCGTCGTCTGGGCTCCGAGTGGAAGAACGGAAAAGATTAAAAGGAGCGATAAAGGAACCTTGGAAGAAAAGCTGGGCATCTAAAGAGCTTACGCATCAAAACCCCTACGTGTCCGGTATTTTTTCCGGACCGCTCGAGTAATAAAATCGGGGTTTAAGCCCCTGCAGCTCCTGCACCTACATCCAGCCAGCCGAAGCTGACAACAACGCGCTTTGGCTCTATCCCCGCACCAATCGTCGGGTGCCCCATATCTCGCTCGTTTTTCGCGAGATGTGGGATACCGCAGGTCTCCCCCTCAAGCCTGCATCGGTCCCATTGCGGTTGAGCCGACGGAAAGCAAAGGAACTGGGCTTTGTATCAGGGCACGACTTTAGTCGGGCCGCACACGATTGAGAAAACGTCGGGCTTTAGAGCGTGTGTGAGAACTCGGTCCTGGAAGGGCAAGGGTTCAGCCGTGCCGTAAATTCGTTGAGAGCTTCCGGGCTTTTAGCCCCTGAGGGCATCTCTTATCAGCGCACAAGAGAATTTGGAGGATAGAAAAAACGTACCTCAGCGGCTAAAGCCGGGTATGGCAATGTCATTTACGGCACGGCTGAACCCGTGCCCTTCCAGGACCGAGTTCTCACACACGCTCTTTTAGCCCCTGCAACTGCTGCACCTACGTCCATCCGTCGGTCGTGACTTTCTCCGCAGCCTGCTTAGCCCTGGTGGCTGCTTCTCAAGCGGTTCGCGACTTTTTCGCAGCCTCTTTAGCCCCTGGGTCTTTTACTCTGGCCCCGCGGAAGGAGCGCGAAAGGCCATCGCCCACTACGCGACTCGCAAGCGAAGCTTTGCGGAAGCTGTATGAATCCGATATGCGCAGAGCATGATGTGCCTGCAAAGTCGCATGAGCGGTAAGTTCCTCCCTCTAATGGAATAGCATGGTGAAATGGCTCCGATGGGTGCACCCGGACGAGCGAGTAAGACCTCTGGTCGCGCCTCCAGCTTTGCCGCCGGCTACACCATAATGGGAGGGATCTTGGCGAATACGATCGATCCACAGAATCGAGTCGTACGGTATTGTGTCCTGGGCATGGAGAGAGAGCAAGAGGGGCGTCACGAGGAGGCATTGCGGCTCTTCATGCTTGCATGGCATCAGAGCACGGATGCATTTGAGAGATCGATTGCTGCTCACTATGTCGCGAGGCATCAGACCACGCCTGAAAGGGCGCTTCATTGGAATCAGGAATCGCTAATAAATGCTGACGCAGTCGGGGATGACCGCGTCCAGGAATTTTATCCCTCACTGTATTTGAATATGGGAAAGTCTCATGAGGATCTCGGCAACCTGAAAGATGCCAGGAGATTCTATGCTTTGGCCGCCGATCGAATCGGCTGTCTCCCCGAAAGTCCTCTTGCCAACATTGTTCGCCGCGGTGTTATGAATGGCATGAAACGAACAGCAGATGAACCCGGCTAAATCTGCCCAGCCCCTTAATTAAAATTCGGCCTTACGCCTTGCGAACCCCTACTCATATCTCAAGGCCACAATGGGGTCCGCCTTCGTCGCGCGGCGTGCCGGAATGTAGCAGGCGAGCAGCGCGACTCCGGTCAGGACCAAAGAGACGACGACGAACGTCAGCGGGTCGGTGGGCTTGACGCCGTAGAGCAAGCTGGACAAGAAGCGGGTCAGAGCTAAGGCGCCTGCAACTCCGACGCCCACACCAATCACTGTCAAGCCCATGCCTCCCTTCACGACAAGTTTAAGTACGTCGCGCTTGTGCGCCCCCAGGGCCATGCGGATGCCGATCTCGTGCGTGCGTTGGGAAACCGAGTAGGCGATAACGCCATACAGTCCCACGATGCCGAGTAACAGCGCCATACCGCCCGCCAATGCCAGCATCACCAATGTGAACGAAGTGCGCGCCATTGACTTGGTGTAGTAATAGTCCAGCGTGTGAACCTCGTACAGCGGAAGATCCGGGTCTACCGACGATACTGCTCTCCGGACCTCGTTCATCAAGCTCTGCGTCCCTGCGCGTGTGCTGCGAAATGCGAAGGCCGGGCCGCCCAGAAAAACATCGGCGTCCGTTATCGGCCAGTAAACCGTCGCCGGAGCTTCCTGGCTGGTCCCGTCATCGTGGACGTTCCCCACAACGCCCACAATCTGCCGCCAGTCCTCCGGGCTTCCGCCAATTTGTTTTCCAAGTGCATCCGACGGATTATGCCAATACTCACGCGCGAGGTTCTCCGACACGATAGCCACAGGGCGCTTGTTCAATATGTCGTTCCAGGTTAAATCGCGGCCGGCGACGATCGGGATGCCCATGGTCCCGAAAAAGCCTGGCGAAACCCAAAAGCACCTGCGAGCCGGCGGGAGCTGACCCTGAAGCATGTGATCCTTTACGAGCACGGGATCGCTCTCGGCGCCGGCATCCATGGGCACGGCCCCACTAAAATCGGCAGAAGAGACGCCAGGAATCGCCGCGATCTTGTCGAGAATCGCCTGATCCATACGGACCAGCCGCTCGGGAGCCTTGATCATTTCCGGAGGAAAATGGACATGGAACGTTTCGACTTCGGCTGGCGCCGTGAATCCGGGCTGAACGTGTATCAAGGCTTGGAAGGTACGGATCATGAGGCCCGAGCTCACGAGCAAAACAAGAGCCAGACCTACCTGGATGACTACAAGCGCGTTACGCGCCCGATGCCGCTTCCGGCTGGCGCTGACAGAGCGGCCTGTTTCGCGCAACCCAGTCCCCGCGCGAACACCAGCATATCTAAGAGCCGGCATCGAGCCGAACAAGAGTCCTGCCACAATCGTAACGCCTAAGGTGAAGAGCAAGACGAGCCCATCGATGCCGATGTCATTAAGCCGGGGCAAATCGCTCGGCGCCAAAGCGATCAGGACCCGCAAACCACCATAAGCAAACAGCAAGCCGAGCGCGCCGCCAATCACCGCCAGCATGAGGCTTTCAAGCAACAAACCGCCAGCGATACGTCCGGGGCTGCCGCCCAAAGCCGCTCGAATAGCCAACTCCTGTTGTCGCCCTTCCACTCTGACCAAAAAAAGGCTGGCCACGTTTGCACAGGCGATTAGCAGCACCAGGCCTATCCCACCCATCAAAACCCACAGGACCTTGCCTACGTCGCCTATGACGTATTGCTTTAGAGGCTGCAGATTCGGCCTTATCCGCGTTTCCTTGAAGAACTGGGCCGCCTCGGGAAAACGCTCCAGTTGCATTGGTATCATGCGAGCCACGTCTGCATTGGCTTCGGCCAGCGTCACCCCCGGCTTGAGCCGGGCAACCGCAAAGTAGTTATAGCCTCGCTGCGTTCGAGGCCTGAGAGGCAGCAGTATGCCCAGATTGGTCATGTCCAGGAAGCGAAAGCGTTGCGGTAACACGCCGATGATCGTGCTGGGCTTGCCATCGATGTCGATCGTTTTCCCGATCACTGAACGGTCGCCGCCGAACTTGCTGCGCCAGTAGCCATAGGTGATCATCACTGTGTCCGAGCTGCCCGGCTCATCGTCCGCCCGCGTGAAGGAGCGCCCCAACAGAGGTGTGACTTCCAGAATTGGGAAGCACCCCGTCGGTCACGCCGAGAGCCGGCACGTGTTCGGGTCGTCCGAGGCCGGTGACGTTGGCCGAGTAGATATTACCGCCGAACCCCGTATAGTAGAGACCGATGTCCTGGAAAGTGCGGCTCTGCTCGCGAAACGTAAAGTATTCCGCTGGAGATAAAGGCCAGTTGAACTGGTTGATGCCAGGAAGGTCGAGCCCTACTTCTACGAGTCTCCCCGGGTGCGAATAGGGCAGAGGTTGGAGGAGGACGCCGTTAACCACGCTGAAAATGGCTGTCGTCCCTCCGATGCCAAGTGCCAGCGTCAGGGCGGCTACGGCGGTGAAGCTCCGATTGCGGCGCAACTGGCGCAGGCCATAGCGGATGTCCCTGGCGAGGTCCTCCACAAAGTGCCCAGCGCGTACTGCGCGAACCCCCTCCTTCACCTGCTCGATACCGCCAATTTCCAGGAGCGCTTCTCGTCGGGCCACCGATTGCGAAAGCCCTTGCTCCATCTTCTCCTGGGTCAGGGCTTCCAGCGTTGAACGGAGTTCATCATCCAGCGCCCGCTCAATCGCGCGCTTGCGAAAGAGATTCCGAAATAAACTCAGAATTCGCTTAGGCATGATGCGTCCCATCTGGATTCACGTGGACTGAACGGCCGCCGCCATGATCCTCACCACCTGGTTCCATTGCCGCTCTTCATCCTTGAGCTGAGCGCGCCCAGCGGAAGTCAACCGGTAATATTTTGCGCGGCGGTTGTTGTCGGACGAGCGCCACTCGGCTTCTACCCAGCCCCTTTCCTCCATGCGGTGTAGTGCTGGAAAAAGCGAACCGAAACTTACCTGAAAAGCTTCTTTGGTGATTTGCTTGATACGTCGAGAGATTCCAACGCCGTGCAAGGGCTCCAAGGACAGTGCTTTCAGCACCAGCAGGTCGAGAGTTCCACGTAGAAGATCAGTACGTTTTTGCCCCATGCCGTCCTCCTATCGGAATCCGATAAGAATCCTCTCACACTCTCAAGGAATTTGCAACGCGCACGGTTCGGCAGCCTCTTAATGGATAACACGCATGCTCAGCCCCTCTTATCGCGCTTACCGAGCCTATCGAGATCAAGCCAACTTCCCGGCCTTAGTTCGCTTAGTTCGCTTAGTTCGCACATTTCTACAAACGCAACAACCACCGTCCGGTGCCAGCCCCGGACTTTTAGTCCGGGGAAGCGGGTTTTTAAACCCACGAAAGCGATCGGCAACAAAAATGCGGGCTTTAACCCTGGTGGCTGTTTCTCAGCGGTTTGCGGCTTCTCCCGCAGCCTTTGTCCCGGACTTATTTCGCTTAGTTCGCTTTCTTCGCACATTTCTACAGGGAACCAACACGGGGAGAGGACAGTCGTTGCCGGCTGGCGCCACCTCTTTCGCTTTTCACGCACTTTTTTGGGGACGCGGAAAAAGCAGTCGGGCCCCAGGTGATTGAAAGGAGGAACTGGGCAGCTAAAGAGAGTACCCATCAAAACCTCTAACTGTCCGGTAATTTTTCCGGGCGAAGGTCGATCGTTCGCATCATCTCCTGGTAGTGTTCGTCGTCTTTGCCCTTAATCTCGTCGAAGCGCTTCGATTGTTGCTCGCGACGTGGATCCCCGGTTCGCGCATAGAGCTGCAGCAAGCCGAAGTTGGCTCCGTAATTCTCAGGATCATGAGAAACGGCTCGGTCAAGACAGACCTCCGCCTGGCCATAATCGTGACTGGCAATAAAGACCTGACCCAGTTCTCCAAGAACATCCGGCCGATCCGGAGCAAGCGTGTTTGCCTGCTCCAGTTCACGTCTTGCGTCCTCAAGATGGCCCTCAACCCGCGCGATGCGGCCCAGGTAATAATGCGCGTCCGCCGCGGTCGATTCGTGGCCCACCGCCTTCTTCAGCCATAGACTCGCGGATTCGTAGTCCTTCGCTCGAAAGTAGGTGGTGCCGATGGCCAGAAGCGCGGCCGGATCGGATGGACGTAAAGCATGATACTTCTCGAGATACGGCAGCCCCTGGGTCGAATCCTGCGCAAAGGAAGAGACGATCCCCATACCGTAGTTGAATTCAGGATTATCGGGCGCCAATTTGACTGCTTCGGCCATGGCCTTTCGCGATTCGCCCAGCAGCCCCAGGCGCAGAGACAACACACCGAACTCATAGGCAAAGCCGGCATCGTTGGGCTGCAGATCTCGAGCGTGGGCCAGGTATCCGAGTGCCCCCTGATAATCCTTGCCGGCCTTGGCGACACGGGTCAGGTCCACAAGGATCGGAACAGAAGAACTGCTCTGCGTGTAAGCAAGTTCCAGTGTCTTACGCGCGCTCTCCAGCTTCCCTTCTCCTTCCTGCGCAAGCCCAAGTATCCGCAGACCGTCAGCCGAAAGAGGATTCTTTTCATTGGCTGCGACAAATAGCCGCTCGATCAGGTCGGCGCGAAGCGCGGCCCGAAGCGCAGGCAGCACCTGCATGGCATCCTGCTCACCAAAGTCAGGAGCGGCGATGATCGCGGCCGCCGCTTGGTCTGCCGCAGACGTATGATGGAGAGCGGCTTCATCCGCACAAAGCACAATCTGGGCACCGATACGGCTGCGGTCGTCCGCACTCAACCGCGCAAGATGTTCCAGGGAACGCTGGTAATTCTGCTCCCACATCAGCAGCATGGCCGCCTGGTAATTCGCCTCGCCATTCCCGGGCTCGACCAGCAAAAGCTTTTCATAAACACGAAGAGCAGCGGTTCGCGCGGCCTTGTCGCTTTCCGCCTTTTGCATGTAGATCCGGCCCAGGTTCAGATACGCACCTGTAAGCTTCGGATCGTGCAAAATGGCTGCAGAGAACTGCTGGATGGCACGATCGGTATGCCCTTCCTGAATCTCGATAACGCCTGACAGATTTTCCAGGCCGCCATTTTGCGGAAACCTGGTCCTGGCGCCGGCAATCAGTGCACGAGCCCCGTCCAGATCGTTTCCTTCGATATGCTGCTGAATCTCAAGCACCAGCTCGCGATATTGTTCAGCCGGCGGCTGCGCAGCTCTCGCGCGCGCCGGATAGAGGGAGACGAGCGCAAGCAGGAAGATTGGCCCGGGATGGAAGCAGACCCTCACTGTTTCTTTCTGACTCCTGTCCGCTTACATTTTCCTATAGGTGTTGACCGAAGAGAGGTGGCCTACGCCGCTTTTCCGTCAAGAAAAGCGGCATTAGCGAATCCTCAAAGGACAGCGTAATAGGAAAACGCTCTAAACTGGTGCCCATGACTTGCAGGGTGAGAGCGATTGGCGCGGTTACGCTGGCCCTGCTTCTCTGGGACGCCGGCGTTGCCGTGGCCCAGAGCGCAACGGATCCACCGGCGCCCGTCACGGCTCCGCCTTCGTCGCTCGATCTGACATCGGAAAAAGTATCTCACCTGCAGGCGGACGTCACCCGTCATGACTATGTCGCTGCGGAAGAGTTGTTGCTAAAGGAAATTGAACCGGAGCCTAAGTCGGCGCGGGCTGCTCCCCTGCTGGCGTATCTGGGCAGCATCTACTTCTTGAATCACGATTACTTGAACGCAGCCATCGCCTTGAAGAAATCCGATGCCATCACGCCACTTCCCCCCGGCCCTCAATTTTCGTTGGCCATGGCATACATTCGGATTTCGCATCGGGATTGGGCCCGGCCGGTCCTCGAATCACTCTCCGCCCACGATAGCAAAAACGCGCTCTACCCGTATTGGCTCGGGCGGCTGGATTACGACGCACAACATTACCCGGAAGCGATCCACCGCTTTGAGCAGGCCATCACACTCGATCCAGCGATGGCCCGGGCCTACGACAGCCTTGGCCTCTGCTACTTCTATCAAAACGAGACCGGACTGGCGATTAAGAATTTCGAGACAGCCATCGAACTGGATCGGACCGCGCCGCATCCCTCCCCCTGGCCCTACATCAACCTCGCAGTGACACTGGAATTTCTAGGCCGGCCGCAGGAAGCGGAAACCAACCTGCGGCAAGCGGTCCGGCTTGATCCAAAGCTCGCGGCAGCGCATTACCAGCTGGGCAAAGCGCTTGAGCACCTGGATCGACTACAGGCCGCCATCCCGGAAATGCAGGAGGCGATACACCTGGATGACAACTACGCGGAGCCGCACATCGCACTGGCGCAAATTTACAACCACCTGGGCCGGCGAGATGCGGCCAACGAAGAAGTCAAGATCTACCTTCGTTTGCAAGCCAACGAGAGAACCAAACAGTAGTACCTCAAAGCCTCCTAGAATTCGAACCGGCCCACTAACTGGATGGTACGCGGAGTAGTCACCGTTCCGTTCCATGTGCCGAAGGAGTTGCCGCTTGCCGCTACGTCGGTGACAAACGCATATCCGGTGCCACCGTTGGTATCGCCCTGGTTGAGGAAGTAGTGGCTATTGAACGTATTGAAGAAGTTGACCTGGAACCTGAAATTAAACCTCTCCGTGATGTGCGTATTCTTGGTGAACGCTATATCGAAATCGCGATAGCCGGGACCGTAGACGGTCGTTACTGCCTTTCCAACCCCCGTGTAGCCGAAGGATGAGAAGTCGTGTTCGAAGGCGTTGGGGTTGATGAGCCGGTTGTTGTCTGCCACCGGGTTAAAGTTGCCGCGGTTAACTAGCAACGGCTGTTGTCCAGCTACCTGGCCCGGGATACAGTATTCACGGAATTCGGGCACAAGAGTATTGGTGGCGCAGGCCGAGGAATAGAACGAGAACGGAATGCCGTACTCATAGCGGAAGATGGGGCTCGTCTGCCATCCACCAACGAGAAGGTTCGCAATACCGGAAGAGTTACTGGCAAAGCGTTTGCCCCTCCCGAAAGGAAGGTCATAAACGATCACCACGGAACCGGTTCCCGGAACATTGTCCGGAGCGATCGCGCGCGCCCGCGAATTATCGTAGGGAGAGAAAGCGCCGCTATTGCCTCCGGCGCCGACGCCTATGTTGTTGGTGGATTGCGTGTTGTTGGAGGCATTGGTAACCAGGTTCTGCAAGGTCAGCGCGCCCAGCAGATAGAAGCCTCCCTGGAAGCGCCGTTCTACGCTGGCCTGGAAGGACTTGTAGATCGAGTTTCCACGTTGCTCATTCAGACCCTGCAGGGTGCCGCAGTATTGCGGGAAGGGCAGAAGAGCCTGAGCCAGGGTGGGCGCGCATCCCGTCATCTGGGCGTCCCAGCCGACGTAAGGCTGAGAGACACCGTGGGCGGCGAAGGTCGCCGGGCCGGTGGGATCGTTATAGTTGACCGCCAGATCCGAACCAATGGACGTGATGGTGGGATTCAAGGGGTTCAACACATTGATGGGGCCGAGCGCGGAGGGAAGGTGGGTGCCCTTGGTGCCGACGTAGGCGAGATTTAGCACGGTGTTGCGCGGCAGCTGCCGTTCGACGGTCAGATTCCACTGCGAAGCGTAGGGTCTCCGGTTGCCGTCATAGGGACGGTAAAGGGACGGCGACTGGCCGTTGTCAAAGCCTCCGGAAATATTCTGCGTGGGGCCGACCTGGGAAGCAGAGATGCCGGAAACAAGATAGATTGCCGGGGTTTTGAAGTTTCCGGCTGAGGCTTCGTTCAGGGTCAGGTTCTTGTTGAATCCATCCTGCGCCAAACCACCGCCCCACCCGGGATAGAAAGCCTGTCCGAAATAGAGGCCGTAACCGGCACGCACCACCGTCTTGTCATTGACCGAGTAAGCAAACCCGACGCGGGGACCCCAGCCTTTCTTGAACGGGATCTCAGGATAGCGCGCGCCGTAACTGGCCGCACCCCATTTGTTTCCAGCAAAAGCAAGCCGTCCGGGAAGCTCAGTTCCTGCGCTGGTGACGGCATCCGGGTTGGGCCCGTTGGGGTCGATGAACGACAGGTTGTTCTTTTTGTCCACAAACGGCGTGATGTAATCCCACCGCATGCTGTACGACAGATTGAGCTTTGGCGTGAGGCGCCAGGAATCACCGGCGTGGAAGGCCCACCCAATTTGTCGTGGGTACTTGGCCAGGACATTGATGTACGCCACGTTGGCGCTCTGCACCGCACCAAGGTAAAAGCTTGCCATGGGATCCCCGGGGCAAGCCGAGTTCGCGCAGCCCGCGTCCCCAGTTGTATCTGCGGCGAAGTTGAAGGTGCCGCCTTGATTTCCTCCACTATGGATGCTCATGCCTTTGAGCGTGTACTCCATGCCGGCGCTGATGGTGTGCTTGCCTTGGATCCGGGTGAAGACATCGTTGACTGCCCAGGTTCCGCGGGTGGTCAGATTGTCGATCGAATTGGGCGGAGAGCTGTTTCCCAATTGGGAATAGCCGCCGCCAAACGTCATTTCGGGCTGGTAGGTGGAATTGGCGACACCCGGCACGATGGGCAAACCAGCCTTGCCGTTGAGCGCGTAGTAGCCTTCGTTGCGGCTCAGGTAGCCGACGGTGGCGTGATTGGTCATACGGCTGGAAAGATTGTGCTCCCAGTTGAAGCGCTGGATTGGGGCGTTCTCCGGGTTAGCCGGAGTCGCGGTCGAAATAGCGACTGGAAGGTCGGTCTGCGCATTGACACCGCTGAATTGCCACCAGAAGGTGTAGTAGAAGTGATCCTGTTGGCCGACGTTCACGTCGATGCGGAAGAAATACACGTTCTCGCTGTTGGTTAACGATCCCTGCCCGGACCGGGGGATGAAGTAATTATTAACTTCCTGGTTGTTGGTAGGGGTGGGCAATTTCGAAAGAAAGACTTTGGCGATTGGATCTTCGAAGTTGGGGTTTATCTGGTTGTTGGGAATGGGTTGGCCGGCCAGAGCTCCATACTTGGCCGCGTCGAACGGATAGTAAAGCTGGGTGCCGGCGCCGCTGAAGTTGCCCGCCCGGGCCGCCAAAGAGGCGATGGAGAGAGTGGAGGAAGCCGCGCCCCCGTGGTCCTGAAAGCCCTCCCAGTTAAAATAGAAATAGCCTTTTACGAGATCGGTTCGACTGTGATAACCGGGAATCCAGATCGGGCCGCCGACGTTGGCGCCAAAGTCGTTTTCCTTGTCCGGCGTCTTGCTCGAGGCGCCGTATTGCTTGGCGTTCAAAGCGTCGTTGCGGAGATACTCGTACGCCGCGCCGTGAAACGACTCGCCACCGCTTCGGGTTTGCACGATCAGCTGGCCGGAGGTGGAGTTTCCGTATTGCGCGTCATAGTTGGAGCCCAGGATTTTGACTTCGCTGGTGATATCGGGCGACATACCGAAATCAGTCTGCAAGCTCACCATCCCGGATTGATTCATGAAACCTTCCGCCGCCGTGGCCCCATCAACCACCGCTTCGTCGCCGGTGATGATGCCGCCATTGGTACGGGAATTGTAGGCATTGCCGCCGCCACCCGTGGTCACGCCGGGCATGAAAATTGCAACCGTCACAGACGAGCGAGGCGCGCCGGAGATGACTAGGGGAAGGTTCTGCAGCGTTTCTGGAGCGACACCCAGGCTTCGAGTAGGGTTTTCATAGTTGATGAGCGAGGCGTCTGCGGTGACGGTGACCGTTTGGCTTGCGTTGCCTAAAGTCAGGCTTACAGGGATGCGGGCATCCTGGTTGACCGCAAGCTCGATGCCCTTACGGACAAAGGTCTCGAAGCTCGACGCGGTCACCGTAAGATCAAAGACTCCCGGGGTGAGGTTGCGGAAGTTGTATTCCCCCGCGGCATCGGTCGTGAAGTTCAGCTGGACTCCGTTCGCCTCGTTGGTGAGCGTCATCTTGGCTCCGGGTATGGCGGCGCCATTGGGGTCCACTACCGTTCCCTCGAGTGAAGCGTTGACGTCCTGAGCGAAACTCTGTGGGTGGAAGACGAAAAGAAACATCCCAAGGACAACTGCCGAAACACACGTCCTGATGTAAAAAGAGCTGCGCATAAAGCCTCCTTCTACCTGCAGCTTCATTGCGAAATGCAGGGAAGAGCCTATCGCTTGGCCGTGCGAGCAATTGCATCAGTCCAAGCTACGAACATGCAACGAAATGATGGGACCCGTGGCCTGTAGGAGTAATCCGCCGGGAATTTTTGGATCGGTGGGAAATGTAAGCGGTTGCAAAGCGAATGTCAACCTTTAGTATGAGATTTTTCCTGAGCGAGGAATGAACGGCGAAGAACCCGGCGTAGCGGCGTGTAAGATCAGGCGATGCCTCAACCGAGCAGAAGGGATGTTCTTTCCGCGTTGGCTGCCTGGCTGCCGCTGAGCATCCTGCAAAAAGCATCAGCGGCTTCCCTCCTTTCATCAGAGACAGCTTCCCCGCCCTTGTTTCGTCCGATCCCGTCCACGCAGTCGGGCATAACCTGGACACATTCAAGTGGGCGGTCCTCCGCTTACTACCTGCCGGAAACCACAGGCGCTGGATGTGCCTTTCTCGATTTCGACAACGACGGGTGGATGGACATTTTCCTGGTAAACAGCGGTCCCTGCGATTTTTTCTCTCCTGCCACACCGCTGCGCAACGCGCTCTATCGGAACAACCGCGACGGAACCTTCACCGATGTGACCGCCAAGGCGGGGATAGGCGACACAGGTTACGGTATGGGTGTCGCCGTCGGCGACTACAACCGGGACAGCTATCCCGACCTTTTCATCACCAGCTACAACCGCTGTGTCCTTTATCGCAACAACGGCGATGGCACATTTACCGACGTCACGCTAAAGTCGGGCATCGTCACGCCAGGATGGGCTTCCAGCGCCCTCTGGTTCGACTACGACAATGACGGGCGCCTCGATCTGTTCGTCTGCCGATTTGTGGAGTTCGATAAGGCTGCGAACAAGTTCTGCGGCAATGGAGGCACGGGAGAACGCCACTACTGCATTCCGCGCGTCTATCCGCCCGCGCACAGTTGGCTGTTTCACAACAACGGAGACGGCACGTTTACCGACGTTTCTGCGGCAACCGGGATCAGTTCCAGTCTAGGCAAAGCCTGGGGTGCGGTGGCAACAGACATCAACAATGACGGTTGGATGGATCTCTTTGTAGCCAACGATACCGTCCCCAATTTTCTATGGGTGAATCGCCAGGGCAAGTTCAAGGACGAGGCCGTCGAGGCCGGCGTGGCCTACAGTGCCGACGGCCGCGCCCGTTCCGGGATGGGTGTGGATGCAGCAGACCTCGACCAGGACGGTTGGCAGGACCTGAGCGTGACCAACGTCGATCAGGAGATGTACTCCGTTTACCACAATAACAAGGACGGCACCTTCGACGATCTCGCGCCGGCAAACGGTTTGGGAGAAGCGACGCGAGCGATGAGCGGCTGGGGCTTGCGCTTCTTTGATTACGACAACGATGGGGACGTCGATCTATTCATTGCCAACGGCCACCCTGACGACCAGATTGAAGTGCACTCCGGCAGCGTCACGTATCGCGAACCTTTGCTGCTGTTTCACAATGATGGGGGGAAGCTCAAAAACGTGAGCGCGTCGGCCGGGCCGATTTTTCACGAACCGCTTGCGGCGCGGGGGTTGGCGCTTGGCGACTTCGACAACGATGGGGCGGTCGATGTTTTGATCTCGACTAACAATGGCCCACCCTTATTACTGCGAAACCAGGCACCCAAAGGGAACCACTGGCTGGGGATAAAACTGGTGGGAAAGCTAGCCAACATTGACGCGATAGGCGCCCGTGTAACCTGGACGGCCGGAACCCTGAAGCGTTCAAGACTCAAGCTGGGAGGCGGCAGCTTTCTCTCCAGTCATGACCCTCGCATGGTGCTCGGCATCGGCACCCACACCAGGGTTGACCAGCTGGAGATTCGCTGGCCGTCACCAAGCACCCTGGTAGAACGGTTCACCGATCTGCCGGTCGATCGCTACATTTGCATCGTAGAAGGAAACGGAATCGTTTCGTGACCGGGCCCTCGCTGGACTGCCCTTCTGCTGCGGTGCTATCGTTCCTTCGGCGTTAAAAGGCGGCAATTGCCGTTCGCGCGCCGGAGGTTTCTTGCATGGCAACTATCCCCGTTGATTCACGTGTCAATTCCAAAACCGCGGAGTTTTTCTCCCGCCAACACCGCATGCTGATCGATGGACGCTTCGTTCTCGCCGCATCCGGAAAAACCTTCCCGGTCTACAACCCGGCCACCGGAGAAGTGGTCGCCCAAGTGCCGGAAGCCGAAGCAGAAGATGTAAACCGCGCCGTCGCTGCTGCTCGCCGCGCCTTCGACGAAGGCCCATGGAGCAAGATGTCGACATCCCAACGCGGGCAGCTGATCTGGAAAGTAGCCGACCTGTTGGAAGCGAACCTTGAAGAATTCGCAGAGATTGAATCGATCGACAACGGGAAACCGTTTTCCGTCGCCCGGGTCGCCGATCTTCCGTTGGCCGTTGACATGTTCCGTTACATGGCAGGTTGGGCAACCAAGATTTCCGGTAAGACGCTCAACTTCTCTACCCCCGGCGCGTTCCATTCCTACACCATGCGTGAGCCCATCGGTGTGGTCGGGCAGATCATTCCCTGGAATTTTCCCTTGCTCATGGCAGTTTGGAAGCTTGCCCCAGCGCTCGCGGCCGGCTGTTGCGTGGTGCTCAAGGTTGCCGAGCAAACACCCATGACCGCACTCCGGCTGGCGGAGCTGTTCGATCAGGCAGGGTTCCCTGCCGGCGTGGTCAACATCCTTACCGGGTTCGGCGAAGGCGCCGGCGCACCCCTGGCCGCGCACCCGGGCGTCGACAAAATCGCTTTCACCGGATCCACCGAGGTGGGCAAGTTGATCGTGAAGGCTTCGGCCGGCAACCTGAAAAAAGTAAGCCTCGAACTAGGCGGCAAGAGCCCGGCCATCATTTTCCCTGATGCCGATCTCGAACGCGCCATCCCGGGCACCGCCAGCGCCATCTTCTTTAACCAGGGACAATGCTGCTGCGCAGGCTCCAGGCTGTTCGTTCATGAAAGCGTCTATGACAAGGTCCTGCAAGGGGTAAGCGACATTGCCGGAGGAATCCACATGGGCGCCGGCATCGACCCCAACACCCAGATGGGACCGCTGGTAAGCGAAGAGCAGTTCGACAAAGTCACCGGCTATATCAATTCCGGCGTGAAGGACGGTGCGAAGGTAGCTGCCGGTGGCAAGAGGCACGGCGACCGCGGGTATTTCGTGCAGCCCACCGTGCTGACCAATACCAAACCGAACATGAAAGTGGTCCAGGAAGAGATTTTTGGACCGGTGGTCTGCGCCGAGTCTTTCTCTGACGCTGATCTCGATCGCGTGGCCCGGGAGGCGAACAACACTACGTTCGGCCTGGCCGCCAGTGTCTGGACCCGCGATCTGAGCACCGCCCATAAGATGGCGCGGCGGATCAAAGCGGGTACGGTGTGGATCAACTGCCACAACGTCTTCGACGCTTCGCTCCCCTTTGGCGGATATAAAGAGTCCGGATGGGGTCGTGAAATGGGTGAAGAAGTGCTCAATAACTACACGGAAATAAAGGCTGTTACAGCGGCGTTGTAGACCAAAACGGTACCTGGGGTCGGATCATCTCCGGCCCCGGGTACAACGCCTCAGCGAAAACCTTCATCTCTCCGAGCACAATGCCAAAACCAGAACGTCCAGACAGCGATATCCACAAGGGAGCAGTTGAAGAAGAAACCACCACGCCCGCCAAAGGCGGCGAGCCTTATCTGCATGGCCAGTTAGGCCACCGCGACGGGGATGAAATGATTAAGGATGCGGATACGGATTTTCCCGAGCCAGGTTCGAGCCCGGAGCACAGCGGGGAACGGACTCGTTAGAGCACGCCAATGCGAGACTGCTCTAGCCGATTTTGGTCAGCTGACCCTGGTTGAGCTTTTTCCAGTTCCGCCCATTGTCTTCGCTGAACTCGGTACTGAAGTTCATTAATTTGTCGGAAATGAACTCATCGTTGGTCAGGAACATGATGGTCTTGTCCTGATTCTGCACTTCGGTACCGAAGCTCCAGATATTTCCCTTAACCTGCATCGGTATTTCCCGCGGCGAGGCGTCTTTGTCCACGCCGAAGAACTTGTACGTCTTGGCGGCTTCGTCGTAGGTGTACACAGACAAGCTGTTGCTGACGCCGGTGGGGCCGTTCATTAGGTGGTCGCACAGGATAAAACCGTGGTGGGGCGACCAACTACATGTCATTTCAGAGGTTACCGACGCGGCTTCACTGTAAGGGGTGGTCATCACCTGGGTCTGGGACTCCCAGGTACCTACCCAGACGTCCATTTTGGTGAGTTCGGGAGCAAACTTTGGGACGGCCAGATGGTCGCTGGCAAGTGCCAAGGTACTTGCCGCCACAACAGACAGATAAATACCTCGAAGGAAATTCTTACGCATGCCGTCACCTTGCTCGCATCGACTGAACGAGCTGATGATACAACCTTTAGGGGACGGTTGAACAACGAAAGTTGCACCTAATTAGTACCCAGTTTCCCAAAAGGCACTGCCCCTAGGTAACTTCGTGTCAGATTTACCTGGAGGCCAGCTGGGGACCCGCAGCCCCTGAGTGGGTAGCCCGGTTTCGCTTTTGAGACCCGGGCCCGCTCAAAATTCGTCCGCACCGTTCTCCCTGTGACTACTGGTGCCTCTGCATGATCTGGTCCAGCACCTGGCGTGAAGGGCGAACCCGCGACTCGGGGAGGGTCGCCAGGGGTTCATTCACCAGGTTGAGCATGTCGGTGAAGCTTGGCTTGGTGGTATCGACGTAGAAGACACCGGTGAGCACCTCACCCTCCTGGTGCGCCCGCATCAGGGCGGTCACTGCGCCAATGCGGTCCGTCGGGTCGTAGTCCTCGTGGAGCTTGCGCAGCCTGAGGTGCGATCCATCGTGCATTTTTACGTCGTAGGTCGTTCCGGGCTCATAGTCGACCGAAATTTCTTCAAAAGAGGGGACGAACCCGACCTCGTTGACCGCCTCTTCATGCTCCTGGACGTACTTGTAGCTCTTGGTCGAGCCTTCATGATCGTTGAAGGTGACGCAGGGCGAGATCACGTCGAGCATCACCGTGCCGCGGTGGGCAATGGCCGCCTTGAGCATGGCCAGCAGCTGCTTCTTATCGCCGGAAAAGGACCGGCCGACAAAGGTCGCGCCCAGCTCGACCGCCATGACGCAGGTGTCGATCGGCGGCAGATCATTGATGACCCCGGTTTTGAGTGTTGAACCGATGTCGGCGGTTGCCGAAAATTGTCCCTTGGTCAGACCGTAAACGCCGTTGTCTTCAATGATGTAGATCAGGGGCAGGTTGCGCCGCATGAGATGAGCGAACTGGCCGAAACCGATCGAAGCCGTATCGCCGTCGCCGCTGACTCCCAGGCCCAGCATGGTGTGGTTCGCCAGCATGGCGCCGGTCGCGACCGAAGGCATGCGGCCGTGCACGCTGTTAAAGCTGTGCGCGCGGCTCAGGAAGTAGGCCGGGCTCTTGGAGGAGCAGCCGATGCCGGAGAGCTTCATGACCCGCTCCGGCTGCAACGCCCATCTCGTAGAGCGCTCGACGATGCGCTCGGAGATGGCGTTATGGCCGCAGCCGGCGCAGAGCGTGGTCTTTCCGCCGCGGTAGTCCACTACCTGAAGCCCCAACCGATTCGTCTTGGGGGCGGGAGCGCGGCGTGGGTTGCCAGTGTCGTCGCCATCTAGATCTCCTCCTGCCGGACCAACTCGTTGGTTATCGGATACGCGTCGACCGGCAGGCCGTTGAAGTGGCGAATACTTCTCAGCTTGGGCGTCTGCTCGGCGGGCATGTCGAGCTTCAAGAGACTGAGCATCTGGGCATCGCGATTCTGCTCGACCACGTATACGCGCTCATGGGCGGCGATAAAAGCGAGCACCTCGGGCGGGAAAGGAAAGGCCCGCAACCGCAAGTAGTCGGTATCGAGCCGGTATTCCTTCTTCAGTTGGTCGCGGCTCTCACGCACCGCGAAATCCGTGCTGCCGAAGGCAATCAACCCTATCGGGGACTTGCCCGTCTGAACGACCTCCGGCGCGGGCACCAGCGATGCGCGCGGTTTCGAACTTGCTGCGCCAGCCGCTCCATCAGCTTTGATAGTCATCCGGACGCTCGGTGTAGAGCGCCTTCTCGTTGTGTCCGCTGCCCCGGGTAAAGTACGCGGCCTTGGGATGCTCGGTCCCCGGCAGCGTCCGATAAGGAATGCCATCGCCATCGACATCCTTATAACGCGCAAATCCGCCCAGCCGCTCCAGGTCCTCCGGTGAGCACCTTGCCGCGGTCCAGCGGCTTCTCGGGATAGGCGAAGGGCTCCGACATCCAGTTGTTCATGCCCAGATCGAGGTCGGAAAGAACAAAGACCGGAGTCTGCAGCCTCTCCGCCAGATCGAACGCAGCCATCGCGAACTCATAGCATTCGTTGACGGAGGCGGGCAGCAACATCACGTGCTTGGTGTCGCCATGCGAGAGGTAGGCCACCGAGAGCAGATCGCCCTGCATGGTGCGGGTCGGCATCCCGGTCGAAGGTCCCACGCGCTGGATATCGAAGATCACGCCCGGCAATTCCGCGAAGTAACCAAGGCCGCAGAACTCCGCCATGAGCGAGATGCCCGGCCCCGAAGTCGCGGTCATCGAGCGGGCGCCCGCCCAGCCCGCGCCCAGCACCATG
>CAWBRJ010000017.1:0-215210 GCA_963790935.1 uncultured Acidobacteriaceae bacterium | reverse complement strand
GTAATTCTGGCTCGTGAAGGTCGGTATCGGGTTGGTTCTGTAACGACGGCGTTCTCCAGCAGGCGATAGAAGAGCATTCCCCGGCGTCGCGATTTTCGACGGTTGAAGCGAAACGCAAATTCGTCCAGATACGCATCCAGATGGGCGGCGGTGACAGAGCCCTGATGCGTTCCCAATAGCCAACGTTTCAGCAGAGCAGCAACCGTATGGACACCGGGCATGACGACGTGAGCTGGATCGCCACTGGCCGCGAGGCAAACCGGGCGGTGATTGTAGTTTTGCTTGGCCAAGCCCTTATAGCCCTTCCAAGCGTCGGTACCCACATCCGACCCCGGTTCGACAGCGTACTGGACAAAAGGGATCAGGCTGGCCGAAGAAACATCTTCGATACGCCGGAGCCGCACCCGTCCGAAGCCCTTGGGCACAAGCAATTCAATGGCGATGGCCACGATGAATTTACATTCCCCGCCGCGTCCCTGCTTGGCCTTCTCAATGCCTCCGATGTAAGTCTCATCGACCAGAACCAACCCGATACCGACCTTCACGAGCCAGAATTACGACGCAGAAACACTACTGGTAGTGGCCACTGTACTAAGGCAGCTACCCCACTTTAATTAATTTGATCATGTTGCCTGTTTCATGGGTGGTTGCGTCTCCCCAGCGGCGGGTAAGGACCAGTACCAGACCCCTCTGATTCCGTCTTTGGCACTGCGAACGCCAAGATCGAATTTGGCGCGGCGTAGGGTCGCGATGCGGACGCCATCCCGCTCGGCGGCGGTCTCGACTGTGCCTTGCGTTTGGCTTCCATTCTGCAAGTACTCGCGCAGCCATTCACCGGCAAACTTGCGTTGGGGGAGGCCTGCGCCGGTGGGGCGGTCTGCCAGCATTTCCTCCCGGGTCAGCTTGCTGAGACCAGTCCAGAGGAAGTTTCCGGAATCATCAATTCTGTAGGCGAGCGGGGGAGAGAGAGGCCCCAAGTTCGACTTGATCTGCAGCAGGACGGGCTGTGATGGCGCGTCAGGGGAAGTACCGGCGAGAAACTCGGTGCGGAAGGCGGCGGAGAACTCGAGGCCGCGCAGGGCCGGTCTGCCGGCGCCACGTTTGCTGAGATGGCGAGTGAGAAGAATGCAGCAGTGGCGCCTCTCAGCCAGGCGCGCGAGTTTCTCTAACAGAGAAAGGGTTTCTGCGGGCTGACGGAGATCGACGCCGGCGCCAGAGTAGCTGAGGAATGAATCGAGAATCACGAGGCGGGCATGGGTTCGCTCAAGTGCATCTTCGAGGACGGAGGGATCAAAGAGGTTCTGAGAGGCCGATGACGCGGAGAGGGCTCCGCGCAAGACGGCGAAACGTGTGGGGTCTCCATGGAGTCCGGCGAAGCGGGGGAGGATGATTTCCGAACTGTCGTGCTCCATCGAGGCGTACAAGACTGTGCAAGGTTCGAGTTTTTCGCCGGTGATTGGGGCTCGCCCACGGCTCAGAGCGGCCGCAATCGCTAGGGCGATCCAGGTTTTTCCCGATCCAGGCGCTCCGGAGATCATGGCCAAGGTGCCGGATGCGAGCCTGTCTTGCCAGAGCCATTGGACGGGGCGGGGGTGGAGGTCGCAGAGGTAGACAAGATCCGCGCAGGCGGCGATGGCAGTTGGTTCGGCGGGTAATGAGAGCGGCGCGAGCGAAGCGTCTTGCGGTGAGTCTTCTGGTTTGTTGATGGTCATCCTGCGACTCCGTAGTTTTTCTCTATTCCTGAGAGCACGGTAATATGCGCCCAGAATGGGCGTCGAGAGGGGGTTTGAAATAAACATGAGGAAAAACGGCCGGGAACTCGTTCAGGTTTTGGCCGGTCTTTTTCTCTGTATAGGGCCAAAGAGCAGGTGGATCATGCGTTGATGAACTCCCCGCAGCTCCCACGCAAGGGGAAGCCCCTGGGGTACGGTTTTTCCATCCTCCAAATTCTCTTATCCGCTGATAAAAGATGCCCTCAGGGGCTAAAGCCCGGAACCTTTGAGAGATGGCACGGCTGAACCCGTGCCCTTCCAGGAGACCCCGTTCTCACGCAGGAGCTAAAGCCCGGGATTACTTCAGGCGGTTGCGGCCCGACTAAAGTCGAGCCCTGATACAAAGCCAAGTTGTAACTAAGCCTCTTCAGGCTCCCCCTTCAACCCCGGTGGCCCAGGTAGGCCCTTGTTTTTCTTTCGAGGCGAACACGTACTCGTCCGTACGAGAGAGCAGATCGCTTAGGTCACCTATTCAGGCTTGAGGAGGAGGCCTGTGGTATCCCGGCGATTGGGGCGGGGATAGAGCGAGCAGGCACAGTCAAGAGTTAAAAGAGTTATTTCGCTCAGTGGTGTAGAGTCTGAGGTTACTTCGGTGCAGTTATCCGCTTTGCGACCAATCACTGTGTCCATATGCGTCATTCGGGTTATGTGACCTAGATGATCGTTCACCTATTCTCGACTGAAGTAAGCTTGGCGTTCTTGTAAGAAGTATGCCCTGGATTTCCCTGGAGAAGCTTAACGCTCAACTCTATGCGGCCACGAACCGATGTGCTCGTAAGCGTAGGTGTCTTGCTGACGGTGGTACTGGGGACGGTTTCCCCAGCGCATCTCTTTGGCCCATGGCAGACCTTTGCCTGTTATCTGTGCCTGGCGTTGATCGGCGCCTGCTTCAAGGTGGCATTGCCTGGGGGCGAGATTGCGCTCTCGTTCAACGTACCCTACATCCTGCTATCGATCATGTGGCTGCCGCTGCCTGCCGTGCTGGCCGTCGCAGCAGCCTCTGCACTGGTGATCTGCAGCTTCAGAGTTTCTCCCCGCAACACCCTGGTGCAGATCCTGTTTCATTTGGCTAACTCCATCAACTCGGCCTTTGTTGCGTGGTTTATCTACTACGCAGCGAAGAAAGCGTCAGGTCAATCGTTGCCGTCGCTGGTGTTGGCGGCGATGGCCTACTTCGTCATCAACACGATCTCAGTTGCTGCGGTATTGGCTACTCTGCGGAACAAGCTGCTGTTCGGCGTGTGGCGGCATTTTTTTTGGGCATGGCCGTATTATCCGGCAGGCGCAGTGCTCGCCTCACTCACCTACTACGTCGAGGTACACCTTGGGCGATTCACCGCCCAGTTGGTGCTGCCTCTGGCATACCTTCTCTATTGCATCTGCAAAAGCTATTCGGGCAGGCTGGTGGAACGGCACAAACATGCGGAGGACATAGCCGCCCTGCATCTGCGGACTATGGAAGCTCTTTCGCTGGCCATTGAGGCCAAAGACCAGAAAACTCACGATCATCTTTGCCGCGTACGGGTATACGCGGCGGGCATCGCTGAGGCCATGAAATTGGATGACAACGAGAGAGAAGCCCTGATGGCTGCCGCCCTGCTGCATGACATCGGAAAGCTTGCCGTACCCGAATCCATCATCAACAAGCCGGGTAGGCTGACGCCCGAAGAATTCGATCGCATGAAGATCCATCCGGTGGTGGGAGCGCAGATCCTCGAACGCGTTTCCTTTCCCTATCCTGTGGTGCCCATCGTGCGGTCGCATCATGAACACTGGGATGGAACCGGGTATCCAGACGGGCTGAAGGGCGAAGAGATACCGGTGGGGGCAAGGATCCTCGCGGTCATCGACTGCTTTGATGCAATGGCATCCGATCGCCCCTACCGCCGCGCCCTTCCTATCTCGGGCGCGGTTGCCCATGTACAAAAGCTCGCCGGCATTCAATTTGATCCGCAGGTGGTGCGCATACTTTCCCAGCTTCATGAAGACCTGGAAGGGAAAGCGCTCGCGGAGAGCAGAAAGATGGAACCCTTGAAGACCGACATCACGGTGAGAAAGGGCGAAGCTCCGAGCGCGGGGTATGAGAGAAGTGGACCGGCATCCGGGAGCGGGGTGGGCACCGGCATGGACCCCGGGGCACGTACGCGGTTTGAGAGCGGGATCAAGAGCATGATTGCGGAGACGCTGCAGACGGTGGGGTCTGAGGATACCCTGGCTTGCGTGTCGGCGACGCTTGCAGTTCTTATTCCCTTCGACATTCTTATGATCTACGTTCTCGAGGGTGAGCTGCTACGGCCGTATTACGTCAGTGGAAACCGCGCCGTATCGCTTTCAAGCGCCGCGCTGCCTGTCGGTCTGGGTCTGTGCGGCTGGGTGGCTCAGAGCCGGCAGCACATCCTGAATGGGAATCCATCGGTCGAGGTTGAGATCCAGACCGCCGATCCGCGGATATCACAGATGCATTCCAGCCTGGCTATTCCACTCGTGGATGATGAGGGCTCCGTGCTCGGGGTCCTTGCACTCTATCACTCTGAACGGGATGGCTTCAGCGTTGGTCATCTTGATTTGCTTCTTTCCTTGCAGGCGTCGTTCACGGGGTTTCTTGTTACCTCCGATGTTGCAACCGTTTGACAAGTCGCCGAGACTTCCCTCAGGGCTGTTTTGAAGCGGCGCCAGGCGAAGTGCGCTTTGCAGCGGGCTTGTCTGGCAGGCTAGTCGCTCCAAGGGGGTATTTCGCGTCGTAGCTCTTGATGAGCTGGTCCGTGATATCAACATTGCTGGCTGTGTACCAGACCACTGGTGCAGTTTCGGTTCCTCGTTCCAGTACTGCCGCGTAGCCGTGCTGCTGAGAAAAGTCCTGTAATAACGAGAAGACCTTTTGCGCGACCTGCTGAAACGCTTGTTGCGATTCGGCTTGAGAGTCATTCTTGAAGTCCTCAGCTTCACGTTGAAGTTGTTTCTCCTTCGCCCCAAGATCCTGAAGCTTCTGATTCCTCTCGGTGTCTGTCAACCTGGCGGCAGCATCATTCAAGCTTTTCTTTGTAGCCTCGATGTCGTCGTTTAGCCTTTGCAATGCCTGTTCCCGCGGCGCGTATTTCTTCTGTAGAGCGGCCATGCTCCTCTGAGCCTCAGCCGTTCCAAGCACCGCCGCATTGAAGTAAACGACCACTATATTCGAAGGTGCTGAGGACGCCGGCGCAGTTGACGTAGAGCTGCTGCTTTGTGCACGGGACGTAGTCATTGAGCAAACGATACCGACAGAGAGCATGACGGTTCCTAGCCGCTTCATAGCGAACTCCTTTTGGATAGTTGGAATGGCTTACCAACTTTGCCTGGGATCGATATGGAATACAGGGGTGCTGAACTTCAAGGCGCCGGCGTTCAGAGGAGAGTCGGAACGGGGAAGAGACGCTAGCGTGAGATCGAAGTGAAACGAGCGTTCTTCGGGTTTGCCGTCCCACTTACGACGAAACAAACTGGCAGCATACGGTTTTGTGAAGAGCGGCCTGTTCAGCGCTAGATACGGGTGAGAAACATCCCCATAGCCAATAGGGGACCCTGTGAGTACCGTTCTCCTCGGAACAGCAGGTCTCCGTTTAGTTCGTCTTTCGTTTACTAGTGCCGCGTGACCGACTCGAGCAACGGGCGACTGAGGATTGGGTTCTGAGACAGCTTCCGGCCGTGCTTGCACTTGCGACGGAAACTGCCCAGATGCTCGTTCCACAGGAGGTGTCGAAGCAGCTTTCCAAGCTACCGCGATGAAAAGTGTTAACACTGCGGTAATCGCGGCAACACGAGCAAATCGATGACCAAAAGCTGTGGACCTTTCGGGTTTGAGCGGTATACCTGCCGCGACCGCTCTTTGGATAAATCTCTGTTCCATTCCGCTGGGAGTTTTGCTGTTGCCCGGTCGGACCTGGCTAAGGAATAATTCGCGGCTCATCGTGGCCATCTCCACCATGCAATTCCGACAGGAAACACATTGCGATACATGCTGCTCAAGCTCTTCCAGTTCAGAGCCGGTGAGATGGCCGGTAGCCGACAACGCACTTTGCATCTCGTAGAACCTGTGGTCACGGGTCACTTTCCAACCTCCTTCTCCCTGGAACGGCATTCAACGCGAAACGCTTTCCGAAGTTTGTCCAGCCCACGGTACAAGTTGTGCCGGACCACACGTACGCTTTCTCCGGTTTTGAGCGAGACTTCTTCCGCAGTCAGGCCCTCGTAGTAAACCAGTTCGATGGTGCGGCGTTGACGTGGCTGCAAGGACTTGAGCACCTGGCCAACAAGAACGCTATTCTCAGTCGCGGATTGTCCGCAGGGTGTTCTAGTGAGTCCAGAGAACTCCTCTTCAAGGGGATCGGTTTCGAAGAATCTATTGGCTATTTGGGAGCGACGGCAATTGAAAGTGCGGTGGTATGCAAACATCAGCAGCCAGGTTTTGAAGGTTCCCTTCTCGGGATCAAATTGATGGATCGACCGAAACACGTCCAGGAAGATTTGCTGCACCGCATCTTCAGCGTCCGAATCATTTCTCAGCACCCGGCGCGAAATTGCAAACGCTAAGGAACTGTGGCGCTTGAACAACACTGCCAGCGCTTCTGAATTTCCACTTTGCAGCTGATCGGCCAGGTCTTCGTCGGAACACAGATGTTGCTTGAGGCGGCCCAGTAAAGATATTTCCGCGGCAGGAGGAGCAGCCAGGTCCGGTTCAAAGGCTCCCTCTGTTTCGCGGGCGAGGGTGCCATCCGGATCTAAGCGAGCGATTCGCCACATCATTCGTGCGCTCCCATGCAGCGGCATCTTACGAGAACCAGGAACCCGTTCGGTGCCGCCAGAAGTTGACTCATCCCTGGGATATTCTCCTGTTAATGTATGCACCCAAGGTCTTGAGTTTTCCCCATTTGTTCAAATATTTTTGAGTACCGCTTTTTCTTCGCTTTTAGGTAGGCGGCCGATCCACCGGGGCTAATGCAGGAGCTCATCCAGACGTGAGCGATAGGTTCGGCTCACGCGCAATGTTTTGCCGTCGCGCAGCGTTAGAACTGCATCTCGATTTGCCGATGGATCTACGCGCGCAATGTGCTCCACCTGGACGATCGTTGAGCGGTGAATCCGTACGAACTGCGTAGGGTCGAGGCGAGCCTCCAGCGATGTGAGAGGTTCGCGGACTAAGTGGGTTCTATCGCCAACATGCAATCCAGCGTAGTCACCCAACCCCTCAATCCAATCCACATCTGCCGCCTGAACGAAGGTAAATTCATTACCGCGGCGTACTGGAAAACGCTTGATGATTCCCCGATTGGCCTCTTTATCTGCGAACGCTAGAAGTCCGTAAAGACGCTCGAAGTTGGCCTCCTGACGGTGAAGAGCTAACATGCGTCGCGCACGTTCGATACAAGCCGCAAATCGTTGCGTCGTCAATCGGCTTTAGGAGATAATCGAGCGCTTCAACATTAAAAGCATCCAAGGCGTACTCCTCATGCGCAGTAAGAAACACTATGCAGCGGGCTTGCTCTCTAGGCAACTCTCTCAGGAGATCTAACCCGGAAATCCCAGGCATTTCAACGTCGACAAAAATCAGATCAGGCGAAACCTGCGGAATCTTAGCGCGCGCCTCCTCGCCGGTACTGCACTCCCCAACCACCAGCATGTCGGAATAGGCACTTAAGCGCGTAGTGATGCCAACTCTAGCTAGCGGCTCATCATCGACAACCAGAACGCGAATGTTCATCTTGCGGTCCCTTAGGAAACGGAAGAAGCCGTGGTCAGAGGAAATTGAATTGAGACTAAGAACCGATTGTTCGGCGCAGTGGCGGCTTTAACGCTCCCTCGTTCTCCGTAAAGTTTTTCCAGTCGCGTCTTAGTGTTCGCCAAGCCAAGCCCGTTTCCGTCGTCAACGGACTGCATCAGGCCTTCCGTACGATCATTTTCTATATCGATTCGAAGCTGTCCGTCGACTACAGAAGCTGTGATCGAGACCTCTCCACCATTCGGACAACGTGCGATGCCGTGGCGGATCGAATTCTCCACAATCGGTTGTAAGAGAAACCTGGGGACCTGAGCCTCGTAAGCTTCTGAGGTAACGCTCAGCGAGACAGCAAGACGAGGTCCAAAACGAACCTCTTCGATGGAAAGGTATTCCTCTGCGACGGCTAGCTCTTCTCGTAAAGTCACAAGATGAGCTTCCGGGAAACTGAGGGTTGTTCGGAGTAAACCGGCGAGCTTTGCGATCATCTCCGTAGCCCGTTCAGGCTGTTTGCTTACGACGAGCGACGAGATGGCATTTAGGGTGTTAAACAGGAAGTGAGGCTGCAACTGGTAACGGAGCGCCTGAAGTTGCGCCTCACGGGCAGTCGCTTCTGACGCCAACAATCTATTCCTCTGCTCCTCGACGGTACCGTAATGCTTGATCCCGAAGTAAAGTGCGCTCCATGCGATGAGAATGATCGCGCCTTCGAATGCTCGGGCAGCGACCATACTCCAGCTGAGGGGTGTCCGGGGCTCATTCAAGTGGAGTGCCGTGAGAGCCGATACGACGGTGCATAGAAATCCCAGGATGTACGAGAATCCCACTGATAGAAACAGGGCAGAAGCTAACGGGGTAGACCGGCGCCAGAGGAAATGACAACAGGCATACAGAACGAAGCTGGCCAAAAACGTGGAACAAAGGAAAGCGGCCTGGTAATCCACTGCTTCCCGCATGTGACGAAATGGGATGTACGAGACGGCGGTCGCCAGTCCATAAAGCGCCCATCCGCCGAGCTGGAGGGGCCAAAAAGAAGGTGCGCGGCGCTGGAGAGCAATCTGGGGCACTTATCCATTCTAGCGACCGGGTTCTTCCACCGAAACCGCGTGGGCGCATGAAATGCACGACTCACCGCAGAATTGCGGAAGTTCGCCACATGTGACTTTCGTCCCGGTCGAATTGACGTTAGGTTTCTGCTGGACGTCAGGAGAAAGGCGGCGGAATGACTGTACGGAGAGGGATGGTAAAGATCGTTTTGGGTGCCGTGGTTCTGGCGCTGTTCGGAATTGCGGTAGTTACGATGGGCACGCCAAAGGGGCTGGCTTCACCTTCAAGTATGGCCCCTCTTCCGGACCCGGGAACGTACATAGTCGATCCGGCCCATACTTTTGCCTACTTTGGCGCTTCGCACCATATTGTCGGACTGGTACGGGGCAGATTCGACAAAGTTACCGGGACGATCTCCGCCGCAAAGGATCCTGCGGACTGCGCCGTGGATATTTCGATTGACACAGCGAGTATCGATACCCAGGTCACCAGGCGGGACGAGGACTTACGTGGACCGGATTTCTTTGATGTGAAGAACTTTCCGGCGATGACTTATCGCGGCCGCGGCATTCGGAAGAGCGCAGATGACGCCTGGGTGATGGATGGCTTGCTCACCATTCGTGGTGTGACAAAAGAGGTGCCGTTGACGTTCCGGTTCAAGGGACTGTTCCCCGACATGCCGGCGGGACAGCCCGCGCGCACTTCGTTCCATGCATCGGCAGCCGTGAAGCGCGGCGACTTCGGAATGACGCGTGACAATCTGATGGAGCTCGGGCCAAATCCGAAGGGGCCGGACGTGGAGATCGAAATCGACGCGGAGGCGAACGCGAGTACGCCGGCAAAGTGATTCGCGAGTTTTGCCTTTGATCTAATTCCCTGGTGAACAAAATTTGAATGAGGAGGCCACGCGCGAGATGCCCAGAATTTCCTGTACGCAGCTCTGGAGAGGACCGCGTGTGCACCTTTCTGAGAAGAAACAGTCCATTTGCGCGAGAACCGATGATCCGGTGGCGATTGCAGGAAAGAGAAAAAGACAGACCTTTGATGGGGCTTCCCCCGGATTTCCTGTCAACCTTGTTGGCTTCGCGGAACTTCATGCGGCTTTCCTTAATGAAAGCCGCACACGTGTCTCTTGCTAGTGCCTCTAGCAGGAAATCCGGGTCGCCCCGTCTTAATTAACCCACGTACGCTGGTGCGAACATGGGGCACCCCGTCAGTGTGGGCTTGAGGGGGAGAGTGCTCACGCCCCGTTTCATCCCCTCGTGGGTCGGCGAAGCCGGTAGTCAACTTCAAGGAAAGGCGCATGAGGTTCATGGAATACACGAAACTCCACAGAAAATCGGGGATGTGGGACCGGAGTTCGTTAGAGACTTTGTGGCAGGATATCCGCCAAGCCGTCCGCACCCTGCGCAACGATCCAGGGTTCACCTTTGCAGCGCTTACCGCCCTTACCATCGGCATCGGCGCAAACACCAGCATCTTCAGCGTCGTCGACAAGGTCCTACTACAGCCCCTCCCCTACCCTGACCCACAGAGCATCGTCCAACTCGGCCGGAAATTTCCCATTGGCGTCTCATACCCGGCCTCAATTCCTAAGTACATGATCTGGCGAGATAACGATGTTTTCTCATCCATGGCGCTGTACGATCTGGAGGGGCCCGCTTTCAACATCGACAACGGCGACTTTCCCGAGCAGATCAAGGGCGCTCATGTGTCAGCCGATTACTTTACGGTCTTCGGCATCTCACCTGTGATCGGCCGCACCTTTAACCAGGCAGAAGATCTTCCCAACGGCCCCAAAGCCGCTCTGATCTCAGAAAATCTCTGGCGATCTCACTTCGGCTCCGATGCCCAGATCCTCACCCGCACCATCAATCTCAACTCTTTGTCCTACCCTGTCGTCGGCGTTATACCATCACGGTTCACCGCAAAACCAGACGCCGAAGTATGGATACCGCTTCAAGCTGATCCGCACAGCATCAACCAGGGCCATTTCCTGCAGATCGCCGCGCGTCTGAGACCTGGTGTTTCCATCTCGCAGGCGCAAGCCGAAATGCATACGGTCGGCGAGCGCTTCCGCCGCCTTTATCCGAAGTATATGGACAAGACCGAGAGCGTTGCGGTGGTACCTATGCGTGAGGCCATTGTCGGCGACATCAGGAAAACTCTTTACGTTCTGTTCGGGGCGGTCGCCTTCGTGCTGCTCATCGCCTGCGCCAATGTTGCCAATCTTCTGCTCGCACGTTCCAGCGGCCGCCACCGTGAACTGGCGATTCGCGCCGCCCTGGGCGCCAGCCGCTGGCGAGTCATCCGCCAATTGCTCACCGAGAACGTATTGCTCTCCACGGTGGGTGGTTTCCTCGGCCTGATTCTCGGAGTTCTGGGCGTTCGCACGCTCCTGCTTTTAATCCCGGGCGACATCCCGCGTGTCGATCCGGCTCAACTCAGAAACCCATTCGAGTTCCTCGACTGGCGAATTTTTGTCTTCACCATTGGCGTCTCCCTTCTCACCGGCATCCTGTTCGGCCTCATCCCGGCGCTTCAGATTTCAAAGCCAGACGTCGCTTCGACCTTAAATGAGGCGGGCACCCGCTCCTCCACCAGCCGGCATCAGAACTTCACCAGCAAGACTCTGGTCGCCGTCGAGATGGCCCTGGCGCTTATGCTTCTCATCTCCGCCGCCCTCCTCATCCGCACTTTCGCCAGCCTCAGTTCTGCCGAATCCGGCATCGACTCCCATCACGTCTATACGATGCTTACGTCCCTCGCTGACGATCGTTATCGAACTACAGAGGCCACGACCCAGCTCACTCGCCAGGCCCTAAGGAACATCGAGTCGATTGCCGGTGTGGAGAGCGCTTCCACTTCCCTCGTTGTTCCCGCAACAAGCGCCATCGGGCAGCTCGCCTTTGACATTCCCGGGAAAGCCATTCCTTCCGGCCAGGAGCATAGCGGACCCGAACAATGGCGCGCAGTTTCGCCTCACTTCTTCAAAGTGTTGCGCATTCCCCTGTTGAACGGCCGGGTCTTCACTGAACATGACGACATGGGAGGCGCCCCAGTCGTCATCGTCAGCGCGGCGTTTGCCCGGAAGTACTTCGCAAAAGAGAACCCGATCGGCAGGACGCTTGACATTGGGAAAGGGATCGGCCCCACCTATGCCGATTACGCGCGGCGAGAGATCGTAGGGGTTGTGGATGATACCTGTGAAACCGGAATTGTTGGCGGCAAAGTCCCCGTCATGTATATACCTCAGGCCCAACAACCGCAGGGCATGACCAAATTATTTAATAGCTCTGTCCCACTGGCCTGGGAAGTGCGGTCCAGCCTTGACGAAAAGTCGCTCATCTCCGCCGTCGCCAAAGCAATTCGTGAAGTGGACGACCGGTTGCCTTTGGGGGAGGTACGCCCAATGGACAAAATCCTTGCTGACAGCATCTCGCGGCAGAATTTCAACATGCTTCTACTCTCCATTTTCGCCACGTCGGCTCTCCTGCTCGCCGCGATTGGTATCTACGGCGTAATGTCCTACTCGGTCCAGCAACAAACCAAGGACATCGGAGTTCGCATGGCTCTCGGAGCAGACAAAAGCACGATACTCGCGATGATCTTACGGCAGGGGCTCATGCCTGCGTTCATCGGCGTCGCCGCGGGCCTTGCGGGAGCTTTCGGTTTGACGAGACTTATGGAAAGTCTGCTCTATGGGGTGAAATCGGTGGACCCCACCAGCTTCTTCGGCGTAGCCGCAATTCTATTGATGGTCGCCCTGCTCGCGGTTCTCTTTCCGGCGCGGCGCGCCATTTCCTTAGATCCTGTCGCGGCCCTTCGCAGCGATTAGTGGTGGAGAAGGCCGCCGCAGGCGGGGCAAGTAATGCGTGGAAGCGGTGAACTGGTAGGGCCCCCACCCCGCAAGGCGGGCGCTCAAATCGTTGACTGGGTAAGGGGATAGCAGCCGGGAAAAGTGCACCCTCAGAGTAAACAATACGGGAAGTTACCGAAAACGAGACTTTCGGGCACTGTCGTGATAGCTTCCGAGTTTGCTCGTCACCCGGACAGAATCTGAGAGAGTGCCGTAGCACACCACTTAAATTGTGGCCTTTCGCACCACTCGACGTGCGAACCTGGAAACGCTTCGACGTCTGCAACGATTGCCAATGCACTCCGCCCATTCCGCCAAAAGCTCCCGCCCTCCGTTCAGTTCGAAAAGTGACCGAACGATGATCACCAAAAAGAACACTGCGACACCCAATGCCCCAACGCCTACAAGTCTGGCGATCCGCAAGACCGTCTCGTCATCCTCGGGAAGGTCTGGGTGTGCTCGCTTGGCCCACCGCACGATAACAACCGGGCGGAGAATGGCTAGCACTGCAACGCTAATCAGCAATGCCGCGAAGACAATGTCTGTCAGATGTCTCAAAACACCCCCTCAAGCGGGCACGTCACGCCCAAATGAAACACCAGCAGCGCCAACCCTGTTGCCATCGCGAGGTAGAGGGCTGCGCGAGCGATTCGTGATGAATAAGTTCGCGAAAACGTACCGCGAGCAGCAGAACATGCGTCAATAGAACGTTGCGCTTGGCGAGCAAAAGCAGCGGGTGGCAATAGCTTGATCATGACCGCCCCGACCGGACGAAGTTGCACCGCGAAGCTGGATGGAACCGAAGGGGTCGCGTCAGAAAACGGACAATAGAGCACGCTAAGGTTGGCTTGGGATGCGGAGCGGCCTGAATCTGCTTTGGGCGAGTCTGTGGCCTCTCCACTGGTAGTCTCCTGTGACATTGATGTGCTCCCAGCCGAGCGGGGAGAGGAACATGAACAGTTCGGGGTCGATAGCGAAGCCGCTGCGAGTCGAAGCTTGGAATCCGGTTCGTCACAGCGCTATCAACGGACGAAGCATTACGACAGCTCAATCGTGACTTTGCATCGCACTCGGGCCGCTAAATCGGTTGTCCAGGTCACCACCCACTAACGCCTTTACGGCATGGTCACCAGGTATACGTGTTTGGCGATGTAGGGCGAGCTTGCCGCAATATATACAGTTGGATAATTTATCCGTGGAACGTCATCTTCGCCATCGGAGGTCGGGTCCAGGGCCAGGGCCGCAGCGCTATTATTGTTAGGCCTGACGCCTGAATAACCTAAGACCAAAAGGAATTGGGCTCCGTCTTCCTGCAGCTTGAGCGGCAGCCACTCGAACGGATCAGCGAAGATGAGGAACTGCTTGTGGCTGGCGATAAAAGCGGAATAGGGCTCTACGTTCCCATGAAACGGAAAGCCGGCGCCTTTCATTTCGTCGAGCGCCTCAAAATCGTAATAATAATTAGTACCGTCGTACTTGATTGCTGCAGTCCGATTCTTGATGTAGTAGAGGCGTGAGACCACCGCCGGCGGCTCATGTTGATTCATCTCTACCCAGGTCGCACCGTTGCTCACCACAATGGGTAGGTCGGGTCTCAGAGAACTCATGATCCTTGGATCCGCCTGTCTCGGTCGCTTGACCCATTCACGATGCACCATATGCGCCATCAACATGAGCATGAGGATCGTTGCCACATACGAGGTCAATTTCGTGAAGCGCAAACGGACAGCAAAAACCACAGCGATGAGGCCATAAATCACAGCGTTGGTGGATAACGTATAGCGATCGAAAAAATCTCCCTTCCTGTGCATCAACAGCAGGTTCAGCAGCAAGGGGTTCAGTAACATGCAGACAAACAACACCCTGTCTTCCAAAGCGATGTCAGTCCCAGTAGCCTCTTCGCCGCGAGATTTCTGCTGCAAGAGCATTCCCGCCAGAGCGACGACAAACAGCGCTCGCCCGACGCAATCCACAGTACGGTAGTAAAACTTGCCGGCCATAAGAGGTGAAGCGTGAAACTGTGGCCAGAGGATTAGTCCATGATAGACGCTGATCAGCGGAATGTAAGAGATCATGATCGCCATTGGTAGCACTAACGCAGCGTAGAGTGGATAGTCAGGCCTTCGCCGGCGAAAATAGCGAACGAACTCAGCAACAAGAAATGCTAATAGGCAGAGAGAGGCAAAGACATGCGACGCGAGCAGCACGGCGGTCGCAATCGCCACGCACCACAGCGCAACGGTACGCTTCGCGCCCTTCGTGGCTGTATCCCAGGCCAACAGTAGACACGCAAAGCTCATAAACACCAGGGCATAGATTCTGGCCTCGTTCGCGTAGTAAAAGCTGCTGCTCGACCACCAGATGACTACCCCAAACGCAGCCACCGCATTGCCAGCCTTGCGTCGCAGATAAACCAGCATGGCTACGCTGCCGAAGTAGAACTCCAGCATAGATGGCAGACGCAATCCGAACGGTGTCGGCCCAAAGATCCACATGGAAACGCGGCTCAGCAGATAAACCGTGGGAGGATTGTTGTCAAACTTCAGGACCCACTGCCAGAGTGTGCGTAGGGAAGGAGCCCTTGCTATGTCAAAGGTGCATAATTCGTCAAACCATACAAACCGCTGTGCGGTAAAGTACAGAGCCGTCACGTATATCGCTGTCAGCGAGGCAAGAATAAACCAAAACTCAGAATCCTTTGCGAGTGGGATGTGTCCATGAGGAAGAAGCTCGCTTCGGTAGTCCTCGACGTATACAGATTCTGTGGACAAAACCGACTCCTTAACGGATTTACTTGAATCGATCTTTCCGACAAGATCAGGATAATGAGGAAGTTGGCTATGCGGCATCCGCTAGGCTCGTCGGCTCCGGGGAGATCGTAAGTTTCAAATTCCTAAGCGTGGTCTTCGCGCTGATAGCTCTATGCTAGCAGCAAAAAACCAGCCGCTTGCCAAACGTTTTCGTTCCGGCACACGACAGATAACGGGGAGATTGGTATCGACTGGAGCGGTCTTTACTTGCGCACAACTGCCGGGAGCTCTCTTGAAGTCTCCTCGCAGATTCGAGCCATCTTCCGCCCCAGGTGCACGCTTTCTGCGATACTTCTGTCCTCAGGATAGTAAGAAGAGGTATCTGCCACCTGCAAACCTGAGATGGGCGTCTGCGTGGGTGGTGATTTTTGGGCGAACCCTGGGGGGCAAATCGTCTGTGCGTATCGAAGACGAGAAACTTTCGTATCTAACAGGTCGGCTCTCGTAAGCGCCGGGTTTAGAAGCTGTACGCAATGAAACGCGTCGTCAACCAATCTCTCGTCTGACCAGAAGAACTTCTCATTGGTGATGGGCATGTAATAGGGCGCATAAACAATACTGTGGCCCACAGGACGCAGATTCGAGAATTCAATGATACCTGGCAAATCGTGCGGCACTCCGCTAAGGTTTACCCAAAAGTGAGGGCTGACCGCTTGTCGCAGCTTGAGGATGACGCAGCAAATGCCGACCGTCTTGATCGAGTCATATCGACTCTTCCAGTCTCCGGGTATATCTGCAATCATGGGCGGGACGTAGGGCATCGGTACGGTAGAAATGACATGATCGGCGGCGAAGAAAGCTTTAGACGTACGAACCCCGGCGATAGACCCATTTTCGGCGCTTATTTTTTCCACACAGGAATTCAAATGAATACGGCCCCCGCCGTCCTGGATAGCCTCAGTCAGAGCATTGACAAGGGTCTCCGAGCCGCCTTCGATGTAGCCGAGTTCCTCCTGTAGGAGGCTCTTTCGCGAGTTCCAGGTTCGTCGCATTCTCATCCAAATCCACGCAGCCGAGATGTCGTCTGCGTATTCGTAGAACTTCAATTCAAACAGAGAGTGCCATAGCTGTTCGTAGCCTTTCTGCCCACACCATTGAATAATCCACTGCCTGGCCGATCGATTTTCGAGGTCGGGCCAAACGCTGCGCTTCATGCACAGAAAGCCAAACAGGCCATAGCGAAGTTTTGTAAGCGGGCTGATCCCTGGAAATCGCAGTAAAGCCAGAGGATTTCCCCACGGGTGTAGATGCCCGTCGAGGCAAAGTCCCATCGAGGTAGGAACCCAACGCAGCTTGTCCTCTATGCCCAGCTCCTTCATTAGATCGAAGGTCGGCTGGTCGCTACGGCAGACAAAGTGATAGAAGCGCTCGAGGCTGATTCCACCGAAATCAAAGTGTGCCGCCATTCCGCCGGCGACTGGTCCCGCCTCGAAAACGTCGACGTCCTGACCGCCCCTGGTCGCATGGTAGGCTGCTGCGAGGCCCATGGGGCCGGCTCCGATGATGACGACTCGCGCCATTCTTTAGGGTAACTCCCGCTATCTCCCGCGCATCGCGATAGAGGCAGCCGGGGAAACAGCTGGTTCCGCAGCACGTACAGGAGCATGAGATGCTTTTTGCGTATTGCCCGTCTTCCCTCTGAAGAAACCTTACCAGAATAAAATTAACTTCGGAGTAACCTCCTGTTCACCTGTTCACCTGCAATGCGCCGGAGCATCTACGGGTCAAATCCGGTCTCACGCTCGCCAATACTTGCTATCGGGAGAAGCAGCCGGGGTTTTTGAGCCGAGGCCCAAAACCTCGAATCAGCAGCAACTTTCGTCGAACCTGACAGACGCTGAACGGCCGAAGAGTTTCGAACAGCCATGCCTACTCCACCGTGTCCAGTAGACAACAACCGGCTGCTGCCTACCCTATGGCAGGGCTACGCGCCGCCGAAATCTACAAGCTTGCAACAGGACCAGACTCAAACGTGCGTAGTCGCGCCGATGGCAACGCCGACAACGAATCGGATATTGCAAAAGCAGCAACCGTTTGAAATCCTTTACACGGAATCTGGACGGGCGGAACCTGGACGAGGAACATTGAGGACAAATCACGGGGTTTACCTCTTAACAAGCTCTCCTGAATACGGCGCAATGTCGCACCGATGAAGGACACGTGACGATGCCGCTCTAATTTAACCCATTAGAGTTCCAGGGCTCGGCGCAGGTCAAGGTCGGAAAGTTGAAAAAGACCGGCTGTCAGCGCTACGGTGGTTCAGCCAGCCCCTTTCAGGAGGCTTCGCCCCGTAGCAAAGCCCCAAGTAAACAGTCGGAAGCAGAAAAGTAAGAAAAGGTTGGCGTTTGCAATCACTTCCTATCATCAGGCAGTTTAATCAAGGAGATCTCATGTGGCGTTTCGTCCTCGGGGCTGGGATGAGAAGCCGGCCTGCACAGCGAAGTGCCTGAAAAACGGGGTTATAGGTAACTTCAGCTCGTTCAGGATTGGAATGAGTTTGGGAAGTTAATGGAATGGTCCGCCGCTTCTACGGACAGTGAGGTGGGGCTATAAGCTGCGCAAGAGGAGGAGTGCCATGGAGCTATTCACATTGGGTATTGATTTGGGCAAGACGACGTTTCATCTGGTAGGAATGAACCAGCGCGGAGAAGTGGTATTGCGGAAACGATTCTCTCGAACGCAGCTGTTGCACTTTACCGCGAACCTGAAGGTGGAGCTGATCGGTATGGAAGCATGCGGAGGGTCACATTTTCTGGGGCGAGCATTGCGAGAGCAGGGGCATGAGGTGCGCCTGATTCCTGCGCAATATGTGAAGCCCTACGTCAAGACGAACAAGAGCGACTACATCGACGCGGAAGCGATCGCCGAAGCGGTGGGAAGACCGACCATGCGTTTTGTGCCGGTCAAGAGCGATGACCAACTGGACCTCCAGTCGCTGCATCGGGTCCGTGAACGCTGGGTGATGCGAAGAACGGCGGTGGTCAACCAAATTCGTGGGCTTTTGCTTGAGCGTGGCACGACACTGCGCAAGGGCCGGCGCTACGTGGATGAAGCACTGCCGGGCATAGTCGCAGGGGGTTCTTCCAAGCTGTCGGGGGCGGTGCTTGTATTGCTGGCAGAACTAAAGCAGGAACTGGAGCAACTAGCGGAAAAAATCGATCGTGCTGACAAGTCGATTGAGAAGATTGCTCGGGAGAACGAATCTTGTCGAAGGCTGGTCGCGATGCCGGGGGTCGGTCCCGTAACGGCAACGGCGATCATCGCGACGATCGGCAACGGCGCGGCATTTCGCAAGGGCCGGGATTTTGCCGCCTGGTTGGGAGTGGTTCCCGAGGAACACTCGACCGGAGGCAAACAAACACTGTGGAAGATTCCTCAGCGTGGGAACCAGTACCTGCGAAGGCTCTTCGTGCAAGGAGCCAGAGCTGTTATGCAGCACCGGACCAAGCAGTCGTCTGGTTTAAGTGCATGGCTGGCGCAGCTCACGGCACGAACGCACCAGAACATCGCCATCGTTGCGCTGGCCAATAAGCTGGCACGGATGGCCTGGGCAGTGCTGGCCAAAAATGAGGTCTACAAGCCACCGATACTAGCGAGCGATACCATCTGACCGGTCTGCAGATGACGCCTGGAAGAACACCAGGCTTGGAAATCGCTAGCGCGATTCCCACATCCGCAGACCGGCGACGGCTGCGGAGTTCAAATTTCCCTGCCAGGTCTGCTGGCGAAGAAAGAGATGGCACCACGGTCTAACCGTCGTTCTGGAAACCTGCTTTCGGTAAGGGTCTTTGAAGACCGACAAGTTAAATAGGAACAGAGCGAAGCGCATTCCATCCAGGCCCGGGGTCGTTAAACACCCCAACAAGGCCGTATACATACGCGCAGACCTTACCTGCTATTCTCACTTTTCGCTTGCGACAAAGCGGCGGACCATACATACCGAAAACTAGACTTTGCAGGGACTGCGGGAACACTCCGGATTGACGGTGACATGTCCGCAGGCCCAAAATGATCTGCCACAACCCTCGTCGCGACTCTAATCTGTGCTACAAATATTCCGCTGATTCGGTGCAGACGAACTCATGGTTTCTTTCATTCACATCGCCGACAAGAATGACGAGCAGGCCATTCTGCGAAACGGTATCAGATCTATGAATCGTCGGGCCGGGGTTCGGGGTGTCTATGCGACCCCGTCGTCCCGAACTTCGCCACGACTCATCAATGGTCCAGAGAGCTGAAGAGGCGGGGAATCAGGACGTTGATATGTGTTCAATTTAAGATTCCCGACGAAGACCCTGTCTTGGTCGGCGCATACAACGGCGAGAAGCTGGAAATGACGGCTGCAGAAAGCGCTCGCTGCAGTCCTCAAACACACCGACCCGATGGGTCTGGAGGTAGTCATTCCCAGGAAAATCACCGCAAGAGAGATTACACGAACATATCTTGCGCCACAGACGACCGGCTGGCGGTACTATCCAACCGCGAAAGGAAAGCCGCCGTTCTGCCATTGCAAGTGGTGTAATCGCGGGGAAATACGCGCCAAGCGCATCATTCGCGAAGATGCCTAATCACGAAGAATAGGGGGCGATTGGTCCCCATAACCACCGTTTGCTTGACCAATTCGTTATTTTCTAACAATGCCTCGCCCGGGGGTGCACTTTTCCCGGCCGCTATCCCCTTACCCCTCAAATCGTTGACCGCGCCTTCCGGAGACCGTACAGTTCCAAGTAGTGAAGTGGAGAGTTGATGCGCACCCCGACAACCGACAAGACCGGCAGCATAGTGGTTTCCGCGCTAAGCGCGCGCGCGAATTTCGGGAAGCTGCTGAATCGCGTCGCGGATGAGCGCCGCTCAGTTGTCATCGAAAAACGCGGCACACCCAAGGCCGTGCTGCTGAGCACCCGCGATTACGTCAAGCTCGCCGCGCCGGAGCCGGAAGTGCTGCGCGTCCTTGGCGAGGAATCGAAGAAAAACGGGACGAATAGCCTGACCCCGCGTCAGATCGATCAGGAAATCAAGGCATACCGGGCGCAAAAGAAAAAGCGCTGATGCTTCCGCTCCGGCTGGTTATCGATACGAATGTCCTGGTTTCCGCCGCGCTCAATCCCGAAGGACTGCAACGCACCACGTTTCTGCTCGCCGTCAGCAAGCCCGCTCGCCTCTCTATGACGCGCCCTATTCTGGATGAGTATGCGGGTGTGCTTTCGAGGTCGTTACGAAACTCAGTCCGGGAGATGGTGGAAGGACGCACATGCTCTCACTGACGCTCTCAGGATTGGGTATTGCGAGTTCCGTCGCGGCGCTCTATCAGGCGTGATGTCTCATCAATGCATCTGCAAAACATTTATTTCTCGTGACACCTTGTTGACTCTATGCGGCTCCCTGGTCTTAGGAGAGTACGTCTTCTTCAAACTTCCTAACCTCATTCAATTGTTGAAGGGCTTTTTGCAAGCTACGACCGAACGTCGCGTGTTCTATGAACTGACGCAACTGCATATTGGATGATTTCCGGGAATAGATATACATCCAGTACATACCCAACGAGCCAACAATTCCAATTGCCATACCAATCCAGATAACAGAAGGAGCATGAGCATATAGATTGACGTGCGCGAGTCCTGCCAGCAGCATGAGTAAGGGCATCCACAGGAACCACCAGGACAGGCCCGCGACGAGAACACAGATGCCATAGGCGCGGCGCACATTGGCCAGTCCGCTTTGCACTTCAACTACTGCCGCGGCATAGTCGATGCGGCTCAGCGATGAGAACACCATCCCCGCCGTGATTACGCATCCTATTCCATAGGCCTGTATGACGATTCCTCCCAGAATTACCGAAATCGCGGTAGGCTTAGTACTCCAGAGAAGCGCGGCCAGAATAATAAAAAGCACACCCACGAAAACCTGAAATGCCTGGTTTAGCTTGAGCGGTCTGAGACTTCTGTGAGCTGCATCCAGCTTCTGTTGACGCAACATCGCCATGCTCAATTGGTTCCCACGTTCGAGCGCCTTCTCCAGTATCTGCCATGTTGACTTGAGTTCGTTCAGTTCCATTGCTGTTCCATCCAATCGTTCTTAGATTTCGGTTCGAATGCGTTGTTTGAGTCGACTGATTTTGGTCGAAACATTCGTCGGCGTGAGTCCCAGAATTTCGGCGATCTCTTTTTGAGACTTGTCCTCGAGGTACAGCAGCAGAAGCGCCCTCTCCAAAGGAGGCTCCCTCGCGATGAACCGTTGCAGCCGTACCATGCGATCAGCCGCATCGGGGTCGTTTGGGGGCTGTGGAACTGCTTCGTGCAGCTCCTCCTCAAATGGCGTAAAGACCCTGCGATGCTGTACCTCTCTGCGCACAAAGCTGATCGCCACGTTCAGAGCAATGCGGTACATCCACGTCGTGAACGTGCGGGAAGGGTCGTACTTTGGCCAGGCTTTCCAGAGCTGGGCCGCGATCTCCTGTGCAAGGTCATCGCGGTCTTCCGGCCTCCAGCAATATGTATTCACTGTCCTGAAGACAATGGCTCGATGCAAGTGGAGAAGGGCTTCGAACTCTTTCTGCTTCTTTTCTGTCATGTCCTTCTTCCTTCTCCTCGGTCCCTTTGTTACAGGGGCAGGTAGTCTCCGTCTGCCTACACCATGATTCGCGCCAGAACCGGAAATGTCACACAGGACCTGCTTCTCATCTTCCTGTGTGTCCATGCCGCATCTTTAACGGCGCTCTGATCGGCTGGGTACACGAAACCGCAGAACCGCACAGCTTCGGCCTAATAGGATCATCTGGTCAGCAGGGATATGGGGGAAATCGGTGGGAGCAGCTCACGGAACTGGGGATCGGTCGTTACCAGTAATGAAAGTCTAGTGTAGTGCGTCACACAGATGGATGTTTATGCATCCGGGCAACGAAGCTAACCAGGACGACCGACAGATCATTCCGGCGCCCCATGCTTCGCGCTATTGGAGGGATGGGGACGGACCCCTTCCCGCTTACTGAATGCCGTCGCATCGGCAGGCTGTTCGGCCTCGGGACCGCAGCAGGCTTGAGGGAAGGTCCGCGGTATCCAAACATCTCGCGAAAAACGAGGAGACCCGAATTTTGCAGGGCAAGAAATACTTCGCCTCTCTTAGTGAAGCGCAGTACACTGCTCCCGTACGCAGCTCTGGAAAGCGATTCCGTACGCCTGTCCCCGTCGGCTCTCTTTAAGGGAGAGCCGCAGGAAGTTCAGGGAACCCAGAAACTCCACGGGAAATCGGGGGTGTGGGGCACCCGGCAGTGGTGGCGGGGATAGAGTCCCAAAAGCGTGGGCTTCGCCCATCGTTTTCGTCACGGGTATGTTGGTCGGTATCCCACATCTCGCGATTGATGCGGGGATAAACCCACAAGACGCTGGCACCGCGTCAGCAGTTCTTGCAACCGTTATTCCCGCTAAGGGACGGGGATGGCGGAACATCATTGGCCGGGTTCTCGTCGAAGAAACCATTTGGCTTCAGCAGAAAACCTATGTAGGCGGTGGGCATAACCGGGCAATCTTCTGGTCGCGGGATATGGGTGTGGCCAAAGGTGTACCAGAAAACGACATCTGAGTTCTCGATGGGACGGTCATCCCGAGTCCACTTCTCCAGACCATCGCCGCCTCTGCTTTGGTTTGGATAGTCTCCTGCCGCGTACTTCTCTTCCGGCTTGTATGGGGTAACCCAGACATGATGATTCACAAAGCCGGCACGCTGGCGCCACGACGCACGGGGCGAAGCAAAGGGATATGCGTTGTCCCCAGGGAAGAATTTATAGCCAACGGGATTGCCCAAAGCATTTTTGACTGAAGGATTGACGAACCTCCAGGTCCTTCCCGACTCCAGGTTCAAGTGGGCCAGCGCCTGCTGCTCAGTCTTGAGGTCAGTTACTCGTACATGGAATGCATTTTCAAAGGGGTTCGCTTCATCGATCTCGTCGGGCACGACATCTACCTGTTGCACCGTGTTGTTTATTCCGTCTATGCCAACGTCCAGCCGCACGTTAAAGAAATGTTGATGGTTGGGTGCATACAACAATGGCGCAACCATGGTTCCGTGCTTTGGCGTCTCCCCTTCGTGGGCCGCACCGAGCGAAAGAATGCCGGTGAGCTTTATTTCGAATTGGATATTGCCGTCCTGGTAGAAATACCAAAAGAAGCCGTACTCGTAATTCTCCACGGTTGAAATCGAAGAGATGACCAAGCGGCGCGACCGGCGCACCTGGGGAGCATCCGGCAACCTGCGGTCCGTGTGCTTCCAAAGAATGCCATAGTCTTCTTCGTGAACGCAGATGGCGTTGGGGATGGTGAAATCGCGGCCCCGGCTGTCACACATACAGGCATCGAGATATTCGATGTGACCGACGCAGTCGCACCCGAGTTGCAGGCTGTTGGCACACATACCCATTCCATACTCGCCGACGTCAAATGCATTTTTGCGAACCTGCGTAGGGCGTGGATCTCCGTAAGGAACGACCATCTCGGTCAGCGAGGCACGGTAAAGGATGGGGCGCGATCGTCCATGGTCGGAGTAACGCACGTCATGGAGGGTGAGGCCCTCGCGCGCATTAAAGCCGATTACGAGCGACCAGTTTTGCCAACTGATTCTCGATCCTTGCAACGAAAAGCTGGGCCCTTCAGGTTGTGTGATGTGCAGCGGCTTGATATCTGTTCGCTGGCCGGCTACACGATCGGCCGCATAATTGGCCGGGCCTGGCGGCAGCGGCCACTTTCCATAATCTTCTACCCGGATCACTTGCATCCGGTTTAAATCGACCACTGGACGAAGTCCTTCGATTGGCCGCGCGTAGCCGTTGTCAGTCGGATCACTGCGAAGAAAGCATAACGGGCGAGCTAAGCGAAGGGAGCTATCTTCCTCTGAACCGTAATTCCCTGCGCTCCAGATATCGACCATCACGAGCGAAGTATCCGTTATCCCGTAATGCTTTTCCAATGCAGCTTTGAAAGTTTCACTGGCCAGGACGGCCTGCTCGCACTCCACCTGCTCGTCGATGGAAAGCGTCGGCTGAGCGCCGGCAGGCCCAGGTTCGGACTTCGTAACTTCACCTGTGGCGAGATCGATGATGACGGTCAGTACACTGTTCTTTGCATTGTCGAACAAGACCGCAACCGCTTCGCGGCGCAAGGCCGAACCATTCGGCCAGGCGTACACAGTTGCTTTGGCCGGTTCGTTCAACATGACGCTGATAATGCGTGTCGCCGGGCCGAAATCCTTAAGGCCCTTCAACACTGTAACGGTCTGCTGGATTTCGGTTGCGCTGAGTGGTTCAAGAGGGTGAATTGTCTGGATTTCGGCTGCGCTGAGTGCTTCAAGAGGTTGAATGGACATATTCAATTGCTCCCCGATCTGCGAATGTCTTCGATTACGAGCGTACACAAGCGGCGGCCGAAACGAAAAACAATCTCGGCATCGCCGCTGGAGCAAAGAAAACGAGCACCGGCCACGGCAACTAAAACGCCGCCGCACCAGCTTCTGCTACTGCGTGGTCCTGCTCGCCAGAGCCGCCGCTTACCCCGATAGCTCCCACTACTTTGTCGCCCTGCTTCAGCGGGATACCGCCGGCAAAGATCATGATCTTGCCGTCGTTCGAGGCATGAATGCCGAAGAACTGCCCACCGGACTGCGAGTGGGTGGCGAGGTCTTTGGTGGCAATGTCGAAAGCCCGCGAGGTGTAGGCCTTCTTGATGGAAATGTCGATGCTGCCCAGCCACGCGCCGTCCATGCGCACATGCGATACAAGGTTGCCGCCTTCGTCAGCCACAGCAATGTTCATGGGCTGACCGATCTGCTTTGCTTTCTTTTCTGCTGCTGCGATGATGCGGCGAGCGTCTTCCAAATTCATGATTGACCTTTCGTCAGTTAACTAGATTGGTTGGGCAAGCCTGCACGTCTCAAATGCAGGCACAGGTTAAGCAATTGAGGTCCAGCTATGCGGCAATCATTCCGTGGGGATCGAGCACGAACTTCTTGGCTGCCCCTTTATCGAAATCCTTGTAGCCCTGAACCGCCTGGTCCAAAGTCACGACGGTGACGTTGACGGCCTTGGCTATTTTGATTTTGTCATGCAGGATTGCCATCATCAGCTGGCGGTTGTACTTCATGACCGGACATTGACCGGTGGTGAAGACGTGGGATTTCGCCCATCCCAGACCGATGCGGATGCTGAGGTTTCCCGTCTGGGCGCTCTTATCGGACGCGCCAGGATCCTCGGTCACATAAAGTCCCGGGATACCGAGGGCTCCGCCAGCACGGGTAATCGTCATGAGCGAATTCAGCACTGTTGCAGGGATTTCCGTTTTGGCGTCCTGACCGTGACCACGGGCTTCGAACCCGACGCAATCGACTGCGCAATCGACTTCTGGAACCTTGAGGATCTGGGCAATCTGATCGCCGACAGAGGCGTCTTTGGAGACGTCGACAGTTTCACAGCCGAAACTCCTGGCCTGGGCAAGCCGCTCCGGAACCAGGTCGCCCACGATCACGACCGCCGCGCCCAGCAATTGACAAGCGGCTGCGCACGCGAGACCAACCGGTCCGGCACCGGCAACATAAACCGTGGCTCCAGGACCAACGCCCGCAGTGACGGCGCCATGATAGCCGGTGGGGAGAATGTCAGATAAGCAAGTCAGGTCACGGATCTTTGCCATAGCTTGCGCTTTGTCAGGAAATTTCAGCAGGTTGAAGTCCGCGTAGGGGACCATGACATAGTCAGCCTGCCCGCCCACCCAGCCGCCCATGTCTACGTAGCCGTAGGCTGCGCCCGGCCGTGCTGGATTCACATTCAAGCAAATGCCGGTGGCGCGTTCCTTACAGTTCCGGCATCGACCGCAGGCAATGTTAAAGGGAACAGAAACCAGGTCCCCGACCTTGATGAACTCTACGTCGCGGCCGGCCTCGATCACTTCGCCGGTGATCTCGTGCCCCAGGATGAGCCCTTTCGGTGCAGTGGTACGGCCCCGGACCATGTGCTGGTCGCTGCCGCAAATGTTGGTGGAAACGATCTTGAGTAGGACGCCGTGTTCGCATTTGCGATTTCCGAGCGCTAATTTCGGGAAGTCGATGCTGTGAATCTCAACGACTCCGGGGCCCATATAAGCTACTCCGCGGTTGCTTGCCATACGTTCCATCTCCCTAGTTTTTAGGATGCATCGCACCGGTTGATGACACTTACAAAGCTCCGAGCTCCTGCGCAGCGCTGGCCGACGGGAAAAAGTCTGCAGGAATGCTGTGCGCTGGCTGCGGTTGCCAATGTATCAGGTTGATGGCTAAGACGTCCTTTCTGCTGCGTGTTTTTCGGCGCAATTACCGCGTAGCGGACGGGGACGGAGGCTGGTAGACTTGCGCCAAACTATCCTCTTGCAGTCGATGCCAGCCCGGGGCGCATGACAGTCACGCAGGGAACACAGTTCGGTCCGTACAGGATACTGGAGCAGATTGGCTCCGGCGGGATGGGCGACGTGTACCGGGCGCAAGATACGCGGCTGGGCCGCGAGGTTGCGATCAAGCTGATCTCGGAGCGCTACCTGGCAGAGGCGTTTGGCAGCGGTAGCCCAACGCCAGCAGTGGGCGGCGGCACACCAGCTACACCTGGTACCCTGTCGCACCGGCGGTTTCTGCGCGAGGCGCAAGCGGCCAGCGTGCTGAACCACGCCAATATCTGCACCATTTATGACATCGGGGAGCAGGGGGGCCGGCCCTACCTGGTGATGGAGCTGCTGCTGGGGAAGACGCTCAAGGAGGCGCTGCGGCAGCAAGCTCTTTCTGCGGGCGACGTGATCACCTTATCGCGGCAGATGGCGAGCGCGCTGGCGGCGGCGCATGCCCACGGCGTCGTGCACAGGGATATCAAGCCGGCGAACATCTTTGTGGTGGGGCCGGAGGGCAAGCGGCAGATCAAGATCCTGGATTTCGGATTGGCCAAGCAGGAGGGTGCCGGCGATGCGCAGGATTCCGGCGAAGCCACGGCGACCTTTGCCGGCCAGGCCACATCCGCCGGAAGCACCCTCGGCGGCGGCAATGGCGACCTTACCTCGCCGGGATCGACCCTGGGTACCGTCGCCTACATGTCACCGGAGCAGGCGGAGGGCCAGACGCTCGACGCACGCACCGACCTTTTCTCGCTCGGCGCCGTGATCTACGAGATGGCCACCGGCAAGGCCCCCTTTGCCGGTGGAAGCACGGCCGCCATTTTTGCCGCGCTGCTCACCAAAGAACCTCCGCGCGTCAGCGCTGTTCGCGAGCAGGAGGGCCGGCGGCCACTGGCGGAGGGGTTTGACGCCATCGTCACCCGGCTGCTGGCCAAAGACCGGTCGCAGCGATACCAGAAGGCCACGGAGGTCGAGCGCGATCTCGACGAGCTCGACGCAACTGCTTTGGGCAGCGGGACGCATGCTGCTGCCGGCGGTAGTCACGCGGCGCATGATGGCGCCTTCGGCGCGGCCTGGGTACCTCCTGCGGCAGAAGACCTGCGGCCGATGAAGAGGTCGCGCGGCGGCGGGGGAAAGCTGGCAGCGGCGGTGGTGATCGTGCTGCTGCTGGGGGGAGCCGGCTTCGCCTGGTGGCAGCACAAGAGTGCCGGTCCGATGACAAACGGCGCTGCCAATGGAAGCGCATCGACCAATGCTCCGTCCGCCGAGGCGGCGAAGAACGCCATCATCGTGGCGGACTTTATCAACCAAACCGGGGACCCGGTCTTCGAGTCAACCTTGAACCAGGCGCTGGTGGTGCAGCTGGGGCAGTCTCCGGTACTCGATATTGTGAGCCAGCGGCATTTGCACCAGAGCCTGCAGTACCTGGGCAAGAAGCCAGACACGGTGATCACGCCGGAGATTGCGCGCGAAATTGGGGAGCGCGAGGGTATCAAAGCCATTCTCACGGGCACCATTGCAAATTTGGGCAATGATTTTGTGATCACGCTGGCGGCGCAAAATACGGCCACCGGAGATCAGATAGCCAGCGTGCAGGCGCAAGCGGCGAGCAAGGAAAAGGTGCTCGATGCGCTGAACCAGGCGGCGACGCAGATGCGGGCCAAGCTAGGGGAGAGCCTGGACAGCATTCAAAAACTGAACACGCCGTTTGGGCAGGCAACGACGCCTTCGCTCGAGGCTTTCCGCGCCTTTGCGCTGGGGGATGCAGCGCACGACAAGGGCAGCGATATTCCGGAAGCGGAGGACCACTACAAGCGGGCGCTGATGTTGGATCCGAATTTGGCGATGGCGTGGGCGCGGCTGGGTGTGATCAGCCTGAACAGCGGGCAGCACGGCAAGGCAGTGGAGTATTTCACCAAGGCGCATGAGCTGACGGGAGATGTCAGCGAGCGCGAGCGGCTGTATATCGAAGGGCATTATTACGGCGAGGTGCTCGGAGACCTGGACAAGGCCATCGAGACGCTGGAAGTGGCCACGCAGGAATATCCGCTGCAGATGGAAAATCACATTAACCTGGCCGTGTTTTATGGGTACAAGGGAGAGGTGGAGAAGACACTGGACGCGATGCTGAAAGCGTTGGCATTGCGCCCGGATGATGCGGTGGCGCTGGCAGACGTCATGGGCGGCTACACGTGGGTTGACCAGTATGACGAAGCGCGAAAATATGTGGCCCGGGCGAACCAGCTGGGGATGCACCTTACCGACATCATGCAATATGAGATGGCGCTGGACGGCGCGACCGGAGACATGGCCGCCATCCGGAAAAAACTGACGGAGGGGGCAGGGCGCCCCGACCAGTTCCAGCTGACGTGGCAGTGGGGAAACATCCAGACCCAGTGGGGGCAGTTTCGAGCAGCGGCGGCGACGCTCGATGAGGCTGCCGAGCAGGCCGGGCGGGTGAAGGCCACCGATGCCCAGGCTTCGTTTTTGCTGAACGCCGCGTATGCCGGTTGGCCGGTAGGGCAGTGCCAAGACGCCGGGGGCGCAGTCAAGAGGGCGCAGGCACTGGACCGGAGCAAGTCGACGCAAATTGGGGTTGTGGCTACTCTGGCGCTCTGCGGGGACCAGAAGCCGGCGCGCGCTGCACTGGATGCGTTGGAGAAGAAATATCCGGAGGATACGCTGGTGCAGCAACTGGTCGTGCCCGAGGCGCACGGGTATCTAGAACTGCAGACGGGAGACGCGCATAAGGCACTGGCGCTGTTGCAGCAGAGCGAGGCGTTTGACGCGGTGTCCCCGGGGTCGTATCTGCGAGGGCTCGGGTACCTGCAGCTGCATGACGCGGATAATGCGATTGCGTCTTTTAAGGCCGGCACCCGGTATAAGGGCACGAGCTTTTTAAGCCAAAGCTCACTTCCCTTCCCGCTGAATAACTATGCGCTGTCGATGCTGGGGCTCGGCCGCGCGTATGCGATGGCGGGAGACAAGGCGCAGGCGAAGAAGGCCTATGAGGCGTTTTTTGCGGAGTGGAAGAATGCAGATGCGGATTTGCCGGTGTTGGCGGCGGCGAAGAAGGAGTATGCGGGGTTGTAGGCAGCGTGGGTGTATGTGATGTTGTTCATGTAACTGTAACGGTTTTATCTTTCACCGGGTTTCCTTTGCCTTGCGATCCTGTCAAACCTTTTTTAAATTTGCCCGGGACAACCCGTGGAGTCGAACGGTACTCTAAAACACGCGCGCGCGCAGGGCTTGATGGGATGCGTTTTGTCTTCCCCGGGGTTTTCTCCGCACCGCCTTCTGCGCAAAAGCATCAGAGGCGGCGACGAAATGGCAGCTATGGGCACGAAAAAAGAGATAGCCAGATTGGGCAAGGTTCTGTATTCTTCGAGTCACCTTTCATCGTTTACTCGATAAGGATTTCAAATAATGTGTCTGATGCGCCGTAGTCTTGTCTTTCTGGCTTGTCTGCTTTGCCCCGCCCTATCGTTCAGCCAGCATCCTAAACCAAACTTCAGCCGCGCTACCGCATATCATTTTTCCTACTTTCAGGTTCCGGGGGCCGCCGTTACGACCCCGTCCAGCATCAACGACTCTCTCACCGTTACCGGGACCTACAGCACCCTGGCCGGATTCACCGGGGGATTTGTGCGCACAGCATCCGGACAAATCACCACGTTTGACGTCGGTCAGGTTTATACGGGACAGCTGCACATCAATGCTGCTGGAGTCATTGCCGGAATCTACCAGGATGTTTCCGGCATGAGTCGAGGGTTCATACGATCTGTGGACGGCTCGATCACCAAATTCAACCCCGGAGGCGATGCCGGCTCCACGGTCGTGACAGACATCAATGATGCAGGGACCGTTGTCGGGATTTATCTACCAACCAACACCGACCCCCCATCGCAGGCTTACCTGCGCACTTCCGATGGAACCATCACCACGTTCACCGTGCCCGGAGGCACTTCTGTGTATCCGTGGAGCATCAACGATCTGGGAGAAGTTACAGGAAACTACTACTACGATAATGACACCCAGGTGGGGGGGTTTGTGCGCTCGCCCGGGGGAATGATCACCACCTTCGCGTACTCCGACGGCATTGTCCCGTTGGCCATCAACATCGCTGGAACTACAACTGGCTGGTATGGGCCACCGGTTGGAAACTTTGCGGGTTTTGTGGCCGGACCGAACGGGACGATCACTCCGTTTAGTATGCCGGGAACGGGAGCGATCAATACGCTCTATATTGGGCTCAATAATGCAGGCTTTATTGCCGGCTCATACACGGTCCTTAATAGTGGGTCTCCGGTCCAGGGCCCGGGGGAATACATGTACGGATTTGTACGGTCGCCCCAAGGCGTTCTCTCGAGCTTCGCGGTTCCCGGAGCCGACAGTACGACGGCGGTTGCAATTAACAGTTCAAACGTGGTCACGGGTTGGTCTGATAGCACGATAAACCCGGGCGCGTTTATCCGCATACCCGACGTTCTTTATTGAGCCGGCTCTATTCCTGACGGAGATTGGGACGCAGTGTGAGCGAGCCGTCATCGTTCAATTTCTGGTGGCAAGCCCAGCGCACGGGATAGCGCATTCCCTTGACCTCAATCTCAGCTCTGAGTTTCAACCCTTTCCAATCGGTGACGTTCGGAAGCACGAACTGTGCCTGCCGAATCTTGCCCGGTAACGGATAACCGGCGTCCAAACAGCCGCTCTTGAGCACCTTTCCGTCCTGGCTCTCGACGGTCACCCTCAATACGCCGGGCACACCCGCGATACCGTCGTTGGCAAAACCGACAATGAGGCCCACGTAACCACCTTCCTTGTAGCTCCAGATGAAAGACGGCCGCACCCGATAACCAATGCGGCGACTGATGCGGTCGAACGCTGCCGGATAAGCCTGGTAGTAGATCATCCAGATTCTTCGCGCTGATCTGGTGAAAGTTCCAGAGCGACCAGTAATTCGACGCCGACATCCATCACATGAGCGATCATGTTCTCTGCCGGCGATATCCCTTCGAATGCGGCGCGAGGATCGGGAGGTTTTCCCGGAATGCCCTGCTCGAGCAAGGCAGCGATCCAGGGCGGCCGATTGTTGAGGGCTTCAATCTGCTCGTTCTCAATAAAGATGGTGTCGCTGCGAATCCAGTTGTTGCTGCGGACCGTGCGGTCTAATAGTTCTGAATTACCAACCCGGCTAAAGTCTGGTTGCGTATTGGTAAGGAGAGGAGTCTTCGAAAAGTGCTCGAGCTGAACTTCGAGCATATTGGTCCAGGTGCGCTCTGCTGTCTGGTAGTCAGGGAAAGGATTGTTGCCAAATGGCCAGGTGTGCCCTTCGCCCCAGAAGCCATACATGAACGTATCCATGAACTCGATCTGGGGATTGCCATCAAACTCCGCTCCCAATAGGCCAACCAGTTCCTTGAATGCCTGCTGAAAAAAAGGATCGTCATACCGCGGCTGATAACGCGAATGCGGGTTCTGCAAGATATCTTTTCGCCTCGGCGCTGCTTTCCTGATCGCTCAGGACCAGATCCACTTTCGGCACTTTGTCGAGGACAAAATCCGGGAGGGCGGCTGCGTGTGTATAGTCTGGAGCGCACATCTGTATGCGGAATCCGACGCGCTTGTTGTGGGTTTTCGCCAATTGAAAAACAAGCTTCACGTAATCGGGCAGCTCCAGGCGCCCAGGCCGCGGCTGTACTTCCCGCCAGGTGGGACGGATATAAAGCTGCTCGCCCAGGGGAAATCGAACCAGGTCTTCGATCGCCTGGGGAATATTGTCCGGACTTGATTTCCTCTGTACCACTGTCTGCCGTGATGTAGGTGACCAGGCCCTTGCCAAAGTTCGGCACGACGTCTTCTGAAGGTGTCGTCGTCATCACCACATCGTCTGTGGGAATGAGAGCATCCGGCGGGTATTGAGGGAAGGGACCCTGATTGAGGCGATCGGCCACGTGGGGACCGGAACCGAAGTCGTAGTTTCTCCAGTTATGGGCGGCAACTTTCGCCTGCGCTTTACCGGTTCCAAGTTCCGCAGCTACAGCAACAGCGACAGTACTTTTTAGAAAATCTCTACGCTGCATCGGGATGATCTCCTCCGTACTCGGTCAATCTGGCTTTATGCGAGTTGGCTGGAACACCGTCGACGCGATCGCTGGATGACGCGAGCATCGAACACTTATCATTTCTGTCGTTTTGTTTCGTTGACCCAGCACAAGATAACACATACTTTTCGGATGAATAAACGGGCAAATTCTCAATGAGCGTCCGCCCCGATCCTGAATCATTTGACTTTGCAGGTCTTTCCTTGTATTACGAATGCTTGCGTTCGATTTTCATTCCATTTCTTCATGTGCGGGCGCTTACCGAGAAGAGGCTCTATGTTTCCGACCACGAAAAAGGCTTTGCGCAATCACCGCAACCTCCTTCGAACGCAGCAAGCTAGGGGAGCGATCAGGTCTGGGATTGTTTTCATGGCTGTGTTTACGTCTTGTTTACTCGCGGCCGCTGCGGACAGCCCTGCGGGTAAGCCTCAGATTCAGGGCGGCAATCTGCGGGTTGAATTTGATAACCGCCTACGGAGCCGGGTGGTTGCCCGTTTCGACAAGACGGAGACGGTGTTGGGGCCATTCACTGCCTCTGAGACGTTGACCACCGCCGGCAAGGTCTGGACCGGAATTCCCTCTGACCTCGCAGAAACAGGAGCGGGTCAAAGACGCTTTCGGGCAGGGGACGCGGCTCACCGTCGAAGGAAAGGCGGGGACACTCATCAAGAGGGTCTCGGTCACCGTATATGACGACTTCCCCACGATGGCGTTTTTCAATGTCCAGTACAGCAATACGGGAAAAACCGAGCTTGCGATCAAGAGTTGGACTAACAACGCCTACACGATGGACGCGCAACCCAGTGCGGGCCAGCCAGCGTTCTGGTCTTACCAGAGCGGCTCCTACGAGAAACGTCCCAACTGGGTCTTACCGCTGCACACGAATTTTCAGCAGGAAAATTACCAGGGGATGAATGCCAGCGACTATGGCGGCGGCACGCCGATTGTCGACGTCTGGCGGCGTGACGTTGGCATGGCTGTGGGGCACGTGGAGACGCGGCCGAAGCTGGTTTCCCTTCCCGTCTCCATGCCCGATCCCGCACACGCCAAGATGGCTGTACGCTTCGCAAAGAAGTCTCGCTGGGCCCGGGAGAAAGCTTTCATACGTTTCGCACCTTCGTTGCCGTCCACCAGGGAGACTACTTCCGCACACTCATCGATTACCGCCGCTTCATGATGAAACAAGGGTTCCAAATGGCCGCTGCTCCCACCGATGGCTTCGGCGCAATTTGGTGCGCGTGGGGATATGGCCGATCGGTGCAGCCTAAGCAGGTATATGACACGCTTCCGACGGCAAAGCGATTGGGATTCAAGTGGGTCACGCTTGACGACGGTTGGCAGAACAATGTGGGCGATTGGCAGCTGGATCCCAAGAAGTTCCCCCACGGAGACGCTGACATGAAGGCCCTGGTGGACCGCATTCACCAGGAAGGATTCAAGGCTCAGCTCTGGTGGTCACCGCTCAGCGCGGTGCCGAAGCTCAGAGCTGCTTCAGGATCATCCCGACTACGCGTTGCTGAATCGCGACGGCAGCAGGAGAAAAGTCTCCTGGTGGAACTCCGACTATTTGTGCCCAGCGGACCAGCGCGTGGTGGAGTACCACAAGGCATTGGTGCGGAAGATCCTGGTGGATTGGGGATTTGACGGGCTGAAGCTCGATGGCCAGGACATGAACGGAGTTCCGGCCTGCTACAACCCTGCTCACCATCACGCGCAGCCGGAGGACTCGGTCGAAGCTCTGCCGGATTTCTTCCGCGCTATTTACGAAACCGCGCAAGCGGTAAAGCCGGGGGCGCTGGTCGAGTTCTGCCCTTGCGGCACGGGATTCTCCTTTTTCACCATGCCGCACTTCAATATGTCGGTGGCTTCCGACCCGGAAAGTTCCTTCCAGGTTCGCTCCAAGGCGAAGACCTTGAAAGCGCTGATGGGAGACAACGTTCCCTTCTTCGGCGATCACGTGGAGCTCAGCGATGGTGGCAACGACTTTGCTTCCACGTTGGGGGTAGGAGGCGTGGTGGGAACGCAGTTTGTTCTTCCGTCTCTGGTGCAGAAGAGGAGTAAATCTGATCTGACTCCGGAGCGGGAGAAGGAATTCGAAAAGTGGCTTGGCATCTATCGCGACAAGATGTTGTCGAGAGGCCAATATCTCGGGCAGCTCTATGACATCGGCTTCGATGTGCCGGAGACGCATGTGATCCGTAAGGACCAGACCATGTACTACGCCTTCTTCGCCAAGCAGTGGAAGGGCACAGTCGAACTGCGCGGCCTCGAAGACCGCAACTACAGTGTTGTGGACTACGTCACAGGAAAAAGCCTGGGGACGGTGAATGGACACAGTGCACATCTGCCGGTTGAGTTCGACGGAAATCTGCTGGTGGAAGTGCGGCCACAATGATTAGCTGCACCGTTTTCCTTTGACCGTCAGAGTTATCCATCGCTTAGACGCGACCGCTGTAACGCTGAGATGGGCTAAGCCACTATGCTGGTGGAAGGCTTTCCATAGGAAACTCCAAGCACTTGCGATGGAGAAGAGAGGTGATACAGATGGCTAACGAAGCTCGTCCATTGACGGCAGGGTTATCCGCTGAGAAGCTCGGGGCGAAGCCGGCAAGAGTACGCGCCGCGGCGATGATGAACAATCCAACAGCCGCCAGGATTCTATTTTATGTTGCATGTTTCCTCGTCGCGGTCACGGTTTGGTGGACCGAGCGCCGTGTCCAGGCTGCTCCACAGGTATATGGTGAACTCATCACCGATCTAGGCTCGTCGCAGGAAAGCCAACTCTCAGCTTTCCTGGAGATGAACCGGCTGATCATTACACTCAGTACCACGACGCTGGGAGCTATGGGATTTTTCTTATCCCGAGGGCGCAAGGGAGGATTTTTACCGCGGGAGCTTTGGGCCGCGTCTGCTTGTGCTTTGTGCGTTGGGCTATCTCTTTTTTATGGGTACCACGCATACCAGGACATCATTTTCATGCTGCAGAATAATACCTTTGATCTGAGTACGGCTCTGATTGCCTGGGATCGCCACTGGCACTTTGCCATGTTTGTGCTGGGCGCTTTCTTCTTTGTCGATTTTGCATTCAATGAGCTCAACAAGAAGGAGGTGCTGCCTGCAAATGATCTGGGAATGTTTAAGCTTACAAGCTCCGTGCTGGTTGCTTTACCGATGGGCTTTTTGTTCCAAACGGCAGGCCCGGGTAGACTCCAGATCTCTTCTCAGCCACAGAACGCAACCATTACGATCAACGGAAAGACGCTCACACAAGTAACGAACACTACTCTGGTGGTGGCCCCCGGGAGCTATAGCGTCGTCATAACGGGAGGTCCCGGAAATTTGAATTGCACGCGTAAAGTGCAGGTATCGACAGGGCAAACGACGGCAGTAAATTGCCCTTAGAGAGACGACCCTCGCCTATTCCGAAAAGGGGGGCCGACTCACGGGGTTAAAGGGACAGCACACTCATTTCTAGAAATCCAGATGGATGCGGAAGCCGGGGACGAGCACGGGCCCGCGGTCCTGGTTGAAGCCAGGATTGTTCCAACGCCATCCCGCAAGTAAAGCAGTCCATTCAAGACCAGTCAGACGATCAGGAAAGTCCGGCCTTTTTTCTGAACCACCTCATCGACGACCGCTTTTGGGTATCCGGCCAATCTACTTCATCCTGCATGAACAACACCCTTTCTTTCGGCGCCGACGTGTCAGGAGACGCCTGGCGCCGAAAGCTCGATTGCCTTGGCTCCGCCTTTGTCAACAGCGGCCTGAGCCAGGATCATCGCGAATATCTAAGCCTGGGAGGAATCGGTTTTATGCTGGGCGACGGCGCCCTCAAGTACGCGCGCGAGAGCGTGAGCGAAACTTATTACACCGCCCACGTCACTGGCGGTCTCTATCTCGCTGCGCTGCTGTCCTTCGTGAACAACTCCGGAGCACCATTTGCTCCGGAGCGGACGGTGTCGACGTCGCTCATCGCGGGTGCATTGGGGAGGGCAGCGACGTTCAGCGGAGGCTGCTGGGCGGGCGGGATAGCCTGGGCGACGGCAGAATGGGCTGGAGAGGATGAGAGCCCCGAGAATGAGGAGTGGGGTCCGCTTGGCGGGTCTTCGCTGAGCAAGCGTCTCCACGGCAAGAGGGTATACCACCGGGGCGGAGCAAGATGACAGTCCGTTGAATTTCGGAAAACCGGCAGCAGCGGATGCCGGGCTTTCACTGAACCTTCACATCGAGCGATTCGCGGAAGACGTGGAGTGAGTGACAGGCGGGAAAAGAACCGCGGGATCCTCTTTGCTTTTGCGGGATTTTTGCGTCCGGGCAAGGCGCACTGCAGATCCCTCGGCTTCGCTCGGGATGACAAGGGTAGGGCGGTTACTTACTTATATTTCCGCGAGTCGGATGGCAAGGAAAAGCTCCCGATCCGGATCGATGATTACAATTTTCAAACTCATCCAGAAGGCAAGCATTCCTGGACTGCGATCTCACAGCTCACCGTCACCCGGCGTAATCGCCTTGGCCTGTGCCTGCTCGAGACTACCTACCTCGACAGCCTGGTCGTGCATGCGTGTGCTCCCCCTAAACCAGGTCTCAGGAGGTAGCCGTTCGCGGTGTGCTGAGGCTCAATTACCAACCCATTTGTCGCATTCGCTCCAGGATCAATGCACTGTAGTGATTCATGCGGGCGGGCCGCCTCTTCAGGGGAGCCGGCAGAATCGCGGCAAGCCGTGCCGCCTGTTGCCGGTCGGTGTTCCTGGCCGCGGTTCCGTCGTAGTAATGACTGGCCGCATCCGCACCATAAATCCCGGGGCCCCATTCGACCACATTGAGGTAGATCTCCAGAATGCGCTGCTTGCCAAGAAAGAGCTCGGCCAGCGGCACTAGTGTGAACTCCGCGCCTTTGCGGAGGATCGAGCGGCCGGTTCCGAAGAAGAGGTTCTTTACCAGTTGCTGTGTAATGGTAGAGGCTCCGCGAACGCGACCGCCTTCCCAATCGTCGTCGGCAGCGATTTGGATCTCGTGCCAATCGAAGCCATGGTGCTGGTAGAAACGCGCATCTTCCGCGGCAATGACCGCGTGCTGAAGATTGGGCGAGATCTGACCGAGAGGAACAAATTCATAGCGTTTGCGATAGGGCGTTTGGTGAATCCAGGCCTGCAAGCGACGTTGGGTCTGCACAACAGTGGTCGATGGGTCGATCCACCGGGCCGCCACAAGGAGTAGCACGGCGAGCAACCAGAGAAACGCCACACTGATGGCAAACCAGCGAACGAATGATCGGAAGACATCCTTCTGAAGCAGGTTCCTGGGGTGTATTCGGGGCCAATTAATCACGTGTCTGAATCATAACCGGGGCCGGAATAGTGCTTATGCCTGATCGTGCGCGGTCTGTCATGAGCGGCTCAGCAGTGTAATCTGGCGGAGAACCTTTAACCCTCTCTAGCACACGCGGTGGTTGAGAGGCCGAGAACAGCATGATGGTTCTTACTTCACGCCGCAGAAAACTACGGGTCGAGCCAGACTTTTTTTTGCCCTGGCTGAACCTCGATCCAGTTTGTGAGCGGCTTATGGGGCAAACGGTGAAGATCTAGCAGCTTGGGTAGTATCTGCTCGACGGCGGCTTTGCCGGCATCCGGATCTGCAACATACTCTCCGAATAGTTCGTGCGGTCCCTGTGGAGTGTCATTGGCCTGCCTTGCGTCTACGACCGCCGCCCGCCAACGGCCTGGGAAATGCTGCACGACGCAATGGAATACAGGTTTTCCATCACTGATGTACTCAGCAGCAAAGTAGTGATCGGCAGGTGGCCATATGCTCATGGGCCTATTCTACGGCAGGTTATTGCGTGATCACTAGCTCCGGAAATGCGCCGTTCCGCTAATTCCGGTCGCTCACTTCATGGTCACTCATGTTCTGCGCTGGAAAGCATGCGCGAGAAACCACGCTTGATCTGCTTCAGACAGGGTTCCGAGCCTCCGATTAAGTTGGCGGTATCATTTGGAAGTGATGCTGCGCCCTGCTAAGCCGAAGCGGAAGCCGCCGCATTCGTTTGTCGTGGAGGCGCTTGCACCCCTGAACCCTGAGGTGCGCCGGATGTTTTCCGGTTTCGCAGTGTATGTGGGCGACTTGCTCGTCTTGATGCTACGAGATCACGCCAAGTCGGCCAGAGACAATGGCGTCTGGATCGTTCTTTCGGAAGGTACCGATCCGACCGATCAGGGGCTTCGCCGGGAGTTGCCTTCTCTCCGCCCGATTGAATTACTCGGAAATAAGATCGGGCATTGGCTTGTCATTCCCAGTGACAGTCCTGATTTTGAAGGGGAGGCGCTGCATGCGTGCGATCTGCTGTTGCGCCACGATGTGCGGCTGGGCCGCATTCCTCAGTCAAGACGCTAGCGGTAGTAGACTCAACAGCGAGAGGGTCCCGTCGGAGGTGGCCATGCGCGCAGATCGGGTAGAAGTCACTTGGGACAAGAGTAAGTCCAATTGGGCGGTTCGCATTACAAGTGGTGGAGAGGTTATTCGGCGCCATTGCAAGATTCCCAAAGATGCAGACGAGCAAACACTCCGCTCGGCCGCCCAGAAAACCCTGCAGGAAGAAGGATATGAGCCGGAACCGGTAAGTATCCGCGTGGAGAGGTGAGCCGCAGGGCAGGTTGGGAACGGCGAGAGCGGGGCGCGCGTCCGCCGGTGCGAGAGAAAGCAACGGCCTAGCTCAAAAGCACCTGGTCCAGCAACAGGCTCACCGCTCGCTTTGCTTCCAGTATGGAATAGCGATGATCCATCGCTCCGGCAAGATCGCTGTTGGCAAAGGCGATTCGGCCGAACGGTTCCCGGCGCAGGATCTCTCGCGGCGCCGGTTGTCCGTTCAGACCAAAGAAAAAGCCTGGCTGCGGACTTAGGTAGGCGTGCCCCCAGCGGTTGAGTATGATGCCGGCGATATCTCGCTGCGCGTCAAATCCGTAGGTGGAAAACATTGCGGTCATCTGGTCGCGGATCTGCCGTTCATAGTCCCGGAAAGAAGTACGGAATAATTCCGCGCGCCCCCGATTCCCCTGCTCCTCGCTCGTGAGTCCCGGATAGGAGTAGAGAACCTTCAGGGAGAGAACGATGGGCGAGTCTGGACTGATGGTGGGATCAGCCACACCGGTAAGGGACTGCTTGCAGACCTCCAGGTAGCTGCCGAAACCTTCAAACCAGCGGCACCCACTCACGCCCATCTTGTAAAGAAAACGCCAGTTGCGCAGCGCGACATTGGCCATCATGCAAGGGGAACGGTAAAACTGCGCGTAGGCGTTGCGGTGGGTCTCTGGCAGGTCTTTGACGATGTGCCTGGTAGTCCAGCTGCCTCCGGCTACGACTGCCGAGCGAGCCTTGACGCGGTGGAGTTTGCCGGCTTTGAGGTAGACGACACTGACGAACTCGGCCTGGCTCGGCGCACCCTCGTGCTGAACGGCGACCACGGTCGAGGAGAGGCGGAGCCTGGCTGCGGTCTGCGCTGTATCGAGCGCGGCGAAGTTGACGGTGTTCCGGGTGACTCCCTCGATGGTGTGCGGGCCATCGATTCCCGAAGGGATGAGGCTCTTCAACAGCAAGCGCGCAATAGTTGCGTTGCCGCCTGGGAACATCTGGTCCGTCTCGCCGGCTGGGTCGGGTAAGGGATGGAGCATCTCGAAGGCATATTCGGAAAAGGCCGACAGGGCATCGGGACCGAGACCTGAGCCTCCTCCTTCTACGGGTGAGAGGAAGGTGCGGACGGTCTCCCGGCTTAGTCCGAAACGCTCCATATAGTGCTGTTCGAGCGTGATGGAATCGAGATAGCGGGAGCTGGCGTCCCCCTCCACCAGGGGGCGAACAAAGGTGTCGCCGGCGACCGGCGTCGCCTTCAGCCAGCGGAGCAATTCTGTGCGCGTTGCCGGGGAGACTGGAGCGCCTTTGAGCTCTGTGCCTATGGGGTCGATCAGCCAGCTGCCCGGATTGCGCTGAAAGTGGGCTCCGAACCAGTAGCCGTATTGCCCGTGCTGCAGGCCTGTGGCCTGATAGGGAGTGCGGGAAAGGGTCATCTCCGGTGCAGGTCCGGCCCACTTCTGATACTGGAGGCGGGGCGTGCTGAGGCCGATGGAATCATAAAAGTGCTCGAGGAAGCTGTGAGGATACTGCAGCTGGTAAATCGCCGAGCCCTGGTGGGAGATGAGCCGCTTGCCGTCCACCAGGAACTCGTTTTGCTTGGCTTCGCCGCCAAAGATGGGATGGTTCTCAAGGACCAGACAGCGGGTTCCCGCGGGCGTTTGCCGGGTAAAGAATAGGGCGGCAGCGAGTCCGCTGATGCCTCCACCGATGACGACACAGTCATAGATTTCGCCGGTGTCGATCACGTCTTTGGGGAGGGGATCGTAGGTGCCATAGCGGATGGAGTGGCCGGCCTGCATCACTTCCATCGTGTTTCCGTTGGAGGTGCTGTATTCGCCGACACCGCCGTAGCCGGTGAAGTGATCCCCGGCTAGCTGCGCGGGGCTGGCAGATTCGAGCAATACTGCTCCGGAGGCGAGCAACACGGAGCCGAGGAAATCGCGGCGTGTGATGGCCTCGTCCATACCCAGTTTGGCGTCGCCCGGGCGTGCGGGTTTAGCTTCGGACATTTGTTCTGTTCCTACTCATCGGATGGTAAAGCCTCATGCGGTATTTTGGATGAAAGGAGATCGGCGTTTCTCAATGGAAGGGCGCAGTCAACCGGAAAGTGTTTGAGACCTTGGTGTTCCGGCGGACACATTTGCGAGGAGAAACCCAGGTCTCAAAAGCGAGACCTGGGCCACCCACTCGAAGTCTGGCGGACAGGTCAGGTATCGCGAAGCGATCGTCTATTTGGCGGCGTGGCTGCCGTCCATCACGCTCTGGATCAGGTCCTCGAGCTGTTCGGCGGTGAACTCGTTGCCTTCCAGATTCGCCACCAGCTTCCCGTCCCCACCTATCACCGCAGTGTGCATGGAGTGCGCCAGCATCCCCTCGTCGCTCCAAACGTTCATGCCAAACAGGTGGCAAACGCGCCGGATGTCGGGAACAGGACCGGTCAGAAAATACCATCCCCTGGTGTTCTCTTTCCAGGCAGACGCGTACTTTTCGAGTACCGCCGGCGAGTCGGTTTGCGGATCGAAGGTTACGCTGAGCAGCACCAGATCCTTATCCATACGACCAGCAAAGCGCCTCCCGACTCGCCCGAAGTTGTTGGTCAGGCGGAAACAATAGTTGGCGAACGGACAGCGTGTGTAGAGGAAGCTGATCGCCACCGTCTTGCCGGAAAATTGCGAAAACCTGATCGGCTGTCCGTATTGATCGGTGAGTGCAAAGTCAGGAACCGGCTGTCCAACGGCGAGCAAGTCTTTACCGCTTTCCGGCGCCAGCATCTTGCCCAGTAGTTCCATACGCTTGACGGCGAGCGGTTCCGCGTCTTGATTCTGGTAGTGGTGAATACGAATGTGTTCCGCAGAGGGTGCCTCAGGGTCCGCCACCAGGGTGAAGTCGATCATCGTTCCCTGCCGCAGCGCTGCCAGTTCAGCCGGATCGGCAACTGCGAAAGTCATCTCCATCGCGGCCATGAAATGAGGAATCTCCGCACAGGAAACAACGATGGTTCGCGGCGGCTGAATCTTTAGCACGACCCCAAAGGCCGGGTAGCGCTGTGCGCCAAATGCGGCTGGGACTGTCAGGAGAAAACACACCAGCCAGGCGGCCATTCGGCCTCGTCTGCTCACTGGCTTGCTCGCAAGTTGGGCGGCATCGTCTTCCCACCCAGCCGGTATTCCGGCATCTCACGCTTGGTATATTGCGGCTTCGACTCTTCGATCTCGATGAACTCATCCATCGGTACATCTTTCAATGTTTGTGTTGTCTTGCTGGCCGGCCAGTAGATCTCGATGGCCTTGATCCGTTTCGCTTTGCCGAGTCCAATCTCTTGCGCCAGGGGCGAGGCGCCCCATGAGCCTCCGCTCCCAACCTGACGATAGAAGGCCTGCTCGCTATGGTTTCGGTTCTCGACCACAACCTTCACCTTGGCATCGATGCCGGAGCGGTTGGTCTTCACTCCTCGCAGTTTGATATTGATCCAGTGATTCGCATTTCCTGGATTGCGGAAGACGCGGATCGGATGGGCGTCTGAAGGGACGGCGCCCCCCATCTCGACAACGATGTCCTGGTGCCCGCGATTCTCGAGATCGGCGAATGAGATGCCGTGCGTCTTATGCAGCTCTCCGGTGCCGGAGGAAGCGGAAATATCGACAAACGTCGCGCCCGCCTTGTTGCGCAGCAAGACATTGGGCACCAGTGACGCGTACTCCGCGCTGCCGGTCCCGAGGTAGATATCGAGAAACCCGTCGTCATCGACGTCGCCAAAGTTCGCGCCCATTGGCATGTACACCTTGTCCAGGCCCACCTTTGTGGTCACGTCCTGAAAGGTGCCATCGCGCATGTTCTTGTAGAGTCTCAGCGGCTTGGCATTGTGCGGCAGCTTCAAATAGGTCCGCATGGTCTCGTCGATCGAACTGTAATCGCTGGTTATAAAAAGGTCGGGCCAGCCATCGTTGTCGTAATCAAAGAACCAGGCGGCAAAGTCGGCCCATGCCTCCGCCACCCCTGCCTTGGCTGCGACTTCGGTGAAGGTATTGTTCCCGTTGTTGTGGTAGAGGAAGTTCTTTCCCCGCATGTTGGAGACAAAAAAGTCGGGGTAGCCGTCGCCATCGTAGTCGGCCGAGACCACTGCCTTGGAGAAGGCGCTGCGATCGATTCCCGCGCTGGCCGAAATGTTTTCAAATGTGCCGTCGCCCTTGTTGCGATAGAGCTGGCTCGGACCTTTCTCATTGCCGACAAACAGATCGATCCACCCATCGTTATCGATATCCGCCCAGACTGCTGTCTGCGTGGCAAAGAGTTCGTTGCCCAGACCGGCCGCAACGGTGACATCGGTAAACGTGCCGTCGCAATTGTTCTTCAGCAAACTGAGGGGAAACGGATTCTGCCAGCCGCCGCGCTGTACCAGCACGTCCACGCAGCCGTCGTTGTTGAAGTCCGCCTGGAGGAAATTCGCGCCCGCCGGAATTTTGGACAGGCCGGAGCGATCGCTCCAGTCGGCAAAGGTGCCGTCGCCCTTGTTATGGAAGTAGTGCAGGTGATCGCAGGCATCGTAACCGCTGGTGAGCACATCGAGTAGTCCATTGTTCTCCAAGTCCTCGACCAGCATGCCGCCGGCTATCTGCGGCAGAGCAAGGCCGGCGGCCTTTGCAACATCTTCGAAGCGTCCGATGCTCTCGGCGGGATCGAATTCCGCCGGCGCGGTGATGCGGTACTGCGGCGGCACGCCCGACGGGTATTGCCCCAGCGTCAGATACGCCAGGTTCAGTTGCCACTTGACCTCCAGGTCGTCCGGCTTGTCTTTGAGATACTTGAGGAAATACTCAATGGCCGTTTTCGAGTCTGCGGGATCGGCAAAATGTTCGCGCGGATTCTTCGGCGGGAAAATGCACTGGTCGCCCGGATCCGTGTATATACCGTTCTTCATCTCCGATCGATGGAGGTAGGCGCTTCCCAGCACTTCTTCCATCGTTTCCACGCCGGCCGGCACATCGGCCTGGTCGATGGAATAGCATTTCTGCCACTCGGCGATCGCCTGGTCCATATCGCCCTTGTAGGAGGCGAAGACGGCGAGGGCATAGTGGTACTGCATTTGTTCCATGGGGCTGAGATTGGCCGCGTCAGGGGAGGCGAGAAGCTTGTGGACAGTATCGGTCAATATAGGTATAAGCGGCCCATCGTGGATGCGACAAACACTTGCCATGTTGCTGTTCCAACCGTCGGGCTTAGCGACGGTCTGGAACGCCGCCTCTACGTCCATCAGGCCGGAAGTATCCGGTGGAAGCCGAATTATGTCTTGTCCGCCCAGGGGCAGGCTAACCGCGTCCATGTTGGGGCCTTGATCTACGGAGCCCATGGGCGAGGCGTCCGCGGATGGTGCGGTATTTCGGTCTGCCTGCTCATTTGGCTTATCGATTTTGAGGATGGCGTAGCCGGTGGGAATTTGGACGACACCGGAAAACTGGCCGGGACCCAATCCCTGCATGGCACTGCGCAATTCAGTGCGCAGCCCATCGGGGGAAAGCATTCCGAGCAATCCGCCTTCAGCCGCTGTGGGATCCGCGGACTCGGCCTTGGCCACGGTCGCGAAGTCTGCTCCGGCCTTTAGCTCGCCCAGTACGTGTTGGGCTTTTTCCTGGGTCTCCACCACGATGATGCGCACGGGAACTCTGGTTACCTGTGGTTGCAGCCCGACACAGAACATCGACAGCAATCCAAGGGCTAACCAGCATCGGAGCGACCTTAGCCACATAGTTCGCGGACCCACCTTCATCTACAGCGCCTGCTGAAACTGCCTACCAAAAGGCTTGGCGCATCGGCCTTCGGTTCTTTAGGCTTCAGGGACAAGAGCGACAGACCGGTAGCCTAAAGCGATGCTGTGGGAAAGGGTATCTCCCCGTGGCCGGTTTATCAAGGCGATCAACCGTTCCCCCGTCTTTACTAAGTCCTTTGTTTTATCAAGGTGGCCAAACTTTTTAATTAATTAATTTGGCCATCTTGCCTTCTGCATCCTGGTGAGCTATTGCGGGAAAAAGTGCGCAAAAAGCGCAAAAAGACCCGCGGTTGCCGTTGAGCGTGTGGAGAAAAGTGCACAAAAGGCAAAGGTAAGTCCTGGGACAAAGGCTGCGGAAGAAGTCGCAAAACCGCTGAGAAGCAGCCACCAGGGCTAAAGCCCGTCATTTATATTACCGAATCGTTCTCGCGGGTTTAAAAACCCGCTTCCCCGGACTAAAGTCCGGGGCTGGCACGAACAGTTGCTTTTGCATGTGTAGAAATGTGCGAACTAAGCGAATTAAGTCCGGTGACAAGCGGGGCGATATTCCTGCCTACGATCTACGTATGGCGCACGTCCCGTCTGTCATACGGCGTCCGTGTCAATCTGGCCCGGGATGGCCTGGCTTGCCGGTGGTGTGGTGTTGTCCAATTGTCAAAACTGCTCAGGCTTTCAGTGAAGGAAGCAACGAGCTCGTCGGCTTCGTTGCTCCCTCAATTTCTATAGGCTGTTCTGTTGTAACTCTGCCAGCATTCTGCTCTGCGAGAGAGTGCCTTACTCAGAATTGGAAGCGCGCCGAAAACTGCATACGCCGCATCGTCGACCCGTCCTGCGAGGCCACAATGTCTGTGATCAAGCCTGAACTTGTGCCGCAATCGACGCATCCACTCGGCTGCCCATAATTCGGATGATTGAAGACGTTAAAGGCCTGCGCCATTAACTGGAAGCTCAACCACTCAGCTAACGTGAACCTCTTCGCGAGCGAGAGATCTACGTTGATGAGATGCGGGCCCCAAAGGGCATCCCTTTGAATATTTCCGAAATGGCCGGGCAAAGGACGTACATAAGGTCCTTCTATCTGGCCGGCTTGGGTGAGTGTCGGAAGAGCGTTGAAGTAACGGACATTGTGCGTACTTGGATTGAAAGATCCAGCGTGCAGCCCGAAGTCGGCTCCTGGAACAACTGCGTTGGGCCGGCAGAGACTGCCTCCCTGACCATCGATGTCCTGATCTTGCGTGCAAAGCGAATAGGAAGGCGTGAACGGCAGACCCGTTTCCGCAGTCCACGTACCGTTCAGCGTAAATCCGTTAATGACCTGATTGACCCAACCCGAGAGATTGCCACCGATGGCTTGGTTCCTGCCAAAGGGCAAATCCCAGTTGCCAAACATTACAAATACATTGCGACGGTTGTAGTAGCTATTCCCATAATCCACACGGGGATCATTGAAGTAGTAGTCGGACTCGTGCGCTCGAGCGTGCGACCACGTGTAGTGCGACATGAGCTGAAATCCCGTGCCGTAGCGCTTTTCGAAAACGATCTGCAGCGCTTGATAGCTCGTCGTTGCCTGGTTTGCGTTGTAGCGAAGATCTTGTGTCCACCCGAACGGATGACCGTAAGGGAGACCGAGGTATTGCTGCGCTGTCCCGTCGTAGTAAGGCCGACGCTCGTCGAGTGTGTATGGGTTTCCTGTCGCGGGATCAATGGGCAAGTTGCAACCCACGGGAGCGTTGCTGCAGTTGAATCCGGCGATCGTGGGTTGATTCGGGCTGGCCTGATTGGATGAGTCGAACATGTTATGAGTACCATGGCTACCCACATACGCGGCCTGCACCGAACTTGTTTTGGTCAGTTCCTGCTGCCAGGTGAAATTCCAGGCGTCCAGAGTTGGAATCCGCATGGTCAACGGTCTGGTTGGCTGGCCTATGCCGTTTGGGAGCGGGTAGTTTCCGCTGGCGGGAATCGCAGGGAAGTTGTAAGCTGGCGGCCCCTGAGAGAGATTGAACGCGTAATACGACGCTGAAGGTGCATTCAGATTCTGGTTCACCTGGGTTGGGTAGGAAAACGTCAGAACCTCGCCAAAGATGTCACCCGACCAGCCCATACCATAGACGCGCCCGTAGCCTGCACGAAATACTGTGTTCGGCAGTGCCTGCCAAGCGACACCGATTCGCGGCGACAGGTGGGTATACTCCATGTTGACATTCAGGTTGTTGCCCCAAGGTCCGTACCCGGCGATCCGAATGTTGCCAGTGTTCAGGTCCAGCAGTCCACCCAATCCCTTGCCAGTAACGGATTCCGGAAAATACATCTCCCACCGGAGTCCATAGTTAACCGTCACAGTCTGGGTAGCGCGCCATTGATCCCCTGCATAGAAGAAAAGCCGCTTTTGGCGCTCCTGAGCATTGGTGTTCTGTGTGACTGTGCGATTAAAGGATGAGACGTCACCCAGAAGGAAGGTTGCGAATCCCAGTCCGGAGCTATTGGGCCCTTGAGTTACGGAAGACAAAAAGCTGAAATTTCCCGAACGAACCTGATTGTTGTTCAGGCCGATCAGGTGATTCATGGCATACCGAACGTCTCCTCCAAATTTGATACTGTGCGGTCCCAGAACTCGAGTCCAGTTATTGACCACCTGGAATTGATTCTCCGTTTGTAAGAACTGATTTGCGGAAGTTCCGAATAGCAGATTTGCCCCACCATTGGACCCGTTGTTTGGAATATTGATGTTGAACTGCGGTAGTCCCCCGTTCAAGGAGAGATCACCTTGATTCACGCCAGGGATTCCAAGCGCTGTCCCTAGGGGTTGGTTGTAATCTGGTCCCTGTTCATTGATATAAACGCGAAACCATCCAAAGCGGAAGTCTGTTAGCCATTTCGAAGAAAGTGCGTAGTCACCGCCGGCCGCCACGCTCTGATCCAGCGCATTATCGGTACCGGCGAAGCCCCCGGCTCCAAATCCAGCACCCCCTGCCGCCCCGAAGTAAGGCGGCCCATCCAAGCTCGAATTAAAGCGCGTGTACCGTCCAAACGCGTGAAACGGCACCCGCACCTGACCGTCGACTCGCACGTCAAATTGATCCGTGTTGAACCCGCCTGAGCCTGACGCCAAATAGTTGTTGATGATGTTGGTCCCGTTGTTCGGCAATGGCATCATTTTTATCAGGCTCACTGCCGGCGCTGAGAGCCTGGAAGCAAGAATCACGTTATTCGGGAACAGCGTACGCCCGGCGACACCATTTGGATTTGATTCGGGATCGTAGGCCTGATAAATAGAGCCACCCTGGAGCGCGGGGTTGAGGTACTCACTCAAGTTGCATGCGCCTCCAGATGTACATGTATTGTGTGCCAAGGCGGTCGGAACGGTCGTCACGACCGTGTTTCCAGTTTTCTCGCGCAGTCCCTGGTAATCGCCAAAGAAGAATCGTTTGTCTCTCTTGATTGCCCCCCCTGCGGCGCCTCCAAATTGATTGAATAGAAACGGCGCAATGTAGCGCCCGGTGAGGGAAATCGGCGCAAATTGTGTAAAGGGGTCGCGAGCCTGTTGCGCGTCCGAACGGCGAAACTCAAATGCAGAACCATGAAAATTATTGCTTCCTGATTTGGTTTGGGCCACAACCAAACCTGCAACTGCCTTCCCGAATTCCGCGTCATAGTTTTGGGACGTTACCTTCATCTCAGAGACTGCGTCGAGGTTTGGGTTAATGACCGCAACACCTATGATTGGATCCTGATTATCCGTTCCGTCCAGTTCATATCCCGTGGCGAACGGAAGTTGCCCGTTGACCTCGATCTGTTCACTTTGTTGAGGATTTGTAGCCTGCCCAACGTTCCATCCGATATAGCTCGTGCCCGGCGTGAGCAGTTCGAAATCTGTAAAGTTTCGATTGAGGTTCGGCAGATTCTCGACAGCGCGAGGATTCAGAATCATGCTTACATCAGCGCGAGCAGTCTGTAGAAGAGGTGCGCCACCCGTGACCTCGACGGTATTCGTCGAGTACCCTACTTGAAGCTTTACGTCTACCTTTGGGGATGTATCAGCATAGACGATCACGTTCGAAGTAGTTAATGTTTCAAATCCCGGAGCGCTGACCTGAATGCTGTAGGTGTCCGGGATCAGATGGTCGACTCGGTATTGCCCGGATGCATTGGCTTGCGTGGTCACAGAAATTCCCTTGGAGACGTCTGTGACTGTGACCGTGGCGTTGGGTAGGAGAGCTCCGGTCCTGTCAGTTACTGTGCCGAAAACGGACCCGTACACCGCCTGAGCTCGACCCCGAAGGGTGCCGCTGATAATCCAAAAGACACTTAAAACAAACCAGAAGCAGAAGGCGACCAGGAATCCGTCGCTGATAGCGATACGACGTTGGATACAAGATGACGCTTTCATTACAGCCTCCCGACTCGTAGGGTGAGGCGAAGCAACACGACCGCAACAATAGTGGGCATTGCCCAGACGCAAACCAAAGCCTGTAATATCAAGGTTCACTCTCCTTAAATGTGGCGCTTCACCAGAGAGGGCCTCTCCCACGACGGAGCAGTGCCATGAAGTCATGATCGGCAATTTCGCGATCGCTTTGGCTAGAACGGTACGGAACAACATCGGATCGGGGAACTGGTAAAAATCATAGGTTTCGCAAAACTTGCTGGGTTCCGGCTTGTAGGTTAGGGCGCTATGTGGCGTACATGTTTGCTCGCTATTTGGCGTAACAGCCAAAACAAGTTGCGCGGTCCGAAAGGGAACTCCCGGGTCTGCCGCGACGATCGATGCAGCTCAAGGTGTCGGTTCAAGCAGTCGGAAGCGTGTTAACGCAATATCCCGAGTCTCTGCCGACAACTCCGCCAGCTCCTGCATGCCCAAGCATAGACCGAATCCGGAGCCTGGTTTCCATCCTCGCCGGGTCGCTTTGATAGACTTTCGCGGTGAAACAATTACGTTTCTGCGCCGGCCTCAAAGTATCGCTTCTCGCTGTTTGCCTGCCGCTGTTCGCGGCGGCACAGGTCCCGACCGCCCCAGCAACGCCCCCACCGGCGAACCCGGCCACCCCTGCGCCGCCACCCTACCTCTCCCCTGAGATCCACCCCGACAATACAGTGACCCTGCGGCTTCGCGCGCCGAACGCCCAGAAGGTTGACCTGATTCTCGAAGGCGCGGTTACACCCATGCAGCAGGATACCGACGGTCTGTGGGCGGCTAGCACACCTGTGCTCGCGCCTGAAATTTACGGCTACCGCTTCGTTGTCGACGGCACGCCGATACTAGACCCCAGGAACACCGACGTGCGCAACAACCTGCAGAGCCTGTGGAGTAACCTCACCGTCCCCGGCACGCCGCCGGAGCCATGGGAACTGCAGTCCATTCCGCACGGCATCGTCGAGCACCATTTCTACACCTCGCAGGTGGTGCTGGGTCTGCCCAACAACCAAAGCGACTACTACGTCTACACGCCACCCGGCTATAACGCGAAAGACCGGCGCAGTTATCCCGTGCTCTATCTACTGCACGGCTACAGCGACGCAGCTGACGGCTGGTCTTCCGTCGGTAAGGCGAACTTTATCCTCGACAGCCTCATCAACTCCGGTCAAGCGAAGCCAATGATTGTGGTTATGACGCTCGGCTATGGGAACATGGCGGTGCTCAAACCCGGACGCACCCCCGCTCTGAGCGCACAGAGCGTCGATCTTTTCCAAAAGGCACTGCTCACCGAAGTGATTCCGCAGATCGAGACCAACTATCACGTATCCAGGAAGCGCGAGGACCGCGCTATCGCTGGGCTTTCCATGGGCGGCCATGAGAGCCTGTTCATCGGTCTTACGCACCCTGAGCTGTTCGCCTGGATTGGCACTTTTTCCGCCGGCCTGAATCCCACCAGCATTGCGCAACTCCCGTCTACCACCCCGCAGAAGGCTAATGTCCATCTGCTCTGGATGGCCTGCGGGGTAGACGACGCGCTCCTCAAGTCCAACCGGACCGTAATCGCCACGCTCAAAGCCGAAGGCCTTCCGGTGACGGCTATCGAAACCCCAGGTCATCATCAATGGCCGGTCTGGCGCGACAACCTCATACACTTTGCTCCGCTACTGTTTCAGAAGTTGTAGCGTGGAACCTTTTAGCTCCGGAGCCGCTGTGAAAGAGCCGGGCTAGATATCACCGAAGGTCTTTCGAGCGGCAAGCAGCAGTTGGGTCGCAAACATCTGGCGGATCGAGTGCCTATGGCTCGCGACTAAGCGAGCGCTGTGCGTCCTGCAAATGACCGGCATAACTCGACCTCGGCCGTATACGAACCAGATACAAAGCATTCAGAGCGAATAGAAATCATGTCGCCGCTGGGGGTTGATACGGGCCGAAAGCTGGGCCAGACGGAACTGACCCCAACGGACGCGCCCTGGAAGAGAGCAAAACCAACGCGTTTTCGTTTGGGTCAGTTCCGTCTGGCCTGCCCTCCCTCTAACATCATCTGCGCGCAGGCTAAATTAGCCTGCCCTATTCAGCTATCGATGAATCCCTGAACCAGTTCCGCCACGATCATTCCGCCACGGCTGTTCAGGTGCACGCCGTCTGTGTGAAAGCGCCAGCGGTTCAGCTGGGCGACCTCATCGGGTGTCCGATGCAGCAGGAGAACACGGATGGCGTCGCGATAAAACAGAAGGAATCGGAACGCTGTGAAAGCGCGCCCGGGTGAGGCCAGGATTTGCGCGAGCATCGTCTCGTGGACCGGAATGTAGGCGACAGCCTCTTCTCCTGCGACTTCCCTGATGATGGCGCTATACTCCGCGATGTGCCGGTTGATCTCACTTTGGAAGGGGTGGGTTGATGCCGGATCTTCCCCGATTGGGGTTAACGAACAGAGTCCGATGGAAGCAGCGGTCCCAGTTTTCAGTTCGCGTGCGATTGCCGTAAGGTTCTCGCGGAACCATTCGGGCGATGGTTGCTTCGGGAGGTGCTTCGAGATTCGGAAGAAACATCGAGCTTTCCTTGAGACCAGCGCAATTACATCATTTCCACCTATCAGGACAAGAACTTTGTCGGGATGACAGGCGAGGATCTTTGGTAGGCGTTGGAGTGCGTTAAAGGCGAGATCTCCGCCCACGCCAAAATTGAGGAATGAAATGCCCTTGTTGCGAGGCCTCTGTGCCAGTTCGCTGATCCAGTCAAAAGCTTGCCCCTTTCCCGCCGTGCTGCTCGATCCAAGACAGGCCACAATTGTTGCCTTGGCATTGATTAGTGGAGCCGGACTACGGGCGGGTGTCGGCAGATCAGGTGCTGTCATTGATTCATGTTTTCACTACCAATGCCAACGAGCAACAATATGGAGCTAGTTGGCATTGGTACAGAGGGCAGCAGGTGATCTATTCCCGGGTTGCACGCCCAGGCTAACCAGAGATAGTACAACCGGCTTGCAGCCCACACAGGCCGAGCTAATCGCTGCAACGGCAGCGCCCTCAGTCGCTTCCCTCTACCCGCAAAATACCCGCGGGATCGATGGCATGGGTAGCCTCCACGGCTTTGGCGGAGGTTCCAAGACGAGCTTATGATTGTAGGCTTACAGTGAGCGTTGCTACGGCTCATGGAACCGAAGATGCACATCCATCGCCATTCGTCCCCGGAAGACAAGGTCGCGCTGTTCCGATCTCTCTTCCGCGGTCGCGACGATGTTTATCCACGCCGCTTTGAGAGCCGCAAGACTGGGAAATCCGGCTATGCTCCCGCATGCGCAAATGAATGGGTTAAGGGGGTATGCGAAAAGCCGAGAATCAAATGCGCGGAGTGCTCGCATCGCCGGTTCCTGCCCGTCACGGATGAGGTGATTCGCTGTCATCTGTCCGGGCAGGATGGCAACGGTTGGGATTTTACCATCGGCGTTTACCCGATGCTTCTGGACGAGACGTGTTTCTTCGTTGCCGCGGACTTCGACAAAGCAACGTGGCAGGAGGATGCAACGGCATTTATCCAGACCTGTCGAGCGATGAATCTCCCGGCCGCTCTGGAGAGGTCGCGCTCAGGGAATGGAGGCCATGTCTGGCTGTTCTTTAGCGAGGCCATTCCAGCTGCGCTTGCGCGAAAACTCGCTTCGCATGTTCTGACAGAGACGATGGAGCGCCGTCCGGATGTCGGTTTGGATTCCTATGACAGGTTTTTTCCCAATCAAGACACACTCCCGCAAGGCGGCTTCGGCAGCCTGATCGCGCTGCCGCTGCAACGGAAACTTAGGCAGCTAGGCAACAGTTTATTTCTCGACGACACCCTCTCTCCGTATGAGGATCAATGGGCTTTTCTGTCGGGTATTCGCAGAATTGGCCGCACCGATGTGGAAGAGTGCGTCAGCAAGGCGGAAGCGAAAGGGCGTGTCATCGGAGTGCGTCTTCACCCGAGCGAGGAGGACGATGCCCCTCCTTGGTTCGCTCCTGAGTCGCGCCGGAAGGAAAATCCGATAGCTGGTCCCTTGCCGAAAGAACTGGAGTTGGTTCTGAGCAGCGAACTATTCATTCGCAAAGATCTCTTGCCACCTGCTCTCCGCAACCGTCTCATCCGACTGGCAGCCTTTCAAAACCCCGAATTCTACAGGGCGCAAGCGATGCGTCGACCGACGTATGACACTTCCCGGATTGTTGGCTGCGCACGGGATTATCCGCACTCTCTCGGATTGCCCCGCGGCTGCCTGGAGGATCTCCGTGAGCTGCTTTCCGGCCTAAAGGTCCCCTGTGTCGTGCGCGATGAGCGTTTCCCGGGGAAAGCGCTGAACGTTTCTTTCCAGGGTGAACTGCGCCCAGAGCAGAGAGTCGCTGCAGAAACCATGCTTGCCCACGAGACGGGCGTACTCTCCGCGACTACGGCTTTTGGCAAGACCGTAATCGGCGCTTGGCTCATCGCGAAGCGTGCTGTTAACACGCTTGTGCTCGTGCATCGGCGGCAGTTGCAAGAGCAATGGATTGAGCGACTGTCGAAGTTTCTAGGGTTGCCACCAGATGCCATCGGCCGAGTTGGAGGTGGGCGCAGAATGCCGACCGGGATCCTCGACGTTGCAACCATCCAAAGCCTGGTCCACAAGGGAGTAGTGGACGACATCGTTGCCAATTATGGGCACTTGGTTGTCGACGAATGCCATCACCTTTCCGCCTACAGTTTCGAACAGGTTGCGCGCCACGCAAAAGCAAAGTTCGTGACCGGTTTGTCTGCAACCGTGACCCGTAAAGACGGGCACCATCCCATCATTTTCATGCAGTGCGGCCCACTCCGCTATCGGGTCAACGCAAGGGAGCAGGCGGCCGCTCAGCCGTTCGAACACACCGTGCTCGTCCGGCCCACCGGCTTTCGCACGCTGCGCGTGCCCAATTCTGACCTGCGCACGCAGTTTCGCGAACTTACGGATGAACTTGTCTGCGACGAAGGCCGCACGCGCCTGATATGCCAGGAAATTGTGCAGGCAGTTCGAGATCGCCGTTCCCCGATCGTGCTGACGGAGCGGAACGACCATCTCGATAAGCTGATTAAGGCGTTGGCGCCGGAAATAAAACATGTCGTTGTACTCCGCGGTGGTATGGGCAGAAAAGAGATTGCGAACACCCGCGCGCAGCTAGCGGCCATTCCTGACGACGAAGAGCGTCTGCTGCTGGCAACAGGACGCTACGCCGGCGAGGGGTTCGACGACGCCCGCCTGGACACCCTTTTCCTTACGCTACCCGTCTCCTGGCGTGGGACGATTGCGCAGTATGTGGGTCGCCTTCACCGGCTTCACGACGGCAAGCGGGAAGTCCGGGTGTACGACTATGCCGATTTTGACGTGCCGATGCTTTCGCGGATGTTTGACCGTCGCTGTAAGGGCTATGAGGCAGTAGGCTATACGCTCCATCTCCCCGCGAGTGCGATACCTGGTTGGCCGCCGAGTATATCGCTTCCCGTCGATGCCAAATGGAAGACCGAATACTCCTCTACAGTACGGCGGCTGGTCCTCGATGGCGTAGACCCTCCGTTAGCGAATCTCTTCGTTCAGGCAAGCCAGGACAGTCCCGACCGCGCCAGAAGTGCAAGCGAGCTGTTTCTTCTTCGCCGGCTTGAGACTTTGGGTGAAACAACGGGGCGATTTCGATTGAATGTCGAGTTACCCATTCCGTTCGACGGTTGGGGCCGAATGGAAGTGGACCTGCTTTGCGCGGATGCGCGTATAGCAGTTGAGATAGACGGCGAACAACATCTTGCCGGCGTGGAAGCGTACCGGCGCGACCGGCGTAAGGATCATTTGTTACAAGAGAATGGCTATCTTGTGCTTCGGTTTCTTGCAGAAGATGTTGGAAAACGGCTTGACGAGGTGCTGAATGGGATTATCCGGGCATTGGCTTATCGTGGCCGTCGACCGCCCTCTACAGCATCCCCGTACCTTTTCAAGGTCCTTTGAATCGGCTCCTATTTTTGCACGTCAGGTCCAGCAGAGGTATCGTCCCGTCTGTTCCTTCAACTTTCCTTCAAACTAGGCCACACGGCTGTCACCTTCTCCTTGAACTTGGATAAATGGAGCGTGAGATGGAATGGAGCGAAACCTCTGTCCTGGTTTACCCACGGCACGGCTGAGCTCATACCTTCCTGTTGTTTCTTTTTCCGAAGCGTGTTTACCGGCTGGATCTCTTCGCCTGATCTCTGATCAGGGAATCCATAGAACTGCCAGGTCTTTCGCCACTCTTTCCAAGCTGACGTCGCGCGTCCACAAGAGAGTACCGGCTGTCAGGAGACAGGACGCGATCAAATGCGCGTCAGTGAGACCAATGCCTTTGGCGTAGAGTTTTTTTGTCTCAATCATGTGGCGCACCTCGTCGAGCTGCGCCACTCGGACCTGGAGTAGAGCATCCAGCTCATCGAGTCTGCGTTTTCGGTTGCGAAGTGAACCTAACGAGAGCTCGGCAACAACCAGCGGGTGGGTCACAACCTGACCCTGGACGAGGAGCTTTTCCAATTCCGGACTGCCTCTCCGGAGATGGTCTATCCAAACAGATGTATCGGCTAGGATCAAGATTTGTCGATTCGCAGGCGCTTGATCTCCTTCAGACCCGGTTCCGACCCTCCGACCGCGGCTAGCCTGCGGGAAGCTTCCAGGTGAATCAATGCCTTCAATGCCTCTCGCAGCAAAGCGGTTCTCTCACTTACGCCGGAAAGCTGCTGGGCCTTGCGCAGCAACTCGTCATCCAGGGCGACTGTTGCTCTCATATGAACCAATCTCCTTATCACTTAGCATAGCACCAGCTGGTGATATTCCTGGTGATCCCTGATAAGCCTCACCGGAATATTCCTCTGAGCGACTGCGGATATTCTCCGGAATCTCGTCATACGGGGCTCGGAAACGTGATCCGGGGGCATAGCCAATGCCCGGCATTGTTCACCAGCGCGTCCAGCTTGCCGGCCTCGGACGCGATTTGCTGGGCAGCAGCCGCTACAGAAGCAGCGTCGAGAACATCCAGTTGAACAAAGTGGATGTCGCCCACTTGCTCCAACTTCGCCGCAGCCGCTCTGCCGCGCTCCTCGTTGCGCGCGCCAGATAAACTACGAAGCCCGCGTGCGCAAGGCCGCGGACGATGGCCTTCCCTATTCCCTTGTTGGCTCCCGTTACTAGTGCGATTTTTCGGATTCGACGTGGTTGTCATGTCAACCCCGCATTGGTACTCTGGTTGTATCGATGTCCACTAAGCCCCTGTCGCCACAGGAACTTCGGGTATGGCACGCGTTCAAGATCATGAGCGACGAGGTGATGAGCCGCGTCGCAAAGGACCTTACGGAAGGCGCTGGACTTTCCGGTCCCGATTTTGGAGTCCTGTCCCGTCTCGCCGGTATCGGCAAAGGGGAGATGCGTCAGCAGGATCTGGCCAGAGTAATGGGGTGGGACAAAAGCCGGCTCTCTCACCAACTCACGCGCATGCAGACACGCAAGTTGATTGAGCGACACGATGGCGGGAATCGTATCGTTCTCATCAAGCTGACCAAACTCGGGGAAAATTCGCTGGCGGCGGCACGGCCTGTTCACGCCGAATCCGTTCGGCGAAATTTGCTTTCGAGGCTCAGCTCCGAGCAAATTGCCACGATGGTGCGAATCAGCAACATCCTGGGCGAAGATTGATCGCACTGCAGGCGCACAATATCGGAATTGGGTGGGTGGCAGTAAGTCGATCTCTTGAAAAAGTCGCAGACCGCTTCAGAGGCGGCCACCAGGGTAACCAGGCTGTGTAACAGCTCGAAAAGCAGTGCTCAGGGGCTTTTAGCCCCTGGGGGCATCTTTTGTCAGCGCATAAGAGAATTTAGAGGATAGAAAAAGCGTACCTCAGGGGCTAAAGCCCTCATCTGTGGCTTGCTTTACGGCACGGCTAAAGCCGTGCCCTTCCAGGACCGAGTTCTCACGCGGACTCTGAAGCTACCAGCAAGCTGGGCAATGTGCCGTCCCTTCGGGACTCGCGTTATAACCTTTTCCTACCCGGCACTGACGTGCCGGGCTACAGGCTGTTCCGTCCCTGCGGGACTGCTTCCGTTGCAGGATCTACTCAGTGCTTTACTGGCTGCGGAAAAAGTCGTTGTTGCGAAAATGTCAGGGGCGAAGAGCCGTGGTATCCCACATCTCGCGAAAAACGAGCGAGATTTGGGGCACCCGGGGTCCTGTTTGGGGCGATCTTTCTATCAGCCTCAGCTACTAAAGCCGGGTATGGCTTTGCCATTTGCGGCACCGCTGAAGCCGTGCCCTTCTAGGAGGACCGAGTTCCCCACGCAGACTCTAAAGCTCGGGAAGTCGCGCCCCGATACAAAACCAAGTTCTTTCACGAATACTTAACCATGGGGGTTAAAAGCATAAGGGAGACGATGTATTCCTGAAGGTCGCCTCATCATGGCGTATTCTGCATATAGAATGGCGTGTTCTGCATATCGCGAATCCGCCCATCGATCTAAAGTTGACCTATGTACAAGGCAAAAGCATTCTCCGCTACCAGTGCGACATCGCCGCTTGGATCCACCACGATCCAGCGGCGCGATCCAACCGAGACGGATGTGCAGATCGAGATCCTCTTCTGCGGCATCTGCCACTCCGACCTCCACCAGGTCCGCAACGAGTGGAGCGATACCCTGCCCACCGTTTACCCCTGCGTTCCCGGCCACGAGATCGTGGGCCGCGTCACCAGGACCGGTTCAGCCGTCACCAAATTCAAAGCGGGTGATCTCGGGGCCGTGGGTTGCATGGTCGACTCCGACGGCACCTGCCCCGAATGCAAAGAGGGCCTGGAGCAGTTCTGCCCCAACCTCAGCCTCACCTACAACACCCCCGATAAGCACACCGGAGGCGTCACCTATGGCGGCTACTCCGACTCGATCGTCGTCGACGAGCGCTTCGTCCTCAAAGCGCCCACGAACCTCGATCTCGCAGGAGTTGCACCGATGCTCTGCGCCGGCATCACCACCTTCTCGCCCCTCCATCACTGGGGAGTCACCAAGGGCAAGAAGGTCGGCATCGTCGGCCTCGGAGGCCTTGGTCACATGGGAGTGAAGTTCGCGCACGCCCTGGGAGCCCACGTCGCCCTCTTCACGACTTCGCCTAACAAGAAGGAAGATGCGCTTCGCCTCGGGGCTGATGAGGTTATCCTCTCGAAGAACGCGGATGAGATGGCCAGGCACGCCGGCAGTTTCGACTTCATCCTCGACTGCGTGTCCGCCGAACACGACGTTAATGCCCTTCTGGGCCAGCTTCGACGCGACGGCAATCTCTGCCTCGTCGGTGCACCCGAAAAGCCGCTCTCCGTCCCTGCGTTCGGACTTATCTTCGGACGCCGCAGCCTCTCCGGCTCACCCATCGGCGGCATCGCCGAAACCCAGGAAATGCTCGACTTCAGCGCTAAACACAATATCACCGCCGATGTCGAAATCATCCCCATCCAGAAGGTGAACGAAGCCTATGAGCGTCTGCTCAAAGCCGACGTAAAATACCGCTTCTCCATCGATATGGCCTCACTTAAATCAGCCTGACTATGAGCAAACATTTCCGGGTTCCCGGCCGCTTGTCGACACGATTGCAAGAGTCGGGAATCCGTGTGTCTGCGCTGCTCAAGAACGCGGGACTACCGCCAGGACTTCTCGATCAACCTCGCGTACTCGTAACTACCGAAGAGCTCTTTGCCCTATGGCGGGGAATTGGCCAGGCCAGCGCCAACCCGGCGATTGGCCTTCAACTGGGCACGGAGACTAAGCCGGAGCATTTCGATCCCATCGCTCTCGCCGCTCTTTCGACGGACAGCTTCGGCGAAGCCATGCGCCAAATGTCCCGCTACAAACAGCTCTCCTGCCCCGAAGAGATCCTCCATGAAACCGATGGCACCGAATGGAGCATTCAGTTTCGATGGCTCCTCGCCAACGATGCCGAGCCTGACGTTCTTACCGATCTTTGCTTTGCCTGGGTGCTTTGTATCGCGCGTCACGGGACCGGGAGCAGCATTTCTCCACTTCGGCTCGAATTTGTACGGCCACGCGCATACGCCAAGACTCTGGAGCGTCATTTTGGTTGTCCCATTGTTTTTGGGACGGCGCGGAACGCTATCGTTTTCCGCGCGTCCGATGCGGACTTGCCCTTCGTGACGCGCAACGCCGACCTGTTATCGATGCTCGCGCCGCAGTTCGATGAAGAACTAAAGCATCACAAAGGCCAGGAGACTTTTCCCGAACGGGTGCGCGCTGCCATCCAGGGAAAGCTTGCGGGCCGGCGTCCCAGGATGGAGGACATTGCCGCCGAACTTCACATCAGCTCTCGAACGCTACAGCGCCGGTTGCAGGATGCGGGCTACAGCTTCCACCAGGTGTTAGAGGAAGCTCGCCATCAGCTTGCACGGCACTATCTCAACAATTCACTGCTCGAATTAAACGAGACGGCCTATCTGCTCGGCTACGAAGACGCCAACTCCTTCGTCCGCGCTTTCCGGACCTGGGAAGGCGTTCCCCCCGCTCACTGGCGCGGAGTTCAACGACAGAAGACCGCGGTGTAGAGGCCGTTCAAGAATTGAAGAAAGCGGATGGCCCTCTCAAGGGCCACCCCGGGTGAACAGTGCATTGAGTTTTATGTTTTCACTCGGCCGGATTCTGTGGTTTCTACTGCCTGCTCTTCCAGAGTCGGAGGCGGTAGCGTAATCAAATTCCCATCACGAAGTATCACGCGTGAACCTTCCGTGGGTATCGCCTCATCGGCGTGTGTTGACCTGTTGCCGGATCTTGTTGAAAGGTGCTTTTTTAAGTCGGATTGTTGGAGGAAGCTCATAAGGTTCTCCAGTGATTCTGTTGTGTGTGGTGAGTGCCCGTCTGAAGCCACGCAATGGAGAGCTGGAGGCGAGGAGGAGGATCCGGGCTGTATGTTTAACCATACTCTTTATGAGTGGTGACGTGCGGTGGCAAGGCAACTTAGTAAAGCCGTCGCGCTTCTGCACGTTGGTGGGCAACCGGGTAAAGGTTACCGTTCGAGTTTGCTTACGCGCCAAAAGTACACGACGGGACAGGTCTGGCGGTACTGGCTTTGCTATGTGCCGTTTCGAAACAACAGGTTAGCAGATTGATGCAGGTGGGCCACCTACATGCAATATTCAGGGGGAGTGAGGATGCTTTCTCCTCTTTCAGGTTTCCTGAACTAAGTCAGCCCATCTGAAGTTCTCCCCATCTTAGACGTCCCTCGCCTCCAGACTTAGCACCAGCCGAGCATCAAGGTCCAGGTATGCAACGGCAGAAGATGGAGCAACCTATGAGTTCGCAAACAGAATGGGACGTTAGAAATTCGCCGTCCAACCAACCACGCATTGTGTGGAGCAAGCGAAGTTTAGCCACGCAGTGCGCAAACCCGCAATGCTCTCAAGAACTCCTCTATCTTCGTGAAGGGAGGGTGGCGTTACTCGACCTGGAATCGCATGCAAACGATCAACCGCGGCCAGACGATGGCGCATTTGCGATGAGGTCTTTGCCCAGCAGGTGCTTTTGGCTTTGTGGTGAGTGCACGAAGACCTACGTTGTAAAGCGCTGGACAACCTCCGGTCTTGTGGTAGTGCTTCGCAACCGTACTGGTGACAGCAACCCGGACCTGGCTGATCGTCTCCACCGCAGAAAGCACCGAGCCGCTTCCGCGGGGCTTGACGGGCGCCCTACCGGCCACGAGGCATCTGCTGCGATCTGCACGTTGCCACAAAGCCGGGTGACGGCGTTGGCATGTATGCTGCCACTGCCGCCTCGGCTGCCAAAATCCCTCATGCCCAGCTAAACCCGCTCTTCTGCAGCGGCAGCGTCCGAATCCTCTTCCCCGTAGCCGCAAACACTGCATTCCCCACTGCCGGCAAAATCGGCGGCAGCGTTGGCTCTCCCAAGCCCGTCGGGGCGAAATTCGTCTTAATCCAGAACACCTCGATGGGCGGCACCTGCTTCATCCTCATCAACGGGTGTTGATGGAAATTCGTCTGCTGCACTTTGCCGTCGGCGAGCGTGATCTCCTGCGCCATTTCGCCCATGCCGTCGATCACTCCGCCAAAGCCCATGCTCTCGGCTGCTCGCGGATTGATGATCTCGCTGCCCACATCGCCCGCCGCCCAGACATGGTTCACCTTTACCTTGTTGTCCTTGTCGACCGTCACATCGGCTACCTCGGCGAAATAACCCAGGTGACAGAAATAGCCGGCGATCCCCAGTGCCCCGCCCCGGCTCCTTCTTGCGATTGGCCCAGTTGGACTTCTCCGCTACCAACTGCAGAACCGCCTTCAAGCGCTCCGGGTTCAGGTCGCGCGGCCCCTTGGGCGTGTTCTCCTCACCGGGTACCGGCACCATCTTGTTGCTCAGGATTTCCAGTTGAAACTCCAGCGGGTCGCGGCCGGCGGCTACGGCCAACTCGTCGAGGAAGGATTGGCCAACAAACGCATAAGCGTTGTTGCCCGGCGCGCGCAGATAGCCCGTGCGCAGCATCAGGGGAATGGCCGAGGTGTAAAGCGCATAGTGGGGCGCAAGGCCGGAGGGAAATTCGTCACTGCCAATGTTCGCGCCCGGCGCAAGCTTGCCGCCGTCGCCATAAGTGACCAGGTGGTGGCGCCAGGCGACCAGCTTGCCCTGCGCATCCAGGCCGGCCTTCAGGCCGACGAAGCCGCCGGCGCGGTAGGCGTCGTGGGTGGTGTCGTCTTCGCGCGACCATAACAACTTCACCGGCGCCTGCACATGCTGGGCGAGCCAGGCCGCCTCCACCATGTAGTCGTTCATAAGACGGCGGCCAAAGCCTCCGCCCACGCGGGTGAGGTGGACGGTGATGTCTTTCTCAGAGATGCCCAGCGACTTGGCGACCAGGGCGCTGCCGGAACCAGGGTTCTGGGACGGGACCCACATCTCTAACTTGGACCCTCCCCCGGCGCGCCGCTTGTCCATTGGGCGGTAGTGTTCATCGGCTCCAGCGTGGCATGGGCCAGGAAGGGGAAGGTGTAGGTCGCCTGCACAACTTTGGCGGAGGTTTTAAGGGCGGCGTCGATGTCGCCATAAGTGCGGAGGGTGGTGACGGGCGGCGCTGCGAGCAGGGCTTCAGCCTGTTTCTGGAAGTTGTCGCTGCTTTGCGCCTGGGCCGGGCCCAGGTCCCACTCGACTTTGAGGGCTTTGCGGGCTTTCTGCGCGTGCCACCAGGAGTCGGCCACGATGGCGATGCCGGGCTCCATGCCTGGCTCGGGCGCGGTGTAGGCGGCGGGCTTGATGGTTCCGTCGATGACCAGGACCTGGCGGATTCCCGGCATTTGCTTGACTTCGTCGAGATTGGCGGTTTTGACTTTGCCGGCAAAGACGGGGCACTTCTCGATCGAGCGTAGAGCATGCCGGGAAGCGAGACATCGATGCCGAAGAGAGGCTTGCCGGTGATGATGTGCGGGAGTGTCGACTCCGGTTTGGGACTTGCCGATGATGCGGTAGTCTTTGGGGTCTTTGAGGGTGACGGTGTCGAGGACGGGGCAAGGGAGGGCGGCCGCTTTGGCGGCTAGTTCTCCGTAGGTGGCTTTCTTGCCGGTGGCTTTGTGGAGGACACAGCCGGCGTCGGTGGTGCACTCCGAGGCGGGAACGGCCCAGGTGATGGCGGCGGCGGCGACGAGCATCTGGCGGCCGGCCGCTCCTACGCGGCGGAGCGGCTCCCAGGATTTAGGCGTGGACGTGCTTCCCCCGGCGGATTGGCTGCCGTAGGTGGCTTCGTCGAGGTCGGCTTGTTCGACGCGGACGTTTTTCCAGTCAACGTCGAGCTCTTCGGCGATCAGCATGGGGAGCTCGGTCTTGATGCCCTGGCCCATTTCTGGTCCCCGGGCTTTGATGGTTACGGTTCCGTCGGGAGCGATTTTGATGAAGGCCGTGGGCTTCAGGTTTTGCTTCGCGGGCGCCTGGGCCTGGGCCTGCGGGATGTAGAGCCGGAGGGTGATTGCTCCGGTGGCGAGGGCGGAAACTTTGAGGAAGGAGCGGCGGTTCAGGTTCATTGTTCTTCTCCTCTCCTTAGGCTTTTTGCGAGGGTTGCGGCTTGGTGGATGGCTTCACGGATGCGAGGGTAGGTTCCGCAACGGCAGAGATTGCCGCTCATGGCGGCGTCGATGTCCGCGTCGGTGGGGTGCGGGGTGCGGGACAAGAGCGCAGTGGCGGACATGATCTGGCCGGCCTGGCAGTAGCCGCATTGGGGTACGTCGATCTTTTCCCAGGCTTGTTGGACGGGGTGGGTTCCGTCAGGGGATAGGCCTTCGATGGTGGTGATGGGCTTGCCGGCTACGGAGGAGACCTGGGTCAGGCAGGAGCGGATGGCCTGGCCGGCGACGATCACGGTGCAGGCGCCGCAGAGGCCCATGCCACAGCCGTATTTGGTTCCGTGCATGTTGAGAGTGTCGCGGAGCACCCAGAGGAGCGGGGTGTCCGGCTCTACATCTACTGTTTTGGATAGGTTGTTGATGGTCAGTTCGACGGGCATAAATACGTCTCCTAAAACCCGGTGCAAAAACGGCGCGGAAGAGAGGCGTTATGAATGGACGTTCCGCGGTGACTGATTGAAATTGTACGCCGGGGCTAGGGGTGAGGAAGATACTGAGGAGTGGAGGCGCGGGTCGGAATCGAACCGACGCATAAAGGTTTTGCAGACCTCTCCCTTACCGCTTGGGTACCGCGCCATCTTGAACATTGTACCGCCGGGCCAGACGGATGCCGATTCGGCGACTGCGACTTTCAGACCATAAGCCCGATCGCAGTCTGATTGGCCACAAGGCAGCTACCTGGAGCGGGAGACGGGACTTGAACCCGCGACCCTCGCCTTGGCAAGGCGATGCTCTACCACTGAGCTACTCCCGCATACGTCCTCAGAGAGTATATCGGGCGGTTCACGGCCGGGTCAACGCAGCCCCTGTCCCCCGCCCTTCAGATAGGCCTCGACAGGGCCCAGCACCCTATCGATACCCAGCGTCGTATCCACGTCCAGCTTCGCGTTCTGGATTGGCTCAAAATGCTGCTTAATGGTGCGGTAAAGGGCAGGATCGCGGTTCTGTGCCGGATGTTCGGGATCGCCCGCGGCCAGACGCTGTTCTGCCACAGCGTCCGCACAGCTCACATGCAGGATGCGCGACTGCGCACCCGCTTGCTCAGCCGCCACTAAGACCTCGTCCCTTTGAGCCTGGGTGGAAAAGGTCCGCCCATCGAAAAAGATGAAGGGCACGCGGCGCCGCTCCGTCAGGTAGGCGGCGGCGGCCAGCATGGCCTGCATGCACACCTGATCCTGGGAGGCACTGTAGTCCGTGAGAGCGCCTGGAAAGAGCGCGCCGCGCACGCGGTCTTTGTCGAGAATCGCTGCGTCCAGACGTCCAGCCAGCGCCCTGGCAAGCGTGCTTTTGCCCGTTCCAGGCAAACCGGCGAATAAGACCCAGGTGGTCATTTTCGAATCGCAGTCGCAGTCTATGCGTCGAGCAGGTGACCGTCGCGCATGTGCAGGATGCGATCTCCGACTTCGGCCGCCTCCGGGTTATGCGTGATCATCAATACCGTCTGCTTGAATTCCTGGTTTGAACGCCTGAGCATCTCCAACACCGCATTGGAATTTGTGGTGTCGAGATTGCCGGTGGGCTCATCGGCAAGAATGATGGCAGGGCGCGTGATCAACGCACGGGCAATCGCCACGCGCTGCTGCTCCCCACCTGAAAGCTCCGAAGGACGATGATCGAGACGGCCGGCTATGCCGAGCATGTCGGCTAGTTGCTTGAGCAGCGCCTCATCCTTCGCCTGGTGACTGCCGGCAATTTCCCGCGCGATCTCGATATTGTCTCGCGCAGTCAGAGTGGGCAGCAGATTGAATTTTTGAAAGACAAAGCCGATCTTGGTCTTGCGCAATCGGGTGCGCTCGGAATCGCTGAGTTTGGCAAAGTCGACTCCGTCGATCAACACGCTTCCTGAAGTTGCCCGCGTAAGGCCGCCAAGGATGTAGAAGAGGGTCGATTTGCCGCTGCCCGACGGCCCCACAATGCTGACGAACTCACCCGAAGGAACGACAAAGGCAACGTTGGTGAGGGCAGGCACATCGACCTTGCCTGCCCGGTAAACCTTGCTGACGTTCTTTGCCTCGATAATGGGCTGCACGTTCCTGATTGTAACTGGGACCGTCGGGGCGGCAAGCAATCAAACCCCAACTACTTCTGGTTCAATATGCTCGGGCTCGTGCTCGGCGACCAACGGACGCAGTCCATGGCCTTTTTTGGGGCCGCGTTTTCGAGCCACCATCACCCGGATGCGTTCCAGCATCTCGACCGGTGAACAGGCTCCCTTGGGCAAAAACGCGTCGGCGCGATTGGCGCGGTCGAAAGCTTTGACGCTTCCGCTGATGAGAATCGCCGGCACTTCAGGAGCTATCTCCTTCATGCGGCGGATGAGCTCGTTTCCATCCATGTAGGGCATGATCAGATCGCTCAAAACCAGATCAATGCCTCCATCTCGAAATAGCTCCAATGCTTGTTCGCTGCTGGAGGCTGTGAGCACTCGATAGCCGCGGGTTTCCAGTAAGAACTTGCGAACGGACAGGGATTGCTCGTTGTCATCCACACATAGAATCGTTTTCTTTGGCCTCATGGGGTCCTAACTTCTCCGCAAAGGAGATGTGAAACGCGAACGGCGCACTTGCGTGCGCGCGTTCGCAGGCTTCGGGGGAAGAACGGAATAAGCCGCCTCTGGATGGCTGCGGTAGCGGTGGAACAAGGCCTGCTTTGCGATCACCAGGGGGCCGGGGGATGGCAGGTCTTCTTCCAGTAGCAGAGCGCAATCCAAGCGCGTCCGGTCTGAATTTCAGTTGTCAGATTTCAAGGCCGACAGTTGCGTTACCTCGACGGCAACGCTTGCACAGAGTACGAAGATGAAAGCGATGTGTAAACGGGGAAGAGGAAGCGAAGTGCGGCTTGCTTTTTTCTTCCGCTTCCACCGCGGAACGGCGTCGCGTTGCCAGTGTTGTGTATATGTGTGATCAGCCCTGTTGAAAGCATGTGAATCATTCAAGGAAAAGGCGTTCTTTTGCTACAGGATCAGTGCTGCTTAGAAATAAAAAATCTCTCACCTTGTCTGCGAGAGCACGCGCTTTTTAATTTTTCGATGGCTGCTCGCGCGCATTGCTTCACCAGAGTGATGCGCGGATTCTGAGTTTGACACCGCGTGGCGCCGGTTCTATGCTAAGACAAGTCGAAATGGTAAACACCTCTCACCACCCGCGCCTCCGCTGCTGCTGTTGTTGCTGCACGCTGCGGGTGTGTTTCTAGATCGAATCGCAAGCTTCGCTTCCTGATATACATCTCATCCACCCGCAGCTGGCCCACGCCGCGGGTTGCCTCGTGCTTGAATCAAGCCTGGAAAAACGACCGCCCCGCAGGCTGACTGTTCAACAGTTTCAAGGAGGAACCCACATGACGATCGAATCACGCATTCCACGCATTCTCGATCCGGCGCCCGACTTTAAAGCCAAGAGCACGCACGGCGTCATTCAGTTGAGCGACTACACCGCCAAGGGCAAGTATGTGTTGCTTTTTTCACATCCTTCTGATTTCACCCCGGTGTGCACCACGGAGTTCATTGAGTTTGCGCGCCGCTGGGATGATTTCGAAAGACTGAATGTGCAGTTGATCGGGGTTTCGATTGACAGCATTTACTCGCACATTGCCTGGGTGCGCGATATTGAGCGCAATGCCGGGGTTGAGGTGAAGTTTCCGGTCGTTGCCGATCTGGACCAGAAGGTCTCGCAGGCTTACGGGCTGGTGCATGAAGCTGCTTCGGATACGGCCACGGTGCGGGCAGTGTTCGCCATTGATCCCAAGCAAAATATCCGCGCCATTGTTTACTATCCGATGCAATTGGGGCGTAATGTAGACGAGTTGATCCGTGTGTTCGAAGCGTTGCAGACGATCGACGGCAATGCGGTCTCAGTGCCGGCGAACTGGAGGCCGGGCGATTCGGTGATTGTTCCCGCGCCTGCGACGGTGGAAGACGCACGGAAGCGCACCAATGGCGGCGGAGCAGGGCTGCAAGTGGAAACCTGGTACCTGGCAAGAAAGGACCTTGCCGGCCAGGTAAAGTAGATAATCATCAGGGGCAGCGTTGGCCAGCGATGCTGCCCCTGATGCAATGAGCACCGGTGGCGAAGTGGCTAACGCGCTGGTCTGCAAAACCAGTATTCGAGGGTTCAATTCCCTCCCGGTGCTCCATACACTATTGATTCGTGTTCAGCGAATTTCCCGCCTTGCCACTGTCTTGACATTTAAGGCTTCGGAGGCACGATGGTGCTTACTTTGAAAGCTTTTGCTGGGGGAGAACTGCAGATCCCTCCACTGCGCTCCCCGGGATTTCCTGTCGGGATCCGTGTCGTTGATCAACATCATGCGGTTTTCTTTAAGGAAAACCGCAGACATGGTTGTAGCAAGCAGCGCGGAGTAGGAAATCCGGGTACGCTCCGGTCGGGATGACAAGGGTGTGGGGCGACTCACTTGAAATCTGCTATTGGGATCGCAGCAAGGAGCAGGTCTGATCATCCCGTTTCATCTTTTCGCATAGCAAAGGTTGCTCCGTAGAGCACACTTCTCCAGCCAAGGCTTGCCCATCGCAGATCCAGAGGGCGGCCGGTAGAGAGGAATGGGAAGAGCTTCTCCAGCTCCGATACGAGCTGCGCCTTGGGAAAATCCCGCATTTCGCAGATGCCGCCGCCGAGAACCACTGTCTCCGGAGAAAGGATCGCGATGGCGGTTGCAATGGCGTAGGCCTGGTTGGTAATAAATTCGCGCAGGTGGTTGGATAATTCCGACGCTTGCGCGGAAGCTCGAAACACATCTTCGATCGGGACCTGATGATGTTCCGCAATGCGCTCAAGGGCTTTCCCCGATGCGTATGCTTCGAGACATTCGCCTCTCTCGGCGCGTAGCCATTGATGGCTTGCGGAGAAAGGCATATGCCCAATCTCGAGCGCCCAGCCGGAGCCTCGAAAGGGCAGGCCTTGCTGCAGAAAAGCGCCTCCGACTCCTGTACCGAAGAAGAGCCCGAGGACCGAGCCCGCGCCCTGGCACGCTCCAGCAACATACTCTCCCATCAACGCCAAAACAGAGTCGCGCTCGAGCAAGACGGGCAGGCCAATGCGATGCGCGAGGTCGCTTGCCAGGAGAAGGCCGTTCAGTTCCGGGATGTTTGCCGCGTAAAGTACGCGGTTCTGCTGCGCATCGAGAAAACCGGGAACCGTGGAAACGATGGCCGCCGGCTGGAGACCGGATTCCGTCATGGCGGTGGAGATTATCCGCTCAAGAGCAGCAATGGGGTCTCTTCGTAGCTCAGTCGTCGAGAACAGACGGATGAACTCCTGCGGCTCTCCATCGACGACGAAGCCTATTTTGATGCTGGTCCCACCGATGTCGATGACAAGTATGGTGCTCATCGGGATCCCAGCATTGCGGTGAGAAACCGGCGGAGGGCCTCCCGGAAGTCCAGCTTGTATTGATCTTTGTCGATCGATTTCGCGGTGATGACCTGCAGGGTTGCGTGGGGAAGAATCTGTTGCAGACGCTCCGCGTAGGCGAGCGGGTGAACATAGTCGTGATGGCTGCCTATGATTAGCGTGGGCACTCGAATGCCGGCAATTGTCTCTGTGTCGACGCCGGGAGAATCCCTGGGGATGGTGGACAGCAACGCAATCGTGCTCGCAGGATTGGGGCGGGAAAAGAAACTCCTGAGAGACGCAGCGTTGTCGGAGGAGACGGCGGCCACCGCGGCGAGGCACGCAGAAGCCTCAAAACGAAGTGCCCCCTCATGGGGGCCAAACTCTTCGAGCAGTGTGGCTATCTCGAGGTAAGGGGCCATGGTGGCGGATGGTCCCGCGACCCACGCAGGCCGGGCTAGAATCAAACCCGCAGCTTTGTCGGAGTGCAACGCTGCGAGTCGCATGGATAGGGCTGCTCCTAACGAAATGCCACCGACAATTGCCTGACGAATTCGCAGGTGATCAAGAAGGGCGATGGCATCGGCGGCGAAAGTGGCGATGGAAAGCCGGCTCGTGTCTCCCATCTCTGAGTTGCCATGACCACGGCATTCGAGCGTGAGACGCCGGATTCCAGGAATTGCGGGGAAGACCTCGGCGGGCTGAGTTCGGTCGGCACCCAGACCGTGTTGCCAAAGGACCGGCATGCCTTCCCCGACATCTTCGTAGGCCAGCAGACATCCGTCTTCTGTTCGGAACGTGCCGTCTGTCATGATGGGTTTCCGATCAAGTGTGCAAGGAGCTTGGAGACTTCCTCTGCATCTTCTTGTGAAAACCCGTGAGCGATGAGCGCGCCGTCGTAGGCGATGGAACGAAGCGCTGCTACAAACGCCGGGAAGTCTACCGCACCCCTGCCTGCTGCGGTCACCCGCCCGGAAGGATCGATGTCTTTGATATGAGCAAGCAAGAGTGAGCCGCCGAGGAGTTGTGCCGCCTGCGCGATGACTTGGTGCTGTACGGGGAGCGTCTCAGGCGATAGCAGGTTCGCTGGGTCAAGAACAATCCCGAGAAGAGGCGACGCGACTTCATCGAGCAATCGCCGGGCCGCTTGCGCATGGTTAACGACATTTCCGGGTTCGGGTTCGATGGCCAGCTTGATGCCTGCGGCTTCTGCCAATGGCAAGGCAGAGTCTAATTCACGGCGCAATACACTCCAGGCTAATGCACTTTGATTGTCAGGGTGATGCTTCCACATATCATCTGGGTCACGGGAGCCGGTACAGAGGGTCACGACCGGAGCACCCATGCGGCGCGCTGCTTCGATGACGTTCCCAAAGGCTTTTCGTGACGAGGCTCGAACGTTGGGATCAGGGTGAGCCATGTTGTAGGTTCCGGAGAGCGCCGCCAGGGCGAGTCCGGCAGCGTGCGCATGGTGTTTGATGTTTTCAGCAAGCCCATCCGGCAGTTGTTCCGGCAGGGTAGGAAGGCCTGCAGAGACCAGGTTGAACTGGACTCCGCGATATCCGTCTGCCGCCGCGGCGGCGAACACCTCGGCCGCGTTGGTGAAGGGGTAGGTACGCGCAAAGATCGCTGGATACATTAGACCGCCCCGGTTACATCCGCGAGCACGACTCTCGAACCCGAGGCAACCGATTGCGCAATGGCAGCCATGGCTCGCACGGAGGCTACACCATCCTCAACGGTTGCGCCACGCATCGGCTTTGCATCCAGGATCGTCTCGGCAAAGCCCTCGAGTTGGCGCCGGTAGAAATGGCCGTCTGCGCCGAGCACTCGCCGAGTGGTTGAGTCTTTCTCGTGGAAGATGTCTACTTCGCTCGATTTGAAGTACCAGGGGTTGAAGATTTTTCCGATTGCGCTGCCGTGCTCACCATAAATTTGAAAGCCTTCGTGCCAGTCCATGCGGACAGCGATGGTCAGATCCAGATGTCCCAGGGTCCCGTTTTCAAATTCGGTTTCGACGAACCAGCAGTAGGCGCCGAAGCGCTGGGAAAGGCGAGCGCGCACGGCTAGAAGCGGGCCGCTGAAATATCTGGCCAGGTCGACGAGATGACAACCGTGCGCGAGCATGTAGTAGCGGGCCTTATCGGCTTTGGGATCGACTTTGGGCTTGAGCGCCCGCGCTCCCGAACGTGGCAGAGGTTGTACCGCGTCGGTCATGGTGTAGCGATGGGTGGAGTCACAGTACCAGGCTTTCAAGGCCAGCATCTGTCCCATCCCGTTGTGTATGAAGCTGTGCGTTGCTTCTATGCCGGGATCGAAGCGGAGCATGTGACCCACCTGGAGTACAAGGCGACTCTGTTGCACCTTCTGCGCCAGTAACTCTACTTCTTCGATGGAGATTCCGAGCGGCTTTTCACAAAGAACGTGCTTGCCCGCGGAGAGGGCCTTGAGCGCAGCCGGAATATGAAATGGGTCGGAGGTCGCGATGATGATCGCATCCACGCTCGGGTCTGCCAGCATGTCGTCATAGTCGAGGTAAATGCGCTCCGCGCCGTAGAATTGACCGAACTGCTGCGCCAGGGATTCATCGGCGTCACAGACCGCGCGGAGAAGACTGTTTCGAGCCTTCTGCGCGGATTCGAGGTGGGCGAACTGAGAGATGGGGCCACAGCCCAATATGCCTACCCTGAGACGGTTCTTATCTTTCAGCACTGTTTCGCCTTTCTCGTGTGCCGTCGCGTGTTTCGTTACCTGGAAAGAGTATCTTAGGGGCTCAAAGCGCGGCCACCAGGGCTAAAGCCCTGAGTTTATATAGCGGAACGTTCACGCGGGTTTGAAAACCCGCTCCCCCGGACTAAAGTCCGGGGCTGGCACCGGTTAAAGGTGTCCGATGATCCAACACGGCAAAATTGTTTTGGGTTAGGGCTCCCTCGGTGAGCGATGGGTGCTTATTTTGAGATCCGTTGCTGAGCGGGGGAAACTGCAGACCCCTCGGCTCGCTCCCCGGATTTCCTGTCGAGATCCGTGGCTTTGATGATCTGCATGCGGCTCTCTTTGCGGAGAGCCGCACACGTGGTCGTCGCTAGCAGAGCGAGGTAGGATATCCGGGCCGGGATGACAAGGGGAGGGCGGTGATTTGCCTTGAAATCAGCTATTGGGATCGAAGAAAGAACAGGCCCCATCATCCCGTCTCATCTCGCTCCTAATGAACAACGGTAGGGTCTGGAACGAAAGGCTCTGGTGGGCTTCGCCCTCATTTTCGGCCCACGTACGCTGGGGCGAACGTGGGGCACCCCTACGGAGCCGTGGGGACCGTAGCAGGCTTGAGGGAGAGGCCCTCGGTATCCCGGCGATCCTTGCGGGGATGGAGTCAAAAGCTTGCTCCCGGCAGTCGAGGTGAAAAAATCGCAAAATGTCGGTGGGTGTGTCCATTTTGAGATGGTCTGGACGACTATTTTCTGAATGGCGCAAGATTGCACTGTTCAGGAGAGAGTAATGAAATATCTGTGCATGGTGTTGGTTGATGAGAAGAAGCTGGAAGCACTGTCGGCAAGCGAGTCACAAACACTCGATGATGAAAGCCTTGCCTATGACGATTCGCTGCGAAAGCGCGGTCATCTGATCGCGGCACAGGCGCTGGAATCAGTTCAAACAGCAACCATTGTTCGTATTAGAAACGGCAAGGTCTCCTTAACCGATGGGCCATACGCCGAAACCAACGAACAGATCGGAGGCTTCCTTCTGATCGAGGCGCAGGATCTGAACCAAGCCATCCAGCTGGCCGCGCAGGTTCCCGCTATCCGGCTCGGCGGCATCGAAGTGCGCCCCATCAAGGAATTGACCGCAAGCTAACACCACGGAGGAGTATCGATGTGCCCACTATGTTTGTCATCGATTGCCCTGGCGGTCTGCGGCATTGGTTCTACCGGAATTGCAGGCACGCTGGTGGCCCGAATCCTGGCGCGTATCGCCAGTCAGGCGAACCCACAACCATCCGAAAAGAAGGAGACGCGTCCATGAACACGAATCTAGTTGCGCATTCGAAAGTTGTTTCACGAGACGAATGGCTGGCAGCCCGCAAGCAATTGCTCGCTGGGGAAAAGCTTCTCACCCGCCAGCGCGACGAGATCGATCGCCAGCGCCGGGATTTGCCCTGGGTCAAAGTCGAGAAAGCCTACCTCTTCGATGGGCCCAGCGGACGAGAAAGCCTGGCGGATCTGTTTGCAGGGCGGAGTCAGCTCATCGTCTCTCACTTCATGTTCGGCCCAGGTTGGAAAGAAGGCTGCGTGGGTTGCTCCTTTCGCTCCGACCATGTCGACGGCGCCCTCACGCACCTGGAACACCACGATGTGTCTTTGGTGACCATTTCACGAGCGCCGCTCCCCGAGATTCAGGCATTCCAGCAGCGCATGGGATGGCGCTTCAAGTGGCTTTCGTCCTACAGCAGCGACTTCAATTACGACTATGGCGTGTCGTTCACAAAGGAGGAAGTCGCGAGCGGAAAGGTCAATTACAATTACCAGCTCCGTGATTTTGTGAGCGAGGAAGGGGCCGGCCTCAGCGTGTTCTACAAGAACGCCCAGGACGAGATATTTCATACCTACTCCACCTATGGACGCGGAGACGAGATGGTGGATACGACGTACATGTATCTTGACCTGACGCCGAAGGGTCGCAATGAGACCGGCCCGCGCCACAATTTAGGTGACTGGGTTCGGCACCATGACCGGTATGATGCTGCAGGCTTTGTGGATGCCGGCGGCCGATTTGTGGCACGCCCTTCGTGCCCATGTGAAGGAGAAAGCGATGGCGTTGGCGGGTAAAGACGGACGAGTGGACGAGGTGGTGGAAGCCACTTATCGTTCTGAATCTCGCCGCGTTCTGGCTACGCTTATCCATTTGCTCGGGGACTTTGACCGGGCGGAGGAAGCCCTGCACGACGCGTTCATGGCGGCGGTGGAACAGTGGCCGCGGGATGGTGTGCCAGCCAACCCGCGCGCCTGGCTGGTGTCGACCGGACGATTCAAAGCGATCGATAATATGCGCCGCCGGGCCAGGTTTGATGAGTCGGCGAGCGAGCTGGCACGCCGCCTTGATGGGGAAGCTATGGAACCGGCGCTATGGGACGAGCAGAGTATCGAAGACGATCGGCTGCGGCTGATCTTCACTTGCTGCCATCCGGCGCTGCCGGCCGATGCCCGGATTGCGTTGACCATGCGCGAAGTTTGCGGCCTCACCACCGAGGAGATCGCACGCGCCTTTTTGACCGCCGCACCGACCATGGCCAAGCGCATTGTGCGCGCCAAAGCAAAGATACGCGATGCACGCGTCCCCTACGAGGTACCCACCCAGAGTGAGCTTGCGCCAAGGCTGGACACTGTGCTGCAGGTAATCTACCTGGTGTTCACCGAAGGGTACTCAGCATCGTCGGGCGCATCGTTGACGCGGCCTGATCTTTCCGGCGAAGCGATTCGCCTGGGGCGTCTGCTGGTGGAATTATTGCCAGAGCCCGAATCACAGGGACTGCTGGCACTGATGCTGTTGCACGAATCGCGCCGCGGGGCGCGTACTTCGCCCGAGGGCGACCTGGTGCTGTTGGACGATCAGGACCGCTCACTCTGGAAACGGGATCTCATTGGCGAAGGTATTGCGTTGGTGAAGCAATCACTGGAGTCGAGGCGGTTCGGCGCCTACACGTTAGAGGCCGCGATCGCGGCCGTGCATGCGGAAGCGCCTAACCCGGCGGCAACGGATTGGGCTCAGATTGTCGCTTTGTATGACGCGCTGCTGCAAGGAAATCCGTCACCGGTGGTAGAACTGAACCGCGCGGTTGCGGTCGCTATGCGGGACGATCCAAAGGCAGGGATCACGCTGATCGACGGTATCCTGGCGCGCGGCGAGCTCGAGGATTATTACCTGGCCCATGCGGCGAGGGCTGATTTTTACCGGCGGCTGGGTGAGGTCGAGCAGGCTCGCGCCTCTTATGAAAGAGCGTTGGAACTAGCGCGGCCGGAAGTAGCGCGGCGCTTTCTGGCGCGAAGGCTCAAGGAGTTGTTATCGTTTCCGCGGCAGTGACAGATCCAGGTCGGCGCCGGTCAATTGCTTCGCCAGCAGGATGATCTGGCCCTGATGCAGTTGCAGATGGCCTACGATGCGATAAATCGCTTCCAGGATGGTCATCGGCCCCAGGATGCCTGTTGGCTGAGGATTGATCACTTCCAGCAGGCGCTCCGGCGGAAGCGACCCGATCACACTGCGGCATTCCGCAAGGATCGCGGCGAAGCGGCGGCGAATCTCCTCGCAGGGCTGAGAGGGTGAGAGAGTGAACTCTTCGTCTCGCACACGTACATCCGGCTGGCCGTCAATGCCGTGCAGGAACCACTGCCGCAGATTGCCTTCGAGATGAAGCAGAAGGTTGGCGATGGAGTTTTCGTGGTCCCCTCCACGACACCGCATCTGCGCATCGGACAATTTATCGAGACAGCGATTGATGTCGTCTTCTGAGAGCTGCATCCGCTTTACCGATGCGGAAAGAAATACCTCACTGATCTGGTCGGGCATAGGAGTTAGATCATAGTGGGCGGGCTGTGAGTTCTTCAAGCGCGACAGCAAGTTGATGCACGCCGCGTTTTATTTCCTGCGGGTTCACGGCGGCGAAGCCCAGCTGCAATCCTTGCCGCTCGGTCGGCATCCGGCTGTAAACACGCAGCGGAATGACTTCCACCTTACGCAGCGCTGCTGCCCGCCGCGCGGCCTTGCTGTCAATTCCCTGCTGAAGCCATCCCACGGTCTGCAGTCCTGCTTCGACAACTGAGAGTTGCAATAATCCTGTCAGTCTCCGCCTGGCGGCTTCGAACAGCGTCGACAATCGCTCGGCATAGACTTCGCGCATGCGCCGCAAGTGCCGCTCGAAATGACCCTCGACCATGAAGTCGCAAAGCACCGTTTGCTCGAACGGCGGCGCATGCCGGTTGAGGACGGACTTGGCTGCGGCGAAGGAGTCGACCAGATCGGACGGTAGAACCAAATAGCCAATCCGCAGCGCAGGAAACAACACTTTGCTGAAGCTTCCGGCAAAGAGCACTAACCCCTGACGATCCAAACCCTGCAGCGCGGGTATCGGGCGGCCCGAATAACGAAATTCGCTGTCGTAATCGTCTTCGAAGATAAGGGTGCGCGAGCGGCGAGCCCAATCAAGTAATTGCAGCCGCCTAGCCAGGCTCATGGTCGTGCCGAGGGGAAATTGATGCCCGGGGGTTATGTAGACCAATTTTGTCTTGCGTGCTCCCGGTAAGCGCATTCCTTCGTCATCCACGGGCACGGGACAGATTTTGGCTCCCAGCGCTTCGAAAGCCATCGCCGCACCTGGGTATCCTGGCTCTTCCAGGCAGACGCTGTCACCAGGATTCAGGATCAACCGCCCTGCGAGGTCAAGCGCCTCCTGGGTTCCGGAAACAATCATCACCTGCTCCGGCTTGCATTGCGTTCCCCGAGAGGCGTTGAGGTAGCCGGCAATCGCGGTGCGGAACGGAAGATATCCCATGGTGTCGCAGCCCAGTAGTTGAGGGATGGAGAGGTGGCGTAAACGGCGCTCCGCCAGCCGGGTCCAGATTTGGGTGGGAAACAGATCCAGAGCGGGCAGGTTGGCGCGAAAGGCGCGTGTCGGCCGGCTCTCCAGGTTGGGGAAGGGTTGAACGCGTAACCCATAAACGGAGAGCGGGCGCGGGGGTTGTTTTCGCGATGGGCGTTCCTGACTATGTTGTGCTGTCACCTGCAGTAAGTGTTCCGGCAGAACGCTGCTTACATAGGTACCCGACCCTCTGCTTCCATGCAGATACCCCTCCGCTTTCAATTCTTCGAATGCGCTGAGCACGGTTCCGCGCGAAAGCTTGTATTGCCGTGCCAGATCGCGTGTTGCCGGTAGTCTTGATCCCGGCCGTAATCGCCCGGCCAGAATATCGGCACGCAGAGCCGCGTAGAGCCAACGGTAAGCAGAAGTTTTTGCTTCACGCGCCGGCAACAGGAGGTTATACGGAGGGGTGCGCTTTGCCATGAGAGCGCGGAAGAAGTGGTCCAGTCAACTTGTGGCTAAGTGGCCCATGACGACAGTACCACTTCTTGCTAGGCTGTGGACATGCAAAGACGGCTACTCATTGCTGGACTTCTCGTGGCTACAGCCTGTGCGGCCGTGGTGCTTCAGGGCCAGACCGCTCCGGACGCGCGCACCCGGATCGTGTTCTCACAGTCGTTGCCCCAACTCGACGCGAGCCATCTGAAGGTGACAACTGTCGAAGTGACCTATCCGCCGGGAGGGTCATCCACTCCGCACAGCCACCCTTGCCCGGTGATTGGCTACGTTCTGCGTGGTGTGGTGCGCATGCAGGTGAAGGGCGGCCCGGTGTCAGTTTATCGGCCAGGAGACAGCTTCTACGAAGCACCTAACGGGGTCCACCATGGTTTCAGCAAATGCAAGCACGACGGAACCGGCCGTTTTCCTGGCCTATTTCATCTGCGATCATGCAGGCCCTCTTTCGATCAAAGTGCCCCACGAGTAATAACCATGATCATCCACGCCAAAAAACTCGCTCTGCTCTATGCGCGGCTCACGCTTGGGATCGGATTCTTATCTGGTATCGCCGACCGCTTCGGCTGGTGGCGAGGCCGGAATGTAGGCTACGGAAACTTTGACGGCTTCATTAGCTACACCGCCAAGGTCAACTCTTTTATGCCTGCCTTCTCGATTCCCTTCCTTGCGTGGGCTGCGACGGTTGCGGAGTTGGTGCTGGGTGTCTTGTTGCTGTGCGGGTTGTGGCCGCGCTGGACCGCTCTTGCCAGCGCACTATTGCTGGTACTGTTCGGAACCGCCATGGCCATTTCCTTTGGCGCCAAGTCGCCTCTTGATTACTCGGTCTTCTCTGCTTCCGCCGCAGCGATCCTGTTGGCAGTAAACGACCCTCAGCCACGAATTGACTGATCGGAGAAAAAATATGCATCGCAAACTTTTCGGTATGGCAGCAATCCTTGCGATTCTTGTCGGATCAACCGGGTTCGCGGAAGCTTCAGCGATGAGCGCGGACAGCTACTGAAAGTGAGAGAGGCCGTCTGGAGAGACTGGTTTGCCAACGATGCCCAGGCGCTCAGAGACCTCGTGCCCCCGGGGACCATTGTCATCAGCGCCGGCGAGCCTCAGTGGAAGCACCAGGCTGAGGTGCTGCAATCCGCGGTCGACTTTCAAGCGCAGGGCGGCAAACTCATTCGGCTCGAGTTTCCGCGCACGGAGATTCAGCGTTTTGGCGACGTGGCGATTCTGTACAGCGCTTATATCGTTGAAACAGAAATGGAAGGAAAGCACTCCGTCAGCTCGGGCCGTGCCACCGAAGTGTTCGTGCTGCATGATGGGCACTGGACAAACCCCGGCTGGCATACCGACGCCGAGAAGTGATAAGGCTTATTCCAGTACGCGGTCAATCGCCTCAACCATCGACTGATAGTCGTAGGAGCCGTCATGCCTTTGACCATTGATGAAGAACGTCGGTGTTCCATTCACCCCGCTGCGTACGCCGCTCGAGAAATCGGCCCGTACTCTCGGCTCGAACTGCTTCGATTCCAGGGCCTCGGCCAGTTCATCGGGATCAAGATTCAGTTGCTGTGACAGTTCGAGAAGCAGACCGTCGTCCAGACTCTCCTGGTTTTCGTAGAGCAGGTCGTGCATTTCCCAAAACTTGTGATGAGCGCCGGCAAATTCTGCAGTTTCCGCAGCCGGCTCCGCGTAGGGATGTATCTGGGTCAGGGGAAAGTTACGGAAGACAAATGACATCCGCTTGGAGAAATGCTTTTGCAGACGCTTGACGATGGGGTAAGCCTGCCCGCAGGAAGGGCACTGGTAGTCTCCGTATTCGACGAGGGTGACGGGCGCATGCGGATCTCCCTGGATATGGTCTTTGGCGCTTACGGGATACCGAGAGCCTGGTCATACAGACGCTCCCAATTCTTCCAATGCGGTCAGAATGCCATCGGCACCAGGGTTCACGGCTACTGGAGAAAGATAGCTCCAGGCGATGACCCCGTCTTTGTCGATGACAAAGAGTGCTCGCTCGCTGAACCCGGCTTCCTGAAGGTAAGCTCCGTAGGCGCGGGAAACGGCTCCCTTGGGTTCAAAGTCGGCGAGCAGGGGGAAACGAAGGTTCTTCGCTTTGGCGTAGGCGGCGTGGCACCACGCTCCATCCACGGAAATGCCCACCATCTGCGCGTTGTAGTTCTGGAATTCGGGTAGAACTTCGTTGTAAAGGGCCATTTGATCGCCGCACACCGGGCTCCAGTCCGCGGGATAGAAGGCGAGGATCACTGGTTTTCCGCGCAAGTCTTTCAGTGAGAGCTTTTTGTCGGGGCTTTCGGGAAGAGTAAAATCCGGGGCGACGGTTCCCGGGGTCAGAATTCCAGCCATGAAGAGATTCCTCCATCATGTGATGCGTAAGAATAGACAAAGCCGCGTTTTGTTGAAAGGGCAGCAGGGGATAATTTTGCCATGATGCAGAAGACACAACACCAAAAGGGAGAGATTTTTCGCGCGCTCCATCAGCGCCCGGGCGTATTCATTATCCCCAATCCGTGGGACATTGGGAGTGCGCGGATGCTGGCCCACCTGGGATTTGAGGCGTTGGCGACCACCAGCGCCGGCTACGCTTTCTCGATCGGGCGGGTGGACTATGGGGTCGGCCGAGAGGCGATGATCGGCCATGTTTCGGTGCTCGCGTCGGCAACCGAACTGCCCCTGAGTGCTGATCTCGAGAATGGATTCTCGGATGCTCCTGAAGGCGCCGCGGAAACGATCCGCATGGCGGCGGCCGCGGGAGCTGTGGGCGGATCCATTGAGGATTCGACGGGTAACCCGGAGCGGCCGATCTATGAACCAGGGTTAGCGGCGGAACGGGTGCGCGCTGCCGCAGAGAGTGCACGTGGGCTGGGTTTCCCGTTTACCCTCACAGCGCGCGCAGAGAACTATCTGCACGGCCGCCGCGATCTGAAAGACACCATCACCCGGCTGCAGGCTTACCAGGAGGCGGGCGCCGATGTTCTTTACGCGCCGGGGCTCACCAGCAAAGAGGATATTGCCACTCTGGTCAGCTCTGTAAATCGCCCAGTCAATGTTTTGATGGGGATTGCGGGGATTGCGATGAACCTAGCAGACCTGGAGGCGATTGGAGTCAAGCGGGTCAGCGTTGGCGGCGCTCTTGCCCGTGCTGCCTACGGCTGCTTTCTGCGCGCCGCGCGAGAAATGCGCGAAGACGGGACCTTTGGTTTTACAGAGAGGGCGGTGGACAGCCGGGAGATCGTAGCCATGTTTCAGGATTGAATGTCTCAGGATTGAGGGAGCGTATAGGCAAAGTCGTATGAGTGTTTGCCGTCGGCGATGATGATGTTCATGGTGCCTGCTATTCCCGCCAACTCTCCCCCGCCGGAATCGGGCACGACCGACACCGTCAAATGGGGAACGCCTCGGACCATGAGACCAAGGTGATGCAAAATGAAGCTGCCAGTACGACCATGGAGCGATCCCGTAACCCGCTCGACGGCGACGTAGACACCTGAGCCCTTCACTTCCGTCATACCGGTCAGCATTTGTCCTTTGCTGGTCGCAACCAGGTCGCCATGGAACTGCTTCTCGAGCAACATACGGCCTAAAGGGGTTAAGCCTTCGGGTTTCTCTTCCGATGGCTGCGGAATTATGTTCACTTCGAACGTTCCGTGGGCAGGTAGCGTCATTCACTGAACCTTTCTTGAGGGCGCGATACTCTCATAAAAGGATAACAGCGAGGAACTACTACGATGTCTGAGCAAGCTTTGGTCACAGCAGCACTGAATTCATGGAAGGGCAACATCGAAAGAGCCGACCGGCTATTTTCCCCTCTCCATGAAGAACAACTGCAAAAAGAAGTAGCGCCGGGAAAGAACCGGTTGATCTATCTGTGGGGTCATCTAACAGCCGTTCATGATCGCATGCTGCCTCTCCTGGGTTTAGGCGAGCGCCTCCATCCGGAGTTCGATCCGCTTTTCCTCACCAATCCCGATAGAACGATGGCGGAGCTGCCGGCAGCGGAAGAGATTAAAAAGTCATGGAATGACGTCAACAGCAAATTGTCCGCAGGGTTTGCAAGTTTTTCCCCGGCTCAATGGTTGGAGAAGCATAGCTCTGTTTCTGAGGAAGAATTTGCTAAGGATCCATCACGCAATCGATTCGCGATTCTGCTCAGCCGAACCTCGCATATTGCGTTCCATGTGGGGCAAACGGCACTGATTCCGAAATGATGGAGAGAGGGCGCGGACGAATTTCCGGCCAGGACTGATTGCGAGGAAAAACCCAGGTCTCAAAAACGAGACCTGGGCCACCCACTCATTTTCGCTAACGCTAAATTCGCTAACGCTGAAGATGAAGTGTTCTGGTGTGTGCTCCTTCGTGCTCCAGAAGCCAGCGCTTTCGTTCCATACCGCCGCCGTAGCCGGTGAGGGAACCGTTGGCTCCGATGACGCGATGACACGGAACAACGATGCCGATTGGATTGGAACCATTGGCTAACCCCACTGCGCGGACCGCGGTGGGACGTCCTATCCGCTGTGCGAGCTTGCCGTAAGATTCCGTCGCACCTAGGGGTATCTCTCGCAGAGCACTCCACACAGCACGCTGGAAGGGCGTACCAGCCGTCTTCACCGGCAGGTTATCGATCGCTCCCAGCTCTCCGGCAAAGTAGTTCTTCATTGCAGCCGCGAGATGGCTTGGACTCGTGGCCGGTTCCAGCCTGTATCCGTCTTCTCCATAGTGGAGTCTCAGAAAACGGTGCGTGCGGGGTTCATATTCGGCCCAATCGACAGCGCGTAAGTTCTTCTCGCGGTCGGCGACAAGCAAGAGCTCGCCGATGGGCGTGTCGATCCGCTCAAGAAACAATTGCAATCCATCAGCCATGCAGTCCTCCTTGATCGTGACTCGTAGTTGCGTTCGCGGCCCATAGATGCTGCGCCGCATAGGCACGCCACGGGCGCCAGGCCTCAGCACGGCTCAACAGCTTGGCCGAGCTGGGCCGATTTCCATCGAAAATTTCCGCACCGCGCAGTAAACCAATGTCAGAAGCTGGAAAGGCATCCATCTCACGTAGAGCGCGCAAGGCGATGTATTGGGCTGTCCATTCTCCCACTCCGCGGATCGAGCGCAGCCGGACGATCGCCTCTTCAATGGTTCCAAATGGCCGGAACAGATTCGGATCCGCCACCGCCGCCTCCGCCAATGCCTGCAACGATGCTTGACGGGCCAGGGGCATGCCAAGCCCAATCGCCTTGGCGAGCGCGAGATGCTGCGCAAGAGGAAATACATGGGACAGTGCTGGATGACCGGCCTGCGCTCGTGGCACGGGCTTGCCATGCAGGGCCACGAGTTGTCCCGCCAGGCGCCGCGCGGCAACCACGGTAATCTGCTGACCGAGAATTGCCCTCACCGCCAGCTCAAAGCCATCCCATCCGCCAGGGGCGCGCAAACCGGGACGCCTGGCTACCAGGAGCGCCAGCCTGGGATCGTGCGATAAGTGGGCATCAATGGTCTCGATATCCGCACCCACATCGAATACCCGCCTGACGCGGGAGACGATCGCCGGCAGAGAGGCAACGTTGGGAAAACGGATGGTCACTCCAAGACTCTGCCGTTGGGGTAGATGGGTGACCTCCACACTTCCGGTAAAGCCATCCAGCTCGACGGTGCGGAGGTAAGTTTCCTTTTCCACCACTTCGACACCCGGGATCGCACGCGCTGACAGATAGGCGAGCATGGATTCCCAGTCATAGGGCGGCCGGTAACGCAGCCGCAACGTTACGCCCTGCTTCTGCACTTTCAACGCTGGCTCTGCTTTTGCGCCGCAAGGCACTCGGGGGACGCTGAAATAGATGGCGAAAGATTTCGTTGAATCTTCGGACGCTCCCGAATCCTGCTGCCAGGGCGATTTCCGTCATCGGCATCTGGGTTTCATGGATGAGCTGCTTGGCGAAAAGAACGCGGCGAGTTTGGGCGACGGCAATCGGCGATGCTCCCAGGTGTTGCAAGAAGAGCCGCCGCAGCTGGCGCTCCCCCAGGCCTAGACGCTCCGCCAGTCTTTCTACACTCGCGCGTTCGCCATCGAGCGCTCCGTCAGTAATGAGAGCCAGGGCGCGTGATACCGTGTTGGAGGTTCCGCGCCATGAGGCCATGTCCGGAGCCGTCTCAGGACGGCAACGCAGGCAGGGACGAAAGCCGGACTGCTGCGCAGCGGCGGCGGAAGGAAAGAAAATGCAGTTTTCAAATTTCGGTGTGCGTGCCGGGCATACCGGCCGGCAATAAATACCTGTCGAGGTCACACCGACAAACAGAAAGCCGTCGAAGCGGTGATCCCGGCTCTGCAGCGCGCGATACGAGACGTGTCGATCAGGTAGTTCCATATGCAGATTCTCTCACTTGCCCTGAGCGAGGACTGGCGCTTTTCGGACATGATCACTCGGGTTGGTGGAGGGTGGAGAGAACCGCAGATCACTCCGCTACGCTCCCAATGAACAAATCCGCTTTCCGTTATGTCTGCTGTTGTGGAAGGTGGAAGGGTGAGATTTGCGTATTCCACCCTTCGATGGGTGACGGGGATAGAGCCAGGATCCGGGACAAAGGCTGTGGTGGGGCTTCGCCCATCGTTTTCGGCCCACGTACGCTGGGGCGAACGTGGGGCACCCGTGTAGATCTGTCGGCCCGCAACGGGCTTGAGGGGGAGGCCTGCGGTATCCCGGCGATTGTGGCGGGGATAGAGCCCAAAAGCGCCCAGGTAAAGACCTTGCAGGACAGTTTGAATGGGCTGCAAGGCATCAAGACCAGCGGGGAAGGTAAGCTGCAACAGTTCATGGCGCTGAAGAAGGCGAAGGCCGATATTGAGCAAACCATGGACGCGGGAGAGTTTCGTCCCCAGGACCGGCAGGCTGTACTGAACGACTTGAACAGCCTGGGACCGCAAGGCGGAGGCGGAGGATTGAGAAGGGGCCGATCCTAACAAAGGGGCCCCACAATACCCATAATCGGCACATAATTGGTTCACCCTACTCTGACGGTCTGATTGATGATGCTAGGAAGGTACGTGAAACCATTATCCTGGGCAGTTGCCGGGACTGCGTTGATGACTGGGATCATGCTGCTGGGGCAAGAACCCACTAGCGAGGTTCCGGTCCTCTCGTTGTCTCAGGCTATCCAGGTTGCCGTAGATAATAATCGGCCGGTGAATATGGCCAAGCTGGAGATAGTCAAATCGAAATGGGAGGTAGCGCAAACCAAGACCAAGCGCTTTCCCGCAATCACTACCTATCTGTTTGCTTCGGGAGACATCACCAACCCGAAGTTCACCTTTCCGGCCGACCTCTTTAACAATCCCCAACCGCAGACGCTGAAGCTTTCTACCGGGATTACCGGGTTGGCCTCGGCGGAGGTAGCACAACCACTGTCGCAGCTGTACCAGATCCATCTCGCCATTCGGGAGCAGGAGCTATCCGCTGATCTTGCCGCGGAGCAATATAGAGGACAGCGGCAGTCGATCGTTGCCAGTGTGAAGCAGGCCTACTACGCCACGCTGCAAACGGAAAGCGCCCTGAACGCTACGCAGGCGCTGGTGAAGCAATACGAAGAGACAGACCGTGTGGCAACACAATATCTGACTCAAGAATCGGTGCTCAAGTCCGATAGTCTGGAGGCCAAGGCGAAGCTGGCCCAGACGCGGTACCAGGTGATCCAATTGCGCGATACGCTGCAGACGCAAAAGGAGCAACTCAACGAATTGCTGGGACGCGATCTTGACACGGCTTTTCGCACCGAGCAGGTACCGCCTATTTCGCCCGCCGAGATGGACTTGAAGATGGCCCGGCAAACCGCACTGCGGCAGCGGCCGGAGGTGAAAGAAGCAGAGATCGATACGCAGCGCGCCGAGTATGACCGCAAGCTGTCGAAGGCCAAGTACATTCCCGATGTCGGCGCAGCCGTCCACTATCTGGAGCCAATCAACACTTCGTTTCTGCCGCAGAATATTGTCTCTGCCGGGTTGGAAATGAAGTGGGACCCCTTTGATTGGGGAGGACGCAAAGACGAGGTGAAACAAAAGGATGTCTCGCTCGAGCAGAGCCACTATCAACTGCAGGAAACCCAGGCCCAGGTAATGCTCGATGTGGACAACAACTTCCGCAAGCTGGAAGAGAGCCGTTCGTTGCTCGAAGTCTCCCAGGCCGGCCGCGATGCGGCCAACGAGAAAATGCGGGAAGTCAACGATCAATTCAAGCATGCCGCGGTGTTGATGCGCGACGTGCTGCAACAACAAGCCTCAGTCGCCAATGCCGAACATGATTATGAACAAAGCCTGCTTAACTTCTGGAACGCGAAGGCTGCGTTTGAGAAAGCTCTGGGGGAAGAGTGAAACCTATGAATCCCGCGATTGTGAAGCTCTCGCTCGCCATGCTGGGCACGACCCTCCTGATTGGCTTGACGGCATGCAAGCAACAAAATTCCGCCGAGACACTACCGCTGCCTGTTCATACAGCACTGGTGCAGCCGGTGGCCGTAGGGAACGGCGCCAAATACTCAGCCAGCATCGTTCCTTATGCGCAAGTGAACCTGGCGTTCCAGTCGGGTGGTTATGTCGACAGTATCCGCCAGGTTAAAAGCCCTAGCGGAGGCATGCGCAACATCGACCAGGGGGATTGGGTACAAAAAGGAACCGTGCTGGCCGTGGTGCGGCAGCAGGACTACCTGGACAAGGTGCAACAGGCCAAGGCGCAGCTGTCTCGCGCGCAGGCGGAGTACGAAAAGGCTAAGCTCAGCTTCGATCGCGTCTCTGCGCTTTATGGTTCGCAGAGTGCAACCAAGCCAGACTACGACTCTGCGCAGGCACAACTAGCCAGCACGACGGCCTCTGTTACCGGAGCCCAGGCTGAGCTTAACCAGGCCAACGTTGCCCTCGCGTATTGTTCCCTGCAAGCGCCATTCAATGGATGGATCGTGAGCCGTAACGTTGATCTGGGCACCCTGGTAGGGCCGGCGACCAATGGGTTTACGCTAGCGGATACGCAATCAGTGAAAGCGGTCTTCGGTGTTCCTGATATCTCCATCAGCCGGGTGCGGCTGGGCCAGCATCTGTCCATTACTACGGATGCTTTCCCCACGCCATTCGCGGGCAGGGTAAGCGCTATTTCCCCAGCAGCAGATCCCAAGAGCCGCGTGTTCTCGGTAGAAGTGACCATTCCTAACCCGCACGACCGGTTGAAGTCGGGCATGATTGCATCGCTCGCGATCGATGGCGCGCAGCTACCGCAATCAGTGCTGGCTGTTCCGCTGTCCGCAGTGATTCGTGATCCTGAGCGTGCCAATAACTTTGCCGTGATGATTGCGGAGGGCGGTGGAGATACGCAGACAGCACGCTTGCGCGCGGTGGAACTAGGCGATATCTACGGGAATATGATTGCCGCCAAGGGTGGCTTGAACGCTGGCGAATCGGTCATCACCAGCGGTGTGAACTTGATCAAGAACGGCGACAAAGTGCGCATCATTCCATGACACATAAAGCGGAATCCGAATACATAGCGCACACGCACAACACGGCGCGCTTCTTTACCGAACATCGGCAGGTTTCGCTGATCCTGCTGATCGCGGTCTGCCTGTGGGGCTGGTATGGCTTCCAGCACATGCCTAAACGGAAAGATCCGAGCATTCCAGTGCGGGTCGCGGTTGCTTCGATCGCATGGCCCGGAGCGACGGCGCAAGAGGTGGAGCAGTTAGTGACCCGGCAGGTAGAACAGGTGATGGCGCAAAACGCCTTCATCAAGCCTCCGACGGCTTCTGACTTTGGTATCCGCTCGCTTAGCTTCCCGGGACTCGCGCTGGTCTACGTTCAACTGGACGATACGGTGAACGATCCCAAGAAGCAGTTTTCCGATATCAATCTCAAGCTGATCGCGCTCAACAGCAGACTGCCCCAGGGTGCGGGCCCGATCCAGTTCAATAGCGATTTTGGGGACACCGCTGCCCTGATGCTGACCATCGCGAGCCCGCGGGCGAGTGACGTCGACATTGCTTTGCGCGCCCGGGCGATCCGCGAGGCGATTGTGGCCACTCGCGCGGCAGAGGCGGCGCACTCTCCGCAGCCCCGGGTGAGCGTGGTGTATGCCTTTCCACTTTCTGTTTCTCCGACCCTGGTGCGCGACGCTTTTCTTGCCGTGATGCAGGCCGGAAGGCAGAATAAGTACGTCTCTGATCCGCACTTCTTTGAAGGCAGCGGATTTATCGGCGCCGACGTCAGCTCTGCTTTGAGCGACGACGAGTTGCGGACATTGGGCGATCGCCTGGTGATGGAGAAATTGCACAGCTCGGAAATTCATCCCGACAGTTGGCCGGCCTTGTTCGTCCACGACCCCTCGGATACGGAAACCCGTTTGGCCGAGGTGGCCGGGGATAAGTATTCGTATCGGGAGTTGGATGATTTTACCGATCTGATTGGAAGGACCATTCAGGGCGCTCCGGAAGTGGCCAAGATCGACCGCAAGGGTGTTTTGCCGGAACAGATTTATCTGGACTACTCGCAGCAACGGCTCGCCTCGTATGGGTACACTCCGTCGAATTTGAAGGATATATTAGGTGCGCGCAACATCACGCTTCCCGGCGGCCAGCTCGAGGTCGGCCCGCAGAGTATCCAGATTGATCCTTCGGGAAAGTTCACCAGCCCGCAACAAATAGGCGGCGTGATCATCGGCTCTTCGAAATCGGCTGCGCAAAGCCCGGTCTATTTGCGCGACCTGGTGGACATTTCCCGCGGCTACCAGAGCCCGGCGAAGTACTTGAACTACCTTACCTGGGCCGACAAACAAGGCAAGTGGCGGCGCAGCCGTGCCGTGACCGTGGCGGTGCAGATGAAGAACGGCGAGCAGATCGATGCCTTCGGCCGCAGCGTCGATGCCAAGCTCGCGGCGGTGAAGCAATATCTTCCCGACGACTTGATCATTGCCCGTACGTCCGATCAGCCTTTGCAGGTGCAAGAGAACCTTAGCCTGTTTATGGATGCGCTCTACGAAGCGATCGTCCTGGTGGTGTTGGTGTCATGGCTTGGTTTTTGGGAATGGCGCTCTGCCCTGCTGATGGCGATCTCCATCCCTATCACCCTGGCGATGACCTTTGGCGTGCTGTACCTGCTGGGTATCGATATCCAACAGGTTTCTGTCGCTACCCTAATCATCGCTCTTGGCCTGCTGGTGGATGATCCGGTCATCGCGGGCGATTCGATCAAGCGCGCACTGGCGGAAGGGCAACCCAGAATCATATCCGCGTGGCTGGGGCCTACCAAGCTGGCAACCGCCATTATGTACGCCACGGTTACGAATATCGTGGCTTACCTGCCGTTCCTGCTGGTAACCGGAAGTACGGGAGAGTTTCTCTACAGTCTGCCGATTGTCATGACGGTGGCCCTGGTTGCCTCGCGCCTGGTGTCCATGACCTTCCTCCCCTTGATGGGATACTACCTTCTGCGGCCGGAGAAGAAGGTTGAGAAAACGCTGGAGGAGCGGCGGAACAGCGGCTTCTTCGGGTTATATGCGCGAGCAGCAAAGTACTCCATCGAACACCGCTGGAAGTTCTTTTTCGGCTCGCTGGTATTCCTGGCTGTGGGCGCTTTTATCTTCTCCCGGTTGGCAAGTGCGTTCTTCCCTGAAGATGTTCAATATTGGTCTTACATCGATGTGTGGCTTCCCAACGATTCCACGCTTGAGGCTACCAATCAGACGGCGCGTAAGGTGGAGCAGATTGTCCGGGAAAAAGCGGAGCAGTTTTCGCAGGAGCACCCGGACAAGGACCATCCCGGGGATGTATTGCGCTACGTCACCACGTTTGTCGGCGGAGGCGGCCCGCGGTTCTGGTTCTCGGCCTCTCCCCAGTTGCAACAGCTGAATTATGCGCAGGTGTTGATTGAGGTCAAGGATAAGGAGATCACTCCGCAGTTCGTTCGAGAGCTGCAGCCATTGCTGACTTCGTCCATTCCAGGCGCGCGCATGGATGCGCGCCAGTTGCTGACGAACCCCCTTGACTATCCGATCGAGATCAGGATTTCGAGTACCGCCGACGTAAACGCAAAAGACGAAGCGGCGGATATTCGCGCATTGCGGAGCATTGCCGGCAAGGTAGAAGATATTTTCCGGACGACTCCGCTGGCGGAACGCACGCGTAATGAGTGGGGCGACGAGAATGCGCAAATCTCATTGACCATCGATCCGGACCGCGCCAACCTCGCTGGGATCACCAACATGGATGTCGCCGACTCATCCACGGCGGGCATGAGTGGATCCACGGTGAGTGTTCTGCAGGAAGGGCAAAAGCAGATACCGATTGTGGCTCGGCTGCGGATGGACGAGCGTTCACAGCTATCCGACATTCAGAATTTGTATGTCTATGGCTCGCAGGATAGCACCAAGGTTCCCCTGGTGCAGATCTCGGACATCGATCATGACCTGGTGAACGGCCGTATCGTGCGGCTGGAACAGTTTCGCACGATGAATATCCGCAGCTTCCCCGCTCCGGGACACCTGAGCTCCGAGGTTTTGAAACCGGCCATGCCCCGGCTACTGGCTTTACAAGCCTCGCTTCCGCCAGGATACGGGATGCAGATTGGCGGCGAGTACGATAAGACCAAGAATGGTTTCAAGAATCTGGCGGCGGTGATGCTGGTGTCGACCGCCGCGATCTACCTTGCGCTGCTGTTTCAATTCAAGAATGCGATCAAACCGCTGCTGGTGCTGGCAGCCGCACCCTACGGCATGATGGGCGCATTCGCTGCCTTGTGGATTATGGGCGAGCCGTTCGGATTCATGGCGTTTTTGGGAGTGGCCAGTCTGATTGGTGTGATCGTGAGCCACTCGATTGTGCTGTTCGACTTTATTGAAGAACGGCACGCTGAGGGAGATGATTTTGAGCTGGCTCTGATTGATGCCGGCATCCTGCGCCTGCGGCCGGTCCTGATTACGGTGGGCGCCACGGTGCTGGCGCTGCTGCCGCTGGCGCTGCACGGTGGTCCGTTGTGGAAGCCGCTTTGCTACGCGCAGATTGGCGGCCTGTTGGTTGCGACCGTGGTCACTAAGTTGCAAGTGCCGGTGATGTATGCCATCTTTGTCCTCGACTTCAAGATTCTTAAATGGGAAACGCCCGACAATGAGATTCCTGCACCGCCGATCGATACGATACCGTTGCACAAACCCAGCTTTAGTTAATGCGGCTATAGAGGATTTAGGATGCAAAAACGTACCTCAGCGGCTAAAGCCGGGTATGGCAGGGCCGTTTACGGCACGGCTGAAGCCTTGCCCTTCCAGGACCAGGTTCTCTATGAAAAAGATTATCTGGCTGGCTCTCGGGGGCACAATCTTATCGTTGCCACTGCACGGACAAAATCAAACGGAAATTCTCAAGGATTACGATCAGGCCATCGATCAGGTTGCCGAGCATGCGATGCAGTCCGTGGTGGAAATTGAGGTAACGGGCTACGGTGTGCCTGAGTGATAAGGACCAGGGGTCCACAACAGGCCCTGGTGCGGCAGCGATCGATCGGCTCCGGCGTCATCGTCGATCCGGACGGATATATCATCACCAACAATCACGTGGTTGCGGGCGCGCTGCGCATCCGGGTGATCATCGCGCCGGCCACGGTGGAGATGGTTAGCGGTAATACGCGCTTGCACAACCCGCAGCGGGTGTACGAAGCGAAGCTGATCGGAGCCACCCATTACGCGGACCTGGCGTTGATCAAGATAGAAGCCAAAGATTTACCTACTATTTCGCTGCCAGAACAGTTCCATTTCCGCCTGGGCCAAACTGTGGTCGCTATCGGCGCGCCAGAGGGCCTGGACCATACGGTCACCAAGGGAATCATTAGCGCAGTGGGACGACAACCGGAGGTGGATCGTCCTATGGTGTATGTGCAGACCGATGCTCCGATTAATCCCGGCAACAGCGGCGGACCGTTGATCGACCGGAACGGGAACCTGGTGGGGATTAATACTTTCATTGTTACTTCTGGCGGAGGCAGCGAAGGGCTTGGTTTTGCTATTCCGGAACCGCTAGTACGGGCGGTTTACCGCGAGCTTAGAGAACATGGGATTGTTGCCAATGTGACGATTGGCGCTCATGCTCAGTCCATCACGCCGGCCTTGGCAGCAGGTCTGAAGCTCCCGCAGGACTGGGGTGTGATCTTATCCGACATTGATCCGAATGGTCCGGCCGCCGCGGCGGGTTTGCATGCGAAGGATGTGGTGACCGCGATGGATGGCTTCGCGGTGGACTCGCTGCCCAAATACACCGCTTTTCTTTATGTCCACAAGCGCTCTTCGGCGATCAGTATGGAGATTTTGCGCGACGGCAAACCGCTGACGGTTTCTGTGACGCCGGTGAAGGCGCCCCCCCAGGTTGACAACCTGTCAGATCTCATTCGGCCGGACAAAGACCTGATCGCGCCGCTGGGGGTTTTTGTGATGGATCTCAAGGGCTCTGAGGTTGGCGCAATGCTTAATCTTCGTTCCAATAGCGGCGTCCTGGTTATTGGGTTGCTCGGTGGGGAGCCCGCGGTTGCTGCGGATCTTTCGGCCGGTGACGCGATTCGCTCTGTGAATGGCGCTCCGCTGGAGAACTCGCAACAACTGCGGCAGACTCTTGCGGGATTGAAACCCGGGGATGCTGTGGTGCTCGAGGTGGAGCGGCAGTCGGTGCTGCAGTATGTGGCTTTTGAGATGGAGTAAGGCGGAGGGACGAAGGCTTTACAGTTTGAGCAGCTGGGAGAACGCGAAGATGTAAACGTGCTCGGCTGAATCGAGATCGTGGACCACGTCGCTGTGGATTCCGAAGAGGTCTGGGGACGCTAGATTGCTTGCCTACTCATAAAAGCCTCAGCGATGGATACGGATTTGCGAGCAGGGGAACGTCGCCGTCCCTCATTACTTGGAAAGATATACCTGAAGGTTTCAGGCTCACGTAAACGTCTGGTTAAACTTGCGCGGCTGGGGTCGGGTCCGGCTGGGGCAGCGTGAAAATCAGACGACAAAGGGCGCTTTTGATCCTGCAAGGACCTGGGCGACGGTCTGCATACAGTTACTGATTCATGTTCCAAATGTCAGTGTGCCACTTCCACGAGCCATCATGACGTTTCCAGTGGACCACGTACTTCACTGGAACGACCTGCCCGCCTTTCAGGCTAAGCGCGGCTCTGCCAATTTCGACCACCGTGTCCCCGGCGGATTCCGCAGAGACAGTGACGAGAGACGCATCCTGAACGTCTAGCCCCAAGATGGCCTGCTGCCAGAAGTTCTTGATCGCGGCAACACCCTGGATCATGTCGGCACCGGGTGGAAGGATTTGGGCGTCGGGGGTGTAAACGTGGTCAAGAGCCTCCATATCGCGGAGCCGGACCACGGTTGAACAGAATAGATCATTGGTCTTACGCATGCCTGCGAGGGTGGTTTCAGGAAGACTCATTGGTTGACTCCAAAGATGGCGTTGAGATTCACTGGGTGATGCCAAGCTGGTTCAGCATGAACGCGTAGCGCTGATCCTGCTCGCGGATGCGGTCGTAACGTCCACTCGAACCGCCATGGCCGCCATGCAGGTTAATGAAGAAGACGAGTGGATTTTGGTCAGTCTTTAACGCCCTGAGCTTAGCCACATACTTCGAGGGTTCCCAATACATTACCTGCGAGTCATCGAACGATGTTTCCACCAGAATTGCGGGGTAGGCCTTCGCCGTCACATTGTCATAAGGCGAGTAGGTCAGCATGTAGTCGAAAGCCGGCTTCTGATTTGGATTGCCCCACTCCTCATATTCAGGAACGGTGAGCGGGAGGGATGCATCGAGCATGGTGTTCATGACATCGACGAATGGCACCTCGCATAGGACCACCTTAAAGAGGTCCGGCCGCATATTGGTGACGGCGCCCATCAACAAGCCGCCCGCGCTGCCGCCCTCGATCCCCACCTCACCCGGCTTACCATAACCCTTAGCCAGCAATCCTTCCGTCACGTCGATGAAGTCGGTGAAGGTGTTTCGCTTGGTCATCATCTTGCCCGCGTCATGCCACGCCTCACCGAGCTCACCACCGCCGCGAATATGAGCCACGGTCGTCACCACGCCGCGGTCCAACAGCGGCAGAAGCCTTACAGAGAAATTATCCGGTATGGTGATGCCATACGAACCGTAGCCATAAACAAACAGCGGGTTCACTCCACGCTTGAACTTGTCCTTGCGATAGACCACGGTTACGGGAATTCCGACACCGTCCTTTGCCGGCACAAAGAGACGCTCGACAGTATATTGAGACTTGTCATAGCCACCCGGCACTTCCTGCTGCTTAAGCAGCGTGGACGTCCGGCTGTTTAGATCGTACTCAAAGGTCGAGCTTGGCGTGATTGGGGATTCATAGGTGTAGCGGTATTTGTCGACATCGAACTCGCGGTTTACCGCAGAGCTCAAAGTGTATGCGGGCTCCGGAACTTCAACCGTGTGCGACTGCTGGTTCTTCGTCGCGACCACCCGCAGTACTGGCAATCCTTTCACTCTCTCTGTGACCACGTAGAAGCTTTTGAATGCGTCCAGGTCCTCGAGCGGCACATCTCTGCGCGCGGCGATGAGCTCCGTCCAGTGCGATTTGCCGGGATTTGCCAGGGGCGCCGTCACCAGGCGGTAGCTCGGATCGGTGTCGTTGACAAGGATGTAGAACACGTCATTGGCTTCGTCAGCGCTATAGCGAATACCTTCTTTTCGCGGCTCGATGATCTTCCACTCCCCGGTTGGAGTATCAGCCGGGAGGAATTTCTCTTCGCTGGTTACGTGGCTGCCGGATTCCATCAATAAATATTTGTCATCGCGCGTGCGCTCCAGCTCGAGGTCATAACGCTCATCCTTCTCATGGAAGACGACGGGATCGGCCGCAGCATCCGTGCCAAGCACGTGGCGGTGGACCAGGTCACTGCGTTTCGTTTGTTGATCTTCAGTCGTGTAAAAGAGGGTTTTATTGTCGGCCGCCCAAATGACCGAATCCACCCGTTCGGCGGTGTCGGGCAGTACTTTGGCGGTGCGCAGGTCTTTGACGTGCAACTTGTACTGGCGGAAGCCTACATTGTCAGTCGTAAACGCGAGCAGACTGGAGTCATCGCTCACAGCAGTGGCACCCAAGGACATGAACTTCTCGCCCTGGGCGAGTTGATTGACGTCCAGCATCACCTCTTCCGGCGCGCTCAGTGTCTCCTTCTTGCGGCACAGCACCGGGTACTGTTTCCCCTCCTCTGTGCGCGAGTAGTACCAGTAGCCATGCTGGTGATAAGGCACCGTGGTATCGGTTTGTTTGATATGGCTGAGCGTCTCGTTATAGAGCTTTTCTGCAAAGGGCTTCTCGCCGGCGGTCATCTGCTCAGCGTAAGCATTTTCCGCTTCGAGATACTCCCGCACACGGGGATTGGTTCGCTCGCGCAGCCAGCCGTAATCGTCCACCAGCACTGCTCCGTTGATTGGCTTCTCGGTATGGATCTTCTGTGCAACCGGAGCGGGGGGCGGAGGAACGGTTGCGCAGACTCCGATCACGGGAGTGAGGATTAGCACGACGGCCGAAAGTCCTCGAAATCGCATGACAGCGATTGTAGAACGGAACAAGGGGCTGGAGCGTAACAACCGGAACGAGCTCCTGCGCTAGATGGTAGGAACGAGGATCTGCGTGATCAAATGTTCTTCCGGCGTCGTTCTCGGATCGTTCACATAGTTCTCAATAAAATAGTCGTCCCGGAGCGGTAACTTTGTTTCGGTAATAAGCTCCATAACGCGACCGGTTGCGTGTCCCAGGTTTGCATATGGTCCGGTCAAGACGAAGCGACTGTATTTGCCCCCGTTGAATTCCATATCGCTGACTCCCTCGGGTAATTTTGCAGGCAGCCCGGCGAGCGCCACGCCGGCGCGGTAGATCTTCGGCCCCATCTTATAGAGGCTCAGGTATCCAGTGATCTGATTGTGTTCGGCGATGCGGGGAACGGAGGAATGGAGGTCTTGCCACGCTTCAGGAGCATTCGTCTGGAAGGGTCCGATCCTCTCGACATAGACGTAATGAGTTCTCGGCCATTCCACGATTTCGGGTGTTTCGTTCAGATTCACGAGGTTCTCCTTCGCGTGGGAAATTAAGCCAAAGCTTCCTGGCAGAGATATTAATACGTCCCGTCGTCGTCAAATTCAACTATATTAGTTGACGAAGTCAAGTATCCTGGCGGAAAATGGTGGGCATGGCGTCCTCTCAAAAAACGTCCCCTGAGGTGAGCGGCGAGATTGCGAAGTTTCGCCACTTCAACCGCATGTATACGCGGTACATCGGAACCTTGAACGAAGGACTGCTGAACAGTGATTACAGTTTGGCGGAAGCGCGCGTGCTCTACGAACTGGCAAATCGCACGGGTCCGAAAGCAAGCGAAATCGCCGAGGGACTGGGAATGGATCCCGGATACCTGAGCCGGTTGTTGGGGAAATTTGAGCGCGACGGGTTGGTGGAGAAAAAGGCCTCAGAGGAAGATGGCCGGTTTGCTGAGCTTACGCTCACCAGCCGCGGCAAGACGGCTTTCAAGAAACTGAACGCGCTTTCTGAAGAACAAGCACACACCGCGCTCGAGAGTTTGCCGCCCACGGCTCGCATGGAACTCATCGACTGCATGCAGACCATCGAGAGGATCCTGATGAAGGTCGACCGGAGCCGGATACCGTACGTCCTGCGGCCCCACCGCGTCGGCGACATGGGATGGATCGTTCACAGAGAAGGCCTCGGTTACCTTACGCGGAGCAGTACGGCTGGGATGAAACATTCGAAGCACTGGCGGCGAATATCGTGTCTGATTTTGTCACCCACTTCGAGCCTAGCCGGGAACGGTGCTGGATCGCGGAAGTCGATGGCCAGAATGTGGGGCATGTGTTTCTCGTCAAACATCCGAGCCAACCGCGCACGGCGAAGCTTCGCCTGCTGTTTGTCGAACCAAGCGCGCGAGGTATGGGTCTTGGCGATGCTTTAGTGACGGAGTGCATCCGCTTTGCCCGCAGTGCTGGTTATCGGAAGGTTGTTCTTTGGACGCAGAGTATCTTGACGGCTGCGCATCGCATATACCAGCGAGCCGGCTTCCGCCTGGTGAAAGAAGAGCCTCATCACAGTTTCGGCCACGATCTCGTTGGACAAGAATGGGAACTGGATTTGAGCTGAGGTGGCAAGAGATTTATGTTTCTGGCAATACAGGCGAGGTTGGGCAGCACGTTGCACATCAAGACTTTGAGTGGATGGCCCAAGTCCCGCCTTTGAGACCGGGTGTTCCAGCCAGGACCTATTTGCGGGAGAAACCCAGGTCTCAAAATCGAGACCTGGGCCACCCACTCAATATTCGTCAGCTTACAGAGAATCAACTACGGTTGCTAAACGTGTTGCCGCCCGGATCGTGTGGCCGCTTGTTTTCTGCCTCAACGGACCAGTTGACTCGCGAACGATCAGTTCCGGCTCGACAGCTACTTCCGGGGGACCCTTGGTGTCAGAAGGTCCGAGCTGTTGGAGCAATAACTCGACGGCGAGCGCACCCATCTGGTGAAGGGGCTGGCGTATGGTGGTCAGGCTCGGGGTCTGGAAGGCAGCCTCCTTGATATCGTCGAAGCCTACTACCGATACGTCCTCAGGAACGCGTAGCCCGGAATCATGCAGTGCACGGATGCAGCCGATGGCTGCAACGTCATTGAATGAGACCACGGCGGTGAAGCTGCGCTGGTGATCCAGCAATTGCTTTAGCACCGGATATCCCAGCTCAGGCGAGGTCAGATCCTTTTCCAGCTGGATGGTCATTTCGGGCCGTATGGCGAGGCCGAGATCCTTGCGCGACCTCAACGATGCCTTGCCACCTTGCGTCGGAATCAGAGCTGTAAGGCTGGCCACGCATGAAGGCAATCGTGCGGTGGCCTAAGTTGTAAAGATGGCGCAGCGAAAGCTCCGCGGCGCGATGGTGATCGAGGACTACGTTGGTAACTCCGGCTACACGGCGGTGCCCGGCTATGGCCACAACGGGGAGCGGCAGTTTGTGGACTAAGTTGGTGTCAATGGAGATCAATCCCTCGGCGCCGCGGCTGATCAGCATTCGAGGATATTCCTCAATGAGATCGGGGCGGTGACGATGATGGGCAATGAAGTAGAAATATTTTTCGTCCAGAAGCCGGTCTCCGATGCCGGTCATCACTTCGGCGTGATAGCCGTCGGCGAGGACTGGAACCAAGATGCCAATCGTCATGGTGCGGCGATTTCTTAATGACCTTGCCAGGAAGCTGGGCTGGTAGTTGAATTTAAGCGCGGCTTTGCGGATTCTGTCTCGCGTTGCTTCGGGAATGGAACGCCCCGGGACATCATTGAGCACGACCGATATGGTCGTCGGATCGAGGTTCAGATAAGCGGCGAGGGTCTTGAGACTAACGCGTTCGTCAGCCTTGCTGTCGTCGTGCTTGCGCTTGGCCATTTAAGCAGACAAGATAGCAGCAGAGACCGTTCTAGACAATAGTTTGTCTAAATACCACCTCGTCCAGAAACGATTCCCTGCCCCTCTTTAAGCAAGGTAGGAGCGGTCGGCGGCCAGATTTGCCAGGGTTTCGACCTTTCCCGAGGGCCAGAAAATTTCCAATTTATCCAGCTTTTCATGGCCGGCCAGGCCAAAGTGGATCCTCAGATCATTTTGCGAGAGATAGCTTCCCCCGCTGCGAACCTCGTCCAGCTGCACCAGATCGCCGGCTGTGGCACGGAGGCGCGCGTTGAGGGCGAGCAAATTGCCTTTTGCTCCTTCAAGCTCGAAGCTGATCCAATGATTGTGAGGCCCCCCCTGGGGACGCAGGATCATCGGCTCCCCCTCCAGGTTCTCGACCACAATTTCCAGGTGGCCATCGTTGAACAGGTCGCCAACCGCCAGTCCTCGGCTCACTTGCGGGATCTGTATCGCGGCTCCGGCTAGTTTACTTGCGTCGCGGAATGTACCGTCGTGCTGATTGAGATAGAGGAGCTTGGGTTCTCGAAAGGCGGTGCCGATATCCTTGGTATCCACCTGGGGGTAGACATGCCCGTTGACGAGGATCAGGTCGGGCCAACCATCGTTGTCTACATCGAAGAAGGCGTCTCCCCATCCCACGTACGGTGTGGTTCCGCGGGCTATCCCAGAAGAGCTGGAAACGTCGGTAAAGTTAAAACCACCGTTGTTACGGTATAAGGCGGCATATTCCTCGCTGAAGTGAGTGATGGCGACGGAGAACAAGCCTTTATGCTCGTAGTCTCCGAGCGCCACGCCCATGTTGGCCTGCTCGCTTCCATCGACGTTGACAGCCACTCCGGCGTCCAGTGCGACATCGGTAAAGTGGCCATTGCCATCGTTACGGTAGAGATAATTGGGCTCTCCATCGTTGGCTACAAACAGATCCAAGCGTCCGTCGTTATTGAAGTCGCTCCAAACTGCGGTCAGGCCGAAGAATTTTTGTGGGTCATCGACACCGGCCGCTTTCGCTACCTCGCTGAAGGTTCCGTTGCCATTGTTGTGGTAGAGGGCGTCGGGCGAGCCTTTAAGACCGCGCGGGCCGCATTGCACGGGAATGCCGTGATACTGGCAAGTTAGCCTGGAGCCGAATTCAGGCAGGTCTTTGAGATCCAGGTCTACGTAATGCGCGACGAAGAGGTCGGCCCATCCATCGCGGTCATAGTCACCGAAGGCCGCGCCCGTCGCCCAGCCGGCGTCAGTACCTAGTCCTGCCTGGGTGGTTACGTTGGTGAAGGTACCGTTGTGATTGTTGCGGAAGAGCGTGACCCCTCCAAAGCAGGTGACCAGCAGATCGGGCCAGCCGTCATTGTCGTAGTCTCCGACGGACGCGCCCATGGCCCAGCAAGGATAGCCGACGCCGGCCTTCTCAGTTACATCGGTAAATGTGCCGTCGTGGTTGTTGTGGTAGAGCGCACTGCGGGCTTTGCGGCCAGCCAAGCGCCATGTCGATGCCAGGCGCATTGGTAAAGTAAATGTCCGGCCAGCCGTCACGATCGTAATCGATGATGGCGACTCCGCCGCTCATTGACTCCACGATGTACTTCTTTGCCGGAGACGACAGATGGTCGAATTGGATTTTGGTGGAGCGAGTGATGTCGACGAGTTGAGGAATCGCGGAATCTGGAGCGGGCGGTTGCGCCCGAGTGGCAGCGAGCTGGTAGAAGAGGGCGAGCCCGATACATAAGAGCGTCCCGCGCAGAGACTTCTTTTTTCGGAGACTCCTCGCGGGCTGTCGCGGACGCTCGTTACTTTGCCTCCTGCTCTTCGTTGGACGCACCTGCGGGATGCAGTTGCATTTCCTTAAAAATGGGCTCCAGCTTTTCCTTCATTATCTTGTATTTCTTGTACTCCTCTACCTCGTGTTGTGAGTCTGCGGTCCGCCCCATCTCGCGATAGATGGTGCTTAAGCGAAAGTGGGCGGCAGCGTTGGTCGGTTCCAACTGCACCGCGCGCTCGAGCACCGGCAATGCTTTGGCCTGCTGGTTCATGGCGATCAGGGTTTTGGCCAGCCCGAACTCCGCCTCCGCATCATCAGGCTGCAGGCGTGAGCGCCCGGTTGTAGTGGCTCAAGCGCCTGGGCAGCATCCCCATTGCGGCTGGAAAGATCGCCCAACCTGGTTTCTGCCTTTTCATCTGCTGGGTTTTCGACGAGAGCGGCTTTGTATTCCGTTTCTGCAGTGGCCCTGGTTTTGGCATCTTCCGAGATGCCAAGCAACTCACCCAATTCAAAGTGGATGCCGGGCAGCTTGGGATCGATCTCAGCGGCTTTTTGAAACTGCAGGCGAGCGGCGGCAGTGTTGCCTTGCCTGGCCTCTTCATGGGCCATGACCTGGTGCATTTGCGCCGAATCGGGCGCTGCCAGGGCCAGGCTCAGCATGGCTTCACTCGCGAGGTCAGAATGAATTCGATAGGCAGTGTAAAGCACCGCAGGGTTGAGCGGGTCCGCCTGGCGCATGGCGTTCACTACCACGCTGGCCTTTTCAAGGTCACGGCTTGCGGTGTACAACTCGACGAGTTCCATGCCGATCTGGATCTTGAGCTTTGGCTCGGTCACGGCGGCGAAGGATGTCTCGAGGTCAGTGCTCGCGGCTGCGGTTTGGCCGGTGCGCTTTTCCGCCATTCCCGAGCAAGGCCTGGATTTTGGTCAGGGTTGGTTGCATATCGAGTGCCGCGCGCAGATGCGGTTCGGCCTGGGTGTAGTCCCCCTGAAAAAATAGCAAGACCCCGAGGTTCGCCTGGGCGTCGAGGTTTTTGGGGTTTAACGCGACCAGGGCTTTGAATTCCGGGATGGCGAGATCGGGCCGCTTCTGGGCCAGGTATTGCTGGGCCTGCCGGGAATGCTGTGCCACCTGGTCCTGACTGCCAGCCGCCTGGGACAGGAGGGGGAGGGTGGGGAGCAGTACCAGGACAAGGGCACAGATTTTTACGCACATCGCCTCCGAATGATACCGCCGCAGCCATATCCGAGACAAACGGTTGCTTAGCCGCCATTTTGGCTTCCAACCCTCGCGGTTTCTGTGAGTTGTAAGGAAACAACCCCATCGCCCCGCGGGAACGGCTGGGGGCTTCCACCATCAGATGATGCCCAAGACACACGGTTGTCTTTCGATTGCGCAGTTCAAGATAGTCCTTGACAACTTTATGGCGGGTCCTGTTATATTGCTCGCGCACGGCTACATGACCAAAGACAACCGTTTGTCTTTGAAAACTGAGCCGCAGCAGGAATCAAGATTACATATAGCAGCACCATTTTCTGGGAGGTTAGGTATGAAGTTAGGGCGATTAGCAATACTGGCCGGAGTGTTTCTTGCAGGTTCTTTCGGAGCTGCATTCGGACAAGCCACAAACGCCGGTGACATAACTGGTCTGGTGACCGACAACACGGGTGCTGCAATACCCGGCGCGACGGTGACAGTTCTGAACGTTGACACTGGCGTCACCAAGGACTACACCACCAACGAAGCGGGCGTATACGACACATCCTCCATCGTCGCCGGCAACTACAAGATCACATTTTCCAAAGAAGGCTTTACCCAGTTGGTGCGGTCTTCGATCACGATAAACGTCGGGAACACGCCGGTGAATGCCCAGTTAGCGGTGGGCGCCGTGTCGCAACAGGTTGTGGTCAACACCGACGTTCCGCTTCTTACCACTGATACCGGACAGCAGTCGACCACGCTTGAGTACGAGACGCTGAATTCGCTGCCCCAGGTAGGACAAACAGGACAGGATTGGTCAAGCTTCAACATTCTGATGGCTGGAGCGGCAGGTGCTCCCGGGGGCGCCCAAGGGGTTGTCGGTTCCGGCACTTCCAATGGCACCATGCTCTCGGTGAACGGCAACTTGCCCTTTAGCACGGTACTTGCAGACGGCGCGCAGACTACGCTGCCGGCCAGCGCGAACTCCGATATCGATGTTCAGGAAACGATTCAAGAGGTGCAGACCCTCAAATCGAATTTCTCGGCGCAATACGGCATCGGCGGCATTCTCTATAACCAGATCAGCAAGGGCGGCTCGGACAGATTTCACGGTTCGGCCTACGAGTATTTCCAAAACACTGCGCTTAACGCGAACAACTACACCTTTGGGGCAAACACGGCCACGCCGGTCCTCCACTTTCACGAATTTGGCGGCACCGTTGGTGGTCCGATCCTTAAGAGGAAGTTCTTCTTCTTCTTTGGCTACGATCACATCATCGACAACGGAGGCAGCGCTGCCACCTTCTATACCGTGCCTACGGCGGCCGAATTGGGCGGAAATTTTGCCGGCTTGCCGCAAATCTATGACCCGGCAACCACCACCGTATTCCAGCAGACAGGCAGCTTCACGTATCCGGGGCAGAGTACGCCAACGAAGTGTCCCTGCATTTCGCGCACGCCGTTTCTGAACAACGTGATCCCCGCCGATCGGTTTGATCCGGTGGCCAAGGCTATCCAGGCCTATTTCCCCGGCCCTAACACGGCTGGGACAATCTCCAACGGGCAAAATATCAGCAACTACACGTACACCGCACCTAACATCAATCCTTTCACCAAGTTTTTCGGACGTGTGGATTACGACGTTACCGCCAACAACAGGCTTACCGGCTCGGTGACCGAGGGGAACAATCCAGGTAAGAACTTCGGCGCGGGTATCTGCCCGATCGCCTGCCAGAGCGGCGATGTCAGCAGGGTCAACAGTCAATTGACAGACGTATGGACGATCAGCTCTCACCTGACCAACGAGGCGAGAATCGGCTATACCAACCAACTTAATTTCTTTGTGCCCTATACGCTCGATAAGGGCTACCCGGCGAAACTCGGGTGGCAGTTTGCCAAGTACGATAACTTCCCGAGCATCAACATCACCAACTTCACTGAAAATGGTCCCAACGGGAACACGATCCTTTCCTCACAAACCAACGCTGTGTACAAGGAACATGCGTTCGATCCTTCGGATGTGGTTACGCTCATCAAGGGCAAGCACATTCTGCATTTTGGCGGCGAGTTCCTGATCTATCAGAACAACTCCACGGCCTGGGGCAACCTCAACGCCGGGACCATGACCTACACCGGGCAATATACGTCGGCCAATGTCGGCAGCACGACCACGGGCGCTCCGTATGCGGATTTCCTGCTTGGCCAAACGCAGAATTGGAATGCCTCTGAAACGCCGGAGTACGGCGGCCGTGAAAAGCTTCCGCAGATCTTTGCCCAGGATGACTACAGGGTAACTTCGAACCTGACCGTAAATCTTGGTCTGCGCTATCAGATCCAGACCGGTTGGAGCGAAGTCAAGGGCAATGAAGCCTCGTTCGATCCGACAATACAAAATCCCACCTCGAATACTCTGGGCGCGATCTGGTTCGGGTCTACGCATGCGAACGGACGCACCCACCTGCAGAAACCGGTGTACAACACGTTTCTGCCTCGAGTCGGGTTCTCTTATCTCCTCAATCCTTCTACCACCCTGCGCGGCGGCTTTGGCCTCTATGCATATAACTGGAGCAACGACATATACGGTGGCGGAATGGGCCAGGCCTTTGGCTCCAAAGGCAGCGTGAACGACAACACCAACGGGATAACACCAGTGGTGATCCTCTCCGGAAACGGCTCGACCCTTCCCTACGTATCCAATTCAACCAATCCTGATGCTTACAATGGCCAGAGCTTTAACTACAACGCGTACCACGAAACCGTGGGTGGTTCGTACCAGTGGAATTTTGCGGCGGAGCGCCAACTGAGTACGAACGTAGTCGCCTCGCTCGGGTATGTAGCGAGCCATGGTCACAACCTGCCTTTCCAGGTGGATGTGAACCAAGTCCCGGAAAACCTGCTTTCTGCGAATGACCAGTCAGAGCGTCCTTTTCCGCAATTTGGTTCGCTCAATATCTCCGGTACTCCGGCTAACGAGAATGCGGTTTCCAACTACAACTCGCTGCAGGCTGTGATTGAGAAACGCATGACCCAGGGAATCAGCCTTAACTTCAGCTATGTGTGGTCTCACTTCCTGGATGATTTGGACACCGCCGGCTGGGGAAGTCACGGCGGAGCCCAATACGTTCAAAACTCATTTGTGCCGTCGGCAAACTACGGTAACTCGAACTTTGACATCAGGAACGCTTTCAAAGGCTATGCGCTTTACGAGTTGCCGTTTGGTAGAAACCAGCGGTTCCTGAACAACAACTTGCTGCTCGATGAGGTTCTGGGTGGCTGGCAGCTGGCCTCCACGATCATCGTTCAGAGCGGTCAGCCCTTTTCGGCTATCATGTCGAGCGGCACGAACTCGTATTCGCTGGGCGGCAATAACTTCCAGTGGTATCCGAATGTCATTGGAAATCCCAAGTTGCAGAACCGCGGGCCTCAGCAGTGGTTTAACGAGGCTGCGTTTGCAGCCCCCGCTGCCGGGACCTTCGGCGATGAGCGCCGGAATCAGCTAACCGGGCCGGCGTTTGAACGGGTCAATCTCTCACTCGGTAAGTCGTTTGCGTTCACCGAAGGGATTCGCTTAGCGATACGGGCCGACGCGAACAATGGGTTTAACCATCCGGCGTTCAACTTACCGAACCAGTCGCTTACGGTGTGCCCGTCGTCCGGCACATTGCCTTCGGGCTGCAGTAGCTACGGTGCGATTGCTACAGGCACTTCGACGATTACAAGCCTGACTGATCCGGGTCGAACCCTGCAGCTTAGCGCACATATCACGTTTTGACATGCCTACTTGTTAGTAGGTCCTCCGGGGTACCAGGATGTTTCTGGTACCCTTTCTTTTTTGGGGTCGTGGCGGGCTGCGGAAAAAGTCCACGATTGCGACGAAATCAGGCCTCAGGGTCTTCTTTTATCAGCGGTAAGAAAATTTATAGGATGGAAAAAACGTACCTCAGCGGCTAAAGGCGTATATGGCGGTGTCATTTACGGCACGGCTGAAGCCGTGCCCTTCCAGCAGACCGCGTTCTCACGCAGCCTTTAAAGCCCGGCGATATTTCCAGCGGTGACGGCCCGACTGAACAGGCTGCGGAAAAGGTCGCAGACCGCTTCAAAGGCAGCCACCAGGGCTAAAGCCCTGAATTTTTGTACCGAGCGTTTTCGCGGTTTGAAAACCCGCTTCCCCGGACTGAAGTCCGGGGCTACACCACACGGCCGGAACACCCACTCAGCACTGGTCCGGGCCACCCCGCGCTTTCCACGGCCGCGTTCAGTCGATGGATTTGTTGGCCCTGATTCTCGCTGGTTTTTTTCGCGATGGGCCCGTCGATTCACGAACGATTAGTTCAGGCGCCACGGCTATTTGGGGATGTTCCCTCTTGCTTGTAGGGTGGAGTTGTTGCAGGAGTGACCGCACCGCCAACGCTCCCATCTGGTGAAGGGGCTGACGAATGGTGGTCAAACTCGGTGTCTGGAAGGCTGCCTCCTTAATATCATCGAAGCCAACCACCGATACGTCCTGAGGAACTCGCAAGCCTACATCATGGAGGGCGCGAATGCAGCCTATGGCGGCAATGTCGTTGAAAGAGAGAAACGCCGTAAAGTTGCGATGATGAGTCAACAGGTGCTTCACGACGGGATAGCCCAACTCGGGCGATGTCAGGTCCTTTTCCAGTTGGATGGTCAATTCCGGACGGATCACCAGGCCGAGGTCTTTCGCCACTTCAACAATGCCTTGCCATCGAGCTTCGGAATCGGAACTATACGGCTGCCCACGCATGAATGCGATGGTGCGATGGCCCAGATCGTAGAGATGGCGAAGCGACAGCTCCGCCGCCCGATGATGGTCGAGCACCACGTTGGTGACGCCATTCACACGCTGGTGACCAGCAATGGCCACTACCGGCAGGGGAAGCTTGCCGATGAGGTTGGTATCGATCGTAATGAGGCCCTCCGCACCACGGCTCATGAGCATGCGTGGATATTGCTCGATAAGATCGCGGCGATGGCGGTGGTGGGCGATGAAGTAGAAATACTTTTCCTCGAGCAGACTATCCCCTATGCCCGTCATCACTTCCGCATGATAGCCGTCCGCAAGGACCGGAACCAAAATGCCGATCGTCATGGTGCGGCGATTTCTCAGAGACCGGGCGAGGAAACTCGGCTGGTAATTGAACTTGAGCGCAGCCTTGCGGATTCGCTCGCGGGTCGCTTCGGGTATGGAGCGCCCGGGAACCTGGTTCAGAACGACAGAGACAGTCGTGGGATCAAGATTGAGATGAGCCGCAAGGGTCTTAAGGCTGACAGGCCCAGCAGGCAGGCTATCGTTGCGCTTGGCCATCTTGGCGCTGTGACCTCAATCCATAGTGATTTTCGTTGATACGAATCTTACCGTTGGATCGTTCATTTAGACAAGGGTTTGTCTAGGGCATTTTGTTACTCCGGCCGGGGCTGCGGCAGATTTGGTCTGGTCTCTGACTGCTAACCGCCCGCCTGGGTAGGAGGGGAAGAGTGGGGAGGAAGACCAGGAGCAGGGTGCGGTCGAATCATACCGCGCAAACCCATTGGAGAGAAAGACTTTCCTCCGCAACGGCCGAACCGTTATATGCATCCCGAGCCGCCAACGAGCACGACCATATTCGCAGCGGAAGTGGCCGTCAAGACTTAAGACACAGGGTTGTTCTTGAATTCCCAGGGAACAAAGAGCACCCGGCCGGCGTATCTCAACCAACACGGCACGGAGCTCGCAGGCTCCTGCAAGTGGTTCTTCGAGGAAGCCTCGTCGCGGCGACGGGATCGTCTATAGACAAACCTTTGTCTACAGCACCAGGCTGATACTTTGTGGAGGTCACAGCGGTACGATGGGAAAGCCCAAGCGTGACGACAACTTCCCTGCTGAACCCGTCAGTCTCAAGACTCTCGCGGCGTATCTCGATCTTGATCCGACGACCGTATCGGTCGTTCTGAATCAGTTGCCTGGACGCTCCATTCCTGAAGCTACACGGGAGCGAATTCGCAAGGCGGCGCTCAAATTCAACTATGAGCCCAGTTTCCTTGCACGATCCTTGCGCAATGGCCGCACCATGACGATCGGCATTTTGGTTCCGGTGCTTGCCGACGGCTATCACGCAGAGGTGATGACCGGAATAGGAGACAGGCTTCTCGAGGAAAAGTATTTCTACTTCATCGCCCACCACCGGCACCGTACCGATCTTATCGAGCAGTATCCTCGCATGCTGATCAACCGCGGCGCGGAGGGCCTGATCGCTATCGATACAAACTTAGTAGACAAGCTTCCGTTTCCGGTGGTGGCGGTAGCCGGCCGCAGGCGTATCAGCGGGATTACCAGCATCGAGCTCGATCATCACCGGGCCGCGGAACTATCGCTTCGTCATCTTTACGATCGAGGGCACCGCACCATTGCAGTCATGCGCGGGCAGCCTTATAGTTCCGATTCCGACGCCAGGTGGCAAGGCATCGTTGAGGTGGCACAGGATTTAGGTCTCTCTCTCTGGCCCGAATTGACCATTCAGCTGGGAAAGGATTTGACATCGCCTGAACTGGGATATCCGGTAGTTAAGCAGCTACTGGCTCACCATCGCCGCTTTACCGCGGTTATCTCTTTCAACGATATTGCCGCCATAGGTTGCATTCGTGCGCTCCATGACTCGGGGCTGCGAGTTCCTCAGGATGTGTCTGTGGTCGGATTCGACGACATTAAAGAGGCAGCTTTCCAGACACCGAGTCTGACCACGATTCGGCAGCCCCTCCACAAGATGGGCGAACTGGCTGTCGAATTACTGCTTCAACAGCTCCGACCTTCCGACACTAAAACTGCTCCACAAGTAGCCGTAGAGCCCGAATTGGTTGTCCGCGAATCTACCGGTCCCTCGAGGCTCAGACTACGCAATCTTCCCCAGCCTCTTACCACACATAGGTTGCAACCGCGCCGCCGCTCAAGGTAGACACAATGCTTTCACCATGAAAGCGAATTTGAAATGTCTGCGCCGTGCCGCTGGTGTTGGCCACGATCACCACGTACTTGCCGCCGGGAGTCTCGTAGGCTACATTCGGCAGCTTATCCGGCGTGCTCGACTGGATGCGCACCGAGCCCGGAGGCACAAACTTCGCCGCGTGCGCAACCGTGTAATAGGCCAGGTTGCGGGTCACATTGTTCCCGTCGAGCGTGATCGCTCCCTCGCACACCGGGCAGCCACCGTTATCGGTATGCGGCTTAAACTCCGGGTCGGCGGCAAGATTCCACAGCAACACGTTGCGGCTCCAGTTGCGCGGAGCGCCGACGATCAGCCTGGCCACCGGCGCGGCGATGTGCAGGCGCGGATCACCGTGCTCATCCACCACCATCTGCTCTGTGAAGTAGAGATTTTTCTGAGGATAGGCGTCATGCACCTTGGTCAACGCCGTAATCTCGCCCTCGTAGAGGTGGAATCCCGCCCCCTCCACATACTGCCTCGCCTGGGGATCGTTCAGGATGGTTAATGGATAGTCCGGCCGGTCGCAATTGTGATCGTAGACAATGATCCTGGTCTCGATCCCCGCCCTGCGGAATGCGGGTCCGAGAGATTTCCCGATAAAAGCGGCCTCGTCCGCGGGTTCCACTACCATGCTGGGCGTGTTATCGGGATTTAGCGGTTCATTCTGCGGAGTGACCGCGTCGATCTTGATTCCCGCAGCCTTCATCCCCGCGATAAATTTGACGAAGTATTGCGCGTAGGTATCGTAGTATTCGGGCTTGAGGCTTCCGCCCTTCAGATTGCCGTTGCTCTTCATCCACGCCGGCGCCGACCACGGCGACCCCAGAATTTTGATCCTGGGATTGATGGCAAGAATCTCTTTCAGGGCTGGAATCACGGAGGTCTTATCCGGTCCAAAGTCGAATTTCACCAGGCTTGGGTCCGTCTCACCCGGCTTCAAGTCGTCATAGGTGAACGCATGATCGTTCATATCGGATGAGCCAATGCTGATGCGCAGGTAGCTCACGCCAATATCTCTGTCACCTGTCCCAAACAGCTCCTGCAGCAGCACCTTCCTCCGCGGAGCGTCCATGCGCATGAGCAGTTGCGCGCTGCCGCCGGTCAAGGCGAATCCGAACCCATCCATCGTCTGATATTTCTGCTGGTCGTTCACATCAATCGCGGAAGCCTGCTGATCGCTCTTCTTGAAGTGGAGAGGCGCAGGCTGCGGGGCAAGAAGCGAGGAGCGGTCCTCCGTCGAAAGCCAAACAGCGGCGCTCTTTCCAGGTTGAGCATGAGAAGGGAGCGCGGGTAGAACGACGCACGCAAAAAGAAAGCCCGGCATGAAACGCAATTTCATTCATCCTCCTAACACAGGGAAAATACTCTGCCTGGCGCGCAAAGCCCTGGACAGACGGAAAGGGGCGATCTGTCAAAACAGAAGACAGACCGCCCCTCTCCTTAGAGCCGCCAGCTTTTTGGGCTAGAAAGACAAGCGAGCACCGAGCTGCATGGTGCGTCCTCCCTGAGAGACCCCGGTGACGTTCGCAGTCGAGGTGCAAGGAACCCCTGGGGTGGTGCAAGTCAGACTGGAGTTGGGCAAGGAGAAGCTTGGATGGTTGAACGCATTGGTTGCGTCGCCCCGAATCTGAAGCTTGACGCTTTCCCAGACGGAGAAGGTCTTCGCCGCCGATAGGTTGACCAGTTCTATTCCGGGACCATAGATGTTGTTCCTTCTCATATCGCCGAAGGTTCCAGCAGGCGCGATGGTAAACGCTGCCGGATTGAACCATTGGTTGATCGTCCGATTCGATAAAGTCGGATTCCCGATCTGGTTGGGATACCAGGCGTAGCCGTTGCCCGATTGACCACCCTGAGAATAAGAGTTGTCGCTTCCGCTTACCGTCGGGGTAAACGGATTGCCGGTCGAGAGAACGATGATGCCCGACGCCTGCCAACCGCCTACAGCCAGGTCGAGCAGCGAGTTATGGTTCAGGAACATCTTGCCTTGGCCGAATGGAAGCGCATAGACCACATTCCCCTTGAATGCGTCACGGATGTCAAAGTTGGAAGCACCATAGTTGTCCGACGGAGCATAAGCGCGCTGCCATACCTGTGTCCCTCCGCGACCTCCCCATCCTGAAGAATCCTCATCATCCAGGAAGTGCGACCACACGTAGTTGAAGTTGAAACTGACTCCCTGGGTGAATCGCTTGGTGATGGAGACTTGCAAGGAGTCGTAGTTGGAGATGGCGTTAAGGCTTCCATTGCTTCCGCCGATACCCTGAAACTGTGGATAGGGCAGTTCGGAGGGAGAGTCGTTGGGACCGAGTTTGGCTTCCGGGACCTGATTCAGATTGAGAGGGAAGGCCAGGTTGAAGCCGTGGCTGGCAACGTAGGCAACCTCGCCCACCATGTTGGTACCTAGTTCCCGCTGAACGGCAACGTTCCACTGCATGCTTCTGCCCAGCGGGGTGTGGTACTTGTTATAGTTCACGCCCTGTCCGTTCAGTGCAGCCGCGTTCGTGGTGGGCAGAACGTAGGGCAGATTGGAGCCGCTCGCGGAGAGGATCACCACCGGCGAGATGCCGTTGGTCTGATCGGACAGGCTGCCTTGGGAACTGAGCGCAGATCCCAGCCCGGTGCCGGTTTCATCCAGGCTGTAGTTGTAGGCGTAGAGACCGAACCCGCCACGAATGGTGGTGTTGCGGTTGGCCACCAGGGAGAATCCCACGCGTGGCAGAAAGGTATTGTAAATGTTGGCCTGCAGCGAGGTGCGGCCGTTGGCGTGGGTCGATGCATACCACATCGCTCCCAGCGTATTGGTCGCAGGGTTCATCACTGTCGGGTCGAAGACGCTGATATTGTTCTTCACTTCATTCCAGCCATGCTGAATCTGATAGCGCAGGCCAAGATTCAAAGTGAAATTCGGTCTCATTTTGATGTCGTCTTGAACGAACACCTGCGGACTTTTTAGCCTTGCTCCGTACTCAGGACTGACGCCTGCACTCCAGGACTGCGTTTGCCCCAAAAGAAAATCCGCATAGGCGACACCGCTACTACTATCGCCGACCGTCGACTGCGTATATACCCCGGTATAGTTAACCGTCGCGCCGTTGATATTGCCCCAGGTTGTTGTGTCGTCGCGAAAAAAGAGCAGCTCGCCGCCAAAGTGGAGGACGTGCTTGCCGCGGATCATCGTAACCACGTCAGAGGGGTCGAACGCCATCTCCTTGTAAACTGCGTTGGTTGCGGGCTGAAGCTCATTCGCGCCCCCATTCGAACCGCAGCAGAGGTTTGCCCCGTTGATGCTCACGGTGGGAAAGATATCGGCCTTGGCAAACTGCAGACCTAACTTGGCCGGGTAGCCTTTACCTGTGCTCTCCGCGCCAAAGAAGTTCCACTGGTCTGTGTATCCAAATCGGGCTTCGTTGATGGTGCGCGGGCTGATGTTCCACACGTCGGAAACCTGGGCGTTATTGCTGTCAACGTCGCCCGACTCGCAGTTGATAGGACAAGTAAAGATACCTGGGTAATGAGCCGGGTTGTCGCGCTGGGTGTCGGACATGGTGAGCCGGTTGTTGGTGTTGACGTCGTAGTCCAACCGCCCGAAGTACTTGGTGTAGGGGTTGGGAGCAGGAATGCTGTAGTAGTAATTGTTTGTATCGACACCCCCAAGCACCGTCCCCGGGACGAATTGTCCAGTAGAGGGGTGAGTTGTCTGATTAGGATAGTAAGCCTGAAGCTTGGCGGCGACCGGATCGATCAACGAGGCGGGAATCTTGTTGCCGTTGCCATATTCCTGCGCAAAGGACTGGCGGGTTACGCAAGGGCAGGTCTGGCTAACACCGTTGATGACCTCTGTACCGGACTGCTGAACCACCTGCGTGGTGGGATCATAAATCGTGGGAAAGCCGGTGAAGTCGCCTGCCATCATGGCAGTGGTCGGAAGCGTGGTAAATCCGTTGTTCGATCCGCTGTTCTGGTCGATCTTGTCAAAATTGAAGTAGAAAAACATCTTCTTCTTCAGGATTGGGCCGCCGATCGATCCGCCGAAGTTGTTGTAACGCAGAAACGGAACCACTACCTTAGTGCCAAAACCATAATTGGCGGCATTCAAGGCGTCGTTCTGGAAATACTCATAAGCTGCGCCGTGGAAGCTGTTGGTGCCACCCTTGCTGATCTGGTTGAAGATGACGCCCCCGATCCCATATTGGGCGGAAAAAGAAGAGGTGTTGACCTGAAGCTCGGAGACCGTCTCGAGGATAGAAACATCGGAGTTGGCGCTCGATGGCAAGGTGGTGGAAGCGCCATCCGCGAGCACGGCATTGTAAGGAAGGTTCCCGTTGACTGCGGCTACCTGACCAGGATTCTCTGCGTTGCCAAAAGAGTTATTGCCCGCTGCGCCGGGGAGCATGATGGTGAAGTTTTCCCAGTCCTGGCCGGTCTGAGGCAATTGCGACATAGATGCTGCGTCCAGAATGGTCGACTGCTCGCCTGATTCTGTTTTGAGCAAGGGCACGTCCGTATTCACAACCACTTCCTGCGAGACGGAGCCGACCTTCAACTGGGCATTCACGGTTGTAACCCCAACCTGGAGAGTGACGGGACCCCGTACCAGCCGGTCGAAACCTTCGATCTGAAAAGTGAGCGTGTAGTTTCCAGCCACGATCGAGGAGGTGTCATACAGGCCGGCACTGTCGGTGGTGTAGTCCTTCGACACTCCCGTGTCGACGTTCAGCACCGTGATCTTCACCCCTGGAAGCAAAGCTCCGGATGAGTCCGTCACTGTGCCTCGAATGTCGCCTGAGTTTGTGTTTTGTGCGATGGCCACTCCGCTTGCGCAGAGCAGGAAACAGAGCATCCAGCGTGTTGCGTTTCTCATAAGCCCCCAAAAGTACGACAAAATCTTCTCCCGGCCGGCCTCCTGCTGGAAGCATCGGCGGGTTTCCTGGAAAGGGCGCTATGTCTGGCCCAATCGGGAAGACGTTCATGCCTTGACCCGCCCGCGCAGGATGCATGCGTCTTCTAATCTCTCCCCAACGCTGTCAAAGACAAAGCGATTGTTTGCGGCAGGGAGGGTAATCTTTCATTAAACGCGGAGGATTTAATCACCGCCGAAAGACGATTGTCAAGCAGGATTTTTGGGCGTATAGGTTCAGACAAACCATTTGTCTCGATATAGTTAGAATGAAGCACTTTCCCATCTCAGTCCAACCGACAGATCCAGGCATAGAAAAATCGACGTCGGTCGAGCGACTATTCGCCCCCGTGCGTACAGCTTCGATGACACTTCAACGCCCGACCAAAGTATGGTGACGAAATATGGTAAGCAGAAGAGGTTTTCTCCAGGGGATTTCCGCCTCTTTCCGTTTCTGACCTGGTTCGACCCGGGATCGAGGCCGAAGCCATATCCCCGAAGGCGCCCTCCGAACTGGCGCAGCAGCAGCCCAACGGCACCCCGGCGGGGCACCGGGAACTGGAGTGCGGTAATTCACTAGTTCGTGTCCGTATATCCGGATCGAGCTCGGATTTCTGGTCGCTCGAGAACCGTGCCAGCAGCCAGATCTATCGTTTTGGATGCCCGGTCTTTCCCCTCGGGGGAAAGACCGTTGCGGCGACCCTCAAGGAAGTGCGAGCAGGCGGTGCGGTCGAGAAGTTGAAGAATGGCGTAACCGAATGCTCCTTCGCAGGACCCCTTATGGCAAGACCGTCGTTGTTGCTGCGAATGACATTTCGCATAGCGCCGGACAACCCAGTCGTCCGATTCCGATATTCGCTCGAGAACCAGGGCGCGGAAGCCGCGGCGTTCGAGCAGGCAGACGGCCCCCTCACCTATCTCAGCACTTCGCTGGCAAACATGAGCCGGGTCAAGGAGGTTCGGTTATCAGACTTCAATTCGATGCTCCACAGCGATACAGTCAGCGAATTCAACGTTCCACAGCGATGGTTCACGGGCCGGCTTAACGTTGCCGGCCCCATCCTTATCGGTGAGGGCGAAGACCATGAGGCACTTCTGCTCGCCTATGAACATGGATCGCAAATGCCCGACACTTTTTTGCGCTTCGATCTGCAGCCGGATCGCGTGGTGAAGCTGGTCGCCGTTAAAGGCAATTACCTATCAGGCCAGGCTCTCAAGGTCTTCGATACCGTATGGATGGAAGCTGCCGTTTCCCCTGCCGGACGCGTTGCCAGCCACTTTCGGACCTTTGTCCGCAAGTATTTGGAGGTCGAAGGAGAGAGCCGACGTCCGTATTTGCTTTACAACACCTGGAACTTTCAAGAGCGCAATAAGTGGTGGAATGGGAAGGGTTACTTTACCTCGTATAACCAGGAAAGAATGCTGCAGGAGATCGATATCGCGCATCGGCTGGGGCTTGAGATCTTCGTCATGGTTACCGGGTGGCATGGAAAGACGGGTGACTGGGAGGTAGATCGGCAGCGTTTTCCGGATGGACTGGAGACCATAAAAGCGCGCCTCGATCAGCACGGAATGAAGCTGGGACTCTGGTTCAACCCCACCATGGCGGCAGTCTCGAGCAAGATCCTGGCAGCGTACCGGTCGTGTATTTCCTCCTGGAAGGGTAAGCTCGCTGAGCCGGGAGATGTGTGGGGCAGTGAGGTCAGTTATCCCATGTGCCTGGTCAGTGAATATGCCGATGCCTATGCTGACACGGTGATTCGCGTCGCGCGCGAGACCGGCGCCCGCTACTTCGTCTGGGATGCGGTTGCGCAGTACGGTTGTGATTCACCCGATCACTGGCATGGAACGTCAGCCAATAGCGAAGAAGAGCGCTCGAATTCCTATGCCTTTCAGCTTCCATTGCAAATGGTTCACATCGTAGAAAAAGTCAAGAGCGTCTACCCCGAGGTTATCTTCGACTTTGATATCACGGAGACGGGACGCGCCATGGGCCTGAGCTTCCTCTCTGCCGGCAGATTTTTTCTCATCAATAACGGTCCCTACCTGGTGGACTACGATCTGCCACACTTCTCCGACACCGAGAGCGACAACATCTTCTTCTATCCGGGAACAGCGCGCACGTGGATCTGCCGCCGGCCGCTCACCTACGATGAATGGATTCCCTCGAATCTTTTCCTTACCCACTACTTCCCCGATGACCCTGCTTCGTCGCAGTTGGTCAACATGGCTAGCCTAATTCTGGGGCAAAACGGAATCTGGGGCGACCTTCTCAAGGTTTCAGAGGCAGGCGTCCAGTGGATCGGCCAGGTGATGGGACGTTATAAGCAAGTACGGGAGGACATAGCGGAAAGCGATCCCATTCGGACCGGCAACGTTGCCGGGGTTTATGAAGTTCACGAGAAGATCTCCAACAGCAGCAATCGAGGCGCGGTCGTTCTTTTTTCTCCAACCAAGGGCAGGATCGTCTACGTGACGGAGCATACGCCGAACCAAAGTTTTTGGGCGACACCCGGGACGGAAATCCGCTTCGATACGCAGGGGCACGCGGTCCTGGAGAACGATATGGCGTCCGGAGCGGCAATCGCTTTCTTCGGAGTGGCATGAGGAAACCACCGGGAAGCAGGACCCCCGCTCTTGCGAGTCGCGAGTTCGCTAGAGCGTGCGTTTGAACAGGGGCGTGGCCATCGCAAGCGTTGCCACACCGAAGCCAACCAGGAAGAGCAGGTCCAGGCGTATCGCAGTGAAGCCGCCATCCTTGAGCAGGATGGCCTTGAATCCGTGGACGGCGTAAGTGAAGGGATCGATGTGAGCGATCACCTGTAGCCACTTGGGCAAGCCCGAGACAGGCGAGATGGCGCCACTGGGGAAGAAAAGGAGGGTATTCAGCACGCCAAACATGGCGCGGGGTACGAGCGGATCCTCGACGCGCACCATCATCAGGAACATCATGCCGTTAAAGGCAATCGAGGTGGCAAGGATGAGTAGCAGGAGAAGAAAGGCTGTCACCGGGTTGAAGATGACACCCAGGCCGGCTAACAGCGAACCAATGACTGTTAAACAGATACCTGACATCATGGCCTTGATGGTTCCCGCCAGGTTCAGGCCGAGAACCAACTCCAGGCTGGTGATGGGAGTTACCAGATAGCCTTCATGTACGCCCCGTGCTTTGTCGTCGATATACAACATGCCGCCACCAATCATCACCGCCACGTACATGGCGAGGGCGATGGAGCCGGCGAGGAGATATTTCATGTATTCGACGTAGGGGTAAAGCTCGACGATCTCAAGCGCTATCTGCTGCACGACCTTTTGCTGAATGACGGGAGCGTTCAAGGCATCGACGAGCGATTGCATCTCTGCTTCGAGGCTGGCGCTCATGGTCTGATCGCTGTTGTCCACTACCAGGCCGATGGCGGGAGAATCACCCGCCAACACACGGCGCGAATATTGCGCGGGAATGATGACTGCGCCATCGATTTTGCCGGTGCGCACATCTTCCCGGGCTTTCTGCTCGTCGTCGTAAGGGACGGTGGTGAAGGTGCGGATATTGACAGCGATGGAATTGAACGCCTCTTCGATCTTGAGCGCCTGGGAACCGCGGTCGTAATCGACTACGCCCATGCGCGCGCCGCGAATCTTGCCTCCAAAAGCGTTGCCCAGGATAACGAGCTGCACCAGGGGGAGCGTCATCGAGACCATCATTAACGCCGGAGAGCGAAAGAACTTGCGCATCTCCCGTTCTACAATCGCCATCATTCGTTTCATGGTTGCATCCCCGGACGCGGCGGCATTATGAAGCCGACCGCCTTGACTTGTTCGTCTCGAAGCTGACGCCCGGTGTAATACACGAAGACATCGTCGAGAGTGGTGTTCTGGACGGTCAGCGACTTGATGGTGTCGCCGTACTTGTTGACCATCTCCACCAATTGGGTGGTGGTCAGCGATCCGTTGGAGGTGAGGACGCGATACATTCCTGCGCTTTTTGATTCCACTGCAGTCACCCCCGCCAACTGTTTCAGCCGATCCGGCCACTCCGGGGATTCATGGTTGAAATGCGCTTCCACCACGTTGTCTCCAGGAACGCTTTCTTTGAGCGCCATCGGCGTATCGAGTGCTACCAGCTTGCCGTGATCGACAATGGCGATGCGGTCGCACAGGCGATCGGCTTCGTCCATGTAGTGCGTGGTAATGAGCATGGTGAGATCGCGGGTGTTCTTGAGGTGGTTGAGCATCTCCCAGACGGCCACGCGGGAGACGGGATCGAGGCCGGTAGTGGGCTCGTCGAGAAAGAAGATGCGGGGATTGTGAACCAGGCCGCGCGCGATCTCAAGACGACGCCGCATGCCTCCGGAGAGTGTCTTGGTTTGTGCTTTGCGCCACTTGAGCAGGTCCACAGCGACCAGCAGGTCGTTGATGCTGCGCTCGCGCTCCGCTTTGGGAACCTCGTAGAGCTTGGCGTAGATGGAGAGATTCTCTTCGACCGTAAGATCAATGTCGCTGGTGAGGGCCTGGGGAATTACCCCAATGACCCGTCTGACCGCATCGGGTTCACGGGAAACGTCGTGCCCGGCAATGATGGCCTTGCCGCTGGTAACGGGGATGAGCGTGGTCATCATGCGGATCAGGGTGCTCTTGCCGGCGCCGTTGGGTCCGAGCAGGCCAAAGATTTCGCCTTTGGCGACTTCAAAGGTGATGTCCTTGACTGCTTCGAAATCGCCGTAGCGTTTGACGATGTTTTCGACCGCGATGGCTGCATCCGGCCGGCTCATTGGTTCACCAGCTTGTTTTTCGGGACATAGACCTCGGCAAGCATTCCGGGAACGTAGCGCATGCCGGGGTTGTCGATGAGAAGCTTCAGGCGGATGGTTTTGATGTCCCGTTTGCGGCGGCTTACGTCACGTTGGGTGGCGAAGTCGGCTTCTGCTGATTTGGCGATGACTTTGCCTTGAATGGTGGTTCCGCTGGGCATGACGACCCGCAGACTGTCGCCCAACTGGACCGAGTCTGCTTCGGTTTCAGGCAGGGGCGCATAGATCCAGGTCTGGGTTAAATCAGTGATGGTTACGATCGGTGTGCTCGCGGCAACCACCTCGCCCTGGCGCGCGGCGCGCACGTTGACTTTACCTGAGATGGGTGAGAGGACACGTGAATACCCGAGCTGGACATCCGCCTGGTTCACCATGGCGCGTGCGTTTTCCATTTCGCCGCGGGTTGCGGACACGGTCTTGGCAGCGGCCTGGGCTTGAATGGTATTTGCCTGCGCGACCTTGACGGACGCTTCGGCGGCAGCAACATTTGCTTTCGCTGAATCGACCGTCGCACGGGCGGCATTGAGAGCGGTGGCTGCCTCATCGCGCGACTGGTAGCTCATGATTCCCTGGGCTGCGAGGGCGACGGTGCGCGAAGTATCAGCATCCTGATGCTCGTACTGGGCCTGCGCCTGCACCAGGGCGGCCTGTGCACTCAGCAGCTGGGCTTCGGCATTGGACAACTGGCTCGACATTCCGCCACGGGTCTGGCGTTCGGTGTCGGTGGCTCCCTGCAGCTTGTAGCGCTCGCTCTCCGCAGTGGCTGCTGCGGCCTTCTGTGCCGCGGCGAGATCATCACTTTCGATGGTGGCGATCAATTGTCCGGCTTGTACGCTGTCACCCTCGTCGACGTTGAGGGCCTGGATTCTGCCGGGAATACGAGAGCTGACGACTACTTCGTTGGCGTCTACCGTACCGATTAATTGCAAATCGCTCGAGTGCTGGGTGGAGAAGAAGTACCAGCAAAGGGAAATGATGAAGAGGATACCAATCAACATGAAAATTCGATTACGGGGGTTCATGGGTTCTTTTCTCCGAATCGGGCGAGGATTACTTTCGGCATCGGCATTTCGGCAAGGACTCGTTTGGCCAGCCGGGCGCCGTGAGCCCGGTCAACGAACAGGGCAGAACCCAGGAACTGCACCGCGGCTTTTCGCCGGGTTTCGATCGCAGCACGGGTGAATGGATCGAACGGCAGCACCAGGCGCATCATGGGCGCGCTGAGAAAAAAAAGAACATTGGCACCCAGGGTGGAGTAGACGACCTGGAGCCAATCCACCTGGCACAGCTCACCTTTCTGAATGCCTTCGTGGATAGCTTCCTGGAGCTTTCCCATCAGCGGTTTGAATACGCTTTCCACCATCGCAGGCATGGCCTCGCTCTCCCCGCGACGCATGCGGACCAACTCCTGCTGCATGAGGTTTTGAAAATCGCGCTGGGTGAGGATGCGGTCGAAGTGATTGACCGCCGTGCGCAACAAGCGCTCCCCAGCGCTGTGTTTGGGGTCAAGCGCTGCGAAGGCGCGCTCGGCTGCGGTGGTTGAGACCTCTTCAATGGCCGCGGTGTAAAGAGCGTTTTTGCTTTTGAAGTAGTAGTAGAGGAGGGCTTTGTTGACCTTGGCCGATTCAGCGATGGCATCCGTGCGGGCACCCGCCAGGCCTTGGGCGCTGAATTCGCGGATGGCCGCGCGCAGAATTGCCTTGCGGGTGGCATCGGCACGGCGATTTTGTGGGTCCTTCATTGATTAACCAGTTAGTTAAAATTATAGCAGTAGCGTTCGTTTCGGGAGGGAAACCGTAGGTCCCTCCACTACGGTCGGGATGACAACAGGGTAGGGTCCGGAACGAAAGGCGGTCGAAGGGCTTCGCCCATCGTTTTCGGCCCACGTACGCTGGTGCGAACATGGGGCACCCCTGTGGAGCTGTGGGATCCGTCACAAGCTTGAGGGGGAGTCCTGCAGTATCCCACATCTCGCGAAAAACGAGCGAGATGTGGGGCACCCGGCGGTATGTGGCGCGGGATAGGACCCAAACGTGACCTCGGGGGTTGCGGTGTCTAAGTGTCGAGCCCACGAAAGTTCATAGGGCATCGCCTTGCGCTTTTTGACGGTGAAGATTTGGCGGGCTGGTGCGACGAGGACTGCGGCATCGAGTACGGCTGGCTATATTCATTGCACATATAGCCAGTATGGATATAGTATGGAGTTCATGGCTGACGATATCAAGGCCCTGCTGCCGCTCCAACCCACGACCTTCCATATTCTTCTCTCTCTCACCGACGAGGACCGGCATGGCTACGCCATTATTCTCGAGGTGTCCAGACGCACCCAGGGAGAACTAAAGCTGAGCGCAGGCACACTCTACCGCTCCATTCAGCGGATGGTTGAATTGGGTCTCATTACTGAGACCCGGACCAGGCCGCGATCGTTTGACGACGAACGGCGCAGATATTACCGCATTACTCCCCTGGGGAGGGCGGTGGCGGAAGCAGAGGCGGGACGGCTTCGCGACTTACTGAAGATGGCGCGGATTTGCGGAGTCGCGCCGAGGACTACCTAATGAACTTCTATCGACTGCTCCTCCATCTCTATCCCTCCTCGTTCCGGGCGGAATATGGCAACGAGATGAGCGCCATCTTCGCTCTGGAACTTGGCCGGCGCGCGGGACTGGCGGCGAAATGCTGGCTCTGGCTTTCTACCTTCACCGAGGTGCTGCTCAACGCCGCCATGGTGCATTGGGCGATCGCCCGCCGCGACCTGATTCATTCCATCCGGACCCTGCTTCGCTCACCCGGTTTCACGCTGACCGCCATTCTGCTGGTCACCATCGGCATCGGCGCGAACATCGCCGTGTTCACGCTGGCCAATTTTGTGCTGTTGAGGCCGCTACCCTTCGCCGAGCCGAACCGGCTGATGAGGGTTTGGGAAAAGCACCCAGGCTACAACAGGATGGAGCTTTCTCCAGCCAACTATCGTGATGTAAAAGACTCCAGCAATTCATTCACGGCTCTCGCCGCCTATAACGGGACCGCGATGAGTTTGGTGGGCCAGGGTGAGCCGCAAAGGGTCGAGGGCTCGTCGGTCACCGCGAACCTATTTTCTGTGCTGGAGACGCGGACGCTGATTGGCCGTACTTTCCAGGAGAAAGACGGCCAGGCGGGCGCTCCTGGCACAGTGGTGCTGAGCTATTCGCTCTGGCAGACGGCGTTCGGAGGCGATCGAGACATACTGGGAAAGGCAGTTTCTCTCGACAACCAGCCCTACACAGTCATCGGCGTGATGCCGCACGATTTTCGCTTCCCTACCCGCGGGACTCTCTTCTGGACTCCATTTCGATTCAAAGAAGAGGACTACCAGGACCGCGATGACAATTACCTGGTTGGCATCGGCCGACTCAAGCCGGGCGTATCGCCTGCCCAGGCTGCGAGCGAGCTGTCACTGATCGCCGCCCGGCTGCGGCGCCAATATGCGAAAGAGAACGAAGGCGTGGATATCGCGCCGGTCGCGATGCGCGATGAACTGACCACGGAATCTCGCCTGCTGCTGAAGGGCTTGTGTGGAGCAGCGCTGTGTGTGCTGATCATCGCCTGCGCCAACCTGGCGAATCTTCTGTTGGCACGTTCGTTGGCCCGGGAAAAGGAACTCTCGATTCGTTTATCGCTGGGCGCCAGCCGGCGAAACATTCTGCGCCAGCTGCTTACGGAAAGCCTCCTGGTGGGGATCGCCGGAGGCGCCAGCGCAACCGGGCTTGCCATCGCCGCATTGCCGCTGTTGGCCCGCCTGGTGCCCAACGCGCTGCCGGTGCAGCAGGTTCCCCCGGTGGATATAGAGATGCTGCTGTTTGCCTTGAGTCTGACCCTGGTAACGGTGGTCGGCTTCGGGGTCGCTCCCGCACTACGGGCATGCCGGACTGCAGGTTTGAGTGCTCTGAAAGTTGGCGTGCGCACGGGAGGAGCAGGCAATCATCGGGCACGATCTGTGCTGGTCGCTGCCGAAGTTGGGGCCTCTGTTGTGCTGCTGGTTTTATCGGGCCTGCTGGTGCGCGCGTTGTGGAAGGTGCAATCCACTGATCCCGGGTTTAGAACCAGTAACATCCTTTCGCTGCGTACCGCGCTGCCCTTTCCGAAATACAACAAGACCAGTACGCGCGATCAGTTCTATAGCAAAGTGGTGACCGATGTTCGCAGGCTGCCCGGAGTGACGGACGCAGCGTACATAAGCGCTCTGCCTATGACGTGGGGCGGTGGCATCTGGCCAGTCGTCGTCGATGGACGGAGCCAGATTCGCACTGAGGGCAATTCTGCGAGCCTGCGTTTCGTGACTCCTGACTTGTTCTCAACCCTGGGCATTCCCATTCAGTCAGGACGGGGGGTAAGCGAGAGCGACACTGCGGATCGGCCGTATGTCGCCGTGGTAAGCGAATCGTTCGTGCGCCGGTATTGGCCCAATGAACAGCCCCTCGGAAAGCATTTCAGCTTTGGTATGCACGATCGCGAAGTGATCGGGGTGGTTCGCGACATCCGAGCGAGGGGATTGGAGAGAACCAGCGAACCCCAGGTGTATCTCAGCTCCAAACAGGATCCCGATGGCTGGCTGACGTATTACGCGCCCAAGGATCTGGTTATCTATTCCACGCAGCAACCGGAAACACTGCTGCCTGCGATCCGGCAAATCATTCATAAAGCGGATCCTGAACAGCCTATCTCAGACGTCAGAACGATGGCGGAGGTGGTCGCCGGAGAGACAGAATCGCGAACCATCCAGATGCGGGTGCTGATTGTCTTTACCGGGGTGGCTATCCTGCTGGCTGGCTTAGGGATCTACGGGCTGCTGGCGTTCACCGTCTCTCTGCGGCAGCAGGAGTTTGGCATCCGCATCGCTTTGGGTGCTGCGCAGGGCGATATCTTCACCATGGTGCTAAGACAAGGCGCCTACCTGGCAGTGATCGGACTGCTGCCAGGGCTGGCGCTGGCGTATCTCGCAGCAAGGTTGCTGGAAAGCCTGCTGGCCGGAGTCCAACCAGCCGACGTGCTCACCTTCTCGGTTGCGGTTATCTTGTGTCTCATCACCACGCTGCTGGGTACCCTGGTCCCGGCGCTGCGTGCGGTCCGGGCTGATCCTAGTGCGGTGATGCGCGCTGAGTAGCATCCTATTGGCATGAGCCTGGAAGAAATTCTTCTTTCTGTTTGGCGACAGGTCATGGTTGAGAACGCAAAAACGGTGACTCTCCACGAAGAGAGCTATCCCGTTCGCCGAACCAGCCGTTCCAAACTGCGTGAAGTGGACTTCAAGTTTGAAGATCGCGCGTTACGCGGCTTGGAACAGAATCCAGACACCAACTCGCGCTGGGCCAAGCTTGCCCGGGAGGGCAAGAAGGTGATGCAGTTTCTCGAGCATGGCGGCTACGTTGCCGTCGTAGTGGATGGAAAGGCTATTTTGTATCACTCCTCGCGCGAACCGGAAAAGAGCTAGTTTGAGAGTTGCGCCACGTCGTTATAGGAGTGCCACGCCCAACCCAGGTAATGGGGATTTCCGCTTAACGCGTCTTGTACGACCTTAAGCATGGCGGCGAGCTGCTGCCCGTAATCCGGGGTGCGCAGGCCGATGGCTAGTTGCGCGAGGTTGCCTCCGCTGAGTCCCTGGTACGCCATTTGCATGTAGTTTTCGCTGGCTTTGCGAAGCTTGTCTGCCTGAGCTGCGCTGCTCTCGCCGTCATTGGGGCTGCTTAGCTCATAGAGCATCAGGGTCAGGCGGGGCAGTGAGGACATGAGCGCGCGACGCTGATTCAAATCGCCCTTGAGGAATTTGTTGGGGATGTCAGCGTTCACCGTCATCTGGTTCTGTTCCGCCACGGTGCGCACGCCACGATACGTATCCAGCAGGTTGGGTAGGAATACCAGATTCCCTGGCCCTTTGTTTTCCTGTCGCTGCTGCGGTTCGATGTCGAGGTGAATGCCGTCGAACCGGTCTTTCGCGTGCTCCCGGTTGAAGGTCAACACTTCACTCACATGGGCCATCAGTTTGTCGCGGTGCTTACCAGGCTCATCGGCGTCGGTGCTCGACAATAAAGCCTCTACCCGAATGTGGGATTTGTGCAGCAGAGCGATCAGCTTCTGTATCTCCTGTTGTTCCGCCGCGCCGCCGTTCTGGGAGGAGAACGATAGATAGACTTCGTTGATTTGTTGCGATCGGCAGAAGTCGCGTAAGGCTTCTCCCCTGGCGGGCAGGTCCAGAATCGTCGGGGTCTTCCACACCCAAAGCCCATGTACCGGCGGTTGCTGGGCAACGGCAGTGGAGACGTAAAGCAGCGGCTGCAAGGATCGCGATTCTCATGGGAGATTCCGCCTTTCGGTCAGCGCAACCAGCATAGCGGATAACTGCGCCTGGTCCTTGGCGCGTCCATTTCTTTGGGAGCCGCCTCTGATCCAGTGGCGTTGATCAAACTGGACTGAAACTCCGGTCGCGAGAGATCGGCCCGGTGTACCGTTCGGACACAGCTTAGCCGGTGTTTACCTGCTTTCTTCTGCGGACTAGAATGAGAATATGGTGAATATTGCTTCGCAAGGCCGCCAATGACCTTTCCTGAACATGAGCTGCATTTCTTTCAGAGGTTTGGACTCACAGGGCGCCTGATCGAACGCTGTTTGGGAGAGGCACTCTCCGCCGGCGGCGATTTTGCCGACCTGTACTTCGAATCCATTGCCTCCACCTCCATTTCTGTGGATGAGTCGCTGGTTAAGTCCGCCAGCCAAGGGGTCAGCGCAGGGTGCGGTATTCGAGTGTGTTCCGGAGATCGCACCGGCTACGCCTATACCGACGACCTTTCCGCGGAGCGGCTCATGCGCGCCGCCCGCACCGCGGCCCTGATCGCGAATGGTCCCTCCAAACAACAGATGGCCGGCTTTCGGGAGGTGCCCAGAACAAGCCTCTATCCCATTTCTGCTGCTGATGCCGATGCGGGAATAGCTCCCAAGCTGGAATTGGTGATGCGCACTGACCGGGCCGCCCGGGCTTACGATCCGCGGATCGTGCAAGTACGCGCCGGCTTCAATGACGAACTGCGCCACATCCTCATTGCGGCTTCCGACGGCACCTTCGCCCACGATACGCAACCGCTTGCTCGCTTGAACTGCTATGTGATTGCCCGCGATGGAGCAAAGAATTCGCGTGGCGGCTCCGGCGGCGGCGGCCGGGTGGAACTCAGCTTTTTTGAAGGCAATAAGTCTCCAGAGCACTTCGCCCGGGAAGCTGCTCGTCAGGCCATTCTGCAATTGAATGCGGTTCCTGCTCCTGCTGGTGATATGGAAGTTGTTCTGGGGCCCGGTTGGCCGGGCGTTCTTTTGCATGAGGCCGTAGGCCACGGCCTGGAGGCCGACTTCAACCGCAAGAAGACCTCGGCGTTTGCGGGGCTGATCGGACAGAAGGTTGCCAGCTCGAAGGTGACGGTGGTCGACAATGGAACAATGCCGTCACGCCGCGGGTCATTGAACGTAGATGACGAGGGTTCACCGACGCAGGAAACCGTGCTCATCGAGAACGGGATCCTGAAGGGATACCTCAGCGACAAGCTTTCCGCACGCCTCATGGGCATGGCCGATACCGGCAATGGACGGCGTGAAAGCTATCAGCATATCCCCATGCCGCGCATGACCAATACCTATATGCTTTCCGGCGAAGACAGCCCGGAGGATATTGTGCGCAGCGTGAAGAAGGGGCTCTATGCGGTGAACTTCGGCGGCGGCCAGGTGGATATCACCAGCGGGAAATTCGTCTTTTCCGCTTCGGAAGCCTACTTGATTGAAGACGGTAAGATCACCGCTCCGGTACGCGACGCCACACTAATCGGCAATGGGCCCGAAGCGCTCAAGTACGTATCCATGGTGGGCAACGATCTTGCCCTCGACGAAGGCATTGGTACCTGCGGTAAGGACGGGCAAAGTGTGCCCGTCGGCGTGGGCATGCCTACCATCAAGCTCGACCGGATGACCGTGGGCGGGACTGGAAGGTAATGTCTACTGCTACCCCGATCTCCTCGGCGCAAAGCAACATGCAGCAGCTGGCGGCAGACGTGGTTGAACGCGCCCTGCGCGCGGGAGCTACGGAAGCCGAAGCAGTGATCCGTGAAGGTGACGAATTCTCCACTTTGGTGCGGCTGGGCCAGGTGGAAACGCTCAAAGAGTCTGGCGCGCGTGGTATCGGCGTGCGGGTCTTTCTTGGCTCCAACGGAGCGCATCGCACCGCAAACACCTCCACCAGTGACTTCACCGAGGCGGGCCTTGATCAGCTGGTACGCGGCGCTATCGATCTCGCCCAGGTCACCTCCGAGGACCCCTTTGCCGGTTTACCGGACCAGGCCGCCATGGGCCAGCTGGATGGCAATCTTGACCTTTACTACGAAGACGTCTATTCCATGCCGGCAGCCGAGCGCATTGAATACGCCAGGCGCGCGGAGGCCGCGGCTCTGTCTGCCGATCCACGCCTGAAAAATAGCGACGGTGGCAGTTTCGACGCGGCTACGGGCCATAAAGTCATGGCCAACTCGCGCGGATTTGTGGGTGAGTATCGGCGGTCCTATTGCTCCGTCGCGGCGATGCCCATTGCGCAAACAGAGCAAGGCGGTATGCAGCGGGACTATTGGTTTTCAAGCGCCCGGACGCTGGGGAAGCTGGCTTCGCCCGAGAGTATCGGGGCGGAGGCGGCCCGGCGTACGTTGCGACGCCTGAATGCACGCCGGGTTGCGACCCAGCGAGTGCCCATTGTTTTTGCTCCGGAGATTGCGCGCTCACTGGTGGGCAACATCTTTGAAGCCGCCAATGGAGACAGCGTTTATCGTGGCGCTTCGTTCTGGGCAAACCAGTTGGGCCAGCAGGTGGCCAGCTCGAATGTAACTGTCATTGATGACGGTACGATCCCTGGCCTGTTCGGGACTGCGCCCTTCGACGGGGAAGGTTTGCCGACACGGCGCACCGTCATTGTCGAGAATGGTGTGTTGAAGAACTACCTGCTGAATACTTATACCGGGCGCAAGCTCAGCATGCAGAGCACCGGGAATGCATCCCGCGGGCTGGCGGGCACACCTGGCATCGGCGCTGGGAATCTTTTTCTTGAGAACGGCAGCGTTTCGCCGGACCAGCTTCTGGCCGATGTCAAGGTTGGGTTCTATGTGACGGAGCTGATGGGATTCGGGGTGAACATGGTGACCGGAGATTATTCCCGCGGCGCGGCTGGTTTGTGGATAGAGAATGGAGAGCTGACGTTCGCGGTCGAGGAGATTACGATCGCCGGTAATTTGAAGGAGATGCTGAATAACGTCAGCGCGATTGCGAATGATCTGGAGTTTCGTGGTGCGGTTGCGTCTCCTACGTTGCGTATCGACGGAATGACCATCGCCGGGGAATAGCGTTTAACGGCTAATGGGAATGGTTTGGGTCTGCCCCGCGAACGTCTGCGAGAAAAACATTCCCAGGAAAGAGCATCCACACAGAGATCTCTCCACTACGCTGCGCTTCGGTCGAGATGACAAAGGGTAGGATCGTTGTGGTCCGGGGTAGAGGTCAAGGGAAGAGAAACCGCAGATCTCTCCACTGCGCTCCCCCGGATTTCCTGTCGAGACTCGTGGCGTTGATCAGCATCATGCGGTTTTCTTAAGGAAAACCGCACGCGTGGTCCCTGCCAGCAACGCGAAGTAGGAAATCCGGGTACGCTTCGGTCGAGATGACAAAGGGTAGGGCCGTTATGGTCCGGGGCAGAGGTCAAGGGAGGAGAAACCCGCACATCTCTCCTCTGAGCTTCCAGCAAGTGGGTGGCCCAGGTCTCGCCCTTGAGACCTGGGTTTCTGCCGCTCCAAGTCTGACGGATCCGCACGGTTTTGTTTCCCTCGGGTCGGTCCGGGCTCTAAAGTGTAGTTGAGGGCTTATGAGGGCCGGTCTCGCTCATTCCATCCGCTTCGATCCGGCTGATCCTGTAGCGAGCCTGGGCCAGCTGCCTGAGGGTCCGGCTGTTTTCGCGCTGTGCGCGGCCGATCCCGCGGCTGAGCCCTATCTCGGCAAGACACCCAATCTGCGGCGACGTCTGATGCGTTTTCTGCGCGGGCCCCAGCCGGGCGTGGCATCCAAGCGCCTGCAACTGGCGCATATGGTTGACCATATCGAGTTCAGCGTTACCGGGTCCGAGTTCGAGTCTTCCCTGTGCCTCTACCAGGCTTCCCTGCGCGCCTTCGGAGAACGGGCGCAAAAACGATTGCACCTGCGCCCTCCAGTGTTTTTGAGAATGTCGATCGACAACCCGTATCCCAGGGTTTACGTGACTTCCAAAATCAGCAAGACGGCAGCGAATGCTCTCTTCGGGCCGTTTCCTTCGCGCACAGCAGCTGAGCGTTATGCGGATGAGATGCTGAACCTTTTTCTCTTGCGCCGATGCACCGAGGACCTCAATCCCGATCCAACCTTTCCCGGTTGCGTTTATTCGGAAATGAAGAAGTGTCTTGCACCGTGCTATCAGGGCTGCTCGGATGAACGGTACCAGCAGGAGTCACAGAATGTGTTTGCGTTTCTCTCTACGCGAGGGGCATCAATGATTGCCGAGCTGGAAGGCGAGCGCGACGCTGCATCGAACGCGATGGAATTCGAGCGCGCTGCCGCGATCCACCAACGGATGCAGAAGGTTCAGGCGGTGGCCCACCTGGTCAGTGAGGCAGTTCGCCCGCTGGCAGAGCTTTCGGGCATCCTGGTGCAGCCATCGGCGGAACTGGGCCATGTTGCGCTGTTTGCCCTGCGACGCGGGGTGTGGACCGGACCCGCTCTTTATTCCACCGTCGGGATGCGGCTGGCGAACGAACGATCAGGGTCCAGTTCCCTGTTTGCACACCCGGTTGCGCTCGAGCCTGTTCCTTTGGAGGGTCCGGTCTTGGCCGGGAAAGATGTTCTGGAGTCGCGACTGGAAGAGGCTTTGGCGGTTCTAGCGGAGCCTGCACGGAAGCCGGTTTCTTCGCAGACTTTAGCGGACCACCTGGCGCTCTTCACACGGTGGTTCTATCGGCCCACGGTGAAGTCGAGTGGCGAGATGATGTTCGCCGGGGAGGATGGAGAGGTACCCCGTAAGCCGCTACTTCGTGCCATCTCCCGGGTGGCGGCTCGTGCCAGCAGCGCTAACCCGGAAGAGCTGGCCAAGCCTCCAATCCAATGGCATTCCTGATCGATAGAGCGGGCGCTCCTGCTACACTGGGGGCATTGAGGGGGAATCATGGTTGAATTGGTGCCATCCATCCTCTCTGCCGACTTCTCGAGGCTAGGCGAAGAGGTTGAGGCCGCGGAGCGGGGCGGCGGTTCTGTCATTCACATCGACATTATGGACGGCCACTTTGTCCCCAATCTCACCATGGGGCCTCCGGTGGTCAAGTCGCTGCGCAAAGTGACCAACCTGCCGTTCGACTGCCATTTGATGATCGAGAATCCGGTTGATTTTATCCCTGAATTCGCAGAGGCCGGCGCCAATTGGATCTCGGTCCACTACGAGGCCTGCCGCCACCTGCACCGCACCCTCGAAATGATCGCCCAGCATGAGATGGAACCTGCTGTGGTCATTAATCCAGCCACCCGGGTCGATGTTCTGATCGAAGTCCTGCCCATGGTCCACCATGTGCTGGTGATGAGCGTCAACCCCGGCTTTGGCGGGCAAAAATTCATTCCTTTTTCCCTGGATAAGATCCGGCAACTGGCGGAAATGCGGGAGGAACTGGGCCTCAACTTCAGAATTGAGGTTGATGGCGGTGTGGCCCACGATACCATCGGATCGGTGGTCGAGGCGGGGGCGGATTTGCTGGTCGCCGGCAGCGCCGTTTTTGACTCCGGAGACCCCGAAAAAGAGGCCCGGACACTGTTAAAAATGGCCCAGGAAGCCGAACAGCGCCGCCAGGGTTTAACATTAAGTAAGTAGGTAATAGGGACCGACGGGCTTCCCCCGGGGAGCCTCTGCCCATGAGGTGCTATGCAGCGTTTTCTAACCCGGCTCTCTCTTCTGTGTCTCCTTTGCGCGCTGCCCGCCGGCGCTCAGTTCGGCATCTTCAAGCCATCTAAACCGGCGACCAAGCCGACCCCTAACGAACCCCTCGCCGGCAACACCTCCAAGCAGCCGGATAAGGAGCTGTTCGATAAGGCGATGACGGCGATGAAGAAGGGGAAATTCGACGTAGCCAGGTTGGATTTGCAGACCCTGCTGAATACCTACCCGGAATCGGAATATCAGATGCGCGCCAAATTGGCCGTCGGGGATAGCTGGTTTAAGGAAGGCGGCACCGCCGCTCTGACCCAGGCCGAAGCCGAGTATAAGGACTTCATCACCTTCTTCCCCAACCAGCCGGAAGCGGCGGAAGCGCAGATGAAGGTCGCCGACATCTATTACATGCAGATGGAAAAGCCCGACCGCGACCCCAAGAATGCTGCGCAGGCGGAGCAGGAATACCGGACGATGATCCAGCAGTTCCCTGACTCCACCTTTGTGCCGCGCGCCAAGCAGCGGTTGCGGGAGGTGCAGGAAGTTTTGGCCGAGCGCCAGTACCAGATTGGGGCTTTTTATGAATCGCGGGAAGTTTGGGCGGCGGCGATCGCCCGCCTGCAGACGGTTACCGATAGCTACCCGCTTTACAGCCATAGCGACCTGGCGCTGATCGGCCTTGGGGATGCGTATGCGGCCGAGGCGCGGTACGTGCAGGGGCTGAATCCTAAACAGATTAATGAAAAGGCCAAGCAAGAATTGATGAAGGCCTATGACGACCAGGCGGCGGACGCGTACGGCCGCGTGGTCACGCATTACTCGATGGCTGCCCACGTCGAAGATGCCCGGGAACGCTTGATTGCACTCAATCGCCCGGTACCCGAGCCTACCAAGGAAGAGTTGGCTGACAGCGAAGCAGAAGAACAGAGCCGTACTGGGATCACTTTCAAGGATCGTGCGCTTTTGCTGGTCAAACGCGGTCCGGTTACGGTGAACGCTGCCCGTATCGGGGAGCCGACGATGACCGATGTTCCGCAGGTGACCGCGCCCGATGTTCATAAGCAGGACACTGCACTGTTTACTGCGGCGCTCACCAACAAGCCGCTCCCGTCCGTTGCGGTCACGAAGTCGGCACCCGCGGTTGCCAGCGGAGAGGCTGCGCCGGCTTCGGCTGATGGCGGTTCGGCTCTGACGCTGGAGAATGTGCCCGCAGCAGACAATGGCGGTGGCGCACCTGCCGGCGGTGGGCCCCAGGTTGGAGCCAGCATAGTGCAACCGGGTGAGGCACCAGCCACCACCCCAGCGGCCACTGGACCCCCGACCTCTGAACCTCAAGCCGCAGGTCCCGCCTCGTCTGGACCTCCCGCCGCAACGCCTGCAACCGGTGTACTGGTGGGCCCAAAGGTAACACCAGAGGGCGCAGCCGCGGCAGCGGACGCAGCAGGGGTTCCGGGAGCACAGAATCCGGGAGGATTGGAGGTCATTCGTCCGGCCAACAATCAACCGCTTCCGCCCATAGAGAAACCCGCGGAGGCCCCGGCACAGACCAATGATGTGCAACATGCTGCGCAGGTTCAGACGGGCACCGATGCCGGCGCTACTCCGACGAATGGCAAGAAGAAGAAGCCGGTGGCACCGAAATGTAATCAGGGCGACGAGTCTTGCAGCAAAGAAAAGAAGAAGAAGGGGATCGACAAACTCAACCCGTTCTAAGGATCTGATGGAACCGTCTGGACTGAACGGTTCCATCAGAAGCTGAAGAGGCTGCGGGAAAGCCTGCAAGGGCTAATGAGGGTGCGGAAAAAAGTTGGTTTCCAGAAAATTTGGGACTGGCAACTACCGCAGGGGCTAAAGCCCGAACCTTTTCTTGATCGTTTACGGCCCGACTAAAGTCGTGCCCTGATACAAAACAGAGCTTTTGTGCAGCCCGTAAAGTCGTGTCCTGATATAAAAGAGGTCTTTCCGCAGCCTGTAAAGCCCGAATTTTTGAAGTAGTTACGGCACTAAAGTCGTGGCCTGATACAAAGCCGAGTTTCAGCAGCCTGTAAAGCCGGTTTTTAATGGCTCAGAGTTATGGCGGGGGAAAGCCCCGCCCCCTTCGAAGATAGACACCCCCCATGCCTCGAGATCTACCGAAAGCCTACGACCCTGCCGCGATTGAAGATCGCTGGGCGGCGTATTGGGTCGACGAGAAGCTGTTTGACCAGCCGCACGCCGACGTTCCGACTGCCGCGTCCGTTTTCAGTGTGCTGCTGCCCCCGCCGAATGTTACCGGCCGGCTGCACATGGGGCACATGCTGGAACACACCGAGATCGATATCCTCACCCGGTGGCGGCGCATGTGCGGCGACCTGGCACTGTGGATTCCGGGCACCGATCATGCCGGCATTGCAACCCAGTTGATGGTCGAACGGCAGCTGGCGGAAGAGCACAAGACGCGCCAGCAACTGGGCCGGGAAGCGTTTATCGAACGCGTTTGGCAGTGGAAGCAGCATTATGGCGCCGCGATCCTGGACCAGATGCGGCGGCTGGGAACCAGCGTTGACTGGTCACGCGAATACTTCACCATGGATGGACCCCGCTCCGCAGCCGTGCGCGAGGCTTTCGTCCGGCTGTATGAACAAGGGCTGATCTATCGCGGAGCTTACATCGTCAACTGGTGCCCCCGGTGCCAGACTGCGATTTCGGACCTGGAAGTGGTTCACGAGGAGCAGCAAGGAAAGCTCTGGGAGATTCGCTACCCGATCGTGGGTGAAGAGGGCTTCGTGACGGTTGCCACCACCCGGCCCGAAACCATGCTGGGCGACGTAGCCGTTGCGGTGAATCCGGAGGACGAACGATACACTCCCCTGCACGGGAAAATGCTCCGCCTGCCCTTGACCGGGCGGGAAATCCCGATTGTCACGGATAGCTGGGTGAGCTCCGATTTTGGCACTGGCGCGGTTAAGGTGACACCGGCGCACGACCCTAACGATTTCGCTTTAGGACAACGGCATAACCTGCCCTCGATTACGGTGCTGGATGAGACGGCGCACACGAACGCGAACGCGGGTAAATATGCAGGCCTCGACCGTTATAAGGCGCGACACCAGGTACTGGAGGATCTCGAGGCGCAGCATTTGCTGGCGGGAGTGCGCGAGCACGTAAACTCCATTGGGAAATGCGAACGTTGCAAGACCGTGTCGGAGCCTTTGCTCTCGACGCAGTGGTTTATCCGTATTCAGCCGCTGGCGGATAAGGCGATCGCGGCGGTGGAGCAAGGCCACATACGGTTCACGCCGGAGCAGTCTTCGAAGACCTATTTCGAGTGGATGCGCAACATCCACGATTGGTGTATTTCGCGCCAGCTATGGTGGGGCCATCGCATCCCGGCGTGGCACTGCGCGGCATGCGGCAAGATTACGGTTTCTCGCACCACACCCGAGGCCTGCCAGCACTGCAAGAGCGGGCGGATCGAGCAGGAGAAAGATGTTCTGGATACCTGGTTCTCGTCCGGACTTTTGCCTTGCTCTTCTTTAGGCTGGCCGGAGCGCACGCCCGACCTGGACGCTTTTTATCCGACCAAGCAGCTGGTGACGGGCTTCGACATCCTGTTCTTCTGGGTCGCGCGCATGATTATGCTGGGGTGTCATTTCATGCTGGAAGAGCCGATGCCTGACGGGAGCAAACGCACGCTTAAAGATGCGGTGCCATTCCGTGAGGTGTACATCCACGCGCTAGTGCGGGACGCGGATCGGCAGAAGATGTCGAAGACCAAGGGGAACGTCATCGACCCAATCCAGATCGTGGAGCGGTTTGGCACCGATGCGGTGCGCTTCACACTGGCGGCTATGGCTTCGCCGGGAACCGATATTGCTTTCAGCGAAGACCGTACCGACGGCTACCGTGCATTCGCCAACAAGATATGGAATGCAGCGCGCTTCATCTTCATGCAAATGGAACGGGCGGCCGAGGCCGGCATCGTTTGCGATCTGAAAAAACTGGAAGCGGACCGCCAGACGCTGGAAGCGCGATGGATTGTTTCCCGCCTGCATCGCACTGCGGGCGAGATGAACCAGGCGTTGGAAGAGTATCGCTTTCATGAGGCAGCCAACACGATCTATCGCTTTTTCTGGGGCGACTTTTGTGACTGGTATCTGGAAGTGGTTAAGCTGCGAATGCCCGATCGTGCGGCGCTGGGCACGCTGCTGATGGTGTTCGAATCGGCCCTACGGCTGCTGTCTCCGTTCATGCCGTTTATCACCGAGGAGATTTGGCACGCGCTTTACGAGAACCATCCGCCCGCCAAATCGATCGCGCTCAGCCGTTATCCCCAGCGCCAGGCAGATCTGCTGGACGACAACGCCGAGCAGCAAATGGGCCGGATGCAGGAGTTGATCGTCGCGGTGCGCGATATGCGGCGGCAGCTAGGAGTGGAAGAAAAGGCTGCGGTGCCGATTTTGCTGCGCGTGGCTCCGGCGGAACGTGCCGGCATCGAACAGAATCAGGAAATCGTCGGCCGGTTGGCCCGGGTTTCGGGGATTGAGTTTGTCCAGACCATGCCCGAAGGAACTGCGGTGCGCTCTGCACCGGGGTTCGATGTGGCCGTGATTTATGAGCGTACGATCGATGTTGCGGTGGAGTGCGAGCGCCTGAGCAAGGAGCTGGCACGCTTTGAAAAGGAAATCTCCAACGCCGACCGGCAGTTGTCGAATGAGGCGTTTCTCGCCAAAGCGCCAGCCAACGTGGTAGAAGGGCTGCGGCGCCGCGCAGCCGAGTTGGGCGTTCTGATACCCAAAACACGGGCCGCGCTGGACAGTCTGAACTGCAGCAACTAGGGGGCGCAACCCGATGGATTGGAAGAGCAGGCGCGTCGAGGCGACCCTGGAACAAGCCCTCGTCGAAGACCGGGTAACCAACGACGTGACCACGGCAATGACCGTCGAGCCGGGGTTACGGGCTTCAGGAACCGTTCTGGCCAGGCAGGATTGCGTGATCTGCGGACTGGGTTGTATCCCCCGGTTTTTAGAGATTTATGGCCGGCTGGAGAAGAAGAACACCAGCCGGTTCGAGGTCATCAACCACCCGGAGATGTTTGACGGGGTGCGGGTCAAGAAGGGCCAGGCGGTGGCGGTGATCCGGAGCAATGCCCGTGCCATCCTGGCGTGTGAGCGAGTGATTCTAAATTTAATGCAGCGCATGAGCGGTATCGCCACCACCACCCGGCAGTATGTGGATGCAGTCGCGGGCACAAAAGCCAAGGTGCTGGATACGCGCAAGACCGTACCTGGTTTGCGGGTGCTGGATAAATATGCCGTGCGTTGTGGTGGTGGGGAGAGCCACCGGTTTGATCTTTCGGATGGGATTCTGATCAAGAGCAATCACTTTGCTTTGGGTGGTGGGATTGCCAAGGTGGTCGCCCAAGCCCTGGCACGGCGAACGCCCGGGCAGGTGGTCACTTGCGAGGTGCGTAATCTGGTGGAGTTAGACCAGGCCCTGACGGCGGGTGCCGAGTCGTTGTTGTTGGATAATATGAGCCCGGCGGAGACGAAGAAGGCGGTGGGGATTGTGCGCGGCCGCGGTCTTATGATTCCGCTCGAGGCTTCGGGAGCGATTACGCTTGAGAATATTCGGAAGTACGCGCTTGCCGGGGTGGATCACATTTCGGTTGGGGCTTTGACTCAGTCCGCCGTTGCGGTGGAATTGAGCATGCGGGCAACTACGGATATTTTCTAGCGATCAGGAAATAGTATTGCCCAATCCTCCTCAAGAAGATGGTTACGATTTGCCGGCTCTCGCTACGGCTTTGGCGGGTACTCCTTTCGCCGGCAACGTTCGCTACTTCCCTTCTATTCACTCCACCAATGTACTGGCCATGCGGGAGGCGGATGAAGGCGCTCCTGAAGGCATGGTTTACGTGGCGGATGAACAGACTGCCGGGCGGGGACGGGGAGCCCATGGCTGGCACTCGGCACGCGGGGCAGGCCTTTATGTCAGTATCCTGCTGCGCCCGCAGGTGGCGCCTGCCGATATTCTTTGGCTTTCGCTGGCCGCCGGGCTTGCTGTGCGGGAGGCGGTGCGCCAGGTTACGTCGCTCGAAGCGGATATCCGCTGGCCCAATGATCTGCTCTTCGGTAAGAAGAAATTTTGTGGCATCCTCACCGAACTGAATGCCGAGGTCACCCGGGTGCGGCATGCCGTGGTCGGTATTGGAATTAATGTTCACCAGGAAAGTTTTCCTGACGAGCTGAGTTTGATCGCGTCTTCGCTGCATACCGAAACCGGCAGAAGCTGGGCGCGGCAGGACCTGCTGATTGCTTTGTTACAATCGCTTTACCGGGAAGAACAAGCGCTCAGCGCGGACACAGCGGGCGCGGCCTTGAACATCCTCAGCCGCCTCGAAGGCGCTTCTACGTGGATTCGCGGCAGGCAGGTGCGCGTGGATGAGGGCCCAGGCTACACCGGCGTCACGGCAGGCCTTGACCCACGCGGATTTCTCCAGGTGCGAACATCCCAGGGCCTGCGCACCGTACACTCCGGCGGTGTCCGGGACGAATGACGAAAACTCTATGCTGCTCACCCTCGACGTAGGCAACACCAATACTGTGCTCGGTCTTTACCGGCTCGCTTCCGAAGAGCTGGTGACCCACTGGCGCATCAGCACGCTCAGGACCCAGACCGCGGATGAATATGGGGTACTGTTCCTTAACCTTTTCACCATGCGCAAGGTGGAGGCGACCGAGATCTCGAGCATCATCATCTCTTCGGTGGTGCCGCCGCTCGAGTCCACCCTTCGACAGGTGTGCGAACGATACTTCAATGTCAAGCCGATGTTTGTAGAACCGGGGATTAAGACCGGCATGCCCATACTGGTGGATAACCCGGCCGAGCTGGGCGCGGATCGCCTGGTCAACGGAGTGGCGGCCTTCGCTCGCTATGGTGGTCCCTGCATTGTGGTTGACTTCGGCACCGCCACCACCTTCGACGTGATTTCGGCAAAGGGCGAATACCTGGGCGGAGTGATTTCGCCCGGGCTCGCGATATCTGCCGAGGCACTGTTTGCGCGGGCAGCAAGACTCTCGCGCGTGGATGTGAAAAAGCCGGCCAAGGTGATCGGCACCAACACCGTGGCGCACATCCAGAGCGGCTTGTATTACGGCTACATTGGGTTGGTGGATGGCATCCTGGAACGCATGTTGAACGAGATGCGAACCCCGGACTCAGCCACGCCCAAGGTGATTGCCACTGGCGGCCTAGCCCGTCTGGTCGCAGAGGATTCAAGATACATTGAGACCATCGATGACATGCTCACGCTGGAAGGTTTGCGGCTGATTTACGAGCGGAATCGGCTGGTCAAGGCCAAGCACGGCCATAGCGAAGCAGCTGGAAAGCACGCCTGAAGCAGTCGTGCAAAATTATTTCAACTACTTCACCGAAATTGAAGAGCACTTCCAGCGGCGGCGCGGCTCGCTGCTTCTGCTTTCCACCCTTGATTGGGCGCTGATCGAGACCTGGCGCGAGGCCGGCATTCCGCTGGCAGCAGTGCTTCAAGGGATCGACGCCGCTTTCGACAAATACGACGCTCGTAAAAATAAGGCAAGGATCCGGCGTGTCAACGGCCTGGGTTACTGCGCGCAAGCGGTCATGGCTGCGGTCGAAGCAATGCAGGAAGCGGCTGTTGGCACGGCGCCCGCAAAGCCGGAAGCGGCGGAGCAAGGCTTCGAACAGGAACGTATTGCAGCCCACCTGGAAGCTGCTGCGGAACAGCTCCTCGTCGCCGGCCAGGCAGAGATTGCCGATCGTCTGCGAGCGCTTGCTCACGATGTAAGGAGCAAAATGCCCCAGCTCGAGGAGTTGGAGCAGTGTCTCACGGTCCTAGAGCAAAAGCTTTTTGCGGTCGTACTCACCACTACCCCGGAAGCTGAGTTGCTTGCGTTGCGTCAACAGGCCGCCGCTGAGCTGGCGCCCTACCGCAGCCGCATGCCGGCGATGCAGATTCGCCAGGTGGAGCAGCAATTCCTGCACAAGCGCCTGCTGGAAAAATTAAACCTGCCGCGGCTGAGCCTGTTCTATATGAGCCAGACATGAAGCTGCGCATCGAGAAAGCCATCTACGGCGGCGACGGGCTGGCGCGCATTCCTGCAGGTAAGACGGTGTTTGTTCCCGGAACGCTGCCCGGCGAACTGGTGGAAGCCACCATAGCCACGGACCGGCGCAGTTTCGCTACCGGAAAACTGGACTCCGTTCTCGAGCCGTCCGGGGAACGCGTGGCGCCAGGCTGCGAGTACTTTCCCCGCTGCGGCGGCTGCCAGTACCAGCACGCCGATCCGGCTTTCCAGCTACAAATGAAGCTCGACATTCTCAAGGAAACTTTGGAGCGCGCGCATGTCGCGATCCAGAGCGAGATTGCGAGCCTGGCCGGCCCTGCTTGGGGTTATCGCAATCGTATCCGGCTGCAGGCGAAGGGGTCCACGCTCGGCTATCGGCAGCGCCAATCGCATAAGCTGTTACCAGTCACTCATTGTCCTATTGCTGCGCCCGTGCTGGAACAGGCCATTGCAGGGGTCGAGCGCGTTGCGGGTCTTGAAGACCTCTGTGAGGAGGTTGAATTTTTCACGAATGGGGAGCAAGACCAGCTGCTGATCTCCTTGTGGCCCGGGTCCCCTTCAAGATAGCAGAAGCCGCGCGAGCAGGCTCTCGAGGTATTCGCGGAGCGCGTGCGCGTGGAGCTCCCCGCACTCACCGGCGTGGGGCTCTTCACCCAGCAAAACATGAAGTATTGGGGAGAGCGCTCTCTTACCTATACGGTTTGCGGAACTCACTTACCAGGTCAGTTTGGGAAGCTTTTTCCAGGTCAATCGCTTTCTGTTACCGGAATTGCTGCAGCTGGTGGTGAAAAACAGAGCTGGCAGGACGGCATGGGATCTCTATGCAGGCGCCGGCCTGTTCGCGCGAGCACTCGATTTCGATTTCGTAACTGCGGTTGAGTCCGAAGGGTTTTCCAGTGATGACCTAAAGAAAAACTTAGAAAGCAGGCCGCACCAGGTGGTCCGCTCCAACACGCTTGATTTTCTGCGCAGCCAGTCCTCAGCACAGGTAAGGCCGGATTTGATTGTGGTTGACCCACCGCGCGCCGGGTTGGGAAAGGAGATATGCGGCCACCTTTCGCGTATCGCGGCGCCGAATATTATTTATGTTTCATGTGACCCCGCAACTCTCGCCAGAGACTTGCAGACGTTGTTAGAATCCGGGTACTTCCTGCAGACGATCCAATTGGTGGACATGTTTCCGCAGACGTTTCATTTGGAAACTGTCACCGTTCTTGTCCGCGGCTGAGGCGGAAACACAGTGGGAGTTCGCGGGGTCGAACGGCTTTCGTTCTCGAGCGCGCCGGCGCTTTATGCTGCTTTGTGGCTCTCCACCGGCATCGTGCTTGCCTCCTTACTGGTGGTTAGAACCTGGCATACTCATGGCGGCCGGCTTGCTGCTGGCTCTGATCGCCGGCGTGGCGGCGGAAAAGGCAAATCGTGTCTCCTTGTTGCCCCTGGCCTGCAGCTGGATGCTGCTGGGCGTTTTGCTGAGCGAAGTCGAACCGGCGCCTGATCCGCAATCGCAACTGCGACTGATCGCTGATTCCGGTGGCTCGACCGTGGTGGAGGGCAGAGTGACGCGCACCACTCCTCTGCGTGTTACGCAGGCCAGTCTTCCGTTCGGCAAGGGCACGCGACAGGAACAAAGCGAGAGCCTGGATCTGCGCGTGGCTTCCGCGGACGGCCTCCCGGTGGCCGGCGGCCTGCGAGCCACCCTGTACGGCCCGGTAGACCAGGCGCTTCCTGCCATTCACTGCGGCGATGAGATCCACGCCCGGGTTGCGATGCGTCCGCCAGAACGCTATCTCGACCCTGGGGTGTGGGATGCCACTGCGTGGCTGCGGCAGCAGGGTATAGGAGTGGTGGGCTCGCTGAAAGCGTCTAACATTACTGTCGCGCCGGGGCGAAAAGGCGGCAGTTTTCCCTGCTGGCTCCATTCGGTACAGCAGGAGGGCAGCCAGCGCCTGATCGACTTTGCCGACAGGTCAAGCACTTCACGGTGGCCACGATGGCTGCTGCTCAACTACGCCGATGCGGGCATGCTCAGCGCCATGATTCTGGGCGATCGGACATACCTGGATCACCGGGCCCGGGTAGGGTTTGAACGCACCGGCTCCTTTCACTTGCTGGTGGTGTCGGGGATGCACCTGGCAATCTTTGCCGGATGCATCTTCGCCCTGGCCGGGCTGCTGCGACTTCCCCGCGTATGGTCGACTGCCGTGACCATTGCCTGCTCGTTCGCGTATGCCCTGCTGGCCGGCTTTGGCGAGCCGGTGCAGCGCTCGTTTTGGATGGTGACGCTGTATTTGCTGGCACGGCTTCTCTTCCGGCAACGGAACAGCCTCAACGCTATCGGCTTTGCGCGCGCTTTGCCTGCTGGCACTGGACCCTCGCTCGCTCCAGGGGGCCAGCTTTCAGATGACGCTGCTCTCAGTACTGATCGTCGCCGGGGTTGCGGTTCCGGTGGCGGAACACACCTTTGGCCCTTACCTGCAGGCCGCGCGGAATTTGGGACTGGTGGTGATTGATCCTGACTTGCCGCCTCGGCTGGCGCAGTTTCGGGTTACCCTGCGGCTGGTCGCTTTTCACCTGCAACCGTTTCTGGGCCGCCGGCTGGCGCGTACGCTGCCCCCAGCCCTGGTGCGCGTCGTACTGCGTAGTTTTGAGCTGCTGCTGGTCTCGGCGCTCATCGAGCTGGCCATGTCTCTTCCCATGGCTATTTATTTCCATCGGGTCACCGCACTCGGGCTTCCAGTAAATCTACTGGTGGTGCCGCTGATCGGCCTGGCGCTTCCGTCCGCCCTGATCACGTTTGCCTGCTTGCTGGTCTGGCCTGGAGTGGCTATCTTGCCCGCGGCGGTCACGGCGGGTCTGCTGCACTCCATTAGCGGCATCGTGCAGTTGTTCAGCGCTATGGGCGCCGGCGACATCCGTATTCCAAACCCGGGCAATCTGGCCATTGCGGCAGGCATTCTGCTCATCGGCGTCGCGGTTTGGGCCGCACGCAACAGCCGGTTTCCAGTGTGGCTACCCATTGCTGCGCTGGCCTGCTCAGCGGCTAGTGTCTTTTATCCCCGGGCCCTGGTCTACCGGCCCGGGGTGCTCGAAGTGACGGCTATCGACGTTGGCCAGGGAGATTCGCTGCTGCTGGTTTCGCCCCAGGGAAAGACCCTGCTTATCGATGCCGGGGGCCCGACCGGAGGCAGCTCCCAGGGACCCAGCGGCAACTTTGAAATTGGCGAAGACGTGGTCTCGCCGGTGCTGTGGTCACGCAATATCCGTCGACTCGACGCGGTTGCTCTTACTCACGCGCACAGCGATCACATGGGCGGAATGCCTTCCGTGCTGGTAAATTTTCGTCCCCGGGTGCTTTGGGTGGGCACCAACCCTGACATCCCAGCCTACGACGCGCTGCTGGCCGAGGCGCGCGGGCTCGGTATTCCCATCGAATCCATGGCCGCGGGCAGTGATTTTGAGTTTGGCGGGGCCCAGGTTGAGGTCCTGGCTCCCGCGGTTGATTATGTTCCAGGCTCCGGCGCCAGCAATGACGATTCGCTGGTCCTTCATGTGGCTTACGGCCGAACGTCGGTGCTGCTGGAAGGCGATGCCGAGGCGCCCAGCGAGGGGCAAATGCTTTCGGAGGAACTTCGCTCCGACCTGCTGAAAGTTGGCCACCACGGGAGCAAGACCTCGACCACGCCCCGGTTCCTGGCCGCAGTGGCTCCCACGTATGCCCTTATTTCGGTCGCCCACCACAATCCGTATGGTCATCCCAAAATGGAAATCCTGGACCGGCTGCAGAGCGGCGGCATCCGAACCTTCCGTACCGATGCCCTGGGCGCTACGTCGTTCTATCTCGATGGAAGTTCGGTAAGTGCCCACCCGCTTGCGGGGAGGTAACCTACACCCTTTTTTGTGTTTCCCTGCTGGTCTGGTCCGTTATACGATTCGTTAAAATCAGGAGGAAGGGTCATCCAAAATGGGGTCTAGCGAGTCCGATCGCGACAACGAATCTTCCTGCCACCCGCTCAACTCGCCGCCTTCCGTCCAGTCCGCCCAGGAGAAAATGGAGGAACAGCGCAAGATCCGCCGCCTGCAGATGATGATGGACATGGTGATGTCGGTGATTAGCCAGGATGGGAGCCTCACGGTCGACCAGGCTGCTGAGCTGGTTGCCGATAGTAAAAAGGCTGCGCTGGCCATGTTTCCTGACAAAGAGCTGGCTTACAACATCATTTACAAGCCCAGGTTGCAGAGGTTGATGCGAGAGCGATATCGCATTCAGTAGCGGGATCGGGTAAAGTGTTTGCCTGAAAATTCGGGTTTGCCCTCCCCCGGTTAAGTGGGTGGCCTAGGTCTCCGCTTTTGAGACCTGGGTGTCCGGCTAGGACCATTTGCGGGGAGAAACCCAGATCTCAGAAGCGAGACCTGAGCCACCCACTCAACGTCTGGAAGTTGGAGCTCATTTTCAAGAGAGCGTTCTCGCGGGTTGAAAACTTGCAGGAACAGCTTTATTTGGTTGCTGTGCTTACCAGGTGCATGGTGATGGTTCCCCAGAAGAGGCGGGCACGCATCTGTACCGGCATGTGGCGGTCGTCATCGGTGTACCAGATCCAGATGTTGCCGCGGTTCTTGACTACGCCCGCGTCGGCTACCGGTTGTACACGGATGGTTTGAAAGGTTCCGGCAAGGGTTACTACCTGCTCCCGTGCTTCGACCTTCATGGTCACATCCACGACCCGCATGGCATCAGCCACCGGCATATGGAAGCTGGTTCCCGGCTGCAACGGTTGCGAGCCACCGTAAAAGATCGCGGACATCAGGTCGGTGACGCAGGGTGGGATCGGGGCTTCCTGGTGCTTGCTGGTTCCCGTCACCAGGTTTTTTTCTTCCAGCACCTGCTTGCCATCAGAAAATCGCAGCGTGCTGGTCAGCTGGCGCCTACCCTCCTGAAGCTGCTTGGCGAAACTGGAGGAGCAACCCGTGGCGCGATTGAAGTAAGACTCGAAACGATCGTTTACGCGAAAGAGCAAATTGACCGCGCCAATGGATTCGCCGGTGGCGATGACGTGCTCCATGTTCGCTACCTGCTCCAGGTGGAAGGTGGCAGTCCCTGCAGGAAACACACGCCAGTCCACCGCGTAGGTAAGCGTCTGTTTTGCGGGGAAAGAAAAATTTGGAGCTGGGGGTAGCAGAGGAGGCGGAGGCGCCTGGGCTATACCGGTGAGCGCCAAACAGCACACGAGAAGTCCTGGATACCTTATCACCGTCAAACTCACTCCAACGAATCAATGGCGGAGCCACAGAGTAGCCAGCAGCACAGCGTAAACGGCGCAGACACCCAAAATTGAATTGTACTCGCGGTGCTGACGATAGAGAGTGCCGGAGAAGCTACCGTCCCCTTCCATGCGTGCCGAAGTGAACCGCGGTAGCAACCGGGGTACGCGTTTTGCGTAGCGATCGAAGGCCGGAAAGGTGGATCGGAGAAACTGTTCTTCGCTATAGATGGTGGGGGCGTAAATGATGATGAAGAGCAGTGTCAGCAGAACCGTGATCTCAAGGCTGCGCGAGGCGGCGGCAAAGCCGAAGGCCATGAGCATGGAGCCAAGGTACAAGGGATTGCGCGTGTACGAATAGGGCCCAGTCACAGTGAGCTCAGCATTCTTCTTCACGTAGCCCGAGGCATAGGCGCGTAGCAGGAGTCCGGGGACTACCAGAAGGAGACTCCAGGCCAGCGACGCATAGGTTGGACGGGCTCTCCAGAGATAAAAGGCGGCAAACAGAAAGCCACAGGGGACTCGGATGCGGCGCGCGACTCGGCTCCAGTTCTTCAGCATGGATTCTTCTGTAGCAGCTCCCTGGCTGCGGCGACGACCTGCTGCGGGGTAATGGTCAATAAGCCCGCTTCCGGTTCGGCGTGCCGGGTATGGTCGCGCTTACTCTCGGGGTGGCGCAGCACTCTAAAGGGAACGCCAAAGGGTCCGTTGCGGCTGGGGTCGGTGGGCCCGTAAATTCCTACCACTGGTTTGCCCAGCGCACAGGCCAGATGCAAGGGTCCCGTGTCCCCGGCAATGAGCAGGTTGATTCGCCGGGTTAATGCGATCAGCCGCTCTAACGTAAACTCCGGCGCCTGGGCAGTACCGCCGCTGGCATTCACCAGGTCGGCAGCGATTGCCCGCTCGTCGGGTCCGGCATTGACCAGAACCTTGCAGCCACATTGCGCTAGATCCCTTGCTACGGCTCCGTAGCGCTCCGCCGGCCAGCGCTTCGCGCCCCATCCCGCGCCGGGGCTCAGCAGAACTACCGGGTTAGGTTGCGTTGCTTCGAGCACAGTGTCTGCCCACTTTTCCGCTTCGCTGTTTACTGGTAATGACGGAAGGATAGGGGAAAGGGGTTGACCGGCAGCGGCTGCGCAGACCTCCACCGCCTGTTCGATGACGTGCACGCCGTGGGTGCGCACTCGCTCGCCGAAGAGCCAACGCGCGGCCCATTCGCGGGGGTGGTCTTCGCCAATCATCCTGGCCGCGCCCGAGAGCCGTCCGATGACAGCCGAACGAACGGCGCCCTGCAGATCGATGCACAGGTCGTAGCACTCCTCCCGCAGTTCCCGACGCAATGCGCTGATCTGCCGCAGGGTGTCTGGACGAAAAGGAGAGCGGGCCCAGTCTTTCGCGTTGACTAAATGAATGCGGTCGACACAAAGCAAAGGGCGCCATCGGGGTTCAACCGCCCAACCGAAATACCAGTCTGGATGGGCTTGGCGGAGTGCGGCAACCGCCGGCAGGGCATGCAGAATGTCGCCCATCGCGCCCAGCCGCATTATCAGGACGCGGGTTTGTTCATGATGCGGTGACAATAAGTGATTTTCTCATAAGGTCGAGGGCGGCTCGTTCGTCTTCGAGTTCGACGGTAAGCGCTGCAGTGGAGAGTGGAGCAACCGCGTTGAGGCGCGCGCGCATGGCGGGGTCCAGCTTCACCTCATCCTTGGCGGTCATCACAAACGCATCGCAACCGGCACGGCGGCCAAGCTTTGCCAGCCGTTCGATATCCTCCGCGCGATAGCGATGGTGATCGCGGAAACTTATCTGCTCCGCGAGCCCGGCTCCTGCGGCGATCAGTCCGTCGAAGAACTCGCGCGGCCGCGCAATGGCACAGAAGGCTACAGCCCGCTCTACGGGGATCTTCAGCGCCAGCGTGCGGCGCACGCGCCAGAAATGGCATTCGCTACTTACGTAGGAACGGAGTGCAGTCTCCAGTTCCGCATCCTCCTGGCGAAGCACAACGACATCGGCACGGCGCAGCGATGAAAGCGGCTCTCGTAATCTTCCTGCCGGCAGCAGCCTCTGATGCAGATCCGTACCATGCATCAGGACGATGTCCAGGCTGCGGGCCAGTTGGCGATGCTGAAAGCCATCATCCAACAGATGGATTCCCGGAGGGTGGAGTTCGCGTTCCGCCAGTTGGCCGGCCTCATAGCGATTGGCGCCGACATAGACCGGAACGCCGGTTGCCTGAGCGATCAGCAGGGGCTCATCTCCAAAGCGTTCGGCGCTGCCGGCGCTCTCTACGCGCTCTACTGTGTGCGACGAACGCCCGTAGCCGCGGGACAACACATCTGGATGCAATCCTTCGCGCCGCAGCAGTTCCGCCAGACAAATCACCAGTGGCGTCTTACCTGCGCCCCCCACGGAGAGGTTGCCAATGCTGATCACGGGCCAGCCCAGGCGCTGTGGAGGCGTGCGATCAAAGCGCGCATTGCGGGCTCGGACCAGCCCACCGTAAAGCAACTCCAGTGGAGCGAGCAGAGGGGTCATGAGGCGGGTAGCAAACCCAGCAGAGCCGTGACCGCCCGGCCGGTGGCGCCCGATTGATGATGGAAGACCTCGAGGGCGCGCACGCCAAGCGCGTTGGCTGCATCCACGTCGGTCAGCAGATTTTCGAGCATGGGCACCAGGGTTTCTTTGGTGGCCAACTTCAGCGCTTCGGCCTGCAGCAGGGTATCGATAATCGCGCGGAAATTTGCGTAGTGCGTGCCCATCACCACGGGCACAGCGAATTGCGCCGGCTCGAGTGGGTTGTGGCCGCCGCCCGGGACCAGGCTGCCACCCACGAAGGCCACGGAGGCCAGCGCATACACAGACGCCAACTCGCCGATCGAGTCGAGCAAGATCACTGTGCCAGGCTTGATCTTCGCCGGACGCTTCATCCAGTTGGAGCGGCGGACGAAGCGCTCCTTGCGGTTCTTTAATAGCCCGGCCACGCGCGCAAAGCGCTCCGGATGGCGTGGCGCGAGAATCATGACACAGTCGGGGAAGGTCTTCATCAGTTGCTGGAAGGCCTCGAGCAGAATCTCTTCTTCGCCATCGAGTGTGCTGCCGCACACCAGAACGCGGGTTCCAGGGGCTAACTTCTCGCGCAGCATGGTGGTGATGCCAGCCGGCTCGGCGCTGCGGACGTCGAACTTGAGGTTGCCGGCAAAGGAGACCCGGCCGGTAGGTGCTCCGATCGCCTTCAGACGTTTCGCGTCTTCCTCGCTCTGCGCCATCACGATCGAGACTCCCGACAGGATTTGCTTCCATATGGTGCGCAGGCGCAGGTAGCGCGGGAGGGAGCGATCGGATATCCGTCCATTGACCACCGCAACAGGAATGGACGAGCGGCGGCAGGTGGTGAGCAGGTTAGGCCAAAATTCCGTCTCGACCAACACCAGCAGCACAGGATCCAGGGTGCGCAGGTAGCGGCGCACGATCCAGGGAAAATCCAGGGGGAAATAAAAAGTGTGGTTGGGTCCGGTGCGCTCCCTGGCCAGCCTCTGACCGGTTTGGGTGGTGGTCGAAAGCAGCACGCGATACTGTGGCGCGCAGGCGCTCAATTCGTTCACCAGGCGGCTGGCGGCCAGAACCTCTCCTACCGAGACCGCATGCACCCAGATGGTCTTTCTCGAGTCGCCTTCGCGCAGCCGGTCGGGTACCCACCCCAGGCGCTCGCTGAGGCCTTCACGGTACTTCCCGTTGGTGGCCATCATCAGCAGCCAATAAGGCAGCCCAAAGACCAGCACCATGAATAGCGCGAAGGTGTAGATGATGAGCGGCATGGACGGCTAGCCCTCTTTACTCGCCACACAACGAAAGCTCATAATCGATTGCGGGAATGCTTCGTCAATCGGTTGTTGCTGTATGGGTTTTCGCTGCTCTGCTCTCTTGTCCGCTGTTGCTCCCTGGAGCCGGTGCCGCTGATCATGCAGCTCCTCCCGCCGGGGTAGCCACCAGCTATCCGGCGTTTGATCTGCATCCTGCCGAGCAGGTGGCGATTGCCGCCGACCCTTACAATACTCCGGAAAAAGCTTCCATCTTTCGTTTCAAATATCTGCAATACGGTTTCATGCCTATCCGCATCATTGTTACCAATAACGGAGATAAGCCTATCTCCCTGATCGATGCGCGCATCAACTTCATCACTGCGGCGGGGGACAAAATCCCGGCCGCGGAACCGGAAGATGTAGAGCGCCGCATCGGTGGCATCAAGCGGCCGGACGGCGGCTATAAGCTGCCGGGCCCGCTGCCGCGTATCGGCAACAAGTCCTCTACCAAGAATAAAGATGTGGAAGAGGACTTCAAATCGCTGGAGTACGCGGCGGTCGCCGTTGAGGCCCACACCACGCGCGCCGGCTTTCTTTTTTACGACCTGGAAGGAGTTGCCAACCCGCTGGCCGGGGGCAAGCTCAACCTGCGTATGCTGCGGAACGCCGACGGCAAGGAACTCTTCTATTTCGAGATTCCCTTCGATAAATACCTCGGCAAGGCTGCGAATTAGGATCACTCGTAGTAGGTTGCCGTGGTTGCATCCGTCTCCCAGATGGTGCAGTCCTTGACGGCGACACGGCCGCCGGTCATTTCGCTGAGCTGACGGTTGGTTTCATCGTAGAAATAGCGGGCCAGGTTTTCCGCTGACGGGTTGAGCTTGGTGAACGGTTCAAGGTCATTGAGCATCTGGTGGTCGATGCGGTCGATGACCGGACGCATCACTTGCTTGAGCATCTTGAAATCCAGCAGGAGACCGGTCGGGTCCAATTCCTTGCCCCGCAGGGTCAGACGGACTTTGTAGTTGTGGCCGTGAGGGTTTTCGCACTTGCCGTGGTAGTTGCGCAGGTAGTGTCCCGAGGAGAAACCGGATTCGACCGTGACTTCATACATACCTGATTGATTGTAGCTGGTTCACTTGCGCCGATTGCGGCTTAGGTTGGCAAGGCCTTCCTGCAACTCCCGCTTCATGCGCTCCTGGCTGCGACGCTCCACTTGTTCAAACATGGTGGTCAGGATCGCAGCGAGGGTGGAGAGGAGCGAGAGGAGAAGGAGAACAAGGCCGGTGACCTTCCACCAGGAACCGTTCGCCGGCAGTCCGGGCTGGAGTGGGTTGGGCACCAGGCTCATGGCGCAGGAGACGAGCGAAAACAGGAGTAAGGAGGCTGCCAGGAGGTAGAGGTTTCGGGACATGATGCCTACTAGAAACTAATGATAGAGATGAGACGTTAAGTGGGTGGCCCAGGTCTCGCTTTTGAGACCTGGGTTTCTCCGGCGGATGCCGTTTGCGAGTAGAAACCCAGGTCTCAAAAGCGAGACCTGGGCCACCCACTCATTGTTCATCCGCGCCATTTTCATCTTCCTAGTCTTGCGCGAAGAAGTTTTCGACGTCTGATATGTCTCGCGTCAGGCGGTAAGGGGGCAGGCTCTCCAGGAAGACTTTTCCGTAGCGCTGGCGCTCGATGCGCGGGTCGAGTAAGACCAGGACGCCGCGATCTTCTAGCGAACGGATCAGCCGGCCGAAGCCCTGCTTGAGAGTGATTACCGCCGCGGGCACCTGGTAGTCAAAAAATGGATTGGCGCCGCTCGCCGCTACGGCCCGCATGCGCGCCGAAACCACCGGATCCGTAGGCACAGAGAAAGGCAAGCGGTCTACGATCACGCAGCTTAAAGCCTCGCCCTGCACATCGACTCCCTGCCAAAAGGATGAGGTTCCGAAGAGCACTGCATTGGGAGTGTTGCGAAATTCCTCCAGCAGCGCTTTGCGGGGAGCGGTGCCCTGCAGCAGGCAGGGATAATCCAGTTCCGGCAGCAGGCGTTCATAAAGATCACGCATCTGCTGGTAGCTGGTAAAGAGACAGAAAGCCCGGCCGCGGGTGATGTCGAGGACGCGACGGATGTTGCGCGCCGCCTGCGCGGCAAAGGTGGGCTCACGGGGATCGGGCATGCTTGGCGGCAGATAGAGCAGCGCCTGCTCTTCATAGCGGAAATGCGACGGCACCACCAGCTCTCGCGCGTCGCGTAGCCCAAGGCGCTTGCGCAAATGAGCGAAACCGCCCTGGACAGTTAAAGTTGCGGAGGTGAGGATCACGCTGGGGTACTGCTCGAACAGCAGACTGGAAAGCAGCTCGGAAACGTCGATGGGCGTGCCCTGCAGGTAGGTATTGCGCGCTCTCCGCTCGATCCAGAAGACGGTGTTGCCGCTCTCCGCCTCCATCAAGAAGCGCAGATGCTCGCGTATGTCCGCTACCCTCTTCTTCAAGCCCATAGATTCTTCGACGCCCCGCAGCCTCTCCAACTCGCCCTCCAGCCGGTGCAGTGCGTTCATCACTGCCAGGTAAAGGTCGCCGTGTTCCTCGAGGAACTGCTCGCGCTGCTCGAACGGCATGCGGCCATCGCCCTGTCCGTTGCCGCTGCGCGGCAGCGCTCCGAAAAACATCCGCCCGCGCTCTCGCAGCATGTCTCCGCATCCCTTAAGAGCGGTGGAGTGTGCCTGTTTGGCACGTAGCACCGTTTCTACATCCCGCACCAGCTCTTCCAGACGCACATTGCTCAGGCTGACGCCAAAGTAGCTGGACGCTATGTCTTCCAGTTCATGAGCCTCGTCAAAGATGACCGCTTCCGCCTCGGGCAGCACCCCTGCATCCGGAGCCGCTTTCGCCTGCTGTTTGATGCCCAGATCCGCGAAAAATAGGTGGTGGTTGACGATGATCACATCGCTTTCGAGCGCTTTCCTGCGCATCTCGGTGATGAAGCAACGTTCATAATCGGGACAGCTCTGGCCCAGGCAGGCCTCGCTGCGTGCGTCCAGTTTGGACCATACCTGGCTCGCCTCCGGCAGCGCGTCGATCTCTACCCGGTCTCCGGTCGTGGTGGTTTTTTCCCAGGCCGCGATTTGTTGGAACTGGTCAATCTCTTCCAGGCCGTTCAGGATTGGCTGATCGCGCAGGGCATAGAGCTTGTTTCGGCAAAGGTAGTTCGCCCGGCCCTTCATGTAGCAGACACGGAGCGGTCCCAGTAAGGACTCGAGAAATGGCACGTCGCGGAAGAACAGCTGTTCCTGCAGGTTCTTGGTTCCAGTGGAGATAATGACCCGCTGTCCGGTGCGCAGGGCGGGTAGCAGGTAAGCCAGGGTCTTGCCCGTACCGGTGCCGGCTTCGACGATCAAGTGCTTGCCTTCGTTCAGGCTGCGCTCCACTGCGCGGGCCATATCCAGCTGCCCCCGCCGGAACTCGTAAGGCAGCGTGGAGTGCGACAGCATTCCCCCGGGGGAGAAGAAGTCATGCAGCGTAGGCAGCGGCTTAGCGGAGATGGTAGCGGTAGACAAGTTGAAGGCCGTGGAATCTTTAAGTCTATACGGTCGATTGTGGTTGTATGAAAGACTGAAAGGGAACATGAAGCCGGTTAAAGGAACCAAAGCGAGAAAGCCCAAGCCGCATTCCCTGGGGGGAAAACGCGCCGCAGTGGCGAAAGCTGCACGCCGGGCTACGCCTGCCACCCGCGGCCAGCACTCGCGCGCCGAGGTCAAGCGAGGCGCGGCTGCCAAAGCTGCCGCGGAGGCCAGCGCCGCTCGACTAGGCAAAATTCGTAAGCGGCCCGTGCAAAGGCAGGGTCCGATGACCCCAATCGATGTTGAATTGCCCGATGCTGATTTGCCTGATCCTTCGGCGCCGGTGCTGCCTCCTATCAAGCGCGAACCCGGCGTCGATACATCGTTGTGGCCGGTGGTGGCGATCGTCGGTCGCCCCAATGTCGGCAAGTCCACGCTCTTCAACCGGTTGACCAGTTCTCGCCGTTCGATTGTCGGCGATGAGCCGGGCATTACGCGTGACCGGATTTACGGGGAGATTGAGTGGTCGGGCCAACATGCGCGGGTGATTGATACCGGTGGAATCCTTCCCGATGACCCGGAGTTAATTCCGTCAGAGATCTTTCGTCAGGCAAAGGTTGCGCTCGATGAAGCCGATTCCATTGTGATGGTGGTCGATGGGCGCACTCCTCTGGCCGCACCCGACTATGATCTTGCCCGGATGCTCTTGCGCGGCGGCAAGCCCCTGCTGCTGGCAGTCAACAAGATCGACACGGAACGCATGGAAGAACAAACGGCGGAGTATCGCCGCCTGGGCATCCGCGAAATACTTCCTATTTCCGCGGAACACGGAGTCGGCATGGGCGAGCTGCTCGACCAGGTATTTTCCACGCTGACCTTTGTGCCTGCAGTGGAGCCAGTCGAGCACGAAGCCGAGGAAGCGGAGCAAGGCGAGTCGCGCCATCGGACTCATGGCGAGTTCCAACAGCACGAAACTTCTATCGCGATTATCGGCCGGCCTAATGTCGGCAAGAGCACTCTGCTGAACGTGCTGACCGGATCTTCGCGCGCCATCGTGTCGCCCATCCCGGGAACCACGCGCGACGCGGTGGACGAGGTGATGGAATACGAAGGCGGCTTGCTGCGATTCGTCGACACTGCCGGGATCCGCCGTAAGGGCAAAACCAAAATGATGGCGGAGAAGCTATCCGTTGTCATGGCACGGCGACACCTGGAGGCAGCCGACGTTGCCTTGCTGGTGATCGACGCTACCGAGGGGGTCACTTCTAACGACGCCACGATTGGCGGGTACGCCCACGAGAGTGGCCGGTCCGTAATCCTGGTAGTTAACAAGTGGGACCTGGTGACTACCGGACGTACGGATGGAAAGCCGCCTGCGGACAAGGTGATCTTTGAAGAGCAGATACGTAATGTGCTGAAGTACCTTGCCTATGCGCCGGTGGTGTTCATCTCCGCGGCTGAGGGAAAGAACATCCATACCGTGCTCAAGCTGGTAAAGGAAGTAGCCGCGGAACGGCGTAAGCGCGTTTCCACCGGGCAGATGAACCGGTTCCTGGAGAAAATCGATTTCCAGCGAGCCACGGTACCCGCCGCCAACAAGATGCGGATCTTTTATATGACCCAGGCGGCGGTCGCTCCTCCTACCTTCATCCTGTTCACCAACAGGCAGGTCAAGTTGCACTTTGCCTTCCAGCGATTCCTGGAAAATCAGATTCGCGCGGCTTTCGGTTTCCGGGGTTCCCCAATCTGGTTCAAGGTCCGCGCCAGAGAAAAGTAGTGCACCTTTCTTGCTATTCCCTCCTCCTTTTTTTCTTGAGATCGTCGATGGATTCGGTAAGGAGCACTGTCATGTGGAACTCCATTGGTTCTTGGTTCTGTATTATGGGCTTGATTGTGGGGCCTTTCGCCATCGGGATTGCGTTTGAAGAGAAGCTGCAACGGGCCAACCGCGAATTAGGCTCACGGCTTCTCCGCCGCTACTAGACCGACCTCCCCCTAATATTCGTAGTCGGGTGCTCCAGGTCTCGCTTTGAGACCTGGCACCCAGACGTGTGCGGATCCGGATCGCGGTTTCTCTCGACATGACCGGCGCGTCGGTCCTATAGTTCGGTTGCATATGCAAAAAGTTGCGTGTGCTCTCCTCTGCGCCCTTTTGTCTGGTGGGGTAGCCTGGAGCCAAACCCCGCCTGCAAAGTACCCTGACTTCCCCAGCGAAACACCAGCCAAGGTAGACACGCCCACCGCAGATTTTGACTACACACGGCGGGTGGTCATGATCCCTATGCGCGACGGGGTCAGGCTGCATACGGTCATCCTGATTCCCAAGAGCGCTTCGGGCGCGCCGATTCTGCTCACCCGCACTCCTTACGATGCGGACGCTCTTACCACGCATGAATCCAGCGCCCACCTGGGCGCTGCACTTCAGGGCTATGACAACGCGCTCGAAACCATCGTTGAGGGTGGTTACATTCGGGTGATCCAGGACGTGCGCGGCAAATATGGCTCGGAGGGCGATTACGTGATGAACCGCCCGCTGCATGGCCCACTGAATCCTACGCCGGTCGATCATTCCACGGACACTTACGACACCATCGACTGGTTGGTGAAGAATATCCCCGAGAGCAACGGCAAGGTTGGCATCCTGGGGATTTCCTATGATGGATTTCTGGCCCTGGCGGCGCTGGTCAATCCTCATCCGGCTCTCAAGGTGGCCGTGCCCATGAATCCGATGGTCGACGGCTGGATGGGCGATGACTGGTTTCATAATGGCGCTTTTCGCGAAGTCAACATGCCCTACATCTTTAACCAGGAGGTAACGCGCGACGGCAAAGCGCAGTGGTGGACCGCCTACCTCGATGATTACGACGTCTACATGCAAGCTGGAAACGCCGGGGAACTAGGGCGTCGTCACGGACTGGAACAAGCCGGGTTCTGGCGTAAAGTTCTGGCGCATCCCAGTTACGATTCGTTTTGGAGCGGCCAGGCAATGGATAAATTGCTGGCCGCCCAGCCGCTCAAAGTGCCCACCATGCTGGTAGACAGCTTGTGGGATCAGGAAGACATCTACGGCGCCATGGCCGTGTATAAGGCCATCAAGCCCAAAGACAAGGACAATGACAAGGTTTTTCTGGTGATTGGTCCCTGGCATCACGGCCAGGAAATAGAAGACGGCAGCACCCTGGGCGCTTTGAATTTCTCGAGCGATACGGGTCTCTATTTTCGGCGGCAGATTCTCCGCCCGTTCCTTGATCGCTATCTGAGGGATGAAGCGCCTAAAGAAGAAATTGCTCCTGTCACTGTGTTCGAGACCGGAACCAATGTGTGGCGGCAGCTAAAATCGTGGCCGGGCGAGAACGACGCTAAACCGCTCTACCTGGCCAAGCAAGGAAAACTCAGCTTTAACGCGCCCCAGCCAGGCGACACCGCTTTCGATGAATACATTTCTGATCCCGCCAAACCCGTGCCCTACCGCGCACGGCCTATCCAGCCAATGGGTTACGCAAACGGAATGACCTGGTCGCAATGGCTGGTCGACGACCAGCGCGAGCAATCGGGGCGTCCGGATGTCGCGGTTTTCGTTACGGACCGCTTGACCGCGCCGTTAAAGATCAGCGGCCAACCGATCGCTAACCTGGTTGCCTCTACCAGTGGCACGGATTCGGATTGGGTGGTGAAGCTCATCGATGTTTACCCTGACGAAGTCGCCAGCCAGCCAAGTCTGGGTGGCTATCAACTCATGATCTCCGCGGACATCTTCCGCGGACGTTACCGCGAAAGTCTGGAGAAAGCTAAACCCATTGCGGCCAATCAGCCGCTGACCTATCATTTCGCACTGCCTACTGCGAATCACGTGTTCCTTCCCGGGCATCGAATTATGGTGCAGGTACAGTCCAGTTGGTTTCCGTTATACGACCGAAACCCGCAGACGTTTGTCCCGGACATCTTCTGGGCTAAGCCAGCGGACTATCAACGAGCCGCGCAGCATATCTATCACGCGCCTGGCCAGGCAAGTTTTGTCGAGCTACCGGTCGTGACCACAGGAAATTGAGAGAGGACCTATGAGCGCAGCAAAATGCACCCACGTGAAGGATCATGTCAAACATGTAAAACCGCACACCAAGGGCTGTGAGGAATGCCTCAAGATGGGCGACAGCTGGGTTCATCTGCGGATGTGCCTGGAGTGCGGCAAGGTGGGCTGCTGCGATTCATCCAAAAACCGCCACGCCACGGCTCACTTCCACGCAGACGGGCATCCGATCATGCGTTCGGTCGAACCCGGGGAAGACTGGCGTTGGTGCTACATCGACGAGATTTTTCTCAACTAGCGTTCGCTTTGTCCGTCCGTTTTGTCTTTGATGAGGATGAGCGCCACGCTCGAAACAATGAGCGCGGTGCCGACTAGCATGCGCGTGGTGATGACCTCTCCGGCGAAGAAGTAGCCTAGCGCCACGGCAACTACGGGATTGATATACGCATGGCTGGCCACGCGCGTGGCGGGCATGCGGCCAAGCAGCCAGACGAATGCGCTGAAGCCTAAAAGCGAGCCGGCAATCACCAGGTAAAGCAGTGCGCCGGCGGCCTTTGCGGAGACTTGCGGGAAGGGATGCATCTCTCCAGCCAAGGCGGAGAGTATGAGCAGAATTGCGCCGCCGAACATCATCTCCGCCCCGGCGGTAATTCCCTTGGATTTTGGCAGCGGCAAAGAGCGCGTGAGCACCGCGCCCAACGACCAGGCGGCGCCTCCGCCCAGAACGGCGGCACAAGGCAGAATGGCGATGTGTTGCGGGTTGCGCAGCAGCAACAAAAGCACACCGACAAACCCGACGGCGATGGTGATCAGGAGTGTCCAGCGGAAGCGCTGTTGGCGAAAGACAAAGACCTCGAGGGCAATGGTCATGAGCGGCAGGGTGGCCTCGAGCACAGAAGTTAAGCCCGACGGCACATACTTTTCTGCCCAGAAGATCGCGCCATACGTCACCACGAACATCAAGGAGCCAAGCGCCAACAGGCTGGTCCACTCTTTTCCCGTGGGACCAGGGCGACCGCAGAAGCGCATCACTGCGTAAAGCAAGGTGCCGGCAAAAAAGAAGCGCACACCCGCGGCGAACAAGGGAGGCACCAGTTGCACCGCAATCCGAATCGCCAGGTAAGTCGATCCCCATAGAACGTAAATGGCTGCAAACGCCAGGAACACACGGAGATCGAACCTGCTTTTTTGCTTGGCGGGAATAACCGTTGTGGTGGCCATGACTGGTTACATTGTAACCCGGTGACAGGTAACCCTTGAAACTATTTTTGAGAGTTATAATGGAGGTGTGAGCGCCGCTCCCAAAGCGTTTAAATTGTTTGCCGGACACCCGGCGCTCGAGCTCGTCAATACTCTTGACCTGCGATTTTCCACAGAAACAACAGAATTGCTGCCTGCTTATGGAGATCTTCTCCGCCTGGTTACGCAATTGCGGCTGCTGACCCCGGAACAGGCTCGACGATTGGGGCGTACGGTGGGGGAGAAGGATGCGCAGCGGGTGCTCACGTCCACGATCGAGCTGCGCGAAGCGCTGGCGTCGCTTCTCTATGGGCGGATTGACGGCGGCCGGCCCCAGGCTGCGCAGGTGGAGATACTGGAGAAGCACTTCCACGCAGCTGCCCTGCATCGCCGGTTGTCGCTGGCCGATGGGCAGTTGGTGTGGAGCTGGTTGGGTGTGGAGCAACATGCTGAGATTCCTCTTTGGAAGCTGGCCCAGGCAGCATCGGATTTGCTGGTTTCGAGCGATGCGGAGCGAGTTAAGGACTGTGGCGACCCTGCGTGCCGCTGGCTTTTTCTGGATACCAGCAAGAATCACACCCGGCGATGGTGCGATATGAAGACCTGCGGCAACCGGATGAAGGCGCGACGACACCAGGCACGCTATCAGCATGGCGGGGTTGCTTAAGGGGCCATCGATGAGGAGGGACCTGCAGTTTCTTCCTCGTCCGGTAAAAAGCAACCTGTGAAGTCGTGCCCTTCCATCAGAGATCCGAAAATTGTAGAACCTAGCGCGGTAAACTAGAGATTGACGATGCACTCCATCCGCCTTGCTACTCCTGCTGATGTCCCTCTGATTTTGGACCTGATCCGCGGCCTTGCTGCTTACGAGCGGGAGCCCGAAGCAGTGAAGACGACGGAAGCCGACTTGCTGCGGGATGGCTTCGGCGAACGCCCCTGCTTCGAATGCCTGATCGCCGAGACGGATGAGGGCGAGGCAGCCGGGTTTGCTCTGTACTTCTACAACTACTCCACCTGGCGTGGGCGGTCCGGTATCCATTTGGAAGATTTGTTTGTGCGGCCAGAGTTCCGCGGGCACGGGATCGGCAAAGCGCTGCTCGCCAGGGTAGCAGCCCGGGCTGCAGAGCAAGGCTGCGTGCGGCTGCAATGGGATGTCCTCGAGTGGAACCAGCCGGCCATCGACTTCTACCAGGAAATGGGTGCGCAGTTTCTGGATCAGTGGCGCATTATGCGGGTGAATGATCAGGCGATAGGTGCGCTGGCAAGCCTGGCGCAGGAACCCATCTCTTGAGCCGGATACGCATTATCGGCGGCGGCCTGGCCGGCCCCGAAGCTGCCCTGATGGCGGCCCGCCTGGGATGCGAAGTCGATCTCTATGAAATGCGCGCTGTGGTAGATGGCACGCTACGCTCCACTCCAGCCCATCAGACGGCGGATTTTGCCGAGTTGGTCTGCTCCAATTCGCTCAAGTCAGAAAGCGAGAACACCGCGCCCTGGCTGCTGAAGCAGGAAATGCGGCGGGCCGGGTCCGCCCTGCTGGCCTGTGCGGATGCGAGCGCGGTGCCGGCAGGGCATGCCCTGGCAGTCGACCGGGTCGAATTCTCCCGCCGGGTGGCGAACGCCATCGAGCAGGAAAGCCGCATTACGGTCCATCGGGAAGAAGTGACCACGCTCGACCCCGAGCAGATCACCATCGTCGCCACTGGTCCGCTGACCTCGGCCCCTCTCTGCGCGGAAATTGCACGGCTAACGGGCAGCGGCCAGCTTGCCTTTTACGACTCCATCAGCCCTATCGTAGAAGCCGACTCCATTGATATGGAGCGGGTCTACTTTGCAGCCCGCTACGATAAGGGCACCGCCGATTACATTAACTGCCCCATGTCAAAGGAGGAGTACGAGCGCTTCTACGAGGCCCTGGTTTCCGCCGAAGCGGTCGAGAGCAAGGAATGGGAGAAGCTGGAATACTTCGAGGGCTGCCTGCCGATCGAGGAATTAGCACGGCGCGGCCGGGAAACGCTGCGCTTCGGCCCCATGAAGCCGGTCGGGCTGCGCGACCCGCGGACCGGCAAGGTGCCCTGGGCCGTGGTGCAACTACGCTGTGAAAACCTCCGCGCCGACTCCTACAACCTGGTCGGCCTGCAAAACCACCTGAAATTTGGCGAACAGGCGCGGGTCCTGCGGCTGATTCCCGGGCTGGAGCGGGCCAAATTCCTACGTTTCGGTCAGATCCACCGCAATACCTATGTGAACGCCCCACGGGTGCTTTCAGAGACTCTTAGCCTGCGGGACCATCCTCGCATTCTGATCGCCGGCCAGTTGTCCGGGGTGGAAGGCTACACCGAATCCATTGCCACCGGGATGCTGGCAGGGTTGTACGCCGCTCAACAGGCCCAGGGAGAGCCGGCGGTGGCTGCGCCACGTCCCACGGCGCTCGGTTCACTCGTGCACTACATCACTCATGCCGAGGGGAAAACATTCCAGCCGGCAAACATTACCTTCGATCTGCTGGTACCGCTGGAAGAGGCAGAGCGCAAGCAAATCCGGGACAAGAAAGAGCGGCACCGGCTGCAATGCGAGCGTGCTTTGGCGCTTTTTGACGCCTGGTGGCAGGTTTTTTCGACGGTTCGCGCCTGAAACACATCCAACCAAACCAAGGGGCTGTTTTGCCGCGGCCTTGAATTGTTCAGGCCTTCCATTTAACGTGGTCGTGCTATACGGGCGAGCTATCGCCGCCTGCTTCGAGGAGATCGATTATGCGTTCGAAACTTAATATCTGGCTCGCACTCGTCGTGCTTGCCCTGGTGCCGGCCCTCGCGGGCGCCCAGGACACGACTGCCAAGATCCACGGTCACGTGCAGGACCCGGCCAACGCGCCTATCGCCAACGCCCAGGTGATACTCACCACGGATGGCAAGACCCCGCTGTTCACCTTCACCACCGACGCGAACGGCGACTACAAGGGCGAGGGCATCAAGCCCGGCACTTATTACGTCACGCTCTATGCCACTCCTGGAAAGGCGATCGACCGCTTTGACAATGTGAAGTTTTCGACCGGAACGGACACGCTGCAGGACTTCGATCTAAGCCGCGCAGAGTACGTGAACAAGCTGCCTCCGGAACAGAAGAAGGCGCTCGATGAAGCCAAGGCGAAGAACGCAGAAATCAACAAGGAAAACCAGAATGTCGGTAAGCTGAACGACCTGCTGAAGCAGGCGCGGGCAGACAATCAGGCCAAGAAGTACGACGAAGCGGCCACGCTGATGCAACAGGCAACGGTCATAAAACCGGACGCTGCTGTGCTATGGCTGGAATTGGGCATCGCGCAGACCGGACTCAAAAAGTGGGACGACGCGACGACTTCGCTGAAAAAAGCGCTGGATCTGGATACCAACTCGAAGAAGCCCAACCCGGAAATCGAAGCAGCCGATAACAATGCTTTGGGCGAGGTTTACGCGAACTCTAACAAGATTCCGGACGCGACCGCCTCCTATGACGCTGCAGCTAAATTGCAGCCTGCCAATGCGGCCATGTACTACACCAACGAAACCATTGTTCTTAGCCGCACCGGGCAAACAGACGCCACCATAGCGGCTGCCGATAAGGCGATTGCGGCGGACCCGAAAAAGGCGATTCCCTACTACCTGAAGGGACAGGCGCTGATCCAGAAAGCCACGGTCGATCCCAAGACGCAGAAGATCGTCGCTCCTCCGGGCACGGCGGAAGCGTACAACAAGTACCTCGAACTGGCACCCGATGGACCAATGGCGCCGGAAGCGAAGTCGGTTCTGGCGGAGATCGGGGAGAAGGTCAACACCAAGTACAACGCCGGAAAGAAGAACTAACCGGCGGTTGCAGGGAGTGAAAAGGGACGCCGGTTTTACCGGCGTCCCTTTGTTTGTCTGGAGGAAGTTTTGCCTGGTCCGGCTCCATCCCGGGTGGTGAGCTATGCGGAAGCCAGCCGGATCGTGCGCGAGCATGCCGATCGCGTGTTGCCTTCGCGTCCTCCGCAGACTGTGGGACTGCTTTCTACCCTGGGCATGGTACTGGCGGAGGCGGTTCAAGCCGACCGTGACCAGCCTCCGTTTGCGCGCTCGACCCGCGACGGGTTTGCCTGCCGCGCGGCCGACCTGGAAGGGGGCGCACCTGTCGAGGTCACTGGTTCCCTACGCGCGGGCGATGCCGCGACGATCGAAGTAAACAGCGGCGAGGCGGTGGAAATCATGACCGGGGCGCCGGTCCCCGCCGGAGCCGATTGTGTGGTCATGGTGGAACACGTCGAGCGTGAGGCCGACAGGCTGCGGCTTGCCCCTGGGCGCAGCATCGCGCCCGGCGAGAACATTGTCCCCATGGGAGCCGAGGCGCGCGCCGGAGCGGTGATCGTGCCCGCGGGCACGCGCCTCTTCCCTGCCCAGATCGCGGCGGCTGCGGCATGTGGCGCCGCGCACCTCAGCGTGTTTGCCCGGCCGCGGGTCGCTATTGTCGCCACTGGAGACGAACTGGTCGAGGTGGATCAGAAACCGCTGCCGCAGCAGATTCGGAACTCCAATAGCTACTCGCTGGCGGCGCAGGTGGTGGCGGCTGGGGCCGAGCCAGTGCGGCTCCCGATTGCGCGCGATGAGCGAAAGCATCTTGAAGGCATCATCCGCACTGCGCTCGAGAGTGATCTGCTGCTGCTTTCCGGCGGCGTCTCAATGGGAAAGTACGACCTGGTGGAGGAGGTTCTGCTTTCGCTGGGGGCAGAGTTCTTTTTTACCGGAGCACTGATCCAGCCTGGCAAGCCGGTCGTGTTTGGAAAACTGGGAGAGCGTTATTTCTTCGGGCTCCCCGGCAATCCTGTATCTACTATGGTTACGTTTTCGCTGTTCGTCGAGCCGTTGCTGGGCGCGCTCTGCGGCGATGCGGGGCGCCCACCGCGTTTCGCGCAGGGCGCTTTGGCCACTGACGTTCACGTCAAAATCGGCCTGACGCGGTTTCTGCCGGCCAGGCTTCGCTCCGATTTGACCGTGGAGCCGGTCAGCTGGCAGGGCTCAGGGGATCTTGCGAACACCAGCCGGTCCAATTGTTTTCTTGTGGTTCCGGCCGACCGCCCGCTGCTGGCTGCTGGTGAGACGGTTACGATCCTGCTAGCCTAGCGTGACCATGGAAAAACTCTCCCATTACGACGACGAAGGCAGCGCGCACATGGTCGACGTAAGCGCGAAACCCGCCACGCGGCGAGAGGCGGAAGCCTCGGCGTTTGTTGAACTGCCAGACGCGGTGTTGGCCGCTTTACCGCAAAATCCCAAGGGTGATCCGCTGCAGGTGGCGCGGTTTGCAGGCATCCAGGCGGCTAAACGCACGGCTGACCTGATTCCCATGTGCCATCCGCTGCCGTTGAGTTTTATTGATGTGTCGGCAGTCGTGGTTGCCGGTGGTGTAGAGATTCACAGCACGGTTGCAACCGTCGCCGGCACTGGGGTTGAAATGGAGGCACTGACGGCAGCAGCAGTGGCAGCGCTCACCATCTACGACATGTGCAAAGCGATGGACAAGTCGATTGCGATTCGCGAGATTGTCCTGGTGCGCAAATCGGGAGGCAAGAGCGGCGACTACAACCGCCCTCAGGCGTTACGCCGGAAGCAGCGCGGATCGTGATCGTTCACCATTCCTGACGCCTGCATCCAGGCATAAACGATCACCGGGCCAACAAACTTGAAGCCGCGCTTCTTGAGCGCCGCCGATATCTCCTCTGAAAGCGCGGTCTTCGCTGGGACTTGGCCAGTCTTGTTTTTGATTGGTTTTCCCCCTGCCAGTTTCCAGGCAAAGTCAGAGAAGTTCTCGCCATCGCGCTTCATCTGCTCGAAAATGCGGGCACCTTGAATGGTCGCCTCGATCTTGGCACGGGAGCGAATGATGCCGGGATCGCCGAGGAGCCGGGCGATGTCTTTCTCGCCGAAGCTAGCGACCTTCTTCGGATCGAAGCCGCGAAATGCTTTGCGGAACGCATCGCGCTTGCGCAGCACGGTGATCCAGGCCAGACCGGCCTGGAATCCCTCCAGCATAAGCAGCTCCCATAAGGCGCGGCTATCATGCTCGGGAACTCCCCACTCCTCATCGTGATAGGCGCGCAGGAGAGGGTCGCTTTCTGCCCAGGCGCAGCGGCGCGGCTCGCTCATCGAACGCTCACCGAAAGCTCCTCGCGCACCATGGGGGCGACGCTTTCGCCGAGAATTTCGATCGCTCGCATCATCTTGGCGTGAGGCAGTGTCGATACGCCCATCTGGAAAGTGATGCGGGAGATGCCGCCAAGAGCCTCGTTGATGTAAAGGATCTTCTTCGTGACCGTGTTTGCATCACCAATGATCAAGGCCCCGGTAGGACCACGCAACGCATCGAATTGCGCCCTGGTGGTGGGCGGCCATCCGCGCTCTTTGCCTATCTCAGTAAAGGTGTGCGCATACCCGGGGAAAAAGTCGTCTGCAGCCTGCTGGTTGGTGTCACCCAGAAAGCCTATACAGTGAAGCCCCACGCGTAACTGCTCGGGAGCATGGCCCGCACGACGGCCCGCCTCGCGGTAGAGGTCGATGTGGGGACGAAAGCGGTGCGGCTCGCCGCCAATGATGGCGACCATCAACGGCAGTCCCAGAGCACCTGCGCGGGCAAAGGAGGCAGGCGTGCCACCGACTCCTAACCAGATGGGCAACGGGTTTTGTAAGGGGCGGGGGTAAATGCTTTGTCCGGTAAGTGGAGCGCGATGCTTGCCCGACCAGTACACCTGTGTTGTTTCGCGAATCTTCAGCAGTAGCTCAAGCTTCTCAGCGAAGAGAGAGTCGTAGTCGTCGAGATCGAGACCGAACAGAGGGAAAGACTCGATAAAAGAGCCTCGGCCGGCAACGATCTCCGCGCGGCCTTGCGAGATCAGATCAAGAGTTGCGAATTGCTGAAAGACACGGACCGGGTCAGCGGCGCTCAATACGGTGACGGCGCTGGTAAGGCGGATTCGTTTAGTCAGTGCAGCCGCTGCGCCGAGGATGACTGGAGGAGCCGAATCAAGAAACTCGGGCCGGTGATGCTCGCCAATACCAAACACGTCTAAGCCGACCTGGTCCGCCAGCTCAATTTCCTGTAGGAGATGCTGCATTCGCTCCACAGGGGTGAGAGCTACACCGGTCACAGGGTCCGGAATGGCTGCCGCGAAGCTGTCAATGCCAATCTGCAACGGGTGCTCCTTCCAAGTGAGCAGTACGGGCATTGGATGCGGGGAGAGTGCAATAGTTTCAACCCTTGGCGGTCTCGTCGGGACGCACTGGGGATATACATAGAGGACATAGATATGTAGGAGGAATGAAGATGCCGGTGATCGACGAAATTGAGCAATTGCATGATGAGATGGTTGGATGGCGCCGGGATCTTCATGCCCATCCCGAACTTGGTTTCACAGAGAGCCGTACCAGCACCTTCATTCAAGAACGGCTGCAGTCGTTCGCCGTGGACGAGATACAGACCTTTACCGGAACTGGCGTGGTGGGTGTGATCCATGGCCGCGACGGCGATGAGGCAATTGGTTTGCGCGCGGATATCGATGCTTTGCCGATTGCAGAGGAGTCCGGGGTGCCGTACGCCTCGACCAAGGCAGGCGTCATGCACGCCTGTGGACATGACGGACACACCGCAATGCTGCTGGGAGCAGCGAAATATCTGGCCGCCACTCGAAATTTTAAAGGTACGGTCTACCTGATCTTTCAACCAGCCGAAGAAATCGGCGGCGCGAGACAGGTCGTCGCCGATGGATTGTTCGATCGTTTTCCTATGCTGCGCGTGTTCGGGATGCACAATTTCCCTTCGATGCCGGTGGGAGAATTTCACTGGCGTAACGGTCCCATCATGGCCGCGGCAAACTTTTTCGAGATCAGGATCACCGGCCGGGGCGCACATGGCGCGCAACCGCATTACGGGATCGATCCGATCGTAGCCGGCAGCTCGCTGGTGAGTGCGCTGCAGTCGATCGTTTCCCGTACCATCGATCCCTACCAGGCGGCGGTGGTCACCATAGGCAGTTTCCAGGCCGGAATGGCCGCCAATGCCATCCCGGCGGAAGCCGTGTTGAAAGGAACGGCGCGATGGCTCGATGAACGCGTGGGCGAGACGATCCAACAGAGTATCCGGCGGATAGCCAAATGCGTTGCCGAAAGCTACGGAGCAACTGCGGAGGTGGAGATGCACATGGTCGCGCCAACCACGATCAATGACGAGGCGGCTATGTCGCTTGCCCGCAATGCAGCCACGGCCGTTGCCGGTCCTGCTGGCGTTGTCGAGATGGTGCAGCCGGTGATGGGTGGGGAAGATTTTGCTTACATGCTCGGAGTGAAACAGGGCGCGTATATCATGCTGGGGGCTAAACGGTCTGGCAGCTTCAATCCGATGCTGCACCACCCGAGTTTCGACTTCAATGACGCGATTCTTTCGACTGGGGCGGCTTACTGGACCAAACTCGTCGAGCAACAACTCGCTGTCTGATCCGGGCTGCGTGCTTCTGACGCAGGTGCTGAAGCGCGGAGTGACTAAAGGCGGCGAAGGAAGATTTAGACTCGGTAGTTGTAATCGGACTAAATTTGTCGTATATTGTAGATAGTGCGAATGAGTCGCAACTAGACGCAACAGGAAATGATGCTGAAGCGCTGCGAGTTGTTGAATGAGGTAGAGGCAAGGGGTGTTCGGTTGACCGCGCAGAGGCGCGCGTTGATCGAAACCATTCAACAGGCTGACGCCCATCTGGATGCGGCTACTTTGTTGTCGCGGGCTCGCCAGCGAGACCCGAATATCGATCGCGCGACCGTTTACCGGACACTCGACCTCTTAAAACGCCTGGGCCTGATCGATGAGCTTGACCTGATGCACCTGAACGGGGAAAAGCATTACTACGAGGTCAAAACACAAAAGGACCATCTGCACCTGGCGTGCTTCCATTGCGGAAAGATTGAGGAGTTTGACAGTCCGACCTTCCAGCGCCTGAAGCGGGAGATCGCCGCACAAAATGATTTTGCAGTACAGGTAATGCGCCTCGAAGTAGGAGGGATGTGCAGGCAGTGTGCCGCCCAGCAAAAGGCGTCCTGATGATTCTTTGAGCTAAGAACCAGATCCCCGCGGCAATCTCTTGGCGGAGACCGCGAGGACCTGGGAACCACAGCCGAATAGACTGCGGGCTTCCTTCACTATAGGTCCCCCGCCCGCAGGATTCAACTGTCACCATGACCACTGCTCATTCGCGGTGGCCAGAATACTAAACGTGCGCCTGGCGAGGCCGGTGGAGTCGATTGTGAACGTGGACGTTGATCTGCTGCCGTTTCGAATTCCTTTCTGGATTTGCCTCTTTTTCGTAACTCTTCTCCCAGCCAGAGCGCAGCGCGCACAAGGACATGGGGCTATGTCGGCGCAGGACATGGCGAAAATGGCGTCGCCGGCGGCCGCCGGCACGGATACGGCAGACCAGGTGTGCGCACGCTTTTCTGCCGGTTCGGCTACCACGGCGCCGCCGGAACTGGAGAGCCAAAACGGGGTGCTCGAAGTCACGATGAAGTTCCTCACGGCTACCGATTCACAGGGGCTGGTTCGCTATTGCTACGTGACGGATACGGGCTTGCAAGCGCCCACGCTCCGGGTGAATCCGGGCGATCAGTTAATCATTCATTTTCAGAATGACCTTCCCGCAACTGCGAACAATATGGCGGGCATGAAGATGAGCCTCTCACCGAATGCACCCCAGCAGCACACGCCTGCAATGGAAACATGTCTGCGACTGCGACAAATATCCACTTCCATGGGATGAACGCGGCGCCGGTTTGCGGGCAGGATGAGGTTGTGCACACGCTGATTGCGCCGGGGCAGAGCTTCGATTACAAAGTGCAGATCCCAGCCAACGAACCGCCTGGACTGTACTGGTATCACCCGCACCCGCACGGGTTTTCAGAAGGACAGGTCCAGGGAGGCGCGACCGGCGCGCTGATCGTTGAGGGTCTGCAGAACGTCGATCCGGCATTGGCAGGGCTGACCGAACGCACGTTTGTCGTCCGCGACCAGGTGCTGCCCGCGTCGGAAGCCAACGATCCGAATATCCCTGCCTGGGACCTGTCGATCAATTTCATTCCCGTGACCTATCCGAAATACACCCCGGCTGTTATCCAGACCAACCCTGGGCAACAAGAGTTGTGGCGCGTAGCTAACACCTCCGCCGATACCATCCTGGACCTGCAGTACGTCGTCAATGGAACGCCGCAAGCGATGCAGGTGGTGGCCATCGACGGGTATCCCATTGCTTCGGGCAGCAGCGGCCAACCATCCGAAAGCGAGACCAGTATTGTTATGCCTCCCGGCTCGCGCGCTGAGTTTGTGGTGACAACACCGAAAGCCGGCGACCAGGCGCAATTGACCACGCAGTACTGGAATACCGGTCCGGATGGTGATTTCGATCCCACGCGGACCATCGCGAACATTGTTAGCCAGAACGGGATTGAAGCCGCGGCAGCGCAAACAGCTTGTCATCGCAAGCGGTGAAAACCAAGGTGACCCGCTTTGCCGCACTGGCGGCTGCCACACCCGTGGCCCAGCGCAACCTCTATTTCTCAGAAGTACTACTGAACCCGGCGGACCCTAATAGCCCAACCAACTTCTTCATCACCGAACAAGGTCAGACGCCCGCGTTATTCGAAATGAACCAGGCGCCTAATATCGTTGTGCATACGGGCACGGTCGAAGATTGGGTGATCGAGAATACGGCGCTCGAAGATCACATCTTCCACATCCATCAGATTCACTTTCAGGTTCTTGAAGTAAACGGCCAGGCAGTGAACGATCCGGCCATCCGCGATACGGTGGATTTGCCGTACTGGAGCGGCAGTGGACCTTATCCAAGCGTGAAAGTACGGATGGACTTCCGCGATCCGAATATTATCGGGACGTTCGTCTATCACTGCCACATCCTGCAACACGAAGATGCCGGCATGATGGGCGAGATCCAGGTACTGCCATCCGCCGGGTCGGCCTCGGCAACCACCGCCACAGCCTCGGCCTCCAGCGTTACGCCTAACGGGAAAATCACGCTGACCGCGAGTGTCGTCGACGCATCCACCGGAGCCTCCACGCCTACGGGCACAGTGCAATTCCAACTCAACGGCCTGAATGTCGGCAACCCGGTGACGCTCACCAACGGGCAGGCAACGGTGACCACGACCATCAATGGAAACACGGGCTCGAGCAACCTGACGGCGTTCTACCAGGGCGATGCGACGTACACGGAATCAGTCTCAGCAAGCCTTCCGATCACGATCTCAAATTTCGCACTGTCTTCTCCAGGGGTGACCGCACCCTTGGGATCGGCTGCGATCGCCCCGGTCAAGGTGGACGTAGCCACTAACTACACTTCGCTCATCACTCTCTCCTGCACCATGCCGTCCAGCCTGACCGAGTCGGCGTGTTTTATCGATCCAAAGTCAGCTCACCGGCACGGGGCAGGTTTCGCTCACGATCAACACCACACCGGCGCATCCGCACAGCAGCAAGCTGAACGGCCGTGCCACGATGGCTCGCCGCCGGTGGCGGCGCTAGTCTCGCATGCGTCTTTCTGTTCGCGTTGCCGCGACGCAGGTGGCGCGGCAAGGCAATGATTGCTCTGACTTTCCTGGCGATCCTGTTTACGGTCATCGGATGCGGCAGCACCGCGACGATCGATCCCGGCACGCCCAAGGGCACTTACACCGTCGTGGTCACGGGGACCGCAGGCAGCGGGTCATCGCTGTCGCAGACCAGTGTGAACGTTCCGATCACGATCCAGTAAGCGAAGAGATCAGGAGAAGAGTATGTCGAAGAAAGTCAGCCACCTTGCAGGCAAGTTTGTGCGGATGGCTTGCGCCGCTGCCCTCTTATCTGCCGCTTGTGTCTGGGCCAGCGTGGGTGGCAGTATCGCCGGCACGGTCAAAGATCCGTCAGGGCGAGTGGTCCCAAATGCCGAAGTGATCGTTCGAGAGACCACCAAGGGTCTCTCCTACCATACGCATACCGATAGCAAGGGGCATTACACCTTCCCCGTGCTGCCGGTTGGCCATTATGAACTGACAGTGCAGTCTTCCGGTTTTTCTGGCTATCAACGCACCGACGTGGTGCTCGACACAAACGCGGCCCTCACCCTCGATGCATCGCTCCAGGTTGGCGGTGTCGCTCAAACCGTGAGCGTGGTCGACAACAGCTTGCATGTCGAGACCAGCAGCACCCAGCTGGGCCAGGTGATTACCGGCCGGCAGATGACGGCGGTGCCGCTGAACGGCCGCAGCTTTACGGATTTGCTCTCTCTGCAGCCGGGGGTTGCTCCGCAGACGTCGATCACTTCCACCACCGTGCAAGATGTGGGCGCGACGGTTCTCAATCCTTCGGGCACTCTTAATCCCGGGCACAATCTCGGTGAACGGCCAGCGGGAATTCGCCAACTACTTCAGCGTGAATGGGGCCGACGTGGAAGAGGACGTCAACGCGGGCACGGCGGTAATTCCCAACCTCGATGCGATTGCCGAATTTCGCATCATCACCAGCAACTTCGATGCCGAGTATGGAGAATTCAGCGGCGGCCAGGTCAACGTCATCACCAAATCCGGCAGCAACGCATTGCATGGCAACGCATTCGACTTTCTGCGCAATACTGATCTGGACGCCCGCAACTATTTTTCTCCCACCCGCGGGGCCTTCCGTCAAAACCAATTTGGGGGCACCCTCGGCGGACCCGTTCGCCGGGACAAGATCTTCTTCTTCCTGGACTATCAAGGAACGCGGCAGACGCAGGGCATCGATACCGGCACCATTTCTGTTCCGAGTGCCGCCCAGCGTAGCGGAAACTTTATCGACCCCAGTACCCACTTCAACGATCTGAGCGGTTTCGTGAGCGGCCCCTACCTCGCTACTTTGCTTACCCAGAAGTTGGGCTACCCCGTGGTTGCCGGCGAGCTCTACTCAGGCGTCTTCCCTACCGGCGTGATTCCACAGAGCGCCTGGTCGGTTCCGGCGCAGCGCATGCTCCAGTACATTCCGGCTCCGAATACCGCCAACGGATTTTCCACCTCCTCGTTCAACCAGATTGTCCGCGATGATAAGGGTGCGGTCCGCATGGATGGAAATACCCGCTGGGGCCTGCTCTCGGGCTACTACTTTATTGACGATTTCAATTTGGACAACCCGTACCCGGTAGCGCAGAGCGGCGCCAGCGTCCCTGGCTTCAATGCCATCACGACCGGCCGGGCGCAGCTCTTCTCGCTGGGTGATACCAAGGCCTTCAATACCAGGACTGTCAATGAGCTTCACTTGAGCTACATGCGCGATTACACCAATCTCGGCCAGCCGGTAGGGGGCCTTGGGGTAAGCCTGACTTCGCAGGGTTTTGAGAATGCCGATGGCACTCCCAGCATCGTCGCTCTCGATCCCAGGGGAGAGGGCGTGGAGAACCTCAACTTCAATGGATACTCTACTGGTGCGGCGGCCAACCAGCTCGTTCAAGTGAACAACATCTATCAGATCACTGACGCGTTCTCCAGGGTTGTGGGCAATCACACCATCAAGTTCGGCGGAGAGTTTCATGCCGATCAAGTGAATGCCACACCCATTGCGCAGTTCAATGGCAGTTTCGTTTTCTCCGGTCAGGAAACGGGTATCGACTTTGCCGACTACCTGATCGGCGTACCGAGCCAATATAACCAGAGCCAGCTCAACCCGTTCTATGCGCGGAACAAGTATGTGGGCGTTTTCGCCCAGGATAGCTGGCGCCTGTTCCCCAACCTGACGCTGAACTATGGCCTGCGCTGGGATCGGATCGCGCCCTGGTCGGAAAAGTACAACCAGATTTCGACCTTTGTTGCCGGCGCACAGTCGGTGGTCTTTCCCGGCGCGCCGGCGGGCATTCTTTATCCAGGCGATCGTGTAGGCAATCAAGGTGTGGCCAATACGCTGGCGCCGGTGCGCAACACGAGCTTTGCGCCGCGTGTAGGTGTGGCCTGGTCGCCGCAGCCGGAGCCAGGCAGCTTTCTGGGAAAGCTGGTGGGCGCTCCGGGAACCACCAGCGTGCGGGCAAGCATCGGCAACTTCTACACCGCGATCGATGCGCTGTCGATCGGCGTGCTGGCGGCGAACGCCCCGTATGGCACGACCTATACCAGCCCGCTGCCCCCGCTCTTTGCAACCCCTTTCGTTACCGCGTCCACCGGGCAGAACAATGGCCAGCCGTTCCCCTATACCTTTGCTCCGCTGAACTCCTCACGCCGCAACCCCGACCCTAATATCGATTGGGCCACCTACGAACCCATCGAAGGCATCCCCGGATACGACATCCATGGCACCACGCCCTACACCGAGGAATGGATGGTTTCGATCGAGCGGCAGGCAGGTCCGAACACGGTCTTTAGCGCCAGTTATGTGGGCACTTCGAGCCATCACCAGCGCGTTCTCATCGAGCCCAATCCGGGTAATCCGGCGCTATGCCTGAGCCTCAGCCAGCCCAGCCAGGTGCAGCCGGGAACACCCACCTGCGGTCCTGGGGGTGAGAACGGTGTCTACTACCCGATCAGCGGCGGCGTGGTCAACGGAACCCGCGGGCCGCTGGGGCCTAACTTTGGCAGCAATGCGCTCCAGTCTACGATTGGTTCCGCTAATTACAATGCTCTCGAGCTGAGCGCCCGCCATACCAGCGGCCGGCTCGAGTTCTCTGCCTCCTACACGTACGGCAAGTCGATGGACCAGTCCTCGAACATCGGTGAGGAGGTCAACCCCTTCAATCCCGCGCTCAGCTATGGCATCTCTTCCTTCGATGTGAAGCACAATGTTGTCGTCAGTTACGAATACCAGCTCCCGTTCGATCAGTTCTTTCGTCCCAATCGCGTGACGAAGGGATGGTCGTTTTCCGGCATCAGTCATTTCGCCAGTGGTTTCCCGATCACTATGATCAACAACGGAGACAATTCGCTGATTGGGACCAATCCCAACGGGATCAATAACTCGAGCATCGACGAACCTGATTACAGCGGTGGCCCGCTTCACCTGAACCATAACCCACGCAAAAATAACAACAACTACTTTGACACTGCGGCCTTCACCGTCAACGCGGTAGGTACGCCAGGCAACGCAAAACGGCGATTTTTCTACGGCCCAGGCACGGACAACTTTGATATGGCTGTGCAGAAAAACCTGCCGCTCACAGAATCGAAGTCACTGCTTTTCCGGGTAGAAGCATTCAATGTTTTCAACCACACGCAATTCAGCGGACCAACGTCGGTTGACGGTGATATCGGGAGTTCGACCTTCGGGAATGTCATCAGTGCCGCGCCTCCACGGATACTGCAGGGAGCACTGAAGTTCACCTTTTGAGCCAGGCTTTTGTGGGGCACATCTAACCGTTCCGCTACTATTCATAGGTGACCTTGTTTGGCCGTATTCCCCGGATTGCTGTTCTGACGCTGTTCGTGCTTTTCCCTCTTCCTCGAGTCGCCGGCGCCTATTCCCTTTTTACCCACGAACAACTGATCGATCTTTCGTGGAAGAACTCTATAGTTCCGCTCCTTCTCAGCCGCTATCCAACACTCACGCCGGAACAGCTGGAGCATGCACGAGCCTACGCGTACGGCGGTTGCGTTATTCAGGACATTGGCTACTATCCCTTAGGGGACAAGTCGTTTTCCGACCTTACCCACTATGTCCGCACGGGTGATTTCGTAATCAACCTTTTCCGCAATGCAGGCAACGCCGATGAACTCGCCTTCGCAGTGGGGGCGTTGGCCCACTACATTGGCGATACAGTAGGGCACGCACAAGCGATCAACCTTGCTGTGCCCGTCGAGTTTCCGAAACTGGCCGAGAAGTACGGGCCGGTCGTCAACTATGCCGAGGGCGAGTCGCAGCATGTCCGCACCGAATTCGCATTCGATATTAATGAGATTGCCCACCATCGCATGGCTCCGGTGCACTACCTTCGTCACGTGGGGCTGGAGGTTCCGATCCGACAGGTGACTTTGGCCTTTTATCAGACCTATGGTTTGCAGGAAGATTTCAGCGGCACGCGCGGCCGGCGTTTGAATGTGGGCGGATACCGGTTCGCAACCCGTGCCTTTATTCCACGCATCGCCTACGCGGTCACTCTGCTTCATCGCAAGCATGAACCCGCTGACCCGCGCACAGAAGAAATGGCGGCATTCCAAAGGGAGGTGGCCAGAGTTTCAGCGGAGAACGACTGGGACCATTACCGGCGAAAGGCCGGGATCGGAACGTATACCCTGGCGGGGTTTCTTTTTATTGTCCCTAAAGTCGGACCACTCAGACTCGCCGCAGTGAAAGGTCCCACTCAAGATACAGAGGAAAAGTATGTCCATAGCGTCATGAATTCCGATAGTTCGCTACGGCGCGTAGTCGCTCGCTTTACGCCTCCTCCAACGACTCGGTCCACTGCCAGGAGCGCTGCCGCTGCCGATACCCAGTCACAACCACCGCCTAATGCTCCGCTGCCTGCTAATCCTTCCGCCAAGCAGGATGTCCCGCGTCAATCCAGCGACCCGCGGCACCCTCTGCCCAATCGCGATCTGGATACCGGCAGTGTAGTCAGACCGGGCGGTTATCCGCTCACCGATGCGACCTACGCCGATCTTCTCCACCGTTTGACGCTGGAGCCTACCCGGCCTGTGCCACCGGGGATTAAAGAGGACATCCTGGCCTATTACTCCAATCCGGATGCTCCCATCACCACCAAGAAGAAGCCCGAGCTTTGGGCAAGAGTTCAGGCTGATCTAGCTACGCTTCGGAGCATGCCTACGAGCACGGAGCCTGACCCGTTTCCCACGTATGGTGACGACACAGCAGGTAATCCGGCGACACCCTGATAGGGCCTGGACTAATCCATCTCAAAATTCCGCCACTCGAGCAAGAACGCTCAAATTCCTCTGTCGAAAATAACCCGCAGACATGCTGAAAACTTGAAACTCCCTACATGTCGAGGAAACCGCGCTTCAGCGCGATCATGACTGCGTGGGTTCGATCGGTGGCTCCCAGCTTGGTGAGAATGCTCTTGAGGTGTCCCTTGACTGTGTGCTCGGAGATGCCCAGGTGTTCGGCGATGATCTTGTTGGAGCTGCCACTGGCCACGCTACGTAGAGTTTGGATCTCGCGTTCGGTGAGCGCGTCATCGGCAACATGCTCGGCCATCTCCGACGCGATCTCCTGCGGGATGCGACGGTGGCCGGCGTGCACCAGCCGTATGGTGTCGATCAATTCGGTGCGCAGCATGGTCTTGAGCAGGTACCCGGAGGCACCCGCTTTGAATGCCCGCAAGGCCTGTATGTCACCACCGTAAGTAGTCAGCACGATGATGCGGGCATTGGGCCACTCCTTGCGAATCGCGGCAATCGCTTCGATGCCGTTCGTTTTGGGCATGCGCAAATCCATGAGCGTGATGTCGGGCCGGTGCGCTCGAAATAGCGCGACCGCCTCGTCACCATCGGTTGCCTCCGCCACCACAGTCATATCCGGCTGGGCCATGATGGCGCCCGTGATTCCGCTCCGCAAAAGCGGATGATCGTCCACTGTAAGCACACGGATAACTTGCCCGCTCATGATGCTCCCTCGGGCAAATTTTACTACCAGGCATGATTCTTTTTCGCGACGGCGGGATGAGGCAGTCCGCGGAGAAATTCGCCACCGGGCAGGAAAGACTTAGGAGCAGGGGCTGCAGGGGCTAAAGAGTCAATTTTTCCGCGTCCTGTTAGACCCGGGCTCGTCGCGTCACCTTCGCGATGACATGAAGTTCGCGACTTCCTGGCTGGATCCGCCGTCGGGCCACGCGAAAGCCTCCCTGGACGGTATCGGCTTCCTCGCCAAGGCAAGAGGTTTGGCGGCAGTGACCTGGTAAGACTGATATTCGATGGTGAGCGTGGCCGTTCCGCCGAGCCGGACACTGGTGATTGTCCGGTTCTCCTTGGGCAGGTAAAACTCGCTGTCCACTCGCTGATAGGTGTGATGAATCATCGACTTGGTGGTCCAGAACGACGGACTCTTGGCCGGCTGGGCCTCGATGCGAGTGACCGCGAAATCGTGCCCGTCCACCCAAATCTTGCCGCGATATAGAAATTTGCTCTCAACCTTAGGCTCAACGTTCAGCACATAATTTGTGCCCTCGGTGCCGGCAAGGGAAAAGGTGTAATTCTCGGATCCAAGCTCGGTTTGCTTCCGGTTGCTTGCGTCCCCGGCCTGCTCTTCAGTTTCCAACAAGCGGTGGAACACCCTGGTCTGGATCAGCTTCGATCCAGTGGCGCTCACGACGGTGAAGTGCTTGGAAGCAGGCGCGTCGAAGTTTACTTCTACTTCCATCGTCGCCTCAGCAGAGGCCGGGAATCCGTGATACTCCAGACGATAACTGCGTTTGCCTACATAGTGCTGCAGGGCGGCCGCACGTTCCCCATTCTTCTCCATCAAATGCTGTACTACTTGCTCCGAACTCAGGGGAGGCAGGGCAGGCTCTGCCTGCGACCAAGCGGCAGGCACGCACGTCAGAAGCGGTAAGGCCATGATCGGCAACCAGCAGGCCACAACTGTCCTATGCCAAGACCCCTGGTTGCGCATTTGTTGATCCCGCCTGCCTGTTGTGTACATTTGATTCTCCCTAAGTCTGCCCTTCTTGGATGCAAAATGGTCGCTGCTTCTCATCTTTCCCAGTTACGGATGGCACCATTTGAACGTAACCCCGAGATGGATTTCCCGAAACGATGTGTGCGTATTGGTTGCTTAAGCGCACCACGGCATGGAACAGAGCCTGCGCCAGCACCGAGGACGTGTTAATTACGGCATCGGCAAAACTTGTTGCCCGAGTAGACCGGGCGTAAGGCGGACAAGGCTCAGAATTCCGCACACCCCAGAACTCTGCATGGATTGCATCATAAAGGGAAAAGTAGGCAAGCGCTGCCGAGTCCCAACTATGCTCAACGGCGGTGGCCAGACCTGCCTGCACCCTGGCAAGCCGCGCAGTATCATCCTGCAGTGCTTGCCGGACCGCTCCGGCAAAGGCAATGGCCTCAGGCTCTGCCAGCCAGGCATTGGCGTCATTCGCAAAGGAGATTAGTCCACCGCTGTTGGCCCCCACCAAAGGCAGCCCCGAGGCCATCGCCTCGAGGGGTGCAATGCCGAAAGGTTCGCGCGGGTTTGGATGGACGAAGAGATCACAACTTGCATAGACCTCGGCGAGCTGCTCGCGATCGGTCATGTGGTCAAAGAAACAGACTTTGCCTGGGACCAGTTGCGCGCTCAAGCGCTCCAGACGTTCGCGTTCTATGCCATCGCCGACCATAATCAGCCGGTAATCGCGCCCAGGATCGCGATCGAGCACCTGCATCATCTCAAGCAGGAGAGGCAGATTCTTCTCCGGCGCCAGCCGCCCGGCATAGAGCAGCAGAGTGCCGGCGGCGGGAGCATTTGATTTTTTCAGGAGATGTTGGCGCATGGCCGAAGAGCGCCGGCCGGGGGAAAATCGCGCCACATCGACTCCCATGGGGCGAACCCAGATGCCACGTTCCACCCGATGGCTTTGAGACGCCGGCAACAATTCCGCCGCCGCATGCTCGGAGACAGCCGCATGATGGTCGAAGAAGGGGAAATACATCCAGTGCATGTACCACCGACAGAACCAGCGATGAACGAGGCTGTTGCCGACATAGGCGGCTACGTTCTCGTCCATGCGTTCGCAGCTAAGCCCGAGCATAACAGGACGAAAGTCCAGCTCCGGCAACAGCTTTTCGCGGATCATGCCGCCCACATAATGCAGGTTGTATTTATCGCAGACTTCGATCAGGTCGGGGCGCTCGTCGTGCAGGATCTTACGCAGGGTTTGGTGAGGATGCAGGTACTGAACAGGATAAATGCAGCGATAACTATCGTTAAGCGGCGCTTTGTGCGCGCGCAGGTAATAGATCCTGCCGTAGGCGCCGACCTGCTCCACCTTCTCTTCGGCACCCGGAACAATCAGCCGCATCTCCCGTTGTTGCTGGTTAGCAGCATTGAGCATGGCCATATAGAAAGTGGAGATGCCACCTGAGTGAGTGTGAAACGCGTTCGTCAGGTGGAGTGTCTTAATCGCCATTTATGCCTGCAAGCGGAGATTGGAGCTGCGCACAAAGCGGTAGCAATACCGCGGAATCAAGGCAACGAAGTCGAACACCATACGAGGCATTCGCTTCAGGTCAGAAGCGAATGGACGTCCCGACTTACCAACCAGGAGGTTCCCATGCTTCATGAGATACCAATTAAACAGCGATGAAAGCACACACAGGATCGCTGCGGCCCACATGCCTCCTTTCAGGTTGGGCATCCCGGTATAGAGATGCAAGAGGTAGTCAAACCAAAGCACAAGGGCGGGAAGAACAGCCACGATCAGCAGAGCGGAGGCCCAGAGCGGGCGGGTATTGCGCATCTTCTGCACAAAGGCGCCGAAGCAGCCGGAGATGAAAGCGCTGTAGAAAGCCTCCACCAAAACGGCGATTGAGATTGCTTTGAGGCCGTGGCGCAGCGTGGCCAATAGAAACAACGGGGCGCGCAGCGACGCACTGAGCAGGGCGGATTTCCAGTTCCAACTATAAAAAAAGGTCTGGGCCGGGTGGCGGGCTAAGGAGGACAGAGCGGCCACTACATTGGAAGGCGATTGCTTCTGGGAGAAGTCGCGCATCTGCCCGGAGTATCGGCGTTGTTGGCACCCTGGCGCATTAAAAGTTGCCTAATAGTTGGGGCAGTCGCCCGAGTTGGCAATAGTAAGCCTGCTCCGGTATACAGCTACAGGGGGAATTCATGGCGAAATTGGAATACCAATCGGGATTTGCCAACGAGTTTGCGACAGAAGCGATTGCGGGTGCTTTGCCCAAAGGGCAAAACGCACCCCAAAAGTCCGCGCTGGGCCTTTACACGGAGCAATTCAGCGGTACCCCCTTCACCGCTCCCCGGGCCGTCAACCGCCGCTCCTGGCTTTATCGCATTCGCCCCTCGGTAACCCATCGGCCCTTTGTCGAATTGCCGGCTGGCAACTGGACTGGGGAACGCTACGACGAACTTCCTGCCACACCCAACCAACTCCGTTGGGACCCTCTTCCTATTCCCTCCGCTCCCTGCGACTTCCTCGATGGCATCATCACCATGGCCGGCAACGGCGGCCCGGCAGGACAAACGGGGTGCGCGGTGCACATCTATGCTGCCAATCAAAGCATGTCGGGACGGTTCTTTTCCAACGCCGACGGCGAGATGCTGATCCTGCCGCAACAAGGCGAGCTGCGCTTCTTCACCGAGCTGGGCATTCTTGAGGTGGCGCCGGGGGAACTGTGCGTGATCCCACGCGGCCTGAAGATGCGGGTGGAGCTGCTGGAAGACTCCGCCCGCGGTTACATCTGCGAGAATTTCGGTCTGTCCTTCCGCTTGCCCGATCTGGGTCCGATCGGCGCCAATGGGCTGGCCAACCCACGTGATTTTCTTTCCCCCGTAGCTGCCTTCGAGGATGTGGACGGCAAATTTCAGAGTCTGTGCAAGTTTCAGGGCAAGCTATGGTCGGCGGCCATCGATCACTCGCCCTTGGATGTGGTCGGCTGGCACGGCAACTACGCGCCTTACAAGTACGACATGGCCAATTTCAACTGCATTAACAGCGTGAGCTTCGATCATCCGGACCCCTCGATTTTTACCGTGTTGACGGCGCCGACCGCGGTTCCAGGTGCAGCAAACGTCGATTTTGTCATTTTCCCGCCGCGTTGGATGGTTGCCGAACACACGTTTCGTCCTCCGTGGTTCCACCGCAATGCGATGAACGAATTCATGGGCTTGATCTTCGGCCAATATGACGCCAAGGCGGAAGGGTTTGTTCCCGGCTCAGCCAGCCTGCATAGCTGCATGCAGGCACACGGTCCGGATGCTGAGACCTTCGAGAAGGCCGAGAAAGCTGATCTGAAGCCTAGTTATCTTGGGGACACGCTGGCTTTTATGTTTGAGACCCAACTGGTGCTTCACCCCACGCGCTTCGCGCTGGAGACGGAGTACCTGCAGCGCGATTACTTCCAGGTCTGGCAGGCGCTAAAGAAACATTTCACGGGAAAGCCCCTTCGTTAATGCAACTATGAATGCTACACATGATCCTCAGCGTCAAAGCTGGGTACCCTCGGCGAATCGCGGAGGCACTGCATTCCCTATCCAAAATTTGCCCTTCGGGGTTTTTGCGGGCGGGGACGCGCCTACGATCGGTGTCGCCATAGGAGATCAGATTCTGAACCTGCGCGGTTGCGCGGACCTGCTCCCAGTCGCGGTGCAAGAGGCCTGTGCCGCGTCTACGCTCAATCCTTTGATGGCGGGCGGCGGTGAGTGCTGGTCTGAATTACGTGCAGCGCTCAGCGAACTGCTGCGTGCGGATCATCCTCAGGCGCTCCAATACCAGCGGACACTGTCGCCGCACCTCTTGCCGATGGCGGAAGTCACCATGCTCAAGCCTGCCGTGATCGGCAATTACACCGATTTTTATGCCTCGATTCATCATGCTACGAATGTGGGCAGACTCTTCCGGCCGGATAATCCCCTGTTGCCCAACTACAAGTATGTTCCCATCGGATATCATGGCCGGGCATCGTCGATCCAGGTTAGCGGAGCAACGGTGAAGCGCCCCGCGGGCCAGGTTGTGACCTCGCCCGGGGAGGCGCCCAGCTATGGATCTACTCGAGCGCTTGATTACGAACTGGAAGCCGGTTTTTTTGTTGGCCCGGGTAACCGCCTGGGAGAAGCGATCGATATTGAGAACGCCGCTTCTCACCTGTTTGGCGTATGCCTGCTCAATGACTGGTCGGCGCGCGATATTCAGGCGTGGGAGTACCAGCCTCTGGGCCCTTTTCTGGCCAAAAGCTTCGCCACTACCATCTCCCCCTGGATCGTGACCATGGAAGCGCTGGCACCCTTTCGCACTTCGGCTTTTGCCCGGCCGCCGGAGGATCCGCCGCCGCTCAACTACCTGGCCTCGAAACAGGACTCGCGAGAAGGTGGCCTTGATCTGATCCTCGAAGTTTATTTGCGCTCGGCCAGGATGGGTGAGGCTGTTCGCCTGGGCCGCAGCAACCTGCGCGATCTTTATTGGACACCGGCCCAGTTACTGACCCACCATGCCAGCAACGGTTGCAACCTTCAGCCCGGTGATCTGATGGGTAGCGGCACTGTTTCCGGACCTGGAGAGGACGCTCGTGGATGCCTGCTCGAGCTTACGCAGAATGGCCGCAGGCCCTTCGCATTGCCTGCGGGCGAGCAGCGTAGCTTTCTTGAGGACGGCGACCAGGTGATCTTGCGCGGATACTGTGAGCGCCCGGGGTTCGTGAGCATTGGCCTGGGCGAGTGTTCCGGAACCATCGCGCAGAGCCTGCTCTAAAACCGGCTGCGGACGAATGGTGAGTGGGTGGCCCAGGTCTCGCTTTTGAGACCTGGGTTTTCGGCCCGGACTACTTTGGAGGAGAAACCCATGTCTCAAAAGCGAGACCTGGGCCACCCACTCGGAATTTGGAGGTTGGAGCTTATTTCGACACAGCGAAATACCTGCGTTTAGGGTTTCGCGGCGGCCGGCAAACCTGCTCCTGCCAGCAGTGCTTTGTCCAATCCGGGATCCTGGCCTCGCAGGATGCGCTCAATGATCTCGTGGATGCGGATTTCGTCGAAGGGCTCCGACACCTCGTGCCCAGCTTGCTGCCCGGGGTAACGGATCATCAGGACCGGACGCGGATCGAAGCGACCGCGGCTCGCCATTTCCTCTTCCTTCGACCACAGGCCGATCCCTGCCAAATCGACAAGCGCCACGAGTGGTCAGAACAAACGATCACCGTGGTCTTCCCGGCTTGCAGGGTCGCGCTTATGCTGCTCATCAACTCACCCATGACCCGATCGCTGAGCGCCAGATTGTCGATGTAGGTCCCACCGCCGCGCAGGGTTCCCGTTCGACGGTCGTAGATGCCCGGAGGATGCGGAACCGGCAGGTGAATAAAAACAAAGCGGATGTTTTGATCGCGGATCAACGCTTTGGCAGCGGGCATGATCGCCGCCAAGTCAGCCTGGTGGACTTGCCGTAGAAACGAAGGCTTTCCTTCCACCCACCCAATCATGTTCTGGATGGGCGACATGGCGTTCTGCAGAGAAGACCTGGTAGAGCAGCGGCCCATCTAATTCACCGTCTGCCATCCTCCAGAAACAATAGTCGAGGGTGCCGGCGAGGATTCGGCAGTAGGGATTGAACCAACCGACGACGCCTGTGGTCCAACCCTGTCGCTGAGCTTCTGCGAAAAGTGTTGCCTGGGCATCGAATGCTTGCCACTGCTGGCTCCCCGCCAATTGGAGCGTTGGCATTCCATTCAGACCACTGCGAATCCCAGCCACCGGCTTACCCAGAAAGAAGGCCGGGAATCACCAGGTCTGTGTTGACGCCGACAGGTTTAAGGTTGCTGAACACCACGCTCTGGCTTTTGAATTCATCGAAAGAGGGCATGGTCGAGCCCGGGAAACCGGTGCTCAAACGTCTGGTCATAGGAAAGCTCGTCGAAAAGAAGCCAGATGATCCGTCCGTCGTTTTTGGGAGCTGCCTGCTCCGAAGCCAGAACAGGATGCGTCACGGGCACGACCGGGCTCGCTCGCTGGCGCCGCAAGCCCCAGATAGACGAGCTGCGGCACCATCCATATCGGCGTTCAATCCTGCGAGTATCAGCAGCACCAGTAATCCACGGACGGCCGCGCGATAGGCCGGCGGCCGCAGCAACCACAACGTCAGGCGCCGGTAACGAGGGTTACGATTGCGGCGGTTGAAGGAGTAAGGTGCGGAATACTCCAGCCAAACGTCATGGTGACGATGCCGACGATCGTGTGGGCAATCCGGGCTGCGATGAAGACCCAAACAAGGGTACGTAGACCAGTCTCTCGCTTCTCAGGTAACCGAAGAGGAGGGCAGCCAGCACAGAGGCCACGGCCAGGTCGATCAAGGTCCCCAGACAACGCTGCCCATGGGCAGAATGCTGTGATAGAGCACTGCATGGTAGGGCGAGACCAGGGCCGCGAGATGGGAGATCATGAGCAGGATCGCTGCTCCCAGTCCCTGAAGAAGAAGTTTTCCAGTCTTCATGTTCATTTCGTCTCGAACAGGAAGAGGACACGGCCATTGGTCAATTGCTCACGCATGACGATGGTGAAATGGCGAGTAAACTCGGCTACAAACAGATCTTCATCCAGATGCGCGTAGAGTTCGTCTCTCCCCCGGCAGAGATCGATGTAGCGCACATCGGTTTTGGGAACCCACTCCACGATGCTCCAGCGACGGGTGAGTGATGAGAGCAGGGCAGCCACGTCAGCCATGGGAATCTGATCGGCAAGCAGCAAATGGTGGATAATCCCCAGCATCATGACGCAGTCAAACCGCTTATGGGCGCGTTCCAGCAAAGTGAGCGATTCGGTATTGCGCCACCCGACTGCCGGAGTAGGGCGGGCCACATCCGCAACCAGGGGAAGAATGGATAGATCAGCCGTCCCAGCCTCCCTCCAATTGCGATCCGACGAGGCAACATCGGTATCCCAGGCGACCACGCGTGCGCCAGCGCGCGCGGCAATACGTGAGTATTGCCCGGTATTGCCGCCAATATCGAGCACCGAGCCGGGACGAAGCATTTGCATGGCCCGGTCGACAAATTCCTGCTTGCGCTGCCGCTCCAGTTCGCTGTAATGATCGGCGGCGGTCTGGTACTCGCTCCAGCGCGAGTCGCGCTCCTTCACAGCCAGGGCACGCAGCGCTTTACCCGGGCGCCGGAGATTTCGTTCGAGTACCTCAGTGGCGATTTCGGGCTCCTGCTTCAGCTTTGGAGGCGGCCCAGACCCCCGCTTGCGGGTCTCGAACAGGAAAGGGAGCGTGACCAGGGTACGCAGCGGAGCGCTCCAGCGCCGGAAGCTTGAAAGATACGGGTAGAGGTCGGCTGGTTCGTAGCCGTCGCGGCGATTGAGGGTGGCGGGCAGAGGCCATCCCAGGTATTTATAGGCCGCCAGAGGCAGGAGGAAAGTGCGGGCAAATTGACCGTAGGCCAGCCACAACGGGTTCCCCGGATCACGGCGCTCGACGGAGAGTAGGTCGACGAAGACGGGGCGCGGGCCATCGAAAAGGATGTTCAGAGGGGTGGCGTCTTTGAGGATCCATCCCTGGTGAAGCAGCTGACGGCAAAACTCAAGCGTCAATTCTGCCGCTGCGACCCATTGCCCCGGAGTCCATTCCCATGGGTAGGAGGGGAAAAAGACGCGAGGATGCTCAAGCACCAGGGCCTGGTCCTGCACTGAGGACACAACCTCGGTAGCGACCAGGTGGCCCTCTGTTGTCCATCGGCGACACAGATCAGACTCGAGAAAACGCAGAAATTCGGTGGCGTAGCGGGGATGGACCGTTCGCACTACTTGCTCGCCATGAATACGCAGCGATCCGGCGGGATCGCGGAACGTCGCAATGTCCTGCGACGCACTCTGATTCATGGTTCGTTCTCTATGACCTCTGCCGGGGAACTCACAGGCGATCTGCGCAGCGAAGAAAATATCCGCTTCACGCGATGGCGCAAATAATAGATCGCGCCGGCGCACATAGAACCGGCAACCTGTAGAAATACGAAGCCGGAACCCGGATCTACATAAGCCTGAGCCGGCCGTTCAAATGCGACCAGGAGCGCCGCGATCTGGAGCACGCCGAGCAGAAAAACCCAGGAACATAGTACGCGGGGGGACAAACACGGTTTCTTCACGAAACTCCTCTGGGCGCAAATTGACTTATTACCGTTAACGTCTGGAAGCAACAAAAAGTTGCGGAAAAACTAACGTTATTTAATCATCCCTTCACAATTGTGTCGCGTGGATAAAATCGTGAGATGCAGTCTGAACCCATTAAGCTCCCGGCTGGGGACACGCAGCTCGTTCAAATCCTGGACGCGGCGCTCGCCGACACCGCTCGACGCAGCGGCGATTGGCTGGTCTGCAGGCCAGGGTGTACGCAGTGCTGCATAGGGGTTTTCGCCATTGATCAACTGGATGCGGCCCGGCTGGAGCAGGGGCTGCGTGAGCTTATGGTGAGCGATCCCGAACGCGCTCAGGCTGTGGTGGAGCGGGCACGGAAATCCGTCAAAGGGCTTAGCCAGGATTTCCCTGGCGACCCTGCCACTGGCTTGTTGGATCCTGCGCAAGAGGAGCGCTTCGAAGACTTTGCCAACGATGAGCCGTGTGCCGCGCTTGATCCTGCGACCGGTCTTTGCGACCTGTATCGTTCCCGCCCTATGACCTGCCGCGTGTTCGGGCCGCCGGTCCGATCCGAGGAGGGGCTGGGCGTGTGCGAGCTTTGTTATCACGGGGCTACCGAGGAACAGATTGCCGCCTGCGAAATGCCTGTCAGCGGTCTCGAAGAGGAGCTGCTGCAGGAGTTTGAAGAGTCGTCCGGCAGGCGTGGGCAGACCCTGGTCGCCTTCGCGCTCGCCTTGTAGGTACCCGGTACAATGAGCTTTAGACTTCCGCAGGAAAGTAGAACCATGCCAGCCAATCCCGTGAGCACTCTGAATGCTGCTGTCAGCAGCGCCGCCGCAGACGCAGGCTTATCCGTCGTCTCCTCCGAAGAGGGCATCGATTTTAGTGGCCGCCCCACTGCCATCTTCCGTATCGGCCTTGCCCCTGAGGCTCCTGCTGAGCGCACGCTGCGGCTGGAGTTGAGTGAAGACTTCGACTTTCATCGCCCTGAGTTGTTGCCGGAGATGACGGCGCACTTACGCGAGGAGGCGAAACGATTGCGTAATCCACGGCCCGATGCTTACGTGACCATGGCGGGCATGCCCATCACTTTTAGCGACTTTCGCTGGCCCTTCCATCGTTCCGTTTCCGGAGCCGATACTTACATCGTGCACGGGGTGGTCCACGTGGCCGACGGCACCGATTCTCTGCTGCATGCTAAGGTTTCCGCCAGCATGACTGTGACCTTCGCGGAGATTGTGCCGGCGCCCGAACAGCCCTACGCGGAGACGTTCATTTACAGCGCCATCCGCAAGACCCTGGATCAGGGTCAATTGGAACTGCTCAAGAGCGGCAATCGCCAGCCTGTTCCCGTGACCACGCGCTATTACAGCCGCTGGCAGAAGAAATTCTTCTTCACCGACACCGATGAGCAAAGCCGGCAGCAGTTCCTGCTGGCCAAGATCTTCTGGCTCTCGGGTGTGCTGGGCAATTCGCAGCCTGTCTGGATTGCTGACCCGCGGGACGCGCAATATCTGAACACGACTGCGGAGGAACTGCTTCGTGCGGCTGGGGTGCTGGCCAGTGCCGGGCTGGTGACCCTGCATGAGGACTTCGCCACTGCCACGCCCGCTCTGCTGGCACGGGAAGCCGAGTTTCGCGACCGGCTGCAGCAGGCTTTCGCCCTCACCAAGCCTACTTTCAATGAGGATATGCGGCACGGCCACACGAATATGTAACCCCTGCCCCGCCCGAGCGTCTCATGCCCACGGAGGGATTATGAGACCCACGAGAATTGCCGGGGTGGTTATGCTGGCGTTGATGGCAGCCCCGATCGCCCTGCAGGCTCAGAAAACGGTACTTGTGGAGCTGTTCACCTCAGAAGGATGCTCCAGCTGCCCGCCTGCGGATGCCTTGCTTCGCCAGGTGAACGGAAGCCAAACCAGTGAAGGTCAGCTGATCGTCGGCATCAGCGAGCATGTGACCTATTGGAACCAGCTGGGATGGTCTGATCCTTATTCTTCTTCGGCCTATACGGACAGGCAGGACGCCTATAGCCAGCGATTCCACCTGGACGGCGTGTACACGCCGCAGATGGTGATCAATGGGGCAGAGCAGATTGTTGGCAGCGATCGTGCCGCCTTGCTGCAGGCGGTGCAGAAAGAGGACGAGCAACCGTCCCGGATGGCACTGCGAATTCTCTCAGTAGAGGCCGGCCAAGACGGTTGGAATGTGCATTTTTCTGCTAGCGGCGAGTTGCCGACGCACGGGGTTGATCTGATCGCCGTGCTGGCAGACGATTCGGACCGGTCCAACGTGCTCCACGGGGAAAATTCCGGTCGTACGCTGGCCCATGTCGCCGTGGCCCGGTCGATTTCTCGCATAGGCAAATTGCAAACCGCGGGCGAGGGGACGGCGCAGATCCCGATCCCCTCGTCGTTTCAGGCTTCGCAGGGACATCATCTTATTCTTTTTGCGCAAACGCCGGGCAATGGACGCGTGCTCGGAACCGACACCAAGCCGTTATAGAGAAACGATCGAATGGCCACTGAGTTACGGGATGAATCACGCATGATCGCTTCGATCCTTGCCGGCGATGGGCACTTGTTCCATGATTTGATTCGTCCCTATGAGCGCAGAGTGTATGCCATGGCGCTGTCGTTCCTTCGCAATGAAGCCGATGCGGAAGATGCCACTCAGGAGACCTTTCTCAAGGCCTTTCGCAACCTGGCCAGCTTTCGAGGCGATGCCAAATTCGGCACCTGGCTGGTCAGCATCGCACTGAACGAGGCGCGAAGCCGGATTCGCCGCCGGGATGCGATCAAGGTAGAGTCGCTGGATGAACCTGTGGACGAGGAAGGACACGCTTCGCCGGCCCTGTTGCGGGACTGGAAGGAGATACCCTCGGAGGCGCTGGAGCGAAAGGAGATCAGGCAGTTATTGCATAAAGCGGTCACTGCTTTGCCCTTGATCTATCGCGAAGTGTTTCAACTGAGAGACATCGAGCAGATGAGTGTAAATGAAGCTGCGGCTGCGCTCGGGATTACCATATCCTCGGTGAAGGTCCGATTGCACCGGGCGCGCATGATGTTACAAAAAGCGCTGGCGCCACAGTTGCAGCAGATGGTTCCCAAACGGAGGAGGTGGGCATGGTAATCGAGTGCAAACACGTTTGGGCGCACATCTCCGGTTACCTGGATCAGACACTTTCTCCGGATGTGCTGGAGCAGGTGGAAAAGCATCTGGCGCATTGCGAGATCTGCTCGGCCATTCTTGACTCGACTCGGAATATCCTGATTCTCACTGCGGACGAGCGGGTGTTTGAGTTACCGCTTGGTTTCAGCGAACGGCTGCACGCCCGGCTTGAGGAAGAGATCAAAGGAATGGCTCCGTAGCGGGAAAAACCGCGGATCTCTCCACGACACCTCCGGGAATTTCTGTCGGAGGGCTGTCCGGAAAATACGCGCACTAAGCGCATTAAGCGCACTATGGGTCTTCGTTCCCTGCCTAATCGATTAAGGCTATAGCGTATAGAGCGTATTGTGCGTAAGGAGTCATTGAAGGACGCATTCGCAGGGGAAAACAGTGCGCCTTATGCGCCTTAAGCGCCTTAAGTCCTTGCTCGCTCGAGCCGGCGCGGAGTTAAGCCTGGCCAGCAACCGCGATCAAGCTACAATGACTATTGTGACCATGATGACCATCCAAGGGGTTTTATGAAGCAAACCATGTGGACGGTAGCTGAAGCCAAAGCACGATTGAGCGAGGTTTTGGACCAAGCCATCTCGCAGGGGCCGCAGACAATTACTCGCAGTGGCCGCATCACTGCCATCGTTGTCTCCAGCGAAGAGTGGGAGCGCAAGACCAAGCGGGTTGGCAACCTGGCCGAGTTTTTTGCGGCCTCTCCGTTGCGCGGCTCAGAGTTGGAAGTCGAACGGGTGCCGGATGGGCCACGAAAGAGCAGCCGCTTGTGAGTTTTCTGCTGGATACCAATGTGGTCTCGGAGTGGGTCAAGCCCCGTCCGCATCAGGGGGTGATCGCCTGGTTGGCAGAGGCTGACGAGGACCGCGTGTTCTTGAGCGTGGTGACCCTTGCCGAGCTGCGCCATGGCATCGAACGGATGGCCGCTGGGAGCCGCCGCGAGCGGCTGGATGTGTGGCTGCGCGAGGAGCTGCCGCTGCGCTTCGAAAAGCGTGTGCTGTCCATCGACGCTGCGGTAGCCGATGCGTGGGGCAAGATTGTTTCTCACTGCCAGGCACAAGGCCGGACGATCCACGCCGTGGACGCCTTTCTCGCCGCCGCAGCCGAGGTGCACCAGCTTACGCTGGTCACTCGCAACATCTCCGGCTTCGGACCTTTGGGGGGAAAGCTCTTCAATCCCTGGGCATAACTTCCAATCGATTTTCCGCGCGAATTCCTGCCGGAGAGCCGTCCGCAAAATGTGCTTGATAAGCGTGGTATGCGTGGTAAGGATCTTCGTTCCCTCCTCGGTTGTCAATTGCGAGTGAATGAGCCTCTAGCGTAAAGAGCGTATTGAGCGTAGGGGGCCCCTCGGATTCGGGAGAAATGGTGCGCCTTATGCGCCATAAGCGCCTTAAGTCCCTGCTCGCTCGATGACTCACTGGACTAGAGAATTTGGACTGTCATGTTTGCGTCAACATGCCCTCTCTGCCACTAGATCACTTTATTAACCGTAACACTCTAGTACCCTAGCAGAGGCAAGCAGAGAACTAACTTCGACCAGCCGAGCAATGCTGTTGGACTGGCTAGTGAACAGAGGGGGATGAAGTGAGCACGAACACAGTAGCGATTACATACCGAAATGCAGGGTGGAAGGATTGGAATACGGTTGCGGGCAGCGGACCGGCGGCGAGCGGCTGGCTGGAGCCGATGGGGGAAGCTGCATTCCAAGGGGTGGCGGGTGATTTTGTACGATTGCTTCTGCCGGAGACCGAGGCCGATCCGGCGGCGCTGTTGTTGACGTTTCTGGTGGGGGTGGGGTCGATGATGGGGCGTGGTCCTCACTACCGAGTGGGGTCAACGCGGCACGGAGTGAACCTGTTTACTGTCGTGGTGGGGGAGACGTCGCGGGCGCGGAAGGGTACGGCGACCGACCTGGCGTTGGACATCCTGTCGCAGGTGGACAAGGAGTTTATGGCGAGCCGGCTGCGGTCGGGTCTCTCCAGTGGCGAGGGACTGATTGAAGCCGTGCGGGACGGGCGGGAAGACGATATCGCGATCAAAGCGAGGGATGGATCGTTTTTGCGTTTTGAGCGGCAGACGGTGGACAACGGGGAGCAGGATAAGCGGCTACTGGTGATTGAGTCGGAGTTCAGCACGGTGCTGCATCAGGCTGGGCGAGAGGGAAATATTCTCAGCGCTATCCTGCGGGACTGCTGGGATGGAAAACCTCTGCGCATCGTAGCGCGCAGCAACAAAGACTCCTGCCAGGAGCCGCATGTTGCGCTGATTGGCAATGTGACGGCGGAGGAGTTGCAGCGGCTGCTGACGAGCACGGATCGGGCGAACGGGTTTGGGAACCGGATCCTGTGGTGTTGCGCGCGGCGGTCTAAGCTGCTGGCGCGCGGCGGACGTGATGTTGACCAGGCCGAGGTAGACGCATTGGCCGGGCGAGTCCGGAGGGCGGTGTTGGGCGCGTATGAGCTGGGCAGGGTGGATTTTGACGACGAGGCTTTCCGCGCATGGGAAGGTATCTACGCAGAACTGGCTGTGGGGGCGGCCGGAATGTTTGGGTCGATGACGGCGCGCGCCGAGGCGCAGGTGGTGCGACTCTCTACTCTTTACGCAGTGCTGGATGGCTCCCCGTTCATTTGCCTGGAACACTTGCAGGCGGCACATGCGGTGTGGAGATATTGTGAGGAGTCTGTCCGGTTTGTTTTTGGGGATGTTCTGGGGGATGAAACTGCGGATGCGATTTTGAAGATGCTTAAGGGCGCTCCGGAAGGGTTAACGCAGACAGAGATTAATCGTTCGTTCCATAGTCATAAGTCGACAGCGGAGATGAACCGGGCGTTGACGATGCTGCAGGGGAAAGGGCGGGTGAAGGCGGAACGGTTGGTTACGGGTGGCGGGCCGGCGACGCGGTGGAGTCTGCTTGCGTAAAGAGCGTATTGTGCGTAAAGAGGCCAGAACGACTTACTCCCTCGTAGACGGGCTTGTGGCCAGTGAAGCTGAGTCGCCATCAGCAAATCTCTATTAGTGCTAAATCGCCATAAGCACTCACCGAAAACCCAATTAGTCCTCAAGTGGGCTAGTGTCCAGGAATCCTGGCCCCTGACCGTATTTTCGAATAGAAGGCGCCATCGGCGTTTACCGGTATCTATCTTGGAAGAGGGCGGCCGTCTTGATCTCAAGTATTTACTCTTGAGTTATTTCCGGGTGGGCGACAATCCACTCGTGAGAACAAACTGGATTGCTTATTGAGGAACTGAAGTGCAAGATTGAGTCTGTCACAGCACATTTCTTGAGGGCCGCAGCTGAGATGGCGTGAGTGCCCACCACCGCCCACCTGTCACCTCTGCCAGTCGCCCGATTCCCGCTCGCGAATTACCATACGACTTCTCAATGGGACTACGCGGAGCGCCGCTCTCAAGGAGTGCCGTATGTCTTTCTACTGGATCTACGATCTACCTACCTGGCTCTTTGGCATTCTCACAGTGATTGTGATCGTGGCCTTCGGTTTGGCTGGCCTCTTTCTCCTTCGCGGCTGGGTGCAACGCATTGACACCGGGCACCATGCCTACAACCACATCGTGGGTTTCTTCCTCGCTGGCGTTACTGTCTTGTATGCGGTTTGTGCAGGCCTGCTAGCGGTCGGAGCCTGGGCAACCTACGATGAAGTGCAGGGAAAGATCGACCATGAGGCCACTGCCCTCGGCGCTCTCTACCGTGACATCGGTGCGTACCCCGAACCCGTGCGCACCATCTTGCAGACCGACCTGCGCCGGTATGCTCGAGAAGTCATCGATGTGGGATGGCCGATGCAACGACGCGGGATCGTTCCCAATAACGCCAGCTCGGTGCTTAACGACTTTCAGCAGCATTTCATGGCTTTCGAACCTCAGGACCAGAGACAGAACATCGTCGCCGCAGAAGCCTATAGATCCTTCAATGACCTGACGGCAAGCCGAAGAGCCAGGCTCAACAGCATCCAGGCTGAAATGCCCGGACCTCTGTGGGCCTTGATGATCGTCGGAGCCGCGATTTGCATTGCGAACACCTGGTTCCTTCACTCAGAAAGTTTCATCATGCACATCTGGATGACGATATTGTTTTCAGGCCTGTTGGCTCTGCTGATCTTCTTGATCGCAGTCATGGACAATCCGTATCGAGGAAAGATCGGCGTCTCTCCAGAACCCCTCGAGCGCGTCTACGAGCAGATCATGTCACCACCAAAGTGATGTGACTTCGTGTGCGGAGTAGAAGGACCATTTCAGGAAGAACCAATAGGCACGAACACGGGTGCCCCAGTCACCCGGTATTGGAGAGGTCGTATCCAGCGCACTTCATTGCTCCGGGCGAGTGACCGCCAAACAGGAAGTAACGTTGGGAAAGGAGCATGATCGGCCAATGGCGAGGAGGCCACAGGCCGATGAAGCAACAGTCGCGTCGCACGAAACAGCGGAAGCACCCCAAAACCCGTTTGCGTTTGCCGGATCTTGAATTTTCAAAGACGGCAGTGTTGAACAGCCTGAGCAGTGCCGATGGCCAGCGCGGATATAGCCATGCGATCGACGAGTTCGTCGATTGGTACTGTTCTGAACCGCGACTGGCCCTGAACAGAACGGTGGTTCTCCGCTATCGCAGCTACTTAGAAGCCCGCCTGCTTGCCCCCGGAACGATCAATCTACGCCTAGGCGCCGTTCGGCGCCTCGCCTATGAGGCCGCTGACTCCGGTCTGCTGAGCTCCGACCTAGCCGCTGGGATTCGCCGAGTTAAAGGCGTCAGAAATCTCGGCGTGCGCTTGGGCAACTGGCTGACCGTTGAGCAGAGCTTCGCGCTATGGCAAGCCCCGGACTATAAAAAACTCAAGGGCAAGCGAGACCGTGCACTTCTTGCGCTGTTGCTTTCCTGCGGTCTGCGTCGCCACGAAGCCGTTGATCTCAGAATCGAACATCTGGAACAACGGGAGGAACACTGGGCTATTGTCGATCTGAAGGGCAAGGCGGGACATGTTCGCACGATTCCTGTCCCCGGTTGGGTAATGGAAGAGCTGCGAGTCTGGTTGAATGCTGCGGAGATAGGCCGAGGTAAGATCTTCCGGCGAGTGACGAAGATGGGGCGGATCCTGGGTGAAGGCATGACCGAGAAAGCCGTCTCGCACATCGTGAAGGATTCGGCAAAACGGATCGGATTGGAGAAATTGGCGCCCCACGACCTGCGTCGCACCTGCGCCCGCCTCTGCCACGCTTCGGGAGGGGAGTTGGAACAGATCCAGTTCCTTCTGGGGCATGTTTCCATTCAGACGACGGAACGCTACCTAGGTTGCAAGCAGAGGATTCGATCGGCGGTCAATGATCGAATCGGGATCGAGCCCAGTCGTTAACGCCGCGCCAGTTTCTGGGTGGTAGTAGCATGGCGCAGGAACCGAGGGTGGGTCGGATGGAATACGATCGGACAAAGTAGATGAGACAGAGCTTCTTACAAGCGCCGTAAGGCAAATCCCGGTCAGGGAACGGTTGGCGACAATCTGGGAGCCTATCTCGTTTTGCCTCAATCTACAACTCCACGCTAAGATTTCTGATCATGGATTCTTCAGGCCAGGCGCTGCAGCCGGACGAGCGTGGACTTCGGGATGCACCTGCCAAGTCTCACGGGAAGCTAGCGCTGGCTCTGGGAGTGATCGCGATCGCGCTTAGCTTGGTTCTTGGGTTTGTTTATCTAACCTCGGTCCGTCGCCTGGAGCGCGAGGTGGCGCGGCTCAGCCAGCAGACGGAAGATTTCCGCCGGCTGATCGAGCGCGCGCAGGAGCAATCGCAGACCTTGGCTCAGCAGGCTTCGCAAGCCGCTGCGAACGCGCAGGCAGCCGCTCAACAGCGTGACTTGGCGAAGCAGTATCAATCGAACTCGGAGGCGCAGGCGCAACTTGCGCGGGAGCAGGCCGCCGCCGAGCAGCAAAAGGCAGCCGAAGCCACACAGCAGGCTGAGAAATATCGACAAGAGCGCGAAGCGGAACTTGCACAACTGCAACAGGCTCTCGGGGAAATCGCCGAAACGCATCGCACCGCCATGGGCCTGGTGATGACGCTGGATAGCAAGTCGATTCGCTTCGACTTTGATAAGGCAACCATTAAGCCGGAATATCGCGACATCCTTAATCGCATCGCCGGGATCCTGATGACGCTTAAGGGACATTCGATTGCTGTCTACGGATATACGGACGACATCGGCACGCAGACGTACAACTTGCAACTCTCACAGCGTCGCGCCGAAGCTGTCCGCGACTTCCTGGTGCAGACCGGAATTCCCGCGACGACAATCACGAGCGCCAAGGGTTTTGGCAAATCCGACCCTCGCGTTCCGGGCGACAGCGAACAGGCGCGTGCTGCCAACCGCCGGGTCGAGATCGCCATAGTGGATTCCAAACTTATCACGGACGGCGCTCTCGTCGTACCGAAGTGAATTGGGCGGTACAGGTCCGGTGTGGACAGTCGAGAGCGGGACCTCGCCAAGAATGCCCGCCGAACGTTCTCGAGTGCTTACCAAGGGAACCGCGATTACGTGAACGACTCTCAACGACGGCCTACACTTCCATGATCTTTTGTAGGGGAAGGGTTGGCGACGATCCGCCCGGAAGCGGTTTTCATCGGGGTCCACTATCTGACTCACGTCATGGTAGGCTGTGCCGGTGTCCTCCAAGAGCAAATTTCCGTCTGGAAGATGTGAAAAAATTGATTTAGAAACGTGGAGCAATTTCGGCCTTGAAAAAAATCGCGCCAGGATGCTTTGTAAGCGACCGCTTGACCTTCGGCATACATTTCGGTTCAGACGAAATTTTAGCGAAATCGATTTTTTCACATCTTCCTGTCGGGCTGTTCGCCCGTTGGATCGTTGCTGGGGCCTTCGTAGGTTTCTTAACTAGTATCTTGATCGGCTGGTCGATTACGCCGCGGCATCCGAATGCCGGTGACGGGATTCTCGCAATGATTCTCTTGTTGATCCTCGTCCCGATCGGATCGCTCGTCGGTTGCATACGCGCCGTCATGATCTTTGAACGAGACAACCCCCAGACCTGAGGTGACCCAAATCACGCCTACTTCCGGATTGGCGACAATCCGACCGGAACTCAGAGAACAGACGACACAGAGCTAGGTGAGCGCATTGTCCTGTTTTCAACAGTTGAGCATTGGGGGCATCAGCGTTGCTAGAGATGGGCCGGAAGCAACCGTTCGAATCAGAATCGGTACTAGTCGATTTCGTTTGCATCCTCCCAGCGTCTTATTCCGTTCGCAGAGCCTCCATCGGGTCAATGCTCGCGGCTCTTCGCGCCGGGAAATAGCACGCTGCACATGCGACAAGAAAGAGAAGAAGGGTCACACAAACATAGGTAACTGGATCAGTTGTCTTCACGCCAAAAAGTAGACTAGCCAACAAGCGCATAGAGAGCAAGGCGGCGATTGTGCCGGTCGCTACTCCTATGAGCGCGAGTTTTGTTCCTTGTCCCACAACCAGCCGCAGCACATCTTGCCGGCGGGCGCCGAGCGCCATGCGAATGCCAATCTCACGAGTGCGCGTGCGCACCGCGAAGGCAAGAATGCTGTAGAGTCCCATAGCGCTCAGGCATAGCGCGAGTAAACCGCAAAAGGACGTAACTCTCTGCGCCAACAGAATCGGCATGTATTCAAGATTCACCTGTTCTGACATAGGCATGTCTTCGCCTATGGGCACGTTCGGATCCAGCGATTGAACGATGTGGCGAAGTGGGGCTAGAGCACGCGCAGGCTCTCCGGCAACGCGAATGGCTAGTCGGATATCGCCTTCACGCGTCGCGTTGGATTGCCAGTAGGAGAGATACAGATGGGGTTCAGGCGCATGGACTGAATTCTGCGGCTGGATATCGGCGGAGACACCAATGACCTGGAATAGTTCTCTATTGATGAGTACCGTGCGCCCTACCGCAGAACCAACAGACCACAGGCTCCGCGCCAGAGTCTCGTTCACTATGGCAACGCGAGGCGATCCTGTACGGTCCTGTTCACCAAATTCACGTCCTTGGAGCAAGGGCACACTCAACGTCCGAAAGAAATTCTTAGACACATCTTGTTTGAGAACCGACAGCCCAAACCCTGGGGCTTGAGCTTGCCCTGGAAGACTGACTTGGGCATCCCGGCCGCCCTGCCATTCCCAAACAAGGCCTTCACCGCCCTCCATAAATGCCACAGACTGAATGCTGGGAGTCAGGCTCAGGCGTTCGTTCACTCGGCGGACAAGTGAATCGATTTGCGCCTGTGTGTATTTTGTAAGCTCGGGCCGGAGACGAAGCACGATCATGTGTTGAGGATCGAAATTCGTGCCCCGCCGAACCTCCAAGCTACTGCGGATGAGGAGCCCGGCAGCGATCACCAAAACCATAGAGAGACATACCTGTCCGATGACCAACACGTGGCGCAGCCAACCTCTTGCGTGTTGCTCAGATGGTCCGCCGCCCTTGAGTTCAGCCACTAAGTCTTGACGAGACGCTCGAATGGCGGGAACAAGACCGAAGGTTAAGCTCGTGACGAGTGCTAGAGACATCGAATAAACAAGGATGCGCCAATCGAAGCTCAAATCATAAAGATGGTGGAAGCCTTCGCTGTCAGTTGCGTAGAATTTCGAGAGCATTTGCTCCGCCCCAAGGGAAAACCCCAAGCCGGCTGCACCGCCTAACGATCCAAGAAGCAGGCTCTCCGTCAGCAGCTGTCGCATGACACGGGAACGTTTGGCGCCGATGGACAGGCGAACGGCGAGCTCTCTTCTGCGCGTAACGCCTCGCGCAAAAAGCAGGCCAGCCAAGTTCGCGCACGCAATGAGCAATAACGAAGCCGTTACCGACAGAAGCAAACGCATTTGTGCAGTTTCATCGGCCTGATCATCCGGTGATTCTCCACTTGCTGATGTGAGAACAATCTGTCTACGACTCGGTATTTCCGGCCAGTTGCTCGCAGACCAGACCATGGCGGTCTTGGCTTCGGCTTGCGCCCCGGCACCTGATTGGCCCGGAGAAAGCCTCCCGATCATTGCACCAAAGAGCGAGCAATTGTAAGACGCGTCATCGCATCCATAGCCCGCAGCTCCAAACATCATCGCCGGGATCCAGACTTCTACCGGCAATCCAGTCAGATCGCCATAGAATCCGGGCGGCGCAATACCGATCACTGTAAAAGATATGCCGTTGATATGGATCTCCCTGCCCAGCGTTGCAGGGTCTCTGTTGAAACTCGCTCTCCATAGTTGGTCGCTGATCACGACGACAGCGTCACGGCCTGGCACCGCATCTTCCTCAGGCAAAAACGCTCTTCCCAGTCTCGGCTGGATTCCGAGTAGACTGAAATAGTTTCCAGAGACGAACTCACCACGGACTTCCTGGGAATCGTCGCCAGTCACCAAGTGCAATTGCGGTCTCTCCGTCTCCACTGACAATGCAGCGAATGAAGAATTGTGATCGCGTAGTTGCTTGAATTCCGGATAGGAAAAGCCAGCGCCGTAATGTCCCGACGGCCCTTTAGCGTAGACGCGCATAAGTTGTTCCGGATTTGAGACAGCCAGAGGCTTCAGGAACAATGCATCAACGAAGCTGAAGATGGCTGTGTTCGCGCCAATTCCAAGCGCCAGGGTTACAACGGCAACAACTGTAAAACCGGGAGATTTGCGCAACATGCGCAGACCAAAACGCACATCTTGAGCCAGGGTTTCAACGAACGCAACACCCCGCGCTTCTCTGCAGTCCTCTTTGACCTGCTCGAGGCCGCCGAATTCGAGACGAGTGCGCCGCCTGGCTTCCGCTCGCGTCAGACCCGACTGCATGTATTTCTCAACCTGGTGCTCCATATGAAACCGCAACTCCGCATCGAGCTCATCCTCAACGGCACCATGGCGGAGTAGGGAGCGGAGACGAATGAAAAGATCGCTGAACATAGGTCGCCTCCTAGACCGTTCCTAATACCTGGGCCACCGCCGCCGTCAGTTTGTCCCAGGCATCCTTCTCCACTTCCAACTGCCGATGTCCGTTCTTTGTCAGGTCGTAGTATTTCGCACGCCGGTTATTCTCCGATGTTCCCCAGCGCGCTTTGATCCAGCCCCTGCGCTCCAGCCGATGCAGTGCAGGATACAGTGATCCTTGCTGTATCTGAAGAACGTCGTTGGACATTTGTTGGACTCGCTCGGATACGGCCCACCCATGTTGTGGCCCCAGCGCAAGCGTTCGCAAGATAAGAAGGTCGAGGGTACCTTGTGGAAGGTCAATTCGTTGCACCGACATGCGTTCCCCTTTCACTTCTACACGGAACAATACATCTCTTCTTGTCGAAGTGCAAGGGGGGTCAAGGTCATTGTCTTAATGAGCGTTAATTCGCCATAACCGGCCAATCTCGCCCATTCTGAGCGTGTGTTCGTGAGGGCCAACTTTCTGGACCCGCTTGCCCCGAAGCAGCGCCAATCCTGCGCTCGCAGCAATGAGCCGTGCTGAATGGAACATGCTCTAGCTCGCGGGCTTAAATGTAAGAAAATCCGGCTGATTCACTGATTCTCCTGTTCGGAACCGTCCCCCGCCCACCCGGAAGTTACCCCAGAACGGGTGTAGTCCGGATTGGCGACCATCCACCCGGAACACCGCAATACTATCTGCTCAGTGCTCGCTGAGGGACTCGCCCTGATTACGTCAACGATCGAAACGATCTTGGAAACGGAATGGCTTTTCCAAGCGTGATTTTAGCCGCCGGAAAAATTCGGTGAAAATGATCCTTCCGTCACGATGCATCTGCTTCGCGAGCTTCGTCTTAGTCGCAACGAAACGCAATCATGGGGTCTATCTGTGTCGCTCGGCGGGCGGGAATGAAGCAGGCGAATAAAGCAATGCCTGCTAGCAATATCGTGACCGTGCTCAACGTGATTGGATCGCCAGGCCCAACCTCGAATAACAAGCTGCGGATCGAACGAGACAGCGCCAGAGAACCACCGAGCCCGATTCCAACTCCCACACCAACCAGGAGAAGGCCCTCCCGCAGAATCATCTGGACAACGTTCGCTCGGCTGGCACCTATAGCCATCCGAATGCCAATCTCCTTGGTGCGCTGCGCAACTGTGTAATGCATCATCGCGAAGATACCCGCTCCCGCGAGCGCCAGCGCGAGTGCCGCAAACAGGCTTAGGAGTAGCGTTTGGAAGCGGCGCGGAGCATTCTGCTCTTTAAGCCGCTCTCCCAGAGTGGTTAGGTCCGTCAAGACCGCGGTATTATCGAGCGACCTGATCGTATCGCGGAGAACTCCCACAGTTGCGTCTGTGCGTACCACCAGATTCTCGGTTTCATCCAACGATTGCGCCTGCGCCTCATAGATCTGCGCGACCGGTGAGTGTTCTAGGCCGCTGCTATGCATATCCTTTACAACGCCGATAACTCGAACCCACTCGTCGTTCCGCCCGCGCGGGTCAAATCCTTTGATCCCTTTCCCTATGGGATCGTCGCCTGGCCAGTAACGGTGTGCCATGGTCTCATTGATAACAACCACGGGCGTGGTTTCTTTTGTGTCCTGGTCGGTGAAGAACCGGCCCCTAACCAGGGGAACTCCAAGCGCCTGAAAGCAGTCGCCGCTGATCGTCGCCCATTTCATGGGAGTCCACTGCTCCCGCGACACCAACGGGCGCCCTTCCGCCGCGCGCAGCCCAAACTTCGCTTCGTCGTCCAGATAGAACATGGTGCTGATCGCGCCAACTGCTCTGACTCCCGGCAAGCGGCCGATGCGAGTCATCGCTTCGCGGTACAGCGCCGCACGCCGACCGCGAGGAAGTGAATTACCGAACCTGAGTGTGGCAGCCAGCACACGGGACGTGCGGAAACCAGGATCGACCGACTGCACGGCGACAAAGCTACGGATCAGCAGGCCAGCCCCCGTAAGCAAAACAACTGCAAGTCCGACTTGCGCCACGACGAAAGAGCGGGACATCCCGCGCGAACCGATTCTGCTCGTCTGTTGCCGGTTGCCCACGTTTTGTGAGATTCGAATCGCCGGTGCGAGTCCGAACAGCAAACCGGTTGCGAGCGAGAGACAAAAACTAAAAATCAACACCGGCACATCGATGTGCGCTTCTCCAAGCCGTGCGATCCCGTGCGGAGCCATGGCAATCAATGCTCGGATGCTCAAGGCCGCGAAGGGCAGACCCAAGGCCCCCGCGAGACAGGAGAGCAGCATGCTCTCCGTCACCAATTGCCTAACGATGCGTCCTTTGCCCGCTCCAAGCGCACTCCGTACGGCAATCTCCTGCCTGCGGACTGCGCCTCGCGCAAGCAGCAGGTTCGCTGCATTTGCACACGCGATCAACAATACCAAGAGGACCGCCCCAGATAGGATCGCGAGCATGAATGGGACAGCCTTGCCCTGGATCTGTGCCGCAAGCGGCAGCAGCCGCACCCCGCGGTCCGCGTGATTAATCGGATATTCTGCTATGAGTTCCTGGTTGATAAGGTCCGCTTCGGCGCGCGCCTGATCGAGCGAAACGCCGTCCCGAAGTCGCGCGATAACGGGACCGAAACCGCCGTCTCGATCATTTCGCCGGGCCTGCCAGTTCGGTAGCGCAGCGGCTGGAGCCCAAAGAAGAGTTTCTTCGGAGGGGAAAGCGAAATCCTCGGGCATAACACCGATGACTTGGAAGTTGATACCGCTCAACTCCACCGTCCGGCCAATGACGTCCGGCGAGCCGCCAAACTGCGTTCGCCACAAGTGGTCACTGAGCACAACTTCGTGTGTCTCCAGGTCGTCTGTGCTGAATGTACGGCCCAGCACAGGACGACGACCCATCAGGCCAAAGAAATCGCCGTAGACCCACGCATATTCGATCCAATCGGCCTCGCCCTTGACCGTAAACGATGCATCCGCCTCTCGGTAGGAGGCCAGGTTCTCAAGGGTTCGAGTTCGTTTCGTCCACTCCTCGAAATTCGCCACGCTAGTGTTGTTTTCAAGGGAACCGTTCAGCTTATCGGTGGCCCATAGCATCGTGATGCGATCCGGGTCTCGATAAGGAAGCGAGCGCAACAGAACCGAGTGGACAACGCTGAAAATCGCAGTGCTCGCACCAGTCGCCAAGGCCACCGATAGCAGCACCACGGCGGTTACACCGGGATTCAAACGCAGACTCCGCGCTCCATAGCGAAGATCCTGCAGGACTGTTTCGAGCCAGACAAAAATGTCGGCCTCGTACGACCTGTCACGCGCGACAGTGGCGTTGCCGAAGCGCCGGACTGCATCCGCCCGGGCTTCTTCCTGGCTCATACCTGCGGCGACATTATCAGCAGTTCGTGCGTTGATGTGATAGCGTAGCTCCTCGTCAATTTCATCGCTGACCCTTGCGGGTCGAAGAATATTAGCTAGACGGTTAAACCACCCCACGTTTGCTCTCCTACGAAAACTGCAGAACGCGAGCCACTGCGCCAGTCAACGCGGCCCAGTTTTGCTCTTCTTCTCCCAACTGCTTGCGGCCCGTAGCCGTGATGGAGTAATAACGGGCGCGGCGATTATTCTCTGAGATACCCCACTCGGAACGTAGCCAGCCCGACTGTGTCATACGGTGCAGCGCTGGATAGAGCGAGCCCTCTTCTAACCTGAGGATCTCCTCCGAGACCTGCTCGATGTGCAGCACGATCCCGTAGCCGTGCATCCGCCCTCGGGAAGCAAGAGTCTTGAGTACCAAAAGGTCAAGTGTGCCTTGGAGGCGGTCATTGGTGTGCTTACGCATGGTCTCCCATAGCCAGCTATGGAACCATAGTGTGCCCAAACTGCATTCGATGTCAAGCCATCTTGTAACTCCGGTTTTTGCCGGTGAGTTTCCCTCTTCGACACCTCTTAGCTCATGCGCATCTGGCGCATTGAACAAGCGACTCGCAGTTCCTGGGTGACCGGCAACCAGGAAGTACCTCCAAAACGGCGTCACTGCCGAGTTGCCGACGATAGGCCTCGGAATCCGACAACCGAACCTCCACCCCGTCCTCGCCAACCCTTGATCTTGTGCGTGATGGTTAGTTCGGCGAAGGCTCTTCGACGTGGTCGATGACGAGGACCTGGACAACTGCGCGCGCGGGCTTGAGCTTGAGGCCGAGCTGCTCCTTGAGCGCTTCGAGGAAAGGCGGTCCCTGTTCTTCAGGCGGCTCGCCAGCGCCAGATGCAGACGCGCTACGATCCGCCAGCCAGTTCAGGGAGAAATCGTACGTTCCGGCAAGTCCCGTCTGATCCACCACGGGACGACCGAATTCTGCGACCGGCGGAATGATGGCGAGGTTAGCCGCAATTGAGTGCAAAGTAATGTTGCGTGCGCCGAACAAGATTGTGTGATCCGCCACATTGATCGCCAGAACAACGCCACAGGAAGGCACGAACTCGCCGGGAAGAACGGAAGGCGAAGTGGGATCGGGTGGGGCAGTCCACTTGGCGTCGCAGGCGAGACCTTGTGAGTGCGGGCGAAGACGCGGGCCTGGTGTGCCGTGCTTGGTGAGGACGAGCGCCAGCGCTGGCTGATCCTGCGTTTCAAAATGCACGGCCAGTTTGAAGCGGTCGGCGAGGAGCGATTGCATCATCAGGCGCATCTGGTCCTTGGTGACGTCGGCCGCTGGCGCTTTGGCCTGAATCACGAACGGCTGCGCGCCGACCCATTTGGGCAAATGCGCAACCATCGCCTGTTCCTGGTCGCGCGTGAGTAGGATCTTGTAGGCGAACTCGATGTAGATGGGCAGAGAGAAATCGGCTATGAAGGCGCCACCGGGCGTGATCGGCGTGTCCTCAATACTAAGGTCGATCGTTGGGCGGATAAAGTTGCCGGGATCTCCGAGCCGGATCGATGCAACTTCAAACGACATGCGTCCGCCGGCTGCGGTTTGCCATGTGGGGATCGACTGCGATGGCGGGGATGCAGGGGGCAGTGCGAACTGGGCTCGCGCGCACGGGGATGTCGATGAGATCGCGATCGCTGCGACAGATGCTGCGAAGGAGATCAGGCTGCGCACGGAATTCCATGAGAAGCTACGATCGCGCCGGACCAGCATCAGCACTGATGGAAGCCTCTTTTTCTTGGTAACGCTTCACAACAAAGACGCAGAAACGCCAGATTTGCTCGAAGTTTCTCAGACATGGTGAGAATGCTGCGGGGATGGACCGAGGTAAGATCTTCCGTCGAGTGACGAAGATGGGGCGGATCCTGGGTGAAGGCATGACGGAGAAAGCCGTCTGGCACATCGTGAAGGTTCGGCAAAACGCATCGGATTGGAGAAATTGGCGCCGCACGACCTGCGTCGCACCTGCGCCCGCCTCTGCCATGCTTCGGGAGGGGAGTTGGAACAGATCCAGTTCCTTCTGGGGCATGTTTCCATTCAGACGACGAACGCTACCTGGGTTGCAAGCAGCGGATTCGATCGGCGGTCAATGATCAAATTGGGATCGAGCCCAGTCGTTAACGCCGCGCCAGCTTGAAAAGGTAGTAGCATGGCGCAGGAGCCGAGGGTGGGTCGGATGGAATACGATCTGGACAAAGTAGATGAGATAACTCTTGTACTTCTTTGGCTGACCAGTTTCAAGAACGCTGACGGTGTACGAGCCTGGAAGGGCCAAGACTGGGAAACGATGGATCGACTTTACTCAAAGGGCTACCTCTCTGATCCGAAGAGCAAAGCCAAATCAGTTGTCTTGAGCGAAGGGCGCGAGAAACGCTCAAGGGAGCTGTTCGCGAAGCACTTCTCGCTGAAACACTAGATATTCCCCAAACAGAGCTTCTTACAAGCGCCGACCGTAAGCCAAATCCCGGTCAGGGAAGGATTGGCGACAACCCACCCGGAACACCCTTAGTGCCATTGCAGGCGTCCCTGGTGGACGCCAATAATCTCGACGAGGCAATCGAGATCTCGGGCAAGATTCTGGCGAGCCGTTGGGGCAAGGTGGAGATACAGCCTGTCCTGGAGGTTCCCGGCATTCCTTAAAATTAATTTCAATTTCGATTGTCGATATTCTCCTGCTCCGTTCGACGTATTGGTAGAACGGGGATGAGAGCCGGGTCCGGAGCCATCCCTCCGTTCAAATCCATGCCTCGATCTGGCGTCGATGGCCAGCAGCGAGAGCAGCAAGGAGAGAATGATGAGCGACCACACATCGACCAGCCTGATTCCACATCTCTGCTGCCGGAACGCTTCAGAAGCGGTCGAGTTTTACCACAGCGCGCTTGGCGTCGAGACACTGGGAGTCTTCAAAAGTCCCGATGGGCGCGTGATGCACGCCGAACTTAAGGTGGATGGCGTCACGTTCTTCCGCCTTCGGGCAACGCCGCGACCCGGGTCACCTTAGCCTGCTGACCAGCCTGCATCATGGGGTCAGGAGGGGCCCGGGCCTCCGGGAGCGCTCTGGAAGCTTGACCTGACCCTCTGTGGTCAAACCTGAACAGGGCTCGCCGTGTGAGCCGCGGAGGACATTATGCAACTGGCAATTGGAACGAACTTGCTTGCAACTCAACTTACAGAAGTCTCGGTGGGACGAATCTGGACGGGATGGGGCATCAGTGGATTGATGGCCGCGTTCATGTTATTGGACGCTCTCGGTAAATTCGCCAAACCTGCCCAGGTGGTCGAAGCGTTCGCGAGGACTGGTTGGCCTATCGAACTAGGAGCGCAGCTGGGCGCAATCCTCCTCACTTGCACCGTGATTTATTTGATCCCGCAGACTTCGGTGCTGGGAGCAATCCTGCTCACCGGATATCTGGGCGGAGCGGTGGCCACCAATTTGCGGCTGGGAAACCCTCTCTTCAGCCATACATTGTTTCCGGTGTATTTCGGTGTGCTGATTTGGGTTGGGCTGTGGCTAAGGGAACCGCGGCTTGGTGCGACATTTCCAATTGTGAGATAGAACCGCCACCCCTTTTGCCGAATGATACGAACACAAACGGAGAGGAGCAACTTTATGGAAGGCAGTCTGTTCCGGAAATTAGCCGCTGCAGCGCTCTTTGCGGCACCAATCCTCACACAGGCGCAACTTGCAGGCAAGTCTGGTTATGCACCCGTTGACGGTTTGAAGATGTACTACGAAAGTCACGGTCAGGGCCTGCCGCTGATCCTCATTCACGGCGGCCTTGGTTCGGGCGAGATGTTTAGCGCCATCCTGCCTGAACTCTCCAGGGATCACCAGGTAATAACGGTTGATCTGCAGGCTCACGGTCGCACTGCGGACATCGATCGTCCCATCAGCTATCAGGCCATGGCCGACGATGTCGTAGGGTTGATTCGATATCTCGGTATCACGCGGGCCGATGTGATGGGTTACTCAGTCGGTGGCGAAGTAGCCTTGCGCACTGCCATCCAGCATTCGGACGTGGTAAGGAGACTGGTAATCGTTTCTGCTACATATCGCCGCGATGGCTGGTACCCTGAGATACTGGCCAGCGAATCTCAGCTGAACGCCCAAACGGCGGAACAGATGAAGCAAACGCCCATCTACCAATCCTACGCACGCGTGGCACCTCGACCCCAGGACTGGCCGATTCTCTGCACGAAGCTCGGGAATATGTTTAGGCAGGACTATGACTGGTCAGCCGAAGTGAAGATTATCAAATTGCCGGTGTTGCTCGCCTTTGGAGACGCAGACGCGGTTCGCACTTCGAGTGCAGTGCAGTTCTTCGAACTTTTGGGAGGTGGTCAAAGAGACGGAGGATGGAACGGCTCCGGGATGCCGAATGTGCGGCTGGCCATCTTGCCAGGCGCCACGCACTACACTGTCTTTTCATCCCCTCAACTTGCCTCTGTGGTAACGCAATTCCTGGATTCTCCGATCAAGCCAACACAGTAGCCGGACGAAAGACGAAGCCGGCGGCCACCCCAGCCGACTGATTGATTCTTTGCAAAGCAGAACATCGCGTTCGAGTTCAACGCCGAATTAAGAGACAGCGTCGGTCGGACGAACGAGTTCCGAAGTCCAGTTCCAAGCGCGAAACAACGAGGAGACGCAAGCATGCGATTCATGACGCTGATGATCCTGAAGGGCTACGAAAGTGCCGCGCCGGGCACTATCCCGGATGCCAAGGCAGTTGAAGTCATGATGAACTACACCGTCGGTAATTTGGGTTGGGATTTTCCTTCGTGACCGCGCTTTGATCACGCTTGTTTCTGTGCGCCGTTAGCGCGAACGGGATGGCAGAAGCAGCTGGAGGCATGACAATGCGATTCATTTGGATGCACAAGGCCGACAAAGATGTGGATGCGGACGTTCCCCCGACCCCGGAACTGATAGCCAGGATGGGAAACTTGATGGAGGAGATGACGAAGACCGGAGTCCTGATCGCTGGTGAGGGGTTGCAACCAAGCTCCATGAGCGTCCGCCTCAAGTTCTCGCGAGGGGAGCGGACCGTGACACCTGGGCCCCTCGCCGGGTCGAACGAACTGCTCGCCGGGTTCGCGATAGTACGGATGAAGTCGATGGAAGCGGCGATCGAATGGGCGTCGCGTTTGGGCAAAGTGGCGGGTGACGCGGTAGTCGATATTGGCCAGGTGAAAGAACCATGGGATCTCGGCTTGTGTCCGAGGCCACCAGGACAGGCAACGCGATTTATGATCATGTACAAGGCGGACGAGAAGTCCGAAGCGGGCATCCCTCCCACCCCGGAGGTGATGAAATTCATGAACGAATTGAGCGGAGAAGTGGCGACGACTGACGCTGCTCTCGTGTCCCAGTGGTTACAACCGAGCTCAAAAGGTGCGCGCCTGAGATTCTCCGGTGGCAAGAGCAGAGTGATCGATGGCCCTTTCACCGAGTCCAAGGAGCTGATCGGCGGCTATTGCATCGTTCAGGTGAAGTCAAGGGAAGACGCTTTCGAATGGGCTGTACGCTTCGCCCAAGTGCTAGGCAGCTCCAGGGTGGGCAGCAACGTCGAGGTCGACATTCTTCCTCTTTACGAGATGTCGAACCAGGCTTAACGAGCTATCCGACTTGCCTCGTCGAATCGAAAGTGCGGTTCCCTTGAATTGCGTCGTGGGCGGATGACCGCCTATCCGGAAGTAAATCCCCGAAAAGTGCGGCTATGTCTGGATAGGCGACGATCCAACCATAACCAAATCACACCGGCGGAATGCAAAGGAGAATGCTTATCAGCGGTAGGATGTTTGAGAGGAATTCGTCATGCGGAATTTGGCTTGGATTTTTGTGTTGTTTAGCTGCACGAGTGTGGCCTTAGCACAGGACGCCAAGTGCGTGGATGTTGGGGTATTCGAATCCAAGCTGCCGATTTACCCACCCATCGCCCGTGCCGCACATATTCAGGGTGTTTTTCGCTTTACGGTTGTTGTTCATCCTGATGGCCATTCTGACGTCCGGTTTTTGGATGGGCCTAGTAAAGGCGCATTTCAAGTATTTGTAGCAAGTGGCCGTGAATTCATTGATAGCCGCCGATACGGATGGGCCACCGGCGGCGAGCATCAAGCCTGTAGATATACCGCTGAAGTTGAATATCGGATGCTACCCGAGGAAGCGGAATCGCCCAACAATTTCATGCGAGTTACGGATCTTGATCTTAGCCATACGCTTGTTGAAGTGAAAGCCACAAAGCCTACCGTCAATTACTGAGAACGCCTGTGTCCAGGTGATCCTTTCGACAAGCGCATAGAGGTGCCTGAGTCACCGGCTATCCGGAAGTGATCCCCACAAAATGCGGTTCTGTCCGGATAGGCGACAAACCACTCAGGTTGAGGGTATCGTTGTGCTCGTCCTGGTGCGGGGTACGATTCTCGGACCAATTCCCCGGTAGAAGCCGTCAAAGGAATGAACATCGTACCCCGTCGATGGGGATTGACCAGTTTAGTAATTCCAACTATTCATAGCGAAGCGCTTCAACTGGCTCGACCTCCATCGCGGCACGCGCTGGAATCAGCGTCGCGGCCAGAGCCACCAAGACCAGCAGCAGCGTGACGCCAATGAACGTCATCGGATCGTAGGGGCCGATGCTGAACAGCAGACTCTTGCACAGCCTAGAGACTGCAAGCGCAAGACCTAGTCCCATCACACCGCCCAGTGCAATAAGGCGCACGCCTTCCCACGATATCAGACGAAGAATATCGAACTTGCTGGCCCCTAATGCCATGCGGACCCCAATCTCCTGGGTGCGCTGGTTTGCGCTGAATGCGATGACTCCATAGAGTCCAATCATGGACAACAAAAGCCCCGCTGCAGCGAAGAACCCAACAAGAACGGTTTCGAATCTTTGCTGATCCGCCATCTTGCCGACTCGTTGACGGAGTGTCTCAACACTGACTAACACGGTTGGATCAAGTGCCTCGACTTGTGAACGGATCCATCGAGACATGGAGTCGGAAGGCAGCGATGTTTTCACGATCAACATCGCTTTCCGATCGAAATTGGAGTCCCAGCCCTCTGCCTGATTGTGCCTGAGGTTGTAGTATTCGGGCTGTTCTTCACCTGTTAGCCCGTTGTTCTTTACGTTGGCGGCAATGCCAATGACCGTGTACCAGGGAGTGTTCTCTTCCTCGCTGTCCAACTTCAAATGCTCACCGATAGGATTTTTTCCTGGGAACAGCCGAGCAGCTAATTGTTTGCTCAGAATGACCAACTGCTCATTAGAGTTTTGCTCTTCATCCGTAAAGCTTCGCCCCTGCAGAATGGGAATATCCAATGACCTGAAATAGCCGGGCGAGATCAGGCGTGTTGTGACCATTCCTCCTGTCCGTGCGGGTAAACGTGGTCTTCCGGGAACAACCAGATCAGAGTAAAAGGAACGCCCACCTCCACTTGGTGGCAGGGAGTTGCTCACTGCCACTGCACTTACCCCCGGGCCAAATTGCAACCGCCTCACAAGTTGCTGAAAGAAGGCAAGCCTCTGTTGTGGGTTTGCATAGCCCCGTTGTCCCAACGAGATACTGGCCGTAATTGTGTTTTCCGTCCGTATTCCCAGTTGCTGGTTCCGCAGACTCCAAAAGCTCCGTAGCAGCAACATCCCTCCTGCCAGCAAAACCATGCTTGCGGCAATTTGCCCCACCACCAGGCACCTCCGCAGGACGGCGTAAGCGCCGGAGCGTGTCGAGCGAACGGTAAGCGCAGTGAGGCGTGGTGTATGCAAAGCTGGGATCAGTCCGAACATCGCCCCGCACAAAAAGGAAAGAAAGATCGTAAACAGCATGATCCGGAGGTCGAGATGTGCTCGGTCGAGGAATGGAATGCCCGCAGGCGCGATCGATACAAAAATCCGCAAAAGTATTTCAGCTATTACACATCCAGCGGTGGCTCCCGTAATGGACAAGAGCAATGCCTCTGTCAGTGCTTGGCGAATCAGCCTGCCTCGACTCGCACCTAGTGCGGAACGAACCGCGAGCTCCCGTTCTCTGGTGACGCCGCGCGCTATCAACAAACTCGCGACGTTGGCACACGCAATGAGCAACATCACAAGGACAGCTCCAAGCAGGACCCAAGCGATCAAGCGCGCACCTTGCATCTGCCGGTCGCGCAGGGAGCGAATCTCAAGATGAAAATCTTTGCGAAGGGCCGGAGGTATCAACTCCTGCGCATAGGGAAATAGCGGCTGAAGCGAGGCTCCTGCCTGTTCAACACTCACTCCGGGCTTAAGCCGGGCGAAGGTGCGCATTGGCGTTCCCAAACCCGAATTCTCTGAGCGTTCCGTACTCTCGCCCGCCAGAGCCAATGGAAACAGCACATCGGCGGCCTGTAGGTCGGGCATCTCAAAGCCGTTGGGAAGCACCCCAATTACGCGGACTCGGTCGCCATCGATTTCAATGAGCGTATTCAGGATGCCGGGATCGCGGCCGTAGTGGTTGAGCCATAATCCATACGAAATAAGAGCTACATTGGGACCATTCCGACGGTCTTCTTCCGGAAGAAAATTACGACCCAAGACGGACACGGTCCCGAGCGTAGGCAAGAAGCTGGCCTCTGCCATCATACAGGTCAGTTGCTCAGACTTCCTGTCCGTCAGGTCGCACTCACGCGACACAGCATTTTCTGAAGTAAGAGCCTCAAAAGGTTTCTGATTTTCGCGCCACAAATAATAGAACGCGCCCAACGTGAACTCCTGTGGTTCTAACGACTGCCTAATACCCACAGAAACTAGACGGTCAGCGTGGTCATAGGGCAGGCTACGAAACAGAATCCGGTCCACAACGCTGAAGACCGCCGCAGTGGTGCCGATACCCAAACCCAGAGTGGCAATTATGGTAATGGTGAAGATTGGATTGCGGCGAAATCCGCGCAGCGCATAGCGGACATCCTGGAGCATTGTACCGAGCAACCATCCAGGGCGCTGCTCGTCGCATTGTTCCCGAGTACGATCCATCCCGCCAAATTCGATCAAAGCCTGCCGGCGTGCTTCCGAAGAAGATAATCCTGCTTCCTCTTTTGCCGCAATCGCCTGCTGCAAGTGAAACCGTATTTCAGCGTCGAGTTCGCTCCGCTTCTTGCGAAGAATCAGAAAGCGAAGCCGGGTCAGGAACTCACTAATCATGATGACACCTCCCCAGCGCGGCCCAATACAAGCGCAATAGCAACCGACAACCGATCCCAGGTTGCGAGTTCCGCCTCCAATTGTTTTCTGCCCGCAGCCGTCAACCCATAGAACTTCGCCCGTCGATTGTTTTCCGAATTTCCCCAATCTGACCGGATCCATCCTTTGTATTCCAATCGGTACAACGCCGGGTAGAGTGAACCCTGTCCAATTTGGAGCACGTCTCTCGACACATGCTGAATACGCTGGGCAACTCCCCAGCCATGCATCGGCTCCAGAGCGAGCGTTTGAAGAATGAGCAAATCGAGCGTCCCCTGCAGCAGGTCCGTTGGCGTAGGCATTTCTTCCCCTCGATATGCGACAACATGATTGCTCACCTCCTGTCGAATGTCAAGGGGTGCGGTAGTTTCGCGAGAGGGTTTGATAGTCAGTCAGTGCATCGGCCTGAAGGCGCCAAGTTGGCGGACTTTCGAGGATCCATCAACTTGGTGCTGGTGCGATACTGTCCGCAGAGCAGGGAGTTTTTATTGCTGCCACAACGCTGTGTCTGAGGAATTGTGCGAGTAGCCGCCCTTTACGACATTCATGGCAATCTGCCGGCGCTAGAATCCGTACTGGCAGAACTTCAACGCGTTACGGTGGACCAGATCGTCGTAGGCGGCGACGTGCTGAGTGGGCCAATGCAGCCAGACTGTATGGAGCGTCTGCAGGCGTTACCCCTGCCGGTGCATTTCCTCAAGGGCAACGCCGATCGTGAAGTGATGGCCGCGCGCCATGGGAATGAGAATAAGAGACTTCCGCCGTTCGCGCTGGAGATGCTCCGCTGGAGCGCGAGTCAGCTCACGCCTGCGCACGAGAAGTGGCTCGCGAGCTGGCCTAAGAATGTGACCCTACGGATGCCACACCTTGGAAGCGTGCTCTTCTGCCATGCCACCCCCCGCGACGATAACGAAATCTTTACGTCCCGGACCGCCGAAACGATCTTGTTACCGATATTCGACGCTGCCAATGCGGATGTCGTGGTTTGCGGCCACACGCACATGCAGTTTGACCGCATGGTCGGCAAAACACGTGTCGTGAATGCCGGTAGCATTGGCATGCCATTTGGGACGCCAGGCGCACACTGGCTCCTGCTGGGCCCTGAAATCGAACTGAGGCACACCAACTACGACCGAGCGGACGCAAGTCGACGCATAGCTGCTACGGGCTTTCCGAATGCGCCCGAGTTCGACATGCTTAACCCACCTTCGTCGGAGAAGATGCTGGAGTTGTACAGCAAGGCGGAACTGAAAAGGTGAGGTCCAGAAAATTGGTGCAGGTCGCAATCCATAGTTGCGGGCGAATTACCGGCCATCCGGAAATTACCCGAAAATGGAGTTCTGTCTGGTTGGCGACTACTCGGGAGTTGAGCAATTTGGGATCCCTTTGTGGCAGATTCGGTGAATTTTATTGCTCATGTTGACATCCGACCCAAGCAGATGCCATGCTTAGGTCGGATGACTACCCAAATGAATCCGATGACCGTATCGCCCTGTTGCAGGGAACGCTAGACCTGCTGATTTTGAAGACGCTGGTGCTGGGGCCGTGCCATGGCCAGGGAGTGGCGCGGTTCGATACAGACGCCAGTCGGAAGAGGTTTTCTTCGTCGACCATGGCTCGCTCTATCTGGCCCTGCAGAGGCTCGAAGACAAGAAGTGGATCAGCGCGAAGTGGGGCGTGAGCGAGAACAATCGCAAGGCGCGGTTCTATTCGCTGACAGCGAAAGGGCGCGAGCAGCTTGTGGAGAAGACGAGCGAGTGGCAGCGGCTGACGCGGGCGATGGGATTGATTCTGGGCGGCAACGCGGGAGCCGAGCGGCGAGGAGGCATAGCATGTTCAAGCGCAGGCGGAGCGCGGACGATTTTGCCGAGGAGATCAAGGCGCATCTGGAACTCGAAGCCGATGAGCTCAAGCGCGAAGGCTTGAGCGAAGAGGAGGCGCGCCGGAAGGCGAGGGTCGAGTTCGGCAATGTGCGTGCGGCGCAGGAGCGCTTCTATCTGAAGAAGCCGGGTGGTGTGGTTCGACAATCTGGTGCGCGATATCAAGTTTGCGATTCGTCAGCTGGTGAAGAATCCCGGTTTCGCCGCCACTGCGATCCTTGTGCTGGCTCTCGGCATGGGCGCGAGCGTGGCCATCTTCGGTTTTGTGGATGCGGCTCTGCTGGAGCCGCTTCCCTATGCGAATCCCGGCCGGCTGATGTCGGTGAACGAAAGCAGCCTTGAGTCGCCGCGCTGGCCGCTCTCCTATCCGGATTATCTTGACTGGCAGCGGCTGAATAAATCCTTCAGCTCGCTCGATGTGTACAGCCGGAGCCGGCTATCTTCTGCGCACTGCCTCCGGCGCGGAGCCGGTGCAGGCCGAGCGCGTGAGCGGCGGCTTCTTTCAGAACTCTCGGTGTGCATCCCATGCTTGGGCGCGACTTCAATCCGGGCGAGGATCGGCTGGGCGGCCCAAATGTCGTGCTCCTGAGTTATGGGGCATGGCTGCATCGTTTCGGCGCACGGCGCGATGCGGTGGGCCAGACTGTGGATCTGGACAACAGGCCTACACGATCATTGGCGTCCTGCCGCGCTCGTTTTCCTTCGCGCCGAGCGGCAACGCGGAGTTCTGGGTTCCCCTCAACACGCTTCAGCCCTCACGAGAAGATCGCGGACCTTTTATAACTTTTTGGGAATAGGCAGGCTGCGCGACGGCGTCACCGTGCAGGCAGCGCAGGCCGAAATGACTGCCATCGCAAAACAACTTCAGCGGCAATATGCGCATCACCGGCCGCGACCTGAGCGCCAGTGTCGTTCCGCTTTCTGAGGTCATCGTCGGCGATGTGCGGCCCATCCTGCTGACGCTGCTTGGGCGGCGCCGGGCTGCTCTTGCTGATCGCGTGCGTCAACGTGGCCAGCCTGGTGCTGGTGCGCTCGGAGAGCCGCAGGCGCGAGATTGCCGTGAGGGGCGCGCTGGGCGCGACGCCGGCGCGACTGGTGCAGCAGTTTGTGACCGAAGGGCTCTTGCTTCGCCGCTGCGGCAGCTTGGCAGGCGTGATGGTTGCCGCCGGTGTTGATGCAGCTCCTTGGCCGCCTGGTGCCCAAGGACATGGCGTCGAACATGCCGTTTCTGGGAGGTGTTGGCTTGAACGCGCACACCGGCGCATTTGCCGCCGCAATTGCGCTGCTGGCCGCGCTGCTGCTGGCCGCCACGCCCGACCTTGCGGCTCTCGTTTCAGAAAGTGCGTGACGGACTGGCCGACGGAGACCGCGGCGCCGCCAGCCGGTTCTGGCGGAGGCTGGGAGCGAACCTGGTCGTGGTGGAACTGGCGATCGCGGTCGTGCTGCTGGCCGGCGCGGGACTGCTGGGCAAGAGCCTCTATCGCCTGCTGCATGTGCCGCTGGGCTTTGATCCGAACCATCTGGCGACGCTGCAGGTGATGGCTCCCGACACGATCTATCAAAGCGACGAGCAGATCGCCGGGCTTTACCGCGAAATTGTGCGTCGCGTCTCCAGCCTGCCGGGCGTGGAGTCGGCGGGCATCACCAGCATGCTGCCGGTGCAATGTAACTGCCCGATCGACAGGATCCAGTTCCCGGGAAGGCCGTACCACGGCGAACATAATGAAGTGGACGAGCGCCACGTGAGCCCGGATATCTGCCCACGCTGAAGGCGAGGCTTGTGCGCGGACGATTCTTCACCGAGGCCGACGATGCTTCCAGGCCCGGAGTAGCCGTCATCAATCAGGCGCTGGCGCGAAAGTATTTTCCCGGACCAGGATCCGATTGGGCAGAAGATCGCCAATGACGAGGGCGGGCGTCCCTCCGTGTGGGAGATTGTTGGCGTAGTCGATGATGTTCGTGAAGGACCGCTCGATGTCGAGATCTGGCCGGCGGAATATTTTCCCCATCAACCAGACGCGGCAGACATTCTTTCAGCCTTGCCGTGCGCACCTCGCAGGACGCGGGGGCGCTGCTGCCCTTGCTGGTGAGCACGTTGCATCAGATCGACCCGAACCTGGCGTATCCGACGAAGCGACCATGACGCGAAAAGATCGACGGCACGCAGGCGGCGCTGCTGCATCGGTTTTCGGCGTGGCTGGTGGGCGGATTTGCGGCGATGGCGCTGGTGCTGGGCGTGGTGGGGCTTTATGGAGTGATTGCCTACTCGGTGAGCCAGCGGACGCGGGAGATTGGCGTGCGCATGGCGCTCGGGGCACAGCGCAGCTCGGTGTACACGCTCGTCATGCGGCAGGCGGGATGGCTGACAGCAGCGGGGCTGGCGATCGGGCTGGTCTGCTCGGTGGGAGCATCGCTGCTCATACGCAGCCTGTTGTTCGGTGTGCAGGCGTGGGACGCGATCGACTCTGGGCTGCGTGGCCGTGTTGCTGGGGCTGGCGTCGATGGCGGCGAGCTTCCTGCCCGCGCGTCGCGCGGCATCGGTGAATCCGGTTGAAGCCCTTCGTGCCGGATAGCCTCGGCCATTGAGGATGGCTACTTCAACGGTTGCCAAATCGCCATAAGCGGCCAATCGCTTCCCATTCTGAACGTGTGATCGTGAGGGCCAAACTTCTGGACCCGCTTGCCCCGAAGCCGCACCAATCCTGCGCTCGCACCAATGAGCCGTGCTGAACTGGAACATGTTCTAGCTCGCGGGCTTGAAGGTAAGAAAATCCGGCTGAAGAATAATAAACTACGTCTCTCAGCCGCGCTGCATCGAGCGATTCACAATTCCATTAGTCAAAACGGATTGGCCGGTTATCTCCGCCGATTCACTCATCGAGCGACCGGTGCCCGACTTCCGCGTTCCGGTCGGATCACCGCCAATCCGGAAGTTGATATGGTGTGACCCTGTCAACATCTGCGAATCGCTGGGTGGTTTTTGTATTTGTCTTTTCGAGGACAGGGTCAGCAGCAGCCGTGGCAGGTAATGGCGACGATTGATCAAGCTGATATTCGCGGGTCGGAACCGCATAATCATGATCCGTCGGGAGCTGCCTCTGACTACTCACGCGAGTCCGGCTGAGCCTGTCGCAAACTTCCGCCGAGGATTCTCCTTCGTGCTTGCTCCGGCTGCCGCTGACTCTGTCCTCGAATTGGATAGCGTTGTTCATTGATTGGTCGGTCTTTGTGTTTTCCTTATTTGGAAAGTTTTTTGCTTTTGTTCTTTCGGTTCCCGTCATGCCGCCATCTGTTGCTTGCCGGCTGCTTCGGCCTTGATTCCGATGGCCCAGATGAAGCCCAACAGTTCGCGTGCGACTGCTGTCATGGTCTTTCTCTGTTCCTTGCCTCGAGCCATCAGCTTCATGTAGCGCTTGTGCAGGCGGTTCTGCGCTTTCCATGCAATCTCGGTGATCTCTGCGGGAAGCCCTTCCTGGCGTTTGCGCAATTTAGCCCCGATCCATGGCCGGTGTCGATAGCTCCAGGCCGATTCGACCACGATTCGTCTTAGGTGTGCGTTACCTGACTTGGTAATGCCACCTCTTCGAATGCGCTCGCCGCTGGTGTCTTCGCTCGGAAATACTCCGCTATACCCCATCAGCGCCCGCGCATTTTCGAATCGTGAATAGATATTGCCTAGCTCGGCAGCAATCGTGACTGCCGATATATGGGCCACGCCGCGCAATGTCTGTAGGCCCCGGATGACTTTCTGCATCGGCGCGGGAGCCAGCTGTACTACCTCCACGATCACTTGCTCCAGGCGCTTGACCCGTTCTCCCATGTGCTCCACTTCGTTCATACAATCCAGCAGCGTGGCTTCCTGCGCCGGCTGTGTGAAATGGATCTGCTGGAGCCACTCCATGTAACATTCCGTCCATGCCTTCACTCCCAGAGGTGCACGCCGGCCCGTGCGCAGCAGGAACTTGGTCAGCCGGTGCCGGGCGCGCAACTGATCCTGCTTGGCCGCCTCCCGCTGACGGACAAGATCGCGCAATGCCTCGGAATTTTCATCCGGAACCCACACAGCAGTCAGATCACCAGAGCGGTGACTGCGCGCCAGCTTCAACGCATCCCGCCGGTCGGTCTTGACGCGATCTCCGGGCTTCTTGGAACCAGCGAAGGCGCCACCACCGCGCACTGCACTCCCAACTGCGCCAACTGCCAGTAAAGATACAGAGCCTGTCGGGCCAGCTTCATAACAGGCACGTAATTGCTCGGGCAAACCAAGCTTCTTGATAAACTTGCGGATCGAATCTTCGCGGTTGGCGATCGTGCCCAGGCTGTGTATCTCGCCATCCTGTTCGGCGACCGCCACGGCTATCGTTTCGGCGTGGACATCTAAACCCAAAAATCGTAACTTTTCTCTCATGACCGGTTCCCTCCGCTTGTGGCTCTGGTCTAAGTTCGTCAAACAAACTCAGCCTAACCCACGGCCAGCGTATCGAGCCGGTCGCACCATAATGACTACCCCAAAACGGGTATCAATGTCCGGGTGGGCGACCATCCACTCGCGATCCCGGTCCGACTGAATCAGTCTGATTACAGGCTGCTGGAATCCTGGAAATCCCAGCGCGGTGTCTCATTGCAAGCACCTCAGGGGGCAAAGCCTTGGGGACCGCAATTGTATGCGGGAAACCTGCGAGGAAGACATTAGTGGCGGAGAACGATCGAGACAACGGTGATGTCATCTTCCTGCCCGAAACGACGAGCGGCGTCGGCAATTTCGGCGGCGGGTAAAAGCTCAGGCGGGCGGTTCGTTCGAAGCCGAAGAGCTCGCGATGACTGATGGCCTCAGGAATGCCATCCGTGAGTAGGGTGAGACGATCGCCGTGAACCAGTTGAACCGTTTGCTCGGCAAACTCGGCGTTCTGGTCGAGACCGAGCGGCAACGCGGGTGGAGTGGAGAGCTCCTGGCCGTTGCAGTAAGGGGCGAGATGCCCAGCATTAGCGAGCGTGAGCTCTCCTGACGGGGAAAGGCGAATCGCCAGGCAAGTGGTAAACCCGGATCCTCGATTCAGCAGACGACGGTTGAGTCCAGCGAGAATTTCTGCGGGGGAGCCGTCGTTTCCACCAGGGAATGAAGAGCGCCCACGAGCATGGATACCGTCATGGCCGCTGCAAGTCCTTTTCCGGCGACGTCTCCCAGGACGATGAGGGTATTCGCCTCCCCATTCGAGTCGCTGCCGGGCAAGGTAAAAATCTGATAGAAGTCACCACCGACCTCCTGCGCGGGATGATACGCGGTGCTGATTTCCAGGTGGGGAATGGAAGGAAGCGTTTCGGGGATGAGGACATGCTGCAGCGTGCGGGCGGCCTCCATATCCGAGCTGAAGCGTTCCTCCTTGGCGCGCGATCTCGCGAAGCGGCGGATGAGGTAGGCGAGCAAGGCTACCACGAAAATGAGTTCGACCAATACCTCAAGCGGAACCGGGAACGGAGTTTCGATCACATTCCATTGATTGATGGAAGCCAGAGTCCGCGACTGCCATTGAAGTTGGAGAACAAGAGAAAGGTTCCGCCGAGAATGCTGGAGCCATACAGCAGAATCGTGGGAACGAAAAGCAAGCGAGCGTTCCGATTGC
>CAWBRJ010000016.1:0-116584 GCA_963790935.1 uncultured Acidobacteriaceae bacterium | reverse complement strand
CCGGCTCGCACTCGTCGACTGGAAGAAGCTCGGCATCACCCACGTCGGCGGAGTCTTCGAACTCAACTCTCGAATTGCCCTTTCTTCCATATAGACCTACCGTAACCCGGAGCCCGACCATGACCACCCTGCTGCAGGACCTGCGATTCGCCCTACGCCAACTGCGCAAGTCTCCCGGCTTCACCATCACTGCCGTTTTGACACTGACGCTGGCCATCGGCGCCAACGCAGTCGTCTTCGGCGTATTGAACGCGCTCATCCTGCGTCCGCTGAATGTGCCTCAGGCAGAGAGCCTTTTCGTCATCCAACATGGGAGCGACGGCGGGTCCCACTCCTATCCCGATTATCTCGATCTTCGCCAGCGCAATCGCAGCTTCGACGATGTGGCTGTTTTTGCTATCCGTCAGTCAGGGCTGGATACGGGCAAAGATCCATCCAATGTCTGGCAGTACGAAACCAGCGGAAACTACTTCGACGTATTGCGCATTCAGCCTTATATTGGCCGTTTCTTCCACGCTTCCGATGAGCACGGCCCAAACAGCGCGCCCTATATCGTGCTCTCCTACGCATATTGGCATAGCCATTTTCAGGACGATCGCACCGTGGTGGGACGCGTTGTTCGGCTCAACAGGCATCCATTCACCATCCTTGGCGTGGCGCCTCCAGGGTTCCAGGGGACCATCTTGTTTTTCGCTTCGGATATCTTCTTGCCCCTCGTGAACCACGAGCAGTTAACCGGCGAAAAGCTCTTGAACGGGCGCGAGATCCATTGGATGTTTGAGATGGTGGGACATCTGAAGCCGGGAGTCACTCCGGCGCAGGCCACTGCCGATCTGAACTCCGTGGATTCGTATCTGAAAAAAAGCTATCCCAAAGAAGAAGATAATGCGTCTTATACGCTGGCGCGGCCTGGTCTTCATGGCGACTATTTGGGGGGGGCCACGCGGGCTTTTCTCACCGGATTGATGCTTCTTTCGGGTTTGATTCTGTTGGCGGCCTGTGCCAACCTGGGCAGCCTGTTTGGCGCGCGGGCCGCCGACCGTTCTCGCGAAGTGGCCTTGCGCCTGGCTCTTGGTTCGAGCCGCAATCGCATTTTGCGCCAGCTGTTCACCGAATCCGTGCTGCTTTCCCTCGCCGGAGGCGTAGCGGGACTCGTGGCAAGCATTCTGCTTTTGCGCTGGTTGAGCGTGTGGCGGCCAGTTCCGCAATTCCCCCTCCATGTGCCGGTAAGTCCGGACGCTAACGTTTATTTGCTAGCTTTGGTCTTGGCGTTGGTCAGCGGAGTTCTATTCGGAATTGTTCCCGTGCGCCAGATTCTCCGGGCCAATCCGTATGAGATCGTCAAAGCGGGATCGACAGGCGCGTTCGGGCGCCGAATTACCGTGCGAGACGTATTGCTCGTCGTCCAGATTGCGATCTGTGCCGTGCTCGTCACTTCATCAATGGTTGCTGTGCGTGGACTCATGCGCTCCATGCACAGCAACTTCGGTTTTGATCCGCGGAACGCGATGTTGGTAGATATCGATCTGACGGCAGCAGGCTACAGCGGCGAAAGAGTACCCGCAATGCAACGGCGCATGATCGATGCCATACAAGCGATTCCTGGCGTAGATTCCGTAGGATCGGTGAATTGGCCGCCGTTGGAACTTCCCGGTGGTTGGCAAGGGATGGTCTATACCGACACAACCACGGATCTGAGCCCATCGAATGCCGCGGCCGACCCTTATTTGTACAACGTAACTCCAGACTACTTCCGCGCATCCGGGACATCTTTATTGGCGGGCAGAGCCTTTACATGGCATGACGACACAAACACCCCGCGCGTAGCAGTGGTGAACCCGGAGTTCGCAAGCAAGATACTTGGCTCCGTACCGGACGCTGTCGGCCGGTATTTCAAGATGAGGGATGGAACGCGCGTGCGAGTGGTGGGTCTGGTCGAAGACGGAAAATATAAGAACCTTACTGAAGACCAACAGCCCGCGATGTTCCTCCCCCTCCTGCAGTCGCCGGCTAGCTGGACATGGCTGGTGGTGCGCTCGAGCCGCGACCCGCTGCAACTTGCCGCGGCCATGAGAAGTGTGCTCCGGGACATCGACCCTGGGATGGTTCTGGCGATTCGCCCGTGGAGCACAGAACTGGGCGGAATTTTGTTCCCCTCGCGCATGGCGACAGTATCGCTGGGTGTGCTGGGCATGATGGGCGCGATGCTTTCGATCACGGGCATCTTCGGAATGGCTGCCTACTCGGTGAGCAAGCGGCTCAAGGAGTTGGGAATTCGCGTCGCTCTCGGCGCGCAGCGCAAGGAAGTGTTGCAGGCGGCGTTGGGACGAGCATTGAAGTTGCTGGCCATCGGTTCGGCGGCAGGATTGCTTTTCGGAATTCTGGCCAGCCGGGTACTGGCTTTCATCGTGTATCAGGCGACTCCCCGCGATCCGCTGGTCCTGGCCGGCGTGGTGCTGGCCATGCTGCTGTTGGGGCTGGTGGCTACGTGGATTCCAGCCCAACGCGCTCTGTCGGTCAATCCTTTGATCCTGCTGCGCGAGGAGTGAGCCGGGGCTCGCTTCTAAGTTGCCTTACAACGGGCTTCTCGGCCCAGTGGCCTCGGGAATCTAACCATCAATAACGAGGAACCAGGCTGTCGACCAAATTCACTTTGAGGTCCCACAATGAAAAGGAAATCCAAGATCCTAATCGGCTCGGCAATTGTCTTTGTCGCCTTACTCGTCGCACTGTTCCTCGCAAGAAAACAGTTTGTCGGTGGTCCCGGCAGCCCCACCGTAGAAGGCTCCCGTGCGGTAACAGAGGGTGGTATCAAGATTCCCGGTTGGAACGGAAGAGTCGATGCTGCTGAAGAGAGGGCGGGCATGACCCTCGATGCGGCTCGGCTTGTTGGAGAGGGACAGGCCCTTCATGTCACAACCGGCCCCGCCACCAGTTACTGGAAGACCGATGCGATGGTGTCAGGGGACTTCACAGTCAAAGCGACATTCAACGAGCCAAAATACATGAATCTCAACTCTCACCCGCATCCCTACGGGGTGTTTATCGGAGGAAACGACATGGGTACTCCTAGCCAGACCGAGCTCTACTGCGCTGCATCTGGAAACGGAAAGTTTATCGTGCGCGGATTTGGACCAGAGCCGTTCAGAGTGAACGGGTGGGGTGAGAGCAACGCCGCGATTCATAAAGCAGCCGGGCGCGGCCAACCGGTGACTCAGGACATCTCGCTCTCGGTAAGAGGGGATAAGGTGGTGTGCTCCATCAACGGCTCGAGTGTTGCAAGCTACGACAAAACTACCCTCGTAGGCCCCGGCAAGCTGACATCGACAAATGGCTATTATGGCCTCCGCTTCGCGCATAACACGGACGTGTTCGTCAGTCTTTTGGCCACGTCAACGAAGTGAACGCTAGGCCCACAAAATAAGGAGAGCATCTTGGCCGCAAGAATTCTCATGGTTTTTAGTGCGAGCATTGTCCTTACGCTTGGAGTCCTCCACCTTGTCTCTACGTTCTGGGGCCCAAGCCTCACGCCCCGTGACCCCGCACTGCAAATCAGCATGAGCCAGAGTTCACCTGTTATGACGACAGAAACAACCATGTGGCGGTGTTGGGTGGGCTTCAATGCCAGCCACAGCCTGGGACTTATTTTGTTCGGCTTGGTTTTCGGTTATCTCGCATTAGCTCACGGCCAACTCCTCTTTCGGTCACCGTTCCTGCTCGTTGTCGGGCTGGCAATGCTTGGTGGTGTTGTTGTGCTCTGCAAGGTTTATTTTTTCAGTTGGCCTCTCAGAGGAGTCAGCATTTCTTTGGCCTGCTATGTGGCCAGCATTGCGCTATCGCGGGCCTAACAATGCGCTCTTGATGCAAACAGCAATATGGAGTTGCGGGACATTCAGTTCGACCCTAAGTTTGCGTTACACAATTAACAGGAGAACCGCAATGGCTCGGATGGTGGTGATTTTCCAAAATAATCGGCATTTTTTCTCCCCAACCGATTCGTTTCAATGAGCGAAATCGTCTTCATGGTGTGAGGGTCAGCAGGCCGCAACGGTATGCCTCGTTTGAATCTCACACCAGATCCAGGCCTGACAAACCGAAGGAGAAATAATGACTACTGAACACAGCCTGGAAAAAACCCGACTAAGGCGGACTGAGGGATCTTGGTTTATGAGGAAGACGCTGAATCTGGCCCGGAATGTCAAAAGACTTTTTCTCCCTAGCTTGCTCGTCGGGTGCTTACTTTCGATACGCGCACTCGCCCAAGCTGTGGCAGCAGCGCCCGTGCAGCCACCGCCCGGCGAGTTGCGGGACGGGCAGCATGATTTCGATTTCAACATTGGGACATGGAAGATCCATACCCGCCTCCTCCTGCATCCGCTTACGGGCTCCAACGACTGGGTGGATCTGAATGGAACGGTGCATGAGGGTGAACACACAAGTAAGTTTGCTTCACACAAGTAACAAAGGAGAACCGCAATGGCTCGGATGGTAGTGATTTACCGGACACCTAAGAACGTCGAGGAATTTGACCGACATTACTTCGAAATCCACGTTCCCCTCGCCAAGAAGATTCCGGGGCTCAGGAAGTACGAGGTCAGCGACGGCCCCATCGCAACGCCGGTTGGAACCTCCGATGTTTATCGGATCGGAACGCTGTATTTCGACGACCTTGCGGCGATCAAAAAGGCGTTTGCAAGCCCGGAGGGACAAGCGGCTGGGGCGGATCGCCGACTTTTTGCGCCTGATGACTCGGGCGTTCAAATGTTCCTTTTCGACAACAGGGAAGTTTGAAACCATCCCCCTTTGTTCGTCTTGGCGGGCGAGGGGGCAAAATGGCGGCGAAATGGCGGGCGGCCGCTTGTACACGGCGTAAAGATCGCAAAAACAGGCGAAGAGGGCTCAGCGATGTCAGCAACCAAAGCAGTTTTTGTCCTGATCCACGGCGGTTGGCACAACCATTCGTCGTGGGACAGAGTTACGCCAATACTTAAAGCCAACGGCTTCGCGGCTTTGACGCTCGACCTTCCCGGCGCGGGGGTAAATGCGATAGCACCAACTTCGCTCGGTCTTCACCCGTTCGACCCCGCTGCGTTCGCCGCCGAGCGGTCACACATCGCCGGCGTTACCCAGCAGGAGCGGACCCAAGCGGTAGTCGCGTTGGTAAAAGAAGCTGCGTCCCTCAGCGACGGCAAGGTCATTCTGGTTGGGCACTCGGCCGGCGGGATAACGATTTCGGCGGTCGCCGAGCAGGTTCCAAACCTGCTTCTCGCGGTCGTATATCTTTCCGGGTTCATGGTGCCGAACGGCATGCCGTTGCTCGCGATGCTCCAGCATGAAACCCTGTCTTCGGCTCTGGCGCCCAGGGCTGTTCGTGGGCGATCCCGCCGCCATCGGCGCGACAAGGATCAATGGCGAATCAACCGACGAATCCTACAGATCGCTACTCAAAGCTGCGTTTTATGGCGACCTGTCGGAGTCCGAATTCGCGCATGCGGCGTCGCAACTTCATTGCGACGAATCGAACGCCGGCGCCTTAGCCCCATCGGAAATTACGCCTGGAAGATTTGGCACGGTGCCGCGCCATTACATCCGCTGCACACAGGATCGCGCGATTCCGTTGACCGGTCAGGATCACATGATTGCGACGGTTGACGGTGCCATCGGCGGCAAGACAACTACCCACACATTGGAAAGCAGCCACTCGCCATTCCTGTCACAACCGGCCACCCTCTCGAAGATTCTCATCGACATTTGTGTCCAATCCTTGACGCCGAGCTACTCGGCGATCCACGTTATGTGAACGGCGTCGCCTACGGCTTTCGCAACGATAGCGACATCCTGCCGCTCGACGTATGATTCATATAATGACTGATCCTGTGCGCGATCAGTTCGAACGGTTGGCGGGTGAGCTTCGACCAAAGCTCCATCGATATTGCGCGCGCATGACCGGCTCCGCCGTCGATGGAGAGGACATTGTCCAGGACGCGCTGATTAAGGCCCTTGCCGCGATGCCGAATGTCGGTGTCCTCGACAACCCTGAAGGCTGGCTGTTCCGTATCGCCCACAACACGGCGCTCGATTTCCTGCGCCGCCGCGCGCGCGGCCCGATGATGCAGAACGACGAGGCCCTTGACATGATTGCCGCTCCGGATTCCCCCGATCAGCACCATGAGGTTGCCGCGATGAGTCTACGCACCTTCATGCGGCTTCCGGCGCTCCAGCGGAGCGCGGTCATCTTAAAGGACGTGCTTGGCCACTCGCTGGAGGAGGTCGCGTCGATTACTGGAGCGAGTGAGGCCGCCGCGAAATCCGCGCTCCAGCGGGGGCGTCTCCGTTTGCGTGAGTTTGCCAGCGAACCCGCGGACATCTCGCTGCCGATGCTGTCGGATGCAATGCGCGCCCGGCTGATCAAGTATGTCGAGGGATTCAAGACCGGAGACTTCGACACCGTCCGCGCGATGCTGGCCGACGATGTCAAACTCGACCTCGTCGCGAAGCTACACAAACGAGGAAAGAGCGAGGTCGGGGGATACTACGCTGCCTATGCAGCTGCCCAACGGTGGGCTTACGCGGCCGGCGTTGTCGATGGCCTGGCCGCGATGCTCGTATACGATCGCGGGATCTCACTCGAGACTCCTGCTTATTTTGTTGCCCTGGATTTCGATGGCGATCGCGTGGTCTCGATCCATGACTTCCTGTTTGCGCGTTATGCGATGGACGGCGTCGACTTGTCACTGCTCGATCCCGCACCGCCGAAAGACACTTCTGAAGGAGATCGTGTCAGGACAACGTGATCCGCGGTGTGCGCCTGGCATTGGGAGCGAACAAAAGCGATATTCTGCGGCCAACTACAAGAATGAGCTTCACGGGCTCAGCTTGAGACTAATGAGATCCAAAGTTTCTTCTTCCTGAAAGATCATTTTTTCCGCCCTTTGCCCTCGGTGCGTGGTCCATTGCCTCACGGCGATGGCGCACGAAGCCAGAATGGCAATCAGGAGAGCCGATCGAAGCCCTGATAACAGGAACCAGGATTCAAACAATCCGGCTTGTTTTGCCAGCGGGATTCCGACAATAACGCCGCCCCACAAGCGCAGATGGAGCTCCCCTTTCCCAGGCAGATAGGAGCAGGCGAAAGGCAGCTTTGGAAGACTCAGCAGAGCAATGTCTATCAGGATGGACCCAACAATCCAAAGTGCAAGCAGATGGACAAGCGTCGTCCATATCGGGAATTGCCAAAGCAGCACTGCAGCAATGAGCAGCCAGACGGGAATGACCGAGAGCCCAAGCAAGGTTTGCCGCACAGCTCTCACATATACGCCTGGAGCATGGATCTGGGTCAGCTGAAATATCCAATTGGCACGGAGAGCAACCGGGATAGCGACCACCAGCCTAAGGCCGAGCATCGCGAAGCACAGGATCATCAAGGATGCCGTAAGATAAGGATCCGGCAACTGATTGCTCTTCGCTATCGATTCGAACCGGCTCTGAGCGATGCCCGTGAAGAAAAGTGAAACCGCCAGCCCCAGGCACAGGTAAAAAGCGTAGAAGAGCCGATGCTGACGGCTGCGAAGAAGACTGCGCACGGCAAATTGGACCACAGCGGTTTCAACCGAGCTCGAGAACCGAGGCAAACCAACTACGCTGCTCCGGCCGGGAAGAATATCTGGCTGCTCGACTGCCCGCTGAAGACGCCAGAACCACGCAGACAACAACAGCATGATCGCCAGGGTGGCGACGATGATCAGCCCCATCCAGGCTCTGGCCGCGAGCGAGGCAAATGCCGGCTGCATCGACCCGTTCAGTTGCTGGAACAATCCCAGAAACCAGTAGGAAGGCAGGTGTTTCAGAAGCCATTGATTGGCGGGTGCAGTAAGTGCCTGAATACTTTCAAGAGACGGTTCCAATAAGTAGCCGCCAAGCAAGAGGGTGAATGCGCAAACCTGGAGCAGCGACGACAGACGAAGAAACAGTTGCCACGGAAGCAGTAAAGCCGCCGCACCCTGTAGGCAAAGAACACAGCAGAAAATAAATGTCGCAGCGGCCGCGATGGTAGCCCAGTATGCACCGATCGCCCTGATGCCACCGAGCAAGCCGGTGCCAGGACTACTGAAGAACAGCGGCCATACCATGCCGATGAAGCAGTTCAACGAAATAATAGAGAAGCTGAGCACCCCGGTAAGGGCAGAAAGCTTCGCCAGAAACACCGTACGCACCCGGACCGGCAAAGGACCGAGGACCAGCAGATCGCGTCGATCGGGAAAGGAGGATTCCCAGCTGAGGACAGCAAGCAGGCCCACAATCATCATGGTCGTCGCAATGAACAAATGCTCCATCATCCAGAGTTGAGGCTGGGGCAATCCACCACCCACGAGGACAAGCGGCGCCGTGAAGAGAACACTGATGCCGGCAAGCATTACGGCGATTTGACCCAGCAGCCTTTGCGTATCACTATCCGGTGAGAGGACTTCCAGGTCTATAACCCGAAGCCAGAACACTCGATAGAGCACGCGAAACTGCGAGAGTCGCTGATGAGAGGGTTCAGGCATGAATAAGGTCTGCAATCTGCCGCGAGATCGAAGCGGTATCCTGTTCAACCGCCAGTTGGGAGAAGATGTCTTCAAGGCTGGCGAGAGACATCAGGGCGCGCAGTTTTTCAATGGAATCGTTGGCAACAATGCGCCCGCGATGGAGAATGACGACGTGTGAACAGATGCGCTCCACGGTCTCTAACTCATGCGAGCTGAATAGGACCACCTTGCCCCGGGTAGAAAGTTCCTGAATGAGGCTGCGAAGTATAAGTGAGGAGCCAACGTCGAGCCCGGAAAAGGGTTCGTCCAAAAGTACAAGATCGGGGTTGTGCATCAGGGCGGCCGCCAGAAGCACCTTCTGGCGCATGCCCTTGGAGTAGGCAGATATCGGCAAGTCGCGATCAGCATGCAGTGCGAGAAGGTGCAGCAGACCGTCAATGGTGCCGGAGATCTGGGCTGCGGGAAGCTCGCGAAGCTGAGCCACCATGACCAGATACTCCAGGCCGCTGAGGTGGGTGTAAAGATGCGGCTCCTCGGGAACATATCCGACGCGCGTTTTCCAGGCGACTGGATCCTCGCGAATAGACCGGCCCGCAAACAGAATGTCCCCTGCATTCCATTCGATCAAGCCGGTGATCATCTTCATGGTTGTGGATTTGCCTGATCCGTTGGCCCCCAGGTAGCCGGTCACCTCTCCCGCGCGAGCAGAGAAGCTCACATTGTCGACTGCGGGAATGCCGGAATACCGTTTTGACACATTGCAAAGGTCGAGCGAGATTTGCATACACCCTATGTAGCACTCTACTCATGTCAATTGTCAAGCAGGTTACCACGTGGGCATTATTCGTCGCGAAGCACCGCCAGGGGATCAACGCGCGTGGCGCGGATTGCGGGAATCAAGCTGGCCGCGAAGGACACAAGGATGAGCAGCATGGTTACGGTCAAAAATGTTACCAGGTCACGGGAACTTACTCCGTAGATCATGCTGCTGACAATGCGTCCCAGGCCCAGCGCTGCGATCAGGCCGATGGCGATGCCGGCCAGTGTGGGCTTCATGCCTTGCAGGACTACCAGGCGAGCTACATCGCGCAACGTGGCCCCGAAAGCAATGCGCAGGCCGATCTCTCTCATGCGACGCTTCACGGAGTACGCAAGAACGCTGTAGATCCCAATCGCGCAAAGCACCAGGGCGAGCAAACCGAAAATCGCCAGCAGTTGCATGTTGAAGCTGTGCTGCGTCAGAGTCTCCCCGACAAAGTCTTCGAGCGTCATTACATTGTCTACCGGTACGTCTTGGTTCACGTCATGGACGGCGCCAGTCACCGCGGTGGTGAGAGTCTGAGGCGGAGTATTCGTGCGGAGGGCGAGGAAAAGAGGGTAGGAACGCCAGGGACCGTTCGAGGAACCAGAGGTCTGTGCAAGAGGATAATAGAGTGACGCGATACCCGCGGAGCTTTCCAAACCATCCTGCTTCACATCGCCTACCACTCCGACGATTTCGCGATCTTTATCGGGTAAGAATGAGAGCTTAAGGTGACGTCCGATGGGGCTTTCGTCACCCCAGAACTGCTTTGCCATGGATTTGCTAATGACCACCACGGGCGCCGAATCGTTTGTATCGTTGGCGCTGATGTCCCGCCCCTGCAGCAGAGGGATGTGCATCGTCCGGATGTATCCGGGTGTCGTAACCCGAACTGATACCTCAGGTTGTTCTGACAACGCCACCACCGGATGCCCTTCGATTGCGACCGGCTGGTTTGAGCCGCCTTCCAAGGGCAAATTGTCGATTGCTCCCGCAGACTCGACGCCGGGCAAGGAGCGCACGCGCTGAAGCACGGCATCGAAAAACGCCGACTCTTGCCTGGGATCAGTGAATTGCTGGTGGTTCACCAGCACAGCAAGAGTCAGGACATTATGCTCGTCAAAGCCGGGATCCATGGTTTGTAGTTCCCAAAGGCTGCGGAGCATGAGTCCAGCTCCGATGAGCAATACCAGAGAGAGCGCCACCTCGACGGCCACGAGAGCGGAGCGGGTTTTGCTGCTTCCGGCATCGGTATCGGTGTGGCCGAGCCCTTGTTTGAGAGCATCATTCACGTCCCCTTTCGTCATGTTCCAGGCGGGCAGGAGGCCAGAGAGAATACCGGTCGCGATGGAAAGTGCGAAGGTGAAGCCAAGCACTGGGCCGCTGAGCCCGATGTCTCCCATGCGGGGCAATTTGTCGGCAAAGAACGTGATCAATAGGTCTATGCCAAAGTGGGCGGCCAGGAGGCCGAGCAAACCTCCGCATAGAGAGACGAGCAGCGATTCGCTAAGCAGTTGCAGGACGATGCGAGACCGGCTTGCGCCGATAGCAGATCGGATGGCGAGTTCTTTGCGACGCGCAAAGGTGCGGGCGAGGATGAGGTTGGCGACATTCGCGCAGGCGATCAGAAGCACGAATGCCACAGCGCCAAGCATCATGAGCAGAGCGGGACGAACTTCGCCGACTGTTTCTTCGCGGAGGGAGTTAACCACTGCACCCCAGCCCTTATCGTCATCGGGATAGGTCTGCGCGAGACGTTCAGAGATGGTGTTCATCTCTGCCTGGGCTTGGGAGAGCGTCGCATCGGGTTTGAGTCGGGCAATGGCCTGGAAGTGGTGTTCGCCACGTACGGATGCCTCTTGGGCCGTAAGGGCAAGCGGGGTCCACACCTGGGCGAACTCGGGCTTGGTCATCCTCGGTCCCATTACGCCGACAATGGTGTAGGGCTCTCCGTCAAAATTGATTTGCTTGCCGACGGCATTGGGATCTGCAGCGTAATGAGCTTGCCAGAACTTATAGCTGAGCACCACCTCATGGTTTTTGCCGGGGCTATCTTCCTGGGCTAGGAAGGTCCGTCCGTAAAGAGGCTGAAGGCCTAGAACCGAAAAGAAATCGGCGCTTACCGGGCTCGCAGTGACAGCCTCGGGCTTCCCCGTCCCGGTCATGTCATACCGGGTACCACTGTAGAGTGCCATTTGCTGGAAGACGTGGTTCTGCTTTTGCCAATCGAGGAAGTTCGCTGCCGAGACCGCGAAGCGCGTCATTCCCGGAAAGCTCGTTTGTGGAGGAACATGCCAGACCTGCACCAGGCGATCCGCATCGGCAAAGGGCAGCGGTTCCAGCAGGACAGCATGAACAACGCTGAAGATAGCGGTGTTTGCTCCAATACCAAGCGCCATGATACCGGCTGCCACAACGAAGAAGCCTGGGCTTTTGCGCAACCGCCTGAGGGCAAATTTCAGATCCTGCATCAGCACCGCCATTCTGAGTGCCTCCGTCCAAGAACGTTATGTGCAATTCCAATGCCATCCATCGGCGGCCCAAAGAGTCTGCGTGAGAACTCGGTCTCCTGGAAGGGCACAGCCTCAGCCGTGCCGTAATTCGCTCAAAGCTTCCGGGCTTTAGAGCCTGCGTGAGAACACGATTTTGTCTCAGGGAACAACTTTACGGGGTGCAGAAAAGCTCTGTTTTGTATCAGGGCACGACTTTAGTCGGGCCGTAAAGGTTCAAGAATATGTCGGGCTTTAGAGTCTGCGTGAGAACTGGGTCCTGGAAGGGCACGGGTTCAGCCTGCCGTAAATGACATTGCCATACCCGGCTTTAGCCGCTGAGGTACGTTTTTTCTATCCTCCAAATTCTCTTGTGCGCTGATAAAAGATGCCCTCAGGGGCTAAAGCCCGGAAGCTCTCAACGAATTCACGGCACGGCTGAAGCCATGCCCTTCCAGGATCGAGTTCTCACACACCCTCTTTAGCCCCTGCCTGTCCTGCCCGGTCCCGAATTTTTCCGCAGCCTCTTTAGCCCTGAGGGCTCCTTTTCTAGTTCTCACGCAGACTCCAAAGGCCATGTTATGCCGCTTCCCACGGAGCGGACCTGTTCACCACCGATCACAGATGTCCGCTGGTGGACATCGACCGTCTGATCTTTACCTGTTGGTAACCTTCAAAGATTTGCAGGGCTGGTCGTGTATCGAGGTCCACCTGGACCCATCACGCAGAAGAGCAGTCTTCAGTGACAGCGACATGGTTCGCGGAGACTTGCCTGGGTAGGCAAAAGACATCGTGTAAGGCGTTCCGGGAAAGAAAAGTCCTGCTTCGGTATGGCAATCGGAGCGCTTCGCCTTTGCACCTTGAAGCGGCGTGCAATAGAGTTCGAGCTCGCGTATGGGAGCCTTGCCTCTGTTCATAAAGCTCACGCTGACCGTGCCCTGGTCAACTTTCCCGCCATAGAGCATGAGAGGGCAGGCAATCCCTGCCCTGGAAGGCTGAACTGAAACCAGCACCATGCAAATACCGAGCAAAGTCCTGGCTGCATGAACGCGTTTTGACTGGCAGAATTTCATCTCGCCTCTGAAGAATGAGAGCCGACCGGCTAACACTTCTTATTTTTGATTACATCCTACTTTAGAATCCGTGCAGTCCATAAGGTTCGCAGTTCCGCTCTTGCAGTTAAATCAACCCGGCGTTTTCCACCACTTCCCTGCCCGGAGAATACGCCGCGTCGCTGAGAATAACTTTGATCTCACACCAGGATATGTGCGCCCAGAGGGGAGAAGTCCCGCTCGCGGTCAAACGTCCAACGGAACTTTTCACTTGACATCCCAGTGAAAGGACTACATCCTGCTTTCGGAAGATTGTACTTGAATGCCAAGTGGACAGGAACTAATCCAACTCCGGTGGCGTGAGATGGTCAGGCCGGTCGGAAGAAAGCCTGAGGACTTTCAGCGATGATCTACTTCAGACGGTTGCTGGCGAGGTTTAAGGGTTTATTCAGCAACGCTCGAGTGGAGAACGAGCTTGAGCGAGAAATAAATTCTCACCTCATGCTGTTGGAAGACGACTTTTTGTGCAAGGGCATGGGCGCGGAAGAGGCGCGTCTGGCCGCCCGGCACGCTTATGGCGGCGTGGAACAAGCGAAACAAATGCACCGGGATGAGCGAACCGTTCTTTGGCTGGACCGCCTGGTACAGGATGTTCGATATGCAGCTCGTCAACTAGGAAAATCACCCGGCTTCTCCATTGTGGCCGTGGTCACCTTTGCGCTGGGTATCGGCGCCAACACTGCAGTTTTCAGTCTCGCGGACCTCATCATCCGCAGACCGGTATCACTACCGGGGTTGGATCGCCTGGTTTCCATCGAAGAACAGAGTTCGATGAATGACGACAGTGGAATCTCTGCTGCGAATTATCTTGATTTGCGGGAAGCTACCCACAGTTTCGAACAATTGGCCGCTTATGAGTATTGGAGTACCGGAGTTGGCGGTCAGGAGGAAACCTACGAAGCTCTGGGTGTAAAAGTCAGTGCAAATTTCTTCGCAACCGTGGGCATCGAGCCAGCCAGCGGGCGTGACTTCGTCGCGGGCGAAGAACGAGATGGAAGTGGCCAGCAAGTCATTCTGAGCAACGCCTTCTGGCGTCGCCGGTTGGCGGCCGACCCTTCCGCCATAGGACAGCACCTCAAATTGGGTGGCGAAGTGTACACGGTCGTTGGCGTGATGCCCGCCAAAGCCACTTTCCCGCTGGGGGCGCCTGAGTTCTGGGTACCGCTGTTCATGAGTCCACAGGTACGGAGCGAACGCCAGCAACTTTCGCTCCACGCGGTTGGCCGTCTGCAGCCTGGCGTAAGCCTGGAACAGGCTCGTGCAGAGATCGCCACGATATGGAAACAGCTGGCAACCTCATACCCTCGCGCGAATGCGAACAGAAGTATGCGTGTAACCAGTCTGCGTGACTCCATTGTCCTGGACTATAACCGCCAATTCGCACTTCTTCTGATGGGAGTCGTTGGCTTTGTGCTGCTCATCGCTTGCACCAACATCGCAACTTTGCAATTTGCCCGCGCCTCCAGCCGCCAACAGGAGATCGCCGTACGCGCGGCGCTGGGAGCAAGCCGCCGGCGCATTCTTGGCCAGTTAATGACAGAGACCCTATTGCTCTCGCTGCTGGGAGGCGTAGCCGGTGCGATCCTTTCTGTCTTCAGCATTCGCCTCTTGCGGAACACTTTGCCAACAGATGTGCAATGGTTTTGCGATGTAAGCAGTCTGACGTTGAATGGAGCCGCATTTGCATTCACTGCGCTTTTGGCCATCGTTGCAGGTGTACTGTCTGGATTGGCTCCTGCATGGAAGTACTCAAGGACTGAACCGACCCGAGCCCTCTCCACTGAGTCTCACCGCATTGCGGGAAGCAGCAACAAGAAATGGGGTTTTGCGCTCATTACTTCGGAAGTCGCTTTGGCCCTGGTTCTGCTAATTGGGGCCGCGCTCATGGTGAAGGGTTTCGCAAGGCTTGTGACCGGTCCAAGGGGCATGGACCCGGAATCGCTGCTGACGTTTCACGTCGATCTGCCGCAATCGCTTGCCCAACAGCCGGCAAAGGCTCTTGAGGATAGTCTGCTCTCACAATTGGGGACACTGCCTGGGATTACCTCTGTCGCGTTGGCGAGCGGTATACCCTACAGCTTCTACGAGGACAGCAGAGCGCTGACCGTCGAAGAAAAGTCGGCAGCACAGCGAGACCAGCCTCCGGCTGCCATGGCTGAATCGGTCAGTCCTGATTACTTTCGCGCCATGCGCATACCTCTGCGAGAAGGCCGCTGGCTTAATGCGGGCGATACTGCGGACAGGCTTCGCGTCGCTGTGGTAAGCGCGAGCATGGCGCAGCGACTTTGGCCGGAACAATCGGCAATCGGCAGGCGGCTCAAATACGAGGATGGCGAGAGCGATGTGGGCTGGGTAACAGTAGTGGGAGTGGTGGGAGACATTCAGCACGAAATCTATGACCGGTCGTTTCGCTCCATCTTTTATCTTCCCTATCAGCAAGCGCCGCCCCATTCGCTGGACGTTGTGATTCGCGCAGGTTCCGATCCTCTGCAATACGCGACGCCGATGCGGCAAATCATCAACAAACTCGACTCGAACGCCGCGGTGAAGAATCTGCAAACCCTGGCACAGCTGATTTCGTCGCAGGCAAGCTCGCTTCAGTACGTTGCGCTCCTGGTGGCTGGGTTTGGTCTTCTCGCCTTAATACTGGCGGCGGTCGGCGTCTATGCATTGATGGCCAACTCCGTTACGGAACGGCGGAGGGAGATCGGAATTCGGATGGCGGTTGGCGCACAAAAGCGGAATGTGCTCGCAACTGTCATGCGCCGGGCTCTGGCTGCAACGAGCGTAGGCATCGCCTGCGGCGAGCTGGTGGCCCTTGGCCTTGCGCACCTGCTTTCCAGCTTGATTTACGGGGTGAAAGCCTGGGATGCCCAGACCTTCGTCTTCACTCCGATTTTGTTGGCCGCGGTGGCTCTGACGGCCACCTATATTCCAGCCCGTCGCACCACCTCGATCGACCCCATGCAGACCCTGCGCACAGAATGAGAAATGGCTATTGGGGAAGTTGGATGCCAGCATGGAATACATATTTGTGCTCCCCAGAATAGCCATAGATGGCGGACAAACGTGTCATAAACGAGTAATCACTCGCTCATGTGACGAAACGTTACCTTTTGTTTCGGAGAGTGGTATTGCTTGTCCGGCGCCCAGCAGATTTACTGTGATAGTCGTCATTACAGTAAATATTACTGAAGGATCTCTAGTCATGAATAATTCTTTCTGCCCTGAGCCCCAAGGTACCGCCGCGGAGTCTGCCCGCAAGACTGATTCGCCGTCCAACAGATTTAACGTCAGCATTGAACTCTCCGCATCGATGCGGCGCGTCATAGTCGTTGATCGCGACAAGGCTATGGAGATTCATTACTCCCACAATACAGCCGAGGAATTGTTAAACGCGATCGCCTGTTCCCTCGGAAAGTCAGTACACTCAACCGGGAATATCATGGATGAGAACCCCTGGCAAAAAGAGTTAACTCGCGAGGAAAGAAAAATGGAGCATCGAGTCTCGGAGCAAAAGAGTGGCTTCGCAACGCTGGAACAACTTGAAGCATGGGGATTCGATCCTGACGCGATCGCGGAATGCCTGACAACGCAGCAAAGAAGGATGCTAATGCTGCCACTCAAGCCTGCAAGCTTGGCGGATCGCCGCCTGGGCCGCATCACGAATCGTCTCTAAGCGACTCCTTCATCTGGCTCCGGTTTTCCAGAAGCCCTCCGACCTGCGGAGGGCTTTTTTGCATCAAGGCATATAAATGCTTAGGGGCCCAACTCGCACTCAAAATAAAGTCAACTTGGACGTCACAAAACCGCGTCAATCTGCATCTATACTGCGTGACCAAAAACCTTAACTACTGCGACTGGCAACAAAGGTCGAATCATCGCTCTGGTCAGCCGGTATTCCCTGCGCCGATTCCAGACTTAGTTCGCTTAGTTCGCTTAGTTCGCACATTTCTACAGGGCAACCGGGGACTTATCGCGCTTATCGCGCTTTTCGCGCAGCTTTTTCAACCGGGACCCACATGGGGGAAAGGACAGAAATAGCCCACGGGGACGCTTTCAGCTCTTTCAGCGCACTTTTTTACTGGCGAGGCGGTTCACGAGAGCGCCGTTTCGCAACACCGTAGTCCGTGCTGCAACATTTCACGCGACGACAGAAGTGCCTCTTGCTAGGGTGGGGCCATGCAAAACTCACTCGCCAGGAAGTCCGCAGCTTTGCTCGCCCTGTTTCTCCCCATAGGATCGCAATTCGCACGAGCCGAGGGGCCGCTGAAGATCCCCATGAGCGCTGATCGTTGGACCACGACGGCCGGCACAGTGAACTTTGTCGAATACATGGGAAAGCCCTCGATTGAGTTGAAGGCCGGCAACTATAAAGAGCACATTCAGTCGGGAGCGGCCACACTGAAGGACCTTACGTTTCGCGACGGGACCATCGAATATGACGTGGCTGCAACCACCGACATGGGCGCCGGCTTTATCTTCCGCAGTGCTGACAAAGACAACTTCGAGATGTTTTATCTTCGGCCCAGGCCGAAATGCGAGGACGCTCCGGACTGCGTGCAATATGCACCGCAGACCCACGGTGTTCTATTGTGGGACGTGTTCCCGCAGTACCAGGGCCCGGCTCCCCTGCGTCAGGGCGACTGGAACCATGTGAAGCTCGTCGTCTCTGGGCGGCGTATGAACATCTTCATCAACGGCGCAACCGAGCCCACCCTGAAAATTGGTCGCCTGGAAGGCGACAGCGAAGAAGGCAGCCTGATGTTGGCGGGTCCGGGTGTCTTTGCCAATCTCACGGTTGATCCGGCAGCAGTGGAAGGCTTGCTCGCCACACCTGAAAAAGATGCGACCGCATCAGATGGCCGTTATGTACGGCACTGGCAGCTTTCTCCTTACTCAAAGCTGCCAACGGATCAGGCGCCCGCACTGGCCGATCTGCCCCCTTCCTCGGCCGCATGGACACCACTGGAAGCGGAGCGCGCCGGACTGGTGAACGTGAGCCGCGTGTATGGGGTGCCTGTGAAGCAGCCCGAGCGGGCCGTGGTGTGGCTGAAAACGACCATTCACTCCAGCAGCGAGCAGCAAAAGCAAGTTTCTCTGGGATGGGCGCGTGAGATATGCGTCTTCGTCAATGGTAAGTTGGTCTTTGCGGACAAGAATCTCTTTCAGCCGCCAGAGGAGCGCAAGACGCCCGACGGGCGCCTTTCGCTCCAGAACGGCTCGTTCACACTGCCGCTCAAAGCTGGTAATAATGAGCTGGCGGTAGCAGTCGTGAACAACTTCTATGGCTGGGGACTGGAAATGCGGCTGGACGATCTGAAGGGTCTGCGCCTGGAAGCACCATAGAAGCGCCGCAGTTGGAGGCCTTTGACCATTGATAAAGAGCATCGTGTGACGTTGGGCGGGCGGCTGATGAACCGTTGGTGGGGGCGCTGGTTGCTTGCCGCCCTGCTGTGGAGCATTCTTGGCCTGTTATTTTCCATGCCCGGTCTTTCTGCGCACAACTGGCCACACCCGGTGCTCGGCTCATTGGCGCAGTGGTGGGCCTGGGGCCTCGTCACCCCACTCATCTTCTGGGTAGATGCGCGCCTTCCTTTCAAAGAAAAGCAGCTCGGTATGCGCATTCTTGCCCAGCTGCTGCCAAGCCTGGCGTTCACCAGTCTCTGCATCTATGTCTTTACCGCGGTCCGCGCCCTGGTGGGCCTGGGTGGATGGCGCGCAGTCGCCGACCCGCGCCTGCTCGCCAGCGCCTTTCGCGGCGGGGGAATCCTCTGGAGCTGGCTGGTCTACTGGCTTATCCTCGGAGCACGCCAGACCTATCGGTATTATCACCACTACCTGGCCAGCGAGTTGCGCCTGGAGCGGATGGAGCGCAGCTTCTCCCAGGCGCGCCTGAACGCATTGCGCATGCAGCTCGATCCGCATTTCCTCTTCAATGCGCTCAACACCGTCTCTTCGCAGGTAGAGCGCGACCCCAGGCTGGCGCGTAGCATGATCGAACACCTGGGCGATCTGCTCCGCCTTTCGCTCGAAGCTCGCGACCGGCAGGAGGTCCCGCTGGCCGAAGAGATGGCTTTTCTTGACCACTACGTCGCCATCCAGAGAATTCGTTTTGGATCCAGCCTGCGCATCGAAACTCACATCGCACCTGAGGTGAAATATGCCCTGGTGCCCTGCCTGATCGTGCAGCCGCTGGTGGAGAATGCGATTCGTCACGGGATCTCCCGCCGAGCCTCCGGCGGAGCGGTAACGGTCACCGCGGAGCGCAGCGCGGAGCAGGTAGAGATCCGGGTCATTGACGACGGCGTGGGGCTGCCGCCGGGGTGGACGCTGGAAAACTCTACCGGCCTGGGATTGTCTGTGACGCGCGAACGCATCGCCGGAATCCATCCCAACGGAGGCAGCCGCTTCGCGGTCGGGCGGCGCAGCGGTGGCGGGACCGAAGTAGAGATCTCATTGCCGCTGCGATTAACCGAGGAGTTAGCCGATGATCGCCCCGCACGCTGAAGGCATCCGCGTCCTGGTGGCCGACGACGAAGCACCGGCGCGCCAGCGCCTTATCGATCTGCTGCACAAGGATGCACAGGTCAAGGCCGTCCTGGAAGCCGGCGATGGACAGGCCGCTGTCGAAATGATTCAACGCGAGGCGCCTGATCTTGTTTTCCTCGATGTGCAAATGCCGCAACTCGATGGCATGGAAGTGGTGAAGGCGGTTGGCGCAGACTCTATGCCGCTCACCGTCTTTGTGACTGCTTACGACCAGCATGCGATCAAAGCCTTCGAGGCGAATGCGCTCGACTACCTGCTCAAGCCTTTCAGCGACGAACGGCTCGAAGCAGCGCTCTGCCGCGCCAAGGCCCGCCACGACGAGCGCAACATGCGCGAGTTCGGCCGCAATGTCTTGCGCATGATCTCCGCCGGGCCCGCAGGGGGCAGCTACCTCGATCGGCTGGTGGTAAAGTCCGGAGGAACGACGCGCTTCCTTCGTGTGGCGGACATTGACTGGATCGAGGGCGCGGGCGTCTATGTGAACCTGCACGTTGGCGGCAAAGAGTTGCTCTATCGTGCCGCCTTGAATGAGCTCGCCGATTGTCTCGATCCCGTGCGCTTCGTCCGCGTCCATCGATCGGCTATCGTCAATATTGACAGCATTCTTGAGCTCCAGCCCATTTCGCACGGCGAGTTCGAAATGGTGCTAAAGGACGGCCACCGCTCGCGGGTTAGCAGAACCTATCGCGCACTGCTGGAAAAGCGGCTGGGCCAGTCTTTGTGACTAGCGGTTTATTTGCCGGGATGAGCAGATTGCACATCGTGCTTCAATCCCGTCGTCTTTCCGGTAAGCATTTTAGTCATGAAGATGATCTGTCCAGTGTGCATCGCGAAATGCTCGACTACATGATAGATTGCGTCCAGTACCGACACTTCGTAACCTTGAATCACCAGCCGCTCAGCTAGCCGCTGCGCGCTCACGCCATCAATCACAGCCGTCGCCTGGTTCACGAGTGTCACCAGGCGGTCTGTCAAATCTCTGCTCGTAAGGCCGCCGCGCTCAGAGAATTCGTCATCGCGCCGGCGTGTGTCTGCCTCCCCACCGACGCCGGCAACGATCCATTGGCGCATGTTTCCGTAGAGGTGCAGCAACAGGTTGCCAACGGAGTTTTCATTTTCACCCCCTCGCGCCCACACCTGCTCGTCAGTCAATTGAACAAGGCACTTCTCGATGTGCGACGAGAACTGTTGCAGCCGGCTAGAGGAATAACCAATGAATAGCTGATGAATCGCGTCTTCTGTCATCTTACGACCGAGTATACAAACAGCCACGTCCAAGCTGAACGGGGGAGTATCATACCTCGACGGAGAAAGAAAGGAAGACTATGCGCCTCGGGCGGAAGGAAGTATTGGTTTTCATTGCAACCCTTGCCGGCTTGATTTGTGCTCCGGTCCCAGTCGTCGCCCAATCGACGCCACAGCGGACGCTGCTGGCGCTTTCGAAGCGGGAGCATGCGCTGGCGATTGTAGATCCGGCTACTTTGCAGGTGATCGGGCGTGCGCCCGTTGGCCCGGACCCGCATGAGGTGATTGCATCCTCAGACGGTAAAACCGCCTATGTATCGATCTATGGTGGCGGACGCTACCACGCGCTTTCCGTAATAGACCTGGTTGAGAAGAAAGCTCTTCCAGATATCGACACGGGGGCTCTGAATGGCCCGCACGGTCTCACGTTTGTTGGAGGAAAGCTATGGTTCACAGCCGAAGGGGCGAAAGCGATCGCGAGCTACGATCCTGCAACGGCAAAAATCGATTGGATCATGGGTACTGGCCAGAACCGGACCCACATGATCTACGTCACCCCAGACGAGAAACAGATCTACACCACCAACATTAGCTCCGCGACTGTCAGCATTCTTGAAAAAGTGGCTCTGCCGCCGATGGGTCCTCCTCCGGGAATGCGGCCGCCGCCAGGCTCGCAGCCTCCTCCGCCCCCGCCAGGCGGAGCGCAACCACGTATGGAGTGGAATCAGACCGTCATTGCGGTCGGCAAAGGCGATGAGGGATTTGACGTGTCACCCGACGGACACGAACTGTGGACGGCAAATGCACAAGACGGCACGCTGTCGGTGATCGATCTGGAAAGCCGGAAAGTGACGGCTACTCTGGACGCGAAGACTTTTGGCGCCAACCGGCTGAAATTCACTCCGGATGGAAAGCTGGTGCTGATTTCGCGCCTGAGTGACGGCGATCTCGCCATTTACGAAGCAGCCTCGCGCAAACACTTCAAAACTGTTCACATCGGCCACGGAGCAGCGGGCATTCTGATGGACCCGGATGGGCAACGGGCCTTCATCGCCTGTAGCCCGGACAACTATATAGTTGTGCTGGACCTCAAGACTTTAGAGGTCACGAGCCACATCGACGTTGGCGGCGAGCCAGACGGCCTTGCCTGGGCAAACCGGCCATAGGTGTCAAACAAGACCCGAAATCTCTCCATGAGAGAGACCCTATTCGTCGCGCAGAGCTACCATAGGATCGATGTGCGCTGCGCGCCACGCAGGGAGCCAGCTGGCCAGCAGTGCAATACTTGTAATTGAAACGGTAATGGTCACAAACACCAAAGGGTCGCCGGGCCGCACTCCGTAAAGCAGGTTGGCCACCATGCGAGCCAGGCCAAAGGCCAAAAGAAGACCTGAACATACTCCGGCGCCGGTGAGCCATCCGGCGCGGCGCAGGATCATGCGCAACACGTCGTCACGACTGGCGCCCATCGCCAACCGCACGCCAATTTCCCGCGTCCGCTCGCCGACCAGATTTGCCATCACGCCAAAAATGCCGACGGCTGCCAGAAGCAGGGCGATCAGCGCATCAAGGCCCAACGTCGCCGCCACATAGAACAGACCCGTCAGCTTTTCGTGGATAAGCTGTGCGTAGGTCTCCACGCCGTCCAGCGGCACCGTGGGGTCAAGCGCCGCGAGTGCCTGCCGGGCGGCCGGCGCCATGGCCAACGGATCTCCAGCCGTGATGATTGCATACCCAATGCCACCGGGCGGCAACTGCGCGACATCCATGTACACCGCCGCCGGGTGCGATTTGTCCAACATCGTGTAATTCGCTTGCTCTACGACGCCCACAATCGTCATCCACGGGGTCTGATTCGCGCCCCCGCCTCCCATCCGAATCCGATGCCCCAACGGGCTCTCGCCGGGAAAATAGCGCGATGCAAATTCCCGGCTTACGACGGCCACGGGCTGCGTGTGCAGGCCGTCGCTTTGGTTGAATAGGCGCCCGGAAGTCATTCCCCGGGCCAGGGAGATATGGAAAGCTTGAAAATAGCCGGCGCTCACCACCAACCGCAGCGCGGCCGGTGATTTGCCGGGGATGAGCGGGCGACTCTCAATCTGGCCATCGTCGAGCCAGGCATCATCGCTGTTGGGCAGAGCACTGGTCACCTCCGCATCCACAACTCCAGGCAGGGTGCGAAGCCTCTCCAGGCTGCGGCTATAGAACACAGCTAACTTCTCCGGTGTATCGTAGCGCGCGGGGAGGTGGAGATTGAATTGGAGCGTCTGCTTAGGCTGGTAGCGATCCCCGAGGTGCAGGAGCGCCCACATACCCTTGCACATCAGGGCAGCGCCAATCACCAGCGCCATAGCCAGCGAGATCTGCGTTATGGAAAGAATATTTCTCAACTTGTGGCTGCGGCCTGACCCTACCACCGACCGTGAACCTGACTTGAGTTGATCCACCAGGTTCACGCGCAGCGCTTCCAGCGCCGGCGCCACCCCAGAGATTGCGCCGGCGACCACCGCCAGCAGAAGAGACAATGCAAGTGCACGCCCATTCAACGAGATATTCGACCAGCCTGCTAAAAAGCGGGCCACGCGGTCGGGCATGGAGACCTGGCTGATGTGCATATAGAGGCCAGCGAGAAGAAGACCGCCTGCACCACCGATCAGCCCGAGCAGAATATTCTCCGTAAGTAGCTGCCGCAGCAATCGCCAGCGGCCCGCACCCAGGGCGGTCCGCATGGCCATCTCCGGACGCCGTGCGATGCCGCGGGCAAACTGCAAATTTGCGACATTCGCACAGACAATCAGCAGGACAAATAAGGTGGCTCCCTGGACCAGGCTAAAGTAGAGGGGCGTGAGGTCACCGTTGATGCCGGCGAGCAAGCTTTCGACCTTTGCCGACCAGCCCTGATTGGTGGCCGGATAGGCATGCGACAAGTGATCCGAAATGAGATTCATCTCCGCCTGCGCCTGAGCAGCCGTGATTCCTTTGTGCAGGCGCCCGATTACCAGATAATCGTGCGCGCTGCGGTTGGCAAGCTCCGCAGAGGTGGGCGCGAAGGGCAGAAAGAAATCAGCCGTGGACGGGTATTGCATGGTCTTCGGCATCACGCCAATGATCGTGTAGGCGTGCTGATCCAGCTCGATTTTGCGGTTGAGGACGGTAGCATCGGCCCCGAAATGCGATTTCCAAAAGGTGTAGCTCAACACGGCTACGCTATTTCTGCCGGCCCCGGTTTCCGCTTCATTGAACACCCGGCCCAGGAACGCTTTTGTCTGCAGGACGCTAAAGAAGGAGGGCGAAGCATACTCCGCTTGCACGTGAGTGGCATCGCCTGCTCCCGTCAAACTCATGTCGACGGCTCTGCGCACCGCGAGTTCTTCGAACGACCGGCTCTGGCGCTTCCAGTCTTCAAAATTAGCCAGGGCAACTTGTTGGGGGTCGCCGCGGTTTTGCTTCTCATAGACGACTACCACGCGATTCAGGTCCGGCACCGCAAGGGGACGCAGCACGACCGCATCCATGATGCTAAAAGACGCCGTATTCACGCCGATGCCGATGGCGAGGGTCAAGACTGCGGTGATCGTGAATCCTGGAGACTTCAACAACTGGCGGACCGCATATCGCATGTCCTGAAACAGGATTTGCACGAAATCCCCTTTTCCCCGCCCCAACCGGCAGCTTTCCTTAATAACTACTCTGCAATCTCCCGGCCGAACCAGCCTCGTTGATAACAAACGACTTTAAACCTGGGATGCTTCGCCGGCACAGCTCGTATGTCCACAATCAACGACCAACTGTCCGCAAGCGAACAGTAGCATCTATGCTGCTGTCTTTATGGACGATAGGGGTAGGCCGACCAGCGGGATAATCACTTCCTGGATTTGATCCCGGCCAACGATGGAAGGGGAATCACTGAGATGGTGCTTCTCCCTGAGGACCTGCAGGTTCTCTTTCTCCTTGCGTTCTTCTTCGGAATAGAACCTTGCCTTCTCAAATTCATGATTTGCTATCGCGCTTTCAAGACGTAGGGAAATCAACTTGATACGCTTTTCCGCCTCCGCTACTTCGCGGGAGGTGCACCTTGACGCACCTTTACCAGCGCTCCGGCTGAGTCGAGCAGTTCGACCGCCTTCCCCGGAAGTGCACGTTCTGGCAGATAACTAGCAGAAGCATGCACGGCAAACTCCAGAGCCTCGTCTGTATAGGTCACATCGTGGAAGCTCTCCAGCGGGTCTTTGCGAGCCTGCAGCACGCGTAGAGTTGCTTCCTGATCGAACGGCCGGACATAAACCGGGCGAGAATATTTTTCAAACCACGGAATGCTTTTGATTAGCGCGGGGTAGTCACCCACATTGACAGTGGCGATGCACTGAATCCGGTTATACAAGAGCGCCTGTTTGACGATTCCGGCGCCAGCCGACGCTGCGGATTTGGAAGACAATGCAAACAGGTCCTGGAACCGGTCAATGAACAGTATGACTTCGGAGGGCCTTGCCGCTGTATCCGCCAAGTTTGTCAGCTCTTCGGGTGTTTGCCGGTCCTTCGTCCAGCCGTCGATAACTTCAGGCTCGAGGGCCAGGATCCTTTTACTCGCCAGAAATGAGGGAACCTCTCCATTTGAAATTCTCTGCGCAAGACCCTCCACAATTGAGGTCTTCCCGGCGCCGGGCTCGCCGATGAGAAGCAAACTCCTCTTGTCGCAGCTGCACAGAATTTCGATGATGCTTTCCAGTTCCAGATCGCGGCCAATCACGGGTGCGAGTTGGCCATACGTTGCCGCTTGTACGAGGTTCGTAAATAGTTCGGCGATGGCTGTAGGTTCGGGGCCTCGCACCGCAGAGTGCTGTGGTCCCTTGGCTAACTCTTCGCGGATCATCAAAAGCCGCAGACCACGTTCATGCAATATCTGTGCGGCGAAGCATTTTTCTTCGCGCAATAGGCCTGCCAGTAAATGCTCGGTACCGATGTGTTTATGGCCTAGTTGCGCCGCCTCCTCCGCGGCATAGGCCAGCACCTGCTTGCACTCGTTCGAAAGCGGCAGGTCTATGCTGGTTGAGACCTTTTCGCGGATTATGGTGTGCTCTTGGACCTGCTTGCGGATTGACTCCACCGACGCGTGGGAGCGAAGAAAGCGGTTGGTGAGCGCCTTGTCTTCGCGCAAGATGCCCAGCATCAGGTGCTCGGTCTCGATATAAGGCTGCCCGAACTGGCTGGCCTCATACCTCGCAAAAAAGATCACGCGGCGGGCTTTCTCGGTGTACTTTTCAAACATCTGGCAAGCACCCCTTTTCTTGTTGGATTCACCGTACTCTGGACGAAAGATTGTCATTCGGACAAACGGGTTCGAAGGACCGCGCCGAGTCGAGGATGTCATTCAGTGCCAGGAGGGTGGTCTGAAATTGACCTCGATGTTCACTTCAACGGCTACTGGCTTCGAAGTGGATTCAGTCTGCAGCATAGCAGGCGAGAAACGATACTGCTCTACCGCTCGAACGGCGCTTTGATCAAAGGCATCAGAAAGAGAGCGGATTACGCGGACCTGCCGCGGCGCGCCCTTCTCGTCGACAACGCAGGACACGACAACGACTCCGCCCTCTGTTTGTCCGGACGGGAATTCAGGGTCGGGAGCCGAGAGTAGTCTTGGAGCTGAGACAGGCCCTCCTATGTGGTACGGCGATGCCTGAGGCCCACCAGCGATATCCCTATTAGCGTTCTGGAGCTGTGGTGATCCGCTTCCGATACCCATCGGCTTGTAGTCTTCCGGAATCTGAAAGAGCGAGGGATCCGGTTCCCCGCGCGTTACCTGGCTGAGAGTCATGGTTACACTACCGGTGCGTGGGTCGTTGTGCTTAACCACCACATTGATGTGCAACTCATCCGAATACCAGTACTCGTCTGTCAGCACGATTTCATTTCCTGTTCCGCTGCTCGCGGCCGGTATGGTCTGGATCTGGCGGACGCCGTGCGCCGACACCCCCGCTATACTTTGGGTGCCGAGATCTTCCTGTTTTGTAAATTGGTTGAGAGGAACACTGTTGCCCGCAGGCGAAGCTAAAAGATCGGCGGGTTCCGCCGCCGGGGGATGATTCACCGTGCCCGTCACATAAACTTTGCGATGGGGATACAGATAGGTATAGCTCCTGGTCTGCGGGTCATAGAAATGAATCCGCACGATCGGCGGTGCGCCACTTTCCGAAGCCGGCACAAGTTCCCGGAAAATATTGTAGACGCGGCCCTGGCTGTCGCGGGCGACATCCCGGGTAGTCTTTAGATTGACGACAGGGGCGTCATCGCGAACTGTAGTACGCTCCACGACAATTACGCCGGTAAATGGCGCATTAGGAATTGGAGTAAGAAAGATGCCGCTTGTGTTCTGGCCCCAGACACATGGCAGGGCAGCTGTATAAATCAGAACGACTAACCGAGACAAACTTACCAAAGCAGATCGCGTTCGCATAAGCACCGTCCGTCAACATCCTGCGCCCACAGAGTACCGCCGCTTGCCTTCGATCCGCAAGGATAGTTAGCCAAAACCAAGTCGGTGCGCCGCTTGCTTCCAGAATTAAACGCGAAGCGGCCTTCTGATGAGCGAAGGTTACCACTGCGTGCACGAGCGGGACAGGCCCGTCCCACTTTGATCCAGTCCTTGCCGTTCTAAGCACTTAGATGACCCGCATGGTACGGGGCTGTGCGCGAAGGTGGAATGTGCGCCGCTGATCGGCCTATTTAGATTAATCCCTAAAGCCGGCGATCAGCCTGAGAGCTCCACGTTGAATCTGCTCGCCAAGCGGCATTACTAAAGCTCCGGTTAATACATTACCGAGAGTCCGTGGCGGTCGTTCCTGTCGTTCTGGTCCTATGATTCGGAGCCTTGCTGTGAATTTCGCGCGCACGCTGAAAGGCTTCTGTCTTCTCTTGTCATTGGCTTCGGTTGCAAGCGTTCTTACCGCGTGCGGCACTACGTTTGTTTACAAAGACCCGGGCGTCATTCCGCAATCACTCTTTGGTATGACAGTTCTCGATTTTGAGAACGTAAGTGCTCCGATTCAATACGGAACTACCAGGACCTGGGATTCCTTTCCCATGCTTGATTGGGCGGACATCAACTCCGCGTCTGGGGTCTACGACTTCCAACAGCTTGACGCCTTCCTCAAAATAAACCAGGAACGGAACGTCGACGTGATTTATACCTTTGGAAGAACTCCTCTTTGGGCATCCTCTCAACCGAATACGCCGGGACCCTATGGGCCCGGACAGTGCGCCCCTCCGGCTGACCTGAAGAATTGGGATAACTATGTGACGGCAATTGCTGTCCATGCCGGCACGCGCATCGCAATATTGGGAACTGTGGAACGAGCCGCAGGATCCGGAATACTACTGTGGCGACATGCAAACCCTGGTCACGATGGCACAGCATGCTTACCGGATCATTAAATCCGTCAACCCAGCCGCACAGGTGATTACGCCGAGCGCTGCGGCAGAAGGCGGCCCGGCGTGGCTCGACACCTATCTGTCCGAGGGTGGAGGGAGCTATGCCGATATCATGTCCTTTCACGGCTATTGCAATAGTGAAGCTGAATCGATTAACTCCGTGGTGTCTCAGTATCGGAAGGTCATCTCGGCTCATGGTCAGGGCAACAAGCCTTTGTGGGACACCGAAGCCGACTGGGCAGGTGATCCGGATGATGTACTTTATGGAAGCGCGAACCGGGCGGCTTTCATAGCCAAATACTATCTGCTGCAGTGGTCGGGTGGGGTAAGCCGCTTCGTTTGGTACGCGTACGATGGTGGCACCTGGGGTGGGTTTTCGAGCACGGCCACCGGCGGGGATCCTGACGTTACCGCCTACAACACGGTTCAACAGTGGATGGAAGGGGCATCGATGCCCTCAGCGTGCATCCAGGATCCAGGCAATACCTGGACCTGTCCTCTCACTCGGGCTGGTGGGTACCAGGCACTGGTGCTTTGGAACTCCAGCACAACGCTGAGCTATAAAGCGCCCGAGCAATATAACGACGTTCGTGATCTCGCCGGCAATGTGAGTTCCTTGTCTGGTGGCCGCGTGCCGGTTGGGAACAGCCCGGTCCTGATCGAGACTGGCAAGGCTTTCTAGCCCACCAATTACCGCCTAAATGAATGGACCAAGATGCAGCGGGTCCACGGCTTGACCAGCCTTGCGGCCGATTTGCAGAAGTTTATCCATGTTTTCGACGCCATCCATCTTCTGGATATTGGCGGGAATTACATCGTTGAAGCCGGCAGTCTTGAGACCCTGCGCGCTCAGATCGGCGTTGTAACGCGCATAAAGGAAGTGACGGCCCAGATCGGTGGTAAGTGGAATTTGAGGAGAGGTAATATCCGAATCGACCTCGCGGGGCACCATGTCATGCATCTCGCGATCCAGCCGCGAGCCATAGGTGCAGCGCCCGATGGTCCTGCAGTTAATGTCTTGTTCAACCTGTATGGCATACATCAAGGCCCCGGAAAGCCCTGTAATCGTGGAAACAATATTTTTATTAGGCGAGCTGGCAGTCGCTCCCATCGACTCCGCTGCGCCGGTTCCCACTGAGACCAGCAGCAGGTTCTTCTCACCGGTCTTCCAATTGAGCCGGTAAGCGGGATTGGTCGCCATACGATAAAGGAGGAATGCTGGATTGTTGTGCGGGGTAACGCCGCCATCGACAAAAACAAATGTCTTGTTCTTGTCATGCGGATCCCATTGCAGAATCTCCGGGGGAAAATAGACAGGTGCAGCGGTGCTGGCGCGCACCAGCTGCCACAGCGGTATTTGCAGATTGCAGTCCTGGCGGGTGGGATCGTTGTACCTGGCATCCGGGTTATTGCTGATCGGCCAGGGCGAATCGGTGGTGGCGTTTTTGGTCACCAGCAGCAGAAGGCAGCGCAGAGTGTTCGAAGCCAGAGTCGTATCGGCGCCTAAGAAGACCTGGAGCTTCTGCTTGAGAGGATCGGCGGTATAAAAATTCTTCAAGCGCTGCACCAGGACCGCGGGCTCGAACATTTGTTTGCCGCAGGATTTATAGAATTCAATAATCTCCGCAACTTTCATTCCGCGCGCAAGCCCCGCGGCAATGATCGAGCCGGTGCTGGTTCCGGCGATGTAATCAAAGTAATCGCATAGTCTCAGGCCGGTGCGTTCAAAAACCAGGCTTTCCAGAGACTCAAGGATGCCGAGGGCTACCAGGCCGCGAATGCCGCCTCCATCGAGGGCGAGCATACGACGCGGCCGGTCTTCTCTGAAGCGTTCCGGTAGTAACTGCCACCTCTCAGGGTGAATCAACATCCCAGAACCCTCCGGCAATAGCGCAAGATTTTCCTAAACCGGGCCCCTATTGACCCGGCATTCAGAGTGTGGAAACGGGGATCACTTCCAATTTTCTGTCGACTGCAAGTTTACGGAACTGGTCGGTCCAATCGGTGGGACCCCGGCTGAGTCCATTCCAAACCACCATGGCCAGCGCGCGACGGCCGGCGACCGATGCCAATCCCTCCGCCTGATCGAGGATTTTGGAGTTTGCTGTTGCATAGGCCTGGTCGCTGCTTTGCTGAAGGGTCTAGTTCCACGATGTGTTCGCCGGGCAGTTGTTGCAGAATGGCGTCGAAGCGACGGCCCCAGTCTTCACCGCGGTCGGCGACCGAGGTGGCACGGAATTTCTGCCTGCAAACGGGAGCACCAGGCGGCGGCTGAGACCGAGTTCCGCCGCAGCTTCAAGGGCAAGAATATCCGCGCCGCAGGCCCCCGAACACACCACCACTTTGGTGGTGGTCGAGAGCATCATGTTGCGAATGCGGAGGGCCACTAACGCCTCGTTCCCGGCAGGGAATCTAGGCTGGTCCGCACCGTCGGGATCGATTCGTCTGCCGGATACGGCGAGGACGGTTCCTGCGGGGTCGGACTCGATACCCTTGGGTAAGCCCACGGAAGCTGGACTTGCGCCTGACTCAGCAGGGGCAAGTTTGCTTGCGAACGGCATCGCCACAAAGCACATTGGAGTCGGCATAGATCGGCATCCCATCTTAAGCTTTGGCGTCCGCGAAGCCGGCGGTGGAAACAATTCAAGTATCTTACGCGGTCCAGCGTAGTGAGCGTAAACTCGTCCAAGATCCCCCGAAAGCGCCAGTTGCCGCAAATATACGGTGGCGAGTTTCCCCTAAGGAGAGTCCTTTCCTGCACGCTATCTTCATCAGTTATCGCCGCGATGATTCAGAGGGCGAGGCGGGCCGCCTGGCCGATGACCTGGCACACAGGTTCCGGGAGGATTCTGTGTTTATGGATGTGAATGCAATTCAGCCAGGCCGCGATTTTCGCAAGGCAATTGACGAGAGTATCCACAAATGCAGTGTGCTGCTGGCGATCGTTGGGCAGGGATGGCTGGAGTCCAGGGACGGATCCGGACACAAACGTCTTGAGGATGAGAATGACTTCGTGCGGCTGGAGATCGCGTCGGCGCTACAACGGGATATTGCGTCGTTCCGGTGTTGGTTCGCGGAGCCCGCGATGCCCAGGGCAGAGCAACTGCCGGACGACTTGAAGGAACTGGCTTTTCGAAATGCGGTGGAGTTAACCCATGCCCGCTGGAAGTCTGACGTCCAGTTGCTGGTCGAGGCGCTCAAGCCTTACCTGGAACCGTGCCTTGACCCGATACCACGCTCCTTCCAGTGGCTGCCCGTTGTCGACGCCAAGCCGGCTGTGACCACAACCATTATTGATAGATCGGTGCTCGACCGGATCAGCCGGGAGCTTGCAGTGCATATCGGTCCGGTCGCCGAAGTGGTCGTCAAGCGGGCAGCGAAACGATGCTCGACGGTCACCGACCTTTGTGGAGTGGTTGCGCAGGAGATTGAGGGAACTCCGGCTCAGGCCAGGTTTCTGGCTTCCTGCATGCGCTCGCTCACCCCGCCGCGAGGTTGAAGCGGCGACCAATTCCTACTCCTGCTCAAGCATCGCCAGAGCCTTTGCCAGGCTCACACGCATGCGATTGAACGAGGTAGTTACGCTGGCGATCTCGTCGCTTCCCGATACCACCAGTGGGGGCACGCCCTTCTCGCCCTTGCTGATGCGGTCGCCACTGTCGCAGACAACCCTGAGCGGGCGAATGACAAACCAGTAAACAGCTGCGTCGAGGGCGAAAATGCAGGTCAAAAGGGTGAGCACGAGAATCACCATGAGATTAAAAAAGGCTCTTTCGGGCGATCTGAACGGGCACAGACATGGGTACAGAAACGATCTGGGCACCCACTAGTTTGTTCAGCTTCCAGCCGAAGCCATTGGCAGCCCCATAAGTGGCCACCATGGCATGCGGCGCGTTCGCGGGAAGGCTGTGACATTCAAGGCAGGAAGCATCCGTTATTATAGGTTGGGCCACGTAGAGTGACCGGCCGGTAGGAGTCTCGCGCTCGCCCACCATCTCATGCTGTTCCGGATGATCGCGCAGGCCGTGAATCACATCGGCCTCCCAATCGGTGGCACGATCCTCGGGATTCGTGGGGTTAAGACTGGCTTCCTTATAGGCGAAATCGGGGTAGCTCTTGCGCAGCCTGTTGAAGGTGGTGCTGGCGGCGTAAAAGGGCACGCTCTCGACAAGGAACTTCACTCTGTGCCGTGGATTCTGCTGCAGCAGCGGGGAGAGATCGTCAGCAGTGTAATCGCGTACGGCCTTGGCATTGGCTACCATCAGCTGGGCCTGATCAAGGACCTCGCGACGGGCGTTGTTAATCAAAAAGCTGTAGGCGAACCAGGCGATGATTAGAACGCCCACCCCAAAGACAGAGAGCAGGATGAGGTTGAACTTGGCCAGAAGTTTCATTCAGATGGTCTCCGGTTGCTCGACAGAGAGTACCACCAGGACTATGGGAATGTGGATAGGTATGTGGTTCGAAGATGAGCCTTCGCATTCAACTCTATCCAGCAGACAGGTAACGCCCCGGCGTCATGCCGACTTGCTTGCGGAACATTGCTACAAATGCGCTGGCTGAGTTGTAGCCTGTCTCCAGAGCTACGGTCGTCACCGCTTCTCCTGCCGCAAGCCTCTGCATGGCACTGATAAGCCGCAACCGCTGCCGCCACTTACTGAACGACATTCCAGTCTCTTCAATAAACAGGCGCTGGATCGTCCGCTTGCTGGCGCCGGATCGACTGGACAGACCATCGAGAGGACGCTGGTCGCTGGGGTTGGCAAATAACTGGTCCACTAATTTTCGCGCCCGGGGATCACGCGGAAGCGGCAACTGAATCGGAATGGACTCGACTACTTTCAATTGATCCAGAATTACGTCGATAATATGCCGCTGGGAAGAACTGCTCCTTCGTAGTTTAGGGAAACCACTCGCGTGAACGATCAGTTCCTTGAGCAAGGAGGAGATATTCAGCACGAGACATCTGCGGGGAAGGAATTTACACAGCCTTGGCAGAAAATAAAGCGTCCTCATCGAAACCCTTCCCGACATAGTTACTCCGTGGAGGGTTTCCGCTGGAATCCAAACAGCGCGCAATGGCGGAACGACCCAAATCCCTTGATCCGTGTCGACGGCCATTACGCCTTCTGCGGCAAAGAGAAGCTGGTCCTCGGGATGCGAATGGCGTTTGAGGACGTGCCCGTGTTTGAAATCCCACGAACCACCGGCAACGTCCGCCAGAGGGCGGCCCTTTTGGTCAAAGAGGAAGAGATGGCGCGTTTGCGACATTATTTGTCACGATAGCGAAAGCACGCACTCGCAACAAGTGCTATTTGTGGAGTTGACTGGGAGGAACCATGTTGACTTCAGGAAAGATGGTTGGGTTCATTGCAACCACGGACTACGAAAAGGCTCGGGCCTTTTACGAAGGCAAACTCGGATTCGAATTTATAAGCCTGGATCAGTTCGCGCTGGTGGTACGCGCAGGCGACCACAAGATCAGGATCTCAAAAGTACCCGGCTTTGCGCCATTTCATGGGACAGTGCTGGGTTGGGAGGTAGGCAATATTGAGGCCGTTGTTACCTGGCTAAGAGATCGAGGGGTGCCCACCGAAAAGTACCCCTTCGTGGCTGACCAGGAACTTGGGATCTGGACCGCACCCTCCGGAGACCGGGTGGCGTGGTTCAAGGATCCGGACGGTAATGTTCTTTCCGTCAGCTATCATCCATGAGCCGGCTCGCTGGTGGGTGGCCCACGAGAAGCAACCGCAGGTCCCTCCACTACGCTCCTTCGGAGCTCCGGTCGGGATGACAATTCTGTTGTGGCCGCCAAGAGCGTCAACGGTAAATACTTGCCCCCTGCAACAGAATTGTCATCCCGACCGGAGCTCCGAAGGAGCGTAGTGGAGGGACCTGCGGTTGCTTTCTCCTGGGCCACCCGCTCGGAGTCTGAAGGCTGCAGCTTCTTTTCGATAGAGCGGAGAGTCAGCGGCTTCCTTTCCCGTTGACCTCTACTCCAGCCATAACCCCCTCTTTTCCCTGCCGCGCTGAACATACAATGCCGTTTCTGCGTAATCCCTTCCAACTGGATTAATAATCATTCAGCCGCAGCGTCATCTCTATGAACAGTCGAAAAGGTGACCCATTGGCCGTCGGCGACGCAACGATGCCATTCACAGCAAGCCGTGAGAGCCTGTCGCAATTATTTCGCGAGCATCATCGGCGCATTCTCACCGCGGCCTATCGCATCACCGGGAGCATGGCCGATGCGGAGGATGTTACCCAGGCTGTCTTCGTGCGCCTGGTAAGCGGTGGCGGCCTGCCAATGACGAACGCCGGCAGCTATCTTTACCGCGCCGCCATCAACGGAGCACTCGACCTGCTGCGGCGACGGAAGACTGCTGCGACAGAGCCGTTACAAGAGGCGGCAGAGATAGCCGCTGCCGGGCCCGGAAGCTCGCCGGAGACCGCGGTCTCGAACAGAGAGCTCGGCGGCTGGCTCAGACTGGCGATCAGCGAATTGCCTCCTCGAGCGGCTGAAATGTTCAGCTTGCGATATGTGGAAGAGCTAGGCAATCGCGAGATCGCAACGTTAATGGGCACTTCACAGGCTGTCGTCGCGGTGACGCTGCATCATGCACGATCGAAGCTGAAGAAACGACTCAGGGAAATGGAACAGGAGAGACCATGAGACGACACGATGAGATGCGGTTAAGAGCGGCCGTCCAGACGCTGCAAGGGGATGCACCCGAAGCAGCGCAACTGGACGCTGCCGCCAAGCGAGTAGCCGGCCGCCTCGGTATAGACGTGATGGACGACTCGGCGGTCGATATCATCGAGAACTGCGGCGACGTGCAGAAATTGCTCGGTTCTTATCGGGCAGGAACTCTCTCCGGTGCGCGCCGGCTCCTGATCGAGGATCACCTGCGCGACTGTGGTGCCTGCCTCCGCCGGTTCCGCAGCGGTCAAGCAGCAGTGCTGGACTGGTCTACTCCCTGCGGCAAAAGATGCATTTGTCTGGCGCTCGCAAGCATTCGGCTTAGCAATAGCTGCCTGTTTCGCACTTCTGGTCTTCTCCTTCTTCGCCTACAGAGCCTATTGGCAGACCCCGCCGGGAGTCCGAGCCGAAGTGCAATCGATCGATGGCTCCGCGTATGGCATTTCCGATGCAGGCGATCGCCAACTTTCCGCCGGCGACCAGCTAAAGGCCGGCGAACAGTTCCGGACCAGTGGCGGCGCGCATGCCGTTCTTCGGCTCTCAGATGGATCCACCGTTGAGGTCAATGAGAGAAGCGTCCTCGGAGTCGGTGCGAGGGGGTATAACATGACTATCTCGCTCGACAATGGAGCGGTCATCGTGCAGGCCGCCAAGCGAGATTCCGGCCATTTGTACCTGAAAACTCCCGATTGCCGGGTGGCGGTCACGGGCACCGTTTTCTCCGTCAACTCTGGAATTAAGGGCTCACGCGTAGCAGTCCTGCAAGGCGCCGTTCAAGTGATGCATGCGGGAATGGATACGCTGGTTCATGCCGGTGATCAACTCAGTACCAACGACAACCTGAGCCCCGAACCGGTTGCACAGCAGATCTCCTGGAGCCAGGATCGTGAAAAGTACCTGATCTTGTTGGCGCAGTTCACCGCAATCCAGCACCGGCTCGAACAAATTCCGTTTCCCCAAACCAGGTACAGCAGTGATCTGCTGGGGCGGGTTCCGGCGGACACCCTGTTGTATATCAGCATCCCCAATCTCGGCGAGTTCTTGAACCAGGCGAACCAGATCTTCCAGGATCAATTGAAGCAGAGTCCGGCTCTTCAGCAATGGTGGGAGCGCGGACATGGCGACAACACAGCGGACCTGGACTCGCTCATCGAAAAGCTGCATCAGGCTAGCCAGTATCTGGGCGACGAAATCGTAATCGTCGGAACGAATCAGACCGCCACTCCCGGCTTCGCGATCCTTGCCGATCTGCAACAGAGCGGCCTCGATGATTTCCTCAGAAAGCAGTTCGCATCTTCGACCGGGCTCATTCTGTTAGACGAGAAGTCGCTCGAGAGTACTCCCACTTCACCGGCGACGAAGTCCGGCGGCTACGCTCTCATCAGGCAGCACGAGGCAGTCTTCTCCAACAGCATCGCAACCTTGAAGCAGATCGACGCGCAGTTGAATACGGGCGCCAGCGGCTTCGCGGCCGGCGACTTCGGAAAGCAGATCGCAGCTGCCTATGGCCGCGGCGCCGGAGTCATCCTGGCCGCGGACCTTCATCAAATGGTGGCTGACAAACTTCATGCCGGCGGTAAGGGCACGGAGGCGATCGAGAATAGCGGGATGGATGAGGTGCAGTATCTGATCGCAGAGCACCGCGAAACCAACGGACTGCCAGAGAATCACCTGGATCTGCAATTCTCCGGAACCAGGCAACGTGCTGCCTCATGGCTCGCTGCCCCTGCCCCGATCGGTTCACTCGACTTTGTAACCCCCAATGCGGCGATTGCCGTGGCCTTCCTTTCCAAAGACCCAACGACGATTGCCGATGACCTCATGACCATGGCGCGCAAACCAGCCAACGCAGAATACGAAATGGACCGAGGCCGAGGCAAAGCTGGGGATAAGTTTCCGTGATGACCTGGCCGCAAACCTTGGTGGTGACTTTCTCTTGTCGCTCGATGGGCCAGTTCTGCCAACGCCTTCGTGGAAAGCGGTCATTGAAGTCAACAACCCTCAGCGGCTGGAGAACACCCTGGAGCGATTGGCACAATCCCTGCGCGACCAGGCCCAGGGTACGCAATCGCATCCCCTTGCGATCGAATCGAGCCAGGTCGGAGCTCAGCGCTTCTATTCTGTCCAGGATCTGACCTCTGGCGCCACCATCGCGCAGTATATTTTTTCCGATGGCTACATGATCGTGGCGCCCAGTCGCGCTCTTCTTATGGAGGCCTTGCACACTCATGCGAGTGGCGATTCCCTTGCCCGATCCGCGGCGTTCAAGGCGTTGCTTCCAAAGGACGAGAATGAGAATTACTCGGCCATCGCTTATCAGAACCTGGGCCCGGTTTTGACGCCGCTGCTGTCTCAATTGAGTGCAGAGTCAGCGCAGGCAATCCAGCAGCTGGCGGCAGACTCCCGGCCCACTGCGATCTGTGCCTGGGGGAAAGACAGCCGTATCGAAGCAGCGAGCAATAGCCATCTTTTCGGATTTGATTTTCTAACCCTGGGGGCGCTGACAGGTTCCGGGAACAAGCACCCTTCCCTAAGCGTAAAAGAGTGACATGGGCGTAATTGACCTCGAAGGATTGGAGGTTCGGCTGGGAAATCGCACCGTGCTGAACGGACTCACGGGAGCGTTGCAGGGGCACGTCATCGGCCTGCTCGGACCCAACGGCGCGGGAAAATCCACACTGATCAACACCCTGCTTGGGTTTCATCGGCCTTCGCGCGGGTCAGCCCACGTCTTTGGGCTGGATACACACCGGGACAGGGCGCAGATACGCGCAGGAATCGGGTATATGCCGGAGAACGATTCCTTCATCGGAAACATGAGCGGCGTGCGATTTGTCCGCTACATGGCCGAGCTTGCAGGGCTGCCTGCAGGAGAAGCACTGGAGCGTGCCCATGAAGCACTTTTCTTCGTGGGTTTGGGCGAAGTGCGATACCGAAAGGTGAGCACCTACTCGCTGGGGATGAAACAGCTGATCAAGCTAGCCCAGGCGCTTGCGCATGGTCCAAAACTGCTCATTTTGGACGAGCCCACCAATGGCCTTGATCCCATCGCCCGGCAACGCATGATTCAACTGATCAAAGATATCCGGAAAGAAGGAAGTGTCCGGCTGCTCATCTCGTCCCATCTGTTGCCGGATATCGATGAGACCTGCGATGAAGTCCTGATTCTCAAGAACGGGCGCATTGCCGCACTCCGCAATATTGAAGAGGAACGCCGTTCGAACCGCAGCTTTATGGAACTGGAAACGGTGGGCTCGACCGAGCAATTTTCTGTGCGTATCCGGGGCCTTGGCTGCGAATGCGCATGCTTCCCTGGCGGCCGCATCAAGCTGGTGATTCCCGACCACATCGAAGCTCGAGATTTATACGTCATAGCGTCCGAACAAGGAGTCCAGATCCGCCGTATGAACCAGCGGCGTGATTCCCTTGAGGACATCTTTCTAAGAGCGATGGACCACGAATGGACGGGGCCGGCACATGTCAGTCTATAAACACCAGTACCGTGCTTATACCGGCAAACTTACTCCGGCATGGACTCGAATCTTCGTGCTCGCACGTTACGGTTACGCAGAAGCCTGGTCATCCAGGATTACGGTTGGCATGTTCACGCTTTTCATGTTGCCTTGCCTGGTTTTTTTATTTGGAATCTATTTCGCGAATAACCCGCTGGCAAGACAGCTGCTCAGTTTGCGTAACTCGAATGTTTTAGCGATCAATGCCGGATTCTTTCTCAATGTTCTCGCGGCGCAATCGGTTCCGGCGCTGATCCTGGCATCGTGGATCGCGCCCCGGTTGATCACCTTTGATCTTGCCGATGACGCGCTGCCGATCCTGCTCAGTCACCCCATCTCGCGCTTCGGCTATGTTTTTGGCAAGTGGATTGCGCTGTTCGCGTCCCTCTCCCTGGTGACCTGGATTCCGGCTCTTCTGCTCTTTGCTTATCAAGGCTATTCCTCGCCACAACCCTGGGCCCTTAGCCATCTTCAAATAGCCGGCGGCGTGGTGGCAGGAGCAGTGATCTGGATTGCCTTCCTCTCCCTTCTTGGCCTGGCTCTCTCTTCCTGGGTGAAGTGGAGGGTGGTGGCTACCGGTGTGATCATTGCATCCATCCTTGTGCCCGCGGGCGTGGGCGGCATTGTGAGCGCAGTCTTGCGCACGAAGTGGGGCTTGCTGCTCAACTTCCCATTCATGATGTCAGTCCTTTGGCAGCGATTGCTCGGTGTCCCGGACCCGTTCCGCTCGAAAGCGTACTTGCCGACTGCGGCGATTACGACGATGTTCACGCTAGCCTGCCTGCTCTGCGTGGCTATGCTGTACGCGCGTATCCGTGCTCGCGAGGTGGTCCGGGGATGAAGGATCGGATCATTTTCGAAAATGTATCCAAGTTTTACGGCGAAGTACTGGGAGTGAACCGAATTTCGCTGACGATTCCTCCCGGAATCACAACCCTGGTCGGACCGAATGGATCCGGGAAGACAACGCTGATGAACCTCATGACAGGATTGGTTCAGCCATCGAGCGGACACATTTCGGTGATGGGACTTTCCCCAGGCAACGCGATTGCATTTCTTTCGCACCGTCGGCTACTGCACGCAGTTCGACTCCTTTCCCCGCGGAATCACCGGATGGCAGTTTATCTTCGATAGCCTGATGCTCCACGGGATGAGCAAGAACGAGGCCACCAGGCTGACTCGCGAGTCTCTCGAACGGGTACAACTTGGCGATGCAGCGAGGCCGGCGAATTGCGGGCTACAGCAAAGGCATGCGGCAGAAGACTCGACTGGCCCAGGCGATTGCCCATCATCCCAGAGTTCTGGTTCTCGACGAACCGCTGAACGGGTTAGACCCTATGGCCCGCGCGGAATCGATCGCGCTCTTTGAAGAGCTGGGCCGGCAGGGAATGCATCTGTTGATCTCCAGCCACATTCTTGATGAGGTTGACCGTATCTCCGACCGCGTCGTCCTGATCACCGGTGGATACCTGATTGCTGAGGGGAATATCCATGAGGTAAGGCAGGAGGTGCGGGAAAGGCCGATGCAGGTTCTGATCCGTTGCGACCACCCGGAGTTGTTGGCGTCGAAGATGTTTGCCATCAATCATTGCGTCGAAGCCAGAATGCATGCGGACGGAAGAGGCGTGTTCCTGCGCACCGGAGATATCGACCAGTTCTACTCCACCCTCAACGGGATCGCGGCGGAGGGGCTAGTCAAGATCGAGGCGGTCGCGCCGGCCGACGATGATGCGAATGCCATCTATCAATATCTGATCGGCCCCGACGGGAGTGCGCTGTGATGCAAACAATTGCCGGCCTTCGAAACGATTTCGCGCAACAGCCATGGGGCCTCTGGTGGGTACAGACGTGGCGCCTGACTCGCATGGAAATAAGAAGAAACCTCTTCTCGTGGAGAGCAAGCTGGATTTATTTTCTTGCCTTCATTCCGGCAGTGATTATCTTCACTCATTTGGTGGTCGATCCACATCTTCCGTCCTCGATGAGCGAAGACACCCACATACTGGCCGGCATCGTCCAGTTCTATTACATCCGGCTGGCAGTTTTCTTCGGCTGCCTGGGTATCTTTTCGCGGCTGATTCGTGGGGAGATGATCGAGCGCAGCCTGCACTTCTACCTTCTCTCTCCGGTAAGGCGGGAGCTGCTCCTGCTGGGCAAATTTGCAGCCGGATCGATCAGTGCCCTGCTATTGTTTGGCGCCGCAATCAGTGCTGATTTCGTTCTCATTTACGTCGGCTTCGGCGCAGCCGGACGTGATTATGTCTTCCATGGTCCTGGCCTCGGCCAGTGGGAGGCATATGTGTCAATCATCGTCCTCGCCTGTCTTGGATATGGGGCGATATTTCTTCTGTTGAGCATGATGTTCAGAAATCCAACCCCGGCTGCGTTGCTCGTCTGGGGGTGGGAAGCGATCAACCCTATTCTGCCTTCGTTATTGCAGAGATTCAGTGTCGTGTTTTACCTGCACCATCTGATGCCGGTGAGCGTCGCCGCTGAAGGCCTTTTTGCCCTTCTTACCGTGCAGACCGAGCCCGTATCCGGCCGGGCTTCGACGCTGGGGTTGCTGCTGTTGATCGTGGTGGTGCTGTTCTACTCCTGCTATCGCATCCGCACGCTCGAAATTCGATACACGACCGAATAGTCGCGGGTCCACCAAACGCGCCTGCAGATCCAAAATGAATTGACAGCACTCGGTACCGCTTCAGTATGGTAAGAGCTATGGAAGATATGGCATATATCGCATGTCCAGCGGCTTTGTACGCGCTCGATGCAAGGTCTAAGGCAGCGCATTTTGGAATGCCCTCAGAGCCGCTTCTGGGAGCGCTTTTGCGGGTACTCGTTGCGTCGAAGCCCGGCGGCCGGTTTCTGGAACTGGGCACAGGAACAGGCCTCTCGACAAACTGGATCCTGGACGGAATGGACGCAGATTCCATTCTCGTCAGCCTGGACAATGAAGCCGGAGTGCAGCAAATTGCCGCTGAAATATTGGGTCATGACAAGCGGCTGACGCTGCTAACGGAGGATGGGAAGGCCTTTCTTCAAAAGCAACCAGCACAATCCTTTGATCTGGTTTTTGCCGACGCGCTGCCAGGAAAATACGACGGCCTCGAGGATGCCCTTTCGGTGGTGAAAATCGGCGGGTTCTATGTAATCGACGATATGCTGCCGCAACCGAACTGGCCGGAAGGACACGCAGAGAAGATTCCGATTTTGATCGAGAGACTGTCTTCCCGCCGGGACTTCTCAATTCTCCCGCTTCGTTGGTCTAGCGGAGTAGTCATTGCTGTTAGAACCGCTTCCAGTCAATGATGCTCTAAACAAATCAACCGCCGTGCTATCGATAACCGGCGAGAGGCAGGACGCGCTGGATCAATTCATCGGCGAATTTCTGCTTCTCCTCAAAAAATGGAAAATGACCAGAGTGTTCAAACCAGATCAGCTCCTTCTGCGGAGCCTTCATCGTTTGGCTGTACTGTTGCACTAAGAGCGGACGGCAATAGGGGTCTTGTGTTCCTTCAAAGAAGAAGATTGGCACCTGGAAGTCGCCCTTCCATTGAGTCAGATCGACAGTCGCTATCTGGGGAAGCATGGTCTCAAGGGACAGACTCTGGCCGCGGATAAAACCGACATCGTCCGCAAGAGAGTACTCAGGAGAGGACACCAGATCGGTGAGAATCCTCCTGACATTCGTGAATCCCATTGGACTCGGAGGCGGCCCGAGCAATTCCCCTTCCCAGTGCCGCTCGATCTGCGACTGCGCTTGCATCCGGTTTTGAACGAGGGTACGGGGCAAGACTTTCCAGCTCCTGGATTGCCTGTCCATTGTGGCGCTCGTGTGCTTGCTGCAGAGCATCCTGGTAGGCTACCTGGTCGTTCTGCTCCATATTGATGACCTGGCCCGTGCCCACGTAGGCGTACATGACTTCAGGATGCTCTTGTGCCAACCAGAGGCCGAGGACACTTCCCCAGGAATGCCCCAGGACAAAGATTTTCGTCCTGTTGAAACGAGCGCGGAGATAATTCGCCACCTCTAGTGTGTCCTGTTGCATTTGCGGAATATTCATGCTTCTGCGCTGGAGTTCCCGGTCATTCGAGGCATAGGTCTTCCCTGCTCCGCGCTGATCCCACTGAACTACGGTGAAGTATTCTTCCCAGGGATCCTGGAAAGAGCCTGCCAGAGGAATAAAAGCAATGCCGGGACCGCCGTGGATAAATAGAAGTATAGGATTGTTGACATCCTGACCCCGTACCTGAATCCACTGATCAATCCCGCCGATTCGCACCCGCTCGAGGCTGTCGATGCCTTTGGGTGATGTGATGGCGCGCGCTCCAGCTACCTTGTGTTGGAGATATTTCCTATACAACAGGGCGGACGAGAGCACCACAACGACCAGGCAAACGATTGCAATCGCGACATACTTTATGACTTTTTTGATCACTCTCGAGTGATACGCGGAGCCACGCATAATGAGTTCCATTTGCCTGCAGCTGAAAAGACGCCGGGAAAGTCTCGCTGCGCATTTATGATCGTGCGAGGTCATTCCATTGCTCGCTCGGAGGAACCATGCCTGTTGCCAAGGCAACCGCTCTTGTCCTGTTGCCGCTGCTCGTCATGTCTACCACGCCAGGATTCGCTCTGGACCCTGCACCCGAAAAAGAAACGCCCCTGGCCGGTTACTCTGCGACTGGCTCGGCCAGTGAACGGGACTGGGAGACGAAGTTCCGGGCGTTGCCTTCCCCGGACAATCTCCGCGAAGATATGCGGCGCCTCAGCGCTCGCCCACACAACGTTGGGTCCCCCTACGACAAGGAAAATGCGGAGTGGATCCTGGCGCAGTTCAAACAATGGGGGCTGCAGGCGGAGATTGAGACCTTCTACGTCCTTTTTCCCACGCCTAAACAGCGCGCTCTGGAGTTGGTTGCGCCCACAACCTATACAGCCAAGCTGCAGGAACCCCCGGTGGCAGTGGATCCAACCTCCAACCAGCAGGCCGAGCAGTTACCCACCTACAACGCGTACAGCATCGACGGCGATGTGACCGCGCCGCTGGTGTATGTGAACCAGGGTATACGCGCCGATTATGAGCGTCTTGACCGGATGGGGGTTTCGGTAAAGGGCGCGATTGTGATCGCGCGCTATGGAGGTGCGTGGCGCGGTATCAAGCCCAAGGTAGCTGCCGAACACGGAGCGGTGGGCTGCATCATCTACTCCGACCCCAAAGATGACGGCTTCTCTCCCGGCGTGACTTATCCCGAGGGCCCCTTTCGTCCCGAGCAGGGGGTGCAGCGCGGCGCCGTGACCGACACGCTCTATAACGGCGACCCGCTGACACCCGGCTACGGAGCGACCAAAGATGCGAAGCGGCTGCCTATTGAGGGCAATCCGCTGATCACGAAAATTCCCACCCTGCCCATTTCCTATGGCGACGCGCAGCCGCTGTTGGCGGCGATCGGCGGGCAGACGGTGCCCGCGGAGTGGCGCGGCGATTTGCCCATCACCTATCATGTCGGCCCGGGGCCTGCGAAGGTGCACCTGCAGGTGAGTTCCAACTGGGACATCAAGCCGATCTACGACGTCATCGCGCGCATCCCCGGGTCGATCGTTTCCCGATCAATGGATCATTCGCGGCAACCATCATGATGCCTGGGTGAACGGCGCGGAAGACCCGCTCTCCGGACTGGTCGCACTGCTCGAAGAGGCGCGCTCGCTGTCGGAACTGGTAAAGCAAGGATGGAAGCCGAAGCGCACCATCGTGTTTTGCGCCTGGGATGGCGAGGAGCCGGGGCTGCTGGGATCGACCGAGTGGGTGGAAACCCACCAGGACGAGCTGCACATGAAAGCGGTCATGTACATCAACTCCGATACCAATGCGACGCGGGTTTCTGGGAATCGAGGGCTCGCACACGTTGGAGCACTTTATCAATGGAGTTGCCCGCGACGTGCCCGACCCGGAGACTCAGACTGACTGTCTGGAAACGCGCCCAGTTATACGAGATCGCCCATCCTGAAGCGGAAGGCGCACGCAAAGATGCGCGCAGCCGCGAGGATCTGCGCATTGACGCATTGGGCGCCGGCTCGGATTATTCGCCCATTCCTCGACTTCGCCGGAATCGCCTCCATCAACCTCGGCTTCTGCGGGGAAAGCAGGGGCGGTATCTACCACTCCATCTACGACGATTTCTACTGGTACACCCACTTCGCGGATACCGATTTCGTCTACGGGCGCGCACTCGCGCAGACCGCCGGCACCGCCGAGATGCGAATGGCGGATGCAGACTTGCTGCCCTTTGACTTTCATGGTTTTGCCGACACGATTCACATCTACGTAGGAGAAGTGAAAAAGCTGCTGAAAGACAAGCAGACTGAGGTTGAGGAAACAAACAAGGAGCTGGACGAAGGAGTCTTTACCGCGACCGCCGATCCGAAGATAACCTCAGTGCCGCCGCCTCGCAAGATGGTTCCACCGTATCTGAACTTTGCTCCGCTGGAGAATGCCGACGCTACGTTGACGCAGAGTGCAGACCGTTTCACCAAGGCGCTCGCCGCCGCGCGAGCCAACCACGACCTGGCGCTCGATCCCGAGGTGCTGGCAAAGTTGAATACCCTGCTGATACAGAGCGAACGCAAGCTGACTCTGGACACCGGCCAGCCAGGACGCCCATGGTACCGGCATCAGATATACGCGCCGGGCGCCTACACGGGCTACGGGGTAAAGACGCTGCCCGGAGTGCGCGAGGCAATCGAGCAGGATAACTGGAAGCTGGCCGAGGAGCAGGTTCCGGTGGTGGCCAAGGTACTCGAAGACGAGGCCGCTCTGATTGATACGATGACGGGATTGCTGGCGAAGTAAATGTTCTCTGCGGGCACGTATGAGGAGTTGGATAAGGCTGGCTTCACAGTCGTTCCGGGAGTGTTGCCGGCCGAGCATCTTGCCTCGGTGGCCGCTGCCTATGACGCAGCAGTAGAAAGTGCCCCTCCTGATGACATCAGGGTTGGAAGTTCGACCACGCGTGTGAACGGCCTGGTCAATCGTGGGCAGGAGTTCGACGCGCTGTACATGCACCCTTTGGCTCTCAACGCATGCGGTCGCATTCTAAACGAACCGTTCAAACTGAGCACGATGCATGCTCGAACACTGCGGCCAAAGACCGGCGCGCAAAATCTTCACGTAGATTGCCAGCGCGACCACCGCGGCTGGACGATGATCGGATTCATCCACATGGTGGATCCGTTCCGAGACGATAACGGCGCCACTCGTTTTGTGCCCGGTTCGCACTTGTGGTCTACGGCGCCACCTGAGCTTCTTGCTGGTTGCAGCGGAGACTATCCGGAGCAGGTTCTCGCGTGTGGTCCGGCGGGTTCGATGATTCTATTTAACGGGTCTGTCTGGCATGGACACGCGGCAAACAGGTCTGCCGAGTCCCGACGTTCTATCCAGGGCGCCTATATTCGTCGTGATGCCGAATCGAAAGCGGGCATGTCAACACGTGTGCTTCCTGAAACGCTTTCTCGCCTCAGTCCCCTGGCGAAATATGTGCTCGCAGTCTAATCACTTGTGCTGGTGGCTCTATTCGCGCCTGAGTGCTTCCGCAGGCTCCAGCTTCATTGCCTTGACTGCAGGAAACAAGCCACCAATGGCGCCTGTCAAAAGCAGCGTGAGCGATGCTGTCGTCAAGATTGCGGGATCTGCAAAGGATGTCGCAAAAAGCATGTGCGCGAAGAGGCGAGAAATCCCAATCGCGCATGGAAGCCCCACGCCAATGCCGATGAGGGTAATATGTAGGGCCTCTTTCAGGATTAGCTTAAGTATCCCGGTTCGCTGTGAGCCCAGCGCCATACGAACCCCGATTTCTCTGGTCCGGAGTATTACAGAATAGGTGAGGAGACCAAAGAGGCCGAAGCCTGCAACCAAAACCGCAATCACTGCGAAGAACGTCGAGAGCGATGCGGTGAGTTGCTCGTTGACCAGGGAAATATCCATTGTTTGCGCAACAGTGCTGGTCCTGGTTGAATACTCTCGCCCAAGAGATCTGACTTCCTGCTCGATCGTTCTACCGAAATCCGGATTGGGAGTTCCACGGACGAGCAGCGTTCCACCATCTTTGGAAAACCCGTATTGTGACGAGGGTACAAAGATGTATGCCGCATCGCCGTCGCGGATATCCTGGAGCCTTGCCGATTGCGATATGCCAATGATTTCCAAGTCCTGCGAATCGGGCTGCACCCCAAAGTGAATGCGCTTGCCAATAGGATTCTCTGAGCCAAAGAGTCGACTTGCGAGCAACTTGTCGATGATGGCCACGTGAGGGTGATGGATATCGTCCGCCCACGCGAAGTCTCTGCCCGACAAAAGCGGAATGCCCAGGGTCTGGAAGAATCCTGGTGTGATCGCGATCCGCGACGCTGCCACGGTGTCATCGGGATTCGTTGCCGTTGTCCGGCCGACGGTGTCCTTCCAACCGTAGTTCACGGCAAGGATTGTCTGATCGGTGAAACCCGCAGACCGTACCGAGGGCAGGCTTTCAACCGCTTCAGCAAGTTGCTTTCGGTAGGTCAACATATCTATGCCGTCATAGCCATGCGGCACCGGACTGAGATCAAGTTCAATGACTCCGACCTTGTTGAAACCAGGATCGAAAGCTTTGAGGCTTTCGAGTGTTCGCAGGAAAAGCCCGGCGGTCTGGAGAACAATCAGCGAGATCGCAACCTGGGAGATGATAAGAGCTTTGTTCAGGCTCGCCATGCCGCCGCTCATGGTGCGTGCATTTTCACGCAGGGTCGATCCCGGCCGTTGTCGCAACAGTTGCCATACAGGTAATAGGCCCGTCAGCGAACCAGTGAACACAGCCGCGGCAATCGTGAAGAAAAAGATGCGCCAGTCCGGCCGGATGTCGAGCAACGCGGGCACGGTCTCACCCCGGGTTGCGAGCCTGATAAGAAATTCGCTGCCCCACGACGAAAAACAAAGAGCTAGCAAGGATCCTGCGGCGGAGAGCATCAGTGTCTCAGCCATGAACTGGCGAACTGCCTGCCAGGGGCTCGCACCAAGGGCGATGCGGGTGCCTATTTCATGGCGGCGCGAACCGACCCTGGCCAGTGTGAGACTCGCCAGATTTACACAAATAACCAGCAAGATGAGCGAAACGACGCCCATGAGTAGAAATAGCGGCGTTTGCACTCTGCTGCGAAGATCGCCGTTGGTGTCGGCGCCGTTCGCGACCGATGCAGTTTGCAAACCCATCGAGAGGAACGATTGCCTTCTTTCGCCCGCGGCACCGGTGGGAACGGTGGCTTCCAGCACCCGCGGCCAGACAGCCTGAAGCTGCGCAGAAGCGTGTTCGATGGTATCGCCACTTGCAAGCCTTCCAGTAACAAGTAGCCAAAGAAGATGACGGCTTTCGAGGTCAGTCAACTGGGCTGCCCCGGCCGGGATCGTAATCTCTGGCGGTGATCCTACCGTCAAGCCGGTGAACCACTTCCCGGTAACTCCGATGATGGTGAAAAGCTTGCCGTCGATGTGCAGCGTACGGCCCACAACGTTGGGATCGCCGGCGAAGCGCTCTTTCCACAGTTGGTAGCCAATCACTGCTACCTGCGAGACCTGGCTGCCTTGGGTGTCCTCGGCACTGATCAATCGGCCAAGCAACGGGCGGGCGCCCAAAACGGAGTAACAGTTGCTGGTGACGGATCGTACATTCGAGAGCGATGCGGTTTGGTTAATCTCGACAGTAAAGTCTTGCCCTGGGGTGTAGCCGCAAAGACCTCGGAACGCCCGCTGCCGGCGTTCCAACTCGGTGAACATGGGATAGGAGAACGGTACTTTCGAGTGTCCCCGATAAGAGCCGCTGAGGCCAACCAGTTGCTCCGGGTGTGGCAGCGAAAGCGGGCGGAGGAGCAGCGCATCGACAACTGTGAAGACGGAAAGGGCTGCTCCGATCCCGGCTGCGAGAGCAAGAACAAATATGCAGGTGAAGATGGGGCTGCGTGCAATCGCCTTCAGACTGTGGGCCAGCTCTCTCATAGTCGATTCCGTCAAAGCCCCAGTCTAACAAGCTCCGCGGGTTGTCCGATTCCGAACACAGCATTTCCAATTATGGACGGAGAGGTCCCCCGGCTAACCTTCCCACTCTCAATCCTGGCTGTTGTTGACCGTGGTATGCGGAATGCATGGAAGATAGGACCTTATGCAACTACTATGGCTTACGTGACGCAGATCCGTGGCATGCGGTTCAGCTCTCATTTTCTCGTGGAGGCTCCGATCATGGGTTCGAGGCTCTTGGTTCTGGCAGTACTGTCGTTTTTGACTGTGTCCTGCGCTCCAGGCCAGCATGCCGCCGTTCCCGCCGGAAGTCCTTCCGCTCGAGTGGATGAGCTGTTCCAGAAAATGGACTCGACAGTTACGCCAGGCTGCGCGCTTGCCGTTGTAAAAGACGGCAGGGTCCTTTATGAACGCGGCTACGGCATGGCGGACCTGGATCACAACGTGCCCATTACGCCGGCTACCGTGTTTCACGTGGCCTCTATGTCGAAGCAGTTCACGGCAGCTTCGATCGTTCTATTGGCCCAGGAGGGAAAGCTGTCGCTCGATGACCCGGTGCGCAAGTACATCCCAGAACTACCGGATTTTGGGGTTCCGATCACGATTCGCCAGCTGATTCACCACACCAGCGGCCTGCGCGACCAATGGGATCTGCTCGGCCTGGCGGGTTGGCGCTATTCGCTTGATCTGATCACCGATGACGACGTACTCGCTGTCATGTCTCGCCAACGGGACCTGAATTTTCCTCCGGGCACCAGGCATCTGTACAGCAATACGGGCTACACCCTGCTGGCTCAGATTGTGAAGCGGGTGAGTGGACAATCCTTTCGCGAATTCACGACCTCCCACATCTTCCAGCCCCTGCAAATGAACAATACAAGGTTTCGCGACGACCACGCCGAGGTAATCAAAAATATCGCCTATGGCTATCAACCCGCCCAAAATGCCTTTCTGATCAGCATCACGAACTTCGACACAGTAGGCGCCACCAGCCTGCTGACGACCGTCCAGGATCTGGCCCTATGGGATGAAAATTTCTACCATCCTCGAGTCGGTGGCCCGCAGATGATCCAGCAACTGCAGGAACGCGGAAAATTAAATAACGGCGAGCAAATCGACTATGCCTTTGGGCTGGTCATCGGGACCTACCGCGGTCTCCCCACGGTCGACCACGCGGGCGGAGATGCCGGCTATCGCTCCGACATGATTCGTTTTCCAGACCAGCACTTCACAGCGGAATGCCTGTGCAATACAGCCGCCGCAGATCCCAGCCAGCTCAATCGCAAGGTGGCCGACATCTATCTGGGCAACGAAATGAAGCCTGCCGAAGCTACCCGTGCCAACGACGAGAAAGGGGTGCAGCTCACCGCGGACCAACTAAGGAGTAAGGCGGGTACCTACCTGAATGCAGAGAACGAAGACGTACTCAAGATCACGGTCAAAGGCGATAAACTGCAGGCCGGCTTCGGGACGGGTGAGCAGAGCTATGAGATGAAGGCTGTCAGTGACAGCCACTTCCGGCTATTGATCGCCCCGGTGGATTTAACCTTCGAGGCGTCCAAGCCGGAAGGCTCGCTGCAACTTCTCCTAAAGGATGGGGCGGGTAAACCCGATGTTTTCGCGGAGGTTGCGCCCTTTGCTCCCTCGGCCATTGACCTGAAAAATTATGCCGGGATATACAGCAGCCAGGAGATAGACCCGTTGTATGAAATGAAGGTCGAGCAAGGTGGACTCGTGCTGTACCGGCTTAAGAACAAGCCGGATGTCCTGCAACCAATCACGCGCGATTTTTTTGCTGGTTCGCTAGGGAATATCCGCTTCACCCGCAACCAGCAAGGGGAGATCTCCGGCTTTATGTTGAGCAACGGACGCATACAGAATTTTCGCTTCGAGAAAGGCCGCCCCGCCATTCCACCAGCGTGAGACGCCCTTGAACCCCATCCCTTGACTTCTATGGCTCCGGGTGCCCATACTTAGATGTGTAGGGGTGGTCATGGCGAGAAATGATCTTCAGGGTAGTCTGGACCTTCTGGTCCTCAAGACGCTGGCGCAGATGGGCGAGTTGCACGGCTACGGAATAGTCGGGCATATCCAGAGAGCGTCGGAGGAACTGTTGAGCGTAGAAGAGGGTTCCTTGTATCCGGCGCTCCATCGCATGGAGCAAAGCGGGTGGATCAGCTCCAAGTGGGCCCTCACCGAAACCAATAGAAAAGCCAAATTCTACAAGCTGACCCCTGCTGGACGTAAGCAACTGCAGCTCGCAGAAGAAAGCTTTGAGCAACTCGTGAAAGGCGTTCGCGCCATTCTTCGCTACGCGTGAGGTCAATTCCATGTCCCTCTTTCGCCGCATATCAAATCTCTTCTTTCGCTCCCGCATCGATCAAGAGATCGACCAGGAGCTCACAGCGCACATCGAGATGCGAGTTGAGGAAAATCTGACTGCCGGGATGTCTTCCGCGGACGCACGCCGCAACGCACTCCTCCGCTTTGGAAACCGCGCTGCCACCAAGGAGAGCGTGACCGGTGCCGATGCTGCCCTGATGCTCGCGACCATCTGGTCCGATCTGCGCTATGCATCCCGGCAGCTGTTGAAGAATCCGCTCTTTGCAGGCACCGCCATTCTCGTGCTGGGCCTGGGTATTGGCTCAAGCGTTACACTTTTCGCGTTTGTGGATGCAGCGCTGATCAGGCCGCTCCCCTATAGCCGGCCATCGCGGCTGGCAGCCGTGTTCGAAAGCAATCCAATGGGTCCCAGGTTTCATCTGTCCTATCTGGATTACCTCGACTACAAAAAACTAAACACTGTCTTCAGTTCTCTCGATGCATACAAGAACGACACCGTTCTGTTGACCACTCCCCGGGGCATTGAACAGATCCACGGATCGCAGGTGAGCGACGGATTTTTTCAGACATTGGGTGTTCAACCGATATTAGGCCGCAACTTTGCAGCCGGCGAAGACCTGCCGAGCGCCCCTCGCCATGTATTGCTCAGTTACGCTGCCTGGCAGAACAGGTATGGAGGAAGCAGCAAAGTATTGGGCCAGGCCGTCACCCTGGACGGAATTTCAAACACCATCATCGGTGTCCTACCTTCGTCTTTCCACTTTGCGCCCTCGGAACCGGCCGAATTCTGGTCAACACTCCATCTCTCTATGGCTGAAGATCGTGGCGCGCATGGCCTATCCGGCATTGCCCGTCTTAAAGACGGTGTCACGATGAACGCCGCTGCAGCCAACATGACCAGCATCGGGGCGCAGTTAGCCAGGCAGTACCCGAATGAAGATAATGGAAGGGGCGCGACGATCGCGCCATTAGGGGAAGTCATCCTCGGCAATATGCGGCCAATCCTCCTGGTTCTGCTGGGTGGCGCTACCCTTCTGTTGCTCATCGCGTGCCTGAATGTGGGAAGCCTGATACTGGTTCGCAGCGAGAGTCGCAGGCGCGAGGTTGCGGTGCGTGGCGCGTTGGGAGCCTCGCATCTCAGGCTGCTCCGCCAATTCATCACCGAAGGACTCTTGCTGGTTTTGATTGGGACCGTACTGGGCCTGGGATCAGCGTTTCTTGTCAGCCAATTGCTATTGCGGATGATCCCGGTACAAGTGCTCGAGGGCATGCCATATCTTCGCCAGACCGGATTGAACGTGCATGTGATCGCATTCGCATGCACAATCGCAATTCTGGCACTCCTGCTATTTTCGCTTCTTCCGGCTATGCGTCTCTACGGATCAGGCAAATCAGTTGGCATGCAGGCCCAGCTTGCGGAAGGTGGGCGAGCCTCAGCAGGGACGCTCTGGCGCCGCGTCGGCCCGACCTTGGTCCTGGTCGAGTTGGCCACGGCGATGGTGCTCCTCACGGGAGCGGGTCTGCTCGGCAAGAGCTTTTACCGCTTGCTCCATACCGATATTGGCTTTAGACCCGAAAAGCTGGCGGCGCTCGAAGTTTCGGCGGCCGGGATGAACTACACCGCGGACGCACAGCGTGTTGCTTTGCAGAAATCAGTAGTAGCGCACCTTATGAGTCTGCCGGGAGTGGAGAATGTGGGCACCTGCTTACAGTTGCCGCTGGGCTCAGGCTTCGGCAGCACAGGAGTGAATATTGTCGGCCGTCCCCTGAACAAGACGCCCACTGAAGAAAATGGCAGAACGGTCAGTTCGAGGTACTTTGCCACCATAGGCACGCGCCTCTTACGCGGCCGTTATTTCACCGAGGATGACGATGCTTCGAAACCCTCGGTCATGATCATCAACCAGGCGCTCGCACGGAAATACTTTCCAGACCAGGACCCTCTTGGTCAGCGAATTTACAGCGGTGATCCCACGCATGCTAAGGAAATTGTCGGCATCGTCGAAGATCTTAAGGAGGGGCCGCTCGATGTCGAGACCAGACCAGTAATGTATGCCCCTTTCCTGCAGGAACCAGAAAATTGGTTTTATATCGTCGTCCGCAGTACTCTGCCCGAGCAGATGCTGCTGCCCACGCTGGTTGCCGCCATTCACCAGCTTGACCCTAACATCGCTACCTCCGATGAGACCTCGATGAGCGTGAGACTTCATGACTCTTCTGCAGCCTATCTTCATCGCTCGTCGGCCTGGCTGGTGGGCGGCTTTGCGGCGGTCGCGCTGCTGCTGAGCGTGGTCGGCCTTTACGGGGTTATCTCTTACTCAGTAAGCCAGCGAACCCGCGAAATCGGCGTCCGTATGGCGGTGGGAGCGGAACGTGCTTCCGTCTACCTCCTGGTTTTGAAACAGGCCGGCAAGCTGACCGCTATTGGTATCGTAGCCGGTCTTATCTGTTCTGTGGGCGCAGCGGTCCTGATGCGCAAACTGCTCTTTGGCACGCAGGCATGGGACGCCGCGACACTCGCCGCCGTCGCCCTGCTCCTCGCCTTTTCGGCCATGCTGGCGAGCTACGTGCCGGCACACCGCGCTGCGAGCGTAAATCCGGCGGATGCCTTGCGCGCTGAATAGACCGGGAGAAAGGAAACCGCAGAAATATGTAATCAATCGATCAACGCCGACCCAGCCCTCTCGTCATTCCGGTCACGCTTGAAAGGCAACAGACAGCACGGTAATGTCATCGGTCTGGCCAAAGCCTATGGCGGTGTTAGCGATGATGTGAGCCGGTTGAGTGCTTAGAGCAGCGGTGCGCTCGAAGCCGAAGAGCTCGCGATGCTGGGTGGCTTCGGGAACACCGTCCGTGACCAGTGTAAGTAGGTCGCCGGCTACCAGTTGCAGCGTCTGCTCGGGAAACTCGGCGTCCGAAGTGATGCCGAGCGGCAACGCTGCCTCTGTAACAAGCTCGATCCCGTTGCGATAGGGCGCGAGGTGCCCCGCATTAGAAAGAGTCAACGTGCCCGAAGAAGACAGGCGGAGCACGACACAGGTAGTGAAACTGGTTCCGCGGCCAAGCAGGCGCCGATTCAGGCCTGCGAGAACCTCCCCTGGAGACTGCGGTGTACTCAACCAGAGAGCGAAGGGCGCCAACCAGAAGTGAGACCGTCATTGCAGCGGGAAGCCCCTTCCCTGCTACGTCGCCAATGACGATGAGGGTGTGGACCGGGCTGTTCGACCCGAGTGCCGGCAATGGGAAGATTTGGTAGAAATCGCCGCCCACCTCCTGCGCAGGGTGATACGCGGTTTCGATCTTAAGGCCCGGAATGTCAGGAAGCTTTTCTGGTATGAGGACCTGTTGGAGCGTACGCGCCGCCTCCAGATCGGAAACGTATTGCTGCTCGCTGGCGCGGGACTGGGCAAAGCGACGGATTAGAAAAGCAAGCAGCGCGACGACAAAAATGAGCTGAACGAGCGCATCAAGTTGAAACGGAAAAGGCCTCCGCACGATGCTCCACGCGCCGGTGGAGGCGAGGCGACGCTGCCAGCCGAACTGGAATGAAGACAGTAGCAGGCCATTGACAATATTCGTACCGTACAGCAAAAGTGTGGGCACGAGAAGGAGGCGAGCATTCCGGTTTCCGGCGATGCTGCGCCGTAATAGCAGCGCGATAATCCACAGGGCGATGGGTACATCAAAGAGCACCCGCAAGGCAGTGGTAGTTGCCGCCGAAGCCCAACGAAAAACGTAAAGGGCAACATTCAGAGGATCGAGGAGCGCCGTGATGAGGACAACGCGCCACAACCACGATCGCCGCGCCTCCAGGATGCGGGAAAAGAAAAAAAGAGCGGCAGCAATTCTGAGCGCGCCAAGGGTCTCGGCGGTAAAGTCGCTCCACGCCAGGGGAAAGTTGAGGAGGAAGCCGGAGACGAAGAGAGCCGAAAGCAGCGCGTCCGACAGCAGAAGGATGGCGAACCAAAGATACTCGCGTTCCGATCTACGGGAGAGATAAAGGCCGAACACGGTGAAACCGACGATGGCGTCGAGGAGGCCAACGGTAAAGAAGTCGACGATGCGGGTGGAGCGGTCTGATTCTATTAGCTGGAACTGGTGTTCGAGTAAAGCGGCGTCACCAACCAGTCCACCACCGTAACGCGGCCCACCTCCGAGGTAGGCGGCGAAGGTGGGGTGGTGCCATACCCGAATGGCAAGCTGGAGCGGAGCGCCGGCTGGAGCCGGGGGCAGGCGGTAGAGGAGCGTCTGATTAAACTGCAGGCTCCCGTGGTGGGGGCATGTTCCCGAAGCCGCCGATCCTGTGGCCGTTGTCAAAGATCTCGTAATCGGTGAGAACGGAGGGCAGCAGGATGGCCAGAGGCATTGCCTGTGCTGGACCGCGGACGATGAACCGGTACCAGGCGAAGCCGCTCAAACCGTTATAACCCTGGGTGGACCAGGGCTGGTCGGACCGCAGTAGCGGCCAGGCGGAGTCGTCGAACCCGGGATCGGCCCAGTGGAGGTCGTCGCCGGGATGAAACCGCCACTGGCCGTCGAGAGAAACGACAGGTTCGCGATCGGTCAACAAGGAGAATGTGGCGGGTCCAGGGGAGTTCAGAGGCAAGAAGGGCTGAGGCTTGGCCCTGATGCTCACCAGAGCAAAGAGAGTGACAACGACAACAGCGTGGCAACATTGCCTGTTCATTCCGACGCCCCGAATGAGTTTAGACGAGAAAACCCAGGTCGAGAGGCAGGATGTAATCGGCTGCCCGGCTTGCAGCAGGCGGCAGACCGTTCGAAAGATACTGGTAAGGTGGACCAGAATGTGATCTTATGACCTAAGTACGAGGGCGCATATCTTCGCCGCTTGCGGCGGTAGGTAACAGTGGCTGTAGAAGCGGGGCCGGCGGGTATGACGTGTTCCGTGGGCTAGAGGCACGATCGATGTGCACGGTGCGGTCAGTCTCGACTACAACCCCGCGATTTCAGGCTTGTCCCGGTCTCCCGGAGCCAAAGGTGCTTCTCCGTCTCTTTCTCGTGCGCACCATTCATGATTGGGACGGACATGCCGTTAACACCTTCGAAGACCAGGCACATGACTCATCCCTCGAACCGGCATTCCCCCCAGAAAATTGCCGGCGCACCACTTGATGGTATGCATCCTCCCGCTGAAACACATCAGATCGCATCGCCTGCTGTTTGGGTGAAGCGAAGCAGGTGACATTGAGCACTGATCACACAGCTGTAGTCATTATCGGCGGAGGCCCGGCGGGTCTTGCTCCTCTGCTCGCGGCTCATCGACGCGGCCGTCTTGCTGAACTGCTGGAGCGAGGCGTCACGGTGGTGGAGCAATCGTCTGCTGTTGGCGAGGGCAGCATCGGACGTTGGTGCATCAACTCCGACAGTACCGGTTTTACCTTCGCCGATTGCCTCGCGGGACCGCCCGACGGCGAGCTAGCGCCATTACGCAGTCATGCTCTTACCAAGGAATTTCTTCAGGCGGGCCATGGCACGGTGCCGCTTCGCCGCGCAGGCGAGTTCCTGGCATTGGTCGGACAAGCTATGCACGAGGTAATCGCGGCCAGGCCCAACAGCCGTGTTCTGAATCGATGCAAAGCAATTTCTACCCGCCGCACCGCCACCGGGTGGCTCACGCGAATCGAAGAGTTGGCAACCGGCCAGGAGCGAACCCTCCAATCCCGAAATGTGGTGTTGGCAACCGGGGCCTCGCAGCCGTCAGAACGGCTTCGGGCCGAAACCGTTGCCGGCGCCAACCTGGTAGAGCGTTGGGGGGAAAAGTTACTCCAATCCAGCGAGGTGCTGGATGGCGCAGGTTTCGCTGCGATTGCGGCTCGTCTGGCCGCCTTCGGCAGGCCCCCGCGGGTCGCCATTATTGGCGGATCCACGAGCGCGGCGGCCATCGCTCATGCCCTGCTGAATCGAATGCCCGGCGTCAATTTTGGTCCAACGGGAGTGACCATCGCGCACCGGCGGCCATTGCGAATTTTCTATCCCAACGTAGATGCAGCGCTTGCCGACGGTTATACGGAATTCGGCCCAGATGACATCTGCCCGGTCAGTGGCCGGGTATTCCGTCTGGCGGGGTTCAGGTTAGAGTCGCGCGAGTTAATCATGCGAGCGCGCGGTATCGGTGGGCTCCCACCCGAGCCTCGCCTGCAGTTACATCGCCTGGGGGTCGACGATGCGGCTTCACGGGCCCTCCTGGACAATGCAGATATTGTGATCGCGGCGCTGGGATATCGGCCGCACGCGTTGCCTGTCTTTGACGAGGCGGAGAATCCGGTTCCTCTTCTAGCCCAGACAGCTCCTCAGGCGCCGCTCGTGGATGGCAGTTGCAGGGTGCTGGACGCACTGTGCAACCCGCTCCCTGGGTTATTCGCGATCGGCTTGGCGGCTGGGTTTGTGCCCCATGGAAAGCTGGGTGGTGAACCAAGCTTCAGAGGCCAGGCAAATGGCCTCTGGCTATGGCAAAGCGATGTCGGCGGGTTGATCGTCGATGCTATCTTGGATCCTTCCATTGACAACGACGAGATATCTGGACCGTCTGTGGCTGCCCAATTGGAAAAAGGTCCAGGTCACGCAGGAGGTCGAAGCATGAAGATTCCGCTGGTTCGTCCCGCGCCCGCGAAGCTCTCTCTCGCAGTCCCGGAACTCGAGGCGCTGGAAGCGAGTGGGATGTTTAGCAATTTCGGTCCGGTCAATACGCGCTTTGAGCAGGAAATACTGGCGCGCTTCTTTGGTGGCGAAGGCGCCTGCACCACCGTCTGCAATGCGACGATCGGACTTATGCTGGCCATCAAGGATGCGGTCGGTGATCCACCACCCGGCCGGTTTGCCCTGATGCCGGGCTTCACCTTCGCCGCCGCGGCACACGCAGCGCTCTGGTGTGGGCTCACTCCCCTGGTGTGCGACATCCATCCTGCGGATTGGGCTGCTGACATGGAAGCCGAGTCAGCGATGCTGGCCCGTTACGCCGGCAAGATTGCGATTGTTATGCCCTATGCGACTTTCGGCTACCCAATCGACCTGGAGCCCTATACGCGGCTGAGCAACCAGCTGGGGATTCCTGTTGTCGTGGATGCCGCGGCCTCTCTGGGTACCTTTGACGCACATGGGCGAGGCTTCGGCAGCGGCTTTGCCGGCAGCGTTGCCTTTTCCATGCACGCAACCAAGTCCTTTGCCGTTGGTGAAGCGGGACTCATTTACAGCGCAGATCCGGATCGTATCGCAAGACTCCGAGCCATGAGCAATTTCGGCTTTGGAGAGCCACGCATAGCGACGATGCCAGGTTTAAACGCAAAACTCAGCGAAGTAAACGCGCTCCAGGGGCTGCTGCACCTGGCCAATTACGACGGCATTCTGACACGAAGGTCCGCACTCCACGATCACTACCGCCAGGCCCTGCCGGAATTGGATTTTCAATTGAAAGCGCCAGGGATGCAGGCCCATCAATTTGTGCCGGTACTGTTGCCGCCTGGAATGGGCAGCCGGAGGGACGCAATTCGCGCCGAGTTAGCAGAGCGCGGAATCATGACTGGACATTATTTCAGTCCTCATTTACTTGAACAGCCGTATTTCCAAAAAGTATGCGCCGGAGGTCCGCTGCCGGTGTGTGACGATGTTTCCGCAAGGATCCTGAGCCTGCCTCTCTTCGATACAATGACCCACGATGAAGTTGAGGAAGTGTCCGAGTGCCTGCGCAGCGCTGTCGGTATTGCGCAGCAAAGAAAGAACGGCCGCAAACCTTCGCGCAGCGACCACAACGTCCAACTGGTTTATGGACCGGTCAACCCTGAGAGCGGGCGATGAGGGGCGGTTATGAGCAATGGCGTTCCTCATTGCGCCGTCGTTTTCAAGGCTTACGCCTGGGATGGATTTGTTGAGCGCCAGGCGCGGCGTCTTGCTGAGGTTGCCGGTGGGCTCGATTTTTACGTTTTGATCGATGAAACCGGCGGGCCGGTGGGGCCGGTGCCTTTCGATCGTGTGATCCGTTTCACCTGTGCCGACCTTGAAGCCGCGGGCCTGGCGATGCGTTTCGGGCTTGGCGGGGTGTTGTGGTGGAATCCGGATTACGCCCACTATCACTTCCTGGCGCAGTACCCAAATTATGACCATTATCTTTTCATTGAGTATGACTGCGTGGTGCAAGACTCCCTGCCGAACTTTGTGACCCGTGCGATCTCAAGAGGGGCAGATTTGATCGCGTTACCGATTAAACGGCCTTTCGACCTATGGCATTGGAGACCATATCAAGCGGATGTCTATCGTCCTGATGAAGTCAAACTCGCTTTGCTCAATGTGTGTTTTCTATCTGCTCCCGCGTTGAGGCTATTGCAGCAACGGCGGCTCGACATGAAGGGTGATCCGTCTGTTCGCGGTTGGCCGAGCAGTGAGGTTTTTTTACCTACCGAAGTGGTGCGGGCGGGCATGACCTGGCTATCTTTGGCCGAGTTTGGCGACGTTTCTCAGTATGATTGGTTCCCTCCCACCTTGGAAGAAGATCTAGCGCCCGGCGATCGAAACGTCTTCATCCACCCGGTGCTCGACCGGCGACGTTACCTCGCCTCTATATTCCATAATCGCGGCTCACTCAAGCCAGGCGAAATGAAGCGTATCCTCGCCCGCTTCCCGCGCGAGGAATATGCCAAGCTCATATGGCCCGCGGCCCGCAATCGTGCAGTAAGGCGAATACGCCACAAATTACTCCGTTGGCGGGAGCAAGCGGGCTGGTGACGTGCTAGCCCGGACTAACGGATGCTGGGCGCTGCCTTGAAGGATAGGGGCTCTGGAGGGTGTCGTGAGAACTTCGAATCCTCACGCAACTGTTCACTTCAGTTGCAGGAGATCCCAGCGATTCCCGTATAGATCTTCAAAAACGGCGACCGTGCCATAGCTCTCTTCTCGAGGTTCTTCACAGAAGCGAACTCCGTGAGCCCGCATGGCAGGAAAGTCGCGCCAGAAGTCATCGGTATGAAGGAACAGCAATACGCGGCCTCCGGTTTGGTCGCCGATTCTAGCCCTTTGCTGCTCGGTAGAGGCCTCTGCCAGAAGCAAGCGTGATTCAGTTGATCCTGGAGGAGCCACTACGATCCAGCGCTTGCCATCTGCAAGCAGTGTATCCTCGACGAGGACAAAACCCAGGACATTGCAGTACCACGTCTTAGCTTCTTCGTAGTTGCGCACTACGAGTGTGACGTATACGATGTGCTGCTTTTTATCCACCATCAATTGCTCAATGTCTCGATCTCGACCATATCGCCATCGCTAAGATTGAAATGATCACGGAGCTTCACGTCTGTCGCTACCTCGATAATCGTCTTCGGGTGGTGGCCCCGGCCTTCTTCGTTGGCGTCTGTGCGTAGGATAAACCCGCTCTTTCCCAGTATCGAACAGGGGACAATGTTTACGGAAACGCTCCCCGCGTATTCCCATCCTTCGAGCCGAACGACTTGCCTGGGCAGCGTGTAGGGCTGCTCCAGCTCAACATTCAGCGTGCCTGGAAACAATTTCATTCCTGTCTTTCGTTGATAGTGTTCAGCCAGCTTCTCGATCCAATAGGAAAAGTTCCCCATCCCGGAGACGACTTTGCCACGCAGAATCGGCATTTCCACCTCTCTTGTAGTCTATTGGATCGACGCAGAGCACTTCCGAATGGGTCAGAGCGGGAGGTCCGTTGAAGTGTCCCGATAGGGCAACAGGATTGTGAACACTGCCCCGGTCGAGCCGTTCTGATTATTAGACTTTGCTTCCACGGTTCCCCCGTGGCGCTCGGCAATCTCTTTGCAGACCCACAATCCCAGTCCGGTTCCGACGTCCTTTTTGGTGGTGAAAAAAGGATCAAAAATTCGCTTCATATTTTCTGGAGAAATGCCGGGCCCGTCATCTTCTATCTGCAGCTTGATTGCCTCGTTGCTAACCAGCTTGATCGTGGATGAGTCGATTTTCAAAGTGCCGTTGAAGGGCAGCGCGTCAATGGCATTGGAAATGATATTTGATACGAGTTGTTGTATTTCGCCCGCGAAACCGTTAATGGGAGGACATTGCTGCAGGGAAAGGTGAAGCCTTATTTGTTTCTGCTGCAATTTCGTCGCATACACTGTGAGCGTTTGTTCAACAACGGTCGGAATATCAACTCGCGAGGGCAGGGTTGATTCCCGATAGAAGCCGAGGGTTTGGCGCGTAATGTGCGACACTCTCGCCAACTCCTGTTCAGCCATTTTGAGGTGTTGCTCGACGGCTTCACTCGCATCCGAATTTGTTCGTGCGAGAAAAATAAGGTTCCCGACGGCTTCCAGCGGATTATTAATCTCATGAGCAACGGTTGCCGCCAAACGTGCAGCCGCTGCAAGTTTCTCGGTTCTCCGTAGCACTTCCTGAAGGCTACGTTCATCGCTGGCGTCACGAAATACCAGGACTACCCCGATCAGGTGGCCAGAATCGTCAGTAATGGGAGCGGCGCTATCTTCGATAGGTATGAGGTGGCCTTCGCGGTGCCTCAAGACCGTGTGGTTAGCGAGGCCCACGACGACACCCAGCTTCAAGACCTTTTCCACGGGGTTCTCTACCGGACTGTTTGTCGCTTCATTGAAGATTGGAAATATGTCGTAAATCTTTTTGCCCCTGGCCTCTTCCAGTGTGCTGCCGGTGAGGCGCTCGGCAACCGGATTCAGAAATGAGATCAGGCCCTGATGGTCGGTCGCGATAACACCTTCTGCAATGGAAGAGAGTGTGACTCTGAACCACTCTTCGCTTTGCCGCAGTGCGGCAGCATCTCTTTCACGCCTTCGCATATCGCGAAAAACAGAAATTGCCAGAAGGCTCAGCCCCAGAACTGCAACTGCACTGGCTAGGTAGATACAGGCTGCGGTAATCCTGATGCTTTTTTGATATGCGTCCCTGCGGGCGTTACCTACCGAATTTTCATCCTGCTCCATCTGCTCGACCAGAGCGTGAATCCCTTCCATAAGGTTGAACCCTTGGCCGGACATCACTAAGGCCTTGGCGGCCGGCGCGTCCCCTGACCGGAAAAGCGAGATGGTCTTTGCGAGCTCATCGAGCTTCTTATTGATCAGAACTCGCAGGTTCGCGGCTTCTGATTGTTCTTTAGGGTTGTCCCCGATCGAATTGACCAGGCTTTGAAAATGAGCATCCATCTGGCCAATCGCGCGATCATAGGGGAGGAGATAGTTCTGCTTCCCCGTATACAAAAAACCCCGTTGGCCAGCCTCTGCATCCTTGACTAGGGACTCGGTGATTCTGAGCTCCTGAACCACGCGGCGGCTGTGACTGAACCATTCCTGATTCCCCACTTGAACCGCAAGCTGATGCCTCACCACGACCGTGTTGATTACGAGGAGGATGAGCAGTGCAAAGAAGCCAACGATCACCCCGAAACGTTTGTGCATTGAGCGCATGGCCGTCCGCTATATCCCTCGCAGAATTCAATATTTGCCCCTCTTGGCCCGTCAAGAGAAACGAATATGCCTTAGGTAAACTACCATGCAGCGAAAGGTCTCCCTGGATCATCTATCAAGACCACACGTTACTAACTGCTCTGGCGGTCGTTCCGACCGCAGCTGAGTGTTGGCGTTTGGATGGCAGATTACGGGACGGAGTTGCCATGGATTCGCAGCATGAATCCCGCCGCCCTAAGAAATAAAAGCGATCGCAGTAACTTGCCCATACAGACGTTAGGGGAATTCGTAGCACCCCCACCCATTTCGGTCCACAACTGGAGAGATTTTTCGTTACTTTTCGTAGAGATTCGACGGATTACGCCGGAAGGGGAAAGACAGCAACTATCGTAGATGTTTTTACCTGAAACTCAGCTTTTACGTGTGACTGCCTTCTACTCGCAACAGCGATTTTTTGAGTGGAGTCTCTTGATTTCGTAAAATATCGTGATGAGCACTACTCCCCGTTACACCGACGAACACGCCACCGCTGGTCTTGATTGGAACTTCCCTGACATTGAAACTTGGGAGAATCAGTTTCCGGGCTACGAGATCCTGATCGACGATCCTGAATTCACTTCAGTTTGCCCAAAGACCGGTTTGCCCGACTTCGGAGTCCTGACGGTGCGCTATATGCCGCGCCAGCGCTGCCTTGAACTGAAGTCGATGAAGGAATATTTGTTCACCTACCGCAACCTCGGAATCTTTCAGGAAAACGTCGTGAATCGGGTGCTGGAGGATGTGGTAAAGGCCTGCGAACCTTCATGGGCTATCGTCAAAGGGGAGTTCAGACCGCGTGGTGGTATTTCGACCACTATCGAGGCTCGGTGGCCTCGTCCCGAATCCTAGAATCCCTGTGGCGATTGGCTATTCCGGTAACACCAGCTGGGGAAGCGTCTCCTCAGTCACCGCCATTTCCTTAACTTTCGCGCTGGTGACAAGAATCACTGAGAGCACTACCACGGCGCTCCCGGCCGCAATGAATCCGTTCACCCGTTCGTGCAGGACCAACCATCCCAGGAAGACGGCCACCACCGGATTCACATACGCGTAGGTCGATACCTTTGACGTGGGTACATGCTCCAGCAACCAGATGTAGGCTGTATAGCCAATCCAGGATCCGCAAACGATCAGGTAGCAAACTGCGCCGATGCCGCGAGGGGTCCACACCACACGATGAAGATCTTCGAGCAGGAACGCAAAAACGAAGTTCCCGATCCCGGCTGCCGTCACCTGCCATCCAGTAGCGCTAAAAGCATTCATGCCCGACTGCCACTTTTTCGACAACACGGATCCGAGCGCCCAACTGAAGGAACCGCCAATCAGGCTCAGCGAAGCCCAAAGTTCCTTTCGACCCATTGCCGTACTTGAAATTAGCTCAGGGTAGAAGAGGATGAGCAGTCCAAAAACGCCGAGCGCTAGTCCGGCTTTACCGCGGGTTGCAATACGGTGATGGCCAAGCAACATCGAATCCAGAACCAGGAACCACAAGGGCGTGATCGCAACAATGAGAGCAGCAAGGCCGGTGGAGACGGAAAGCTCCGCATAAGAGAGGGTAAGATTGCCGCCCATCAACAATAAAAGGCCCACTACGCCGGCCAGCGCGATCTGCCGTGGCGAATACCAGATCTTGCGCCCGGTCAGCGCACAAACACCTAACATGATGACGCCCGCTACCGAAAAGCGGATCCCGCACATCAGCCCCGGCGGAATCGTCTGCACCGCGATGTCAATTCCGAGATAGGTCGATCCCCAGAACAGGTAGACCAGCCCGAATGCGAGCATGATCTTCCATTGGCTTGGGTGCCCGGGATTTTCTTTGAGGTCGGGGTGCATGCTTGGAACGAACTGATCTGCGCGGTACCTTCCAAGCCTACCGCGCGTCGTGCCGGGAGGGGGTGACCATTTATTTTTCCGGAATCAATCTAGCCAAACCTGGATTGTTCCCTTTCAAAACCGTACCCGGAATGCAACACTCGTTTTTTCTGGAAAGCAGCTCGTGGGAATTTCTCGCGAAAAGGTTCGAGTGACCCATCCTGGTGATCAGTCGAGTAGCCTACTAGGCCGTCTGACAAAGTAACCTCGCGGTGGTTACCAGAGTTCCCCTTACTTCTCAGGAAGATATTGACTACCTAGTGTAATGATGGTGTCAGAGTAGTGACCATAGGCCCGCTTCCGGCTGAACAGAACAATTCTGCCTTTCCGGCAAGACAATTGACAGGAAAACCCCTAATGGCGACGCCCTGGACTTCACTGACAGAAGGGACGAATGAAAGCGAAGTCGCGTCCGGGCCAGGACACGCCAAGGAATTATTTTATGACTTGGGGCAGATCTTGGAGCGTCTCTGGATCTTCTACGAGGCCATGCTGCGCGGAACGCCGGTCCCCGATGCAGACGACGGCCTCTCACAAATAGAAGCGGCCCTTCGCCGGGTCTCCACACGCCAGAGTGGTCGTGTTGGCGCTGGATCCCAGGGCACGACCAGTCCCCCGATCAGCTAAGAGTTCCGCGCAGGTGATCGGCGAAAAGTCCCCCGTGAAGCAGTCCCGCAGGGACGAAAGACCCTGCAGCCTCGGCACAACAGCGCCGGGTAGAAGGATTCAGGGAATCGACGCTCGTCCACTACGATTTCCTGGAGACACAGACCACGCAAAGATCATCTGCTGTTCCCTGCTCCGCCGTAATTTTCTTACATCGATATAGGTTGTCGTTTACTCGTTGACGGTCTTGGCGCAGAAAGCAGAGGGATAATCATGGTTAAGAAAACAGCACTGGTGGTGGGAGCAACCGGCATCGTTGGCGGAAACCTGGCAGCGCTTCTCGACCAACAAGCAGGCTGGGTTGTGTATGGGATGTCTCGCAGGCCAACGGCTGCTGGAAATGTGATTCCTGTCCGTTCAGATCTGCAGGATGCGGAGTCTGTCGTGCGAGCAGTAAAAGAAATTACTCCGACGCACGTTTTTCTCGCTACCTGGCTTCGTCAGCCCACAGAGGCTGAGAACATCCGCGTGAATGCCGGCATGGTGCGCAACTTGTTGGACGCTGTATCAAAGTCAGGATCTATCGAGCACGTCGCCCTGGTCACGGGACTCAAGCACTACCTGGGACCGTTCGAGGCCTACGGCAAAGGCACATTGCCGGCGACGCCTTTTCGCGAGGAGCAAGCGCGCCTCGCTATCGAAAACTTTTACTATGCGCAGGAAGATGAAGTTTTCGCGGCCGCGGACCGCGATAGCTTCGGCTGGAGTGTCCATCGCCCCCACACCATCATTGGGTATGCCGTCGGCAATGCGATGAATATGGGGGTGACGCTGGCGGTGTATGCGTCGATCTGCAGGGAGACGGCGCGGCCGTTTCGATTTCCAGGGTCGGCTGTTCAGTGGAATGGTCTTACGGATATGACCGATGCGGGGCTGCTGGCCCGCCATCTTCTCTGGGCGTCGACGACTAGTGCGGCACGCACCAGGCTTTCAATGTCGTGAACGGAGATGTCTTTCGCTGGAGCTGGATGTGGGAGCAGATCGCCAAATGGTTTGGCGTCGAGCCGGCACCGTTCACCGGTGAGGGGGTACCCCTGGAGACGCAACTTGCCGGCGCTGCTCCTCACTGGAAAGAGATCGCGGCCAGGCATCGTTTGGTCGAACCGAATCTCGACGTTCTGGTTTCACCATGGCACACAGACGCGGATTTGGGCCGCCCTATCGAGGTCGTCACTGACATGTCGAAGAGCAGGAAACTCGGCTTTCTCGACTACCAGGCAACAGACGATAGTTTCTTTGAGTTGTTCCATAGGCTCCGGAGTGAGCGAGTTATTCCCTGATTGAACTCCAGGAAGTGTCACTCAACTGGCTTTGAACCCCTCAATCTGATCCGATACCGCAGAAGAAGTTAGTAAGGACAGTGCTGTCCTGTTGCTGGTATCCTTCCCGCTGAAAAGGCGAAGGGGACCATGCGGCTGACAACAAACACCTTTCTGGCAATAGTCCTCTGTATCCCCTTGGTCCTGGCTAGGGCTCAGGAACCGACAGAGCGGCAACCTCAACTCGGTTCTCGGCAGGTCCCGCTGATCACGGTGAATGGACTGCGGTTCCGTGACTTAAATCGAGACGGCAAGCTGGAACCATATGAGGATTGGCGGCTCCCCGCGCAGCAGAGAGCAAACGATCTGGCCGGCCGCCTGTCGCTTGAAGAGAAGGCAGGGCTCATGATGCACGCGTCGGCGCCTGCCAAGGTTTCTCCGGAAATTGGACAAGGGACGGAGTACGACCTCGATAGGGCAGGAGAGATGATCTCGGGGAAGAAGGTGACGACGTTCATCACTCGACTGACCGGTCCGCCCGCCGCCTTCGCTGAGCAGAACAACCTTCTTCAGGAGCTGGCGGAAAGAACGCGCTTCGCGATACCGCTCACCATCAGCACGGATCCTCGTAACAATTTCAAGGCTACGGTAGGGGCAAGCAACGACGCCGGTGGCTTTTCTCAATGGCCCGACATGACGGGAATGGCTGCCATCGGCCGGCCCGACGTCACACGGGAATTCGGCGACATTGTACGGCAAGAGTATCTCTCGGTCGGCATCCAGATGGCTCTTTCTCCCCAGGCAGATCTTTCGACCGAACCGCGATGGTCACGCATTGATGGAACGTTCGGCGAAGACCTGCAGTTGGTGAAATCTATGGTGGAGGCATACATTGCGGGCTTTCAAGATGGAGAGACAGGACTGCACCCCGGAAGTGTGGCCTGTGTGGTCAAGCACTGGGTGGGATATGGAGCGATGAAGGATGGCCTGGATGCCCATAATTCCTACAGCCGGCACGCGGTTTTCTCGGGTGACGCTTTCGAGCAGCACCTGGTCCCCTTCGAAGGAGCATTTGCAGCCGGAGTCGCAGCGGTGATGCCGACGTACGCGATTCTCGACGGCGTGAACTTGAACGGGAAACCACTCGAACCCGTCGGCGCTGGATTCAACAAGCAGCTGCTTACGGAACTGCTGCGAGACAAGTATCACTTTGAAGGCGTGATCCTGAGCGACTGGTTGGTTACCGAGAGTTGTCGCGGGGAGTGCCTGCAAGGAGCTGCCGCCGGAGTAAGTCCTTCGATCACTCCGGGAGCATTTGGGATGCCCTGGGGTGTGGAGGACCTCACCGTCGAGCAACGCTATGCCAAGGCGCTCGATGCCGGAATCGACCAGTTTGGAGGCGTCGCCGACTCGGGTGTCATTGTGAAACTTGTACGCAAGGGAAAAATCTCCGAGGCGCGCATCGATGAATCTGCAAGGCGATTGCTACGGCAGAAGTTCGACCTTGGGCTGTTCGAGAATCCCTACGTGGATACGGCTAAGGCGACCATGACCGCAGGGCAGGTGGAGTTCAAGCAGGTTGCGCTTAAGGCTCAGGAACAATCAATAGTTTTGCTAACCAACAAAAAGCTCGAACTTCCTGAACGGCGAAAGAAGGTGTTTCTTGTGGGCGTGAGTTCCGCTGCGGCGACTTCGGCCGGGCTTACGCCGGTAGCGACTATGGGCGAAGCGGAGTATGCCGTGGTACGGCTTGCTGCCCCGCACCAGGAGTTGCATCCGGGCTACTTTTTTGGATCTCGCCAGCATGAGGGCGACCTCGACTTTAATGCTGACGATCCGCAGCTGATCGAGTTCGAGAAGGTCGCCAAGCAGCTGCCCACCGTCGCGGTAGTGTATTTGGATCGGCCAGCCATTCTCGCACCTTTGATCGAACAGGCGAGCGCTGTGCTGGTCGATTTCGGAGCGAGCGATGAGGCGGTGTTGGCTGTGGTCCGGGGAAAAGCTGCGCCCGAAGGAAGACTCCCGTTTGAACTGCCCAAGACCATGGACGCGGTGCGCGCGCAGAGACCCGATTTGCCGCACGATTCGATCGCCCCTGAGTTCCCGATCCACTTCGGACTGGGTTATCAAGGCTTGCAGTAACAGATCGTTTCTATTGCGGCACGCCTATCTCCACCGGATAAACGGTAAGCTCCACGTCGCCCGCCGGCTTACCATCGGCTGTCAAGCTCCAACGTAGAAGCTGGGGTGATTTTTCGCCGGAGTGCGCGGGTGGTGTGAGCAAAATTTGGAGGGGAAAGTTACTCTCCGGCTGTAAGCGGTAGGCCGCATCCTTTGGCACCGGTGTCCATCCTTGCGGCAGGCTGCTGTGCAGTATCACTTCGACTGCTTTCTGTGAACTGTTGCGTAAAAGCAGCGGCACCCATAACGGTTTGTCCGGAACGAAATCACTTTGAGGTTTGACGAGTGTTTCCAGAGACGTGAGTCCGTGGGCACGGTAGAACTCGTGGTAAAATGCCCATGGCCCACCAAGCTCCAGGCTCACCGGGAGCGGCGCCGGTTCCTGATAAGTTTTCGCCGGGGCATAAGCAATGGGCTCCTTGTCGATGCCGGCCAAAACGTCTCCCTCGACCGGCGCAGGGATCAAGGACTTCCCCAGGACCAGGTACTCCGTCTGGTCTATGCGGTGACGCATTCCCTCTTCGCCGAAGTCAATCTGCGTGCGATAGAAATCCCAGGCCATCCGATTCAATTGTGAAAACGGAACCCCCCGGCTGCGGCATATATCGCTGGCCAGATAGGCTGGCCCGTGATGAGCCAGAAATTCCGGGTCGGTCGCATCCGAAAAAAAGTAAAGTTTCTTGGCTTGCCACGGGTTAAGTCCTTCTCCGTAGTTATTGATCGACAACCGATCGCGGGGCGCCGCAATCTGCTCCGGAAAGGCCGCCGGCTCACCTGCGAGGTCGAACGCCTCGGTCGCCACAACAGCGGCAGCCTGATGGTCTCCGTGATTCTCTCCAGCCACGTAGGCCGGCAACCAGGTAAGGATCACTTCGGGACGCGTGAGGCGGACAATGCGCACCACTTCCTCCAGCGCTGCGCCGTGCCCCAGGGTCTCGAGGGAATGAAGAACGTCTTGTGTCGGAGTGTCAGAGGCGCGCATGAACCATACGTTGCTGATGCCATGAGCGGCCAGCGACCGCCGCGCCTCAATTTCCCTTACATCCGCCAGGGCTTTACTCTGTTCCATGCCAACAGCATTGCCCCCCGAATTGCCTCGCGTGGTGACCACGACGGCAACCCGCTTGCCCTCGTCGAGCACGGCCTTCCAGAGGTAGGTGCCGACGTCGGTGTCGTCATCCGGATGCGCGATTACCAGCAGGATGTCTGCCTTGTAGCGATCATCGGGTGCTGGTATCGAAGACTGGTCCTGAGCGCCGCCTTGCAGCAGCGTGACGCTGAGCAATGCGCAGGCACATAACGATTTGCTGATCATAGCTCTCAACCATCCTCGGAAGGGTCGCAGTCTTCTCCGCCCCCGACCAAGAACAATCTATTTCAAGCTACGGTCTTGTCCAGCAAAATCAGCGGGCTCCTTACCAATGAACCTGGCCGGCGGGGTCTTCCACCACAACGGCTTCATACTCCTCCAACATCGGCATCAGCAGATTTTCCAGCTTCTCTTTCCAGAGCTTCCCTTGATAGAACTTTTCCTTCATCGAATCGCGGGCACTGGCGTCGGGAAAGCCTCGCATGAAGAAGAAAGTGTCATCGTCCTCGACAGAAAGAAACGGACCCAGAATTTTCATTCCGATTTCAGCATGTGCCGGGATGCTATCCGACCGGAAGATTTGCAGAAATTTTGACCGGCAGCCGGGCTTGGTTTTGTACGTCCGCATTTCGATAATCATTGGAGTGCCACCTCCGGAAAATGAGGGTTAGTCTTCTGGCAAGACATAGGGCGGCAACTTGACGCTCGCCGCCAACCTGGGATCAGGTACAGGGGTTTTCGCCTCGAGCCGCAAGGGAAGAATTCCGGCCCACACCGGCAAGCTGTAATCCTCCTCATCATCCACCGGGGGTCCTGTCCGGATTTTCGCCGAAGCATCTTCTATCGAGAATTCGAGCACTGCGGTCGCTTTCAGCTCCTTGTCGCTGGGACCGCGGACATCGCTCCAACGGCCGGCGATGAGGTGCTCGGAGATGATACGCAAAGCGCGCGTTTTCTCCTCCGCGCCCTCGATCTTGCGCGCGGTGCCAAAGGCGACGACGGAGCGATAATTCATGGAATGGTGAAACGCAGAGCGCGCCAACACCAATCCGTCAACCATGGTGACGCATACACAGGCCGGTATTCCGGTATCTAACCCGCGCAACATACGGCTGGCGGCGGAGCCGTGCAGGTACAGCTTGTCTTCGTCTCGGCCGTACAGAGTCGGAATGACGAAGGGTTGACCCTCCATCTGAAAACCTACGTGCGCCAGGAATGCCGCATCCAGGATCGCGTGGATCGTTTCAGGTTCATGTGATCCACGATTAGGTAGCCTGCCGAGCTTAGTCCGTTTTGTGGGATTCATCGTTCACCCGTGTGTCGGTTGCGATCCAGTTCACTTCCCAAGTTTTGCCTCCATCGGCAGAAAAAGCTTGTTCAAACCTACACGAAGCCGGCGTGATGTCCGTTATCACAAATCGCACGAAGATGGCTCGGCCATTGAAAGTTTCCTGGTCGTAAAACTCACCACGTCCGTTCTTGAATTCGCCGATCGACGGTGGGCCGAAGGTACCATCGCGGCTACTGGCGAAATTAAGGCTCCACTGGTGGGATTGTGGATTGTAGAGCCGCAGGTTTACACCTTCAAAGTGACCCTGCGGGCCATCGGCGTCAAGTTCGACCAGATTGGAGCGGCCCTTCCAAACCTTGCGGACGACGGTAGTTCCGTCATACTCCACCCAGGTTGTCGATCCCGTTAAGGGATGTAAGAGCCGCGAAAGATGCGTCTTCCAGGTGCCAAATTCAAAGTCGAAATCGTGCGGGCCATCGTGCTTTACAGTCTCTTCCCCCGGCCCGGCACTGTCCGCACCTGTGCCCACTTCCATGCGGGTGTCAATCGCCTTCCAGTTAATCTCCCACGTCTTGCCGCCATCTTCGGAGAATGCTTGTTCAAAGCGGCAGGAATTCGGAGTGATATCGGACCAGACATTTCTCACTAAAATACTTCTGCCGCTGAACAGTTCGGTATCGAAAAACTCACCGCGCCCTTGCTTGAACTCGCCGATAGTGGGCACACCTAAAGAAGTGGGGATGCTCGTAGTGCCACCTGTGCTGGCGTAGGTAAGGCTCCACTGGTGAGCTTGCGGATTGTACAGACGCAGGGAGAGAGCTTGGAGGTGACCCGCAGGACCATCAGCCTCGGTCTGGCCCAGGCCGCCGCGGCCGTTCCAGATCTTGCTGACGACGGATGTGCCCTCATAGTCAGCCCACACATTAGACCCCGTCAAAGGATGCAGGCGACGCGAAATGTGGGTCTTCCAGATGCCGAACGAGAAATCGAAGTCTTGCTGGCCATTGCGTTGACCGTCCTTCGCCTGCAGCTCAGCCATTAGCTTGCCGGGGTCTGCTTGCGCGGAGACGCATGCGGAGAACGACAAACAGATCAAGGCACAAAGCAAGGTACTTTTCTGACTACGGCAAAGCCACCGCCGATGCATGTCGCTCCCACTGTTCAGGTAATAGCATCTCGCAGTGCATGGTATCTTAAAAGCACCACTTCCCGTGCCATTGACGATACCACTTTCGAAAAGCGACGGACCCCTCTTCAGGCAGGTTTATTCAGGTTTGCGGGGTGCGATTTTATCCGGCACCTTCCGCGTTGGTGAAAAGCTTCCATCGACCAGAGATTTAGCCAATCAGCTCGCCATCTCAAGGACAGTCGTTCTTTATGCCTACGACCAGTTGTTGGCCGAGGGCTTCGCCGTGGGCCGCTCTGGCTCCGGAACTTACGTATCGGGGGACCTGAATCTAAGCAAATCACCTGCGTCCGCAGACCGGGTCCATCTGAACTTATCCCGCTATGGGCGAGCAGCAGCGAGTGCATGGCCTCGCATCGAATTCCCGCGGCGTCCACCCCGTTTGCTGCGCTATGACTTTGCCTATGGACGGAGCGACACAGAACTTTTTCCCTTCGAAACGTGGAGGCGTATCCTCATGCGCTGTGGGCGGAAGGCGCCGGTTGGTGAATTCGACTATGGTCCATCGACCGGAAATGCCGGCTTGCGGGAAGCGATCTGCAACCATCTACGGCGATCGCGAGCCGTAAATTGTGACCCATCGCAAGTAGTGGTGGTGAACGGCTCCCAACAGGCTCTGGATCTGATTGTTCGAGTACTCATCGAGCGCGGCCAGCCCGTCGTCATTGAAGAACCAGGTTATCAGGGCACGCGAGAGGTTCTGCGTGCCGCCGGAGCCCGGTTGCTCCCGGTACCGGTGGATGGTGAGGGGCTGCGCCCGGATAAACTGCCAGCCGGCGCACGGATTGCTTTTGTGACGCCATCGCATCAATTTCCGACCGGAGCTGTCTTGTCGCTGGGTCGTCGCCTTGAGTTACTCAAGTGGGCAAAGCGCAACCATGCTGTGCTCGTCGAGGATGACTATGATGGTGAATTTCGTTATGAAGGGCAATTGCTGGAGTCTCTGCAAGGCCTCGATCGGGAGGGACGCGTCCTGTACATCGGGACCTTCTCCCGCACTGTGTTTTCGTCTCTCCGCATCGGTTACCTGATAGCTCCCAAAGAGCTGCTGCCCGCCTTCGCAGCAGCGAAATGGCTATGCGATCGGCACACTCCGACGCTTGAGCAGCAGGTCCTGGCGGAATTTATTTCCGGTGGGATGTATGAGCGTTATCTGCGTCGACTGCGGCGCAAAAATGCCACGCGCCGCCAGGCGCTGCTTGAGTCCGTCCACGACTTTTTAGGTAAGTCCGTAGAAGTAACTGGGGATGGTGCTGGAGCGCATGTTGTCTTGTGGCCGAAACATCGGGTGAGCGAAGAGGTCTTGATCGCGGGCGCAGCGTCGCATCAAGTCGGCGTTTATGGAGTATCCGGATACTACCTGAAACACCCAAAACGAACAGGGATCATGCTTGGCTACTCCCGCTTGAACGAAACGGAGATTCGCGAGGGCGTGAGGCGGCTTGGACAAGTGATCTAAGATTCGATATTCCCTTTCTCCTATGCGTTCTCGCGGTAGAAGCATTCTTTCTGTTCTGAATAACAAAGATGGTCAAGGTGCGTAATGAGTAAAGACAAAGTCGCGAGCTTTAGCAGGTTCGTGGCATGGAAAACAGGTTTTTAGCACCGCCTCCCCGGCAGGTTTGCCGTTGATGAATTCAGCAAATCCCCAGCCTCCTGTCGCGACATATTTTTTTGAGTCCTTGACCATAAATTGAACCCCGTTCTTGGGTGGCCCTGCCACAAAAGATTGGGATCGGCCAAAGGCCTTGTTGTTTTCCTCCGACGATTCATAACTCCAGGCGAGCCGGGCGATGATGGTGCCGTCCGGGAACGGAAGCTTGACTTCCCGGTAGGCCTTGATCGCTAGGTCGTTACCCAGAATGGCCCGCAAATCGTTGAGGTTGCCTTCTTCGTGGGCTACGGAGATCAACTTCCAGTCGCGGTATCCGGGGGGAGGGGCGCCTCCAAAGACCGAGGCGGGCGCTTCATCCGCGTGTCCCGATGCGGGGGCCGAAGAGGCGACAACGCCGGCCAGCGTCCCCACGACAACCAGCCAGAAAGCGATGCGTTCCATCAGATCATCATGAGACACGTCGTTTATGGTGTCTTTGCAGAAAATGCTGGTTTGTTGCAATTCCAACGGCGGGTGGCCCCTCGATGCCCTGTTTTGGCTTGAAGGAAGGATCCGGAATTCGGCCGAGCGTCAGAGAACGAAAAGCCGTAGCATCCACCAAATAAGAAAAAGGGCGACGATCGCCGCAAGGATATGGCCAATCCATTGCCCCGGTGTACTCGGTTTGCCGAAACGAAACATCCGGCAATGGTAGCACTGCGACGCAGTCCAGACCGGCCCTGGTCGCGATCACCGCTTTCTGCAATGCAGAGTCGTAATTGCCCTGCAATGAACTGCGCTGGTAGAGCAATGGCGCAGAGAGCACAAATTCGAACCCCCCACCCCCCATGGAAAGACAAAGTCGTGAGCTTTAGCAGGTTCGTGGCATGGAAAACAGGTTTTTAGCACCGCCTCCCCGGCAGGTTTACCGTTGATGAATTCAGCAAATCCCCAGCACCTGTCGCGAATATTTTTTTGAGTCCTTGACCATAAATTGAACCCCGTTCTTGGGTGGCCCGCCACAAAAGATTGGGATCGCCAAAGGCCTTGTTGTTTTCCTCCGACGATTCATAACTCCAGGCGAGCCGGGCGATGACGGTGCCGTCCGGGAACGGAAGCTTCGTCTTCCCGATAGGCATTGATCGCTAGGTCGTTACCCAGAATGGCCCGCAAATCGTTGAGGTTGCCTTCTTCGTGGGCTACGGAGATCAACTTCCAGTCGCGGTTCCGGAAGGAGGGCGCCTCCAAAGATCGAGGTGGGCGCTTCATCCGCGTGTCCAGATGCGGCCGAAGAGGCGACAACGCCGGCCAGCGTCCCCACGACAACCAGCAAGAAAGCGATGCGTTCCATCAGATCATCATGAGACACGTCGTTATGGCGTCTTTGCAGAAAATGCTGGTTTGTTGCAATTCCAACGGCGGGTGGCCCCTCGATGCCCTGTTTTGGCTTGAAGAAAGGATCCGGAATTCGGCCGAGCGTCAGAGAACGAAAAGCCGTAGCATCCACCAAATAAGAAAAAGGGCGACGATCGCCGCAAGGATATGGCCAATCCATTGCCCCGGTGTGCTCGGTTTGCCGAAACGAAACATCCGGCAATGGTAGCACTGCGACGCAGCCCGGACCGGTCCTGGCCACGATCACCGCTTTCCGCACTGCATAGTCGTAATTGCCATGCGGTCAACACCGGTAGGACATTCGGTTTGTAGCAGGCAATGATCCAGATATCGCAGAATTCCGACTCGACGGAGACACGCGGTGGCGCTTATTGGGGCTGAAACTGGCCCTTGCTCGAAGTGAGCAAAAGCTTTGTACCGATTCGCATTCGTGAACGAGGGCGAACGGTTGGCGAGGAAGCACCCAGATGCAGCAGTTTGCCGTGCCATACTTCACGGCCAAGCGAGACGACTATCAATTCATAATCGTTCGCCGGAACATCAGGGAACACGAAGGCTCCATTCTCGCCGGTGCGTGCTACCAGCTCTCCGTGGCCGCCGATCAGGTGGATTTCCGTTGAGCGCATCGGCCGTCCATTCACGCCGAGGAGCTTTCCTTCCCATCCGCTCGCTCTCCAGGCAATTAGCTGCGCTGGTAAAGCAAGGGCGCAGAGAGCAGTAGCGTTCAACAGCAGCCGAGCTCGAGTATTTAATAATGGCTTTGCCAATTGATCCGTTTCTGTTCAGGCCATGCGCAAGACTGCCACGGTCGCATCATCTATCTGGCGGCCTCGGGAGAACTCATCCATCGAGTTGAAAATGAACCGAACGAGGTCTTCAGCATCTCCAGCGCATTGGGATGCCCACGCAGTTGTCGCTTGCAAAAGGCCCTGAACTCCCCACTCTTCGCCGGACGGGTTTGCCGCTTCAATGATTCCGTCGGTGTAGGCAATAACCAGATCGCCGGGATCAAGCTGCACGGAACTCTCCTCATAGTTCGAATCAGGGAACATTCCTACAGGCGCCCCTCCCTTTTCAAGCCATTGAATCGAGCCGTTCCGCCGGAAAACAAGCGGCGGATTGTGTCCGGCATTGACGTAGCGCAGCGTGCGCCTGGCTCCGTCGACGATACCATAGAACAAGGTCGCATAACGGTTCGTGGGCGACGATGTGTATGCCTGGTGGTTCACTACCCTGAGTAATGCGGCCAGGTCATTTCGTGTGAATAACGCCGCTGTCCGAAGTGAGGACTGGACACTGGCGATCATGAGCGCCGCGGCGAGACCCTTGCCTGAGGCATCGCCAACCAGCAACGCCAGGCGATCCTCTGTGAGAGGCATGAAATCGTAGCAATCGCCGCCGAGGGCATGAAGTTGGCGGCACCGTGCGCTCGAGTCCACGGAGCCCCTGTTCCGGCCGAGACCCTGCATAAACCGCTGCTGGACATTGCAGGCGAGTGCCCAATCCTGACTGACGTCAACCACCACATCACCGGTCGTCATTTTCCAACCTCCACATATAAGTCGATTCTGAGGGAGCAAAATGGACAGTCCGATGCTGATTGCGGTTAAAAAAATTTTTCGGGATGGCCTGCTGAAGCGGGCGGTACTTTGTATTACCCACGCCGGTCTGAATACAACGCTGGAGGCATTAGCGCAAGGGGTGCCCATGGTTGCGATACCCATCGGGTATGACCAGCCGGGTGTGGCCGCCAGGATCGCATACCATGGCGTAGGCGAATTCGTTGAACTGGGTGACTTGACAGTAGAGCGGCTCTCAGAACTGATTCAGCAAGTACGAACGAATCGAAGCTACCGGGCCAGAGCTTGTCATATGCAGAAGGTCATATCACAAACTCACGGACTGGACCTGGCCGCCGACTTGATAGAAAAAGCATTGGGCATCACTCAGCCACAAGGGGCCGAGCTTTCACTTGCCTGAGCAACACTGGGCCGGTTGCGCTCAGGCAACCGGCCCCATAGGCGCTGGGGTGGCATGCCCAGCGACAGCAACCGCTTGCAGATATTGTTCCACCTTGGGCGCGGTTCGCGGCCGTCCAATGAAGCCTATATATCCGTCGGGCCGGATCAGGAACACTGCATCCGATGCAACACCGTAGCTCTTCCAGATATGTTCGTCTTTACCCGACAGCTCCCCCTCCCGCAAAGGCACCTCGCTGCTGCGGAGGATCTGATAGTGAGGTATCGCGGGATCGTAAGCTCCGGGTTTCGTGTTTGCATTGGACGTGAATTCCAGAAGAGTGAAATGCGGGCCTCGAAAAAGATCAAACAAACGAACCGGGTTGCCCAGATGATTTTCGAGCGGCGAATCCGGGGCGCGATCCCCTGGCTGTAGCGTGGTAGAGAGCGACGCATCACCCTGGGCCAGGCAGGACCCTCGATAGTTCAACGCGAGTTGCAGGAATTGTTCGTCGCGGTGAAGATCCGCATTTGACCGAAATACCTGGTGATGTAGCTTAGTGGTGGCGCCAAGCAACCAGGCCGCAATGGGAAGCCGCTCCTCCTCGTAGGTATCGAGCAGTGAGGCAGGCGCCCCGGCCAGGACCGCGCTTAGTTTCCAGCCGAGATTGTAGGCATCCTGCATGCCTGTATTCATGCCCTGGCCGCCTGCGGGTGAGTGAACGTGGGCAGCATCGCCAGCCAGAAAAATGCGGTCCACACGAAAGCGATCGACCATTCTTACGTTAGCCCGATAGAGCGAGAGCCAGGTCGCATCGTGCAGGCGGAGGTCAGGCATTCCAGTCCGCTCATCGATGATTTGTTGAAAGCGTTCGAGCGACGGCTCATCTGGCTCTTCGGGTGGAATCTGCGCCTGAAACTGAAATGAGTTGGTTGAGGGTAGCGGACAGAGCGCGACCCAACCGTCTTTGTGTTTGGGCCAGGAATGCCAATGGTCGCGATCAAGTACGTCGACCTGAACGTCTCCTACCAGCATGCGCTCGTCTTTCCAGGTCTCGCCGGCAAAGCCGATGTTGAGGTGTTTGCGGAGAAAGCTTCGTCCTCCGTCTGCGCCCACTACATACCTGGCCGCGACCTGTTCACGAAGACCGCCGCGCTCGAGGGTGGCGGTCACCGTCTCGTCATTCTGCTCTATGTCGACTAATTCAGTCGCCAGTTCGACATGTACTCCCCACTCCGCCAGGCGCTTCCTCAATATTTCTTCGACGCGGAATTGGGGAATGATGAGACTGCTTGCATAAGGCACTTCGGGTGTGGGCTGGCGGCCCTCGTGCATGTCGAGGTCGCCAAGGACGGTGGCGCCGTCATAGCCGCGGAAAGGAAGGTGGAAGCGTCCGTTGGCCAGGATCTCGTCGACGATTCCCAAGTCCTCCAGGACTTCGAGACTGCGGGGTTGCAACCCTTTTCCGCGGGATCCGGCAAAGTAGGTGGGTACCTTATCGACGATGCGGAGATTGACGCCGCGACGCGCCAGGTCACAAGCAAGGGTCAGGCCGGTGGGCCCTGCTCCTACGATCAGGATGGTCGTTTCCATGGGGTCGTTGGGCGGCTTTAGCAATGGTCAGTCCTCCGGCTCATTTTAAAGGCGTTTTCCGATCGCCAAGGCAGGGCCGCCCGTCGTCGTGTTCAACCATGGAGCTGGCGCAGCACACATTGGCCCTCACCGACCAACTCGAGAAAAATGTTTCAAATAATCCAGTGCTTCTTGTTTCGAGTTTGCCTGCAGCAGTGCGAAACCTCCAATGACCTCTTTGGATTCAGTGAAAGGCCCGTCGGTCATCGTCAGTTTGCCGTCTGATAAACGCATACGCGCGCCCAGTGCGGTGGGCATGCAGCCTTCGGTAGCAACCAGGATTCCGCTATTCTTTCCGGCTTCGATGAACTCACCCATGCGGGCGATCATTTCCTGGGTGGGGGGTGTGGTGCGCTCGGGGGCGGGCCCCGCACCCACGGGGAGCAGGAATCAGACGCGGACGTATTTGTTGAACCAGTCGATCGTGCGTTGCCAGGCTAAGTCGGCTGCGGCTTTGTTGTACCGCTCTGGCGTCGCGTCGCAGTTGAAGCCATGCACCGCGCCCGGATAGATATAACCTTCGTGGGGTACGTGCGCCGCGCTCAGGGCCTGGTCGTAAGCCGGCCACGTCGCCGCCAGCCGCGTGTCGAGTTCTCCGTGATGCACTAAAACTGCCGCCTTAATCTTCTGGATCTCTTCCGTGGCAGGAGGAGCGCCATAGAATGGCACCGCTGCCGCCAGGTCGGGTCCCAGCCGCGCCGCTAGCTTGTTGGCCGTGGAGCCCCCGAAACAGAAGCCGGTGGCGCCGATCTTTCCCGTGCAGTCAGGACGGGCCTTCAACCACATCGCCGCGGCGACCATATCCTCGAACATCTTGTCTTTGTCGACCTTGTTGAACATCTGGCCGCCTTTGTAGTCGTCGCCAGGATAGCCACCGAGAGAGGTGAGGCCATCAGGCGCAAATGCCATGAAGTTGGCCAGGGCAAATCGTCGCGCGATGTCTTCGATATGGGGATTCAGGCCGCGATTCTCATGGACCACGAGAATGCCGGGCAGTTTCGTCACCGTCTCGGAGCGTGTGTCGGCGCTGATAGGCCGTACGAGATATCCCTTGATACTTCCGTTGCCTTGCGGGGAGGGCACGGTCTCGTAGGTGGCCTTGATCCGGTCGTCGGTGCGCGAGACCTGCTGGCCCAGGGCGTAATTCGGCATCAACGCATCGATCATCGTGGCCGCTGCCAGACCGCCTACCGCCAGTCGCTGCAAGCCTTCCATAAAGGAGCGGCGACTGATCTCGCCATGAATGAATTCGTTGTAGAGCTGTATGGCTTCGCTCGGCAGTTTGGGTTTTGTCTGTTCCATCGCTTGACTCCCGTCGGGATAGTACCATCTGTCCTGGCCCGTGGCATACCGGCGGCGTGTTCAGAAACGGACACGCCTTTTCGTTTTTAACCATTCCTGGCAGCGTATTCCCCTCTCAAGTCTTTGCAAGTCCTGGGAAATTGACGCCGGCAAGATGGCGATGTGATTGCTGAAGCAAGTACGCTCGTCTTCTCCGGAACGCCAGTCTTTGCGACAAAGAGAATATGAAAGATCAAAATTTGCGCCGGTCAGTCTGCCTTCGGCAGGCTGTACGATCTCTGGGTCTCTCGCTCATAGCGGTCGCGTGCACCTCGGGCTTTGCTCAGTTGACTCGGGCGGCAGACAGTTCCCTTGTACCGCAAACCTACCCTCTCGCAGACGCAACCGCCATCGCGGTTAGCGGAGGAAAAGCCGAGCCTGTCGAATACCTCGGCCGCAAGGCTATCCGTCTCACCACTGAAAAGGAGAACGACATTTTCGCCTTCGTCAACGGAACGGCCATTCAGGATGGCACCGTCGATGTCGACATCGCGGTTAAAATCACCACTCCTCCGGGCGTCCGCATGCCCGGCTTCACCGGCATAGCCTTTCGCGCGCGGCCCGATGGCTCGCACTACGACATGTTCTATCTTCGTCCGCGCAATTCGCTCTCGGACGACCAGGGCATGCGCAATCATTCCGTCCAGTATGTCGCCAAGCCCGGGTTCGATTGGTATCCCCTGCGCCGCCAGTGGCCCTCCGTCTACGAATCGTGGGCAGATCTTCAGCCGGAGAAATGGGCCCACGTGAAAATCGAGTTGCATGGACGCTCCGCTCGCTTATTCATCAACGGTTCCGATCATGCCAGCCTGGTCATCAACGGGCTCAAGGGAGAAGATCTTCAGGGTGGCATTGCGCTCTGGGGCTACCCAGGAGAAGAGTCGTATTTTTCCAATCTTCGTGTCACCCCTGAGAAGCCGGAGCCCATTCATAACGGCGGCGAAGTTGTTGGAACCTGGAGCGTGACCTTTGGCAGCGACTACGGCAAGTTCACGGGCACGATGGATCTCCACCGCGAAGGCGCCGCCATCAGCGGCTCATGGTCCGGCGCGTTCGGTAACAACCGCTCCATCACCGGAACCTGGCGCGATGGATACATACAACTGACCTTTTCCGGGCAATGGGAGGACGACAATCCCGGCCCTGTCACCGCTACGATGGCCGGTTGGATCGATGGCGACAACGCTACCGGCCGTATGAAGGCAGAAGGCCGTGCCGATGGCATTTGGACTGCTGAGCGGAAGAAGTAAATAAGGTACTTTTACGAGCCTTAAACCGCGCCGGTGGTAGTTGCCCGCGTGGCTGTGATCGTAGTTTCGCGGACGCGCAATAAGGCAACGCCACCCAGCGCACGATCGAGCGGCCACGGCTATCATGTGGAACGCATGACAGGTGTCATGGTGATACCTGTCATCTCTCATCGATGACTGCTGCTACTGTTTTTCCCCGGCCGCCCGGCGCATTCTTTTCTTGCCGTCACGCGAGGACGATCATGAATCTCGAATTCTCTTTTAATGCACTCACAAATGTATGGCTCGTGGGGGAAATCCTCATCGCCCTGTTCACAACAACGCGCCCGGGTAAGGGCAAGATACAAGATCGCGGAACGCAGATCATTCTCTGGGTTGTTATTGTTGCCTCATTCAGGATCGACGAGTGGATGCACAAATTTTTCCCGATCGACATGCCGGGGAGCTATAGCTGGCTGCGGCCGGTGGCCTTTGGGATCTTGATTCTCGGTTTGGGAGTTCGCGGCGTAGCAATCGTGACGTTGGGCAGAGCCTTCAGCGCGAACGTAGCGACGCGCGCCGGACAGAAACTGCACCGAAGCGGACTCTATAGCCTGGTCCGTCATCCTTCCTATCTTGGTCTGGAACTGATTTTCCTGGCTTTTGCCCTTCACGCACGCACATGGGCCTGTCTTGCCGTTGTCCTCGTTCCACCGACCTTGGCGGTGTTGTATCGCATCCATGTTGAAGAGACTGCGCTACGCCTGGCTTTTGGAGCCGATTACGAAAACTATAGCCGCAGCACAAAGCGACTGATTCCGGGCGTCTATTGAGCGCTTTTGCGAAGAATTTGCGTTTGAGAAAGCAGGACAGCTCAGTCGGAAAACAGGCTGCAACGTCCAGACCAATTCTGTTGTGCCCTCAAGAGTTCCAGCCTGTTAAAGCCGGGTCTAGCTGCGAATGGAGTGACGTTGAAGGAGGAGCGCTGCGGCGCCGCGAAGCCGGGCTACGTCGCCTTCGTGCGTGGGCAGTAGGCGTGGTGCATTCCGCTTCAATGTCAGCTGGTCGAGCTCCGCCTGAATGATGGGCGCATACTTGTCCCAGGCTGAGGTGACGTCGCCCGCAATCAGGATAATCTCCGGCGATAGAGCTGCAGTTACCATTCGTAGGCCCCGCCCGATGTATTTAGCCTGTTTTGCCACGGCAGCGAGCGCGTGCGCATTTCCTTCTTCAGCAAGGCTGAGCAGCTCGTGAAATGTCAGGCGCTTTGCCTTTGGCTCCAACTCCCCGTAGTAACGCAGGGCGGCGTTACAGGATCCAAAAACCTCCCAGCATCCGTTCTGTTTACAAGCGCAGCGAGGCCCGGAGGGATCAATAGAGATATGTCCAAACTCGCCCGCCATTCCGTTCCGGCCGGAGACGAGCTGTCCATTGGCCAGGATTCCTGCTCCGATGCCTTCTGAAACAGTGATCAACACAGCATCGCGAACGCCATCCATTCTGCCAAACCAGAGTTCGGACATGAGGCAGGCGGTGGCCGCGTTCTCGACCTCCGTAGGCAGCCCCATCCGTCGCTCGATGGCGTGCTTGATGTCGTATTCCGGCCACTTCAAATTAGGAGCAAAGATAAGACACTGCGATTGCTTATCGACGCGGCCCGGAACACTCACCCCAATCCCTTCCAGAGACTTTTTGGGATACCTGTCCCGGATGCGCTGCATGCATTCAATGATGGAGGCCATCGCCTTGGCCGGATCCGAACCAAGCGGGAGCGTAGACCGGGAAAGCAGGTGACCGTTCAGGTCGAGCATCGCAACGGTGACCTGCCGGGGATGAATGTCGGCTGCCAGAACCACCACGTCATCATTCAAAACCAGCATCGTCGGATGCCGTCCACGCGGCAACTGGGCGATGGACCCTTCGCGAATCCACCGCTCCCGCATGAGCTGCTCGATGATCTGCGAGACCGTGCTGCGCTGCAACCCCGACACGCGGGCAAGATCAGCCCGGGAAATCGGCTGACGCGCATGGATCAACTGCAGAACAATCTCCCGATTGATGAGGCGGGCAGTCTCGCTCGAGGCCGACTCAATCGCGTTCAAGTCGACCCGGCCCATCCCTCTGGTTGCTTGCCAGGAATTCTTCAAACCACACCCCGAGTCAATCGCCCGATCACGCAAGATCGCCCCCGCAACAAAACGAGCCGTTGCTCACTTCGTTGTGATCGCGAATCAATTGCAACCTAAGAGCTTAGATGTTAATCCATCGCCCTACTCTTTGTCCTGCCTAGAGTCCGCAACTGCCTTGCCACGCTGATTCCCCTCCTGTTGCTTCTCCCGGCTCTTGACAACCGCAGAAACGAACTCTTATAGTTCGGGTCGCCTATTAACGTGACCATGGCTCGGTCGCCCGGCCCTGGTCTCAAGCTTTATCAGAAAATTCGATCGCGGCAGAACAAAATGGATCCGAGTGAAAAGCCAGGTTTGCAAAAGACAGCAATCGATTTAATTTGACGCCCGAACAATACTCATTTTGGGGGCATTATGAGAGCCAGAATAGACGCGCAACTTCTCACAGGATCGGGACCGGCTACGACGTGGTTGCTGGCGACGGTACTGATCGTAACCCTGATAGGGACTCTAACGGCAAAAGCGCAGGTACTTTACGGCACGCTCACCGGGACGGTCACGGATAAGACCGGAGCCGTCATCGCGAGTGCAGCCGTTACACTGACCGACCCGGCCACCGGACAAGTGCGCTCGACAACCGCCGACGGTCTGGGCAACTACCAACTGACCAACCTGCTACCCGGCACGTACACCCTATCGGTGCAGCAGCCGGGTTTCGCGGGATTCACGGAAAAGAGCATCGTCATCGAGATCAACCGGGAAGCACGCGTCGACGCGACGCTGCAGCCTGCGGGCGTAACGCAGGTGGTCACCGTGACGCAGGCTACGCCGATGTTGCAGACGGAAACGGCGGAGGTGAACCACGAGATCAGCGAGGAGCAGATAGCCCAACTCCCCATCACTTCCAGCCAGGGACGTAATTACCAGTCCCTTTACACGCTCATTCCCGGGGCTGCGGCTGTCCAGGAACAGAACTCGACTGCTTCCAATCCGTCGCGCGCCCTGTCGCTGAACGTGAACGGTGTGGAAGACATGAGCAACACAACGCGGATCGACGGCGCGGTGAATACGTACGGTTGGCTGCCGTACCTGGTTGCGTACGTTCCGCCTGCAGATTCTATCCAGACGGTCAACATCGTGACCAACTCTTTCAACGCCGAGCAGGGTGTGGCCGGAGGCGCTTCGATCAACGTAATTACTAAGAGCGGCACCAGGAGCCTGCACGGCAGCTTGTGGGAGTACTACCAGGACGCTGCCATCAGTGCGCGCCCTTATACGGCGACGCCGCAGTCAGAGCCTACCGTGCCCAAGAACATCTTCAACGAATACGGATTCTCCGTCGGCGGCCCTGTTTATATTCCTAAAATCCTGACCCGCAGGGACAAGCTTTTCTTCTTCCAGGATTTCGATCGAACCACGCGGCGGCAATTGATTACCGGAACCCAGACGGTTCCGACCACCGCCATGCTGGGCGGAGATTTTTCGGCGGTGCTCGCCGGAGCCGGAGCGGCCAACACTACCCTCTACGATCCGCAGCCCGGGGGCACGGGGCCGTACCTGCCCGTCGGGTCGCGACCCACGTTCCTGTCAGAATACGGATGCAATTGCATTCCCGCGTCGCGCCAGTCTGTGGCTGCAGCGAAGATGCTGGCCCTGCTGGGCCCGATTTCGTCGCAAGTCAACAATCCGAACTATGCTGCCCAACTGGCAAACGACTATCTTGGCAGTGGGACGCTCGGATATAACCGCAACCAGTCCGACACCAGGATCGACTACATCGCCAGCCAGAACACCACCGTGTTCGGTAAATTCGCCATCGAGCCATTTACGGTGAGCGATCCGCAGGAGTTGGGTGCGGCGGGGGGCGGCACCTTTGACGGTGGACAACCCGGAGCAGCGAGCGGCCGCATCCAGAATGTGGGCTTCGGCGCCAGCCATGTTTTGACGCCCAACCTGGTCCTCGATGCAGACTTCGGTTACACCCGGCAGCGGACGGGCGCGCAGTCCGCGATCGACATTGCTGATGGGGACTTCGGGCTGAATGTGCTGCAGATCCCCGGGACCAATGGCGTGGGATCCAATTACATCGGCCAGCCGACCTTTGCATTTGGGTCGTCGACGTCGGTCACCGGCGGGACGAGTGCCTTCTCGTCCCTGGGAAATAGCAACGGCGCCAACCCTTTCCTGTTCCGCGACAACCAGTTTACCGGCGACGTGAACCTGAGTTGGAACAAGGGCAGCCACTCAATGAAGTACGGTTTCACCTACTATCACTTCCTGCTGAACCATTTTCAGCCAACCAGCGGGGGCGGGGTCAGCAGTCCCCGGGGCGGCTTCATGTTCCAGGGTGGGATGAGCAGCAATTCGGCGACGGTGATCACCGCGTATAACGCTTTGGCCGATTTCCTGCTCGGCTTACCCAACAACGGCACCAGTATTGCTGTCGCGAAGGAGACACAACTCACCAATCCCAATTCCCTGCGCTGGTCGGAGTACGCCATCTACGCCCAGGATCAATGGAAGGCGACTGCCAAGCTGACCATCACCTATGGACTGCGCTACGAATTCTATCCCCCGCCTTATCGCGATCACACGGGTGTTTACCGCCTGGATCCGACGCTGCCGCAGACGGCGAACGTGATCGTGGGCGGGGTGAACGGCCTGCCGGAGAACGCCGGTTACCAGATGGGCTGGGGCACGATCTTTCCGCGGCTCGGCATTGCTTACCGTCTCAACGACCGGTGGGTGGTTCGTACAGGAACCGGCCTCACCTCTGATCCTGATAGCCTCCGCTTCCTGCGTGATGCGTTCCCTGAAGATCTTGCGCCCACCTACAGCGGAACAGCCACCGGCACGGTTGCGGTTAGCCCGACGACGGGCACGCCATTAACTCTAACCAACGGTATTCCTCCACCGGTCTTTCCCGACTTTTCCACTGGCTACGCTTCCCTTCCCGTCAGTGGGTCGACCAATACGGCTCCGGCGAATTACCGCCGCGGATATATCGAGAGCTGGAACCTCTTCGTCCAGGGAGACCTGGGCGCGAAGCTGGTCGCCAACCTCGGGTATGTGGGAACGCGGGCGGTGCGGCAGTTGTCCGGCGTCACGCTGAATGCGGCGCCACTGCCGAGCGGATCCACGCCCTGCATGGCGAATGGGCAATACAATCCTGGGACGCCGTATTACACCCATGCGCTGGGGTCAAACCCCTGCAATTTCGCCGCCAACGAACTCATCAACACCGAGAACTGCGCCAGCAGCACCAGCGCCACCTGTTACAACACCGGCGGCATTACGATGAACGAGCCCATTTTCTCGGCCAACTACAACGGTATGCAGGCGCAGTTGACGCGCCTTGCCGGGCGTTCGTCGCAGTTCGGGCTGGTCTACACCTGGTCGAAAGCCATGAATGACGAGGACAATGGCGCCGGCTCCGGTTCTAACGGCACGGCCTTCTCGTACCCTGCTTACTTCTCCTTTAATCGGGCGTTAGCGAGCTACGATCGCAAGAACAACCTGCAGTTCTGGGGGATCTATAATCTGCCCTTCGGAGCCGGTCAGCCGTGGGTTAACCATGGCGTTGCCGGGGCCATCATTGGCGGCTTTCAGCTGAATGGGCAGCTTAGCCACGTCAGCGGCCAACCGTTTTCCGTGAGTCCGTCGGCGTCCACGATCAACGACCCGGGCAACACAGAATATGCCAACCTCGTCAAGCCTTACCATCAGCTGGGTGGGCACAACCGAAACCCAGGGAACACTTCGGTTTCCGGCGGCAGGGCATGGTTCGATCCTACTTCGTTCGCCAACCCGGCGGAGCCCAAGTACACACCGACCGAGTCGCCGTCCGAGATCGTGTCCCCTGTGTTCGGTAACACCAACCGCAACGCGTTTCGTGGTCCCGGAGTCACGTATATCAACGCCAGCGTCTTCCGCTCATTCCACGTTTATCGCGAATCCGCCTTCCAGATTCGTTTTGAGGCATTCAATGCGCTCAATCACGCAATTCTAACCAACCCGAACGCTACGGTGGGCGCTGGAACCTTCGGCTACATCACTACCTTCGGCACTACCTCTCCAGCGGCCCCACGGGTGCTGCAGTTTGGCGGCCGCTTCAACTTTTAACGCTTTCGTCGGCAAGATACCCAGGGCTAGTTCGGGATTAACATGGGTTCGAGGCACACTCCATGCCCTGTAACTCAGCGCTGCACGGGCCAAAACAGAGAGCGATCCTGACCGTCGCGCTGTGCTTTTTATCTTTTGCACCGCGCCTCGCCGCACAGGACGAGCGAACCTTCAAAGGCGAAATCACAAAAACCACTTGCGCGGGACCATCCGGGCAGGCCGCGATGACCTGCACCGGCAAAACGAACACCACTTACGTCCTGAGTATCCCTGGAAACAAGACGATCTACCAACTGGACGATCAAAAAAAGGTCAAATCACTCGCTGGGGAGGCAGTGGTGGTCATCGGGGTACTGGATAAAAGCACCGGAACCATTCAGGTCGCTCACATCGTCCGCGCGTTGCCCGCACGGATCACGCAGGCGAAGACGGTCTCCATCGTTTGCGACGCTTGTCTCAGGGGGATGGCCGCCGCCAATGGAGCCGCCTTCGAGGAACTGGCGGACTGGCGCCGTTTTGACATCATCCCGGAGCGCAGAAAGGCCGACTTGATCTTCCTGTTCTCCGCCAATCCCTATCTCGGAGACTACGTGACCCGCGACGGGCCAGACACCCGGCAAGTCCACGTCGACATCACATACATGAATGTAATCGACCCGCGAACCGGAGAAAGCCTGTGGGGCGATTCGAGGCAGTGGGGCAGCTGGTTCGTGGCACGGGCCACGAAGAGCCTGATCGCTGAGTTCCGAAAGCAGTTGGAAATCGGGGATAGCCAGGCGGAGAGGCTGATGGTTCTCATGGACAGACATCACGAGGGCGGCGTCACCAAGGAAGAGTTTCTGCGCTACATGGATGCGGAATTCGACCGCCTGGATACAGACAAGAACGGAAAACTCGATGTAAATGAACTAAGGCAGCTACGGGTCGTCAATATTGATAGCCAAGGCGACGATGACCCTTAAGGAAAAGGAGAGCCTCCGATGAATAAACCATGGTTGGGATTGGCCGCTTTAGCGGCGTGTCTCAGCGTAAGCTTTGCAGCCCAGAAACCCATGTCGTACAAGGGTGAAATACAGAAAAGCGGCACGGCGTTCGTCCTCGTCGACACGGCCACAAAGACGGTCTACCAACTGGATAATCAGAAAAAGCCAAAGGATTTTGCTGGAGACAAAGTGGTGGTTACCGGCACTCTTGACCTTGCCACGATGACCATCCACGTGAAGAGCATCCAGACCGCCCCGGGAGTGCAAAATACGGCGGAGTGGGGAGAGCGATAGCCATTCGCCACTGAAAGCCCGATCCTCAACTACCGCTAAGCTATTTGCCCGCGGCGGTAAAGTGGCTTGCACGCAATTTCGATTGCGTGAGTTCCTTGGGGTCTAGTTCGCCGTTTTTGTTCTTATCCAGCCTGTCGAACTCTGCTTCCATAAATTGCATGTACTCCTGCTTGGATATCTTTCCATTTTTATTTGTATCCATCAGAAGCAGTAGTTGCTTGACCTCGTTCTCGCCTAGCGTCAATTTGTCTTGCGGCTTGGGAACGTTTGCTGTGGTTTGTGCGACAGCAATTCCTGACGTGGCCGTCGTCGCGAGTAACCCTGCAGATAATCCAAAGAGGAGGAAGATGCTTGTCTGCCTTGCCATAGCGCACCTCTGACGGAATTGTACTCCGCGAGCAAACAGGCGGAAAATTTCACAATCGTCATGCGATCTTTATGTGACCTGCCTTACAGTTCTTGTTCATAGGCACACTTTTCTGGGAATGACGAGAGCGCGACTGCATCGTTTTTTGGTGCGCACCAGGAATTCGTACGCTCAGTCGCGTCCTTATTGAAGATTTATTTCCTCTTTATGGTTTCTTTAGGGGCCTGCGTTCCTAATGGGAGGTGATTTTACTCCCATCGGCCAATTGTCCACTCGCTATGCAGGTCACGGTTCGGGCAGGACAGGGCGACCCGATCTTAGTTGCTAATGAGAGGCTCATATGGACAGGCAGTTCTGGAAAATAAGCACGCTGTTGATCGCGGCAGGTTACGCTTCCATGTATCCGGGCTGCTTCGCGCAAACGATCGCAGGCAACGCAACCGGCCAGCCTCCGGCAAAGAGCGTGGAATACGCTTCCGCGGCTACCGCTGATGGCGCCGAGAAGGACAGCGCAGCTACCTCGCCCGCTGCTGTACCGCCGGCAGAGCCCGCAGTAACCACCGAAGTAGCTCCCACAGCGAGCATACCAGCCACAGAGCTGCGGCCGGCTATTGTGAAAGAGCTTGAGGCGATGAAGCAGCGCATCGCGGAACTGGAAAAGGAGTTAGCCGCCAGCGGAGTCACCGCCGCGGATGCCGCAACTGCGCTCAAAGGCGCTGAGGAAAACCTGGAGCCACATCCTGCACCAGCGCCCATCCTGCATACAGCAGTGATGCCGCAAGAAGCCGCACCCGCACCCGCTCCCGCACCGCCGGGAGGGAAAATAACACCCTTTTCGGATGCAGACTGGACCTGGCTCAACGGCAACCCGCGCAACAAGGATACCGCATTCGACTCCAAGTTCTTTACCCCGGAAATCCGCGCCGATATCACTTACAACTATGACTTTAACAAGCCCACCGACAACTCAGAGGGGGGATCAAGCGAACTTTTCAGGGCCAATGAAATCCAACTGGAGCAACTCGGAATCGGCGGCGACTTCCATCTAGACAATGTGCGCGCCCGGTTTATGACCCAGTTCGGTGGCTACTCCACCGCGACTATACGCAATGATCCGAGTTACGCAAAAGGCCAATGGGATCTTGCGGATGCTAATCGCTACCTGTCGGAAGCCTACGGCGGCTATCACATCAACGCTTTGTATGGAATCAACGTTGATGCCGGCATATTCATGTCGTATATCGGCCTGTTCAGCTACTACAATTTTGACAACTGGGCCTACCAGCCCTCCTACGTCTCATCCAATACGCCATGGTTCTTCCAGGGTGTTCGGATCCAGATATTTCCCACCGCCCATCTGAAGATCGAACCCTGGATCATCAATGGCTGGCAATCCTACGCATCGGCAAACTCCAGAAAGGGCCTTGGCGGTCAGATTAAGTGGACTCCTTATCCCTGGATGAACGTCATCTCCAACAACTACGGTCTGGGCCACGATGACTTGTACCTTCCGAACCGCGGCCGGTTGCACACCGACAACAGCCTCGAAATCAAGTACTACGATCGCCCAGAGAAGTCACTGGACAAGATGGCGTTCTCGTTCACCGGCGACATCGGGTGCGAATTCGGCAATGGGGTTAGCTGTCACGGCGATAAGGCGGGAGGGCCGAAGCAGAGTTTCCTCGGATACATGGTTTACGACCGGACCTGGTTTAAGAAAGACACCTATGGCCTGACACTCGGCGTTGGCCAAATCAACAACCCAGGCCGCTACCTCGTCCTGCTGCCGCCGATCAATGGTATGACAGCTGCCAGTGCGGCGATCAATTCACCCTACTTCACCGAAAATCCCGGGGACCCTTTCAAAGCGTGGGATAGCTCGTTGACCTTTGACTATATGCCAAGACAATGGCTCACCTTCCGCTCGGAGTTTGACTATCGCCACGCCAACATCCCCTATTGGTCGGGCCATGGAGGCATTACCCCGCCAGCGTTTCTGGGGGCTCCCGTGGGTACGAACAACGGTTTCCCGACCGAATACGCGTGCTACGATGGAACTCCCTCCGCGACTATCAACGGCTGCGGCAAGGACGGCGGAACCTGGTTTCCCGATCTACGCAGAGACGAAACACTCATAGATTTCGATATCCTGGTGAAGTTCTAACTACAGCCGGTGCAGCTAAGGAGGGGATTCTTAATCCGGGTCGCTTCGTGGGAAAGATTTGAGAGGCCGCAGGGCGCACTGCAGATCCCTCCACTACGGTCCAATGAACAAGTCTGCTTTCCGTTATGTCTGCTGTTGCGGGAGAGGGAAGGGCGAAATTTGAGTATCCCATCGATTGATGGCAGGGTTAGAGCCCTAGAGCCAAGTCGCTTGCGCGGGACGACAAAATCACCGGGAAACCCATCCTAGGCATCGCAGAAGCGATAACCTACATAAGCATCCGTCAATAGATACTTTGGATTGGAAGGATCGTCTTCAATCTTCTTGCGTATCTGGCTCATGAATGTACGCAGATACTCAAGCTCGCCCTGATATTCACTGCCCCACACAAACTTAAGTAGGCGTTCATGGGGAACGGGTCGACCCGAATGATGCATCAAAAAACGCAACAGATCGAACTGTTTCGGGGTGAGATGAACCGGTCGACCCGATTTCAGCACCAGCCGGCGAGCAGGATGAAGCTCAATGTCACCGATGGCAATCACGCCGTCGGGTTGCGCTTCCGACATCTCAACGCGCCGGATTGCAGCCCTCAGCCGTGCCGTTAGCTCCCGCATGCTGAAGGGCTTTGTAGTGTAGTCATCGGCGCTGGCATCCAGAGCTTCCACTTTGTGGTCTTCAGAATCGATCACCGAAATGACCAGGATGGGCAGCCGCGGACTAAACCTGCGCACCCTCCGGCAAGTCTCGACGCCGCCAATTCCCGGCATGTTAAGGTCCAGCAGAACCGCGTCGAAACGCGATGTCTTTAACAGCGAGAGCGCTTCCTCGCCGCGTGCCGCTTCAGAAACTTCAAAGCCCAACCCGTTCAGAGTGGTTCGCAAACCGCGCCGAATCGCAGCCTCGTCGTCAACAATAAGAACTCTATGAGTGGGCATGGTCGATGACTCCTTCTTTCAAACCAAGAATGGAAAGGAAAAACGTCGTTCCTTCCTGCTCGTTGCTAATCACCCATACGTGCCCGTTGTGGACTTCCGCCGCCTTCTTCGCGACGGAAAGACCGATACCAGTTCCAGGCGCCTGATGCCTGGTCTCTGGGCAGCGATAGAACCGCTCGAATATGCGCTCCCGGTCCTGAGGATGAATTGCCGGACCGTCATTATGGACGGCTATCAGAATCTCCGAAGCACTCTCCTGTGCGGAAATCTCAATGCTCGAACCGGGATGAGCATATTTGGCCGCATTATCAACAAATTGCCGCACAATCGTGGCCAGCAGTTCGCGGTCCCCGCGCGTCGTCAACGACTTGTCGCTGATCGAAACCTCGAGCGGATGATCTCCCAGCTTGCCCGAATGTTCTCGGGTGACCTCCTCAATTAACTCCACAATCGCGATGTTCTGCTTCTTCAGACTCACATCCTCAGCTTCCAGACGTGCCGTTTGCAGCAACCGTGTGGTCAGGTTGTTGAGCAGGACCGCCTGCTCATCGATCAGAGCGGCCAGATCGGCTTGCGCCGGCTTCATCTCTCCCAGTTCCATCAACCCTGAACTAGCCGCGCGAATCGCAGTCAGGGGCGTCTTGAATGCATGCGCCAAACCATCCAGCACCGTAGTGCGAAGTTGCTCTGTCTGGTGGGCTGCCTCCGCCTTGGTCTCGCTCGCGAACGAGCGATAACGGTCAAAGGTGATCGCAATCAAGGAAGCGATTGCGTCCATCGTCAACGGATTCAATCGGCCACCGATCAACACAGCCCCGATCGGAGCGGTACCCAAACGTAACACTCTGCGCGAAAGGTCCAGATCGTCGTAATCCTGGTTCATCTCGAAATAACAAGTGTTTCGTGACATCTCCCTGGCGTCTAAAGGAAAGGGTCCACTCACATCGACGGTGTCCAGATCCGAATCGAAGATGGCGACCGAATCAACCGCAAAAATTTCCCTGATCAACTGCAATAGCTGTGATCCCGGCGGCTGATGTAAATCGAGCTGCAGGCTTCTTCTGCTCAACTCGTAGAGCATGGCCATGCTGCGTCGCTGGGCGTCCGCATCGCGTGCGTTCGACTGCTCCCGCGCGGAAAGACGGCTTACCAATAGGGCGCTGAATTCAAAAACGGCCAGAGCTACATAGTTTTGCGTATCCGCGATGTAAAAGCTGTAGACGGGTGGAATAAAGAAATAGCATTGGCATGCAACTGCAACCACTGAGAGCAGCGTGGCCTGTGCGAATCCCCAGTGGAGAGCAACCAGAACCACGGAAAGAAAATAAATAAGGCCGACAGTAGCAAGATTCGCGTGCAACTCAACAGCGGCGGCGGTGATGAGCGCCAGCGCCAGCAGTCCCGCCGCAGTCTTCCCCAGAAAGCCAAGCACGGCAAAGACACGCGCGGTCTCTTGCCTGTTGAGTATTCTGGAAAAGGCCATCGCGCGAGAGGACGAATGAAGTTCGCCCGTTCCTTCCGTTAGGATCTCTTCCTTTAATCGGCCCGAGTGCGAAGAGAATAGCGCAACGGTAATAAAGAAACCATAAAGAAACACTTCCGTTACAGTTGTACCCCGCCTCTTAAGGTAGGAACGCCGTCTTTATGCAGTCTTTATGCCGCCTTTATGTGCCATCAATTTAACTGAGATTGGCATCGCAAGCTCGTGGCCCTTCCTGGTTCGCGCGCAAGTGCACCGGCGCAAGCGACTCACCTTCGGTGGTCGTCGATGAATCGCGTCGGCAGGTCAATTTAGTTCAGATGAGGCCCTCATTTTGCGGTTGATTAATTTCCGAAAATACTTTTGCATGCTCCTCTTACTACTCCCATTTACAGTTCTCTCCGGTCCGCGATCTTTGGCCGCAAATGACCCCACAGCCGATGGCGTCAGTGCAGGCGAAGGACTGGAGGCTCAAGGGGATGTGGGTGCATCTCCGCAAACGGACAATACGCCGGCGCCGGCAGCGACCACACCCCAGCCGGCTACTCCGCAGCGAGGCTTTTTCACTCGCTTGGGTCATGCCTACCTTGAGGATTGGACGGTGGATTCCAATGGTTTACCGCCCTCGCCAGAACCCGCACGACGCGGAACCCCGCGGCCACTGAATTCCCCGCCCTTTCCCGGAGCAGATTGGCCTATCGGTGGAACGGTCGTGATTGGAGCGCCGGACTACGGCACTTATCCCCTTATGCAAGCCATCAACGAGAATAAAGGCCGCATAAAGATTTACGGCTGGTTCGATATTGGCGGAAACGCCAGCACTTCGAATAAGGGCAGGTACGCCAACAACGAAACCGCTTACGACGTGATCCCGAACTCGATCCAATTGGACCAGGTGGCGCTTTATTTCGAACGTTTGCCGAATACGGCACAGAAGGAGCACGTTGACTGGGGCTTCCGCTTCACCAGCCTGTATGGTCTTGACTACCGCTATACCACTGCGAAGGGCATTTTCAGCCAGCAATTGCTAAAAAACAACGACACCTACGGTTACGACCCGGTGATGTATTACCTGGATTTCTATTTACCGGATATAGCGAAGGGAATGGATGTCCGAATTGGACGCTACATTTCCCTGCCCGATATCGAGGCCCAGTTAGCTCCTAACAATTACACCTACAGCCATTCCATCACTTACACCTACGACTGTTACACTCAGAATGGAGTCAACACCACCACCAAGCTGAACGATCACTGGACAGTCCAGGCCGGGGTCTCGGCCGGTTGCGAATCCGCACCGTGGATTTCGAACGCCAAACTCACAGGCAACTTCTGCGCGGCCTACACGTGGAAAGATGGCGGCGATAATCTTTATGCCTGCGCAAATTCCGTCAATTCAGGAAAATACGCCTACAACAATCTTGCAGCCTACTATCTGACCTACTACCATAAGATCAACGCAACCTGGCACACTGATACGGAAACCTGGTACCAGTATGAGAAAGATGTTCCCAACTTATGTTACGGGCTGAGTCCGTGCATCAGTTATGGCTCCAACGCAAACATTGGCGCCAATGCAGGTGAAATCACCGGGCCCTCGCTCATCACTGGAGCGAACGGAGCGCAGTGCAATCCCCTGGCGACGCATTGTTTCGCGCCGGACTACGCCATCGTGAATTACATCGAGCATGAGTTCAACAATCATCACAGCTCGCTGACCATTCGTAACGAATACGTCGATGACCTCAAGGGCCAACGGACCGGCAATAAGACCCGTTATTCAGAGCACTTGGTGGGATTTAATTTCTGGCTGGGAAGTACGGTGACCTTCCGTCCGGAGTTGCGATATGAACACTCGTACGATGTGCCGGCGTATGACTCGCCTTCCGTCGATGGCGTCAGTGGTGCTCCAACTAAGAAGAGCCAGCTTACCCTCGCCGGAGACCTTATCTACCACTTCTAGAGCCGGCGGTACGCTCGCGGCGGCTGGAGGTCTGAGCTTTGGCTTGGCCCTGATGCTGGTTCTTTTCTGTTTTTCGGCTAACATCGTTCATGCGCAAACCCCCGCTGCCTCTGACGAACCGGCTGGGACCAGTACGGACCTTTTTGTCATGCTCGGGTCTGACTTTGATCGGCCCGGACTTCTTCCCCGGGCGAACTACAACATCGGCATCGGTCACACCTTCGCTTTCCTGAAGAAAAGCCCCGTCGGCGACGAGCTGACGTTCGGTTACACCTACGAGAACAGCGGAACCCACGGGTTCTTTTACACCGGCTTGGGCGAACACACAGAATCCGGCGGTGTGATGAAGAACTTCAACCTGCCCAAGACTAAAGTCGTCACCGGCTACACCTGGATCCAGAGCGGCATCACCAGCTACACCGGCCAGCAGAAAGTGTTGAACAGGCTGGATAGCGGCGTATCTTTGGGCGCCATTGTTCATTTCAGCCGCAGCAGTTCCGTGTGGATACAAGAGAGCTACAGCAAGGTGGTCACTGTCCCCTGGTATACGACCACCAGCGTCGGCTACACCTACAGTTGGTAAAGAATTAGTTGGTGAAGAATAATTTTCTTCTTGTTTGCCGGGGGTCCATGTTTCACTAGACATCTACCAGTCACAATTCAGGAGGGAACACGGATGGCGACGACTCCACCGGGCCAAATGAAGACTACCCTCAGCTTGACCAGCCTGACCAGCAATGCGATGGCGCTCATCGCCCCTGGGGCTTTTCTCTGGCTCACGTTCGCCATCCAGGCCAACACCGGTACGACCTCCCCGGCAATGTGGATGGGCGTCCTGACTGCGTTGCTGCTCTGCCTGGCTACCGCTGTTTGCTACGCAGAAATGGCCAAGCTTTTCCCCGGCACCGGCAGCTCTTACTACTTCGCCGAACAAGCCTTTCTGAATCGCGAAAAGGCATGGCGCTACGCCAGGGTGTCTAAGTTCATTGTCGGCTGGGCGTCCCATCTTTACTACTGGATCTATCCCGGGGTCATGGTCGGCACCACGGGTATCGTGTGCGGCTATCTCGTGGGAACGTTGTGGCCGAACTTCATGAGCGCCTCCAACCCCGGCCCGGCGTTCATGATGGCGGTGGCCATCGTATTTTCCTTTGCTGTGGCCTATATCGCCCATCGCGGGATTTCGGGGTCGACTGCCGTCAACCTCACCATCAACGTGATCCAGATTACGGCCCTGGTTATCTTCTCCGTCCTTGCTCTTAATTACCGCATGCACCATCCGCCCGGCAGCGTGGCCTACCAGTTCGATCCCACCTCCGGCGAAGCTTATACCTACGAGTTCAAGACCACATCGACCGTGGTCAATGGTGCGGCCACGGATACGATCGTCCGTGATGCCTCGCAAGTGCCCCTGCCCAAGCTCGATGCCGACGGCAAGCCAGTCCCCTATCACGTCACCTACCCCACCCGGGACGCCAGCGGTGTTTTCCTGACTCACCCTGACGGCAAGTCAGTGATCAAGCCGCACAATCTCAATTGGGTGTTCATCCAGGCCACGGTGGCTATCCTCATCCTGGTGGGCTTCGAATCGGTCACGGCCATGAGCGGAGAGGCGAAGAACGCCAAACGCGACGTGCCCATCGCGGTAGATCGTTTCCCTGCTGGTGCAGGGAGTGATCTGTTATTTCCTGGAATACTTTGCTGCAAATTATTTCCTCAATAGCGGCTATACGATGCAGAATGCGGGAGCTTCTGCGGCTCCCCTGGGAGACATGATGATTATCCTGGGAGACGCGGTGTTCGGTCAGGGCCATGGCCGCACCTTCATGCTGTGCGAAGCAGCCACGGTGTTGCTGGCGCTGATCGGCACGACGCTCTCATGCATGAATACCGGCGCGCGCATTACCTACGCCATGGGCAAAGACCAGGAGGCTCCGAGCCAACTGGGGCTGTTGCATCCCAAAAATCTTACCCCGCATCGGGCTATCTGGACGCTGGCCGTCATCTCCGCGATCTTCGGTTGTCTTGCAGTGTGCATGGTGTTCGGCGACGCCGGCGCCGTGCCCGATGCGACCATTCAAGCCCTCCCCCACGGGTTTTGGTCAAGCTTCGGATACAGCACGCATGACAAGATGGCCGCGCTCCCCAATTCGCTGCTTACCATTACCCTGGCATCGAACTTCGGCACCTTCGTGCTGTATGCACTGAGTTGTGCATTGTGCATGGTCGCGTACCACAAACATCCTAACTACAGCCCCATCCGGCATCTCGCGATTCCGTTGTTTGGCTTGCTGGCCAACCTGGCATGCATGATTTTTTATCTGGTTGGGCCTGCTCTGGGCTATGGCACGACACGAGAACCGTTGCTCGCCCTGGGCATCGCCGTGGTGTGGGGTTTGTATGGAGGCATCTTCTTCTTCCGCGGCAGCAAGAAGGCGGGACGAAAGATTTTGATGGATACGCGCGCCGGCACTGCCTGAGGCGGTATAACTGTGCCTGATGCTGGACCTTGAATTTGCCCAGGTTTCCGACCCAGGACTGGTCCGCGATGGCAATGAGGATTTTCTTGGTCACTTTCCGCCCGCGACCGCAGCAGAGGTTCGCTCCCGGGGATGGCTCTTTGCCCTGGCGGATGGAGTAGGCGGCCACGAGCGGGGAGAAGTTGCTTCGAAACTTGCAGTCGAAAGCGCAGTAGAAGGCTTCCGCAACGCAGCGGCCGGGGCGCAACTGGCTGGATTGCTTCCCAAGCTGCTTCATGGCGCCAACGGGCAGGTCTATGCGGCTGCAACGAAATCGGGAAGGGCCGTAGGCGGCATGGCAACCACGCTGGTTCTGTGCGGGTTGCGTTTCGATCAAGCAGTAATCAGTCACGTGGGCGACTCGCGGTGTTATCTCATTCGGGACGGACGCGCCACTCCTCTTACCCGGGACCACACGGTGGCTGCCGATCAAGCCAACCTCGGAGTATTGTCGGCGCAGGAGGCGGTGGACTCGCCCTCCCGCCACGTGCTCAGCCGCGCGGTGGGGGCTGACCTGGTGGTAACGCCGGATACAACGCAGCTCCAGCTGGACCCTGAGGATGTGTTGATGCTCTGCTCCGATGGTCTTCATGGCGCGCTGCCCGCTGCTGAGATCGCCTACGTCATCAGCCAGCGCATGGATTTACAGGCAGCCGCCGAAAGGCTGGTGGCCATTGCGAATGAGCGCGACGGCTCTGATAATGTCAGCGTGCAGTTGATCCGCATTCATAGTGTCGAACGCATGGGCATGTACCGCGGCAGGCCGTACAAACTGCGCTGATGAAATGACGCCACCCCTAGCCGGCGAGTTACTCGACCATTACCACCTTGACGATGCCGTTGCGCGCAGCGGGATGGCCACCATCTTCCGCGCCACCGACCAGCGCAATGGACGGCAGGTCGCCATCAAGGTACCTCATCCTGAAGTTGAGAGCGATCCTGCGTTGTTTGACCGATTCCGACGGGAAGAAGAGATTGGCCGGCGCCTCGATCATCCCGGAGTGATGAAGGTGTTCCCCAAAGAGGACAGCAACCAGGTCTACATGGTGATGGAGTGGGTCGATGGGAAATTGCTGCGGCAGCTGTTGCAGCAGGAGAGAAAGCTTCCTCTGGAGCAAACGGTCAGCATCCTGCTGCAGATTTGCGATGTGCTCGAGTACGTGCACAAGCATGATGTGGTGCATCGCGATCTGAAGCCGGAAAATGTGATGATCGATGACCAGGGACGGATCAAGCTGATCGACTTTGGCATTGCTGCCAGCGCCGGCGCGCGCAGGCTGACCTTTGCCAACTTTTCAAAGACGATGGGAACGCCTGACTATATTTCTCCTGAGCAGGTTAAGGGTAAACGGGGAGACGTTCGCAGTGACATTTATGCCCTGGGTGTGATGTTGTATGAAATGTCGACCGGGGCGCTGCCGTTTTCCGGGCCCAATCCTTTTGCCGTGATGAATAGCAGGCTGCTGAACAGCCCGGTTCCTCCGCGTGAACTGAATCCCGAGATTAGCCCGCAGCTGCAGGAGATTATTTATCGTGCTCTGGAAAGGGAGCCGAAGAATCGCTACGCGAGTGTGCGCGAGCTGGCCTGGGATTTGCAACATCAGGAGATGGTCGGGGTGGCGGACCGTCGTGAATTGCATGAGTGGAAACGGCAGCGTAATGCGAGTTCGCGGAAGGTGTGGTTGTATGTCGCGCTGGCATTGCTGCCGGTGGCGATTCTTGTGCTCATGGTGCTGCTGGCTCATCGTTAGAACAAGGAACACCCTGCGTTCCCGCTCTGTCGGAAAACATTTCCAGGAAAGAGCATTCACACAGACCTCAGCGTTCTACAAATTCCTCGTTGTGGATCATGAACTCGGGATAAGCACCCGCTCCCAACTCGTGCAGATCCATACCTAACCGTTCGCCGTCGCGGCCAGTGCGCTGCGGAAAGACGCGGTCGAGCAGCCAGTTCAGGCCGTAGGTCAGCGGTAATACCAGCCCGAGCAAGGTCGCCACGCCCACCACTTGCGCCAATAACTGCCCAGGCACAAAAAATCCCACCGCTAGCAACCCCCAGATGCCCGCAACGGCATGCACCGAGATCGCTCCGCCGGGATCGTCGACGGCCAGGCGTAATTCGAGCAGCTCTACGGAAAACGTCACCAACACGCCGGCAATAAGCCCGACTCCGATCGCCACCAGGGGGCTGACAAAATTGCCAACCGCACTGCTGGCAACCAGCCCGCTGATCCAGCCATTGGCGGAAAGTGAGGCGTCCGGCTTGCCGAAGCGCAAGCGGGTGATCAACACCGCAGCCACGCAGCCCGCAGCTGCCGAAAGCATGGTGTTGAGTGCGATCAAGGGGATTTGCGCAGGCGGAGCCCCGGCAAAAAGAATCGCGCAGGCGGCGTTCAGGGCGATCCATCCCGGCAGAACCAGCAAAGTGCCAAAAAGAACGTAGACGATGTTGTGGCCGGGAATCGCGGGCGTGATCCCATCTTGTGCATACTTGCCACGGCGGGGTCCGATGATCCAAACCACGCTCAGCGCCGTGAGGCCGCCGACCACCTGGATGGTGCCGGCGCCGCCCGCGTCGAGGAACCCGCGCCCTAGACCATAATTGCTTCCCAGCTGCGCCAGCCATCCTCCACCCCAGACCCAGTGGGCAAACAGCGGATAGGTCCAACCCGCCAACAGCGCCGTGGAGAGACAACTAGCGCTCAGCCGCCACCGATCGGCGCCGGCACTCAACGGGATCAACGCCGCCAGCCCAACGGCGAACACTTGCAGCAGCACCGCCAGCGGGGGAGCGCCCGATGATAGTCCGCGCAGGCAAAACGGTGCTCGGGCGAGCCAATCCCAATGGCTCCCGCCGATCGTGAGCGTATGCGCCGGCCCCCCGGCCACCCCTTCCCAGGAAAAACCAACCACGCAAAAGACCAGCGCAGCGACCGCGATCGCGGCCAGCGAGCCGAGCATCGAGTGGGCCGCACTACGGGTTCGTCCGAGCCCGGTATTCATCAGTACGAACCCAGCCAGAGCCAGCGGGATGAGGGCCACCAGGGCCATCGAAGCCAGCACAGCGAGGTCGAAAGCGGCTGGGAAGGGCGTCACTTCGCCTCCCTGGGCAACTTCGCGCCTCCGCGGAAGGCAAGAATAAGCCCAAGAAGTTCCACACCCAAACCGGCCAGGACGAAGAGGTCCCTGGGCCCGAGCCGGGCAAAGAGGGCGAGCGCGGAGACAACAATGACCCACCCCGCCAGCAGCAACAACATGCCCGCAAGTTTCATCCGGAATTCCTCGCCTGTTTGCATGCAAGCATAATGCAACCTGAAAAGAAAGAACTAAGCGGTGAGGAGCTTTCCGGGCGAGACGCAAAGAACTTCGGGTATGCGGGAATCTTGTGTAAAGTAAGCGAACAGACATAAGATCAAGACGGTTTCTGAAAATGGATTTCTGGGCCCAACGGAGGATAACGGACTTGATGACACGGTTCGGAAGGATAGCCTTGCTGGTTCGTGTGGTGGTGCTGCTGGCGGCGTGTTTTGCCGGCGGAGTGGCCATGGCGCAGCCTTCGGGCCAGGCGGATGCAGCAACGGCGGACCGCCTGGCGGCGCTGGAAAAGAGCTCTGCGGCCCAGGCGGCAGCGATCGCCGCGGCGCAGTCTGCCGGCGATAACGCGTGGATGCTGGCCAGTTCGGCGCTGGTCCTGTTAATGAGCGGGCCCGGGCTGGCGTTGTTTTATGGCGGCCTGGTGCGCAGAAAGAACGTCCTGGGGACCATGATGCAGACGTTCGCCATGATGGCGGTGATCACCGTTTTGTGGGCCCTGGTGACTTACTCGCTTGCCTTCGGCGAGGGAAGCGCATTCATCGGCGGCCTGCACAATGTCTTCTTACGTGGGGTTGGACTCGCGCCCGATCCAAAATACGCGGCAACGATCCCGCTGCAGACGTTCATGGTCTTCCAACTGATGTTCGCGATCATTACCCCGGCCCTGATCACCGGCGCCTTCGCCGAGCGAATGAAGTTTTCCGCCATGCTGGTATTCATGGTGCTATGGGCAATCTTTGTCTACAGTCCCATGGCGCACATGGTGTGGGGCAAGGGCGGGTTGTTGAACGCTTCGCTGGGCGGACGCTTTCCCTGCCTGGATTTTGCCGGAGGCACGGTGGTGCATGTGACGTCGGGCGTGTCCGCACTGATGACAGCGTTATACCTGGGCAAGCGCGTGGGTTACCCGCAGGAGTCCATGGCGCCGCATTCTGTGGTCCTGAGCTTCGTGGGGGCTTGCCTGTTGTGGGTGGGATGGTTTGGATTCAACGCCGGTTCGGCTTTGAGCGCGGGCACCCTGGCAACCTCGGCCTTTGTGGCCACTCATTTTGGAGCAGCGGCTGCGGCGATTGGCTGGAGCGCGGCGGAATGGCTGCGTAATGGACGATGCACGGCACTGGGAGCGATCTCAGGAGCAGTAGCGGGGCTGGTGGCAATTACGCCGGCCTCCGGCTTTGTGACCCCCATGTCCGCTCTGTGGATCGGTCTGATCGCCGGGATATTCTGCTTTTTGATGGTTGTAAAAGTTAAGGCGGTATTCGGGTACGACGATTCGCTGGATGCATTCGGGGTCCACGGCGCAGGCGGGACCATCGGGGCGTTACTGACGGGGATTTTTGCCAGTAGCGCGATCAATCCGATTTTCGGGCCCGGAAAGGCAACAGGTCTGCTGGAAGGCAATCGGGGGCAGATCCTCAACCAGGCGATTGGCGTGGTCATTGCCTGGTGTCTGTCCATCGTCGGGACGCTGATCATCCTTTTTGTTGTGGATAAGGTGATCGGGCTTCGCGTCAGTGAAGAGGACGAACGCACGGGGCTGGACTTGTCGCAGCATGACGAAGAAGGATATGACTTCGCCACGTAAGGGCCCTTAAGGAGAATGAGGCGATGAAGAATTTTCTCGACAGCGTCGTCGCACATCCTGTGGGCGCCTTTATTTTGCTGACGCTGGCCGCGTTCCTGGAAGCTTTCGGTGATTCTCTGTTTCAGAGTGGCCTCTACCGCTCTGCAGGCGCAGCCCGCGGCCTTTTTTTCGTCTGCGGCGCGGTGGTTCTCGCACTTATACGGATTTACGGTCAACATTCCCCATTGGGATTTTGGCAAACTGCTGGGAGTCTATGTGGTGCTGTTTTTCCTGGTGGCCCAGGTGTTGGCCAAGGTCCGGTTCCACCAGGCGCCCACCACACCCATTTACGTAGGCGGGACGCTTATCGCGACGGGCGGCACTCATCATCGCGTTCTGGCGAGGATAAACAAGTTATCTTGATGGCTTCTTTACATCGTTTCGAGTACAAAACATTTGCCGGGAACAAGATTCCCTAAGGAGAACCATGTCAGACCCACTCCGCAATTTCATTGAAATGCCGTATTCCGAACTGGAAGAGCGCAATTTGGCTGCGAAGGACCAGCGGAGACGCCGTGTTCCGGCAGAGACCATCCGCGAGGAGCGGCTGAAATATCTCACCGACGAAAAGCACATCAAGGCGGTCACTGTGCTGTTCAGCGACCTTGAAGGCCGGCTGCACATGCTGGACTACGACAAGAAGTTCATCATCAAGAGCGACGACAATCTCACCTTCGATGGCAGTTCGATTCGCGGCTTTACCGCCCAGCGAGAGAGCGATCTCCGGCTGGGAATCGATTGGGGTTCTTTCTATTGGGTGCCATCGGACTATTTCGGCGCCGGCAAAGTGCTGGTATTTGGCGAGGTGATCGCGAAGGACGGCAAAGCCTATCCCGCTGACATCCGTGGGGTCCTGAAGAATTATGCCAATGGACTTTACGACCAGAAGGGTTACACCCTGAATGCCGCGAACGAAATTGAAGGGTTCCTCTTTAAGGGTACCGATGCGGAACGGCATTATCACGAGACGCACGCATTCGAGTACGTCAACACCGGCGGCTACTATCATTCTCTCCCCGGCGACCCGCTGCGCACCTTTATCGATACCAGCGCCGAAGTACAGCGAGCCATGGGGTTTGAGAACGAGAAAGACCATCCCGAGGTTGCGCCCTCTCAGTTCGAGATTAACTACAGCTATAGCGACGTGGTGACGGCCGCTGATCAGATCCAGCTCTATAAGCTCATCTGCCGCGAAGTGGCGACCAAGATGGGCTTTACCGCTTCCTTTTTGCCTAAGCCGGTCGTGGGCGTGAATGGCAGCGGGATGCACACCAACGTTTCTATCAGCGAGAAAGGCAAGAACCTTTTCTGGGATGAGAAGGGCGAAGAGAAGCTGAGCAAACTGGGTTGGGAGTTTATTGATCGTATTCTGACCCATGGCAATGATGTTTGCTTACTGCTGAATGCGAGTGTGAATGCGTATCGGCGTCTTGATCCTCACTTCGAAGCTCCCAATCAGATCATCGCTTCGGCCACTGATCGCGGTTCGATGGTGCGCATTCCGATTGGCAACGAGAAGAGCATGCGGGTGGAAGTGCGCTCCGTCAGTCCTGACGCAAACCCTTACCTGGTGCTCTATTCAGTATTCAAGACGGGCATCGAGGGCGAGACAGCGAATATCGATAATCTTCGCAAGGCCAAGCGTTTCCTGCCCGACAACGTCTACACCGCGCTCGAAAACTTTCAGGCTGCGAAGTGGACTGACACTCTGCTGGGAGCTGACGTGAAAGAGCGCTATGCGGATCTGAAGAGAGCTTCCGCAGACCGCTGCCCTCGTCTGCTGGGAACCTTCGTGAAGGCGCCCGAGGTGCAATACCACCACGACGTCTACAACCAGTATCTGTGGAACAAGTTTTAAACAAAGAGTGGGTGGCCCAGGTCTCGATTTTGAGACCTGGGTTTCTCCTGGCAGGACGGTCTAAGCCGGAACACCCACTCATAGTCCAGGAACTGTGATGTCCAATCGCTTGATCTCGCCGACAATCGGGCCGTAGCTCAAAATCGCGCACAACGCGGTTGCACCTACGAAAATCAGTACATCATCAAAGGATCCAGTCTTTTTGACCAGGTAGCCGATGATAATCGGCGTCGTGATCCCGGCCAGGTTCCCGATCAGGTTAAACAGTGCCCCGTTGAGTCCGACCATACCCTTCGGCGAGGTATCCGAAATCACCGTCCATCCCAAAGAACCAAACCCTTTTCCAAAGAACGACAGCGACATCAGCAACAGCATCACGGCCTGCGCAGGTGCGTAATTACATCCAATCATGGTTACCGAAAGCAGCATGCCTGCCATGATCGGAGCCTTGCGGGCGAAGCTCAGAGAATACCCGGCGCGCAGCAGCCTGTCTGAGACCACCCCACCAAGTATCCCTCCTGTCCCTCCGCAAAGAGCCGGCAATGCCGCCGCAAAGCCAACCTTCATGATCGACAGATGCCGTGCCTGGGCGAGATAAACCGGAAACCAGGTAAGAAAAAACCAGGTCAACGTGGTGATGCAGTACTGACCAAGGTAGATACCAACCAACATACGATGGCTTAACAACTGCTTGACCGCCCCCAAGGTGAGTACACTGGCCTTCACATGAACCAGGCCGCCGCCTTGCTCAATGTAGGCCACCTCCGCAGCCCCAATACGTGGATGGCTCTTTACGTCATAGATATTCTTCACCCAGATCGCCGCCAACACAAAGCCAAGGCCGCCCATGAACCAAAAGCTGCTCCTCCAACCAGCCGAGTGGGCGACCCAGCCCAGGATGGGACCGAAGATCATCAGCGCAAAGTATTGTGAGGAGTTAAAGATTGCCGAGGCACGCCCGCGCTCGTTGGCGGGGAACCAGGAGGCGACGATGCGGCCATTCCCGGGAAAAACCGGCGCCTGGGCGAATCCGGCGATCAGCCGCAGAACAAAGATCGTCGCAAAGGCAGTAGCAAATCCGGTAAGCAGTGCACAGACAGACACTACGACAATACCGATGCCGTACACCATCTTCGATCCAAAGCGGTCCAGCAACGCACCCGACGGTAATTGTCCCAGCACATAGGCCCAACTGAAGCCGGAAAAGAGATATCCCATCTTCACCGGGTCCAGAAGGATGTCTTTCGTCATCGCCGTTCCCGCGATCGAAAGCGCGACCCGGTCGCCATAGCTGAAGCAGCTTACGACGAAGAGAATGGTGATGATCAGATAGCGGACGTGGGTATTGCCGGTCAAGACCGTCCCGCGATGAGCCGTGCTCAGTTCCTCGAGTTCGGCTGAAGTCAGATCAGTCAGTGGCGGCCGCACAGGCCCCGCGGAGCGGCCAATGGCCTTCATCCCCGCTTTTACAATCGACACGGCATACCCCTTGCGGCGGTTTCGAATTTCAATATATGGCAGAACAAACTCCCGCAAACGGGCGAACACGGCGGCATGATCCCGCTTGCGCACCGCAGCGTAGAAGTCGAGCGCGAAATTGGGCAGAAAATTGAAGATGGCAGACGAGTAGGTGGTGACACCCATCTCGAGATAAGGAAGCGCAAAGGTCTCAGCGGTAGGCAAACCGCCAATATACGTGAGGCGATCTCCCATCCTGGCGTATATGCGGGTCATGCGCTCAATGTCCCCTACCCCGTCTTTAAAACCCACCAGGTTCGGGCACCTTTGACACAAGCGCTCCAGAGATACTTCATCGAGGACAGCATTGTCGCGGTTGTACATGATGACGCCGAGTCTGGTCGAGGCACAAACCGCCTCGACGTGCGCCACTAAACCCGCCTGCTCTGCATTCACCAGGTAGGGCGGCAACAGAAGGATTCCGTCCGCCCCCGCTGCTTCAGCGGCCTGGGCAAACTCCCTGGCCATCGCGGTGCCATACCCGCAACCGGCCAGGACCGGTACCTGTCCAGCGGTCTGCGCAACCGCCGCCTGAACCACCGCGCTGAATTCGTTCTGCGTAAGTGAAAAGAACTCGCCCGTTCCTCCTGCAGCGAATAGTCCCGCGGGCTTATAGGACAGTAGCCAGGCGATATGCTCCTGGTACGCCTTAGCCTGCCATTGCAAGTCATCAGAGAAATGAGTGACGGGAAAGGACAACAAACCTTCCCCAATCGTTTTCGCCATCTCGGCCGGTTCCATCGTCTTCATTGAGCTAGTTTCTCCAGAAAGCCCTCCAGCAGGGTGTTAAATCTGTCTGCCTCATCGACGAACAGGCAATGGCCGGCATTCTCAAATATTTCTGCCTGGGAACCAGGCACCATCGCGGTGACGAGTTCGGCAGCGAGGCGATTGCGCGGTGTCATGATAGCGAGAACGGGAATTTTGATTTTTTCGAGCGCAGGACGAATGTCGTTCTTCACCGCTAGTTCAGCCAGCAGGGCGACCGCCGAGTTGGTTGGCGTTTGCAACGTAGCTGCGGTTATGCTCTCGAGATACTGCTCCGGCTGCGGCTGGCGATACATACCGCGCACAAACGTGGCCGCAAAGTCTTTGCGGTCAGCCTGCAAAGTGTGCAAGAAATCGTAGCGGCGCGCACGGTCTTCGGGGACGGATGGGTCGTGCAGCATAACATCCACCAAAACAAGCCCCTTCCACTGGTAGGTTCCGAACATCTCCACATAGGTCAATGCCTCGTACACGGCAATCGACCAGGCAACCAGGACCACTGGCGATCCTAGATGATCGATTAGCTCCTTGTAGTCTTGTGCGCGCCTTGCGGGGTAATTTCCCTCCTCAGGTTTGGCGGATGAACCTTGCGAACGGGGGTCCAATGCGACCACGCAGTAATCAGGGCTGAAGTATTCGAGCTGCGGCTGCCAGATTTCCGCCGGCATGGTCCAGCCGGGAATGAAGAGGACAATTTGACCGGCGCCCCCCACGAGGTAGTGAAGTTTGACGCCATCGCTGGTGGTGAAGAAGGCGTCCTTCAATGGCCGTTGTCCCTCTCAACCCATGGAATCGACTGCCTGGATCAGCGCCCGGATGTACCCGTAGCAATAAGCAAACGACTGCAGGCCATTCGGGTCATTGGCTGCCAATGGAACATGATCCGGCATCAGCATATACGGATAACCGACCTCTTTGTAGACCTGGATGGCTTTTACGAAGTTAACGTCCCCCTCATCGGGATAAACCTCCATAAAATTGTCGCGATGGCCGCGGATGTTGCGGAAATGTACGTTGAATATCTTGTTGCGCGAACCGAAGTAGCGAATGACGTCGTAGATCTCTACCCCTGGATTCTGCAGCATCTCAGAGATTGTGCCCTGGCAGAAATTTAGTCCGTGGTAGGCGCTCTCCTGAATGGTGATGAACTTCTTCAGGCCGTCGACCGTGCCCAAAACCGTGTTGACTCCTTGATAGCCTTCGGGCGGCATACCTGGATCGTGTGGGTGGCAGGCCATGCGGATTTTGTATTCGTTAGCCACCGGAATGACCCGGTCGAGGAAGTAGGTAATCCGCTCCCAATACATATCGGCGTCCACGTGTCCGGCCCGGGTCAGGGGTGTTTCCGGATGGGCTTCCGCTAGCTTCCAGGTGCTGTACGTGGCGTCGCCGCGCCCTGGTGTTCGTCCGGAGCGAACTACGCCCAGGATGCTCATGTTGTACTTAATGGAGGGGATGCCTGCCTGGGCGCAATTCTTGATCAGGGTCTGTATGGCTTCGATATCGCGGTCACGTTCCGGACTCTGCGCCAGCATGATCGCCGGATGCTTTTCTTTGTCAATGTAGCTGGATTCCAGAAAGGGTGGAGCGGTGCAGTCGATGCTGATGCCGCAGCTTTGCGCCAGGTCGACCATGCGATTTAGTTCTTCGACGGTCGCGTAGGTGCGGTCGCCTGAAATTTCGGGGTAGCCGCAGATATTCTGCACGCGGTAGCGCGCCAGGTATTTCAGATGGGTCTCGTTGGTGGGGGCCGTCTGGTCCCCGACCTTCATCAGCGCGCGTTTCGCAGGGACTGGCGAGGGTGAAGCAAAACCTTTTGCGGCTAAGAGTCCCGCGGCGCTGGTAGAAGTAATAAATTTTCGTCTGTTCATGGTTAAAAGGAAACCGCAGGTCCCTCCACTGCGCTGCGCTCCGGTCGGGATGACAAGGGGGGAGGGCGGTGCTTCCGGAGAGTCGTTGCTGGATAGGAGCTGTTTTTCATCACCTTAGTTGGGCCGAAGGCCCATGACTTCCTCCGTTCGGGATGACAATTCTGTTGGGCTCGCATGAGGTTCCGCGGTAAATCTTTACCCCGTCCAACAGAATTGTCATCCCGACCGGAGCGAAGCGCAGTGGAGGGACCTGCGGTTTTTTCGGTATTTTGCAACTCTGTCCTTAAACAGCCCCCACCGCGGCGTTCAGCGCCTGCCCCACGATGGTTTCGGCTTCAGCTTCGATCTGCCCCAAATGCTCCTGGCTGCGAAAGCTTTCCGCGTAGATCTTGTAGATCTCTTCGGTCCCCGAAGGACGAGCCGCGAACCAGCCATTTTCGGCCATCACTTTGACACCACCGATCGGCTGACCGTCCCCGGGTGCGTGGGTCAGGATCGTCTGGATCTTTTCCCCGGCCAACGTCGAGCTCTGAATGCTGTCCTTGCTCAACTTGGCAAGGATGGCCTTCTGCTGCGTGTTGGCCTTGGCGTCGGTCCGGTCGTAGAACGGGTCGCCGTACTGCTGCGTGAGGTCCTGGTAGAGTTCACCCGGATCCTTCTTCGTGGTCGCAGTCATCTCCGCCGCCAGCAGGGCAGCGATCATGCCGTCCTTGTCGGTGGTCCACACCGTGGCGTCCCGGCGCAGAAATGACGAGCCAGCGCTTTCTTCGCCCACAAACCCAAGTTTGCCGGCAATCAGACCATCGACGAAAAACTTGAATCCCACAGGGACTTCATAGAGCTCTCTACCCAGCCCGGCGGTCACGCGATCGATCATGCTGCTGCTGACCACCGTTTTCCCCACGGCAACCTGCTTGCCCCAGTGCGGACGATGCCCGAACAGATAGCTGATGGAAACGGCCAGGTAATGATTCGCAGGCAGCAATCCCTTGCTCCTGGTCACGATGCCATGCCGGTCATGGTCGGTGTCGCAGGCCATGGCCACGTCGAACTTATCCTTCAAATCGATCAGCGACCGCATGGCGTACTTCGAAGACGGGTCCATGCGGATTTTGCCATCCCAGTCCAGGGTCATAAAGCGGAACGTGGGATCCACCTGGTCGTTGACCAGCGTCATGTTCAGTCCATAGTGTTCTGCGATCGGTGCCCAGTAATGCACCCCGGCCCCTCCCAGGGGGTTCACGCCGAACTTGATCCCGGAAGCGCGAATCGCTTGCATATCAATGATATTGGCCAGATCCTTAACGTAAGCAGTTAGATAATCGTGGCGGTGCGTGGTCGAGGCGGCCAGGGCTTTGTCGAGCGAAATGCGTTGCACGCCGGCCAGTTGGGTGCTGAGGAACTCATTCGCCTTGGCCTGGATCCAGGCAGTGGTCTCGCTGGACGCGGGACCGCCGTTGGGAGGGTTGTACTTGAATCCTCCAGACTCAGGCGGGTTGTGTGACGGTGTGACCACAATCCCGTCGGCCAAGCCGTTCTTGCGGCCGTGGTTATAGGTAAGGATGGCATGCGAGATGGCCGGGGTAGGGGTATAGTCCGTTCTCTCCGGCAGCATTACGTCTACCCTGTTGGCTGCCAGCACTTCCATGGCGCTGGCCTGCGCCGGGGTGGAAAGGGCATGTGTATCGATGCCCAGAAAGAGCGGTCCGTCAATCTTTTGCTGTTGGCGATAGAGACAGATGGCTTGGGTGATGGCCAGGATGTGCCATTCATTGAACCCACGATCGAACGATGATCCGCGATGCCCTGAAGTGCCAAACGCGACCCGTTGTTCGGGCACATGGGGATCGGGCCGAAGCTCAAAGTAGGCGGTAATTAACTTCGGTACGTCCACCAGCTCAGAAGCGTTGGCCAGTTGACCGGCCCTGGGATTGATTGTATTCACGGCGCACCCCCGGCTTATCTTCTATCCAGCTCTTCTCCTTCGTCAATTGTCGCCATCAAAATTCATCCCGAGTTCGCCGCAGGAACATCCAAGCATGCAGGAGAAAGCAAAATGTCCCCCAGTTCTCACGAACGAGTCGTAGAATTCCACAACCTTGCAGCCCATGCCCACACCGCCGCAGCCGCTGCCCACGGCAAAGGGGACCATCTTTCTGCTCATGAGTTGAGCAGGCAGGCTCATGAGCATTCCCTCAATGCCCACAAGCTAAGTGAGGAGCTGGCCAAAAAATGAAGGCTGCCGTTCTTGTGCCCGGCGGCACGCCGCTGCTCGAGATCGAGGAGGTGGGCCGTCCGGAACTGCAGCCGGGCCACGTGCTGCTGCGCGTGCTGGCCTGCGGAGTTTGCCGCACTGACCTGCATATTGCTGAAGGAGATCTGCCGCAGGTGCGCTCGCAGCTGATTCCCGGTCACCAGATCGTGGGCGAGGTCGTCGCCGGGGAGACAGCCGAGCTGCCGCTGGGGAGCCGTGCCGGTGTCTCCTGGATCGGCGGCATCGATGGGGATTGCTGGTACTGCCGCCACGACATGGAGAATCTTTGCGACCACCCCACCTTTACCGGGTACACGGTGAATGGCGGCTACGCAGAATACGCCCTGGCTCGCGCGGACTTCGCCTTTCCCTTGCCCGAAGGTCTTGATAACGTCCACGTCGCTCCCCTGCTTTGCGCCGGAATCATCGGCTTTCGCAGCTTGCGCGTAGCCGGAGTAGTTCCGGGTGAGCGAGTGGGGCTGTTCGGGTTTGGCAGTTCGGCGAGTTTAGCCATCACCGTGCTGGAGTCATGGAAATGCGAGGTCTATGTCTCTACCAGGGGCGAGAGCCATCGCCAGATGGCGGCTGCTCTTGGGGCTACCTGGGTGGGCAAAGAAGACGAAATGCCGCCGGCCAGGCTCGATCGCGCGATCACCTTCGCGCCCAGTGGAAAGGTCGTCGTCAGTGCCCTGTCGGCGTTGCGCAAAGGTGGAGTGGTCGCGATCAACGCGATTCACCTGGACCAGATGCCTGCCTTTGACTACGACAAATTGCTTTGGGGCGAACGGCAGATTCGCAGTGTGGCGAACATGACGCGCCAGGATGCGCGCGATTTTCTCGCCATCGCGCAGCAGCTCAAAATTCATCCCCAGGTCGCTACGTTCTCGCTCGATGACGCAAACAAAGCCTTGCTCGCGGTCAAAGAAGAAACCGAGCGTGGATCAGCCGTCATCGTCCCTTGAGGGTCGCCGGGTTGCGGTAAGAAGCAGCCACCAGGGCTAAAGAGTGCGCCTTTGGGTTCTATCCCGTCACCAATCGCCGGGTGCCCCATATCTCGCTCGTTTTTCGCGAGATGTGGGATGCCACGGGCCTTCCCTCAAGCCTGTTGAGGGCTAAAGACAGTTGCCGAAAGGGGCGTTAGCCCGGGTGTATATGTCGACATATCCGCAGAAGCGACCTTTCATCCGTCGTTTGAAAGGTACGGGCTAAACAGGCTGCGGAAAAAAGTCTTCCCGGGAAGGGCACGGGTTTACCCGTGCCATAAATCGATCGAAATACGTCGGGCTTCAGCCCCTGAGGTACGCTTTGTATCGATTCGTCTGCGATATCAGACGGAAAGAACCGTACCTCAGCGCCTTCTAAAGCCGTCGATAGCAGAGGCATGTTATGGCACGGGTAAACCCGTGCCCTTCCAGGCAGAGTTTTTCCGCAGCCTGTAAAGCCCGAGATTTTTGTGTGTGAGCGTTTGAGCGGGTTTGAAAACCCGCTCCCCCGAACCCAAGCCCGGGGGGTGTATATGTCGACATATCCGCAGAAGCGACCTTTCATCCGTCGTTTGAAAGGTACGGGCTAAACCGGCTGCGGAAAAAAGTCTTCCCGGGAAGGGCACGGGTTTACCCGTGCCATAAATCGATCGAAATACGTCGGGCTTCAGCCCCTGAGGTACGCTTTGTATCGATTCGTCTGCGATATCAGACGGAAAGAACCGTACCTCAGCGCCTTCTAAAGCCGTCGATGGCAGAGGCATGTTATGGCACGGGTAAACCCGGCCGCACACCAGGCAGAGTTTTTCCGCAGCCTGTAAAGCCCGAGATTTTTGTGTGCGAGCGTTTGAGCGGGTTTGAAAACCCGCTCCCCCGAACCCAAGTCCGGGGCTACACCAAGCTAATAGATCAGTTTTGAAGAGAACTGAATCTGGCGTGATGTGCCCGCGGTGCGGCTGATTTCGCCAAAGGAAGTCCCAGACGGGGAAGTGACCCTAAAGAGAATCCGCCTGTGCGCGAGACCATAGACCATTGCAGACGCTCAGGTAAACTTCACGTTCGGCCCGCCGTTCGCGGCTGTCGCGGCTGTTTTATTTCTATCGAGGTAACCAAGTCTCGGAAGCGAGACTTGGTTACTTACCCGAAAGTTTCGTGGACCACTGTCCACCAAACTCTCCCGCCTCAGAGCGTAGCGAAGCTGCCGTGCCTTCAGTGTAGGGATTGCAATTGCGCCATGAGGCATGTATCATTTTTGGTACACCAAGAGAGGGATACGGGTGACGGACGAGCGAGCGCCGGAGGTGCCGGTGCGGTTTTACCGATCTGCCGCAGGACGCGAGCCCGTACTGGAATGGCTTCGCAGTCTCGACAGGCAGGACAGGCGAGCGATCGGATTAGATCTGATGCGCCTGCAGTTTGGCTGGCCAATCGGCATGCCCCTTCTGCGAAGCTTGAAAGACGGCCTTTGGGAGGTACGATCTCATCTGCCAAGCCGGAAGATAGCTCGTCTGATACTTTGCTTTCACCAGAACACGTTGGTCGTGCTGACGCATTCATCAAGAAGACACAGAAGACGCCACCAGAGGATCTCGAATTGGCGAAACGGAGATGGAAGGAGGTTACGCATTGAGGAAGCGCAATAAGCATGTCGGGTCGTCTCTCGATGAATTCCTCAAGGAAGAAGGAATCCTTGCAGAGACGCGTGCCGTCGCACTCAAGGATGCAATCGCCTGGCAGGTGCAGCAGACGATGCAGAAGGAGAAGATCACCAAGGTCGAAATGGCGAGAAGAATGCGCACCAGTCGCGCCGCGTTGGACCGGCTGCTTGCGCCGGGAAATGCCTCTGTCACACTCCAAACCTTGACCAGAGCCGCCCGTGCTGTGGGTCGTGATCTCCGCATCGAATTGGTGTAACAGGCTTAGCGGATACTATCCGGAACTGCACCTTATCATTCGGTCCGTAGCGAGATTGAGTGGTCAGACGGAGACTGGTACTTTGAGAAGACTTGGTTGCTAAGGGTCGGGGCAAATAGGGGGAAAGGGTACCTTTCCGAATCAACCGGAACGAGAAACTGGGGACGGGTCCCTGGGGCAGCACGAGCCGGACTAACGGGCTCCCCGTCTTTTAGCATCGTTTGCAAGCAAAACCTCAATAAGCCCGGGGGAAACGTGAAAGTTGGTTGCTTGTAAATCGACGAGTGCATCGATAATCAGCCGCTCAGCCTTGACCGATTCCGCCAGCAAAATTGCGTCCTGCTCACCCGGTCCAGTCTCTCCATGAGAGGGTCTTGCCGAAAGATAAGCGTGCTGACCTGCAACCAGGCCGGGGGAGCCGAAAACCACGAACGAACCTCTGACGGCGCGTCGCTATCCTGAAGTTCATCGAGGACGGTTTGCGGTACGACGATCTCCGCATAGATTTTAGCCAGAATCTCGATATGTCCGAGCAGCACGAGATAGTTGAGGGGTGACGTGTCTGCGACGACGATCATGCGGCTTGGCCATTGCCTTATTCTGTGAGGGTCTCTTCGAACTGCTTGAGCGAAGCAAGATCGTTCTCAAGTTCAGCAATGGGGTAATGCAGATAGACGTTGTGAGCTTTCAGGACGCTATGAACCTGCATTCTGGTTCTGAAGCCCAGCATGCGGCGCACCTGCCCTTCAGACAGGCGCTCGTTACGATATCCTTCCAGCGCCAGCGCTTCAAGGGCCGCGCGCGATAGGTCTGGCTGTTGGTCCTGGATCACGCGTGCCACATCGTCCGGAATTTGCAGTTGCACGTCCATGTACCGATTATCTCATTATGCGGCCGGCCATGATGCCGGCGTGCTCTTCTCATCTGGCCCCTTGTGGCCTGATGTTATATAACCTCGTCAGAGTGCGCTTGCCAGATCGGGCTTAAGTTACCTGTCCCCGAAACTACCATTGGTTGCTCCGTCTGTCCCCGCCAGAATCTGAGAAGGCCCTTCAACGGCAGCTAGCGCTACAAAAGCGAGGACCACGTGAGAAGATTGTCACAGATCAACGGCAACGCCAACTCACCTTCGACCCGTAGCAAGCTGCGCCTCCAAAGCCCCAGTCCCGTCTGACGAATAAATCCGACGAATAAATCCAGTCCCGTCTGACGAATAAATCCTAGGCCCTAGGCCTACACGGGCAGTAACTCGAAGCCCAGTCTCCTTCCAGCAGAACGCACACGGTCGTCGAGGCTCAGAAGGCCAAGGCCGGCCAGATGCGCGCGGGCCGTTAGTGCCGCAGCAAGATGAATGGCATCCAGGGTTCGAATCGGCTCGGCTGGAAATGGCTTTCGCGCGCGATCCACCACCTCGCCGGCGACATGAAGGACCTGCCACTGCGAAGCAGCGGCGGCCAGGTGAGCGCGCCGATCGGCGGAATCCGCCTCGCTGAGCTCGCCGAGTGCAGCCGCTCGTAGCAGCACGCGATCGCATTCGATCAGGGTAAGGTCTGAGGCAACGACGACGATCGCCGTACCCAGCAATCGTCGTACTTCGGGGGCCGCTGCTTCATCAAGGAGCCAAGCCAATACAGCGCTCGATTCTGCATACAGGTTCACCGGTTGCCACGCTCCGCGGCCAGCATCTCAGCGGCGCTGTGCTTGCCTCGTTGGGAACGCGGCAGAGCCGGATAAGAGCGACCGTCGCCAGGACTTCCAAGGGTGAGCATCCCGCGTTTGGCGAGTGCGAGAATGCCTACAGGAACGGAAGTATCGGCGGTACCTTGTCCAGGAGGCGACAGCTCGCCAATGACCTCTCCGCGATCGGTCACGAGCAGATGTTCGCCTCGACGTACTTCGCGGAGGTATTCGCTCAACCGATTCTTCAGCTCCCGAACCCCGACAGTCTTCATACGATCAATGTAGCCCCTTGTGGCTACATTGTCAACCGCAGCGGCAGAGGAGGTCTTGCGGTTTTGTGCGGAAGCGTAGGGTGCGGATGGGACAGGACGAAGTTTGGTTGTCAGACCGGGACTGGAACTTTGTCGGAAATGCCGCTGGAACACATTAAGGTTCGTTCATCGGGATCGACGCGTAGACCAGGGGTTTCGTGGGAGTTCCCGGACATACGGGCGCGCGTCACTTTCACGGCGGCGAATTCAGCTTTTGAAACTTAGAGTGAATATGTTTTCGCAAAGTGTCAGGTCCGTCCGTCCACAAAACCCCCTGACAGTGCATTGCAGGCATCTCTGCTATTTAATCCGATGAATATCTATCCAAACGCACCTAGGATTCGTTTACTCCAAGGGAGCAATCCGAGACCCAACATTGAGACCAGAGCAATCATCGCGGTAAGCCGCTTTGCAACGCGTGTCATGACTATACCTTCACTGGGGCTTGATCTGAACACATTTACTAAAGTGCGAGGCTGAAACGCCACCAATAGTGATGTTATATGTCGCTATCACTGCTGGGCAACTGTTCGGCGCCATTCCACTGCAGCTTTTCTGCTGAGCCATATACCACGAATAGTAGCTTTGGATATCATCGTAGGTAACGACACCTGCCTTAGGTCCGAA